>NZ_JAPCHV010000043.1 GCF_026107645.2 Flavobacterium sp. MFBS3-15 | reverse complement strand
ACTACATAATAGTAAAAATCCTCTTTTTAAAAGGCTTGTTGCGGTGTCAATTTGCCTATGAACATTGCCGTTATTGCGGGTGCAAAAGTAGTAACCTTTTCCGCTTTTCCAAACTTTTATAAACCCTTTTTTTATCTTTTTTGTTTACTTTTTCTTAACACCCTGATAAGGTGAACTTTGGAAATGGAAGTTTTTTATCATAATAATTTTCCTTAGCCGCCAATCGCTCTGATTTATCATTATTGCATTTTAACAATGATATTTCTGTTACATATTAGGAGAGTAACAACACCTGATGCAATTGCGATCTCCTATAAGTATAAAAATATCATTATTGATGCAGTGGAAACTTATAAAATACTTAAATTCGACAACAAAAATAAACCAATATGAATGATGCACATTTTCACCTTGCCGTAAACCATTTACCTATTATTGTACCGGGAGTTGCCGCTATTATTATGTTAGGCAGTTTCTTTTTCGAATCGGAGCATGTAAAACGTACTGCTTATTTTGTATTCATGCTTGGCGCGATAAGTACATTTATAGCTTTTTCCAGCGGAGAGGGAGCTGAAGAAATTATGGAACATGCCGGTGCCGATCATCACCTTATCCATGAACATGAAGAAGCTGCCGAAATTTTTGCGCTTTTTTCACATGCCATAGGCCTTATCTCGCTGTTTGGACTTTGGGCAAGCTACAAGCATAAGAAATTTTCGAATTTAGTCGCTATCGGCACACTCCTGATTGCGGGCGGACTTTTTTGGTACGGAAATATTACCGCAACAAGCGGTGGAGTAATTAGCCATCCTGAAATAAGAAGCGATTATAAAGCTCCCGAAAATCACGAAGACCATCACGAGTAATTAACCAGCTTGTAAAAAGCATAAAGGGGCTGTCTCAAAAGGATAGCCCCTTTTTCATTTTAATTAAGTTTACTTTTCTTTGCATGCTGATTTTGACATTTTAAAGTCTCCTTTTTAGCCCATAAAAGGTTATACGTTT
>NZ_JAPCHV010000042.1 GCF_026107645.2 Flavobacterium sp. MFBS3-15 | reverse complement strand
AAATTGAAATTAGATGTGTCTGTTATGGATGTTACATCTCCTAAAACTGCAAGTCATTTTGTGGTAGGGAATACCCAAGCGGGTATAAAATTGATTGTTTCGAAATTAAGAGATATGGACATCAAGCTTTCAGATGTATTGTTTTGTTGTGAAAACACTGGCATCTATACTTGCCCTTTGAGCTGTTTTCTATCCGAAAACAAACTTGATTATTGGATAGTTCCTGCTATTGAAATCAAGAGGTCCAAAGGTATATCAAGAGGCAAGAGTGATAAGGCCGACTCTAAAGATATCGCTTACTATAGTCTTAGGAACTTAGATAAACTTAAGCTTTCCTCAATGGCTGATAAGGAGATACAACAATTGAAATTGTTATTCTCCGAGCGTGAAAAGGTTATGAAAGCATTGCACATATTTAGGTCAACCAAAGAAAATAATGGTTTTATACCAAAAGAAGTTTATGCCGCTATTGAAGCAATCAACACAAAGACAATACGAGAATTAAACAAAGCAAAAGATTCTGTTGAAAACAAAATCAAAGAAATAATTATGAGCCAGGAAGAGCTTAAAAAGCAATATAAACTTATCCAAAGTGTTCCTGGGGTTGGCCCTCAAACAGCTCTATATTTAATAATTGCCACAAAAGGGTTTAAAGCTTTTGACAATTGGAGAAAACTGGCGTGTTATTCTGGTATTGCCCCATTCGAATATAGTTCGGGATCAAGCATAAAAGGACGGGCAAAGGTTAACGACATGGCTGATAAAAAAATGAAATCATTGCTGCAAATGGGAGTAATATCAGCCATTCAGCACGATCCTCAAATGAAAGAATATTATATTAAAAAAAGAGAGCAGGGAAAACCAAAAATGCTTGTACAAAACAATGTAAGATGTAAGATAGTTAGCAGAGTATTCTCTGTAATCAATAGACAGTCACCCTTTATAAATACATATAAATTCGCAGGATAATTTTTTACTGATTTTAATTGTTTTATATCATAGAATGCGGAGC
>NZ_JAPCHV010000041.1 GCF_026107645.2 Flavobacterium sp. MFBS3-15 | reverse complement strand
TCTTTAAAGATTACAATCCCAAGCAAAATTTTCTACTTCCTCCAAGTTTAGAGGAGCTGATAGAAGAGAACCATCCTGTAAGAACCGTCTCCGATGTGATTGACGGTCTTGACCTGCAATGTCTAATCAAAAACTACAAGCCCGGAGGCACTTCCAGCTACCATCCCCGAATGCTATTAAAAGTGTTGGTTTATGGTTATTTATGCAATATCTTTTCCAGCAGGAGGCTGGAAGAGGCCTTAAAGCAGAATATCCATTTTATGTGGTTAAGTGGTATGAGCCGCCCCGACCACAACACGATAAACCGCTTTAGGAGCGAGCGACTTAAAGATGAGATACAGAATATTTTTACCCAGGTTGTATTACTTTTAGAATCACAGGGGCATGTGAGCCTTAAAACTGTTTTTACCGATGGCACTAAGATAGAGGCCAATGCCAACCGCTATACCTTTGTATGGGGCAGATCCATAGAGCGCAATAAAAGGCGTATTGAAGAGCAGCTGCAGGACTTATGGAACTATACGCAGGAAGTTGCTGTTGCTGAATCTAAAGATAAGTCAGAAGTTACATTTAAAGCTATTGATAAAAAAGCTGTTGAAAAGACTATTGAGAAGATAGATACTGCCCTCAAAAACAAAAAGATATGTCCTAAAGTACGTCAGAAACTTAACTATGCCCGTAAGAACTGGCCGGCGAACCTTGAGAAGTATGCTGAGCAACAAGAGATAATGGGCAACCGCAATAGTTTTTGCAAGACCGATACCGATGCTACCTTCATGCGCATGAAGGAAGACCATATGAAAAACGGCCAGCTTAAGCCCGGATATAACCTACAGATAAGCACCCACAACCAGTTTATCGTACATTACTCCTTACATCCTAACCCGAATGATACCAGGACACTGCCCGAACACATAAAGACTTTTAAAGAACTATACCAAAAACTTCCTGAAGAACTTGTGGCAGATGCAGGCTATGGCTCACAAGAGAATTATACTTTGCTTGAAAATGAAGGCATTCAAGCCTATGTAAAATATAATTACTTCGACAAAGACACTAAAACAGGTATTCCCAGCACTTCGCTATCCAACCCTGAAGTGGCGCATTTACGAACAAAAGCGTATAACCTGCTTACAACTGACAGGGGAAAAGAACTCCGCAAGCGAAGATGCCACGATGTAGAAACAGTCTTTGCACAGATAAAAAACAATAAAGGCTTCCGCAGGTATAACCTGCGCGGCAAAGCCAAGGCTGAAGTGGAAACAGCATTGCTTGCTATCGCCCACAACCT
>NZ_JAPCHV010000040.1 GCF_026107645.2 Flavobacterium sp. MFBS3-15 | reverse complement strand
CTTTGCGTATTCTATGACTTAAACAAGTTTAATTTCATATTTTTTACTAGCTCTTAAGCAGCATATTTCATCAGATCTACATAAGGTGTTTCACGTTTCACCACAGCAAAAATTCTTGCTAAGATTTTGTTCCTGATGATATTTATTGTTGACATTTTGTTTTTTTGTCTTGATACTCTTTCTGTATAGTACCTCTTCATTTCTTCATTGAACTGTATGGAAGATTTAGCGCACAGGTCTAGTAAGCTTTTGATCTTTTTATTGGCAAGGCTGCTTACTTTAGTGCGTCCCCTGATACTTGATCCTGATGTATTTGGGAAAGGTGCTGTTCCGCAATAGGATGCAAACTTGCGCCAGTTGTCGAATTTTTCAAATCCTTCGGTAACCACTATCATATAGAGGGCAGTCTGTGCCCCAACACCTTTTATGGTAGTGATCAGTTTGTATTGAGTTTTAATTTTCTCATCCGATTCAATGATCTTTTCTATCTCGTTTTCCAGATAATCAACCTCTTTGTCAAAGCTTTTTATAATTTTCATTTGACATTTAACAAGCACTTCTGCTTCTTTTTTAGGAAGCATTTCCAATTGTTCTTTAATACTGGCTTTATAACCCGCCCTTTGCTTCACTATTCGTTCCCGCAAGGATAATAAGCGTTTTAGTTTTATGATATTTTTAGGGCTCCTTTTACCCAACGCTATACGCTCCCTTTTCTCATAAGCATAAAGAGCGATTCTTTTGGCATCAACCTTATCTGCCTTGCCTCTGGCAATACCGGTGGAGCGCTTTATTTCCAAAGCCGGTAAAACCACATAATTAAAGTCTTGTTCGGCCAGGTAATTTGACAAGTTGTATGAATAAAGGCCGGTGTGTTCCAAAGCGACTAATAATTCGTCAATGGCAATTAAATTTCTTTTCAACCAATTACCCATTTCTTTAAAACCTTTTAAATCGTTCTCAAACTGACAATAAATGCCTTTCTTGTACAAATAAACATCAATTACTTTTTTGCTGACATCGATGCCGGCTGTTTCTAAAATTTTCATACTTTTGAATAGATTTAATGGCTACGTTGACTAAAACCTTTAGTAATAATTACTATTAGAATTCTATTTGGTCCTTGTAACCGGTTATAAAAGAATGAGGACTAATACGCAAATTAGAGATACAGCTCTACAACTTTGTTAAGTTCACCTCATTCTTTTTTTATTTAAAAATATGAACAATCTTATTAAGTTATCAGTCTCCCCCGGACCCCCTCTTTTAAACATCATCATCAAGAGGTAATTTAATCTTTCAAATCTAAAGG
>NZ_JAPCHV010000039.1 GCF_026107645.2 Flavobacterium sp. MFBS3-15 | reverse complement strand
TGTCTCGTCCTGAAAAAAGTTGACTAATAAATGTCAATATTATGAAAAAGCAGGATTCTAAGGGGACAGGTTTATCCCCGAGTATTAGGTACAGTGAAGCCTTTAAACGAGCTGTTGTCAGGGACTATGAGCGGGGTATCCTAAACAAAGCTCAGATAAAAGCCAAATATGGTATAGGTGGTAAGTCAAGGGTTTTGGATTGGTGCCGTAAATATGGTAAATTAGTTTATCCAACAGGCAATAATGGTCGCCCTATGAAAGATCCACAAAAGCAGCGTATTAAAGATTTAGAAAAGCAATTAGAAGAAGCCCGACTAAAGGTTTTGGCGTATGAGAAATTAATTTCTATAGCTGAAAAAGAAGAAGGTATTAGCATCTTAAAAAAAGACGTAGCCAAACAATTGACGAGCTTGCCAAAACCTACCCAAGAAGAGTAAGTATGTTTTGTGGGTTGTTTGGCTTTAGTAAACAGGCATATTACAAGCATCAAACTTATAAGAAAATATCTGATTCTAAGAATTTGGATACAAGGGAATCGGTTCTTGTTTTACGCAGGCAGATGCCGCGTCTGGGCACACGTAAGCTTTACTATTTACTTAAAGCGGAAGGCAGTATTCATATTGGAAGAGATAAACTGTTCTCAGTTTTAAGGCATGAAGGATTGTTGGTTAACAGAAAACGTAAGTATACAGTTACAACCAACTCAAAACACTGGCTCAGAAAATACCCGAATTTAATCAAGGGGATACATTTGGAACGACCGGAACAGTTATGGGTGGCTGATATAACCTACATTGATACACTTGATGGTAACGTTTATCTCCACCTCATTACAGATGCTTACTCCAAACAGATCATGGGATATGAACTCTGTAATAACATGGAGGCCACTTCTACTCTTAAAGCCCTAAAAATGGCATTGGATAAACGTAAATATAAAACATCTAAACTTATACATCATTCTGACAGAGGGCTGCAATATTGCAGTAAGCTGTATACTGATTATTTAAAACAAAACAATATTGCCATTAGTATGACAGAAAATGGAGACCCCTATGAAAATGCAATTGCTGAAAGGGTTAATGGAATATTAAAAGATGAGTTTGGGCTCTCTGACAAACTTGAAGATATGATCCAGGCGAAGAAATTAACCAGTCAGAGCATTAAAATATACAATAACTTAAGGCCTCATCTGAGCTGTTCAATGTTAACGCCTAATCAGATGCATCAACAGGATAAAGTCAAACTAATATCTTTTAAAAAGAAAAAGTTCAGACAACTTGAAAATGTCTGAACTTTTATCAAATTTGTATAATCAAAAAATAGTCAACCTATTTTAGGACTAGTCA
>NZ_JAPCHV010000038.1 GCF_026107645.2 Flavobacterium sp. MFBS3-15 | reverse complement strand
TTAGAGGTACCATTGCTGTATTTCTCCATGCTGCCCTGAAGGCCGTAGTTGCGGTCACAGTCTACATTGTAGGTTACCATGCCCTGGCTGTCGGCTGTCCTGGTCTCGATCACGTTGTTCTTGTCATCAAGTATCGCTACCCTTGCACCCGGTAGCGGCTGCAATGTCTTCTTGTCCCTTACCTGTACGATGGCCTCTACGGCGCACAGCGGCGTAGCGCTGTAAATCTTGTCAAAGCCGTCGCGGTTTGAGGAGAAGTAGCCAATGTTCTTAGTATTGTTGAAGGTGAAGGCAAAGTCATCCTTCTCGCCATTCACCGGCGCACCGATGTTGATGGCGTCCTCATTCTTCTTAAGGTCGATCCTGAAGATGTCAAGCGACCCAAAGCCTTTCCTTCCGTCAGAAGAGAAGTAAAGCAGGTTGTCATCGGTGATGAAAGGGAAGCTTTCCCTTCCTGCCGTGTTCACTTTAGGGCCAAGGTTTTGCGGCTCGCCATAGCTGTCGCCGTTCACGTCCACTTTCCAGATGTCGTTGCCACCCAGTGTGCCTTCCCTGTCGGAGGAGAAGTACAGAGTCTTGCCGTCCTTGCTGATCGACGGGTTGCCTGTCGACCATTTCTTGTCATTGAACGGAAGGGCTTCGATATCACCCCACTTGCCGTCTTTCTTCTTTGCCCTGAAAAGCCATACCTGACCTACCTTAAGGTTGTTCTCCACATCCCTCTGGTATTCCTTGCGCTCCTTGAAGCTCTCGCTCGAGAAGTACATAGTGTTGCCATCGGCAGTTACTACCGCCGGGCCGTCATGGTACTTGGAGTTGATCTCCGGCAGGGGTGCCGGCTCGCTGTAGGTGCCGTTGGCATTGTAAGTAGATGTGTACAGGTCAAGGAATGGTTCCTCATTCCAGCCGTAGGTCCTGCGGGAGGTGTTCCTGGCGCTGGTAAAGTACAGGGTGTTGTCATCGTGCAGCACTGCACCGAATGAACCGTATTTCTTGTCATTGATGTCCAATGCTTTTTCATCAAACAGTTTGGCCTGGTTGCGCAGCTTCGGAAGGTAGTTCGGGTCTTTTTTGAACTCCACTGCCCTTTGGTCGTTAGGGGCCATCGAGGCAAATTTCTGCATCTGCGCGTTGGCCTGCTCATACTGCCCCTGGGCCTTGAGCATTTGCGCATAGCGCCAGTATACTTCGGCATCCTGGCTGGTCTCGGTAGCCTTGGCATACCATTTCACGGCCTCCTTGCTGTTGAATACATTGTAATAACTGTCGGCTATCTGGCCGTAAATGTACGGGTCTTTCTTGTCTATCTTCTGGTAGGCTTCCGCCGCTTCCACATACTCAAAGCGTGCGTAGAGCTTGTCGGCCTCCTCCGTATCTTTGTTCTGCGCCGTTACTGCCATACAGGCGAGCATAAAACTAAGGGTAATGTATAAATTCTTCATGTCTTATCTTATTATGTCGCTTTAGGTTAGAAATAACGTGGTGAACGTGATACTTTTTTCGGGAAGTTCACATCGAACAGCAGCATGACCTCGTGCGAGGCAGGAGTGGTCACCTTCAGGTCCGATACGATGTGGTCGTAGGCATAGCCGATCCTCAGGTTCGGGGTGATGGCATAGTTCACCATACCGCCAAAGGAGTCATCCAGCCTGTAGGTAGCGCCGATCTCGAACTTGTTGAAGAAAAGGGCATTCAGGGACCCGTCTATCGAAGGGTCTACCCCAAAGGCCGATTTTACCATGAATGATGGCTTCAGCTTGAAGTT
>NZ_JAPCHV010000037.1 GCF_026107645.2 Flavobacterium sp. MFBS3-15 | reverse complement strand
CCTGAATCGTACTTTAACGCCTCGGCCGTGGAAGCCATCTTTGTGCGGGTAACCGTAGAGGAGACCGGCTGCTTCAGGATCGTGCTCCTTGATGTGAGGGTAGAGCCGGTACCGGTACTGGTAATGCCCACCGAGGACGAGCTTACCGTGTGCGACACCAACGGATCGGGCTTTGGGGTGTTCGACCTGCAGGCGCTTATAGAAGACATGGAGAACGACGGTCCAAACCTTGAGGTGACCTTCCACTATACCTGGCAGGATGCCGTAGACGGCAACAACCCGATAACCGAAGACCTTTCGAACTACCACAATGTGGATCCGTTCATACAAATCCTTTACGTTAGGGTAAGGAATACGGTTTCAGGATGCGTAAGGCAGGAGCCGTACATGATCACCCTGCGTGTGGAAGAGGCGCCACAGGCCCCTGAAGACCTTGAGGACATCAGGCAGTGTGACGACCGCGACAACAACGGGCAGAACAACCAGGCCATCTTTGACCTGACCGTTCAGGATGCCGAAATCAACGCTGCGCTTGCCCCAAGGGTAGTGGCGATAACCTACCATACCAGCCTGCAAAGCGCTAACCTGGGCATGCCAAGGATCGTGAACCCTGCCAATTATAATGGCACGCACCAGCAGTTCATCTGGGTAAGGGTGGAAGACCCTGATACCGAATGTTTCAGCGTGACCTCGTTCCAATTGCTGCTTGACCAGCCGCTGCTGCTTACCCAGCCGGCACCGCTGGTATTGTGCAACGAGAGCCTGACACCTAATGGAAATGATGCAATTACAGAATTTGACCTTACGGTTAAAGATGAAGAGATACTCGGGCCATTCGGTATCGGCCAGGGCATGACGGTTACTTACTATGAAACCGACCCACGCCTTGACCCTGCCGCGGTAGCCATACCGGACCCGACGGCCTACGAAAACCTTGGCCCGCCGCTGAACAACCCGCAAACGCTGTTTGTTAAAGTGACCACCCTAAGGGGGTGCGTGAGCTACACCACCCTGACCATACAGGTGCTGCCGCTGCCACAGCCGGACACCACTCCGGACCCGCTGGTGAAATGCGACGACAACAACTCGCCGGACGGCATGGAGGTATTCAACCTGGGTGATGCGGCTGCCGACATACGAAACGGCGATGCTACCATGGTGCTTACCTACTACACCAGCCTTGAAGATGCTGAGGACAGGGTGAACCAGATAATCAACTTCACGGCCTACAACACGGCCAGCACAACCATTTGGGTAAGGGCCGAGGCCAACACCGGCAACGCCAGCCACCCGGTTTGCTACCAGATCGTGAGCTTTGAGGTGATCGTGAACATGCTTCCTGAGCTTGGAGAAGCAGGTGTGATAGAGCCGTATGCGATATGCGAGCCGAATACCGATGGCATTGCCACCTTCGACTTCAATACCCACATGGATGAGATACTGGGCGAGGGCGTAAACCCGGATGATTATACCGTGACCTTTTACAGGAACGCCGGCGACCAGGCACTCGATATAGCCATGCCGTACATCTATACCAACACAAGTTCGCCAAACGTGCAGAACATCCTTGTACATGTTGTAAATAACGATACCGGCTGTGAGATTACCGCGCCGCTGACACTACTGGTAGAGGAAGCCGCCATAGCCAACCCTATCACCACCACGTTCTTTGAATGTGACTATGACGGGGACAACGATGGCGAGTTTACCTTCGACCTTACCGTAGTAGAGCCGGAAGTGCTGGGCACACAGAACCCGGCGACTTACAGCGTGGCCTACTACACCAGCCTGGCCGATGCTGAGGATGGCGTGAATGCCATACCGAACCCTACAGCCTACCAGAGCGCTCCGGATTACCAGATGATCTGGGTGAGGGTGACTAACGAGTCGACCGTAAGCGGGTGCAACGACATCACTACCCTGGAGCTGTTTGTGGAGCGCATCCCTGAACCGGTGCTTACTGCCGACCATACTACGGTATGTATCGACTTTGTGACCAACGACAATGTGCGCAATGCTACCATTGATTCCGGCCTGGATGCCACCCATACCTTTGTATGGTACCAGGATGGCAACGTGATGCCGGGAGAAACCGGCCCTACGCTTACAGTGACCGTGGCAGGCAGCTATACCGTGATCGCTACCAGCGCTACCGGGTGCGTGTCTGACCCTGTTGCCCCTGTCGTGATCGAGAGGAGCGGCCCTGCCAGCCCGATCAACTTTGGCTATGTGGTAGGCAACCCGTTTGGCGAGAACCAGGTGATCACCGTGCTGGTGCAGGGTTATGGCGAGTACCAGTACAGCCTGGACAACGGCCCGTGGCAGAACTCCAACGTGTTCGAAAATGTATCGGCTTACCCTGTGGAGCCGGGCCAGGTTGGCCATATCGTCCATGTGAGGGACATCGCTACGGCCGACCCTTGTGACGACCTTGAGCTGATACTGGACCTTGAAGGGGTGAGCCCGATCGATTACCCGAACTTCTTTACACCTAACGGCGACGGTTACCACGATTACTGGCAGCCCTTCGGGCTG
>NZ_JAPCHV010000036.1 GCF_026107645.2 Flavobacterium sp. MFBS3-15 | reverse complement strand
ACAACAGCTCGTTTAAAGGCTTCACTGTACCTAATACTCGGGGATAAACCTGTCCCCTTAGAATCCTGCTTTTTCATAATATTGACATTTATTAGTCAACTTTTTTCAGGACGAGACATAATATAAAACAGCCCCGCGATTGCGGGGCTGTTTGCATTTATAGGAAACCATTAGGATATAGTAACTGTCTAATTTTTTTGAGGATTACTCTATAATCATTTCCTTCAGCTTGTCACGATACGCCTCCAGTACCTTGGCTTTCGAAATGAAGCCGTAATACTTGTTGTCTTTAAGCACAGGCAGGTAGTCGGAATGTGTCGCTTCAAACTTATCCATGATCATTTCCATAGAATCTTCAAGCGATACGATTTCTTTTGGCAATACCATCATATCCGTAAGGGTGGTGTATTTAATCTGGAAGTTATTGAAAACAATATGCCGGTTCTTATTGAAGTCAACCACCCCTTGCAACCTGTTTTTTTCATCGGTTACTGCAAAAACCGACTGATGTGTCGTAGACAGCAGCCCTATAAGGTCTTCTGTCCTTTGGGTCGGTTTCAGGATTTGAAGTTCGGTATCAATCACAGCAAGTATGTCGATGCCCGAAAGGATATTTTTATCCTTGTCGGTAGTAAAAACCTGCCCTTTAGCCGCCAGGTGTTTCACATCCATCGAATGCTTTTCAAATTGTTTGGAGACGGCAAAGCTGATGGACGATACGATCATCAATGGTACCATAAGGTTGTAGCCGCCTGTAATCTCCCCGATAAGGAATATGGCTGTCAATGGAGCGTGGAATAACCCGCTCAGTATGCCTGCCATGCCCACAATGGTAAAGTTGCCCACAGGCAAATCCTTATCAAGGCCTGTGAGTGTTACAAATTTCGCCACAAAAAAACCCAGGTAGGAGCCTACAAAAAGCGAGGGTGCAAAGTTTCCACCATTTCCCCCGCTGGATAAGGTTAATCCGGTAGCGTAGGCTTTCAGAAGCATGGTGATTCCTACGAAAAGCAGTACCACCCACCCATTATCCTTAAACTTTTCAAGAAGTGTGTTATCCAGCAGTACTGATGTATTGGAATTAGACAAGGCCTTTATGCTTTCATATCCTTCGCCGAAAAGGGTAGGAAAGAGGAAAATGAGCAAAGCCAATGGTATTGCACCATACAGCGCCTTTCTATAGCCTGAGATTTTCAGCCGTGCAAAGTGGCCCTCGATCTTTTGGAATGTACGGGCATGGTACAACGACACGAAGCCTGCCAATATCCCCAAAAGAATATAATACGGAATGTTATGATAATCAAAAAATTGTTGCTGCTTAAAGGAAAGCAATACCTCTTCATTCAATACGATGGTCGAGATAAGCGCACCTGTAGCTGCAGAGATGATTATAGGGATAAATGCGGTAATGGTAACATCTGTCAATACCACCTCGATAGCAAAAAGCACTCCTGCAATGGGCGCGTTGAAAGCAGCACCGATACCGGCGGCCACACCGCACGCCAGCAGCAATATCCGGTCCTTTTGGGAGAGTTTGTACTTTTGGGCAAAATTCGATCCGAAAGCCGCACCGGTAATGGTAATCGGTGATTCAAGACCTGCCGAACCTCCAAGACCAACTGTTAATGAACTTGTGATGATCTGCGCGTACATTTGCGCCCGCGGCATGATACCGCCTTTTTTGGCAACGGCATAAAGTATTCGCGAACTGCCTTTTTCAATCTTATTATCCAGTACTTTTTTTATGACAAGCACAGTAAGCACTATCCCCACAATGGGCAGGATACTGTTGATGTAGGGTAATTTGAGGTAGCCGTTGACATAGTTTGCCAAAAGGAATACATTGTGGGCAAAAGCTTTGAGCACGATAACGGCAAACGAAGTAGAAATCGCTACTAATATACAGGAAAGGTAAATGAAGTGCCGCTCGGAAAGAAGGCCTTTCAGTAAAAAAAGCAATGATTCAAGGCGGCGCAGCTGGTGCCGTACAAATAACCGTATCTTTGAAAAGACGCGTTTGGGCATGTAGTAAAATTAGGATTTTGATTAAAAATGCTAAGTTACTTCATTTATAAAAAAATTCAGCCCCTTTATAGATTTTTTAAAGCTTCGCGGCTGCTCAAAGGCTTCAGGCTTGCCGATGCGACGAAGTTTTTCACAGCTTCCGGATTAGTTTTCGCATATTCGCGCAATGCCCAGCCAATAGCTTTTTGGATGAAAAATTCCTTTGACTGGCAGTGCTTTTCGCATTCGCTGAAGAGCAGAGATTCATTCGTTGCTTTTTTATAACCCAGTTGGAAAATGATCGCTGCCCGGTTCAGCCACATATTCTCCGATGCCGAAAAGCGTTCAATGACTTCATACTTTTCTTCGGGGAATTGCTCAAGGTAGCCGCCAAGCAGGTATTTTGAGATCGTATCCACGCTATCCCACCACGGATGCGTTACCAATATCTTTTCGATCAAATCGATATCTTGCTTCACGAATTTCTTTTTCAGCTCAATCATCAATATCTCGATGGCGCTGTAGTGGAATTCGCGCTCTTTTTTGCCGTAAAGCGCTAAAGCGATTTCCCTGGCGTTGTTCTTTACCTCATCTTTATGCTTTTCCAAAGCTGCCTTTTGGAGTGATCTTCGCAGCTCAGTTTTAAGCCCATGATACACAAAATTGTTTTTCATGTATTTTTCCATCGGCCCGGCTTTTTCGGGTGATGCGTTTTGGGAATATGATGCGGTAAGTTCTGTAATGAAATTCAAAACTATATATTTTTTGATTGTAGTGCGGGCTCATGGATACGCTGCATTTGCGGAAGGATTAGAGGATATTTATCATAGTTTCTAATTTCCGGTACACCTCTTACATAACTGCCATTTTCTCTTTTACAGATTTGATAATATCAGTAAAAAACTCATTGAATTCCAGTTCATAATGATTGTAAAACTCAAGTAATTCTTTATGTGAATTTCCCATGCCTGAACGGTATTTTGTACGGTGGTCCATTTGCTTTAGTATGTTGCTTATTCCCTCTACAGTCGCATAACTGCCCAGCCAGTCGTGCTTAATCATATGAGGCATCATTCCCTTGGCACGATCGGTCAGTAACTCATAGTTATCCTGCAGCGATTGGTAAAATGCATTTACAAAATCGCCCAAAGGTATATTGCTGTATTCCTTCCAGTTTTTCGCCAGGAAATGGTCATAATATATGTCCATGATCACCCCTGCATAATGATGGTAGGCAGCATGCAGCCGTTTGGTCCCCTGCCTGAATATCGGGTGTGCATCGGTATACGTATCGATGTGTCGGTGCAGGATGATGCCTTTTTGCACGTCGGGCGGGAAATTATCCGGTTTGCCGTGGATGCCGTCGGCAATGAAGTTGCCAATCTTTAAAAGTTCGTTATCGCCGGATAGGTATATGTGTGCGAGGAAATTCATACTCCTAAAGTAGGCATTTGTTTTGTGGCGGCAAAATTTGGGTTTATAAATTAACCTCACCCCCGGCCCCTCTCCAAAGGAAAGGGGAGAAGCTTCACTCATTCCTGCAAAGCATAATTGTTTAGGGTAAGTATCCCACCTCCGAGTACTGGGGCTGTCTCAAAAGGATAGCCCCTTTTTCATTTTAATTAAGTTTACTTTTCTTTGCATGCTGATTTTGACATTTTAAAGTCTCCTTTTTAGCCCATAAAAGGTTATACGTTTTAAA
>NZ_JAPCHV010000035.1 GCF_026107645.2 Flavobacterium sp. MFBS3-15 | reverse complement strand
GTATTTGATTTAGAAAGTTCCTTCCTCCCCCGCCGTGGCGGGGAAGGAGGTTTGTACATAAGCTTACGGGTTATTAGTACTACTCGACTATGACATTACTGCCTTTACATCTATAGCCTATCAACGTGGTCATCTTCCACGACCCTTAAAAGAAATCTCATCTTGTGGTGGGTTTCGCGCTTATATGCTTTCAGCGCTTATCCCTTCCCGACGTAGCTACTCTGCGGTGCCCCTGGCGGGACAACAGATACACTAGAGGTCAGTCCGACTCGGTCCTCTCGTACTAGAATCAGATCCACTCAAATTTCTAACGCCCACAGTAGATAGAGACCGAACTGTCTCACGACGTTCTGAACCCAGCTCGCGTGCCACTTTAATGGGCGAACAGCCCAACCCTTGGGACCTTCTCCAGCCCCAGGATGTGACGAGCCGACATCGAGGTGCCAAACCCCCCCGTCGATATGAGCTCTTGGGGGAGATCAGCCTGTTATCCCCGGCGTACCTTTTATCCTTTGAGCGATGGCCCTTCCATGCGGAACCACCGGATCACTATGCTCTACTTTCGTACCTGATCGACCTGTATGTCTCTCAGTCAAGCTCCCTTATGCCATTGCACTCTACGCACGGTTACCAAGCGTGCTGAGGGAACCTTTAGAAGCCTCCGTTACTCTTTTGGAGGCGACCACCCCAGTCAAACTACCCACCAAGCAATGTCCCCCACAAAGCGGGGTTAGGCCTCAGATAAGCAAAGGGTGGTATTTCAACAATGACTCCACAAGTCCTGGCGAACCCATTTCACAGTCTCCCACCTATCCTACACATCACTTATCCAAGGTCAATACTAAGCTATAGTAAAGGTGCACAGGGTCTTTTCGTCCCACTGCGGGTAATCGGCATCTTCACCGATACTACAATTTCACCGAGCTCATGGCTGAGACAGTGTCCAGATCGTTACACCATTCGTGCAGGTCGGAACTTACCCGACAAGGAATTTCGCTACCTTAGGACCGTTATAGTTACGGCCGCCGTTTACCGGGGCTTCAATTCAATGCTTCTGGTTACCCATAACATCTCCTCTTAACCTTCCGGCACCGGGCAGGTGTCAGGCCCTATACTTCATCTTACGATTTTGCAGAGCCCTGTGTTTTTGATAAACAGTCGCCTGGACCTTTTCACTGCGGCCAGCATTGCTGCTGGCGACCTTTCTCCCGAAGTTACAGGTCTATTTTGCCTAATTCCTTAGCCATGAATCTCTCGAGCACCTTAGGATTCTCTCCTCGACTACCTGTGTCGGTTTACGGTACGGGTTCTTATAATCTAAGTTTAGAGGTTTTTCTTGGAAGCCCTTAGGCACACTATCTCTTTGCCCGAAGGCTCTGAGTACTATCGTATTTCACCAAACTCTGCGCATTTAACTACAAAGTCTATAGCTAGGTACTTTAACGAACTATTCCGTCAGTTCGCGGTGCTTTCATCACTCCGTCGCCCCATCACAATTATAAGAAGTACGGGAATATTAACCCGTTGGCCATCGACTGTCCCTTTCGGGTTCGCCTTAGGTCCCGACTAACCCTCAGCTGATTAGCATAGCTGAGGAAACCTTAGTCTTTCGGTGTGCGGGTTTCTCGCCCGCATTATCGTTACTTATGCCTACATTTTCTTTTCTATACGCTCCAGCAATACTCACATATCACCTTCAACGCCCATAGAATGCTCCCCTACCACAGAATATTCTGTCCATAGCTTCGGTAGTATACTTATGCCCGATTATTATCCATGCTCGTCCGCTCGACTAGTGAGCTGTTACGCACTCTTTAAATGAATGGCTGCTTCCAAGCCAACATCCTAGCTGTCTGGGCAGACAAACCTCGTTTTTTCAACTTAGCATACATTTGGGGACCTTAGCTGATGGTCTGGGTTCTTTCCCTCTCGGACATGGACCTTAGCACCCATGCCCTCACTGCTGGTAAACATTTATTAGCATTCGGAGTTTGTCAGGAATTGGTAGGCGGTGAAGCCCCCGCATCCAATCAGTAGCTCTACCTCTAATAAACTAAGCCAGCGCTGCACCTAAATGCATTTCGGGGAGTACGAGCTATTTCCGAGTTTGATTGGCCTTTCACCCCTACCCACAGGTCATCCGAAGACTTTTCAACGTCAACCGGTTCGGACCTCCACTGTGTGTTACCACAGCTTCATCCTGCCCATGGGTAGATCACACGGTTTCGCGTCTACCATTACTGACTAAAGCGCCCTATTCAGACTCGCTTTCGCTACGGATCCATACCTTAAGTACTTATCCTTGCCAGCAACGGTAACTCGTAGGCTCATTATGCAAAAGGCACGCCGTCACAGAACTTGTCTGCTCCGACCGCTTGTAGGCGTATGGTTTCAGGATCTATTTCACTCCGTTATTCACGGTTCTTTTCACCTTTCCCTCACGGTACTGGTTCACTATCGGTCTCTCAGGAGTATTTAGCCTTAGCGGATGGTCCCGCCAGATTCAGACAGGGTTTCACGTGCCCCGCCCTACTCAGGATACCACTATCCATTACACTCATTACCTGTACGGGGCTATCACCCTGTATCGCCCAACTTTCCAGATGGTTCCAGTTCTTTATGCATGAAATATCGTGGTCCTACAACCCCGTTATTGCCGTAACAACAACGGTTTGGGCTAATCCGCGTTCGCTCGCCACTACTTACGGAATCACTTTTGTTTTCTTCTCCTCCGCCTACTTAGATGTTTCAGTTCAGCGGGTTTGCCCCCTATCGGGTACTACATCTTCAATGTAGTGGGTTGCCCCATTCGGATATCTACGGATCACCTCGTGTGTGCCAATCCCCGTAGCTTTTCGCAGCTTATCACGTCCTTCTTCGCCTCTGAGAGCCACAGGCATCCCCCATACGCCCTTATTTTGCTTATTGTACTTTATCTGTTGTAATGTCCTAAGTTATAATGTCATAAAGTCTTGCAACTTTTAAACTTTCAACTTTCGAACTTTATAACAGCTTACTGTGCTTTCTATATTTTTCTACTTTTTGAATTTTATCTCAATATGTCAATGAACTTTTATCGCAGTTTATCTGTGGATTTGGTTATTTGGTTATTCGCTTTAAACAAATTACCAAATTACCGCATCAACGAATCAACACGATTCGTGGAGAATATCGGAGTCGAACCGATGACCTCCTGCGTGCAAGGCAGGCGCTCTAGCCAGCTGAGCTAATCCCCCATTCCTTTTGAATTACGAATGACGAATTATGAATTATGATAATCCATTACCCATAACTTCCAGAATTTCCTTTTTTCAAGATGAAGCGCTTTTTTGCGTCGCAGCTTAACTTTGAACTTTCCAACTTTAAACTTTGAACTTTTTTGTAGTCCCGGGCAGACTCGAACTGCCGACCCCTACATTATCAGTGTAGTACTCTAACCAGCTGAGCTACGAGACTTTGTTATTTCAGATTGTAGATTTCAGATTTCAGATTTCCATGCTGCATGGCAACTTGAAACCTTAAACCTGAAACTTTAAACCTTTTCAGCTCTCTTCTTCTTGTATTTTTTGAACTAACAGCGAGAGTAAGTAATCTTTACTTATCATCTTTGGACCTGAGACCGTGTCTCTAGAAAGGAGGTGTTCCAGCCGCACCTTCCGGTACGGCTACCTTGTTACGACTTAGCCCCAGTTACCAGTTTTACCCTAGGCAGCTCCTTGCGGTCACCGACTTCAGGTACCCCCAGCTTCCATGGCTTGACGGGCGGTGTGTACAAGGCCCGGGAACGTATTCACCGGATCATGGCTGATATCCGATTACTAGCGATTCCAGCTTCACGGAGTCGGGTTGCAGACTCCGATCCGAACTGTGACCGGCTTTATAGATTCGCTCCTGGTCGCCCAGTGGCTGCTCTCTGTACCGGCCATTGTAGCACGTGTGTAGCCCAGGACGTAAGGGCCGTGATGATTTGACGTCATCCCCACCTTCCTCACGGTTTGCACCGGCAGTCTTGTTAGAGTTCCCGACATCACTCGCTGGCAACTAACAACAGGGGTTGCGCTCGTTATAGGACTTAACCTGACACCTCACGGCACGAGCTGACGACAACCATGCAGCACCTTGTAATGAGTCCGAAGAAGGGCCTGTTTCCAAGCCTGTCCCACTACATTTAAGCCCTGGTAAGGTTCCTCGCGTATCATCGAATTAAACCACATGCTCCACCGCTTGTGCGGGCCCCCGTCAATTCCTTTGAGTTTCAGGCTTGCGCCCGTACTCCCCAGGTGGGATACTTATCACTTTCGCTTAGCCACTCAGAATTGCTTCCGAACAGCTAGTATCCATCGTTTACGGCGTGGACTACCAGGGTATCTAATCCTGTTCGCTCCCCACGCTTTCGTCCATCAGCGTCAATCCATTGTTAGTAACCTGCCTTCGCAATGGGTATTCCATGTAATATCTAAGCATTTCACCGCTACACTACATATTCTAGTTACTTCACAATAATTCAAGTCCTGCAGTATCAATGGCAGTTCGACAGTTGAGCTGCCGGATTTCACCACTGACTTACAAAACCGCCTACGGACCCTTTAAACCCAATGATTCCGGATAACGCTTGGATCCTCCGTATTACCGCGGCTGCTGGCACGGAGTTAGCCGATCCTTATTCTTACGGTACCGTCAAGCCTCTACACGTAGAGGTGTTTCTTCCCGTACAAAAGCAGTTTACACACCATAGATGCTTCATCCTGCACGCGGCATGGCTGGTTCAGGCTTGCGCCCATTGACCAATATTCCTCACTGCTGCCTCCCGTAGGAGTCTGGTCCGTGTCTCAGTACCAGTGTGGGGGATCTCCCTCTCAGGACCCCTACCCATCATAGCCTTGGTATGCCGTTACCATACCAACTAGCTAATGGGACGCATGCTCATCTTACACCGATAAATCTTTAATAATAATGTGAGGCCACATCAATATACTATAAGGTATTAATCCAAATTTCTCTGGGCTATCCCTTAGTGTAAGGCAGATTGCATACGCGTTACGCACCCGTGCGCCGGTCTCAAAGTCCGAAGACTTCTACCCCTCGACTTGCATGTGTTAGGCCTGCCGCTAGCGTTCATCCTGAGCCAGGATCAAACTCTTCATCGTATGTTTTTATATTTTTACGATCTTTATTCAGGTCTTTTTCAATAATCGCTAAGAGTTTCTTACTCTCTCTTATGCTGTCAATCCAATATGTCTATGAACGTATCATTCTTTATTTTCTCACTAAC
>NZ_JAPCHV010000034.1 GCF_026107645.2 Flavobacterium sp. MFBS3-15 | reverse complement strand
AAGATTACTTTTGATTTATTATACACACCGCAAGTTAACAAACTTGCAGAATATAGGGAGCCCGAGGGCTCCCTTATTTGTTTAAAAAATTAGAGCTGCCTCACTTTTGAGACAGCCCCATTTTTTATTTCAAATTATTAAATTTTTCACAATATTTTTTTTCATAAATTTACTACACAAACTATAAATCAAACAATTATGAAAAAATTATTGCTTTCGATGGCGTTACTTGCCATGTGCTTTACCTCATGCAAAAAAGAAGAAAAAACGACTACTGAAACTGAGACAACGACAACATCGACCGACTCTGTTGCAAAAACAGAAGAAGCTCCTGAAGCACCCAGGGATTCTGTTGCAGAAATGAAAGCCTGGGAAGCTTACATGACTCCCGGCGATGCCCACAAAATGCTGGCAGCTGAAAATGGCACATGGTCCAATGAGATGACCTTTTGGCACGATGCCAATGCACAGCCCGAAAAGGCCATGTCGACTTCCGTATCAAAAATGATTCTTGGCGGGCGCTACCAGGAAACGAACTATACGGGCGAGATGATGGGAATGCAGTTTGAAGGGCGAAGCACCGTTGCATATGACAATGCTATCAAGCAATATGTCTCCACCTGGATAGACAATATGGGAACGGGCATGATGGTTATGAAGGGCGTAATGGCAGAAGACGGAAAATCAATCGAATTCAATGGCGAAATGGTAGATCCTGTGACCGGCAAGGCTGAAATGTGCAGGGAATTATATACTATAGTAGATGATAAAACCCGTAAGATGGAAATGTTTTCCGGATCGGGGGAAAAGCAATTCAAAGCCATGGAAATTGTAATGAAAAAGAAATAATGACCACTATCGCAGTAAATACATATCCGGCCACAGTGCCGGATTTTTTTGTTTATAGCTAACGAATTAAAAAAAAATACAGTTTCGTTTGTTTTATATTGATATATCAAATATATTTGCATCAAATATTTACAATGGAGAATTTAAACAGCATCGTGTTCTACACCATAGACAAGGCTATAAAAAGTTACAGGCAGTTTGCCCAGAAACAATTGAAAGATGCCGGCTTTAACCTAACCATCGACCAATGGCTGGTACTAAAAGCTTTGGAACAGGACAGCAACGCCCCACAGCAGCAAATTGCAGCAACGGTGTTTAAAGACGTAGCCTCGATAACACGCATTATAGAGTTACTGGTTCAGAAAGGCTACCTGATCAGGGAATTCCACTCAGAAGACAGGAGGCGCTTTAAAATTACCCTGACAGATATGGGAAATGAAGTGCTCAAAAAAATGCAGCCCCACATCATTGCCAACAGGAACACCGCACTGAAGGGCATAACACATGACGAAATAAAAATGCTGCAGGAAACCCTTTCAAAAATCGCTGAGAATGTAACATAGTTCAATCATCATCAATCACCAATCATCATCAATCATCAATCATCAATCAAAAAACGGACAATCATGAAAAAACAATTCTTCCTGGCGACACTGGTAGCCATGGCAACAGTATTTGTTGCGCAAAAGATGAGTGCGCAGGAAAACCAGTCCAAGCCGTTGGACAAAGCCACTAAAAATGCGGTCATCGCTTCGTTGTTAACACAAATGGACGACAAGTACATTTTCCCCGAAACAGCCAAGGCCGCTGCACTAAAAATTAAGGAATACCAAAAGAAAGGTGTTTACAACACAATAACCGACCCTGGGGAATTTACCAGGTTGCTTACAGAGCAGTACCGGGATATTATAAAAGACAAGCACCTGAGCGTATGGTACAATCCTAACCAAAAGCCAAAAGACGGCCCAAAGGACGAAGCCGTGGAAAAGGAACGCGAAGCGAGATTCCTGCGCCACATGGGCCGGCAGAACTTCGGCTTGCCAAAGCTCGACATACTGGAAGGCAATGTGGGCTACCTGAAGATCGACGGCTTCGGCCCTGTGGATAAAGTAGGCGAAACCGTAACCGGTGCCATGATGTACCTTGCCAATACCGAGGCGCTCATCATCGACCTGCGCGACAACGGTGGCGGCGAACCCGACCTGGTACGCTACGTGGCCAGCTATTTCTTTGGCGATGAACCGGTGCACATCAACGACCTGTACTATCGCAAAGGCAATGAAACCACCGAATACTGGACGATTCCCGTTCACGGCAAAAAATACATCGGCAAGCCGGTATACGTGCTGATCTCGGGCAGGACATTCTCAGGCGGGGAGGAACTGGCCTACGACCTGCAAACGCAAAAACGCGCCACACTGGTAGGCGAAACCACAGGAGGCGGTGCCAACCCCGGCGACATGGCCGACCTGGGCAACGGGTTCTTTGCCTTCATTCCCGACGGGCGCGCCATAAACCCCATTACCAAAACCAATTGGGAAGGCGTTGGCGTTAAGCCCGATGTGGCCGTACCAGCCGCCGATGCGCTGAAGAAAGCACACACAATGGCTCTCGAAGAACTACTGGAAACTGCGACAGACGACATGAGCCGCGACTTTTACAAAAAAGGCCTTGAGGCCATACAGCAATAAAAATTTTAGGTTAGGTTTAGGTTTTTTAGGAAATGCCGTGGGTGAAAACCTGCGGTGTTTTTGTTATTGCTACGAAATGCCCGTGTCATTTTTAGCGAAACGCAGTGGAGTCGAAAATCTCAAAATACGCTGTGTAAAGTCAGGAGACTTTTTGGAGCAGGCTAATCAACCATAGTATCCATTAGAGTTTCCAAAAGCTTTAAGACTCTTTCATCTGATAAGTCATTTACCTCATAGTGCCTGTAAACTTTATCGCCCTCACGGAATGTTACATCAAGATAATCCTGATAGGCGTAGATTTTTATGTGTTTTTGATCATTCCTGAGACCATGCTCAACCGAACGCGAAATAATCAGCATATCAACCGAAGTGCCTAACCGAAAATACTTGTCATAGCCTTTTTGTTTTAAATCCGATATAAATTTGATTATTGGCTGTACCTTGCCCCAATGCCCCTCGGCTGTAAAAGCGTCATAAAACTTTTCAGTATCTGCCCACGAATCCCCGAAACGTTTAACGATTTCAGCTATTCTTTCGTTCATATGATCTGTTCTCATGAATTCACAAATATTTCCATATTCCAAAATGCTTTGCAAACAATATGCTCTTATACAAACATATCATATTATAAATTCGGCCTAAATCTTTCAAATGTTTGCCAGTATTTATCTTTAAAAATATCGTATTCAATTTCAAAACTTCCTCTATTTCCCTTAACAGTATCGAAAAAAACTTTTGACGGTTTACGAAAATCTTTACAGGCAAAATAAATTTTGCGTTCGTTATCAGCGGTCTGCCTCCCTACATTTATATACCCATCTTTGGCGGATAGCTGCCGTAAAATATCTTGCTCAATTTGATCCATCTTTTCATAGTCCTCATTATTGGGCATGCCATTATTTCTGCTACCATCGTAGTTAATTGTTACAATTCCTATCCATGGATGAGATGCTTTACTTTCCCAACCAAGAAGCTGGGTATTGATGGCTGCGATCAAATAATTTCCATTTCCCAATTCCGCTTCTAAAATTGAATGCTCATCACAATCATTTTCATAGCTAACTCCCTCATATTTTTCCACAAACTCTTTCTGCCTCCAGTTAAGAAAATCTTTGAATTTAGCAATAGGGACAAGTTCTTTTTTGGCTTCGTCCAGGCCAATTATTGTTAGGCTGTCAACATCATTCACGAAATTAAGCTCTCCTAAATAATTATCCAGGAAAATATAAATCCCCATTGCAAGTTCCTGCCGGTTTTCTTCCGTCAGGTCATTATGGGCTATCGAAATATCAATCTCATCAGGATAGTCAGGGTCGTCATTCGAATAAAATGATAAGTTGTCACTGTCAAATTTATATCCGCCCATCTCTATTCCGATATTTTCGATAGCCAGCGCGGGTTTTAGAGCGGTAAATTTCCACCCTTTTATTTCGGGAGCCTGTTCTACTAATTCTTCAACAAATACAATGTTTTTAGTATTGCCATCTGCCGTAAATACAAGCTCCACCGTATTGTCATCGCACATGCCGGTTAGGTAAAAATAACCTTCCTTCAACTTTGAAAGCTTAGGGGAAAGTTTATCGAAAAAGGCCTTCTCAATATCTTCTCCGTTTTTAACTACTTTAAAAAATGTTCTTTCATTTTTCTGAAACCAGTCCCAAAAGTCTGTATAGCTTCTGATCAGCACCTCTTTCTTTCCAAATATATTATTTAAGAAACCCATTTACTTACATTTATTTGATGAATTTATTCTTATCCAAATAAACAAATAAAACAATAAACACGCACAATGACCCCCATCTCTTTTTCCTTAAAAAAAACTTCTGCCGAATGACCACCATCATGTTGCAGCCCTTTACCCTCCCCTACTTTTGAGGTGTTAATCAATACAAGATACACCATGAAAAAATTAGCTTTTATCGCATTATCACTGTCACTATTGTGTACAGGCTTCGCGAATGCCCAGGAGGAAAACAGCAACGAATTTAAGCGCTGGCAGGTGCGCTTGCGCGGCGTAGCGGTAACCCCGGACGAGTCGGCGAGCATTGGCATCATTGGCGGTGACGCCAGCATATCCTCTACTTTTATTCCTGAGTTGGACTTCACCTACTTTTTTACCAAAAACATAGCCGCCGAGCTTATACTCGGTACCAGCAAACACGATGTGCACACAACGGGGTCGGACATCTCGGCCATTGGCGGCCCAACACACACCGATGTGGACCTGGGCAGCGTGTACCTTCTCCCTCCTACCCTTACACTCCAATACCACTTCATGCCCGACAGCGATTTCAGGCCTTATGCCGGGGCGGGTATCAACTACACCATTTTCTATGGCGTGGACGAAGGCAATACCATAAAGGATGTGGAGTATGACAATGCTTTCGGGTTTGCGCTGCAGGCGGGGCTTGACTATGCCATCAACGATAAATTTTTCGTCAATGTCGACGTGAAGAAAATATTCCTGAAAACCGATGTTACCGTAGATGCCTCCAACCTTGCGGATGGCCTGAGCATACCTGCTGAGGTAGACATCAACCCATGGCTGTTCGGCTTTGGTGTGGGAATGAAATTTTAATCTATCGGGGTTGTTTTTTTTGGAAGGGCTGTCCAAGTGGCAGTCCTTTTTTTGTTGTAAAATGAATATTTATAATCCTGCCAAGTTTTGAAAATGGAAATTCATGCTCCGCATTCTATGATATAAAACAATTAAAATCAGTAAAAAATTATCCTGCGAATTTATATGTATTTATAAAGGGTGACTGTCTATTGATTACAGAGAATACTCTGCTAACTATCTTA
>NZ_JAPCHV010000033.1 GCF_026107645.2 Flavobacterium sp. MFBS3-15 | reverse complement strand
CAACAGCTCGTTTAAAGGCTTCACTGTACCTAATACTCGGGGATAAACCTGTCCCCTTAGAATCCTGCTTTTTCATAATATTGACATTTATTAGTCAACTTTTTTCAGGACGAGACAATTATAAAATTAATCCCCGAATAGTAGAATGACCCCGGCAAGGGCGGTGGCGGTATCGTATCATTACCAATAATTTCATGCTTTTGGTTTTGCTCATAAAACTTCTGGTAATCCCTCGCTACCAGCATATCCTCCTTATTCCGGCAGCCGATTGCCATAATTAAAATCAATATAACTAGCTTTCTCATGATCTAATCTTCTGCCGGAAATACAGTTTTCGTAGTGTCCCACTCTATCCTGTCAGGATCATAACGTTCACCACTCTTTTTATAACGCATCACCAATTTTTCCTCTTCCGTCATGCGCCTGATAATATGCCCCGCTTTTTTATGCTTATAGGTTTGGGTTAGCAATTTTTCTAAAGGTACTGACGAAAAGGTATCTCGTGCTGATGCTATGACAGGAAAATTCCACTCAAACTCCTTTTTAGTAGTATTAAGTTTTATAAAATCCTCAATTGAATTTTGTGGGATTTCAATAATTTCGGAGGGATGGAGGTTAATGAATTCGGGTATGGGCACAGATCCGTCTGCTACATCTTCACCGCATACTAATCGGGGGTATTTCCTACGTCCGTAAAAGAATATCCGTCCTGTTTCATCAATGATAAAATTCTTGTCGGAATAATAATCGGCACTACTGGCGAAACTTCTTTGCCCATCAGGGAAAGCTTGTAAAATGTCTGGTGCGACAGTAAACACTTTCGGCTTTTCGGGAACGGCATCCGCTTCTTTTTGCTTGTTGCAACTTATAAGAATAAGCACAATGATAACTAATGAAAATCTCATAATCAACAAATTGCTATAAAGTAAAACTCTTTATTCGGAATTATAGTATAATAATTTGAGATCTATCACAACTAAAAAAATGATTGTGCCGATCAAAGTCAGGCTTTTCAACATCAATTGTGGAAATTCGTATAATTCGTATAATTCGTGGCAAAAATAATTTTACCTCTTCACAACCAGCTCCACAAACACCGGCAAATGGTCGCTGGGGTAGCGGCAGTCTTTGGAATCGCTGAGGATGGCATATTTTTTAGTCTCCAGGCCCGTTTTCGGGATAAAGATATAATCGATGCGCTTCGTTACCGGCTTGTGGAATTCAAAGGCATTGAAAGTCCCCGTTGGGCCAAAGGTGAGCTTTGCGGCATCGTGGGTGTCGAGCAGTTCCTTCTTCATTTCGCTTACGGCATCCGTTTCCGGTTCGAGGTTAAAGTCACCCATCACTACAAACGGCAGGTTGTCCTTGTTGAGCTCCTTAATCTTTTGAAGGATGAGTTTTACACTTTCCACCCGCGCCACAGTGCCCACATGGTCGAAATGCGTGTTGAACACAAATATCTTTTGTTTGGTATCGCGGTTCTCAAAAAGCCCGTAGGTGCACACCCTGTTGTAGGCGGCATCCCAGCCTTTGGACGGCACGCCGGATGTTTCTGAAAGCCAGAAAGTCGACTGCTGCAGCATCTTAAACTTTTTGTCCTTATAAAAAATGGCGGAGTATTCGCCTTTATCCTTCCCGTCATCGCGGCCCACACCAATAGGCTTATAATCGGCCAGCGTACTGTCGAGGTATTGCATCTGCTGCGGCAATGCCTCCTGCACGCCCAAAAAGTCGGGGTCGTGGAATTTTACCTGCGTAGCCAAAAGCGCTTTGCGGTTGTCCCAGCGGTTGTCGCCATCGCTGGCAATATCCAGGCGGATGTTGTAGGTCATTACCTTGTAGGAGGTTTGGGCAGTTGTTGCCAGGGTTGCAAGCATAAGGAGGAGGAAGTAGTGTTTCATGGTTATTCGGTTTCAGAAGGCAGGTACCCATGCGCGGCAAGGTCTTTTTTGCCATTTACGGCAAAGAGCTGTCCGTCTTTCAGCATCAGGTTCCGGTCAGTTACCGAAAATACGTCATTATAGTAATGATCGGTAATGATTATGCCTTTTTTTGTTTTCAGTTGTATCAAAAGTTCTTTTATCAGGTCTTTGTACAGTGGCTCGACCATCGAGAAAGGCTCGTCGAGCATCAGGAACGGGTGGGGGAGGTGACCCACGAGCAGCAGCTCAAAATAGCGCAGTTCGCCCATCGAGAGGTTGCCGGCGCGGGTGCTGGCCATTTTTTCAATGCGCGGGGAATAAAAAATCCTGTCCTGACCGTCGCCACTGTAGTAAAGCGGTATGATGTCGCGCACCTTCAGGTTTTTGGGCAGGAACGGGTCCTGCGGGAGGTAGCCGATATGCCCTTGCGGAATGACTTCGCCCGGTGTTATCGGCCGGCCGTTAATGGACAACGCCGCCGAATCGGCTTTCAGGGTGCCGAAAAGCAGCTTCAGCATTGTCGACTTTCCACAGCCGTTGCGCCCGAAGATGCCAAGTATCTCTCCGGTACTGCACTGAAAATCTACGTTGTCAAGAAGGGTTTTCCTGCCAAAGGACTTACTGAGGGCGCTTACGGAGAGTGTATTCATTTTTATATAAAGATCAGGCTAATGGCAAAAATGATGGCTGCCGGGACGAGATTGACGGCAAATGCCATGACGGCCAGCTTTTGGCGGGTAAAGCCGATGTTGTTGTAAAAGTAATACTGCCTGCTGAAAAAAGTATTGAAGGCAAAGAGGCTGAACGCGAATCCTGCCGTACAGAAGATGGGCGGGAGCAGCATGAAATTGCCGAACACCCCCGATGCCGCCGTAAAGCACCCGTTGAACAGTAAGAGGGTAAGGTAGTACTGCCGGAAAGCACGCATGGGCTATGGTATGGATGTCATTCCGTAAAACCTGTACTTCCCGTTGATTTTGATGAAACGGAAGCTGTGGCTGGTACCCTGGTGGTTTTTGGACAACTCGCCCGGCTTGTAGGTCTCTACCCAAACTTCATAGATCTTCAGGTCTTTCGGGTAGTCTTTGGGGACTACCTTTGGCCTGAAATTTTCCACGATCACCGAGCTGAAGGAATAGCCTTTGGCAGCCATGGCTTTATATACGGGCGATTCGGTAAATTTTTGGGAGATCACCACAAAGAAAAATTCAGCCGGTACAAATACAGCACCTTTAGAGGCTTCTACAGCACCCACACAGTCCACACAGTCCACTTCCTTACAGCTTAGCGCCAGGAATGCGGCTTTATCTTCCTTTTGGAGGGCTTCCACCAACTTGATGAATTCCTTGTCAAGGGCATCCCATTCGGCCTGGGTGGTGGCTTTCACGGGATCCGGGTTGAGTTGGGCATGGCCGATGCCGAAAGTTAAAAGGCAAAACAGTAGGGTGAGCTTTTTCATTGCTTTTTCAGGCTTTTACTATAGAACGGTAAAATTAGGATTTATTTTGTGAATGCAAAATGTGAATTATTAACCACGGTTTGTTACCTGTACCTGCTACATACAAAAACCAAAAAACGCCGGTTAGTACCAGCGTTTTTTATTCTTTTTTGAGGCTTCCGATTTGCGGGAAGGCGTGTTGGTCTTCTTCTTGTGGCGGAAGTCGGGTTTCTTTTCCTCTGCCGGTTTATCCGAAGCTTCTTCCCCCGATCCGTAAGGGTAAGGGTGCCCCTCGATCACTTTTATCTTCAGGCGGATGAGTTTTTCAATATCCTTCAGGTAAGGCTGCTCGTCTTTGGCGCAGAACGATATGGCCAATCCTTCGTTGCCTGCACGGCCTGTACGGCCTATGCGGTGCACGTAGGTTTCAGGGATGTTCGGCAGGTCGAAGTTGATCACATACGGCAGGCTCTCGATGTCGATGCCGCGCGCCGCGATGTCGGTCGCTACCAGTACAGATACTTCTTTATTCTTAAAGCCTTCCAGTACGCGTACCCTGGCATTCTGCGATTTGTCGCCATGGATGGCTTCGGCGTGCACACCATTCTTCTTCAGGGCTTTTACCACGTTGTCGGCGCCGTGCTTGGTACGGGTGAATACCAATACGTTCGAAAGGTTTTCGTTGCGTATCAGGTGGTACAACAGCTTGCGCTTGTCACCTTTGTCTACAAAGTAAATTTGTTGCTTTACCCTTTCCGCTGTAGAGGAAACCGGTGTTACCGACACATATTTCGGGTCGGTCAGGAAGGTATCGGCCAGTTCGCGTATGGCTATCGGCATGGTGGCCGAGAACAGCAGTGTCTGCCTGTTGTCGGGCGTAAGCTTGATAATTTTCTTTACATCGTGGATAAAGCCCATGTCGAGCATCTGGTCGGCTTCGTCAAGCACCAGCGTATGCAGGTGGTCCAGGTTGATGAAACCCTGCTTGTGCAGGTCGAGCAGCCTTCCGGGTGTAGCGATCAGCACGTCAACGCCTTTTTTCAGCTGGTCGGTTTGCGAGGTTTGGTTCACGCCTCCGAATATGGTCAGCTGGCGGATGTTGGTATACTTTCCGTAGGTGTCAAAGCTTTCGCCTATCTGCAAAGCCAGTTCGCGCGTTGGCGTAATTACCAGTGTGCGGATGTGCTTCACCTTTTTTGCCGAACCCACAATGCGGTGCAGCGAGTTAAGGATGGGTATGGCAAAAGCCGCTGTTTTCCCGGTTCCCGTCTGGGCACAGCCTACAAGGTCGGTGCCTTCAAGAATGATGGGAATGGCCTGCTGCTGTATAGGGGTTGGTGCTTCGTACCCTTCGTCAATAAGGGCCTGCTGTATATTTTTAAGTAAATTAAGATCTTCGAATTTCATTGTAAGTAGTACAAGCGCTTGTAGTTATGTGCGCTAAGGAGCGCCAAAGATACGATTTATATTTGACTATGGCTTATAATCGGAAAAGCAGGGCGAAATCCCTGCTAATTGACCTGCCTGAAGTTTTATTGCTTCACTATCTTTGCAAAATCGGTTTTGCCATCGCACTCCATTTTTACAAAGTAAATGCCCGGACCCGCATTGAGCGTATAGTAGTTCAGCCCGTTCTTCATTTTCCCTGAAAGTACCTTCTTGCTCATGGCGTCGTATACTTCAATGGTGCCTTCGCCGGCTATGGCATTGTGTATTGCCAGGGTTTCCTGTACAGGGTTTTGCAGCACACGGAAGGCAATGCGGCCCGCATCGAAATACTCCGCAGACATCACGCCACACGCTGCCTGCACTTCGGCTACCGAGTTACAGCCGGTTATGTTCAGGCCAATGTCGACCGACGCGCCTGCCGGCGGATTGTCCAGGTAGTTGCATATCGACGGTACGGAACAGAATGCCAGCAGGTTGTTCAGCCCGATGAAAAGCCCGCCTGTAATTGTGGTATCTGCATTGCCAAAGCCTTCCAGCGTGGCCAGTATCTCGTTTTCCTCGATTACGACGGCACCTTCTTCGCCGCCTACAATGGTCGCCACATTGCTAAGCCCGGAAACGCTTACCAGCAGTGCATTGCCCACAATCTCGAGTGTCTCACCCACAAAGGTCACACCGCTCAGGGCATCGAGGTTGGTAAGCAGGCCGCAGTCGCGTATGATCAGGGCAAGCCCAACAGATTCAAGGTTTTCTATCCCATGCAGGCTGAGGAGCGCGGCACAGCTGCGCACGGTAAACTCGCCGCCTACGGTAGTAAGCGATGACAGCCCTTCAATATCGGTCAGGCTTGCATTGCTGCGGATGATCAGGTCGGTACCCACGCTTACGAGGTTTTCCAGGCCGTTAAGGCTGGCAAGGTTGCCTGTATTGCGTATTTCCAATGCCCCACTGATGGAAACAAGGTTGGAAAGGCCTTCAAGGTTGGTGATGTTGTTGCCGGAGATCCCGATGTCGCCGTCAACCTCAGTGCAGTTTGGGTACTGGATGATAAAGTTATCCACCTGTGCCTGCGTGGTAAAGTTAAGTTCGCCTGTAGGGCATTGTGCATTGATGGCAAATGTTACTGTCATTGCCGTAAGGAGTAAAAAATTCTTCATAGTGTTCGTTATTGCTGGTGCAAATGTAAAAAGCCCTTCCGGATAGGGAAAGGCTATTGAGTAAATGACGGGGATTAATTAGAATTCGATCAGGAGCGGCACAGAAGTACAGGTTTTACAGGTCCTTATAGCCGCAAAAATCACAATATTCCTGATTACTGCTCGCTCTTTGCTTTCATAAAATCGGACACCAGATAGGCAATAAGCTTGCCGGTAAGGTGGCTGTTCTTGTCACTGCCCAGGTCAGGAGCGCCCTCGCAAAGGTGCAGGTAGGCCGCGTTTTCCTGCTCCCCCATAAAGTGGACGAACTTCCGCGCTTTTTCGACGCTGAAGCCGGTGGGTGTCATGGCACTGCTCGCTACATCAGGCAGGGAGTCGAGGTCTATCTCCACGCCAAAAGGGGTATCCCCGATGAAGTTAAGCGCGTGCAAGATCTCGGTGGTAAAGCTTTTTTCCTCACGTATGGCAATCTGTTCGTAAGTGTTGAACTTGACCCTGTCGCTATTGGCCTTTATGGTTTCCAATACGGTTTTTGGGGTATAATTCTCATGCATCCCGAAGATGAAGTAATTCTTCAGGAAGCCTTCTTCAAACGCATAGGTAAACCCATTGCCGCTGTGCCTCCCCTCGAGCATCCTGAAGTCGGTATGCGCATCAAAGTTGATGGCATTTACCGGTTTGCCCTTTGCCAGTGCGGCCCCCTTGATATTGCCGTAGGCATTGTTATGGCCGCCGCCTATGATTATCGGGATTTTTCCTGCAAGGATTATTTTGCACACGATGTGCGAAACGATCTTGTCGATGCTTTCCACAAGCTCAGACAGCCTTTTCCGGTCTTCCTTGGCCGAGGCATCAAGGCCTGCGGCTTCCTGCATGGCCTGGTCCACATCAACCTTGCCCAATATGAGTATCTTATTCCCTTTCAGGTATTTGTTGTGCTGGAGGTTGACAATGCTCCTGACAGCCGACTCCCATGCCGATGCGGTTCCCGGCCTGCCGTGGTTGGCCCGGACGCCTATGTCTTCGGGGATGCCAAACAGCACAAACTCGGCCTCATCGGCCCTGATATGTTCCCAAATGTCAGCACCCGAAGGTACTGTATGAATTCTCTCACCGAATTTAACTTCACCACTGCGCTGCGAAGTATATTTGGTCAGGTCGCTGACTGTAAAGAGGATAATATTTTCCATACGTTTTTTCTTGCCTCCAAAAATAGTATTTTCACTTAATTTTGAGTTAAAAAGGAGACGGTAAATTAAAATATATATAAATTTGGGAAAAATATTATAAAGATGGAGAATCAAAAAAGCAATTCAAGTTTAAAAGCAATTATTGTAGTTTTAGCCATTTTGCTGGTAGGTAGCCTGACATTTATGTATAAAATGAGTACCGATAAGGACGAGGTACAAACAGCGCTGGAGAAGGAAATCAATACAAAATCCGAACTCGAGGCTGAACTAAAGGAAAAGATTGCCAGCTATGATGCGGCCATTGCCGAAAATACCGGGCTTAAGGGCGAGCTTGAAGCAGAAAGGGCCAAAGTGGTTGACCTTTTGGCACAGGTAGAAAAATCGAAGGGTGATGTGGCTTCTTTGAACAAATTCAAGAATGATTACAGAAGGTTAAAAAGGGATTATGATGAGTTGATGGCTCAGAATAATAAGCTTAAAGAAGAGAACTCTAAACTTACGACACAGCGCGACAGTACCATGACTGCGCTTGATGAGTCTAAAAAGTATAATGATACACTGGTTAACCAGAATGATAACCTGAGCAAGACGGTTGAAAAAGCCCAAAAACTCCAGATCATCAACGTACATACACAGCCTTATAAGGAAAGGAGCTCCGGTAAGCTGATTCAGACCGACAAGGCCAGCAGGGTAGATAAAGTACGCATTACGTTTACCATCGCTGCCAATGAGGTTGCACCTGCCGGTAACAGGATGTACTACGTGCAGATCATCGACCCTAAAAATAATGTGATAGGTGAGAAGGCTACTGAGACTTTCGGTGAGTACAACCTTACCTACAGCTTTATTACCAATGCGGTTTTCGAAAACAAAACCATCACGGTTAACGAACTGGTATCGGGCAGCGATTTTGCAAAAGGCCTTTACCATGTAAACATCTTTGACAAAGGGCAGCTGGTAGCCAACACTACATTTACGCTGAAATAAGACATACTTCATAAATGAGAAAAGGGAACCTTGCGGTTCCCTTTTTTTGTTTGAATATTATTCCGAGGAGGTACGACCCCGCCAACACGGGGTAAACTAAAGCAATCTTTCCATGTACAATGTGTCATGCTGAAAGATTGCCACGCTCCATTCTTCCGCCCGCAATGACATGAAGATGTATCCTGGTATGGAACTTCAGGCTGAATACTACACTACAGTCCCTTCAATAACCACACTATCGATCAGGTTACTCCCAAAAGCATACGGTAACTGGTAGTAGGAGGTAAGCGGCTTGGTGATGATGAGGTTGGCGCGCTTGCCCCTGGTGATGCTGCCGTGCGTTTCGCTAAGCCCCATGGCATAGGCCCCGTTAATGGTCGCGGCATTGATGGCTTCCTCCGGTGTCATCTTCATCTTGATGCAGGCCGTCGCCACCACGAGGTTCATGTTGCCCGATGGCGTGGTCCCGGGGTTGAAGTCGGTTGCCAGTGCCAATGGCAGTCCTGCTTCGAGCATCTTCCGTGCAGGCGTATAGGGTATGCTGATAAAGAACGAGCAGGTGGGAAGCGCAACGGGCATGGTATCGCTGCCTTTCAGCGCTTCAATATCTTCATCCGTCACTATTTCAAGATGGTCAACACTCAGCGCCTTTTGCTTTACGCAGGCCGCAATGCCACCGATTGCGGTAAACTGGTTTACGTGTATCTTGGCGGGAAGGCCATATTTTTTACCTGCTTCCATGATGCGCTCCGTTTCTTCGACCGAGAAATACCCGGTTTCCAAAAAGGCATCAATATAATCGGCAAGGTTTTCCTCGGCAATCTTTGGCAGCATTTCATTGATTATGAGGTCGATGTAGCCACTGTGATTTTCCTTGTATTCCTTTGGGAAGGCATGCGCGCCTAAAAACGTTGCTTTTATGGCAACGGGGTAATTTTCTTTAAGGCGTTTTACTACCCGCAGCATTTTGAGTTCTCCTTCCACGGTAAGCCCATAACCCGATTTGATCTCTACGGCCCCGGTCCCCTGCCGCATCACCTCTTCCAGCCTTTGGCGCGACTGGTTGTAGATTTCCTCCTCATCGGTTTCGTTCAGCTTTTTGGCAGAGTTCAATATCCCGCCGCCACGGTTGGCGATCTCCTCATAGCTCAGCCCGTTGATGCGGTCTACAAACTCCTGCTCGCGGTTGCCGGCATATACTATATGGGTATGGCTGTCGCACCATGCAGGCAAAACGGTTTTTCCGGTGGCATCAACGATTTGCGCACCGTATATTTCCGGGCAGCTGTCCATCGTCCCGAAATCTTCAATGAGGTTGTCCTCCAGTAAGAGCCACGCGTTTTGTAGTGATGGCAATTCGGCCATTTCGCTTCCCGAAACTTTGGTGATGCCGCTGTCCCGAACCTGAAGTAGTTCTTTGATATTCGTAATTAGTAGTGCCATGCATTAAACTTTTGGTAAAAATAGAATGGATTTTAAAAAACTCCTATATTTATGGTAAAAGAAATCAATTGTGGATCGAATAAAATACCGGCATGTGCGTAAAGTACAGCCCGATTACTTTGAATACACCGGTGAATACAAGTCCGACCCGGTAGAGATGCAGCTGTTCGTCTTCAATCAAGAGGGGTATGAGGAATACCGAAACGTGTCGCTTGAAAGGGTAGTGCAGGAGTGTAAGGACGAACGCCAGATCAATGACATCAAATGGCTGAACGTGCACGGCCTCCATGATACAAAGCTTATCAAGCAGATAGGCGACCTTTTCCATGTGGACAGCCTTATTGTGGGCGACATACTTAATACTTCCCGCCGAACACGCATTGAAGAACTGGGCGATGTGCTGTTTTTCAGCATAAAGTCGGTATTGCCTGAGGAAGAAGAAAACACGGTAAAGACCGAGCAGGTGAGCTTCCTGCTGAAAGATATGGTGATCGTGTCGTTCCAGGAAAAAAGAAGTGATTATTTTGCACATATCAGGGAGCGCATCCGTACCGGCACGGGCATTGTACGCAAAAAAAAGAACGATTACCTCTTGTACCTGATGCTCGATGCCATCATGGAGAATTTTTTCATTACCATCGAAAATTATGAGGATAAAGTAGAGGCATTAAGTGTTGGAGGCAAGGTAAGCTATAAGGCCGATTTCATTTCGGGTATCGAAAAAATGCGCGATAACCTCAATTACATCAAACGGGCCATCACGCCGCTTCGCGATGCCTTATACAAGCTGAAAAGCGCTAAGGATGAAGATGAGATAGAAACCATTGGGAAACACACGCACACCTATTTTGCACGCCTGCACCAAAAGTGCCTTGAACTGCTCGACCAGGTGGAGTATGACATGACTTCGCTGGACAGCGCTTCCAATTTCCACTTTTCCCTGCAAAGCCAGCGCATGAACCAGATCATGAAAACGCTGACTATATTCTCGGTCATCTTTATGCCGCTCACCTTCATCGTTGGTGTCTACGGCATGAACTTCGAGAACATTCCCGAACTGAAAAGCGAGCATGGCTATTATTGGGTGTGGGGGATAATGGTGGCGATAACCATAGTGATGGTGATCTATTTCAGGCGGAAGAAGTGGTTTTAATTAGGAAGTAATGGTTATGCCGCAAAGTCACACAAAGAAGACGCAAAGGGACACAAAGTCTTTACTAGTTTGCTTTGCGTATTCTATGACTTAAACAAGTTTAATTTCATATTTTTTACTAGCTCTTAAGCAGCATATTTCATCAGATCTACATAAGGTGTTTCACGTTTCACCACAGCAAAAATTCTT
>NZ_JAPCHV010000032.1 GCF_026107645.2 Flavobacterium sp. MFBS3-15 | reverse complement strand
ACAGGATAAAGTCAAACTAATATCTTTTAAAAAGAAAAAGTTCAGACAACTTGAAAATGTCTGAACTTTTATCAAATTTGTATAATCAAAAAATAGTCAACCTATTTTAGGACTAGTCACATAACAAATTGTTAACTATTCGGCAAATAGCTATATTGCAGCATTAAACCAACCTCAAAAATGAAGCGCTTTACCCTGTTTCTGTTTGCCCTTACACTGCAAACCGTTTACGCCCAAAAGAACATTGACCCTACCCCTGAAGACATTGCCACCGCAAAAAAGCTCCGTGAAAAATACGGCAAGGATGACGTAGCAATTTTAGAGGCTACTGAGACCATAACCTTTGAGTTGGCCAAAAAGAATGAAGGTGTTTCGGTTACTAAAAATGTAAAAGAAAAGCTGATGAACATTGGCCACCGCGCTGACATCCAGAAGGCCGAATTTTATGACAGCGAATCAGAGATACAGGAATTCAGCATGAAGTTTCGAAATGAAAAAGCAGCCTATTTTGAGGTAAAAGACGAATTTTACAAAAGTGACGACCTGTTTTACAACGACTACCGCGTAAAATACATGAACGTAGATTTTCCTGTGCAGGGCTACACCTATAACTACGAACTCAATAAAAAGTACAATGACATAAAATATTTTACCTCGCTGTACTTTCACGATGCCTATCCAACCCTTAAAAAGGAATTTGTAATTACGGTGCCTGATTGGCTGGAGGTAGAATTTAAAGAATTTAACTTTGCGGGCTATGCCGTCAGGAAATCCCAAAAACCGGCAGCCAAAGGTAAAGCAACCGTATATACCTTTTCGCTGGAAAACATGGATGGCTTTCCCAAAGAAGATTCCAGCCCCGGCCCCAGCTATCTTTACCCGCATATACTCGTGATAGCGAGATCGTACACTGCAGAAGGCAAAAAAAATACGCTTTTCAGTGCCACTGGCGACCTGTATAAATGGTATAAGTCGCTGGTAGATACTATGGACGAAAAGCCCGAGGCCATGAAGGAAAAGGTTAAAGAGCTTACTGCAAATGCCAAAACAGATGAAGAAAAAATAAAGAATATTTACTACTGGGTACAGGACAACATCCGCTATATTGCCTTTGAGGACGGCCTTGCCGGATTCCGCCCGGATGCTTCGCAGAATGTGTTCCAAAAGCGTTATGGTGACTGCAAGGGTATGGCAAACCTTACGCGCCAAATGCTGAAGCTGGCTGGCTATGACGCAAGGCTTACCTGGATAGGCACTAAGAGGATAGCCTACAACTATACTATACCATCGTTGGGAGTAGACAACCACATGATTTGCACACTGTTTAAGGACGGGAAGAAATACTTCCTTGACGGTACCGAGAAATACAATTCCTTTGGCGAATATGCTGAAAGAATCCAGGGCAAGGAAGTAATGATAGAAGACGGAGAGAAGTTTATCATCGAAAAAGTACCTGTTGCCGCTGCCTCGGCCAATAAAGAAATATATAATGCCTCTTTTAAAATAGACAACGAAGCCCTTACAGGAAAAATAAGCAGCAGCATGAAAGGCGAAAGCCGCGCCTATTTTCTTTACGGCTACAACAACACCAAGAATGACAAAAAGGAAAACGCCCTGCAATACTATATCTCCAGGGGTGACAAGAACTTTTCTGTCTCCAATATCGTTACCTCCGACCTTACGAACCGCGACAAGACACTTACCATCGAATACAATGCAGGAATCAGGAACCGCGTATCTTCTTTTGATAACGAAATGTACATCGACCTGGATTACCTGGAGGAATTTGCCGGCTACGACTTTAAGGAGCGTAAAACCGACTATGAGTTCAGCTTTAAAAAGGATTACGAATCAAATATTACGCTCGAGATACCTGCAGGGTATACCGTAACCCGTCTTCCTGAACCGCTGACCGTATCAACTGACGACTATGCCATCAATGTATCATACACAAAAAGTGGCAATACCATACTTTACAAAAAACACTTCATCATTAAGAACGGCGCCATAAAAAAAGCAGATTTCACCAATTGGAATGCTGCGATTGCCGGCCTCAAAAACCTTTACAGCGAAACCATTACACTAACCAAGCAATAAATGAAGACAAGGATCCTAACCCTGCTGTTCGTATGCATTACGGGCATGGCTCATGCACAGGATAAAGCCAAAGCCGAAATAAAAGAGTTTTTTTGGGGCAAGAACGACGCTTACAAAAACTCCAATACCATTCCAGACAAGTGGAAAAACGAATCGGCGGTGGTAATTTACAAGAATGAAAATTACGACTTCCATAAGTTCGGGCAGAATGTTACTTACATATCGTCCGTGCGCAAGAGGATCAAGCTGTTGGACCAGGCCGCTGTAACCGAGTTTTCGGAATTCTCATTCAAAGACCGGTTCATGTCGTCAAAAGGAAACGGATGGAGTTTTAAAAAAGGAACGAATGTAGTAGGCATTAAGGTAGTGAAGCCGGACGGAACCGAAAGGGAAATTAACGTAAACGAGGAAGCCGTTACCGCAGATGACGAAAAAAAAATAGCCATATCAAGCCTTGAAGTGGGCGATATCATCGACTTTTACTACCATTCTACCGAACCGTTCAAGAGTAAGTTCCAGTATGGATTTGAACCGGTGGAACAAACTTTGGGCGATGATTACCCAATCATGAACCTAAAGCTTACTTTCAAGACTGAAAATGACTTTTTTGTAAATTTCAATACGTATAACGGTGCGCCCGAACTTAAGCAAATACCGACTGAAGACAGTGGCGAGCGCAGGTATGAACTGGTAGCCACGGATATTGCAAAGAATGATTTTCCACGCTGGTTTTACCCTTTGGCAGAACTGCCCTGCTATAAGTTCCAGGTGTATTTTGCACGTTCGGGAAAGTTTGAGGAGATGGCTACCGCCTACCTTCCTGCGAAAGAGGACATCATCAAACAAACCGTTTCTAAGGAAGAGATCCTAAACTACTATGAAACGAAGTTCAGGCCGTATGGCGACATAGGCGATATTAAGGATTTCCTTAAAAAGAAAACCTTTAAGAGCAATGCCGAAAAGGTACGCGAAGTATATTACATGACACGCCATGCTTATTATACCCGATACATTGAGGCCTTCATTGCTGACGACACCAAGATCATCAACCCGTATGAGGTGTATGCCTATTATAAAAATCCGGTGTTCCTGAGGAGTGAGCAGGAATTCATCAACCATTTTATGGTTTTCCTGAAGGACCAGAAACTGGATTATGACATCATTGTGGCAACCCCACGTGTAAACGGAAGCATTAAAGACCTTCTTATTGAAAACAACGCGAGCGTTATGCTGCGGGTAAATGCTGAGGAACCGGTGTACCTGCAATTTTTTACGCCCTACACCAATGCTGACCAGGTTAATTTTACCATTGAAGACAGCGATGCCTACGTACTGAAAGTATCGAAAGGCAAAAAAGTTACCGACATTGAAACAATAAAATTGCCCGCATCGTCCTATAAGGACAACTTTACTAAAGAAGTGGTGAATGTAGCCCTGGCACCTGATTTTACATCGATGAAAATCAACAGGGAATCATCACTCTGTGGGCACAATAAGGATTATGAGCAGGGTGACAAGATGTATTTTTTTGACTATGTATATGAAGATTACAATAAATACGGAACCGAACAATTGCTGGAGCTTGTAAGAAACAAAAAAAGAAAAGAGCAATACACCAAGGAGTTTAATGCACTGAAAGAAAAACTGAAAGAAAAACAGAAAAAAGAATTTGAGGAATCGGTTGAAACAGAGTACGGTTTTGGCATTGACGACCATTCACTTGAAATTACCGATACCGGACGTTTTGGCAAAGCGATGCCTTTTACCTTTAAGGAAACCTTTACCATAAAAGACAACCTGATCAAAAAGGCAGGGGGCAATTATGTGTTTGAAATTGGTAAGCTCATTGGCGAACAGATTGACCTGGAAGATAAGGAACAGAACAGGACCAACAATATCTATATGTCCTTCCCAAGATCGTTTGAAGAGGAAATATCCATGGCCATTCCGGAAGGCTATACCGTAACAGGGCTGGACAAGCTGAATAAAAAAGTTGAGAATGCAGCAGGCGGCTTTGTCAGCACGGCAACGGTAGAAGGCAATACCCTAAAAGTAAAAGCATATAAATACTACACTAAATCCTACCTGCCCAACAGCAACTGGAAGGACATGGTGGCTTTTTTGGACGCGGCTTACCAGTTCACCCAGGAAAAGGTGCTGCTAAAGAAAAACTAACCGGGCGCGTTCTTTAGCGACGAAGCTATTTTAAAAGACAAAGCCCCGGCGTACCACTCCGGGGCTTTAAAAAAATACACACACAAAACTTCTTATTTTTTCACTACAGTCATCTCCTTAGTTGCATTTCCGGCATACGCTTTTACATGATAGGTGCCGGCACTGTAATTGTCCATATACAATTTTACGGTAGCATTTCCGGCTGTCGTGTTTACAATCAGCCTCCCATTTTGGTCATACACTTCAATCCTGTCGATGACTGATTTTGAATTAATGGTCAGGATATCCGTAACAGGATTTGGCGAAAAAACAAAATCAGGAGCAATCAGTTCGCCTGTACCCATTACCTGTTGTGTAGTAATTGTACCCTGCATCATCGCATGTATGCTGCACCGGTAGTTAGTCGCCCCAACTACATTAAACACGCGGGAGTATTCCTGGTTGCTTCCTGTCAGCTGGCCGCTGTTGAATGTTTCGGCACCTCCGGCAATGCTCGTTACGGTATGAGGGGCACTGTCGTCCCATGTCCATTTTACTGTATCGCCTGCATTCACGGTCTTAGAGGCCTGCGCCGACGAGACACCCATAAACCAGCTAATAACGTGGGTAGTTTGAGCACTCAAGCTCATTGAGGCAATAAGTAAGACAAATAGTAGATTTTTTTTCATGGCAATTCCTTTAAAATTTATAGCTTATTTTGGGGTAAAGCTACATACATTACTATGCAGTATTTTTATATTTTGAGAATTGCATGGGTTTCAATTAGTATATGTAAGCTATTACTTAGTATTTGAAATATGGCTGTATAACGAACCCGCTTTTACCAATCCTGGGGCTCGCTCTCCCCTTTATAGCCTTTTCCCGATGCCTGTCATATGAATGACAGGATACCATGGTGATTGCTCCGGCAATTGTCAGCCCTATTTTCAATATTATTCATATAAAAGAGCCCAAAGGATCTAAAACCTTTGGGCTCTTTGGATAATCAAAATTGTCTCCTATCGCTTCAATATCTTTCCGGTAACTGTGCCGTTAGCTCCCGATGCCTTAACGATATACATACCCGGCGAATACGCTCCAAAATCGAGACTCAACTGATTTGATGAAACTGTTTGCGACTGTAGCAGCTTACCGTAAATATCGTACACCTCAATACTACGCAACGCCTCCGCCGATTTTACGTATAATGTATTCTCAACCGGGTTTGGATAAATTGCTGTAGATGATACAGCACCAAAACCACCCGCCGAAAGTGCGTCGCTTGTAGATGCTACCCAGCTTGATGCCAGGCTGTTGTCCAGCGACAATGATACCAGTTGCAGGTAGCTGCCGCTTCCGTCGGCATCCGGCCACGGCTCATCATCATCATACTCTACTGTATCGATAACATTGCCAAAACCATCTGCCAAAACCAGTTTTTGCGTACTGTTCGACAAATTGCGCTGAAACTGCCCAAACGGAGCCACACCGTGCTTTGCTTCAAATACTGCAGGGTTGCTGGCAATGTAAAGATTGGCTCCTGCCGCCAAAGTCGAGTTTACCGGAAACTGGTAGGAAATACCCAGCTCGCTAAGATACACTCCTGTCAGGTTCACTTCGGCTGCCCCGGCATTGGTTATTTGTATGAATTCCTGATCGTCGGACTCCGGAAATTCAGTATTCTCAGACGGGTTATAATGTATCCTGCTGATGACGAGCTGCGGCACCGTTATGTTGCTGCAGGCTGTAAAGCTGCCTATATTGGCATCCATCCACGGCATCCTCTCCAGAATGAAATCCTTAATGAAGTGTATTTCCTGGCCCAGGTTTGGTACGGTACCCCAACGCAGTTGCTCCCTCACAGATGCTTCAGTGATAAGCTGTTCCGTAGCATCGATGAAAGCCTCAATCGAATTGAAATTGAGCGGCTGGCCCGGCTGAGTGAGCTGGTGCCACCTCCTGGCAAAATAACATTTATAAGTAGGGTTGTTAAACAGGTCGGTCCAAAATTTAGCACCCTCATTATCATCGTTGGAAAACTGCCACACGTCAGGCTGGCTTCTGTCGCCAAATACGTCGAGGCCGAGGCTAAGGTTAAAATCCCAAGCCGGCCCTGCTCTCAGCTTTCCGCCTTTGTCCTTATGGAAAAATGTGCTGATCTCGTAGGCATCCACATTCGAAGAAAACTCATTGATGATCATGAAATCTACAAACGTTGGTATGTCAATCACCGACGGATAGCCATTGGCTACGCTGGCGTTATTCGCACCGGCAGTAGATTCCAGCAACTGGAACTGCCCATGGATGTAATCATTCTGAGCGGTAGTTATGTCTTCGGGCTTGGGCAGTTCATGAATAAAGTCTGTAGGCCATCCCTGGTAGGAATCCATCTGCCAGGCTACAGGATCGCCGCCGGTAGTTTTATCGGCTTTAGTAATGTAACCGCCCGTCAGTGCCATCCCCGATGAAGCATTTTCGTCAATCTCCTCAATGTTCACGCGTTTGGAGTCGTCCTTTATTTTTTCCTGCAAAATGTACAGGCCACGATAATCACCATTTATTATTACCTCACAGTATTGCGTGCGTGTGGCATATTGCCCCATCTGGCGGGTAAGGTTGTAGCAAAGGTAGTCGCGCATCAATGATGCGTCGAAAGCCAGCCCGTTGAGTATCCAGTCGTTCTCGCTGGGCATACCGAGAAGGCTCACATTTTTTTTGGTAGTGTTGTTATTTTCGTAAGTTGTCCAGCCGTATTGCTTTTTGTCCAGCATTTGCGACGTTGACCCCCGCAGTTCGATCTTGATGCGCCCGTTGTAGTTCAGGAAGGCAGGGGTATCCTGGTCGGCCATGTAATTGCGGGTACCGTCCGGCCTGTAAATGATCTTCATGCTGGCCGGTATCTTAGGATCGTCCGGAATTTCCATTGGCTGACCTGTATCGGGGTCGTTATCGGTGGTAATGATCACGATGGGCAGGTTGCTGTCGGTAAAGGTGACCTGTGCGTGCAGGAAAACAGGAATCAGCAGCAGCGCAGCCATAAAAGCCTTGCGCCACAAAGTGTTGCGTAGTTGTTGTTGCATAGTCAGATAGATGTTTTAATCAAAGATACTATTAATTTAATGTTGGCTTAAAAATAATTTAACTTTGATATTTGACAATCTACAGCCGGTTTACCCTAACAACATTTTACTATTTGTCGCTAAGAATACTTAAAAAACAAAACCCCGCGTTTCCGCAGGGTTTGTTTTTAAAATATGATCCGGATTATTCGTGAACGATAACCCACTCGCCGGTTGCCAAAAGGCTCTCGGCTTTTTTGAATTTCATGGTTTCGGTCTTGCCGCTCATTACATGTTTAATGGTCACATTGTCATTACGGTTGATTTTCGGGGCATCCCTGACAATGGTTTCGGTTACCGGCTGGCGCTGCTGCGACTGCTGTGATACTTCGCGAGCCGCTGCGGCCATCTCGTCGGTATTCATTACCTCATCTTTGGTTTCGGTGTACTGCTCCTTTTTAGGCGCCTGTTGTTGCCTTGCCTCCTGTATGTTGTTCGGGTTCTGCGAAGGCAGGTCGCCCTTGAACAGGAACGATATCACTTCTTTATTGATAGCATCAATCGACTTCTTGAACAGGTTGAATGCTTCAAACTTATAAATAAGAAGCGGGTCTTTCTGCTCGTGTACGGCCAGCTGTACCGACTGCTTGAGCTCGTCCATTTTGCGGAGGTGCTTCTTCCATGCCTCATCAACAATGGCAAGGGTGATATTCTTCTCAAAATCTGTTATCAGCGACTTGCCCTGGCTTTGGTAAGCTTTTTCCAGATTGGTCACCACATTCAGCGTCTTGATGCCATCTGTAAAAGGAACTACAATGCGCTCATACTGCCCGTTATTGTTCTCGTATACGTTGCTTATTACCTGGAAAGCCTCGGCAGCGTTACGCTCAGTTTTTTCATTGTACGCTTCGGTAACCGCTTTATACACTTTGCCTGCAAGCTCCATTTCAGAAAGTTTCAGGAACTCCTGCTCCGTTACCGGCGAGCTTATAGAGAAAGTACGTATCAGTTCGAACTCAAAGTTCTTATAGTCGTTTGTCGCTTTATTCTGCTCGGCAATCACCTCAGCAGTGTCATACATCATGTTGGCAATGTCTACTTTCAGGCGTTCGCCTTCGAGAGCATGCCTCCTGCGCTTGTACACTACTTCACGCTGCGAGTTCATTACGTCATCATATTCCAGCAGGCGCTTACGTACGCCAAAGTTGTTTTCTTCAACTTTTTTCTGTGCGCGCTCGATGGATTTTGTCATCATCGAGTGCTGTATCACTTCACCTTCTTTAAGGCCCATGCGGTCCATTATCTTGGCTACCCTTTCGGAACCGAACAAACGCATAAGGTTATCCTCCAGTGACACATAGAACTGCGAGCTTCCCGGGTCGCCCTGGCGGCCTGCACGTCCGCGCAGCTGCCTGTCTACACGCCTTGAGTCGTGACGCTCCGTACCTATGATGGCAAGCCCTCCTTTGGCCTTCACTTCCGGTGTAAGCTTAATGTCGGTACCACGGCCCGCCATATTGGTGGCTATGGTCACGACGCCCGGCTTACCGGCTTCGGCTACGATCTCAGCCTCTTTTTTGTGGAGTTTTGCATTCAGTACGTTATGCGGCACGTTCCTCATTTTAAGCATACGGCTCAAAAGCTCTGAAATCTCTACCGATGTAGTACCGATAAGCACTGGCCTTCCTGCATTCGAAAGTTCAGTCACGTCTTCAATAACAGCATTGAACTTTTCGCGCATGGTGCGGTATATGAGGTCGTTGTGGTCTTTACGGGCAATGCCTTTATTAGTTGGTATTTCCACCACATCCAGCTTGTATATTTCCCAGAATTCACCTGCTTCAGTCACTGCCGTACCGGTCATACCGGCCAGCTTTTTGTACATCCTGAAGTAGTTTTGCAGGGTAATGGTTGCAAAGGTCTGCGTTACGGCCTCGATCTTCACGTTCTCCTTGGCTTCGATGGCCTGGTGGAGCCCGTCAGAATAACGCCTTCCGTCCATGATACGGCCTGTTTGCTCATCTACGATCATGATCTTGTTGTCCATGATTACGTACTCGATGTCTTTTTCAAACAACGTATATGCCTTAAGCAGCTGCGTAAGGGTGTGGATGCGCTCGCTCTTCACGCCGAAGTCCTTGAAAAGCGTATCTTTAAGTTCAGCCTCCTCCTCTTTCGGAAGGCCTTTCTTCTCAATGTTAGCTATTTCAGTACCAATGTCCGGAAGCACAAAGAAGCTTTCGTCCGTATCCTGCGAAAGGAATTTGATACCGTTGTCGGTAAGCTCTACCTGGTTGTTTTTCTCTTCAATTACAAAGTACAATGCCTCGTCAATCTTGTGCATGTCGCGGTTATTGTCCTGCATGTACTGGTTCTCGGTCTTTTGCAGCAACTGCTTCACACCTTCCTCACTAAGGAACTTGATAAGCGCCTTGTTCTTTGGCAAACCGCGGTGTACCCTCAGCAACAGGAATCCGCCCTCTTTGGTCTTACCTTCGCGGATGAGCTTTTTGGCTTCGGCCAAAACACCATTCAGCAAGGTCCTTTGCAGGTTTACCAGGTTATCCACCTTCGGCTTCAGTTCGTTGAACTCGTGGCGGTCACCCTGCGGCACCGGCCCTGATATGATAAGCGGCGTACGTGCATCATCAATTAATACCGAGTCCACCTCATCCACAATGGCATAGTTGTGCTTGCGCTGTACAAGGTCTTCCGGCGAATGCGCCATGTTGTCCCTCAGGTAGTCAAAACCGAATTCGTTATTGGTACCGTAAGTAATGTCGGCGGCATAAGCTTTCCGCCTTCCGTTCGAGTTCGGCTGGTGGTTGTCAATACAGTCAACTGTAAGGCCGTGGAATTCAAACAGCGGCGCTTTCCAGGTGCTGTCGCGTCGTGCCAGGTAGTCGTTCACCGTTACAAGGTGCACACCCAGGCCCGGAAGCGCGTTAAGGTACAACGGCAGGGTAGCCACAAGGGTCTTACCTTCACCCGTCTGCATCTCGGCAATTTTGCCCTGGTGCAGTACCATACCGCCTATAAGCTGTACGTCGTAGTGTATCATGTCCCAGGTAATTTCCTTACCGGCAGCATTCCAGGAGTTGGCCCATATAGCGCTGTCACCTTCCAGCTGTATATACTCCTTAGTTGCCGAAAGCTCCCTGTCAAGCGGGGTGGCGCTAACGGTGATTGAAGTATTTTCCTTAAAGCGGCGTGCGGTTTCCTTAACCACGGCAAATGCCTCAGGAAGGATGTCCAGCAATACTTTTTCGGTAATGTCATACGCCTCTTTTTCAAGGGCGTCTATTGAGGCATAGATATCCTCACGGGCATCGATGTCCTGCGTTTTTTCAACTTCCTGCAGGTACGAAGCTATCTTCGCGTCTTTGTCAGCGCGGGCCTCGCGTATCTTATCCTTAAAAAAGATGGTCTTAGCCCTTAGCTCATCGTGCGAAAGCTGCGAAAGCGGGCCCTCAAATGCCTTAGCCTTGTTTATGTAGGGCTGTATGGCCTTTATGTCTTTTTGCGACTTATCGCCCACAAAGGCTTTAAGTATGCTGTTTAATAAACTCATTATATCTGTAATTACTTATATTATATCAAAATAAGGTGCAAATTTAACCAAAAAAAAAGCCTCCTGAAAGAGACTTTTCAATTGATCTTATTTTTTGCTAGTATTCGTCCTCGTTCCAAAGATAATCTTCGTCCGTCGGATAATCCGGCCATATCTCTTCCATCGATTCGTAGATCTCGCCTTCGTCTTCAATGGATTGCAGGTTTTCTACAACCTCCAGCGGAGCACCGGTCCTGATGGCATAATCAATAAGCTCATCTTTTGTTGCCGGCCAGGGGGCATCGCTCAAATAGGACGCCAATTCTAATGTCCAATACATCTGTTAAACGGTTAAAGTTTATGCAAAAATAATTTTTCTACTGAAATTGTCAAGTAAAAAGTGTTTTATTTTAAATAAAAAGTATAAGAACGTGTTTTCAGTTTACAGTCCCAGTCTCAGTTTACAGTCTGTGCGCTGTAATACCACTGTTCCGGCAACTGTGACCGGACACTATAATTTCTCAGGCATCCATTTCACTTCATCAGCCTGCAGGTCATGTGACAACTTCCGTGCCAGTACAAAAAGGTAGTCAGAAAGTCGGTTAAGATAGGCCAAAACCAGCACATCTACAGGCTCTATCTCATTCAAATGCACCGAAAGACGCTCTGCACGGCGGCAAACACACCTTGCAATATGACAGTATGACACCGTAGTATGCCCTCCGGGGAGCACAAAATGTGTCATGGGCGGCAGCGCAGTTTCCATCCCGTCAATCTCATTTTCAAGCAATTCAACATCAGCTTCAGAGATTTTAGGAATGTTCAGCCGTTCCTTCCCGTTTTTCAACATCTCTTTTGCGGGCGGGGTTGCCAATATGGCACCTACCGTAAACAGCCTGTCCTGCACGCGTATGAGTACCTGTTTATAAAAAGGGTTGATGTCCTGGTCGCGTATCAGCCCGATGTACGAGTTCAACTCGTCTACTGTCCCGTAGCTTTCAATGCGGATGTGGTGTTTCGGTACACGGTCGCCCCCAAAAAGAGAGGTTGTGCCTTTATCGCCGGTTTTAGTATATACTTTCATGGAGTATTTCAGATTTGTAGATTTCAGATTTCAGATTGAGCTTCACTCAAACCCTAATGCCGGGCGCGAAACTTTACTTAAAATTCAAACTTCGACCTCACTAACCAAACACTGACAAACAGTCTGCAGCAGGAATTTAGCTAATCTGAAATCCTATTTATGCGGGTCAGGATTTACATTATCACTTTCAATCACACCATCCCTGAGGCGGATCACACGGTGGGCATAGGCCGCGATGTCTTCTTCGTGGGTCACGAGTATAACCGTATTGCCGTTGGCGTGTATATCGCCAAACAACTTCATGATCTCTACCGATGTTTTGCTGTCAAGGTTTCCCGTTGGCTCATCAGCCAGGATTATGGAGGGGTGGTTTACCAATGCCCTTGCAACAGCCACCCTTTGCCGCTGCCCTCCCGAAAGCTGGTTGGGCTTGTGGTCCATCCTGTCAGACAATCCTACCTGTGTAAGCACCTTCGAGGCTCGCGCATGGCGTTCCGGCTTTTTGTAACCGGCATATACCATGGGCAGCGCGACGTTGTCCAGGGCGGTGGTACGCGGCAACAGGTTAAACGTTTGGAAAACGAAGCCAATCTCCTTGTTACGTATTCCTGCAAGTTCGTCATCGCGCATCTGGCTTACGGGTTTGCCGTTAAGGATGTAAGTACCGGCAGTTGGGGTATCGAGGCAGCCCAGCAGGTTCATGAGCGTACTCTTTCCTGAGCCCGAAGGCCCCATCAGCGCAACATATTCGCCTTTGTTAATCGAGAGATCGATGCCTTTCAGCACATTTACCGTTTCGCTTCCCATCTGGAAATCGCGGGTAATGCCTTTTATGTCTATTATCGGTTGTGACATGATTGTATTTTGAACGCTAAAAGTAATGAATTTTATTTTATCATATTATGTGAATAAAAAGATGGAACCCGATAAGCCTGACGAAAACTGCAATAGCGGCTGTTACTGCTATAGGATATCACATCATTTTTCGCTATTTTCGCAAAAATCGACTTTTTTCAGCTAAAATTCACTTTACACGCCAATGGAGTTATACTATTCACTTTCGGTACTCATCGTACTGGCTTCTTTTTTTGCTTATCTCAATGTCCGGTTGCTTAAACTACCGTCTACCATCGGTGTCATGGTCATTGCCATGGCGGTTTCTGTTTTCCTGGTTGTTTTCGGAAATGTTTTCCCAAACACCCTAAGCCGCATATCGGGACTCATCGCCGGATTTGATTTTACCGAGCTCCTTATGGGAGCGATGCTCAACTTCCTGCTCTTTGCCGGGGCGGTACACATCAACCTTAAAGACCTCCGCGAACAGCGCGGCCCCATCGTAGTCTTCTCTACTGTCAGCGTAATTATATCCACATTTGCTGTGGGCACTTTTGTGTATTACATCCCCATCAAGGGACTCGAAATCCCTTATATCTACTGCCTGCTCTTCGGGGCGCTCATCTCCCCTACCGATCCTGTTGCGGTGCTGAGCATCCTCAAGGGAGCCCAAGTACGCAAGAGCCTGGAGACCAAAATAGCAGGCGAATCGCTTTTTAATGACGGCATGGCGGTCGTGATTTTTGCTGTAATATTGCAGCTGGCGCAGGGGTCCTCGGAAGATCTTACCGTATGGCGCGTTGTCTGGCTTTTTATACGTGAAGCAGGCGGCGGATTCCTGTTGGGCATCCTGCTGGGCATTACGGCATCGAGAGCCCTGCGCAGGATAGACGACTACAAAGTTTCGGTCCTCATAACCCTGTCGGTGGTAATGGGCGGCTACCTCATTGCCAGGGAACTGCATATATCCGGCCCGCTTACGATGGTATTTGCGGGGCTCATCATCGGCAATGTAAAAAAACGCTTCATCATGTCTGCGGTAACCAAGGATTACCTCGATAAATTTTGGGAGCTGAACGATGAAATACTCAATGCCATCCTTTTCCTATTTATCGGGTTCAATTTTCTTTTAGTAAAAAACATAAACCATTACTGGCTGCCGGGCATTGCCTGTATTGGCCTTGTACTTTTGGCTAGGTATGTATCCATATGGCTACCTACAAAGTTCATCCCCTTCCGGGAAAAATTCAGCAAAGGCACCATTAAAATATTGGTATGGGGCGGGCTGCGTGGCGGTGTGTCCATTGCTTTGGCGCTGTCCATTGCCGACGGGCCTTACAAGAACGTGATCATTGCCATAACCTACATTGTTGTAGTGTTCTCAATCGTAATACAGGGCTTATCTATTGGCAAAATGGCAACCAAGGCATTGGCGAGGGAGGCCGTTGCTGCAAAAAACCAGGCTTAGCCTCAACTTAGATGTAAAATGACAGAGCCGTTGCAATGCAACGGCTCTACTGCTTTTATATGGGCATTTTGCTCTGTACCGCTACCGAAAACTACTTCCTCTGAGCCTTCACAAAGTTGCTCAACTCGTTTTTGCTGCTGTCAAAATTGAAAGAACTGCTTAGCTTGTAATAGTTATTTTTATCAGTACAATAGTCGTAAGCAAACTTGGCCAGTTCCAGCCTGCTTTCCTCAAAGTTAATCAGCTTCAGTATCTCCGCAACCTGATTGGTATTCAAACAGTTGGTCATCATGATCTGTTGGGCTATGGACACCTTCGTATCGTCGAAATTACCATCCTTAATGGCTTTTTTGGCCTCTTCAAAGTCGGCATTGCCCATGGCATTCCTGCATGGCCTTGGGCCGTTGTTATTTCCATAACCAGTATTATTATTATTATGATGGCCGCCATTGTTATTGTTGCCATAGCCTCCATTATGGTTGCCATGATGCCCGCTATTATTACCATAACCGTTATTGTTGTTATAGCCACCGTTGTTGCCGTAGCCATTATTGTTATAACCGCCATTATTGTAACCGCCGCCCTGGGTAGTGGTGGTTGTAGTGGTTGTAGTTGTGGTGCCGCCTGAACCCGCACCGGCCGACATGTTCACATTGAATCCGCCCATATTAACGTTCATACCGAAAGCATCGGAATCGTCGATGGTTACGGTTTCTGTCTGGGTCACGATTACACCGTGCTGGTCCATATACATATCATGCGGATGGCCATATACGTATACCGGCGTGTTGGCAGGGCGTACCATATTCTGTTCTGCGGGAATGGCCGAATAGAAGTTTAGCGTACGCTTGCCTTTCCTGTTTTTAATGCGATAGGTCACATCTTCCAGCATTCCATCCATATTTTCTATGGTAAGAGTGTTTTTGGTTATTGAAGCAATCTTGGGATTCTCAAATACAATCTTGCAGCTATAGTAAGGATTAGGCAGCTCTTCTACGCGCACGTTCGTCAGGGGTTCATCGTTATAGCGCTCGCCGTTGAGCTCAAGGTAAAACTTAGTGCCGTCTTCGGTAAATACGGTGAGGTTTCCGGTCTGGATGCGCTGCGCCACCATTGGCAGAACACTCATTAGAAACAGGCAGAGTAAAGTAATTCTTTTCATGAGTTTGAGATTTAATAATTGGCAAATGTAATTTTTTTAAATAATAATTTATGAATCCCTTAACAAGAAAAACAAAACACGTGCCAAAATTCGAAACTTAAAACAGTCAATTGATTTACAAATACTGCAAAATAAAAAAAGCCGCCCCCACATTACAGGGAACGGCCTTCACAAAACTAATTGATATAGTGCTTAAAAGGCATAGCCCGCCCCGATGAACATCCCGCTCAGCGCCACATCGCCCATACCTATCGAATATCTCGCCTGCACATCAAAGCTTTCCGTAATGTCATACGAAGCTCCCAGGTCAATATTCACCTTAAATTCATCCTCCTCCGCATCAAGGAGGTAGTTCAGATCCGGACCCGCCAGCACACTAAAGCTGCCGAAGCTGTACTTGCCCAATACCGGTACACTGATTGAATTAAAATCTTTAATGGAAACATACAAAGCCTCCGGCTGGATGGAAAATTTCTCCGAAAGTCCAAACTCTGCAAAAGCACCTATGAAGAAGCCCGTCTCAGAAGAGGATGCCGAAGCCTCATCACCTGTGATCGGGTTCACATAGGTTACCTTCATTGAAGCAAAATCAACACCGGCACGTACACCGAATTTTGTTTCCTGTGCCGATGCGGCGAACGTACCTGCCAATAGCATAGCTGTAAAGAATAATTTTTTCATCATGGAATAATTATTGGTTTATAATGACCAAAATTATCCCATGACATCAGGCGCGGCAATACGATATTTGCCGTATATTAAAGGTTATCAGGCAATATCTTACTCGGATTCAGGATATTATTCGGATCGAACAGTTGCTTTATCCCCTTCATCAATTGCAATTGGCTTTGCGGGAAAGCAATATCCATGTAGTTTTTCTGCACATAGCCGATGCCGTGCTCGCCTGACAGCGTTCCCTTTAATGCCACCGTAAGCTCAAATATCTCACGGATGCCTTTGGGCACTTCCGTGCGCCAGTTTTCATCGCTCATGTCGCCCTTGATGATGTTTACGTGCAGGTTGCCGTCGCCCGCGTGGCCATAGCATACCGATTTGAAGCCGTACTTCCTGCCTGCCTCTTTAATGCCCGCAAGCAAAGATGGCAGCTCGTAGCGCGGCACCACGGTATCCTCCTCCTTATAAACCGAGTTGGATTTAACCGCTTCGCCCACGGCACGGCGCATTTTCCAAAGGGCATTCTTCTGGTCTTCGGTATCGGCAAAAAGTATCTCGTCAATATCAAACTGCTCCAGCACACCCATTATCTTTTCCGCTTCCGCGAAAAGCACGTCGGGATAGTTGCCGTCAACCTCAATGAGCAGGTGGGCTTCTACCTCGTCTTTAATGTCGATGCTCACTCCCTCTACAAACCGCAGTGTCCAATCAATGGCATCGCGCTCCATGAACTCCAGGGCACTGGGAACAATCCCCGCGCGGAATATTTCGGCAACTGCTTCGCAAGCCTGCGCCGACCTGAAGAAAGGCACCAGCATGAGTATGTTGTGGCTGTTTTTCGGTAGCAACTTCATCACTATTTTGGTAATGATGCCCAGGGTACCCTCGCTGCCCACCATCAGTTGTGTAAGGTTGTAGCCTGTAGAATTCTTTAAAGTATTCGCCCCGGTCCAGATGATGTCGCCATTTGGCAAAACCACTTGCAGGTTAAGCACATAATCCTTGGTTACGCCATATTTTAGCGCCCTTGCACCGCCTGCGTTCTCGGCTACGTTGCCGCCGATGGTGCAGCTTCCCTGACTGCTCGGGTCGGGTGGGTAAAAAAGCCCCTTTTCAAATGCCGCCTCACGGAAAACCTGCGTAATCACAGCCGGCCCTACAATAGCCTGAAGGTTTTTTTCATCGATTTCAATACTGATGAAGCGCTCCATCGAAAGCCCTATGCCACCATGAATACTCAAGGCACCGCCGCTAAGGCCGGTCCTGCCTCCTATCGGCACCACGGGTATTTTATATTCGTTGGCCACTTTCATGATGGCCGAAATTTCTTCGGGAGTGCCGGGCTTTACTACGACAGATGGTGGAAAATTGTAGTCTTCCGTTTCGTCGTGTCCGTAATGGTGGCGGGTTTCTTCGTCGGTGAAGATATAGGGTGCACCTACGATTTGCTCTAGGGTAGTGATGTTTTCGGTAGAAAGGGTGGTGTTCATGATTATAGTACTTCAGGTTCAAAAATACTATAATTTTTGGTTTTGCAGATCGCCCAACTAACTTCGGTACCGCCAAAAATTTCAACCAAATAGATACATAGTATCCATAGTTTTGAAATAATCTCAGAAGTCATAATTCCACATAGAAGAAGCTTGCTTTTTTCTCTGCGTCACTCTGCTTAAACTTTTAAAAGCAAATAACACTATGTGCCTATGTGGTTAAAAACATTAGTAATTCACCGACTTCTTATTCTTCCTGATTAAAAAATCAACCGAGAATTTCCCCGCGCCTGTTACAAAGAACACTACAAAAACCAGTAGGTATAAAACAGGAAGCTCTTTGGCCTCCAGCGGTTCAGCGGCATGCACATAAAATATGGCTACCAGCATAGTGATGATGAGCGGTATGCACGAAAACCGCGTAGCCACCCCAATGATGATGAGGAAAGAACAGACTACTTCGGCGAAAACAGCCAGTATGAGCGAGGGTACCGAACCGATGCCTATCGGGTCGGGGAATTCCACTGGGGCGGTGCCCAGCAGCATCGTGAGTTTCTGCAGCCCGTGTGTCATGATGAGGCAGGAAACTGTGATGCGGACTAACAATAAGGCGGTATCATAAAGAATAGTACTGTTTGCTGAAGAGGAAGAACTGTACGAAGCCATTGTATATTACTTTTTTCGCAACATTATGCACACCTCCCTTTGCACACAATACTGCCATTCAACATAGTTAGATTTTCAATTCCCAAAGATGATGAAAAAAGTTAAATAAATGTTAATCTATAGGTTATTTTTCACGTGTTTAAATGACTAATTTGTTAATTATTAGATGTTAGAGTATTCGATCTCGCTTCACAAAGTCTCCCGACCTTTCGGAAGTGATTAAGGTTTCTGACCTGCATGTCAGGAGACATGCCAATGACTCCACGAAGTCAGGAAACTTTGCCTTTACTTTGAAGTGTGATATAAATTGATTAATTTTCAAAGGAGAGCAGAGGTGAACTACAGACTTTGCTAGTTGTAATAACTATGTTCCGCATTAGTCCTCTGCCTGCCCT
>NZ_JAPCHV010000031.1 GCF_026107645.2 Flavobacterium sp. MFBS3-15 | reverse complement strand
TAAGATAGTTAGCAGAGTATTCTCTGTAATCAATAGACAGTCACCCTTTATAAATACATATAAATTCGCAGGATAATTTTTTACTGATTTTAATTGTTTTATATCATAGAATGCGGAGCCCCGCGTTGGCGGGGTCGTACCTCCCCGGAAAGACGTTGCCCAGTAGGAGTAGATGAATTTTAGAAATTTGCAATGGGTTTAAAAAATATAGCTATCCGATAGTAAAAAGTGAGTGAAAATATGCATAAAATCAACGTCATCCGCGTTCCATCTTTTTACTAACTTTGGACAAACAAATCGAGACGGATGAAAAAGATATTCCTGATGTCACTATCGCTATTGGCGCTTAGTTCGTGCGTAAGCACTCGCAATACGATAAAGAATATTAATAACGATGCAAAAATGCCATCGTTGTCAAAAGAAAAGACTTTTGTCATTGTACAAATAAGCAAGGATAAAAAATATGGCTATGACCAGGATTATCCGGTGAACCTTGGCTTTATGACCTACCAGACTTCCGAAATCAACGTGCAGCGCTACTTTGGTGCGCTTACCGGGCCTAAGGGGGAAAAGCTGTCGTACAGCAAAGTTGATACCTGCTGCCCATTCCCTTCCAAAAGGACTGATATGGGTGCCGGCCTGCTCGATATTTATGAAGTGACCTGGGATGGCCTTGCCGAGCCGGTGCGCATCTACGTTAACCTGTACGAAAAAGGGGAGATCGTGGCGCCATATGGTTTTGGGATACGGATTATTCCCTAATTTATTTCAGATTTCAGATTTCAGATTTTTTCCACTCAAACCTTAAATGCATATGCCACAGCAAGAGTGTAGCTCAATCTGAAATCTAAAATCTGAAATCTAAAATCTGAAATAACTATCTTTGCACTTCAAAAAAACACAACAATGAACTTAAAGAATATCCCACAGATAAAACATACCGACAGCGGCAACTTTTTCCTTTTGGCCGGCCCATGTGCCATAGAAGGCGAGGAAATGGCGCTGCGCATTGCCGAGAAGCTTGTTGAAGTAACTGACAGGCTCGAAATCCCTTACGTATTCAAAGGGTCGTTCAAAAAGGCGAACCGCTCCCGCATTGACAGCTTTAGCGGCATAGGTGATGAGAAGGCGTTGAAAATCCTTCAAAAAGTATCGCAGACCTTTGGCATCCCGACAGTAACTGACATCCACACCAATGAAGATGCCCCAATGGCGGCAGAATATGTAGATGTGCTCCAGATACCGGCATTCCTTGTGCGCCAGACGGACCTTGTGGTTGCTGCGGCCAATACAGGCAAAACGGTGAACCTGAAAAAGGGGCAGTTCATGAGCCCGGAGAGCATGAAGCACGCCGTACAAAAAGTACTGGACTGCGGCAACGGGAACGTAATGGCTACCGACCGTGGCACGATGTTCGGCTACCAGGACATGATTGTAGATTACCGCGGCATCCCAACCATGCAGCAGTTTGCTACTACGGTGCTTGACGTGACACACTCGCTGCAGCAGCCCAACCAGACCACAGGTGTGACCGGTGGCCGTCCGGACATGATCGAGACCGTTGCCAAGGCAGGTATAGCAGTAGGTGTTGACGGGATTTTCATCGAAACGCATTTTGATCCTGCCAATGCCAAGAGTGACGGTGCCAACATGCTACACCTCGATTACTTTGAAGGATTGATGAAAAAGCTTGTAGCAATAAGAAAGACAATAAACCAGTTTTAAATTTTACAGAAAATAATGAGCCACGAACTTATTTTATCAAAGTTCGTGGCTTTCTTTTTTAAATTTTGCTGAAATCCTCAACGCATTTTTTAGCATAAAGCTTGGTTATTGTAAGCACCCTTTTGCGTGCCTCGGTATCTTTTTCGAGGTTATGCTTTTTAAGAAAAGCGTTTGCAGTGGTTTCAAACTCCCTTTGCAGGTCGTTTATAAAGACTTCGAGTTTTGCGCCCCCTGCGGATATATAAATTTCGCTGTTAAACCTTTTAAGAAAATCCTTGTGCACCTCATCGCACACTATTGCCAACTGCTCTTCCAGTTCTTTGTAGTCAAACCCCATGCTTACTTCATTGTTAATTTTAAATTTTCAGCAAAATAAACAATAGGAGGAAACACGAAAGTTATAATATAGAACCTAAATTTAGTAAAATTTTTCGTGCAGGATCCTCTGCAGCGTAGTGTATACGGCAATAAATACCCTAAACCCAATCCTCAGGGAAAAATGATTTCGATAAGTTTATAAGGAATGTAATTGATAAAATTGGCGGTACGGCTTTATATTAAACTTAGCGCCTATAAATGCCCCCAAAAATAAACAGCAGTAAAATAGCTTTCCCGCCAATTTGAAGTCAAATATAGTGCAAATTTGACAGTAAATTAATGTTTAAATGTTTTTTAACATAAATAACGGTGATATTATACTGCCTTTAAGCAACTTTACTGTAATCAGACAGGCATTTTCTTGCATAGGATTTGGCAATGGCCTTTATGTCCTGCAATGCGCGTGCATCGGAGCCAATTTTGTTGTCCCTGATGAAAGTTGTTTCTGCAGCATCAAATTCCTTTTGTATCAGTTCCAGGAAAGCCGACAGTTTTTCAGGCCCGGCTCCTTTATAATCGGTAGCATATACGGTGCTTAACTTTTCTATGACATCCCCGCAGGCGCAGTCAAATCTTTTTCCTAAATCTTCGTAGTCCAGTTCCATTGTATTGTTAGGGTTAATCACAGCTAATATAAGGAATTTCTTATTATATAAGCATAAAAAAAGCCCCGGAAAAATCCGGGGCATGAAAGAAGGGTGAAAGACGGGGCTCGAACCCGCGACCTTTGGAACCACAATCCAACGCTCTAACCAACTGAGCTACAATCACCATTTGTTTTGCGAGTGCAAATATAAGGTATTCCGCCGTTTTTGCAAGCAAAAATTTATATTTTTTATATCAAATCTCCTAAGCTGTTCACTGCCAAATACCTTTCTACTGTAAAACCTTCGGCATATTCCGAATTTATAAGCCTTCCCAGGTCGGCTGCCCGGTAAAGAATGCTCTCTTTAAAGTTTTTTGTAGCGATGGGGGTTACAGGTTCATTGCTGTCCGGGTCATAAAATTGCGACTTATATGCCATCAGCGAGGCCACTTTCACATCCATGAAACCGGTAACATCCACTACAAAGTCAGGCGCCAGGTTCTTCCATTGTATGTAATGGTACACCAGCTTTGGCCTCCAGGCTTGCTGTAGCGTGTCGCCCAATTTTGTTTCAATCCTGCGCAGTCCTGATAAAAAGCACGCATCCGATACCAGCCTGCTGCCCTTGCCGTGGTCGATGTGGCGGTCGTCTACCGCGTTGCAGATTACAATATCCGGCTGGTATTTGCGCACCATCCTGATGATCTCCATTTGGTGGGCTTCATCATTGGTAAAGAACCCATCGCGGAAACGCAGGTTCTCCCTAACGGCAACACCCAGTATCTTTGCGGCTTCAGCGGCTTCTTCATCCCGTATTTCGGCAGTACCACGGGTTCCCAGCTCGCCACGGGTAAGGTCAATAATCCCTACTTTTTTGCCCAATGATATTTCCTTGGCTATGGTCGCGCCGCAGCTCAGTTCCACATCATCGGGGTGGGCGCCAAAAACAAGTATGTCTAATTTCATGTGAATGTTCGAATGTTGGTGCAAAGGTAGGGAAGTTTAAGAGCGTTGAGAAATATTTAATCTTTCTGTTTCACCGAAGGCAGAAGTAAAACTCCCTGTTGATGCTTACTTAGTCCTGCTTTACCTGCTGCCGCTCAGGAAGGTAAATGGTAAATACTGCGCCCTCACCTTCGCGTGATGCCGCTTCAATGTGGCCATGATGGTTCAATACGATCTTCTTGCAGATGGCGAGCCCTATGCCGGTACCTGAAAATTCCGATTTGCCGTGCAGCCGCTGGAAAATCTGAAATATCCTGTCCGCATATTCACTATCAAATCCTATTCCGTTATCCCTGAATTCAATTTTGTAGTAGGCCGGTGCAGCATCTGTTGCGAAAGCGGCAATCTCCTCTTTTGTTGCATGACTTGCCGAAATGGTAATTACAGGGCTTATATCAGGGCGTTTGTATTTAAGTGAATTGGATACCAGGTTGCCAAACAGCTGCGACATCTGTAGCGGGATAGCATCGATCACCGGAAGTGTATCAGCAGTTACCTGCGCGCCTGTTTGCTCCATTATGAGCTCGAAATCGGTCAGGTTATCGGCTAATATGCTGTTCAGGTCTGTAATTTCAAATAAAGTATTGTTTTTAGACAGCTGGGAATAGCTTAACACGTCGCGTATGAGGTTCCCCATCCTGTCGGCGGCAATATTGATCTTTTTAAGGTAACTGGCCGGCCTTTCCTCCATTGTGCCCAGGCTTTCCTGCAGCATTTTAGAAAAGATGCTAATCTTTCGTGCAGGCTCCTGCAGGTCATGCGATGCGATATAGGCAAACTGGTTCAACTCCTGGTTGTTTAGCTGCAGGGCATTGTTAAGTTCGGCCAGTTCGGTGTTGGCGTGCAGCAATTCTTCCGTGCGCTGCTTTACTTCAAATTCAAGCTGCTGCTGCAGTTTGCGTTCTTTGGTTACATCCTGTGCTGTACCGGTAAGGTATTCCGGGTTTCCGGCAATGTCATAGCTTACCTGCGCCTGCGCATGGATGATGCGTACCTGCCCGGTAAGACTGTTTACTATAGGGTGCTCATTTTCATACAGCCCGTCAGATCCTGCAGCCAGTGTAGCTTTTATCTTTTCATCTACCATTTTTACATAATCTTCCGGCAATGGTTCATAGGCTTCGGCAAGGCTTTTTGTACCTTCATCAAAGCCCAGCCAGTCCATAAAGCGTTCGGAAAAGTTAAAGGTATTTTCCTTAATGTTATACCTCCATGTTGCAAGCTCGGCAAGCTCTATAGCACCCCTTAGCGCTGCCTGGGAGTCTTCAAGCTTTTGGCGGGCCAAAACAGCTTCCGTTACATCAACGGCTATATCCAGGATGGCGTATACTTCATTATTTTCATCAAAAACAGGAGTATAGGTAATATTGTAATAATTGTAGGTGAGTATGCCGTTCTGGACTATTTTTACCTGATCCCCAAAACTCTGGTACATTTTGCCGGTGGTATATACGTCATCAAGTATTTTAAGGAAAGGCTGTCCGTGGGTTACCAGCTCAGGCATGGCCTCGCGCAATGGCTTCCCAACAATATCCCATCCTTTGCCAACAATGTCTATAAAGGTTTGGTTGGGCATTTCAATGACAAGGTCACGGCCTACAAACAGCCCTATACCCGCAGGCGCGGTAGCTATGATTGACCGCAGTTTGGCTTCGCTCATTTCAACCTTTTGCCTCGACTGCACTTGCTGTGTGACGTCTATGGCTACTACAAGTACTCCGGAAACTTCGCCCGAACTGGCATGCATGGGCTGGTAGGCAAAGTCGAGGTACACGGTTTCCATGCGGCCCTGCCTTAACAGATTTATAGCAACCTCATTGGCGGTATACGCTTCACCCGTGGCAATAACTTCTTCAAGAAGCACATCAAATCCCTGGCCTTTCAACTCAGGCAGGGCTTCGAGCAAAGGCTTGCCAATAATAGTTTCCGGCAAGCGGTCAATCAGTTCCCCATAAAACTTATTGGCCATGGTAAAAGCCAGTTCCTGCTTACTGATGATAGCGATGCCCACAGGTGACTGTTCAAATGAATCGAGCAGTTGTTTGCGGCTTTCATCTATGCGTCGCTGTGCAATCACCCTGTCGGTCACATCCATGGCCATGTCTATAATGCCGTAAATTTTTCCGTCACTGTCAAATAGCGGTTTATAGGTATAATCAAAATAATAGTCGCCCAGTACGCCGTTCACTTCCAGTTTGGCGTAAGCTTCAATTTCAGAATGTGTCCGCCCTGTCTTGTAAATATCGTTAAGGATATCAAGGAACGGCTGTCCTTCCAGTTCCGGCAGGCCCTGAATGAGGGGTTTGCCTAATACGGATTTATCTTTACCCCAATAGGCCAGCATAAGTTCATTGGCCACCTCAATTTTAAAGTCAGGACCGGTAAAGAGGCAGGTTGCAACAGGAGCTTCCTCAATTATGGCTTTAAAGCGTTGTTCGCTTTCTGTCAGCGCCTGGCGTCCTTCTATAATCTCATCAATATCCATGCAGTATCCTGCATAGCCGGCAAATCTGCCATTTTCGTCATAATAAGGATCGCCCGCAGTTCGACACCATATGATGCTGCCATCTGATTTTTGCAGTCGAAACATTACATCAAAGTGAGCCAATTGTCCCATAACTTCAATAAATGTCGCTACGGTACGTTTCCTGTCTGCTTCAATTATCGAATTGATCCACCCGTTTTCGAGCAGTTCAGTAACAGAACGGCCTGTCCACTCTGCAAGGATGCCATTAACATAGGTTAGCGTGCCATCAGTATCTGATAGCCACAGGCCCACAGGAGAACTGTTGGTGACATGGCGAAACATGGCATCGCTTTCACGTTTTTCCGATTCAGCTTTCTGCAAAGCCAGCACCTGGTTTTCCAGCACGCTTATATCCCTTACCGTACCGGAAAATGTTACAGCCTTGCCGTCTGCATCAAAGCTATTGGAGCCCATTACAACTATGCGGTGTACAGACCCGTCATCCCAGATTAACCGTGGGGAATAATAAAACTCATTGTTCTTTTTGCCTTCTTCCAATGCCCTGGCCCTTTCCGGCAGGTCATCAGGGTGAATATATCTCATGAAGGCTTTTCGGGAAATTTCGCGCTTGTTGATATCGCCGGTCAGAATGTAGGCAAACATAGGGGAGTAGTTGATTTCGCCCGTTGTAAGATCTACCCTGAATAGCCCCATACCGGCACTTTTTGTGGCAATGTCTGCCAGCTGGTTGGCTTCGGCAACTTCTTCCTGGGCTTTACGGTTTTCGGTAATATCCTGGGCCGTACCGTTAAACCGGTATGCAACTTTATTTTCATTAAACCAAGCCCGGCCTTTGGCCCTGAGAAGGCGTTCTTCCCTGGTTCGCGGATTGATGACGGTGTATTCAATATTGTATACCCCACCTGAACTATGTTCAAGCGCTTTGTTTATGGCAGCAATAACACGCTCCCTGTCTTTTTCAGCAATGGCTTTTGTAGCGATCTCCAGCGGTATTTCATTATCCGGCTTCAGGCCAAACCAGCTTTTTAACCTGGCATTGCCCGAGAACCTGCCGGTTTCCGGGTTCAGGTCCCAAACACCCAGCTCCGCAGCATCTATTGCAAATTCTAACTCTTTTTTGCTGTCAATTATCCGGCTTAGGCCGTTTACTTTTTCCGTGGTTTCGGTAGATATGCACAGTACGCCCTGTACCATTCCCCGTTCGTCCAATATCGGGCTGTAGCTAAAGGTCCAGTACCCGTCCTGCATTTCCCCATTACGGTATATCGGTATTAGCAGGTCTTCAAAATAAATACCCTCGGCCTCATTCTTCACATTATAGATAAGAGGCCCGACAATGTCCCATGTCTCTATCCAGCAGTCGATGGCCTTTTGGCCCAATGCATCAGGATGCTTTCCATTGTGCCCCAGCATTTGCCGAAATGCATCATTGTAAAATTGTATGTTGTCATCTCCCCAAAAAAGAAACATCGGGAATTTAGAATACAAAAGTGTACTCACAGCATTTTTAAGGCTGACCGGCCATGTTTCAATCGGGCCTATTGGTGATGTGGCCCAATCGAAATTCCGTATTAGTTCGCCCATTTCTCCGCCGCCCCTGGGGAATGGCTGCGTAATATCCAAATTTTCCAAAGTTTTTTAGGGAGTCTTTTATTAGTAAATTAAAAATAATAAATTATTCCTTGCATCAGGGTATCAGGTAAAAAAATATTCCGAAGAAATGCAGTGTGCTGCCGCCCAGTACAAAGACATGCCATATGGCGTGGTTGTAGGGTATTTTTTCCTTCGCATAAAAATAGATGCCGAAAGTATAGCACAAACCGCCTCCCAAAAGATAGTATAATGCCTGTGGGGCTACGGTTTCAATAAGTGGCTTAATGGCAATAACGATAAGCCAGCCCATGAGCGCATATAGCGACAGTGATAATTTTTCTGACCTTCGCAGGGGCGAAAACTTAAATATGAAGCCCAGTAGCGCAAAGGCCCATATCAGGCCAAAAATGATCCATCCCCAGGCGCCTTTGAGGCCCAGCAGTGCTACAGGAGTATAGGTGCCGGCAATGAGGATGTAAATGCACAGATGGTCTATTTTTTGGAAAAACCGTTTCCATCGCAACGTTGCAACATAATGGTAAATGGTGGAAGCACTATACAGCAGCAGCAGGCTGAAACCGAATACAATTGCAGAGGCGATGTGCATTCCGGTACCGTTAAAAGCGGCATAAATTACCATAAGCGCAAACGCAGCAGCCGAGAGCAATGCGCCGGTGCCGTGGGTGATTACATTCCACAATTCCTCGTGTTTGCGGTTCTTTTTAGCCATGATAATGTGTTTATTGCAAAGGTAGCGAAAGGCATTATTTTAATTTGGAAAATTCGTAATTTTCGCCCTATGGAAAACATTACCATTATCATCATGATGCTCTTCGGGATTGCTTTTTTGGGCATCCTTAGCAACAAATATAAATTCCCGTTCCCCATAGTGCTGGTACTGTGCGGCATTATCATCAGCGTAATCCCGGGCCTGCCCGTTATTGCCCTTAGCCCCGACGTTGTATTCCTTATATTCCTGCCGCCGCTGCTTTACAATGCCGCATGGAATACCAGCTGGCACGATTTTAAAAAGGCTATCCGTCCCATATCGTTGGCGGCCATTGGGCTCGTTTTGTTTACAACACTTGCGGTAGCCGTTGTTGCCCATGGCTTTATTGGGCTTAGCTGGCCGTTGGCCTTCCTGATAGGGGCCATAGTTTCGCCGCCCGATGCCGTTGCCGCGACATCCGTTACCAAAGGGTTGGGGCTGCACCCGCGAATTATTACCATATTGGAAGGGGAGAGCCTCGTGAACGATGCGAGCGGCCTTGTAGCGTACAAATATGCACTGACAGCCATAACCGCCGGAAATTTTATAATGTGGGAAGCCAGCGGCAACTTTTTCCTGATGGTGGTTGCAGGCATAGCAATTGGGCTGGGGCTGGGCTACATCATGTACCTCATTCACAAAAAGTTTGTTTGCGACCCCATTGTCGAAACCACCCTTACATTGCTTACGCCATTTGCTTCCTACCTTTTGGCCGAGCATTTTCATTTTTCGGGGGTACTTGCGGTGGTGACTACAGGCTTGTACCTCTCTTACCGGGCAGGGCAGATATTTACCCACCAAAGCCGCATCATGGCTGTAACGGTTTGGGATGTTGGTGTTTATATCCTTAACGGATTGGTTTTTATCCTCATAGGACTCCAGCTCAGGGAGATAATGAACGGCATTGATGGCTACTCAACGGGCGAGCTGCTGCTGTGGGGCGCTGCGGTAAGCGTGGTGGTAATAGTAATGCGCTTCGTCTGGGTAGTGCCGGCTGCCATGCTGCCGAGGGTGCTGAGTAAAAAGATACGCGAGACCGAGCCCTTCGACCCGCGCAACCTTGTAGTTTTCGGTTGGGCCGGTATGCGCGGTGTGGTATCTATGGCGGCGGCAATGGCAATTCCGTTAGCCCTGCCCGACGGCTCGCCTTTCCCGCACCGCAACCTTATTATTTTCCTGACATTCTGCGTCATCGTTTCTACCCTCATACTGCTAGGGCTTACGCTGCCATTTGCCATTAAGAAGATGAAGCTAAAGCCTTATTCGGCATATGCCGAAGAATATGAGGTACGCAACCTGTTAGTTTCCCAAACCATTGCCCACATAGAGGAAAACCTTTCCCTGTTGCAGGACGAGCTGCTTCATAATATCAAGAGCAAATATGAGGTAAAATTCAACAGGCTTCAAAAGACCGAGCTTCCCGCTAATTTTTTCGGGAAGGGCGATACCCTTCCTGTAAATATTTTTAACGAATTTACGCAACTGCAAATCGACCTCATCAATGTAGAACGCCAAAAAATTGAGCAGTTGCATCGGAAAGGCGGGACGAGCGAAGAGGTGCTCAGGAAAATTGAGCGCGAGCTTGACCTGGAAGAGACCAGGCTCAGGATGGATATGTATGAAGGATAGCCGCGCGTAACATGCTTTTCAGGGGTGGGTGAGGCCTGCATTATTTCTTACATGGCATAATGGATGTCATTTTATATATTTGGCAAAGCAAAGATGAGTAACGTAACCAATAAATAAGGAACCGGAGATGGGTCTAAAAATGAAATTCATGAGCCTTGCAGGAGCGGCTTTACTGGCAGCGGTTGGTATAAAAAGCGACACAACTGCCGGTCCTGATGTTAATAAGGAAATAGAATATTGCGCTGCCCAGGCGACAAAAACACTTGCCACGATTCCCGACACAGGCGTGTTGCCAAGGAGCATACCCACGCATGCCAAATATTGGAAGTTTGTTGAATATGGCGACTGGACAAGCGGTTTTTGGCCGGGAGAGCTTTGGTACCTTTATGAAGCAACAGGTGATCAAAAGTTTCTCGCGGCAGCTGATAAATATACTATGCTGCTGGCCCCGCTATCGTCTAATAAAGCCAGTGACCATGACCTGGGATTCCAGGTTTTCAACAGTTTTGGAAATGGTTACAGGCTCACGAAAAATCCGGGATATAAAGAAATTGTATTGAGGACCGCCGATACGCTGGCCACGCTTTATAATCCTAAAGTAGGGACAATACAGTCATGGCCCCATAATAACTATGGAGGGCACAACACCATAATCGATAACATGATGAACCTTGAGCTGTTGTTTTGGGCATCAAAGAATGGCGGCGATAAAAAGCTTTATGACATTGCTGTAAAGCACGCTGAAACCACTATGGAAAACCATTTCAGGGAGGATTACAGTGCCTATCATGTTTTGGTGTACGATCCTGAAACAGGAAGAAAGATAAAAGGTGTTACCGCACAGGGTTTTGCCGATGGCAGTATGTGGGCCAGGGGGCAGGCATGGGGCATATATGGTTTCACGATGGTGTACCGGGAGACAAAAGACCCTAAGTTCCTCGAGTTTGCGAACAAAATCGCACGTATATACCTTGATAGGCTGCCTAAAGACCTTATCCCTTACTGGGACTTTAACGCGCCGGGCATACCCGATGAGCCCAGGGATGCCTCTGCAGCGGCAATCACGGCATCGGCTTTGCTTGAGCTGTCTACCCTTACCGAAGACAAGAAGCTAAAAAAGAGTACCGTCAAAAAGCTGAAAAGATGCTTGAAGAATTATCTGCCAGGTACCAGAGCCATTCACTTAATAATGCATTCCTGCTACATTCTACAGGGCATAAACCGGCAGGCAGCGAGATAGACTGCTCCATCATATATGCTGATTATTATTATCTTGAAGCTTTGCTGCGGCTTAAAAAAATGCAATAGCGTTGCACAGGTAATTGGAAAGAAATATAATAATTGCAGGTGTCAGCCTGATCTTATTTGTAAATCCTGTTTTAGGTGGCTCTGACGGTGCTGAAGAACACTATAAGTAAGCCAGTGAGCAAGCTTTCGGTATGCTGGATAAGAAGGGTTTATATATTCCCTGTGATATCCCTGAAATCCGTTTCGTTGTCTATACCCATTTTTTTACGGAGGCGATAGCGGCTGTTTTTCATGGAATCGTAGGAAATACCCAGAAGGTCAGCGGCCTCCTTAAGGCTGATATTGAGCTTGCTGAAAGCAAGTATCCGCTCATCGGCGTCGGTAATATCGGGATATTTCTGGCGTATTTTGATAAAGAAGCCCGGATAAACCCTGTCGAACAACCTTTTATATTCGGCCCAGTCTTCGCGGGTAAGTATCCTGCTGTTGGACAGCCTGCTAAGAGCCTGGTCATCTGCTTTGCCCGATTCGGTCAGCTGTTTTTCAAGATCATCAATTAGGTGGCTCTTTTCAACGAGGCTTTGGGTGTAGCGATCCAGCATCTCGCGGTTGGCCTCAATTTCAAGAGCGGCCTTCTGCAACGATACCTCCGCAGCTTCTTTTTTAAACCGGAGCGCTTTATTTTTTGCTGTATAAGAACGGTAGAACAGAAACAGCGACAGTGCCAAGAGTACCGCTACCGCTATTACTGCATTTCGCATAAGGTGGGCATTTTCAATCGACAACGCGGCTTCCTTCAGTTGCTGTGTTTTGCGTTCGCTTTGGTATCGCACCTCAATTTCCTCAAACTTACGCAGGGTTTCGGCATTGAGTACGCTGTCGTTAAGCTTTTTATTGGCGGCCTGGTACTCATAAGCTTTTTTATAATTACCCTCTGCCGAATACAACCGCTGTCCAAGATCCTTGAGGAGTGTCATGATCTGGTAATCTTTTGCAGGGTCCGATTCCAGAATTTTTTCGGCTTCCCCCAGGTGGTAAAGGCTTTTTGAATTATCCTTTTCCTCATAAAAATATTCACCCAGTGCATAGTTGATGCCTTCCTGCTCGTATAATGATACTCTTTCCGTCTGCATGATATGGTAGGCATTCAGCAAGTTGGCATAGTACTTTTGGCGATTACCCAAATCTTTCCACGCATAGGCTATATTGCCATACACACCGCATTTTTGCCCACGCATATCCACTTTATCAAAAAGAGCGAGGGCTTTTTCATAGGATGCGATTGCCTTTTCCTGATAACTGCGCTGCCCACTGTCCTTTCCATAATTATTGGACAAATCGCCATAATTATTATACGCCACCGCCAATGACCTCAGGATATTAGTTTCCTGCGAATTTTCATTTTCCAGTATGGCGATAGCCTTGCCTGCATAAGCCATGCCTTTTTTGGTATTGGGCAGGTTTTTCGGATCGTACATTTTAATGTAGAGCAGCGAAAGGTTGTTCAGTACCGCTGACTCTTCCACAGGAAGTTTATGCTTTTTTGCAATATCGAGCGCATCAAGGTAATGTGATAATGCCATTTTGTAATTGTTTTTGACAAGGTAAACATCGCCCAAATAATGGCGGGCCTTAGCGCTGTGATCGTACTTGTCCTTATGCCGGGAATATTTTTCGTATTTCAATGCCTCCGAAAGGTAATAGGTGGCCTCAGTTTCATTTTTTAAGTCATAGGCATATCTTCCGGCCTTTAGCGCACCGGCTTGCATATTGCCAAAATCCCTGCTCGTTTCGGCATTGTGTTTTAGCGCTTCATAACTCTTTTTAATTTCCTCCAGCCCGTCCTTTCTTGCTACAGCATCTTCCAATTGACGAAGCGGTCCGGCACTTTTATTTTCAGCAGGCGCATTTTGGCAAAAACCATTCACTGCAGGCAGCAGGCAGACAAGTAGTAGCAGGGATATTTTGACAAAGATGTTCATAAGTATTGGGCCGCTTAAATAAAGATGTTGAAAATACTAAATATTACTTTAATAATCGGAGTGGGTATTTTATTTTTAATTATTTGTTTATCAGGGTTTTAATTTTATGATTACCGAATTGCTCACCGTGTTTTTCAGGTGTTTTTGGCTGTACACGGTACATTTGCCACAACAATTTTAACCGATAGCAATATGAAAAAAATTACCTTATGTATGGCATCTGCCACTCTGTTATTAAGCAGTGTTTCTTTTGGCCAGACAGCAAAAATCCAGGCTGTACACAATTCGCCCGATGCGGCATTGAGTGTTATTGATGTTTACCTTGGCGATGTGCGAATCATCGACAACATCGGCTTCCGCATTGCAACACCATTTCTTGACGCTCCTGCCGATGTCCCGCTGACTTTTACCATAGCACCCGGTGACAGTGAGTCGGTGGCGGACGGTATTTACAGTGCTACTTATACTTTTGGAGTGGGAACTAACCACATTATTACGGCCAACGGCATTTATAGTGAAACAGGCTATTCGCCTGCGCCGGCTTTTGAAATGCGCCATTTTGCTTATGCCTTTGATGATGACTACATGCCGGGATATGCCGGCCTCCTTGTTAATCATGGCTGTACCGACTGCGGCAACATAAATGTGGCTGAGACCAGCATCCCGATGGGGACATTTATATACGATATGCCTTACCCTATGTTTACGGCGGGCTACCAAAGTATGCCGGTAATGAATTATGTTGTCCAGGTGACTACAACCACGGGCGGCGATATATTAGGTTCCTATGAAGTGCCGCTTGCTACTATGGAGATGGACAACAAGGCTGCAATCATCCTTTCCAGCGGCTTTGCCCACCCTGAAAATAACGGTAATGGTGCTTCATTCGGGTTGTTCATGGTAGCAACTACAGGCGGGTATTTTATCCCGTTGCAATCAACAATGGGCCAGGAGGAGTTTGGGCACGAAATGCTTTCGGTGCATCCTAACCCGGCATCGGATATCGTAAATCTGGAAATTGCTTCAGACATCACCGGTGGCCTTTACGACATGTCCGGGCGTGAAGTACTGAAGGTGAGTGGCAGCAGGCTCGACGTGTCTGGCCTTGCCAATGGGGTATTTGTATTGAATGCTGAAGCAGGAGGGAAGGTATTTACCCAAAAAATAGTTGTACAGCATTAGGATAGTTTTAGTTTTTAATTTTTGGCCATTTGGGGGCTTTAGGTCAATAAAGAGGCCGGATGTATGTCCGGCCTCTTTTGCTTTTACGGTACCATGCACTCAGCCGGGTAACGGGCCACAAGCCATTCCTTAACGGTTTTATGGCTGCGGCGATCGAGGGGAACATGCGCAATGATGGCTTCCTCAATCTGTTCGAACGTAGAAGTGAGCGAATAATTCTGAGTTTCCATAAACCGGTTGATGAACGAAAGTACCTCAAAACCCTCTATCCTGTTAAGGGGGTGGTCCGGGAAACCTTCAACCGCCGTACATTCGCCTTCGCTCTTGTTCCAGGTGTAGTACGCGTACCTCAAATGTGATCTCGAAAAATTAGCCATTGGTATAAATGATTTTTGAGCATTACAAAAATTAGTAATTCTGTTGGAACGGCACATACGGAAAATACCTGTTTTATAAAAACAGGTATTTTCACGCGCACTTGGTAAATTCCTCTAAAGTTAATCTTATGCTAAAATCATCATTTCTCAAAACTGCATTTGTGCTTAAGGCGTAATTGCCTTTATAACTTTTAATAAACCAATCATGAAAAATTCAAAAATTTTATCGACAGCTGTAGTGGCATTTGCAATGATGCTGGGAACGGCTTCTTTCGCACAAAAAACGAAAATGGTAGGCGGAGCAGAAATGTATCCGACCAAAAACATTGTCGAAAATGCAATGAACTCTAAAGACCACACCACGCTTGTAGCCGCCGTAAAAGCAGCCGGGCTGGTGGAAACATTGCAGGGAAAAGGGCCGTTTACGGTTTTTGCGCCAACCAATGCGGCTTTTGACAAACTTCCTAAAGGGACTGTAGGGACACTGCTCAAGCCTGAAAATAAAGAAATGCTTCAGGGCGTGCTGACCTACCATGTGGTAAGCGGCAAGTGGAGCGCAGCCGATGTTATGGCAGCCATCAAAAAAGGTGGTGGAACAGCCGAAGTAACTACCGTGCAAGGAGGTAAACTGTGGTTCATGATGGACGGTAAGGACGTGTGGATCAAGGATGAGAAAGGCGGCAAAGCCAAAATTACAATTGCGGATGTAAACCAGTCAAACGGGGTGATACATGTGATCGATACCGTGTTGATGCATAAATAGTGTGTGGTAATTGTTGGTTATGAAGCCTTCACGAAAGTGGGGGCTTTTTTTTTTTTACCTTTTTTCCTCAGGAAAATACTTCTCATAATCAGGATTTGTCTCGCTGTCCCACATAAAGTGCACACCTGTATCCACCTCTTCATATTTAAAATCCCTCTTGGTTTTAAATACATTGTCAGGGTTGGAAGCCCTGAGTACAGGGAACGCCAACGACAGCACTGTTACCAGCCAAAGCGCTGCCACAATTGCCCTGTTTGGCCTTACAGCGATTAACCGGTTTACCAAATAAATGATCGCCAGCCAAATGATAAAATACACCAGTAGATCGAAGGCCATTTCCATCAGGAAATATTGTTCGGACAATGAAGTATGCCAGCCCGAACAGCGATAGGGCAGTGGAAACCCAAACAGCATATCATCAGGTGCATCTTCAGGAAGGACGTACGCCCATTTTGTAACAAATACAAACGAGAACAATGTGAGTGGCAGGACGAGCTTGAGTATGAGGTGTTTCATAATCCTAATATACAAAAAAAAGCCACTCGTAAGCAGCTTTAATTTATAATATTGGCCAAATAACCAAATCAACTAATAACCAAATAACCTATTTCTTTATCCTTATCTCAAACATCTTGTCCCAGTTCTTTCCGGTTACAAAAATGGTCCCGGTCCTAGGGTTATAGGCGATGCCGTTCAGTACATCTTTGTCAGGATTGGTCACGGCCTTGTCGAGTTCGGTCATGTTAAGCACGCCTTCAACAGCGCCTGTGGCCGGGTCGATGATGGCAATGGCATTTTCCTGGTATACGTTGGCGTATATCTTCCCATCGATCCACTCCAGTTCGTTAACCGATTTTACCTTGGTAGCGCCGGTGTAAATGTTGATGTAATCTACTTCCTTAAGCGTTACAGGGTCGAGCTTGTATATCTTTTCCGAGCCGTCGCTCATGTACAGGTACTTATCGTCGTGGGTAAGTCCCCAGCCCTGAACCTGCTTAAAGTAGGTAAAGTCTTTTTCTTTTTTAAAGGTATCCGGATTGTAAATGAATCCGGTATTCTCCTTCCACGTAAGCTGGTATACTTTATCGTTAAAAACAGTAACGCCTTCACCAAAATACCTGCCCTCCAAATCGATGCGCTTGTACACCTCCCCGGTTTTGTAATTGGTTTTGCGCAGGCTCGACTTGGCATATTGCCCCGTACCTTCAAACAAAGTGTCGCGGTAAAATTCAAGTCCCTGGGTGTAAGCATTTGTATCGTGGGGATACGTATTCACTATCTCATAATTGACCAGTTGCGTTTTCACGCCGGACACCACCTCGATTCGGGTGGAATCTTTAACCACATCGCCTTGTGAATAAGCAACAGACTTTAATTCATAATACCCGAACTTCTGTCCTTTCAGGTTAAAGTCGAACTTCCCTTCGCCGGTAACGCCGCCTATGCGCTTGTCATTGGCAAAAAAGGCAATCGAATCGATAGTCTCTTTTTCAGGATTAGTAACAGAAAGCGGTACGGTTTCTTCATTAGTATACCGGTCTTTCAGTTCCGAAACATTAATGTTAATTTTTTTTTCGTTTTCACATGATACGATAGCAGCGCCCAACAAAATGACTGCTAATAAGTTATATTTTTTCATGGTCGGATAAATAATGATGCCAATATACAATGAATTTTATTACGTGCCCAAGGGCTTGCAAAAATATAAAAAGATTGTATATTTGCAGCGGCAAGTCCTACACGACCAGCTCCTGCAGACTCCTCCAGGGTGGGAACACAGCAAAGGTATGTGGTTGTAGCGGTGCGATGTAGGTCGCTTGCCATTTTTTCTTTTATTTCAGACAGTCTCCGTAAGGGGATTTTTTTGTTTATAGCGATAACATCAAAATTGGTAAAATTCGTGGCTAAATAGTACATTCGTAATAAAACCTGCAAAACCATGGGCAAAACAATATTCATTACCGGCGCATCATCGGGCATAGGTAAGGCGATAGGGGAGTTCCTTCATCAAAAAGGCTATACCGTATACGGTACCAGCCGCAATCCGGAGAAGGTTTCAGGATCTGTATTTCCGCTGGTGGCGCTCGATGTGCGCAATGCTGCAAGCATAAGGGCCGCTGTTGCGGAAGTGATTTCGAAAACCGGAACTATCGATGTACTTGTCAACAATGCAGGGGTAGGCATAACCGGCCCACTGGAAGAAATTCCCGCCGAAGAAATAAAGAACAATTTCGAGACCAACCTCTTTGGCCCGATTGAAGTGATGAAAGCCGTACTGCCCCACATGCGCAGACAAAAGAGCGGCCTTATCATCAATGTAACTTCCATTGCCGGATATATGGGGTTGCCATACAGGAGTGTTTATTCGGCATCCAAAGGCGCTTTGGAGCTTATCAGCGAGGCATTACGGATGGAGGTGAAAAGCTTTGGCATAACGATTACTACCGTCGCACCTGGAGATTTTGCCACCAACATAGCCGCAGGGCGCTACCATGCCCCCGTTATTAAAGGTTCGCCGTACGAAACGGTTTACGGCAATACCCTCAACGAAATGAACACCCATGTAGATGCCGGTAGCGACCCCCGGCAAATGGCCGAAGCGGTATATGCCATCATGAAAACGCCCAACCCGAATGTGCATTATAAGGTAGGGGCATTCATGCAAAAATTCTCTATCGTGCTAAAAAGGGCATTGCCCGATAAAGTGTATGAAAAATTGTTGATGAACCATTATAAGTTGTAGTTTTGCACAAAATTTTCAACACAACTAAATAAATCATATTCCATGAAATTTTTTATTGATACAGCCAACCTTGCCCAGATTAAAGAAGCCCAGGAACTTGGCGTGCTTGACGGTGTAACAACCAACCCTTCGCTTATGGCTAAGGAAGGCATTACCGGAAAAAACAACATCCTGAAACACTACGTAGACATCTGCAATATTGTTGATGGCGATGTGAGCGCTGAGGTTAATGCGATAGATTATGACGGCATGATCAACGAAGGGGAGGAGCTTGCCGACCTGCACGAGCAGATTGTGGTAAAGCTGCCTATGACAAAGGAAGGCCTTAAAGCTGCAAAATATTTCTCGGATAAAGGTATCAAAACCAACGTAACATTGGTGTTCTCTGCCGGACAGGCATTGCTGGCTGCTAAAGCCGGGGCAACGTATGTTTCGCCATTCATTGGCCGTCTTGATGATGTTTCTACTGATGGACTTGCACTTATTGAGGAGATACGCCAGATATATGATAACTATGGTTATGAAACCGAAATCCTTGCCGCATCCGTACGTCATACAATGCACATTGTAAACTGTGCCAAAATAGGTGCCGATGTGATGACAGGCCCGCTCTCTGCAATTACAGGATTGCTAAAGCACCCACTTACAGATATCGGCCTTGCCCAGTTCATCGCTGATTTCGAGAAGGGGAATAAGTAAGATTAAAAAAATGTAATGACTAGTCCTAAAATAGGTTGACTATTTTTTGATTATACAAATTTGATAAAAGTTCAGACATTTTCAAGTTGTCTGAACTTTTTCTTTTTAAAAGATATTAGTTTGACTTTATCCTG
>NZ_JAPCHV010000030.1 GCF_026107645.2 Flavobacterium sp. MFBS3-15 | reverse complement strand
CTTTTGATTTATTATACACACCGCAAGTTAACAAACTTGCAGAATATAGGGAGCCCTCGGGCTCCCTTATTTGTTTAAAAAATTAGAGCTGCCTCACTTTTGAGACAGCCCCTTTTTTGATTTTATGGAAATAGTGGCAGTTATTTCATGCAAAGGCCCCAGCCTTCGGCTTTTAGCCTATGCCCTCAGCGCATGCAGCCTTGCTACATACTTGCCCACTACGTCAAACTCAAGGTTGACTATAGTACCCGGCTGTATGTTCTTAAAATTGGTGTGCTCGTAAGTGTATGGTATGATTGCTACGCTAAACTCATGCTCTTTAGAGTTTACCACCGTGAGACTCACCCCATTCACAGTAATGGAGCCTTTTTCGATGGTAATGTTATTCTGCGTCTTATCATAGCCAAAGGTAAAATACCAACTGCCGCCCGCTTCCTCTACAGACGAGCAGATGCCGGTTTGGTCCACATGGCCCTGTACGATATGCCCGTCAAGTCGGTCGCCCAGCTTCATGGCACGCTCCAGGTTTACGATGCCGCCTTCGTGCCAACCCTTCAGGTTGGTCTTGTCGAGTGTTTCCTTAATTGCGGTCACAGTATAGTTTCTGTCATCTATGGCCACCACTGTAAGGCATACGCCATCGTGCGAAACGCTCTGGTCGATCTTAAGCTCATGGGTAATGGGAGAGGAGATGGTTATGTGGTAATTGCTGTTATCCTGCTCTATTTTCTGTATAGTGCCAGATGCTTCTATTATTCCTGTAAACATGCTGATTTATTTTGCTAAATTTGTAGCTTCAAAATTACGCAATAATAAGCATCATGACAAAAAAGGCAGAGAATGTAATACTGGGAATATCTGTAGGCGACCTTAACGGCATTGGGGCAGAGGTAATCCTGAAAACTTTTGAGGACAGCCGCATGCTCGAATTTTGTACTCCGGTAATCTTTGCCAATGTGAAAACTTTGTCTTTCGTAAAGAAAACCCTTGAGCTTACCTGCAACCTGCATGGCATTGATAGCTTGTCGCAATTGGTTATTGGAAAGATCAATGTGCTGAACGTTTGGAAGGAACCATACAATATCGAGTTCGGAAAAAATGATGAAGCTGCCGGGCAGTATGCTATAAAGTCGTTTACTGAATCAGTTGCTGCATTAAAGGAAGGTTTTATTGATGTGCTGGTTACTGCGCCCATCAACAAGTATAATATCCAGTCGGAAGAGTTCAAATTCCCGGGCCATACCGATTACCTCGATCAGCAGTTGGAAGGAGATGCGTTGATGCTGATGGTTCAGGATGATCTTCGTGTGGGGCTGCTTACCGATCATATCCCGGTAAACGAGGTTTCTGCTCATCTTACCGAAGAGCTCATCCGCAAGAAGATGCTGACCATTAATAAAACCCTTAAACAGGATTTTGCCATAAGCAAACCGAAGATTGCCATGCTGGGCGTAAACCCGCACAGCGGAGACAATGGCGTGATAGGCAAGGAGGACGATCAGGTAGTTAAGCCTGCGCTGAAGAAATTATTTGAAGAGGGTGTGCATGTGTTTGGCCCTTTTTCTGCTGACAGCTTTTTTGGCAGCGGGCAATATGAAAAATATGATGCCGTGATTGCGGCCTACCACGACCAGGGGCTGATACCGTTCAAGACGCTGTCATTTGGTAATGGGGTAAACTATACAGCCGGGCTTGAGGCGATACGTACATCGCCCGACCACGGAACCGCCTATGAGATAGCGGGTAAGGGACAGGCCGACCATAATTCGTTTAAAGAAGCGGTTTATCTGGCGCTGGATGTGTACCAAAACAGGGCGGTTTATAAGGAAATAAGCAAAAACCCTTTGAAGATCAGGGAAAAGCAGGAAGAAAAAAAATACGGATAACGGTTTTGTGTTTACAATAATTTTCTATCTTTGCACGCTCGAAATATGTTGTAATGAATGAGTTGCGGCATTTTATTCGAAAAAATAGATAAAAACTGGCGAAATGAAAGCGAATAAAGATTTTTTAATCCCTTTCGTGGGGTTGAAGCAAGGAAAGCACCAGTTTGAGTTTGAAATAGATAAAAAGTTCTTTGATGACTTTGGTTTCGATGAGTATAACAACGTCGATATTAAAGTTAGCCTGGTTTTGGAGAAAATGAGCACTATGCTTGAGCTCAATTTTAAGCATAAGGGTACGGTGAATGTTCCGTGCGACCTGACCAATGAAGATTTTGACCTGCCTGTGAAAGGGAAGCTCAGGCTGATCGTAAAATTTGGTGATGAGTTCAACAACGACAATGACGAGATACTGGTGCTGCCGCATGGTGAATACCAGGTAGATGTGGCACAGTACATTTATGAATCGATCGTACTGTCGGTTCCTTCAAAACGGGTACATCCGGGAATTAAGGACGGTACGCTGGATACCGAAATATTAGACAAACTGAACGAGCTTGCTCCGAAAGAGAAAGTAAAGAAAGAAGAACAAAAAGAAAATACAGATCCCCGTTGGGACGAATTAAAAAAACTGTTAAACGGATAAAATAATATAGAAAATGGCACATCCTAAGAGAAAAACCTCGAAAACAAGAAGAGATAAAAGAAGGACACACTATAAAGCTTCTGTACCTCAAATCGCTACATGCCCAACTACAGGCGAGGCGCATTTGTACCACAGGGCTTACTGGCATGAAGGTAAAATGTACTACAGAGGCCAGGTAGTTATCGATAAACAAGAAGCGGTTGCTTAATTGCTTTAAGATATATGGGTAAAACTCTCACAACGTGAGAGTTTTTTTGTTAACAACCATTTATTTTTGACTAACACGGCTTTATTAAGTTCGATTTATATTTTTTTTTGTAATTTCAACCACTTTTCAAATTCCTTCACCAGAATTGAAAGATTTATCCTATGAGTAAAATAACAGCCGCCATTACCGCAGTGGGTGCTTATGTGCCTGAGTTTGTACTTTCCAACAAGCTTCTTGAAACGATGGTAGAGACCAATGACGAATGGATTACCACACGTACCGGTATTAAAGAAAGGCGCATTCTGAAAGATAAAGACAAAGGGACATCCTTTTTAGCTATAAAAGCAGCAGAAGACCTGCTGAAGAAAAGCGGAACTAATCCTGAGGACATTGACATGGTGCTTGTTGCTACAGCAACGCCTGATATGCCTGTTGCGGCAACCGCTGTATATGTGGCAACCGAAATTGGCGCTGTAAATGCTTTTGCCTATGACCTCCAGGCGGCATGCTCAAGTTTTCTTTACGGGATGAGTACCGCTGCAGCCTACATACAGTCAGGCCGTTATAAAAAGGTCCTTTTGATAGGCGCCGATAAAATGTCATCAATCATTAACTATACCGACAGGGCTACCTGCATCATCTTTGGCGACGGTGCCGGTGCAGCATTGTTTGAGCCAAATGAAGAAGGCCTTGGCCTTCAGGATGAGATATTGAGGAGTGACGGCATTGGTCGCGAATTCCTTAAAATAGAAGCAGGAGGTTCCTTATTGCCTGCTTCGCACGAAACGATTGACAACGGACAGCATTATGTGTTCCAGGATGGGAAAACCGTGTTCAAATATGCGGTATCTAACATGGCAGATGTAAGTGAAAAAATCATGCAGCGCAATAACCTTAATCATGAGGATGTTGACTGGCTGATAGCACACCAGGCGAACAAAAGGATCATTGATGCTACTTCTTCGCGCATGGGGCTTGACGAATCTAAAGTATTGATCAACATTGAGAAATACGGAAATACAACTTCGGCAACGCTGCCTTTGCTGCTGAATGATTTTGAACACCTTTTGAAAAAGGGTGACAACCTTATATTCGCTTCTTTTGGAGGTGGGTTTACATGGGGTTCCATCTATCTTAAATGGGCATACGACAAAAAATAAACAACCTAACAAAATTCGGAAATTATGGATATTAGAGAGATTCAAAACCTGATCAAGTTTGTGGCAAAATCCGGTGCTACAGAAGTTAAGCTGGAGATGGATGACTTCAAGATCACCATTAAAACAACTGATACTGCTGCTGAGGCTACGGCTTATGTTCAGCACATCCCAATGGGACAGCCAGTTGCCCAGGCTCCGGTTGCGCAGGCAGCTCCTGTTGCTGCCGCACCTGCCGCTCCGGCTGCACCTGTCGCTGCTGCTGAGGACACATCAAAATTTGTAACTATCAAGTCGCCAATCATTGGTACACTATACAGAAAGCCTTCGCCGGACAAGCCGGTTTTTGTTGAAGTAGGCAGTACTATCTCTAAAGGAGATGTTGTTTGTGTTATCGAGGCTATGAAGCTGTTCAACGAGATCGAGTCTGAAGTTTCAGGAAAAATCGTGAAAGTACTGGTTGATGATGCATCTCCGGTAGAGTTTGACCAGCCATTGTTCCTTGTTGACCCATCGTAGGTTATTTTAAATGTTGAATTTTAAGTGCTGAATGTAAAGGCATTTGAAAGAATTTAAAATTTATAATTAGCTTCGCTCAGTTCGCCCTGCGGGCTCGGGTCAAAATTTAAAATAGAAAACAATGTTCAAAAAGATATTAATTGCCAACAGGGGAGAGATTGCGCTTCGCGTGATAAGGACCTGCAGGGAGATGGGCATTAAGACCGTTGCGGTATATTCTACTGCAGATGCGGAAAGCCTGCACGTAAAGTTTGCTGACGAAGCCGTTTGTATAGGCCCGCCGCCAAGCAACCTTTCTTACCTGAAAATACCAAACATTATTGCTGCTGCGGAAATTACCAATGCAGATGCCATACACCCGGGCTACGGGTTTTTGTCTGAAAACGCCAAGTTTTCAAAAATATGTGCCGAGCACGGCATCAAGTTCATTGGGGCTTCGCCGGACATGATCGACAAAATGGGTGACAAGGCTACGGCCAAAGCGACCATGAAGGCGGCAGGCGTGCCTTGTGTACCGGGTTCGGATGGACTTTTGGACTCATATGAGCATGCCGAAAAGCTTGCTGACGAATTCGGTTACCCGGTAATGCTTAAAGCTACTGCCGGTGGTGGTGGTAAGGGCATGCGCGCCGTGTGGAAGCAGGAAGACCTGCTGAAGGCATGGGAAAGCGCCAAGCAGGAGGCCGCAGCTTCTTTCGGAAACGACGGGATGTACATGGAAAAGCTTATCGAAGAGCCACGCCACATCGAAATACAGGTTGTGGGCGACTCATTCGGTAAAGCGTGCCACCTTTCTGAAAGGGACTGCTCTGTACAGCGCCGCCATCAGAAGCTGACTGAAGAGACACCATCACCATTCATGACCGATGAGCTTCGTGAAAAAATGGGTGAGGCTGCCGTAAAAGCTGCCGAGTTCATTAAATATGAAGGTGCCGGTACGGTAGAATTCCTTGTAGACAAGCACAGGAACTTTTACTTCATGGAAATGAATACCCGCATACAGGTAGAGCACCCGATTACCGAGCAGGTAATCGACTACGACCTGATACGCGAACAGATACTGGTTGCTGCCGGTGTGCCAATTTCGGGTAAAAACTACCTGCCGCAGCTACACTCCATTGAGTGCCGTATCAATGCCGAGGATCCGTACAATGACTTCAGGCCGTCGCCGGGCAAGATCACTACCCTGCACATGCCGGGAGGCCATGGGGTAAGGCTCGACACGCACGTATATTCTGGCTATACCATCCCGCCAAACTACGACTCAATGATCGCTAAACTGATCACCACGGCGCAGACAAGGCAGGAAGCTATCAACAAAATGAAACGTGCACTGGATGAGTTTGTTATTGAGGGCATCAAGACCACGATACCGTTCCACAGGCAGCTGATGGATGAGCCGGATTATGTAGCCGGTAACTACACCACAAAATTCATGGAGTCTTTCCATATGAAAGAACAACAATAATGAAAATCCCGCTTCAGCGGGATTTTTTTATAGGGGTCATAGTTTCCGTATCCCGTCCAATAGTTTTACTTTTGGTAAACTTTATGTAACCAAATCATATCATGAAAAAAATTTTATTGTTAACCTTCAGCATCATGGGATTATCGGCCTCGGCACAGCAGCACATGACGCCCGAACTGCTCTGGAAAGTGGGCAGGGTAAGTGCTCTGGGCATTACCAAAGACGGCAAAAGTATTGTTTATAAAGTTTCGACGCCCAATGTTGCGGAAAACAAATCGGACTCAAAGTTCTACACGATTCCGGTGGGCGGAGGTGCTCCAACGGAAGTAAAAGAATATAAGGAACTGCTGAAAGACAAGTATCTTTCGCCGGATGGCAAATGGCAACTTACGCACAAAGAAATTAAGGTTGGAAAAGTGAATGGTTCCGATTTTTATCCCGAGTTGGACAAGTCGACCGCACAAGTGTACGATGGCTTGGACTACCGCCATTGGGATACCTGGAATGACGGCACACACAACCATGTGGGCTACGCGCCTGTCGATAATAAGGATGGTTTCGTCGACATCATGCCGAACGAACCGTATGATTCTCCCCAAAAGCCTTTTGGCGGGGAAGAAGATTATACATGGTCGCCGGATGGCAAAAGCATCATTTATGTAGCAAAGAAAAAAGCGGGTACGGAGTATGCCATAAGCACCAATACCGACCTGTACCAGTACGACCTTGCCACAAAACAGACAAAGAACCTTACGCCTAACAATCCGGGGTATGATACCAATCCTGCCTTTTCACCGAATGGCGACCTGACATGGCTGCAGATGAAGCGTGATGGCTACGAGGCCGACAAGAATGACATCATTGTACGCCATAAGGGGGTTGACATTAACCTTACCGCCGGATGGGATGGTACGGCAGACAGCTTTACATGGAGCGCAGATGGCAAGAAAGTATATTTTATTGCCGCAGTAGACGGTACCAAGCAATTGTTTGAAGTGAACTTCCCTGGGCTTACGAAGATTGCGGTTAAGGTAACACAGATTACGGACGGTTACTTTGACGTAAACAGTGTAGTGGACTTTGCCGGGGGAAAGATCATTGTGGAGCGGGCCGATATGAACCATGCTACTGAGATTTACAGTTTTGATCCGAAGAAGAAAGTCTGGACCCAGCTGAGCAAAGTAAATGACAAGTTCTATTCAGGTATCAAAATGAGCAAGACGGAGAAACGTTATGTAACAACCACCGACGGAAAAAAGATGCTGGTATGGGTGATCCTCCCTCCGGATTTTGACGCTAAAAAGAAATATCCGACAATACTATACTGCCAGGGCGGGCCGCAATCTGCTTTGACGCAATTTTATTCCTACCGTTGGAACTTTCAGGTAATGGCAGGGCAGGGCTATATCGTAGTGGCGCCTAACCGCCGGGGTATGCCGGGCCATGGTGTGGAATGGAACGAGGCCATTAGCAAGGACTGGGGCGGGCAGGTAATGGACGATTACCTTTCGGCAATTGATGATGTAGCCAAAGAAGCATATGTGGATAAAACGCGTTTGGCGGCTGTAGGAGCGAGTTACGGCGGCTACTCAGTATTCTACCTTGCGGGAATACATAATAACCGTTTTAAGACATTCATTTCACACTGTGGGGTGTTCAACCTGCAGAGTATGTATGGTACTACCGAGGAAGTTTTTTTCAACAATTGGGATGCCGGTGGAGCCTATTGGGAAAAAGATAATGCAGCTGCACAAAAAACGTACGGCAAATTTAATCCCATCAACATGGTAACAAAATGGAACACCCCTATACTAATTATCCAGGGCGGCAAAGATTACCGCGTACCGATTGGGCAGGGACAGGAGGCATTCCAGGCAGCACAGCTGCAGGGCATTAAAAGCCGCTTTATCCTGTTTCCGGACGAAAACCACTGGGTGCTCAAGCCGCAGAATGCATTGGTGTGGCAAAATGAGTTCTTTAAGTGGCTTAAGGAAACATTGTAGAATATTCATAAAAAGTTAAGGTTCTGTAAATTTTCTGTATTTTAGCGCCTTGATTGTAACTAAACTAAATACAAAACTATGTACAATTTTTCAGTAAAACCGTTTTTGGCAGCAACACTGCTTTTGGCGGGAGTGCAGGTGGGTTTTGCACAGGATTACCTTGTAAATTCGCTCAAGAATAACCAAAGCGCTAACAGTGCGGAATCGTTTAAATTCACAGATGTCATCAATATCGAGAATACACCTGTAAAAAACCAGGGATCATCCGGTACCTGCTGGAGCTATTCGGCCAACTCATTCCTTGAGTCGGAGATGATACGCATGGGCAAGCAGCCTGTCGAAATATCGCAGGTATACACGGCGCGTAATGCTTATGTAGAGAAAGGGAAAAACTATGTGAAAATGCACGGTGCAATTACCCTGGGCGATGGTGGTGCACTGCACGATGTTATCAATATGTACCGCAAGTACGGTGCGCTTCCGCAAAGTGTATATACCGGCCTTAACTACGGTACTTCGAACAATAAATTTGCCGAAATGCAGGCCATGGCACAGGGCGTGCTTGAGGCTGCCGTGAAAAACCCGAACGGTGAGCTTTCGCCAAACTGGGTAAAAGCATACACCGCAGTGCTGGACAGCTATCTTGGCGAAGTGCCGCAAAGCTTTGACTACAAAGGTAAAAAATATACCCCGCAATCTTTTGCAAAAGAGGTGGTAGGCATCAACCCGGATGATTATGTGGAGATATCCTCGTTCAAGGAATATCCATATTACTCTAAGTTTGTCCTTATGGTACCGGATAACTGGTCGCTGGACATGGTTTACAACGTAAAGATGAACGATCTTACCGCCATTATTGACAATGCGCTTAAAAACGGCTATACAGTAGGCTGGGCCGGTGATGTTAGTGAGAAAGGCTTTAGCTGGAAGAATGGAGTTGCCTACATTCCTGCAAAAAACTTTGCCGATATGACAGCTGAAGAAAAAGAGAACATCTTCAAAGGCCCGCAGCCGGAGATGGAAATTACTGAAGATATGCGACAGGCAGCTTTTGATAACTACCAGACACAGGATGATCACGGGATGCACATTGTTGGCCTTACAAAAGACCAAAATGGCAAAGAGTATTACATCATAAAGAATTCATGGGGTGCCTCTAACGACTATAAAGGGTATATGTATATGAGCAAGAACTTTGTGAAGTTTAAAACTACTGCAATCCTCCTTAATAAAGGGGGGCTGCCAAAAGAACTTGCTAAAAAGATGGACATCAAATAAGCTTTGTGTCCTGTAAAATAGAAATCCCGAAGCCATTCAGCTTCGGGATTTTTTTATTTTTCAATCGCTTTGGTCAGGTTGTCTATGAATTTGGAGGCGTCTTTTTTGTTGTCTTCCGAAACCCGTATCTTAAACGTGGAGCCATTGATCATTTCTATAATAATTTGGTACTTCTTTTTGGCGTAGTAATACGCAAGGCATGAAACCAATCCTGCAAAGCAATAGCCTGCGAGCCTCAGCAAGCCATTGTAATTATATATATAGTCGAGCGCTGCATAGAGCGGTAACGGCAACACGATAAGCAGCCAAAAGCCTGCTGTTATCTTCTCCCGGAATCGAGCATGCTTAATTTCAGATAATAAAATTTCCTTTTCGCCATTGACGAATCCGAAAATTACTTTGTCATTAAATAGAATGCCACAAGTGTTGGAAAAAATCGGGGTATCCTCCATACCGCGAAAGTAAACCAATACCTCAAAATCTTAATACTCTTTAACATTTTGTTAAGTCAAGGTAATCAGGATGTTATGATTTATAGCAAACAAAGAAGGTTCTTTTCTATATTTTAATGTCTTTCGGCTCTGATTTTTTTGATTTTTACCTTGTTTTCCTCTTTAATTTGCAGATAGACGGAGTATTGGTTTTCGGATAAAAAAGCCTTCATTTTTTTATCTCTTTCTTCACTGAGTGTTTTGAGTTTTTTTGCTTTTTCAAGTTTCCTGCCTTCCGATTCTTTCAGGGCCTTTGCAGCATTCAGGAATTCAAGGTTAACATCATAGGCTTTTTGGTATTGGCTGTCGTCGAGCGCCAGTTTTTCCTTCATGTTTTCAGACATTAGTTTGGCGCCGCTTTCCGGGCTGCGTTCCTGCGCTGACATCCCTGTAGTAAAAAGAAACAATGTTATGAAAATCCCCGTAACGTGAAGTAGTTTTTTCATGGTGTAAAATTTAAAGGTTGATGGTTTAAAGTAGTAAAAATCGTGCCAAAATGCTTAAAGGTATATTAATGGCCAGTCATTGGGGTTTACAAAAAATCCCGCCGAAGCGGGATTATAAATGACGTCAGATTAATTCACCTTTTCTATTTTATCTACAAAAATGTCGCACCAATCTTTGGCGGCACCACTCACTTTGCCGGTAACGCGTATCTTGTCGCCCAACTTTACTAATTGACCTTTGTCATCGTAGATCTTAACATCCTCATCGGAAAAGCCGTTCTCGAGGGGTTCCATCATATTTTTTTGCTCTTTGTCTTTGTTCCATGTGAGGATAGCAATCTTAGGCAGCCTGTATTTTCCGGCCGGGGCTTCCAAATCCATGGTTACCGTCCCGCCCGTAGTGTAAAAACTGTCTGGTAAGCGTACAATGCCTTCTGTAGTTACCAAAACATCCTTATATTCTTCGGTGCAAATGTCTGAAGCTGTAACTTCTACAGGTGTATCAGAACAAGATGCTGTTGAAATAAGGGCCACAACAGCAATGGCCTTAATGAATTTTTTCATGTAAAAATTTAAATATTTCCTATTGATTATTGGTAATAAGTCCTCAGTTTTTTGGCATTGGCTGCCCTTCCTGCCTGGTAGGTTTTGTATTGTGTTTCGTTAAGTACAGATTTCAGTTTTGCATCCCTGTCGTCGGTCAGTGTTTTTAGTTTTTTTGCTTTGTCGGTAGCGTTGGTCACCTTTTCGGCTTCAGCCGCTTTTTGCAGGAAGGTTTTGTTGATGTCCATTACTTTGGCATACTGGCCGTCGTTCAGCGAAAGCTGCGTTTTCATCTCGGTCGTAACCACTTTGGCGCCCTCTCCGGCCCTGTCCTTCTCCTGTGCCGAAACTGTAGTTGCCGACATGGCCAACAGCAGCATTACTCCTGCAAATAGCTTAAAAGTCTTTTTCATGATTGTGTATTTATCGTTAATGATTGTTGTGCAATATAACAAAAAAATGTTCCCTGTAACGGGCATTAGGTTAAACCAAATCCGCCAGTTCCTTACCCACAATGCTGCCTATGGCCACACCCATTCCGCCAAGCCTTACACCGCAATAAATATGGTCCGATATCTGTTGCACGATTGGGTTTTTATGGCTGCCCATACCCATGATGCCGCTCCAGCGATGGGCAACGGTAAATTCTGTATTGGGCAGGATCACCTCACTAAGCAGGGTTTCAAGGTGGTTCTGTATAAGTTCCGTCTGCCCGAATTCCGTGGTCGTTTCACCATCAAAATCAAGGTTTCGCCCGCCGCCGAAAAGGATGCAGTTGTTGATGTTCCTGAAGTAGTAATACCCGCGGTCAATATGGAAGGTGCCGCGTATGTCGAGATTAGAAATTGGTTCGGTAACAAGTACCTGTGCGCGTGCAGGCGTAACAGCACCCTTTGTGATGCCTCCGGCAAAACCGTTTGTGGCAAACAGCAGTTTTTTTGTGGTAAAACTGAAATCACCGATGCCTACCTGCACGCCATCCTGCATTTCCTGGCAGGCGGTAACGTTTTGGCTGTTCAGTATGAGGATGTTTTGTGTAACGGCTTCTTTCAGGAGCGCCTGCATCATCAGGCCGGTATCGATCTGCCCTTCAAACGGGTTAAACACGAGATATTCCTGAATGCCCTTAAAGTCAAAGCGATCGATTTCCTTTGCAAATACATCGGCCTTAAAGAGTGGCCTGAGCACTTCGTTCACAAAAGGAATTTTCCGGAGGCAGTCCTCGTATCCGGCAGTGTCATCTTTCAGGAAGAGTTCATACCCGCCGTATGGCTTAAAGTCGATGGCGCTATCACCCAATCGCTTGCGCAGCAGTTGCAGGCCCTGCCAGCGTTTTTGGATGAGGGAAATGACCTCTTCCTCGGTGTGGTTACTCAGGTCGGCAATGATTTCTGAGATGCTGCCAAAACAAGCAAATCCGGCATTTTTGGTGCTCGCACCCTGGGGCAGCGGCCCTTTTTCGATGATGAGAATTTTACTGTCGGGAAAGCGTTCACGCAGCCGCAGTGCGGTATGCAGGCCTACAATGCCACTGCCCACAATCGTGTAGTCAACATTTGTAAACCAGTGCCCGATTTCCCAATAGCTAAGCTTCACCTTATTTAGGCATGATGTTGGTTTCGTCATCCGTCGCCTCTTCAATGGCCTCCTGCTCGGTCACCCTGTTGCCTTTTATGGCGTTAAGCACAAGCGGTACTGTAGTTACAAGGACGATAATGATAATGATATACTCGATGTATGATTTCAGGTCGATATTCCACCATTGCAGGAATAGCGCCTGTAGATAGTGCCCGGCAAATATCAGTGTAAAGGCCCAAAGTAAAGAGCTGATGATATTGAACAGCATGAACCTCTTTTTTTCCATGCCCACAACACCCGCGATGATGGGTGCAAAAGTCCTTATAACGGGAAGGAAACGTGCAAAGATGATGGCCCTGCCACCATGCTTTTCAAAGAATTCCTGCGATTGGATAAGGTATTTCTTCTTAAACCAGAAAGTATCTTTTTTCTTGTACAGGTACGTACCGCTTTTCGCGCCGAACCAATATCCGAAAGTGTTGCCCACGATCCCCGCCAACGCTACGAATACCGAAAGCACGGCAACATTCAGGAAATCACTATCCATAGGCATAACGGTTGCCATAAGCTCGTTGCTGTAGATGCCCGCGAGGAACAAAAGGCTGTCTCCGGGAAGGAAGAAGCCTGCAAAAAGGCCTGTTTCGGCAAAAACGATAAATAGTACAACGTAGATGCCTACCGGCACCCCGCCTACCTCAAGGTTGATGTAAAATTCAGGGTTTAATAGTTGCGTCCAGTGAAAACTGTCCATAAAATATGTGTGTTTGATGATTGATTAAGTGTTCTTTGCTTCCCATTTGTCCACGGCGCTCGTTGCCAGGGCGTTTCCTAATACGTTGGTCATGCTTCGTGCCATATCGCAAAAGTGGTCGATGGGCAATATTAGCGCGATGCCTTCCGGCGGTATGCCGAACATGGCGCATGTGGCCACTACCACTATCAGCGAAGCCCTTGGTACACCGGCAACACCTTTGCTGGTCAGCATCAGCACGAGCAGCATTAATAATTGTTTCTCGATTGGCATGTCGATGCCGTATACCTGTGCGATAAAAATACTCGCAAAAGTCATGTACATCATGCTACCGTCGAGGTTGAATGAATATCCTAACGGTAAAGTGAACGAAACTATTTTAGGGTCGCAGCCAAATCGTTCAAGTTCTTCGGTAAGTTTCGGGAAAACGGCCTCGCTACTGGTGGTTGAAAAGGCTATGAGCAACGGGCTGGCCAGCCTTTTTAGCAATGTCCACAGGCGGTTGCCCAGTATGAGGTAGCCTACAGCAAGCAGCAGTACCCACAGCAGCAGAATACCAAAGGCAAATGCTGCAAGGTAGTTGGCATACAGCTTCCAGATATCGAAACCGTAAACCGCCACTGCTGCTGCGACGGCGCCGAATACCCCAAACGGTGCTACCCACATGATGTAGCTGACCATTTTAAGTATGGCATGCGATATGGTGTCGAGTACACGGATGACAGGCTTGGCAATTTCACCGATGGACGAAAGCCCAATGCCGAACAGTATGGAGAAAATTACGATTTGCAGTATCTCATTGGTGGCCATGGCTTCCACAATGCTTTTTGGCACCACGTGTGTAACAAATTTTTCAAGGGAAAAAGAATCAACATTTTGTACAAGGTCATCGGCAGAGGCAACGCTCTCCATGGTTACCTTGGTGTCCTTGCCCGGCGCCAGCCAGTTGACCAAAACCATTCCCAGCAGCAGCGATATAAGCGATGCCGAAAGGAACCAGCCCATAGCCTTGGCGCCTACACGGCCCACCAGCTTCATGTCGCCCATTTTGGCAATGCCCACCACAAGGGTAGAAAATACCAACGGCGCGATGATCATCTGCACCATGCGGATGAAAATGGTACCCAATAATTTTATACTGGTGGCAAACTCCTTAGCTTCTTCTTTCGTGTAGCCTTTGTAAACAAAATAGCCAAGCCCTACCCCCAAAACGAGGCCTGCGAGTATGGCTATGAATAGTTTAGTGTTGCTTTTCAAACTGCGAAAATTTTGAGTGCGTGAAATTACTCATATTTTTTTAAACTCTCTTTAGGAAATGCTTATTTAAGTGTTGAATTTTAATTTTTGGTTTGGTTTTGAGGGGATTTGTAGGGATGTTTTAAATTTTTGGGGTAATTGGGATAAAGGGAGATGGAAGTTGAATTTAAAGTATATTTATAGCCTCATGTAAAGTATGGTGAATCTTAAGCAAATTGTTTATGAAGAAAGTGGAGTGTATTGGATTGTTCTCACTTATTTCTGTTTTGTCCTGCAAAAAGCATCCTGTTTCAGGGCAAGCCCCTGCATCAATGGCTGATTCAGTTGCCATTCCTCAAAAAACGGAAGAAGGCCTCCCTGTGAAAAAATACGATTATGAAGTCGGATGGATGGAGGATTATGAAAAGTTACCAAAACTTGAATTCATTGAAATTCGTGAAAGTGAATTCCATAAAGTTCCCAAAGACAGCGTCAGGACTATGCCGCAAATTGACATGGGTGATGAGGAGTTTGCCATACAAACATGGAAAAAGAGACATGTGTTCGACCTTTATCGCGATTACGGTGGTGTGAGAGGCCATGAGGGTCATGAGTATCTGGGCTATTACCCTGGTTTGAAATTATTTGCAATTACATCGAATTGGACGGGTGAGAGTATGGGTTTTGGTAAATTGGTATTGATTGACAGTATTACAGATAAGGAATATGGCATTGTGTCTATCGGTGATGTGCCTGTTGAATTACCGTTGCCGTCTATCAATAATAAATACATGGTTTATTATGATAACTGGATGTACGATCATAAGGACTGTACAATATGTGTTGTGCAAATCGGCAACAAAGCTAACCCCGATGATTACTTGCGGGAATACAGGATTTACGAATCTCATGACTTTGCAATTGATGAGATTCGATGGATTGATGATAATTCGTTTGTTGTGAGGGGTTATGAGGACGTTTATGAAAATGGGGATTGGACTAAAAATTCAAATATTATAAAACTTCCTTCGAATAATCCCTAAAATTTTCCTAATTGCAACATAATTGCATTTTGTAATCCTTTTTCATTTACCTTTGCCGTAATGAAAAGAAAGTTCGCCATATTCAACCTGGCCCTTATGGCTGTTGTACTCCTTGCAACGGCTTACCAGTCTTTTCATGCATTTAGCCACAAGCACTTTGCGGAGTCAGGTCATCATCACACCTACAAGAAAGAAGCAAAGCACTTCGGTATGGACAGCCATGGCCATGAAGAAGATGACTGCTCCGTGTGTGATTTCCATTTTGACTACTTTGTCGCGCCACAGGAATTCTGCCTCAGGTTCGACTTCCCTTTTAAGGCCATACCCTATACTTTTAGCAGTATAGAGGGTAGCCCGGCATTTGCCGGAAGCCTGTTTGCGCTCAGGGGGCCGCCTTCGTTCGTTTAAGTTTTCCACAAAGGTTCACAAAGAAGACACAAAATCCACAAAGGGTTTTTGCGGGCTTATTTCTTTGTGTGACTTTGAGATTCTTTGCGCGTCTTTGCGAAATAACCCTGGACGCAAATATTATCCGAACGAAAATAATCCATGCGAATTCACATCCTCCTCCTTGCCTTTTTGGCAGGAAGCTGGTGCGGCTATTCCCAACAGGCCATTAGCGGGAAAGTAGCTGCGCCCAACAACATACCCCTCGACGGTGCCCATATCCACATAGGCCAGCTGCACGGCACCAGTGCCCCCGACGGCAATTACGAAGTGCCCCACGTTCCTTCCGGAAGGCAGCGCGTCGTCATTTCCTATATCGGCTATAAAACGCTGGATACCGTTGTGGACGTGTATGCCGATGTACGCCTCGATGCGGTATTGAAGCCCGAATCGATGCAGTTGGAAGAAGTGGTCATCACCGAAAGCAATGTCGCACCGAAAACGACCATCTACGGGCAGCGGCTCAAAACCGAAACCCTCGAGAAATACAGCAATGCTTCTTTGGGCGACGCGTTAAAGGAAGTCGCCGGGGTGTATTCCCTCAAAACAGGAAGCACAATCGTAAAGCCTGTCATCAATGGGCTGCACAGCAGCCGTGTGCCGGTCTTTTCCAATAACGTTCGCCTGGAAGACCAGCAGTGGGGTACCGAACACGCTCCGAATCTCGACATCAACTCCGCCGGAAGGGTATCGGTTATAAAGGGCGCATCGGCCTTACAGTATGGCGGCGATGCCATTGGCGGACTGGTATTGGTCGAGCCGGTTTCGGTAGTTCAGGACACCCTGTTCGGACGAACAATTTTAACTGCCGATTCCAATGGCAGGGGAGGGGGCATCTCCTCATCACTGCACAAAGGCAGCGGTAAGGCTTGGGCATGGAATGCAGGGGGGACCTTTAAATACCTGGGCGATCGCGAAGCGCCGGACTATGTCCTGTCGAATACCGGCAACCGTGAGGCCAACGTTGCAGGCGATGTCAAATATCTGGGCGAGAGCTATGATGCTTCGGTTTCGTACAGTTTTTATAATGCTGTGATTGGGATCGCCCGGGCAACACACATCGGTAACGTGGCCGACCTGGTGCGGGCCATCAACAACGGGCAGCCCGATGTAACGGAGCCGTTTACTCATACTATTGGTTCGCCGAAGCAGGAAGTGCAGCACCATTTGGCGAATGCCAATTTCAATAAGCAGTTACAAGGTAATGCATCGATCGCATTGCAATACGCCTTCCAGCTTAATAATCGCAAGGAGTATGACATGAGGCGCGGCGACTTTGCCAATATCCCGGCGCTCGATCTCGAGCTGGCAACCCACTCGGTAAATGCCGACTGGAAAAAACAGGGGAGTGAAACTGATTTTAAAGCCGGGCTTAGTGCCTCGATGCAGTTCAACAATGCCAGCCCGGATACCGGTGTGCGCCCGCTGATACCTACTTATGACAGATATGATGGGGGGGCATACGGCATTGTGTCGCATTCCTTTTCGGAAACATTAAGTGGCGAAGCAGGCCTGCGCTATGATTTTTCGCGTATATCGGCCACTAAGTATTACCAGAAAACACGCTGGAATAACCTCGGCTATGATGGCATATATGACCATTTTATTATAGCTGATTACGGCACGCAGTGGCTTACCAATCCGCAGTTTACCTACCACAACATTTCGGCAAGCCTGGGCATTCGAAAACGACTTTCAAAAGATTTGGATCTTTTGTCGAATGCCGGGCTGGCTATGCGCAACCCGAACCCATCTGAGCTTTTCAGTGACGGGCTGCACCACAGCAACGGTACCATCGAGTTGGGTAGCCTCGGCATAAAAAAGGAACAGTCATTCAAGCTCTCAGCAACATTGCTAAAACAGGGAGGAAGCTTCAGTCTGGAGGCAATGCCTTACCTCAATGCAATACGCAATTTCATCTACCTTAATCCCACAGGTGTAGAATATACCATTCGCGGTACGTTTCCTGTGTACAACTATGCGCAGGACAACGTAGTGATGGCCGGTTTTGACCTGCATACCGATTGGGATATTAGCAGCCATTTTCGCCACAGCTTCAATTTCGCTTATGTCCATGCGGATAACACCACACGTAATGAACCGCTTATCGATATGCCATCGCTCAACATCAATAATGCCATCCGCTATAGTGCCGGATGGCATAGCCTGTTCGTAGAGCTGCGTAGCGAAGCCGTATTTGCTCAGTCACGCTACCCCAACAATAACTTTTATGCCGATGTGCCTGTAAATGGTGAGTTGGTGCCCACGCTTGTTGATATCAGCACACCGCCACCCGGCTATCACCTCCTTCATTTTGCTTCGGGCATGCAGTTCCCGCTTGGAAAGGCTACGGCATCGGTCAACTTTTCCGTCAATAACATTTTCAATTCAGCATATCGCGACTACCTGAACCGCCAGCGTTTATACACCGACGATTTGGGACGCAACTTTCAATTGCAATTAAAATTCAATTATTAATCATTAAATATTTTACAATGAAAAATTTCAGGATCTTAGCTTTATCACTAATTATTATAACATCCCTGTCTTCATGCAGCAGCGATGACAGCAGTGGCCCCGTTAATGAAGAAGAGGTTATTACAACTGTAACGGCGACATTTACCCCTCAGGATGGGGGCACGCCGGTTGTGCTTACCTCCCGCGACCTGGATGGCAACGGGCCGGATGCGCCTGTAGTATCGGTCTCAGGGAATTTTAAGGCGGGAACGGTTTATGATGGAATGGTTCACTTTCTTAACGAACTGGCAACCCCGTTAGAGGATATTACAGCGGAAATACAGCAGGAGGGCGACCACCACCAGATTTTCTTCCAGCACAGCGGCATAGGTACATTTACATACGCAGACCAGGACGAAAACGGCAACCCTATAGGATTGATGTGTGTTTATACCGCATCGGTTGCACCCGGCGCTGGCAGCCTGACGATAACCCTGAAACACCACCCGGATAAAGATGCCGAAGGTGTAGCCGGTGGTAATATGGCCAATGCCGGAGGAGGTACTGACACACAGGTTAATTTTTCAGTTGTTATAGAATAAGCAGATTTTCCCGGTAATAATGATCCCTGCCTTTTTAGCGGGGATTTTTTATTGCGCCAAATTTCTTAAAATATTGATAAATAATTTATTAACTTTAGTATTGTTTAAGAATATACCATATGTTAAAACTTTACATCTATGAATTCACAATTTACAAAAATCGTAAGGATATTGCTTGGGCTTATCCTGATTGCCTTTGGAGCCAACAAACTTTATTCTTTCATTCCTCTTCCGCAGCCTTCGCCTGAGGCCGCCAGCTTCATGGAATCGCTCGCCAGTACTGGTTATGTGCTTACCATTGTGGCGGTTTTCGAAATACTTATCGGCTTGCTGCTTCTTGTAAAAAAATGGGTACCTTTTGTGCTTCTGCTTCTTGTGCCTCTTTCCCTTAATATCCTGTTTTTCCATCTTTTCCTGGATGTACCTTCCATTGGTACTGCCATATTGGTAGTCGTAATGAATGGTATACTGCTCTATAAGCACCGCATGAAATACAAGCCTTTGTTCGTATAGATCAATTAACCTTCGCTGGTAAGTATCATTCCCGTTCTAAAATCAACGGGGGTCTTGTTATTTTTTTATTTTTTTGGCGTGTCCCCTCCCTCGCAGCGGCCATCTGCCGGGCCGCGCTGTGCGCTGTGTCTGCCTTCGTCCCTGCGGCAGGATGCCGCTCCCATCGCTCACGCAGTTGCAGCATCGCGGTTGAATTCATACAACCGGTGATTTATCATACCAAAAAAGCGGCCCCGATTGGGGCCGCTTTCCTATAGAAAATTGGTTTGTTACATCCTTATTTCTTTACGATGATGAACTCCGAGCGGCGGTTTTGTGCGTGCTGCTCTTCGGTACATCCTGTGCCGCAGTCTACCTTAGGCTGGCTCTCGCCATAGCCTTCTCCGGAGATGCGTGCCTTGGCAATGCCTTTGGAGATCACGTACTGGACAGTAGACTTCGCCCTGCGGTTAGACAGCGCCATGTTGTACTTGTCAGAGCCGCGGTTGTCCGT
>NZ_JAPCHV010000029.1 GCF_026107645.2 Flavobacterium sp. MFBS3-15 | reverse complement strand
AAAACGTATAACCTTTTATGGGCTAAAAAGGAGACTTTAAAATGTCAAAATCAGCATGCAAAGAAAAGTAAACTTAATTAAAATGAAAAAGGGGCTATCCTTTTGAGACAGCCCCTTTTCTTTTATCCCCGTATAAGTTTCTTATACTTAATTCTCTTAGGTGTCAAATCACCGCCAAGGCGTTTTTTCTTATTCTCTTCGTATTCTGAGAAACTGCCCTCAAAGAAATATACTTCGGAGTTGCCCTCAAATGCCAGGATGTGGGTACAAATCCTGTCCAGGAACCAACGGTCGTGGGAAATGACTACCGCACAGCCCGCAAAATTCTCCAAACCTTCCTCGAGTGCACGCAGCGTGTTGATGTCAAGATCGTTGGTAGGCTCATCCAGCAGGAGTACGTTGCCTTCTTCCTTCAATGTCATGGCAAGGTGCAGCCTGTTGCGTTCCCCACCCGAAAGCGTACTTACTTTCTTGTTTTGGTCGCTCCCGCTAAAATTAAAGCGGCTGAGGTACGCACGTGAGTTCACCTGGCGGCCACCCATCATGATAAGTTCCTGGCTGTCACAAAAGTTTTCCCAAATAGTCTTTTCAGGGTTAATGTTGGAGTGAGACTGGTCTACGTAAGCGATTTTCACTGTTTCTCCTACTGTAAACTCCCCTTTATCAGGTTGCTCCTCCCCCATAATCATCCTGAAGATGGTCGTTTTACCTGCACCATTCGGCCCAATAATACCCACAATACCTGCCTGAGGCAGTGTAAAGTTCAGGTCGTCATAAAGGAGCTTGTCACCATAAGCTTTTGCAACGCCATTCGCATTGATAACGTTGGTTCCCAGCCTTGGCCCGTTCGGGATGTATATTTCCAGTTTCTCATCAAGTTCCTTTTGGTCCTCATTTAATAGTCGGTCATAGTTTTGAAGACGCGCCTTCTGCTTGGTCTGGCGGCCTTTGGCACCCTGGCGCACCCATTCAAGCTCGCGTTCAAGAGTCTTGCGGCGCTTGGAGGCAGTTTTCTCTTCCTGCTCAAGGCGTTTGGCCTTTTGGTCAAGCCATGAAGAGTAGTTGCCTTTCCACGGAATACCCTCTCCCCTGTCGAGTTCCAATATCCATCCGGCCACATTGTCAAGGAAATAGCGGTCGTGCGTTACGGCAATTACCGTACCCGCATAGTGCTGCAAGTGCTGCTCCAACCACAATACGCTTTCTGCATCAAGGTGGTTGGTAGGTTCGTCAAGAAGTAGTACATCAGGCTGTTGCAACAGCAGGCGGCACAAGGCCACACGCCTTTTCTCACCACCTGAAAGCACTTTTATTGGGGTATCCGGATCCGGTGTACGGAGGGCATCCATTGCAATTTCCAGCTTAGTGTCGAGTTCCCATGCACCAGAGGCATCGATTTTATCCTGAAGGTCGGCCTGGCGGTCCATAAGCTTTTGCATCTTGTCGGCATCCTCATATACTTCCGGGTCGCCAAAACTGTCGTTGATCTTATTAAACTCATCCAAAAGCGCTACGGTTTCTGCAACGCCTTCGCGAACAATCTCTATTACAGTTTTGTTTTCATCCAGTATCGGTTCCTGCTCAAGATAACCCACGGTATAACCCGGCGCAAACACTACATCTCCCTGATAACTCTTGTCTACCCCCGCAATAATTTTTAAAAGGGAAGATTTACCCGAACCATTAAGACCAAGTATACCGATCTTAGCGCCATAGAAAAAACTCAGGTAAATATCCTTCAGTACGGGCTTTTGAGCGCCCGGGTAGGTCTTACCTACGCGGGACATCGAAAATATTACTTTCTTATCGTCACTCATTATGTTTATATGTTGATTCGTTTATCTGTTTATTTGTTACACCCTCCCTTTCAATGAACTAAAAACCCACGCTATAGCAAAAAAGCCTAACCCCACTGCAGAAAATCCCCATCCGGCGACGTCGGCATAGCGGTATACGCCCAGGCCAATCAGAAGCAGTCCCATCAATATCATAATAAAAGTCGCCCACCCAAGGATGGTATTTTTATTCATTCCCATAATTATCTTTTCGGTTTAGGCGCAAATATCGGGATTATATCTCTAATTAAAAATCTTCACCAGCATCTCTTTGAGCAGGTCGGCCTGCGGGATGTTGCCGGCGCCCACGCCTTTGCTTTTAACATCTATGTCGCGGAGTGTCGCGACAATCGCGCTTACTTTACGCATGGGGTAATTGCGTAGGGCAATATCGTAATCTTTTAAAAAATAAGGGTTCACTTTTAATATCTTAGCAGTATTAGACGGGCTTTTATCCTTCAGCCCATGGTATTGCAGCAATTGCGAAAAAAAACCAAACACCAATCCTACCGTCATCACCAACGGATTATCTTTAGGATTTTGCGAAAAATATTCGGCTATCTTATAGGCTTTGAGTTCATTCCGCTCTCCTATGGCTTTTCGCAGTTCGAACACATTGTAATCCTTACTGATTCCGATGTTATCCTCGATAAGCTTTGGCGTTATGACATTGCCCGGCGGCAGAATAATTGTGAGTTTATCCAACTCGTTACTGATGCGGCTCAGGTCGTTGCCCAAAAATTCCACAAGCATCGCCGCTGCCTTAGGTTCGATGGTATAATTTTTTCCGGAAAGTACACGTTTAATCCAGTCGGCCACCTGGTTTTCGTACAGTTTTTTACTCTCGAAGACCACACCGTTTTTCTCAATAAGCTTGGTAATCTTTTTACGCTTGTCAAGCGTTTTGTATTTGTACGCCATTACCAAAACTGTAGTCGGCTGCGGATTGTTGGCGTAGCTCTCCAGCTTCTCGATATTTCGTGACAGTTCCTGGGCTTCCTTAACGATAACCACCTGGCGATCGGCCATCATGGGATAGCGCTTGGCATTAGAAACCACTTCGTCTACGCTAACGTCCTTTCCGTAAAGCACCATTTGATTGAATCCTTTCTCATCTTCAGTAAGTATGTTGTCTTCAATAAAATCGGTAATCTTATCAATATAATAAGGCTCCTCACCCATCAAAAAATAAATGGGCTTTATATTGCCCTGCTTTATGTCATTTACGATTTTAACGACTTCGTCCATTGTTTTTTAAAACATTTAATGATGGTGTGGCCAAAAATCTTACTTTTGCGTGATGCAAAAACTGAACTTTCCGGACTATAGTTTCCGTTTCAAAAATAGTGAAAATAAGCCCGCTATTTTTGACATTATACGCAAAAAATTTATCATCCTCACCCCGGAAGAATGGGTGCGCCAGCATATAGTCCACTTTTTACTAGAGCAGAAAAAATACCCTAAGTCACACATCAACGTCGAAAAGATCATCAAAATAAATGGCCTTACTAAAAGGTATGACATTGTAGTTTTTAGACCTGATGGAAAGATTTTGATATTGGTTGAATGCAAGGCTCCTGAGGTACCGATCTCACAAAGCACTTTTGACCAGATTGCACGTTATAACCTCACAATCAATGCCGAATACATGATGGTGACCAACGGTCTAAATCATTACTTTTGCCAAATGGACCATGGCGCTGAGAAATATAATTTCCTGCCCGACCTGCCCGAATACACCCCTGCCCTATGAAAAGCATAGCCGTTGTAATACTGAACTGGAACGGAAAAGGACTACTTGAACAATTCCTGCCTTCCATAACGCAACATTCGCCTGAAGCGACAGTCTACGTGGCCGATAATGCCTCTACAGACGATTCGGTGGCTTTTATCAGGGCCAATTATCCAGAAGTTAAGATCATCCAAAACACCGGGAACTTCGGCTATGCAAAGGGATATAATGTGGCTTTGCAAAATGTTGAAGAGGAGATATATGCGCTAGTTAATTCTGATGTGGAAGTCACCGAAGGTTGGCTCTCACCAGTTATCGAATTGTTTGAAACCGATGCTGAGACTGCCATCATACAACCAAAAATCCTGGATTATAAGAACAAGATATATTTTGAATATGCCGGTGCAGCAGGTGGTTTTATTGATAAATACGGCTTTCCGTTTTGCCGTGGCAGAATATTCGAGACCATTGAAGAAGACAGAGGCCAATATGATAATAACACAGAAATTTTCTGGGCATCAGGTGCGTGCTTTTTCATCAGGAAAGAAGCTTACCGTACACTCGGCGGTTTTGACGAAGACTTTTTTGCCCACCAGGAAGAAATTGATCTTTGCTGGAGGGCCTTTAACCTGAACTACAAGATTCGTTTCTGCTACCAGTCTTCTATTTACCATGTAGGTGGAGCAACTTTAAACAGTAGCAGTCCGCATAAAACGTTCCTTAACTTTAGGAATTCGTTATGGATGATGACAAAAAATCTTCCTGCAGGACAGCTTATCCCTACATTCTTTGTAAGACTCTCTCTGGACGGAATGGCTGGAATTCGTTTTATTTCTCAAGGAAAGTTACAGCATTTATGGGCAATTTTAAAAGCACATTTTTATTTTTATTTAAAATTATTCTACTTCTTAAATAAAAGAAAATCAAAGAAGTACAAAAATTACTACAAAACAAACAGTATAGTCTGGAATTATTATGTGAAAGACGGCAAGGTGTTTGATAAAAATTTTAACAATAGTTTATAGACAAATTCGTTATTATTTAGTCTTTTAATCCCTAATTTTGTTAAAATTTAAAACTTTGAAACGTATGAAAAGAGCCATTTTATTATTAACCTTAGCCAGTTTGACACTGACTTCATGCGGCGCGAAAAAGAAAATTGCCGAGCTTGAAGCCAAGAACAAAGAATGCCAGGACCTGCTGAATTCAGCAACCGTAAAGCTTAACACCTGCCTTGCTGAGAAAGATGTTATGGCTGCCCGCATCGAGGATCTTAAACAAAGTAATAACCAATTGATTACTACGAAAGACCAAATAACTACGCTTTCGTCTAAAGGTGCAGAAAACCTCGAAAAAACCCTTGAAAGCCTTAAAGAAAAAGACCTCAAGATTACCCGCCTGCAAGATGCGCTTACACGCAAGGATTCTGTAACCATAGCGCTTGTATCGAGCATTAAAAGGGCTGTTGGGGTTAATGATCCGGACATTGAGGTTAACGTAGAAAAAGGAGTCGTTTATATCTCTATTGCTGACAAGCTATTATTTAAAAGCGGAAGCTATGAAGTAAGCGACAAAGCCAAAGAAATACTTGGTAAAGTGGCTGCTATCGTAAAAGACAAGCCAAACTTCGAATGTATGGTAGAAGGCCATACTGATAATGTGCCTATCAAAAACCCTGTACTTCAGGACAACTGGGATCTCAGTGTTAAACGTGCTACCTCTATCGTAAGGATACTACAAAAAGATTTCGGTATCGAACCGCAACGACTTGTAGCTTCCGGCCGTGGTGAATATGTGCCGCTTGAAGCCAACACAACTGCCGAAGGCAGGGCCCGTAACAGGAGAACAAGAATTCTTGTACTACCTAAAATCGACCAGTTCTACGATATGATAGAGAAAGAAATGAAAGGACAACAATATTAATCAAAGTATTGATGTTATATAAGAAATCCGGTTTACATAAACCGGATTTTTTATTTTAGCTATATATGTTCAATAATAAGTATTAAAGCATATTTAAACGCTTCATTAGCTCCGGCTTGTTAGATCTGCTTACCGGTATCACATCTTTACCAATAAGCACACTATTGTCTTCAATATCAATAATTTTTTTGATATTGATTATATATGTTCTATGTACCTTTAAGAATAACGATTGTGGAAGCTTTTCCTCAATTTTTTTTAATGTGGAATGTACTGTGTAATTTTTACCCTCAGTTTTAATTAAATATAATCACCTTTAGCTTCGATTATATTTATAGAGGAAATATCTATTTTTATGAGTCTTCTGTCTATATTGACATAAAATTCTGTGCTTGTATCATCCGGCTGGGTTTGTGAGTGGAGTACAGAAGGTTTTTCTATGTCGAGGCTTTTTTTAGTTTCGGCTTTTTTAACAGCTTTATTAAACCTGTCTTCTGTTATGGGCTTAACGAGATAATCAACAATGCAATCGTACTCAAAAGCTTCTATTGCAAAGTTTTTATCCGCCGTAATGAGAATTACCGATGGTGGATTTTTAATGGTTTGTATAAAATCAAAGCCGGTAAAGCCCGGCATATGTATATCCAGGAAAATCAGGTTAACACCATTAGGATTTTGGTTAAGAAATTTTATGCCCTCCATCGCATTTTCAAACTCACCGGCAAGTTCCAGTTCAGGATGGAGAGTAATCATGTGGGCAATGATTGCTCTTGCCATTGCCTCGTCATCTATAATAATGCAGTTCATAGGTTTTCCTATAAAGAAGCAGTGAAATCCTGCAGTGAGGCAATCACCTCATCAAATTCAGGTTTTAAGACCGCAGATTGTTTTTTCAAGTTATCTTCAAACTCTTCGGCAAGATAATAACTTTTTTCCATTCCCAGAATGCTTATTTTGTGTTTGAGTTTATGGACTATGGCAGCCATTTCGAAAAAATTCCTATTATTTGCGCTTTCATTATAATTTTCAACCTCGAGCGGGAGTTCTCTTTTCAAAGTAGCTATCAGCTTAGCTTTGAATTCGAAATCATCTCCGGAAAGGCTATCTATATATATCAAATTAGGCTGCTCCATTCTTCAGGGTAAAGTAAAATGTTGTCCCTTCCTTTAATTTGCTTTCCAAATGAATTGTTCCGCCGTAATACTGAACAATTTTTTTTACAATGGAAAGGCCGATTCCGGATGAATTGTCTTTATTGCTAAGCTTAGTAAATATATTAAAAACTTTATCAAAGTAAGCGGGTTCAATCCCAATCCCGTTATCCCTCACATAAAATTCTGCAAAATCACCCACAAGCCCATTGTACCCTATTTCTACAAACCCGTCTTCTTTATCGTTATATTTTATTGCATTATTAATAAGATTTTCAAAAAGCTGCTTAAACCTGTAATAGTTACCATATACCTGTGGCAGTTTGTTTCTGACCTTAATCTTGAACTTATTTGGCAATAAAATGGTCCTTGTAATTTCTTGTATGAGCAGATTAAAATCTACATTCCTGTTTTCAGATTCGTGGCGGTCTACAGTAGAATAATCTAAGATACCTTTAATCAAAAGATCCATTTTTTCTACATTGAGCAAAATCAGGTTTAAGTTCTTTAAATTCTCGCCTTTAAGATTTTCTTTATTATCGCTGATAAACCATTCAACCAGAGTGTTTATATTTCTTAGAGGTGATTTCAGATCGTGCGAAACCATATGTGCATATTCATTAAGCTGCTGGTTTTGCTGTTCAAGATCATTCAATAATTGTTCTCTCTGTTTCGTAATCTTTACGATTTCCATCGCCTGCTTACTTATATGCTCTGCAACAGTAATTTTATCTTCAAAAGGTGTGGCTACATTATTAAGTGAATTCAGTACCTGCTCAAAATTACTATTAACTTCTTTTAGCAATTGTGTTTCCTCGCGTAGCTTGGTATTTGCATCAAATAACTCGTCTGAACTTAGCTTCATTGCTCTTTGAAGCATATCTATCTGTTCTTCGTAATTTATATATGCATCATTTACCGCAGCAAAAAAAGAATCCGGGACACAATCATTGAGTTGTGCCAAGTGTTTTTTTATCTGTCGTTGCAGCAGAGGGTTAAACATTTATTTATTCACTAAAAAGCGTTAATGTCATCGTTTGGTTATGCACTTCACATTCATACCTGTCGTGTACGGGGGCCATCTCTGCATACGAATAAAAACCGGTAACAGGCACATGAGTTCCTATGATTTCCTTAGTAAGCTCAATTTCTTCTTCAACCCTTTGTCCCATAATTGCCTTACGGCCCATACAGCTAACCAAAAGGGCAAGCTGAGGCTTATTTTTACGTCCCTCCATAGCATATTTTGCTGCCTGTTCCGCACCATGTACAATACCATGAACAGAACCCATCATTAGTTGTGCCCTACTATTTTGTGCGCAATTGCCTGCCAATACAATAGAACCATCTGTAGTTTCGATATCTAAAATGGTTCTCACCACTGGATAATCTTTGCCCGGTTGTATTACATTCAGCGGATAAGCCAAACGTGATACCATAATATTTTCTGCTTTTTCAGCAAGGTATTTATTATATAAATCTATAGCTGATTGTCCGTCTATTTCATATACGATATTATTAAGGGCTTTGGTAATGGTACGCTCTGGGCCAAAAGGCTGGAATCCCCCAAAGCTTGCATAGCTAACTTCAAGACTTTCGCCATAAAAACCTACAAGTACCACTTCACCTTCTTTGGGAGCATCATTATATGAGGCGACTGTTTTTTCAAAACGGTTGGCATCTCCGCATACCCCTCCTGTAAGTGCTACACTTTCAGTCATGTTATCTTCAATGCCATTAATGAGCATACTGCAATTAATAAAACTACCCGTAGATACTACAAACAGATGTTTGAGGTTTTGTTGGGGCATCTCTTTGTAAAGGGCCTGGCCAAGTCGTTCTTCATCTTTGTCAAAATCGAAAATATTAGCCGATTTTACTACAAATTTTGTTTTTTCAAATTCTATTGCGGTAACACTCAGCGAATCATCCAGCACATGCTGACCCGCTATTTCTCCTGCTGTTGAACCATATACAATATCATTGTATGGAAACTCAAGTTTTAAACTTTGCAGGATTTCGGTATTTTCCAACAAAACCCTGTCACCAAACACTATAACAAGCGGGTTATCAAGATTTTTTTTATCGGTAATATATACCCAACCTTCATTTTCAGTATAATAAGCCTGTACTGTTTTCATAACTACTTGTTTAGTTGCACATAAAATGTTGTACCTTCCCCCAGTTTACTTTCCAGCCATATTTTGCCTTTATAATAGTTTACTATTTTCTTTACAATCGAAAGGCCAAGACCGGTTGACTGGTCATTTTTCACAAGGGATTGGAATGTTTTAAAAATCTTTTCATGGTTTTCCGGTGCAATACCGGGTCCATTATCCATGACAGAAAAAATATAATAATCGGCTTGTTCCTCTACGTCTATACTTATTTGGCCATTTGGTTTATCTATATAATTTACAGCATTGCCCATAAGGTTTTGAAAAAGCTGGTGTATTCTGTAATTGTCTGCCATTATCACGGGCAGGTTTTCAGAAATATTTAATGTTATGTGCGATGGGACGTGAATAGTATCTGAAATATTGCAAACCACCTTATAAGTGTCGACCGGTTCTTTTACATCCAGGGCTGCATTGTCAATTTTAGAATACATAAGTATACCCTGTATCAGATGGTCCATTTTTTCAACCTTGCCTTCGATGAGGCGTAAATATTCCAATGATTTACTGTTGAGCTGCGCATCATCTTCCTTAATCCAGAATATTAATGAGTTTATACTCCGCAATGGTGATTTAAGATCATGGGATACCACCTGTGCATATTCTTCGAGTTCATTGTTGCTTTTTTCAAGGCTGGCCAATAATTCTTCCCGTTGCTTTTCCAATTCCTTTTTCTCAGTTACATCTTCTTCAATTGCAAAGTAACGGGACACTTCTCCCCATTTATTAAATAGTGCCTGCCCCTGAATTTTAACCCAATATTTTCGGCCTTTTTTTGAATAATTAATTAGCTCACAACTAAAGGGTTCGCCTTTTTTTATTTGATTGCTCAAGTAATTAATTGAGTCGGAATTGCTTTCCGGTCCCTGAAGCAGGGAGCCTGGTTTCTTGCCAATAAGCTCGTTAATCTCATAACCTGAAATGGACAAAAAGCTTGAGTTCACCCACTCAATTCTCCCCTCATTATCGCAAATCACAACTGCATTTATATTTTTTTCAGCAATCAAAGAGAGTAGCACCAACTGTTCTTCCCTCTCCTTCTCCTCCGTCATGTCTTCGATTACGGCAAAATACTGCATGAATTCACCGGCACTATTATAAAGGGGCTGGCCTTTTGTTCTCGACCAAAAATAAGTACCGTCTTTACGGGCGTGTGAAATTTCAATATCAAATGGCTTACCCTTAAAAAAAAGGTCTACCATTGTATCCAGGGTTTCTTTGTCAGTATTTGGAGCCCTGCCAATTTCGATTGGGGTTTTACCCATGATATCTTGCTTACTGAAACCTGTTATCTCATGATAAGCTTCATTACACCAAAATATTTTAGCTTCAGCATCTGTAAATACAATAGCATTTTTATTATCACTGGCTACTAAAGAAAGGCGGTTTAGCTCTTCCTTATCTTTTTTTAGTTCTTCTTTTTGCCGGTTATTAATTTCAAGCAGATTCTTTAATTGCTCATTCTTGGTCTGCTGTAGCTTCAATATTTGCAAGAGATCGAGTTGTGTATCATGACTTGCAAAATCCAAAATAGAAAGATTATTCTTAGTTACATCTTCAACCGAAGTTAACCAGGGTGACCCAACGAAAAGAAAACATTCCTTAACAGCTAAAAACTGCCCTCTCATTAATAATGGATTAACATCCAGGCATTCCAATATAATTAATTGATTCAGGCTCTCAGTTACGGACATAGAGTCAAATCTTTCTATATTTGGCCTTCTGGCATTAAAGTAGTTGCCAATAAAATTACCTTTCTTTAATCCCGGAAAAACCTTTTTAATACTTTTTCCATATGACAAAATGTTCATCTGATCATCAAAAAGTACATAAAAAGGAAAAATTTCATCAAGTAGACCTGTAGAAAAATTTATCGTATCCATAACTAAAACCTTATTTTGAATACATCTTCAAAAGTTTTGGCTTCGTTAGAATTTAGGTGTTCTACCTTACCTTGACTTTGAAATATTTTTGCAATCTCTTCCAGGTATCCCCTTATAAATTCTTTCATTCCAGGGGTTTTGGTATAGTAATGTAAATAAAGAGTATCCTCTGTAAGGGAGCTAATCTTAAATTCGGGAGGAGTCAGTTCGGGGTATATCAGCATTATCCGGTTATGAAAGTTAGGTAAATTTACTAAATAATCTTTCAAAGTGTCCCCCCTCCCATTTATAATATCAGGAAACTGATCCTTAACCAGCTTTATAACACATGTCCCGAAATTATATAAAATTTTATCAGGAGTTTCTTTTAAATAAACAGATAATTGCTGACTAAGATAAAGTATTGCATCATCATTATATGGCTGCTCCATTAATTCAGCGTCAAAAGTTACAGGCGCGCCGGCTATAATAAATTCCCAAGCCTGCTCATCAGCATGTTCCAGTACACATTTCTTAATTGCTTTATAGATAATTCCGTACATCTTCCCTTATTGAGATATTATTTCATTTACACTCCAGTAATCTATAAGTTTCTTAATACGGTCTACATAATCTTCGTATTTCAGTGGTTTTAAAACATAGCCCGCTATACCTAACCTGTAGCACTCCAACAAGTCTTTATGGTTACTCGATGTAGTCAGTATAATGGCCGGAATATATTTTAGTGCATCATTTTTTTTAAGGATATCTAAAAATTCAATTCCACTTATCTTAGGCATGTTAAGATCAAGAACAATTATATCAGGAACAATTACTTTTTCTTTTAAAATTACCAAAGCATCCTCTCCATTATCAGCTTCTACCACCCTGTGCGAATGCTCAAAGCTTTTAAGCACTCTGTTAAATTTCATGACCTCAATTTCGTCATCCTCGATTAGTAATATATTTAAAGCTTTAGGCATATTTTAAGTAAGATTTGGTCTTAGACAAAAATAATTCATTGCACGCTCCTTTACCGTCAATATCGTTGAATGGAGTTTAAGTGTCGACGAACGGTATTTATAGGACGACAATCTGTAAATTGCAGAAAAAAAAAAATTTGTGCTTAACGTAATTTTATTTTAAACATACATCTTTTAGTCTAAAAATCAAACATATATAAAATAAGAAATTTTATAATATGTGATTAAAATGCATATCCTGCCCAAAGATAACACTTAACCATTTATCGCTTGATAGTTACCATTGGTCGACAGAAAAATACTTGTAACCTAATATCGTATTTCCATTTGCTTTATACATTAGATATTTGCAACAGAATATAACATTAACCCCAAACATAGCGCCAGGTTGAATTACTAATGTTATGAAAGCTCCCAAGCCCCCGGGAGCTTTTTTAGTTTAAAATAGTATCCCGTTGTTCGGTTTTACATTTTTTTGACACATAACCATAATCTCGCAAGACATCATTTGTTGGAAAGGCGAAATTGTTTAAATATTGCTTATTCTTTTCAAATTAAGTGAGGGAAAATTAAAGACAATAAAAAAGCCATTGATATACAATGGCTTTTTTCATTTGTGGGCGATGAGGGATTCGAACCCCCGACCCTCTCGGTGTAAACGAGATGCTCTGAACCAACTGAGCTAATCGCCCCAATATGTTTCGCAATCTGTTACTGTGATTAGTTCCGTATTGCGAGTGCAAATATACGCTTAGTATTTGTATTTGCAAGGATTTCGAGAAAAAAATTATTCTTTTTTTACGGCTTTCAGGATCGCTTTGTCACTAAAGTTTACCACCTCAATTACAATTGGCTGGTCTTTAGCAGTTTTCCCTTCTATGACATAAATCTTACCACCTCCGGGGTTGGGTTTATTGCTCTTGGAAAAATCGACATCGCCATATTCAAGGCTCATTTTTATGTCAGCCATGGTCACCCATTTCTCGTTTAGAGTGGCCTCAGCCTCTTTGGAAATACTTAATCCCTTAGCACGAATATCCTTCAGCACCCTGCAATTGGGCAGGTAGCAAAACTCTGTACGTTTCTCTTTAAAAATAAATATAAGGAATACCCCCCCTATCAGGACGCCTAAAAGGTAATAGGCCAGTCGGTGTGCAAATTTCATTTATACGATATTATAACTTAATCTTTCAGTTTCCTGCGCTTCCTCTCAGCGCTTATGAGGTTGAGTTCACGGCTCGTTTGCCCGGCTACCGAGGTGTTTTCCTCAGCCCTGCGTATAAGGTAGGGCATAACATCACGTACCGGCCCGAAAGGCAGGTATTTGGCTACATTATAGCCATGTGCAGCAAGATTAAAGCTGATGTTGTCGCTCATGCCATACAATTGCCCAAACCATACGCGCCCGTCATTTTTGGTAATGCCCGCGTGTTGCATCAGCTCCATTAAATGATATGAACTTTCTTCGTTGTGCGTTCCTGCAAATATCGCCATTTTATCCAGGTGCTCCATCATATATTTGATGGCATTGTTGTAATTCTCATCTGTAGCTTCTTTACTGGCACATATTGGGGTCGGATAGCCCTTTTCCTCAGCACGTTTATGCTCCTTTTCCATATAGGCGCCACGAACTACTTTCATACCTATATGGAAGCCCTCATTTTTAGCCTCTTCGTGCAATCTTTTCAGGTAGTCGAGCCTGTCGTGGCGGTACATTTGCAAAGTATTGAAAACTATGGCTTTCTCCCTGTTATATTTACGCATCATGTCGGCCACAAGATTGTCTGCAGCATCCTGCATCCAGCTTTCCTCTGCATCAATAAGAAGTGCAACATCGTTATCATGCGCCGTTTTACAAACAATTTCAAAACGTTCCTTTACCCTTGCCCACTCTTTTTCCTCTTCTTGAGAAAACTCCTGACCTTCGCCAAGCTTCACCCAGAGGTCGAACCTCCCGAAGCCGGTAGGCTTGAATACCGCAAACGGGATAGCCTGCCTTTCTTTGGCAAAATCAATGGTTTTAAGGGTCTTTTCAAGCGCTTTGTCGAATTCCGACTCCTCTTCTTTTGCTTCAACGGAATAATCAAGTACCGACGATACACCTTTGGTAAACATCTTATCAACCACCGGAAGGCAGTCTTCCTCGGTAGTGCCTCCGCAAAAATGATCGAACACCGTTGCGCGGATCAATCCTTCAACAGGCAGGTGCAGGTTCAGTGCAAAATTTGTCACTGCAGTACCTATCCGAACCAATGGCTGTGAAGCTATCATTTTGAACAGAAAATATGCCCTGTCCAGTTCGGTATCACTCTTTAATGCGAATGCTCCGGCCGTATCGTTGAAGATTTTTTCCATTGTCTTAAAAAATTTGTGCAAATATAAATACTGTGCAATAATTTATGCTATAAATTACTTTATTTTGCTTTTTCTACAAAACATCATCATGCAGCCTATTAACGCTAACGGATATAATATTTATTTCAACAACGACTGCTACAGCTACGTGCAGGAGGCGCTTGCAAATGGCGGCTATACAGGCATTTTTGTCCTTGCCGACACTAACACCTCACAATACTGCCTCCCCAATTTTCTGGCACAGCTGGCAACCGAACTGCCTGTTGAAATCATAGAAATCGAAGCCGGCGAGGCCAATAAGTCGATTGAGACCTGCATAGAAGTATGGCATGCACTTACCGACCTGGGTGCCGAACGCAAAAGCCTCCTGATAAACATTGGCGGCGGAGTGGTAACCGATCTTGGGGGCTTTGTTGCATCAACATTTAAAAGAGGGGTCGACTTTATCAATGTCCCTACTTCCCTGCTGGCTATGGTAGATGCCTCTGTAGGCGGCAAAACCGGTGTCGATCTTGGTGTTCTGAAGAACCAAGTAGGCGTAATCAACAATCCTGCCGCCGTTTTGATTGACACCAATTTTCTCGATACGCTTCCGCAAGCTGAAATGCGCTCCGGGTTGGCAGAAATGCTCAAACACGGGCTTATAGCCGATAAAACCTACTGGGACAGTTTTTCTGACCTGAGCAATATGACTACCGATGACCTCGGGACGCTTATTCACTGGTCGGTTGAGATAAAAAATAGAATTGTTGAACTGGACCCAAATGAGAAAAACATCCGTAAAGTGCTGAATTTCGGGCACACGCTGGGCCATGCAATCGAGTCCCATTTTTTAAGCAGCCCTGCCCCACTCCTTCATGGTGAAGCGATAGCCGCAGGTATGGTTATGGAAAGCTATCTGTCAATGTCCAAAGGGCTTTTACTGGAAGAGGAATATGAATCAGTAAAATCGGTGGTACATTCTATTTTCGGCATTGTCAATTTCGAGACAAAAGACATAGAAAGCATTATTAGTTTAATGGCACACGATAAAAAGAACGAATCAGGCAGGGTAATGTTCGTATTACTGAATGGCATTGGAAATGCGGCCATAGATCATAAAGCAGGAAACGCATTGATAATCAAAGCGTTCGAAGACTACCAAAAGTAACATTTTTTTAAGAGATTTGTTTTTAAATACGGATTATTATTTTTTACATTTGCCCTGATGAAATTAACGAAAAGCATATTTTCCTTAGCAGGTTTAACCAGCAAATACAGGGTTTCGCAAGACTTGTGTGATACAACGTTTTCGCTGAAAAATTTAGCCGGGGCTGAAATTTTTAACAGCATACCCAATCACAGGGAAAAATTACAGATAATTTATGCCAATTTAAGGGTTTGAAAAAAGGTTTATAATCTAGGAATATTCTTATTTTTATAATCACTTTCTCAAACAAACAGACATGAACACAAAATATTTCGACCTGATAAACCAAACGTTCTATTTTCCTCAGGAAGAATTTACGCTGAATAAAGACAACCTCCAGTTCCATAATATCGACCTGATGAAACTGGTAGAACAATACGGTACACCGCTTAAGTTTACATATCTGCCGCAAATTTCCAACAACATCCGCAAGGCCAAAACATGGTTCAGGAACGCAATGGAAAAGAACAAATACGAAGGTAAGTACTACTATTGCTATTGTACAAAAAGTTCTCATTTTGAATACATTATGAATGAGGCCTTTAAGAATAACATTCATATTGAAACATCAGCCGCATTTGATGTAGACATTGTTGAAAGGCTGTTTGCCGCAGGTAAGATCAACAAGAATACTTATGTTATCTGCAACGGATTTAAGAGGGAACAATATATAGAAAACATTGCCAGGCTTATCAACAATGGCCACAGCAGGACCATTCCGATCATTGACAACTATGAAGAGCTTGACCTGCTTCAGGAACAGATTCCCGGCAAATTCAAGATAGGTATCCGAATTGCTGCCGAAGAAGAGCCGAAGTTTGAATTCTATACCTCAAGGCTGGGCATCGGATACAAGAATATACTTCCTTTTTACAGGAAAACTATACAGGAAAACAAGAAGGTAGAACTGAAAATGCTCCACTTCTTCATCAATACCGGCATCAGGGACACTTCCTATTACTGGAATGAGCTTGTAAAATGCCTTAAGGTGTACATCAGCCTGAAGAAAGAATGCCCTACGCTGGACAGCCTTAACATCGGCGGTGGTTTTCCCATCAAGAATTCACTTGCCTTTGAATATGACTACCAGTATATGGTCGATGAGATCATCAACCAGATCAAGATTGCCTGTGAGGATGCCGAAGTGGATGTACCGAACATCTTTACTGAATTCGGTTCCTTTACCGTAGGTGAAAGCGGTGGCGCCATATACCAGGTATTGTATCAAAAACAACAGAATGACAGGGAAAAATGGAACATGATCGATTCATCTTTCATCACAACGCTTCCTGACACCTGGGCCATAAACAAGCGCTTCATAATGCTGGCGGTAAACCGTTGGAACGATTCTTATGAAAGGGTCCTTCTGGGTGGGTTGACCTGCGACAGCGACGATTATTACAACTCCGAGCAGAATATGAACGCCATATACCTGCCGAAATATAATAAGGAGAAGCCACTTTACATTGGTTTCTTCAACACCGGTGCCTACCAGGAAACCATTGGCGGCTACGGGGGGCTACACCACTGCCTTATCCCGCAGCCGAAGCACATACTGATTGACCGTGACGAGAACGGCATACTGGCCACGGAAGTATTCTCAGAACAGCAGCAGGCCGAAGAAATATTGAACATTCTTGGCTATAACAGGAAAGACAACAAATAAACAGAAATAGACAAAAACAACAGCAATGAGTAAAGGACCTATAAGCCAATTCATTCAGAAGTACTACCTGCACTTCAACTCTGCCGCACTGGTGGATGCCGCAAAGGGGTATGAAAAGCAATTGGAAGACGGCGCCAAAATGATGGTGACACTTGCCGGTGCAATGAGTACCGCTGAACTTGGAAAGATTTTTGCCGAAATGATCCGCCGCGACAAGGTGCAAATCATTTCATGTACAGGCGCCAACCTTGAGGAAGACATCATGAACCTGGTGGCACACTCTCACTATGAGCGTGTTCCTAACTACAGGGACCTGACGCCGCAGGAAGAATGGGACCTTTTGGAAAGAGGGCTTAACCGTGTTACCGATACCTGCATTCCTGAGCATGAGGCTTTCCGCCGCCTGCAAAAGCACATCTACAAAATATGGAAAGATGCTGATGACAAGGGCGAGCGTTATTTCCCGCATGAGTTTATGTATAAAATGCTCCTTTCGGGCGCACTTGAGGAGTACTATGAGATCGATCTTAAGGACAGCTGGATGTATGCTGCTGCAGAGGCCAACCTTCCGATGGTGGTTCCCGGATGGGAAGACAGCACCATGGGTAACATCTTTGCATCTTATGTGATCAAAGGCGAACTCAAAGCTTCAACAATGAAGTCAGGTATCGAATATATGGCATTCCTTGCCGACTGGTACACTAAAAACTGTGAGGGCGGCATAGGCTTCTTCCAGATTGGTGGTGGTATTGCCGGCGATTTCCCTATCTGTGTGGTTCCAATGCTATACCAGGACATGGAAATGCATGATGTACCGTTCTGGAGCTACTTCTGCCAGATTTCAGACTCAACTACAAGTTATGGGTCGTATTCAGGTGCGGTACCTAACGAAAAAATTACCTGGGGGAAACTTGACATTACAACACCAAAATTTATTATCGAAAGTGACGCTACTATTGTTGCACCACTTATATTTGCCTACTTGTTGGATTATTAATACTGCTTTATGAAAAGAGTTATAGTTGACTATGCAAAATTAACCAATGAAATCCTTACCCTGCTTGTGGAGAAGTTTCCCGAGGGATATGATGACTCTAATATCGTACGATTCAAAAACGCTAAAAATGAAACCATTGAGGCAGTTGAAGTACGTACAGAGGACACCATATACCTCGTAAAAGTGAGCACTAAACTGGCTGACAGGATTGAAAACTTTGATGATGACGACATCGACGAGCCGGCAGATGACCTTGATGCATTAAAAGACCTCGAAATGGGTGATGATGATGCAGATGAAAAGGATGATACAGCGGATGCTGATACTGACGACGACGCTGATGGCGATGATGACGAAGATGAAGATGAAGACGGCATGCCGAGGCGCAATCGTAATGTAGGCCTCGATGAGCTTGAGGAAGACGACGAAGATGATGAGGAATAATCCACATCAACGACAATACTAAAGAACTCTTAACAGGGTTCTTTTTTTGTTTTATAAAAAGTAATTTTATAAAAACATTCAACATGAAAAACACAGGATTAGCGCTACTGGCAGTAATAGCATTAGCCTCATGCCAGAAAAAAGAGGAAAAAACCGAAACGGTTACCACCGAAGAAACCACCGTTACCGCTCCGGCCACTGAGGCTGTTGCAGAAAAGGAATGCTACAGGAAAGTCATTGCCAAAGACAGTATTGTGGTTGAAATCGAACACAATGGCGACAGCATTCACGGCATTTACCACTGGAAGCCTTATGAAAAGGATAAGAAAATCAGCACCTACAAAGGCGTAACGAACGGCAATACCGCGAATGTAGTAGCCCAATCGCAACAGGAAGGCATGAATTATAAAGAAGAAGTCATTTTTGCCGTTACAGGCAATACACTTGCCGTGAAATTCGGGGAAATGAAAGAAGATAAGGGCATCTGGAAGTACAAGGATACCAGTAAAACATCTGAGCAGGTACTGGATAAAGTGGACTGCAATTAATTACAAAAAGCCCGAAACACTTGAGTTTCGGGCTTTTCTTTATCTGTTACGGATTTGTCGACCACAGGCTCACATCCTTTACCACAGCCCTTCTTGGCAGCCTTAAATGGCCCACCAACAGTTCGGCAAAGTCCTCCGGCTGCAGGGTCGTTTCGGGGTTGCCGTCGGTCAGGTTCAGGTCCTTGGCCATGTCGGTAGCAATGGTGCTGGGCGTCATGGTGAACACCCTGATATTGTCCTTCCTCACCTCCTGCATCAGAGATTCCGACATCCCTATAAGCCCGAATTTAGAGGCACTGTAGGCACTCGTCAGCGGTGCGCCCTTCAGGCCCGCGCTGGACGAGATGTTCACGATATCGCCGCTCCTGCGCTCCTTCATCTCCGGCAGTAGTGCCCGCGTGGCGTAGTATGCCCCGAAAACATTGGTCTTCACAACATTTTCCCACTCCTCAACGGTCAGGTCCAGGAACTTACCGAACTTACCCACCCCGGCATTGTTCACCAGGATATCGATAGCACCCAATTCATTCTTTATCAACGTAATAGCCTCAGTAAGCATCCCATTGTCGGTAATGTCGGCAATAGCGTAAACCACTTTTAGCTCAGCGTCAATACTGTTAACTTCCTCTGCCACAGCCTTTAAGTCGGCTTCCGTCCTGGCAATAAGGCCAACGTTCACTCCGTTTTTGGCAAGTTCCAGTGCGATGGCTTTACCCAGCCCTTTCCCGGCGCCGGTGATGATGGCCGATTGCCCTTTTAAATTTTCCATGTATGCTTAAATTTTATTTTTTCAGATGATTTGAGGGTATAACTGTGTGATTTTTGAGACCGACACAGGGGATTTAAGGTAACCTGCATGATGATTTTAGGGTATGTACAGTATGATTTTTGGGACCCTGCACCCCATTTTTTATATTTTCCCTGCAATTTCAAAAATCAAGGCTTCAAAATCCTGTCCTTAACGTATTCAATTTTCGTTTTTCCATGTGCCGATGGCCGCCCGAAACTATCCAGGTTCACCATCGTTATGTTATCTACCGTGATGATCTTCTCCTGCGTCATTTTGTTGCGCACTTCCGACCGAAGCACCACCGAAGTGGTCCCGAAACGCACCACATCAATCCCTATCTCGATGATGTCGCCCTGCTTTGCCGAACTCATAAAGTTGATTTCCGACATGTGCTTTGTCACCACCCTTTGGTTCTCGAGCTGGATGATGGAATACAGCGCCGCCTCCTCGTCAATCCAGGCCAGCAGCTTCCCGCCGAACAGCGTACCGTTCGGGTTCAGGTCTTCGGGCTTTACCCATTTGCGTGTATGGAATCTCATGGTACGTATTTTTGTAGGGCTAAAGTTACGATATCTGCGTGGTCAAATGCCAGTTCCGGAAGGTTTTTAACCGAAAACCATTTCGCTGCGGCGGCATCGTCGGCGGCAACGGCCACAGCGTCCTCCCCTGCAAACCCCACATAGGCCACCGACACCGTGTGCTGCCTCGGGTCGCGCCCCGGTTTCCCGAAAGCGCCCAGCTGCTCCATCGCCCCGGCTTCGATTCCTGTTTCTTCCTTTAACTCCCTCCTCGCGGCATCGGGCAGGTCCTCGCCCTCATCGACAAAGCCGCCCGGCAGGGCCCACTTCCCCCTGAAGGGCTCGTTTTTGCGTTGTATGAATAGCAGCTCGTGGCCGTTTCCTGCCTTGCGGAACATCACGGCATCCACCGTGACGAATATTTTGGATGTCCTCATCTTTATTTTTTGTTACCCAAAATTACTGAAAACGCCGCACCTTTTGGAGGAAGGGTGAGTGATTTTCTTTATAGTGGTATTGTAGAAGCTATACCACAGAGATTCGCAAAGAAGACACAAAGATGCCTTTAGATTTGAAAGATTAAATTACCTCTTGATGATGATGTTTAAAAGAGGGGGTCCGGGGGAGACTGATAACTTAATAAGATTGTTCATATTTTTAAATAAAAAAAGAATGAGGTGA
>NZ_JAPCHV010000028.1 GCF_026107645.2 Flavobacterium sp. MFBS3-15 | reverse complement strand
CCATCCCGAACAGAGAAGTTAAGCCCGCCTGCGCAGATGGTACTGCATCTTGTGGGAGAGTATGTCATCGCCTTTTTTTTGAAACCCTTCATCGGTTAGATGAAGGGTTTTTTGTTTTGACGAAACAAAACTTATAATATAATAGTCTGCATTTAATCAATACTGAAAATCTTCGTCAGGGCTTGCTTCTTTTTTAAAGCCATCCATTAAGTATGACGTTCTTTTGTTAGGAACGTTTTAAATGCTTTATCATATACCTATAAGTAGGTATTTTGATTACTCCACTATTCTCATATTTTTGATAAGATTTAGCGGTCGTCATGGCTATGTTTAAAGTAAGTAAGGAATGTTTACTTTTACTGGTAGTAATAAACAATTAACCTCATTCTAATGCGTCATTTATTTACTTTAATTTTTTTGCTAATTGAAACTGCCTGTCTGTCCCAAGTTAATGATAGCATATCATTGGAACTAAGGAAAGCGTCTCACGATAGCATTCGTTGCAGGATAATACATGATTACATTGGTAATATTTTCGATCTTGAGGAGAAACTCAGATATAACAAGGAACTGGAGAGAATAGTTGAAAAAAATTTAGCAAAGAAGAATATTGGGGCTGATGAAAGAAAGACTTTCTTAAAACAAAAAGCCAATGTTCTGAATTACTATGGGTATTATCACCAGAATGCAAAATTTCGTAATATTCAGCTTGCTATACAATATCATAGAGAGAGCATTAAAATTTCAAAGGAGATTGGTGATGAAGAAAGTGTGGCTACAGCTTATTGCAATATTGGATTTGCCTATGAAGATCTTGGTAATTTGGGCCAGGCAATAGATCATTACCATAAAGCACTAAAGATTTTCAGAAAGTTTAATGATGATGCGTCTATATCTATTGTTTTAAACAATATTGGCTACACATTTCAGTCGCAAAAGAACTACGAGAAGGCACTAAAATATTATTTTGAATCACTGGATCATTATAAAAAAGCTAAGAAAGGAGTTGAAGACCATACGATGGCTCTTTTTTATAATAATATAGGACTTGTATATAATATGACCGGCAGGGCTGAATTGGGTTTAGAATATTATCAGCGGGCGCTTGAAATGTTTATCAGGGTTAAGCATAGGTATGGTGAAGGTTTGGTTCTTAATAATATTGGAGATACTTTTCTTCAGCGATTTAATACCTCTGAAAAAAATGACCCTTTGCTTTTACAAAAGGCGTTGGAAAATTTTGAACAGAGCCTCGCTATTTGGAATGAACTGGAGGATTGGATCAGCAAATCGGTTACTTTAAAGAATATTGGCACTGTTTATCTTGATATGGGGCAGGTTGATAGGGCTATTGATTATGGTTTGGAGAGTTACCAATTGGCTCAAAAAATTGGCTTCCCTAAGTCGATAATGACAAGTTCCCATTTACTCTATGATGCTTATAAGAGGAATAACGACTATAAGAATGCGTTCCGTTTTTCTGAGCTTTATCATAAAATGAGTGACTCAATAGTGAATCAGGAAAACAGGAAACTGATTCTTGAGAAGGATTTTACCTATCAATATGATAAAAAAGAAGCGATTTTAAAGGAAAAGGCCAAAGCGAATGAAAAGAGGCACAGAATTGTGCTGATTTCAACACTCTCAATTTCGGGATTAATTGTCCTGTTTTTCTTTATCTGGCTTTATTATTATAAAAAACGAAAGGCTACTGAAAAGCTTCTGCATGAAAAACAACTTTCACTTGAAGTGGCCGAAGCTGAGCGGCGCAGGATTTCTGCCGACCTTCATGATGACCTGGGTTCGGGTATAGCGGGGCTGGCTGTTGCAAGCGGGCTTCTGGCCAAGAGTGACAGCCTTGATGAAATGCGTAACGATGCCCTGAAGATAGCCGAGAACAGCCAGAAAGTGAGCCGCAGGCTTAGCGAGGTAATATGGGAACTTAACATGGAACACGACAACCTGGAGGATCTTCTGCTGTTCATCCAAAAAATGGGCAAGAACTACTTTAAGGATACGGCAGTTAGTTTTTCCATGATATTGCCGTTAGACATACCCCATGTAAAAGTTCCGGGATATGCAAGAAGGCAAATATACCTGGCGGCAAAGGAATGCTTCCATAATGTAATAAAGCACTCCGGGGCGGATAATGCAAGGTGCGAAGCAACGTTCAACAACCGGCTGGTACTGAAAATATCGGATAACGGAACCGGCTTTGATACAGAGAATAAAGCCGGCGGGGAAGGCCTTAAGAACCTGCAATACCGGCTGGATAAGCTCGACGGTACTGTAGCTATACAATCATCAACAGGAGGGACAACAATTACCCTCTCGGTACCCATCGATTCAAACATCAAAAACAAATGAAAACCATAGTATTATTAGAGGATGACAATGTATTCCGCGAAAGCGTATCTGAAGCGATCAGCAGGATGCGTGGCCTTGAGTGCATAGGAGCCTTCTCCAGGATCAAAGACCTCATGACGCGGCTTCCCGAACTCTATCCTGATCTCTTTTGGCTGGACATAAGCCTGCCCGATGGCAGCAGCATAGAATACATCCCTAAGATAAAGCAGATGTACCCGCATACTCTTTGCCTTGTATGCTCCATGCATGATGATGATGACAGGATATTCAGTGCCCTGAAAGTAGGCGCTGACGGCTACCTGCTCAAAAGCTCGGGGATTGATAAAATGATTGATGGGGTACATGAGCTCTTTGCCGGAGGGTCTCCCATGAGCCCGTTCATTGCCCGCAAAGTGCTTCAGTCAATGCGTGAACCGCAAACGGATGGCAATGCCATTTTTGAAGACCTGACCACAAGGGAAGTTGAGATACTTTCAGCGTTGGCACAGGGTTTTCTGTACAAGGAAGTCGCAGATCGCCACAACATCAGCCTCGAGACTGTGAAAAAGCACGCCCAAAACATCTACCGGAAGCTCCATGTACAGAACAGGAGCGAGGCCATCATTAAATACCTGAAAGGCACCGCAAAATAAGAAAAAGCCCGGAGCATTGCCCGGGCTTTTCTTTTACAGGAAGATGCCTCCTGAGACCTCTATGCGCTGGCCGTTGATCCATCCCGCTTCTTCAGTACACAGGAATGCAACCACTCCGCCAATGTCATCGGGAAGCCCAACGCGGCCCAGTGCAGTCATGCCTGCGATATGGCCATTCATCTCTTTGTCATCGCGCACCCTTCCTCCGCCAAAGTCGGTTTCAATGGCGCCCGGAGCTACTACGTTGGCGGCAATGCCACGATGCCCAAGTTCCTTCGCCAAGTAGCGCGTCAGTACTTCCACAGCGCCTTTCATCGACCCGTAGGCTGATGAGCCGGGGAAGGAGAACCTGGCAAGACCGGATGCGATATTGATGATACGGCCGTTGTCGTTAAGGTAAGGCAACGCTTTTTGGGTGAGGAAGAAAACCCCTTTATAGTGGATGTTCAGGGCATTGTCGAACTGCTCTTCGGTAGTCTCGGCGAAGGGCGCGTATAGCGCCGTACCGGCATTGTTGATGAGGAAGTCGAAGTTGCTGCTGCCTGTTTTCTCAAGCAGGTGGGCTGTTGCCTCTGCAAAGAAACTGTCGAATGAGGCTACATTTCCCGCATCAAGCTGGAAGGCCACGGCCTTTTGACCCATCGACTCAATTTCGGCTACTACCTTATCAGCTTCGGCTTTGTTGCTGTGGTATGTCAGAATTACATCAATTCCTTTTTTGGCAAGAGCCAGGGCCATATTCCTTCCCAGTCCGCGGCTGCCGCCGGTTACCAGGGCAATTTTGTTTTTTGTATCCATGTTGAGTAATTTTTATGGGACAAAATTAGCTCAAACAATACGCTCACATGTTGTGGATATCAATCTCTTTTTTGTAAAAATCAAATCAGGTGATTTGACAGGTACTGCGGCGAAAAGCACCTGCTTAAATAATGTTTTTGACCCTGTTTTGTTTCATTTTACATCAGGGCTTCGTTTTTATAATTTTAAAATATCAGTTCCTGAAAATTAGCGGTGATACCCCCACCAGCTTTTTAAAAAAATTGGAAAAATGGGCCACTTCCTCAAAGCCCAGGGAATGTGCTATTTCCGAAACATTCCAGTCCGTTTGCCGCAATAATATTTTTGCTTCCTGGGCAATGCGGCTGCTGATGAAATCGGAGGTAGTGCGCCCTGTGTTTTCGCGAAGCACCTTGTTCAGGTGGTTTACATGTATGGCCAGCTTTTCGGCGTAGTCCTTTGGGGTGCGCAATTCCAGCTGCTGACGGGTAGAAGTAACCGGGAACTGGCGCTCGAGCAGTTCTACAAAAAGCCCCGTAACGCGGGCTGAAGCCGTGTGCGACGTGTACTGCGTAATGTCCGGCTGCAGCTTTTGCCCGTAGTGGATGAGCTCCATCACATAATTGCGCAACAGGTCGTACTTAAAGGCATAATCAGAATCCAATTCATTGAACATCTTGTCAAAAATAGCCTCTACTTCTGCAGCCTGGGTTTCGTTAAGCTGGAAAACAGGATAGCCGCCGGGCTTAAAAATGGGTAGCTCGTCCAGTCGCATTCCGTTGTGTGAGGACGCGAGGAATTCGTGTGTAAAAATGCAGAAACTTCCCGACTGCTCCTCGTCCTGTGGGATATAGTTGTAAGGGATTTTAGGCGAAGCGAACAGCAGCCCATGCTTTTTGATGTCGATTACCTTGTCGGCATATTCGGCACGGTTATGCCCGTTGATGAGGCTTATCTTGTAGTAGGTACGCCTGTTGTAGGGCATGGTCCTGGTCTGCTTCACCGTCTTTCGTACGGCAGCTGTGCCGAATACGTTAAAATGCCCTATATCCTTAGTGATGCCTTCAGGCAGTATCCTGCTTAGCTCATTGTCGTCAGTAAAACCGATTTCCCGGTAAAAATCCCGTAACGATGCTGTCTCCATTTGTTTCATTTTGCGTAAATCAAATATAGGGAAAATCCTTAACCCCAAAAAAAGGGTATTTTAGGGTCTTTTCAGGGATGTTTTTGATGATTTTTAAGATGACTTTTTATGGTGTTTTTTTGTTTTTTATATGATTTAAGGGGTTGACTGATAGGATTTTTGGGTGTATAAAAATACCCATTGTTGGGGATGCGTTTAAAATCTAAAATCCCTACTTTTAACATATATTAACAATGTTGAATAATCTTTTACCTATGCTTGATGAAATTATCCCTTTGACCGTTGTGCTCTTTCTCTTAAGTATGGTATGTGAGAGGATAGCTGACTTTCTAAAACACTACCTCTGCGGAAGCAAGCTGTTTCGCATTAAGGATACCCTTACCAAGTTCCCTAATGACGACAATAAGGAAAAGGCTCGTTATTATCGCATTATGAAAATCAATATTTGGTGCGGGATAATAGTGGCGGCCATATTCAAGGCTGATTTCATAATGATTTTCAATAACATGGATGATCCCGGCAAGACACTGGGATGGACGAAAGAGGTGCTGAATGAGTATTATAAAGAGCCAATCGACTACTTTATTATGGTCCTCGGCATTGCACTCACAGGATGCTTCATCAGCTTTGGCTCAAAATTCTGGCACGACCTGCTCGACATACTCTATACCATAAAGAATACGCGCCGTGTGGCCAATGACCCCGCTACTTATGAGATAGACAATGCAGCAGCACTAAAAAAAGCAGCTGAAACCTACCAGTCCGATTTTATTCAGGCAGCCTTTCTTGAGGTTAAGGCTAAGTTTATGGCGAATAATAACGTAAAATCCATTAGCATGAAGCGACGCGCGGATGGCTACTATTTTGAGGTTTCTGTGGAGAAAAGCGATGCAGCGATAGAGCCTTGGTATGTATACCAGGCGGGCGGTGGCATTAGGCACAGTATAGCTGTAAAGCAGGTTGTTCTGGAGGCTGGTGATAAGATCGTGATACAAAGCGTCGATCTTTCCTCAAGGATATTTGATATGCAAAAGCCGGATGGTTATGGTACTATTGGAGTACTGGTGCGAAAGAAAGAATCGGGAGCAGCATCAAGAAGCCTGCTTACCTGTTTTCATAATGTTTCCGAACCACCCTATGATACTTCAAAAGCCATTAAAGCCGGTACTTTATATCCTGGCGCGGCAACTGAAATTGGCGATGTGGTAAAAAAGATACTCGATCATGAAGCCGATGCAGCGCTCATTGATATCAATACGGACATTGACATACGCAATTATGTACCTAGAATGGGTACACCCGGTACTGCACGGAGGCTGTATAATAAGGATGTAGATGTCACTGATGTGTGTCTGTTCGGCACAAAGTCGGGCTTCCGGTCCGGAAAGGTAACGGGAGTGTATGCCGATATTAAAATTGACTATCCCGGCGACAGGGAGCGCACGTTGATTAACCTGATTGTGATATCCGATAACGGTACTGCCATGTCTAAAGGTGGCGATTCGGGATGTTGTGTCCTCGATAAGGATGGTAAAGTGATTGGCATTGTGCTGGGTGGCAGGAAAGCAGAAACCTATGTGCTTCCAATTAACACATTGATAGATAGAATGGATGTTGAATTAGTATAAAACATAACTTATGAAAAACGTATACTTTTTTGGATTACTACTGTTCCTGGGGTGCTTTGCAGGATACGGTCAGAAGAAAATCGTTATTGAGGAGTTTAAAGACATGGAAGTGTCCGGGTTCCATGGAGGTACTGAAATTACAGATGCAAACATACGTAGTTTTGAGTTGCATGTCCTAAAAGAAATGGGTGTAGAGAAAGTAGTCATTAAAAATGGTATGGGGGGAGGCTCTTCTCCCGGCCAGTTGGATGGAGGGACAGGTATTACAAGATATAAGGTTGAGAATATTCCTGTGCTTGAAGGTAATATCTGCAAGATTGAATTGATCAAAGGGCAAGACTCCAAAACCATTACAATAAAGGTGAAGGAGGCCACAGCTCCAAACGGAGCTGCACAATCACCAGCCGGTACTAGTACTGAATGCACTGAAAAAGTGGATTTGTTTCAGCAGGTAAAGGATTGCCCCGATAAGGCGCTGGAAGATAGTTTTGGGCTTGACCCTGCAGATTTTGGTAAGGACGATGTCATCTACGTCTACGATTTTAATAAGGTTACCTCAAAGCGCAGGATGTATAAGTTCACTAAAAATAATGATAATGATGCCACATTCGTAAAATCAAAAGTAAATCTTACACAGGAAGAGCTGCGCGCCAAAAAGCAGGTGTGGATAAAGGTAGCGAATATCAACAGGTTCATGAATGATGTATCGATAGCTGATTCACTGTTCTATTACAACAGCAAGCCTTCGGCATTGTTCAACAGGATGTTTATTGGTGATTCGATTACCACCCTCGGGTCGATGATGGACAAAGCAGCAATACAGTCAACAAAGCAAAATAAAGTGAACGACATATTGACGCAACTCGACTGCTTTAATAAAATGTACACTTCCCTTAAAGCCGAAATGATAAAGGCTTTCGATCCGTGCCAGACTTTTACCTGCTGCAACACTGTTGATTTTAAAACCCTAAGCCTGAAACTGAATGAAATTCGTACTGCAATCTCGGTTTTGCAGCTGGAGTATACTGATACCAAGAAAGAGCTTGAAACGCTTAAAAAAGAAAAGACCGATTGTGCCGCACTTGTAAAGGATGAAAAAAAACTGACAGAAGAGCTTGCAAAACTTAAAAATGGTGATGCTGGCTATGACATTGCGAAGGAGAAGGTGGATAAGATGAAGGCATGTAAAGATGATAGCCCGACAAGGCAGACCAAAATTGACCAGAAAGAAATGGAACTGTCAATTGTAAATGGCCTTGATGAGATAAAAGCAAACCTGCCTACCGATGCCCAGCTCAAACAGCTTTCGGTGTTCCTGCTGAATATGGTAGAGCAAAACCAGGCACTAATCAAGGGGCCAATACAATTAGAAGGAAACCTGCTTGACGTAACGATAAATATCAATTCGAGGGATAGCATAGTAGCTAAATTTGGGTATCCCAACTTCAGCGATAAAATACATTTTGCGATACCTGTATACGGCAGGCCGTTCGTGAGCTTCAGCTCCGGCTCATTCCTCGCTCCGGACAAAAGGCTCAGGGAGAAAACCTATGCCTGGCAGGAGGTGAATGGCGCGGGCCATGTGCTTACCGAGAGCGGCTATAGTAACCCGGTAGCGGGTTTTTCTGCCCTTGTTAACGTACAGTGGGGCTTGAGTTCTTATGTCGGATTGGGGCCGTCTGTAGGGGTAGGGCTTACCATTGAAGAGCAGCCAAGGTTGTCATACCTTGTGGGAGGATCGCTATTTTTAGGAAAAAAGAGCCAGCTTGCCATAACGGGAGGGGTTGCAGTCATGCAGGTAGACAGGATCTCTAAAAACTTTGAGTCGGCCTATGAAAGCCAAACTGTTTTTTCTGAAACCACTCCTATCGATTACTACAAGGAATTGAAAGTGGGGCCTTTTATCTCGTTAACATATACACTGTTTAAAATATCTAAAAGCAAATAGCCATGAAATACCTATATCTATCCCTTTGTCTAGCGCTCATTGCCTGCAGTGATGAACCGGAAGCCCTGAAAAGCGCCCAGGGTATAACAGGCGAGTTGGCCCTGGAGCCAGTCAGTGGGAATGTACCTGCCGATGATTACTCGTATGCCGAAGTAAGCGCTGTGATAACCGGGAGGCGCTCGCCCGGCGACCGCATCATATTTAGCGCCGAGAGCGGGCTTTTTGCCAACGGGCAGTCCAAAGATACCGTTGTGGCCGCAACGGATGAGACCGTAAAAGTGTACCTCAAACACAACAGGGCCGGACGGGTAAAAGTGACCGCTACCGCATTTGGCAAGTCTAAAGAGGTATTCGTCGATTTTACGCCTGCCTACCCGGATTTGCTTGTTGTGAACCCCGATAACGGCACACTCCCGTCTGAATATACATCCACAAGCCTTATTACCACCTACCTCATACGCAACACCGGCACGGCTTCGCAGGGACAGTGGATCAGCTACAGGGATTCGGTGGCAACAGCCGAAGGGGGCTCAATAGGAACCTTTACTCAAAATACGCAGTCGGATGCCGAAGGGAATGCAACGGTGCGGTATTGGGTGCAGGACACTGCCTATCACGGATTTGTTTACATTAAAGGGGAAATACAAACTCCGGCAGGTGTCAGAAAAGGAGAGAACCGCATATACATTGACTGATGCCTAACATTGCCTGTATGCCCCACAAGGTTGGCACAAAAGCAACCCTTTTGAAGAAACGGATTTTGTAATTTTACGCTACCAAATCCAACCTGATGAAACACGCAATGCTTACAGCGCTATTCCTTACGGTAACCACCGGAATAGCCGCACAGGAAAAAGGCCACTATGCAGAAGTCAATGGACTGAAGATGTATTACGAGATACACGGTTCCGGCAACCCGCTTGTCCTGCTCCATGGCGGCGGTTCGACCATCGAATCAAACTACGGGCGTATTATTCCGCTCCTCGCCAAAAACCACAAGGTTATTGCCGTCGAACTGCAGGCCCACGGCCATACGGCCGATCGTAACCAGCCCTTAAGCTTCGAACAGGATGCCGATGATGTTGCGGCTCTCCTTAAGAAGTTATCCATAACAAAGGCTGATATCATGGGGTTCAGCAATGGCGGGACCACGGCTATGCAGTTAGCCATCCGCCATCCGGAACTTGTAGGCAGGCTCGTGCTCGCTTCGGCCATTTACAGCCGTGAGGGAATGTTCCCGGGGTTTTTCGATTATATGAAAGGAGCAAAGCTTGAAGAAATGCCCCAACCCCTTAAAGATGCCTACCTAAAGGCGAATCCGGGTGATGCCAAAGGCCTGCTTAATATGTTCAGGCGCGATGTGGAGCGAATGGTCAATTTTAAAGACATCAGTGAGGAGTCGGTAAAAAGCATCAAAGCACCGGTGCTGGTCATCAACGGCGATAAAGAAGCCGTGCAGGGCGCCCATGCCCTTAAGCTGTCGCAGCTCATTGCAAATGCCCGATTGATAATCCTGCCTTGCGGCCATGGCGATTACATTGGTGAAATTTGCGCCCCCAAAATGGATGCAGCAATGCATCAAAGGGTAGTGGGGATGATTGATGATTTCCTTAACTAACTTTACCATCTATTTATGCTATCAATAACACGGCTGTCCTGTTTTTAATCGGAACTTTATGTTCTACAAAAAAAAGAAAGCCATGAGCAAAATGCATAATTACCTCGCGGGGCTTGGGGGAGCAATAGCCCTCAATATCCTGCATGAATCCTTAAAGAAAAAAGGCAGTGACATGCCGCGCGTTGACCTGCTGGGCGAAGAAGCCCTGCAAAAAACACTACAGCATTTCGACGCCGAAATTGAAGACAAGGATAACCTGTACGCCGCAACACTTGCAGGGGACCTCATTAGTAATACGATGTATTATAGCATGATTGGCAATGGGGGGCGTGACTACCTTTTTACCCGCGCCATCGCATACGGCCTTGCTGCGGGGGTAGGTGCGGTAACGCTGCCCGGGCCGCTGGGCCTCGACGATGAGCCTGTAGCGCACAGCAACAAAACCAGGGCGCTTACTGTGGGCTACTATCTTGCGGGAGCGTTGGTTACGGCAGGTTTGTTGAAGTTGCTTGGTAAATCTTCTAAGGTATAGGGGTTTTTGGGCGTGCCGCTTCCGCAGGCTACAGCGTCGGTCTATTCGTTACAAGCTTTATTCCGCAAGCTCCATAAAGGCTTTCCACTACTATCCCTCACGCGAGCTTCACTCCGGCATCTATCCTGTGCGCAGTTTCCCTTTCAGCATCCTTGCAGCCTGTGTGTAGCCGCCCTCGCTGCCGTCTACAAAATGGATGTGCCCGTCTTCGAGGTTGCGTACATAGCATGACATGACCGATGCGCCGCTTGTGTGCAGCCCGTAAATGATTTCACCCGTAGCCTCCATCTCATCCAGCAGCTTTTGCAGTGCTTTCCGCTGCGCTGTGTTGCCTGTTATCACGGTGTTTATCTTACCGTCGATGACTAAAGTGTCCGACATTTCAACAAGGCTTTTCAGGTACTTCTTCCCGCTTTTGGTCGTAAACCAAAAGTAGCCATACAATGCCACAAGCCAGGTGCGTAGCAGTTCAAGCCATTTTATGCTGCCCAAGCGGGCACGCATTTCGGTGCCAAGCCGGCTAAAAGTGGTCTTAAGCCTGAGTTTTCCTACCGATATGGGCTGTCTTTTTTCAGGCAGGCCATACAGCTCATCCATTTTTTTCAGCACTTTGCCATATGCGGGTGCCTGACGGGCAAAGTCGCGTGCTAAAACAAGCAGGGTAACAATTTCCTCCTTATTCGCAGGTGGCGGTATCTTGTCCCACCGGCATTCCATCCCTGTCAGGTCGAGTTGCGTTTCCTGTACATCCGGTGGGGCAAACAGGTAGTCATCTCCCTTGATGATTTTCTCGGCATGATCCAGCCCACTGCCCAAAACCACCGGTATGAAAAATGCTGCCGAACTGCTGTATTTTGCAATGCTCACGGTATGTCCCTTTGCGTATACTTCGGCGATGCTTACCGTTCCCGCACGCAGGTTCAGCCCAAAATTGGCCAATGTAGTTTCGCGGTACAGCGTGAGGGCTTTCATGGCTTTGCCAAGCAGAATGGGGGGAATGATGAATGTGGCACCATCGCCGCCGAAAAAGAAGGGAACGGTATTATCCATCCCGAACGCAATATTCAGTACAGACACGATACTGCCCGTAGCTATGAGGTTTACATCCTCATGCCGGCCGGCCATTACGGCCTGAGTAGAATTTTCTATGTCGGTAATGATGATGTGCCAATCGTCCGGTACGGCACTAAAGCTTACGCTATCCGTAAGCAGGTAGCAGAGGCGCATCCTGTTGGGCGGCAATGAAGAATAAAATTGTTCGGTTGTACCTGCCATGGGTTTGTTGGTGTGCCTTCAAAAGTAACCAATTTAGGCACAGCAGGATTTTAAAGTTGTGTTAGATTTTTGATTTTAAAGAAATTAAATCACCTCCAGTACCCTTTCCAGTGCCATGCCCCTCGAGCCTTTTATGAGGATGGTGTTATTGCTGAATGATTTTTCGGAAACAAATGCTTTAAGCGCGTCAAAGTGCTCAAAAAAATGCAGGTGGGCATCGTCTGTTTTATTGGCATAAAAGTCCTTGCCCGTAAAATAGGTTTCGATGTTCTTTTCTTTAGCCAACAGGGCTACGAGCTTGTGGTGTTCCTCATGGCTTTCCTCCCCGAGTTCGAACATATCGCCCAATATAGCTATTTTGCTCCCCTCAAGTTGCGTGAAATTAGCTATGGCCGCTGCCATGCTGCTTGGGTTGGCGTTATAGGCATCCATGATGATCCTGTTGCCGTTCTTCTCCATTATTTGGGAGCGGTTGTTCGACGGGATATAGCCTTCAATGGCTGCTTTTATCTTTTCATCGCTGACACGGAAGTAGGTCCCGATTGCTATGGCGGCACTGATGTTGGCCGCATTGTAAATCCCTATCAGGTGCGACTGTATGTCGAGCCCCTTGTATTTGAGCCTGACCATAGGATTCGCCTCTGCAGCCTCAATCCGCACATCGCAGTTATAGTCTTCCCTTGCAAAAGTAAAGCGGGGCAGGTGTTCTGTTTTTTCCTTTTGGATGGGATCGTCCAGGTTAACAAACGCAGTCTTCGTGTGTTCCTGAAGGTGGGTGTACAATTCGCTTTTTCCTTTTATCACCCCTTCAAAACCGCCAAACCCCTCAAGGTGCGCTTTCCCGAAGTTGGTAATGTACCCGAAGTTCGGTTCGGCAATGCTGCACAGCTGTTCAATTTCCTTTTGGTGGTTGGCACCCATCTCTACAATGCCTATTTCTGTGGCTTTGGTAAATGACAGTAATGTCAGTGGTACGCCTATGTGGTTGTTCAGGTTGCCAATGGTGGCGGTAGTGGTATATTTTTGCGAAAGCACCGCATTAATCAGTTCTTTTGTGGTTGTTTTGCCATTGCTGCCGGTAAGGGCAATAACGGGCAGGCCGAGCTCACGGCGGTGGTGCCTGGCCAGTTGCTGCAGCGCCACAAGGCTGTTGCTTACCAAAAGCATCCTGCTGTCGGTCTTGTATCCGGCATTGTCTATAACCACATATTTTGCGCCCTTGGCAAGCGCTTCGGCGGCAAAGGTATTGGCATCAAATTTGTCTCCCTTCAGGGCAACGAACAGGCAGCCCGGTTCGATTTTTCGGGTGTCTGTAGAGAGTGAGCTGCATTGCAGAAAGAGGCTGTATAGTTCCCGGATATCCATAAAGTATATAAAAAAATAAAAGCCCTAAGATAGGACTTTTATTGAATATTTTAAGTGGCAGCTATTATTTGCTACGGGCTGTCTTTTTGCCGGATTTTGGCCCAACTTTAGACATTGCGCAACGGAAACCGATGTAGTCTGTTGCCATATCCTGCGGGAAGTACCTCCTTTGTGCAGGGTCAAGCCAGTAAGCACGGTCTCTCCATGAACCACCTTTGTATACCCTTACGTTATCGTTGATAAGCGTAGTCCTTTTTGACGACTTGTCATAAGCCCTTACCATGTTGCCAAGGCTGTCTTTAGATACAAGGTGCTTAGGGGAATGGTACATCCTCTGGTCTGTTTTCGATTCAGCTTCAGTACCTTCGTCTGTAGCGCCAAAGTCGAAGTAACGTGTAGACTGCTTGTCGCCATCTCTGTAGTTCCTGTTGTCCGACTTCGTATAGTTTTGCCTTAGGTACGTATCGTCGGTTGTAATTTGTGTCTGGGCAATCTGGCCGGGCAGGTTCCTGTACTGTATCCTTCCGTTGGCAAGCGTGTCATATTCGATAGTCTCAGCTGTTACCAGCTCAGCCCTTCCGTCCTCACCAATTTTGTTTTTCATGTATACGTTACCCCTGTAGTAGTTGAAGTCGTTTGCTTCGTCGTCAACGATAGGACGGTAAACGTCAGCTACCCATTCGGCTACGTTGCCGGCCATGTCATAAAGACCAAAGTCGTTTGGTGGGTATGATTTTGCAGGAGCAGTAATGTCGGCGTTGTCATCAGACCATCCGGCGATTCCGCCGTAGTCACCTTTACCTTGTTTGAAGTTGGCAAGCTGGTCACCTTTTGTCTGGCGTTTTGAGTTACGGGTATACTGGCCTTTCCAAGGATATTTTTTGTTACCCCTGTACAGGTTGTATTCGCGGTTTCCTACAAGGGCCACTGCGGCATATTCCCACTCAGCTTCGGTAGGAAGCCTGTATTCAGGAAGGATGATGCCCGATGTCCTTTGTGCAAATACGTTTTTAGCATCTTCTTTGTTGGCCAGCTTGTTCCTTGGGCCTTTTAGCACGATCTCCTCGTTTCCGCCGTAGGCTTTTGTAGGGCTTTCAAGGTAGGCTTCTGTGCTGAAGGTAGCTTCTGCACTCTTGTCAAGAACTTTAGCGTCTTTTTTCAGGTAGCCTTCTTTTTCAAGCATCAATTCGTTAACGCGGTCTGTCCTCCATTTGCTGAATTCAACAGCCTGGATCCAGTTAACGCCTACCACAGGGTAGCTGCTGTAAGCAGGGTGCCTAAGGTAGTTGTTGGTCATGGTTTCATTATAGCCAAGCGCGCTCCTCCACACCAGTGTGTCAGGAAGTGCGCCTATGTAAATGTTCTTATAATTTTCCTCTGTAGGAGGGAATACGGTTTTCAACCAGTCAAGGTATTCCATGTACATAACATTGGTTACCTCGGTTTCATCCATATAGAAAGACTGAACGTGCTGCTGCGTTGGCGTGTTGTTCCAATCGTGCATTACATCATCCTGAACCCTGCCCATGGTATAAGTTCCACCTTCCACTTCGACAAGACCGGGTGCAGCTTCCTGTCCCTTGTACTTCGAATTGTGCTGGAAACCACCTTTCTTGTCATTGATCTTCCAACCGGTAGCAGTGGAAGTGTTACCGCTTGAGCCTTTCTTGCTGCATCCGGTAAAACCAACCGTAATCGCCAATGCGACCAACAATCTTAAAGCCGTGATTTTGTTAACTTTCATCTTTCTGTAGGTAAATAAATTTCGTGGCGCAATATAATAATTAACCATTAAACTGCAACACGTTTTGAAAATTTTTAATGAAATTCCAAAATTAAGTTAAATGTCTTTGTCTATAACGCCTAAATTGAAGTAATATTGCAGTAACTTAAAATAAAAAAGTTTGCCCTTCCTGTAATATATCGGCGCTATCTGCGTTGTGTCAATGATGAAAAAGAGAATACTATTTATGCTTTTGCTCGTTCCTTCGCTGGCTTTTGCACAGCAAAGCGGCGATGTGGTTTTGGAGTGGACAGATAATGTAAAGTCGCAGCTTGGCACATCATTACTGGACCTCCCCAACTTTAAAGGCCAGTCGCTGGATTATGACGATGCCCGCAAAGCCCTCTTTTTCCGCAGCAGCATTCCTGTGGGTGCCGCGGCCAACCCCAATTCAATTACAGTTACCAATATCGTTTACGAAAACATCATCGCTGCCCGGTTGGGTACGCTTTCCGTAGCGGCGCTGCCATCTTCGGTAAATGCTAAAGTGACGGCATCAAAAGCACGCAGCCAGTGGTATGCAACGATAGAGCTTTCTCCTATTATAAAGGACGGAAGCGGCTATAAGCGCGTGAAGTCGTTTTCCTACTCCTTTTCTTTCGATGCGGCCCGTTCCAATTTCAGGGATGCGGCCGATTTTGACGAAATAAGCAACTCCGTTTTGGCTTCAGGCAACTGGTACCGCTTTTATGTAGAGAAATCCGGCGTGTACAAGGTGACCCGCTCGTTCCTCCAAAGCCTTGGGATGAGTGTAAATGTAGATCCCCGAACCATAAAGATATACGGCAACGGCGGCAGGATGGCCCCGCTGCTCAACAGCACCGATTACCCGTCTGACCTCGCTGAAAACGCCATTACGGTAATAGGGGAGGAAGACGGCAGTTTTGGGAGTGGCGATTACATCCTGTTTTATGCCGAGGGCGTGGATAACTGGAATGACGAAAGCGGCACACACAGCAACCTGTTTTCGGATAAGTCCTATTATTATGTTACGGCCGGGGGCGTGAACGGAAAGCGCATCGCCACACAGCCGCAGCCAACGGCGAATCCGAATATTACCACATCAGCATTCGATGCTTATGTATACCACGAGAAAGACCTGGTAAATATTGCAAGGTTAGGGCGCAAATGGCACGGAGAACAATTCAATGTAGAGAATGAGCAGTCATTTGATTTCAGTATTCCTGATATTGAACCGGGCCCGGCGACTGTAGTGGTAAGTGCCGCGGCGTTTTGCGAAACGCCCACCTCTATGGCTGTTTCTGTCAACGGGCAGGCGGCGGGCACTATCAGCTATGCTGTGACCCCGGATGCTTCTGAAGCCAGGGACGGCTCCCTCACGGCAAACTTTACGCCTTCGGGTGGTACCATTACGGTGGCCCTGGCCTATAATAATGGCGGGGTTCCGGCCTCCAATGCCTGGCTCGACTATATCATCATAAAAGCGAAAAGGAAGCTGCAGGGCAACGGTAAGCAGTTCCGGTTCCAATATAACGATGCGGCGGCCAATATAGGCACTATCCAGTATAATGTATCCAATGCATCGGGCATCAGCGAAGTCTGGGACATCACTAATATATACGATGCTTCAAAGATACTGAACGACGGCCAGGGGCAGTTTTCGTTCAAATCGGCATTGGGAGAAGTGCGCAAGTACATAGCGGTAGTGCCATCAGACTACTATACGCCTCTGAGGGAGGGCAGGCCTAAGGTGGCCAACCAAAACCTGAAAGGCACTATCTTTAAAAACAGCCAGGGGGCTTTCGAGGATATCGACTACCTTATCGTGACACCGGCGAAGCTGAATGCCGAGGCTGAAAAGCTGGCCAACTACCACCGCACGAATTCAGGCCTGAATGTAAAGGTGGTAAACCTTGAAAATATCTACCACGAATTTTCTTCCGGCAAGCAGGATATTGCGGCAATACGCAACTTCATCAAATACATTTACCTCAATGCCTCTGCCGAAAGCGAAAGGATAAAATATGTGAACCTGTTTGGTGATGCTTCTTTCGATTATAAGGACAGGATTCCGGGTAATACCAACATTGTACCCGCATTTCATGGTATAAATCTCAATCCGGGTTCATCGGACGATAATTACAGTACGGTGCGGACATTCCTTTCGGATGACTTTTACGGGTTGATGGATCCCAATGAGGGCAGGATACCTTATTCAGGCAACGGCACCGAAAAAGTGGACATCGCCATTGGGCGGATGCTGGTGAGCGACAGGGAGCAGGCCTCGCAAATGATTAATAAGGTGTTTGAATACCGCTCTGTAGAATCGTATGGCAGGTGGCGCAATGAATACATCATGATTACCGATGACCTTGAAGACAACGGTGGGCAGTTTGTGCCCGAAATGGAAAACGTAGCGGAAGAACTTATGGATCGCAGGCCGTTCGTGAATATAAGGAAGATACACTCTGATGCGTATGTGCAGCAGGCATCGGCAGGCGGCCAGCGTTATCCTGAAGCCAAGGAGCAGATACTGCGTGCCATCAATTACGGTGCACTCGTGGTAAACTACCTGGGGCATGGTGGCGAAGACGGTATGGCAAGCGAAAGGCTTTTTGAAAAAACTGATGCGCAGAGCCTGACCAACCGCTATAAGTATCCGTTATTTATTACCGCAACGTGTGAGCTTACCAAGTTCGATAATCCGCTACGGCCAACTGTGGGGGAGTACATTTACTGGAACCCTTCCGGAGGTGCCATAGCCATGGTTACCACTACAAGGTCAATCTATACAAGTGCGGCTTACGACCTTAACGAGGTTTTCTCAGGAAAACTGTATGACTTTAACAACGTGGGTGTGTACCCAACCATGGCTGAGGCATTGATGCAAACCAAACAGGTCTTGTCGTCGAGCAGTATAAGGCATGTAACCTTCATCGGCGACCCGGCACTGAAAATGACGCTCCCGGAACCGAATATTGTACTTACGGAGATAAACGATGTGCCGGTGGCGCAGTCGACAGATGTATTGCAGTCGCTGGCTTATGTAAAGCTGGCCGGGCAGGTAACCAACGAGGCAGGCAGCCTGCTGGGTAATTATAACGGAGAGCTGGAAGTGACCATTTTTGATAAGCAGATGAGCCGTGTTACGCTGGATAACGACCATTTAAATGTTGTAACTCCGTTCGATGTGCTTGGCGAGACGATATTCCGCGGCAATGCAACGGTTACTAACGGTAAGTTTGAATTTGGCTTCGTAGTGCCAAGGGATATCCGCATACCGGTGGGTAACGGGCGTGTGAGCTTTTATTCCAAAAAGAACAATGTGCTGGAGGATCATTACGGGTACAATGCTGCCATAAAAATTGGCGGTGTCAATACCAATGCCGTAGCAGACAATACCGGCCCGAAAGTCAGGTTGTACATGAATGACGAGACTTTCATCTCGGGAGGCATTACCAACGATTCGCCTATACTGCTGGCGTTCCTTGAAGATGAGCACGGCATCAACACGGCAAGCGGTATCGGGCACGACATCATCGGCATACTTGACGGCGATGAAACAAATCCGTTCGTCATGAACGATTATTATGAGACCGAACTGGATGATTATACCCGCGGAATAGTACGTTTTCCGTTTTCCAACCTCGAAAAGGGGCTGCACACCCTTACCTTTAAAGCATGGGACGTGTACAATAACCTGGTTACTGCCGAGATACAATTCGTGGTAACGGGCGACGATGTGCTGAAGCTCGAAAAAGTGCTGAACTACCCGAACCCTTTTGTAAGCTATACCGAATTCTGGTTTACCCACAACAGGCCGTTTGAGCCGCTCGATGTGCAGGTGCAGATACTTACGGTAACCGGAAAAATTGTAAAGACAATCAACCAGCAGGTGAGCACCGACGGCTTTTTGTGCCGCGAGATCAAGTGGGACGGACGCGACGATTTTGGCGACAGGATAGGCAAGGGTGTGTACATTTACAAGCTGACGGTCAGGTCGTCGACCTCAAATAAAACTGCTGAAAAATATGAAAAACTTGTATTGCTATAAAAAATCTTATATTTGTTCCCCGTTTAATTTCAAAATACTAATGAAGAAAATACTTTTAGTTGCCCTGTGCTTTTTGGGCGTACAAATGGCCAAAGCCCAGAGTGAACGCGTTATTACCACCGGTGTTCCTTTCCTTTTGATAGCAGCCGACGCCAGGGCAGCAGGTATGGGCGACCAGGGTGTTGCTACTTCATCCGACGTCTATTCCCAGCAATGGAACCCTGCAAAATATGCTTTCGCGCTGCAGGAGCATGGCCTTTCTGTGAGCTATACACCCTACCTTACCGATATTGCCAACGATATTTCCCTTGGGCAGGTAACTTACTTTAACAGGTTTAATGAGAGGATGGCCTTTGCAGGAAGCCTTCGTTACTTTGGTCTTGGTGATATTGAGCTGAGGCAGACGGGCGATCCTAACGAGGTGCCTGTAACGCGTAATCCTAACGAACTTGCCATCGACGGTTCCTTTGCGCTTAAGCTGGATGAGCAGTTCTCCATGTCGGTAGCGGCACGTTATATACGCTCCAACTTACGTATACCTGAGGCTTCAGGTGGAGGTGACTCTAAGGCTGCAAGCACTTTTGCGGTGGATGTTGCCGGTTACTACCAGTCTGAAGAGGTGGCAATGTCCGACTTCAACGGACGCTGGAGGGCGGGCTTCAACTTCCAGAACCTTGGGCCGAAAATAAGTTATGACAATGATGAAACGCTGAGCTCTAACTTCCTTCCGGCCAACCTTAGGCTTGGTGGCGGGTTTGACTTTATTTTCGACGAATACAACAAGCTGGGTGTAAACCTTGAGGTAACCAAGCTATTGGTGCCAACCCCGCAAAAAATAGAAGACCTTAATGATGATGGCGAAATAGACAACCAGGACTATATCATACGCAACCAGGAGTATAACGACATCAACTGGGTATCGGGTATGTTCAAGTCGTTTGGCGATGCGCCCGACGGTTTTAGCGAAGAGCTAAAAGAATTTACCTACGCGGTAGGTGCCGAATACCTGTACCAGGACTCGTTCGCGCTTCGCCTGGGTTACTTCAATGAAGATGAAATGAAAGGTGCGCGTAAGTTCTTCTCCCTTGGGGCGGGCTTCAAGTACACTGCCATAAAAATTGATGTGTCGTACCTTTTCTCTGCATCACAGGTGCGCAACCCTCTTGAAAACACACTGCGCTTCTCGCTGTCGTTCAACTTCGGCGATGAGTGGGATGAATATTAGAATTTTTAACCACATAGATACATAGTTTCCAGGGGAAGTAGTTTTAGGTCTTGAAGCAGGGCATAGGGAAGCGAAGCTTCCGCTTTGTGTAACTTTGAAAGACCCATTGCCGGCCTTACATTGAAAAGACTATGTGCCTATGTGGTTTAATCATTTATAAATCCATGTTTGATTAATGGAAAAGATAACCCTGACGTCCACCTTTACGGTATACGATTCGGCCAACGACCTGCCGGAGCCGGTGCGCCTGTTGATGCAGCGCGCAGTGGAGGTACGCAAAACGGCCTATGCACCCTACTCGAAATTTCGGGTTGGGGCGGCATTGCAGTTGGATAACGGTGAAGTGGTGATAGGCTCCAATCAGGAAAACGCGGCTTATCCCTCAGGCCTTTGTGCGGAAAGGGTGGCAGTGTTCCATGCCGGGGCAGCGCATCCCGGGGCAAAGATACTTACCCTTGCCATCAGTGCTGCCGCCGACAGTAAAGTGGTCGACAGCCCCATACCACCGTGTGGCGCCTGCCGGCAGTCGCTTGCAGAATATGAGATGAAGCAGGACGTCCCGATGGAAATTTACTTTATGGGCGAAACCGGCAAAGTATACAAATCAGATTCTTTAAAAAACCTGCTTCCGCTTGTTTTTGACAAGGATTACTTATAAAATGAAAGGGGCTGTCTCAAAAGGATAGCCCCTTTTTCATTTTAATTAAGTTTACTTTTCTTTGCATGCTGATTTTGACATTTTAAAGTCTCCTTTTTAGCCCATAAAAGGTTATACGTTTTA
>NZ_JAPCHV010000027.1 GCF_026107645.2 Flavobacterium sp. MFBS3-15 | reverse complement strand
GGGTTGATCACATTCATGTTGTACATGTACTGCGTGTAGTGCGGGTCCTGCTGCGCTGTCGCATCTGCCAACCCACCCAGAGCCAATAATGCTGCAAGGTATAATTTCTTCATGTGTGTTTCTCTTAATTTAGTTTGGGGCGATAAGGATAATTCCCTCCCCACTAATGTGGGGAGGGGATATCCTGCATCCTTATATTAATTTTCGCGGTTGATATAAACCCATCCGGTCCTGCTTTCACCGTTAGCACGTTCTATCATGTAGAAGTACGTACCGGTAGGCAGATCTTCGCCGCCTTTGCCCTGACCTTCCCATTGGTCAGTATAAGCGCCTTTGAAGCTGTAAACCTCTGCTCCGTAACGGTTGAAGATGCTCAGTTTCCTTACGTCAAGTGCAGTAAGGTTAAAGCCATCATTTTTGCCGTCGTTGTTCGGAGATATACCACGCTGAACATCACAAGTAGTATCAATAACAGTTATCTGGCCAGGTACAGGACAGTCAGTATCACCATAAGGAGTCACTGTTACATAATACGTACCTCCTGCATTAATGATAATTGAAGAATCAGTACCTAATGAATTACCTGATGCATCAGTCCATGCAAATGTTACATTGTCCGGAGTATAAAGCTCATCTGTAAAGATCGCTTCAAGAACATACACATTATCCTCGTTACAACCTTCGGTAATGGCTATCGTTGGCGTAGGGATGATGGTAACGGTAAAGCTGTTCTCATCTGTACAGTTTGGCGTAGTACCGGTCTGTGCATATACATACAGTGTCTGAGTAGTAGATACTGTCGATCCCGCTGCAAGTTGCGTACCTGTTCCGCCCGGACCTGTATAGTAGTTACCAACACCCAGTGAAGGGAGTACATAACTGTCGCATGAAGCAACATCGCCAGGGGCATCGGCCACAGGAGAAGTTGTTATTGTTACAGTAAACATGTCCTCATCTGTACAGTTTGGCGTAGTGCCGCTCTGCGCATACACATAAATAGTCTGTGAGGTAGTTACGGTTTCACCGGCATTCAGCTGGGTACCTGTACCCGCAGTACCTGTAAAGTAGTTACCTACAGTAAGTGCAGGAAGCACATAGCTGTCGCATACTGTCTGGTTGCCAGGTGTGGTTACCACAGGGCTTGGTACTATTGTAACTGTAAATACATTGTCGTCTGTACAGTTTGGTGTAGTGCCTGTTGTGGCAAATACGTGTATTTGCTGTGTACCTGTAATCGTTTCGCCGGCACTAAGCATAGTTCCGGTACCGTTGGCACCTGTATAGTAATTATTGTTCGGGCTAAGTGCAGGAAGCACGTAACTGTCGCACGATGTTACATCAACAGGAGCATCTGCTACAGGTGAAGGGATTATAGTTACAGTAAAGCTTGCCTCACCTGTACAGTTTGGTGTTGTTCCTGTTTCTACAAGTACAAAAATTGTTTGTGTAGATGTTACCGTATCGCCTGCATTAAGCATAGTTCCCGTTCCGCCCGTACCGGTATAATAGTTGCCGGCAGCAAGTGCAGGAAGTACATAGCTGTCGCAAGCCGATTGGTCGCCCGGAGTCACTGCTACAGGGCTTGGAACAATAGTTACCGTAAACACATTGTCATCAGTACAGCTTGGTGTCGTAGGCGTTGCTACATACACGTGGATTTCCTGGGTAGATGTGATTACATCGCCTGCATTCAGGAGCGTTCCGGCACCATTAGCTTCAGTGTAATAGTTATTGTCAGCGCTAAGTGCAGGAAGCACATAGCTGTCACAAGCCGTTACATCGGCAGGAGCATCCGCCTCTACAGAGTCAGTTATTGTAACATCAAAGCTTTCTTCTGCAGTACAGTTTGGTGTAGTTCCGCTTTCCGCATATACGTATATGGTTTGCGAAGTTGTTACAAGCTCACCTTCGTTAAGCTGTGTTCCTGTTCCTCCTGTTCCTGTAAAGTAATTACCTGTTGCAAGGGCAGGCAGCGTGTAGCTTACACAAGCCGAAACGTCGCCCGGTGTAGTTACAACCGGATTTGGAACTATAGTTACCGTAAACACATTCTCATCGGTACAGTTTGGTGTTGTTCCGCTTTCGGCGAATACAAATACGTCCTGTGTAGATGTAATCGTTTCACCTGCGTTAAGCTGAGTTCCTGTTCCGCCAGTGCCTGTAAAATAGTTACCTGTCGTAAGCACAGGCAGTATATAGCTGCCGCAAATGGTTACGTCTGCAGGGTCGTCAGCCACCGGTACAGGAGTTGTGATTACTACAACAGTAGATGTTGCAACACAGCCTGTGTTTACTGTAACCTCATACTCACCGGCTTCAGTTACGGTAATGGTGTTTCCTGTTCCTGCGAACGGATCACCGTCATGCGTCCAAACATACGTTGCATCTGCACCATCATAGTTGGTTGGTGTAACCGTAATTGTACCTTCGGTACCTTCACATATAGAGAAGTCCTCTGTAATTGTAAATTCCGGGGTATTGTCTTCTACCCTCACATCAAAGGATTTGACTCCACTGCATATTTCTCCGCTTGCCAGTATAAATTCAATCCTTACCCAAATGGTTTGCTCAAACTGAATTGTGTTTGTGAATGCCTCAGGGTTTGCAATGGATGCCAAATGATCGCCCAGTTCAGCATCTGCCTCTGTAAGGTAGTAGTAAACGTTATAAGTACCTGTAACGCCTTCAAGTATGACATCTGTGTTCTCGGTTAGGTCAAATGTTGCGTAACCGTCCGGATCACATACTGCGAGAAGGTCAGGTGCATTTGTAAGGTCTTCAACCGGATCAAAGAACTCTACAACAACCGAGGCCTCAGAAGTACATTCAACCGAAGCGCCCAGATAGGTGGCTTCAACCCTGTATTCGCCTTCTTCCGTCACAAGATAAGTTGGGCCATCAGCACCCACTATCACTTCGTCATCCTGATACCATACAAATTCAAAGTTTTCAGGGTAGTCTAGGTCAGTATCCAATAGCCTTGAGCCTCCGGCACAAACTGCGGTTAATTCAGACTCAAGCGACGGATCTCCAAGGTTTGGCTGGCCAAAGTCGAAACTTCCTGCCTCAAGGAATACTGCCGAGTTGTGGCTGTTATCACTTGCATTGGCTATAACAATCTTGATGTTGTAAGCGTGGTTGATCTGAACCGGCGATGTGGCCGTCATTATAGTAGTCTGGCCGTTGAAATTGATAGGGTCAAACAATCCGTCATTATACTGTCCGAAATAACTTTCATTTATAGCATCGCAACTTGGGTTGTCCGGGTGAATGTTGGTTACCTGGATGGGTATCGATGTGCCCGGCAGTACTGCAAGGTTGGTCGAAACGTTCGTTGTAAGGTCGGTTAGGATGAACGCAAACGCATCGGAGTAAAAGCACTCAAAGAAGCCGGCGTTATATTCTTCCGAAGCAAACAGGAAGTTAAAGTTCAGTTCATCGGTCATCGTTACGAAGTCGAAAGATATCCAGCTGGCATCGTTACTGTTGTCTGCCGGAAGGCCTACGGCTTCTTCCAGGTCGGCATCTCCAGCCCATCCCGGGAAATCGTTAAACCATCCCGCAGGGAAATCGTTTGGCCCCGGAGCATTCATCGCATCACCGCTCACAAGTACGATACCTTCTGCCATTGGGAATGTAGAATTGTTCTGGTTAAAGTACCCGATACCGTTAACGCCTATCGACGTTCCTGTGCCCGACTGCACATTGCTTATCTGGGCACACTCGCTGCCTATCAGCACGTCTTCTACCAGTTCTTCTACAGTATATTCGTCCTGCGACACCCTGATTGGTGGCGGAGGCGTATTGATGCATATTTCGAAGCTGGTTACATCAGTTGGATCCATAAATGTTGTATACACCCTTACATAGTAGGTTTCCCCAATTGTAAGGCCTGATACGGTTTCACTATCGTCACCACAGGCTAGCTGTGAAAGTGTGCCACAATCGTCGCCCTCATAAATTACCGTTTGGAAAAATGCGCCAATCTGGTTATTGATGTTTACAGCGTGAGTAGTTGCAGTTGCTTCAAATGAATACCATACATCATACTCAATATCCATCCATGTAACGCACGATTGTGCTTGCGTAGAGCCTGTCGCGCCTGTAAGCGTTCCTGTACCAAAAATGTCACAGTCAAGCCCGGGGTTTGTTCCAACATTTATAGCATTTGCACAATCGTCATTTTCAATGAGGGTTGTAAATACAATTGGTCCGGACCAGTTACTGTTTCCATCTTCTTCGCCGCAAATAGCCCTTACATACCACTCGTAGGTAGTACCCGAAGTAAGTTCATCACCATCCACCGTTTCAGTTGCGATATATGGCATCTCGGTAGTAGATGTTCCCGAATCTGTAGGTAGCGGGGCAGGAGACCCGATAGGCACAACATATACTTCCCATGTTGTAGCTGAGCCAACTTCCGTCCAGTTAAGGTCTGCAGAGGTCAAATCCAGTGCATCTGTAAACAGATCCTGTGGCTTAGGGCATGGTGGAGGAGTACAATCTGCCTCACCGGTATATAGTAATGTATTTTGTGCACCTGTTCCCGGAGCTTTGGTATATACATCTTCTTCAAAAGGAGTATAAACGGTAATGCCGACTTCATTGGCAAATCCACCGCCTGCATTCCAGAACAATTCAAATTCAACGTCAGGACATAGCGGAACTTCCACAGCTATAGGACCTGTGCCTCCAGTGAAGGTAGAGCCGATTGTTGCTACCGGAACTCCGCCCTGGAAGATGGTCATTGTATTGCCGTTCCATCCGTCACCCCATGAGTCGGTCATTTCAAATATGTAGTTACACTGCTCTTCCGGCTCACATATCATACTGTTGAATTCATGCGGTCCGGCCCAGTCACTTCCGTTTGTAGGGTCACACATTACCCTTACATAGTATTCATAGTTTGTTCCCGGTGTAGGAAGATCTACTTGTACCGGATTTGTTGTTACAGGCAGGCCCGGGGTAGTATCTGTCGGTGCCGGGTCGCCTGCCGGAACAACATATACCTGCCAGCTTCCTGTTGCAGGTCCGTCCCATTCAAGCATGGCTGAGTCTGTTGTAAAGTCATAAGCATCAAGTCCGGTCGGTGCTATACACGCAGGGTTTTCACAATCAATAGTTCCTGAATAGAGTTGCGTATTTTGTGAGCCTGTCCCTGCAGGCTTGGTATAGAGGGTTTGGTTGAACGGAGCTCCGTTTACAATCGATACGCCAACCTCACCGGGAAAGCCTCCACCCGAGTTCCAGAATAGCTGGAATGGTGCATCGTGACACATGGCTACGTTTACCGTAACAGGTCCTGTACCGGTGGTGAAGTTTGATCCTAATACTGCAACGGTTACACCGTTCTGGATGACATTCATGGTGTTGCCGTTCCATCCGTCACCCCATGAGTCGGTTAGTATGAATTTGTACACACATTGCTCTTCAAGAGGACAGACAGCAGTTGTGAACGGGAATGGACCCGCCCATGTACTGTTTGTTGTTCCGTCACATACAACCCTTACATAGAAAACGTAGTTGGTTGCGGCAACAAGGCCTGTACTTACGGTGGTAGGGTTAGAGGTAGTGTTGATACCTGTAGTGGAAGATGTAGGTGCAGGGCTGCCTGCAGGTACTACATAATAATCCCAGTTGCCTGTGGTAGGCCCTGCCCATTCGATATCTACCGAAGTGGTGGAAATTTCAGATACATTCAGGCCGCCCGGAGGAAGGCATGGAGGCGTTGTACAGTTTACGTTGGTAGTATAAAGCTGTGTGCCTTGTCCACCTGTTCCAGCCGGTTTGGTATAAATGGTTTGCCCAAAGTTGTTTACTATGGAAACACCAACTTCACCAGGAAAGTCACCGCCTGTATTCCAGAACAGGGTTAGTGGCAATCCTGTACATACCGGTACAGTTACCGATACCGGGCCCAGGCCTCCAGTAAATGTGGCACCGATAGTTGCTACGGCAATACCGTTTTGAGAAATGGTCATGGTATTGCCATTCCATCCGTCACCCCAGCTGTCGGTCATTACAAAGGTATAGTTACACTGGTTAACTGCTTCACATAGCGTAGTGTTGAAGGCATAAGGCCCTGCCCATGCACTGAAAGTGCCATTGCCGCAGTCTGCCCTTACATAGTACTCATAAGGAGTAGAGCCTACAAGTGGTGTTCCGTCAAATTCAGCAGTAGCAAGGTAGTTCGTGTTGGTATTTACAGTAAGTCCTGCTCCGGAAGGTATTCCGTCGCCCGGATCCTGTACAACCACCTGCCATGAGGTAGCGCCGCTCGGGTTGGTCCATGAAAGCTGTGCCGATGTAAGTCCCTGGCCTGTTGTTTGCAAGCCTACAGGAGGCAGACAGTTTACCTGTTGGATAGTCAATGTATAAGGAGTGGTCTGCGGTGTCGCCCATGTAGATATTACAAAGTAATAGGTGGTGCCCGCAGTAACAGCAAAGTTAGGTATCGAAAGCGGTGCCGGTGTACCGCCTGTTGTGGCACCGCCTACACATGCAGACCCCACGTTAGTACAGCTTGTGTATACGAAAATACCAGAATAGGCACCGTTGTTTGTAACGTCAATGCTGATGATGCCGTTTGCAGGTGCTGTATAGGTATAAAACACGTCATTACCGTTAAGGTAGCCGTTAGTGCTTGTACATCCCGAAGAACCCGGGCTTCCATCCACTGTGTCTCCATAGTTGCTTGTGTTGTCAGTGGTAGAGTAAGGTAGCGTCGCAATGTTGATTGGCGCACTACAGTTTTCTCCAAGCGCCACCGTGCTGAAGTTGACGGGCAGGGACCAGTTGCCCAGGTTGCCATCGCCACAATTCGGCCTTACATATATCTTATAATCGGTGTTGGGTTGCAGCGGGTTTCCGGCGCTGTCCACTGTAGCTGTAAAAGGCGGAAGCCCAGCATATGCATAACCTACGGTGGTTGGTGCCGATGTTGCAGGAACAATGTCAATCAGCCAGTTGTTCACGTTGCCCGGGTTACCCCAGTTGATTACTGCCTGGTTAAGGCCAACACTTTGTACCGTTATGTTGGTAGCGTCAAGGCACTGCTGTACAGCCATTACGTTGTCGATTAGCCAACGGTCGCCATTGTCGCCATACATTACAAATGCGATATAAACCTGTGTTCCCGCAGGCAGGACCGGCAGGTTGAATACTTTTTCCAGATAATCGGTTTGGAAAGGGTCAGGATTCAGCACAAGTTCGCTCATCGTAGGCACCAGGTCTGTATAGGACGAAGTGTCTAATGGCGTGTTGCCTGTATGAATCTTAATGCCATAAGTGGTGCCATCATCGCCAAGGTTTGTCAGCCTCGACTGGAACCGCAGCTGCATGTTGGGCAGGTAGTTGAACTGCTTTGTTACCAACCAGTCCTCAGTGGTACCGCTCACAACATTCTCCCGCTGCATGAAAGCAACATGTCCTGATCCGCCGTAAGCCGGGGTAGTCACGGGGTTGTGCGCCACAACATTCCACTGCTGCGCTATCCCCAGGACATTTATCCGCTGCCATCCGGCAGGCAGGTTGGTTCCGTTGCTCTCAAAGGTCTCCAGTGCGAGCTGGGAGTAGCCACACCAGGAAAGCAACGACATGAAAAATAATAGGGTAATTTTTTTCATAGAATTATATTTAGTAGTTTATGTTTAAGTTCTCGAAAATAAACAAAAATATTTAACTTATGACTTAATATGTTAACGATTATTCATTGTTTATTTAAAAAAAACAAAATTTAAAGCTTTTGTTATGAATATAAAACTCCTCTAGTTTTATATTGATTATTCAACAATATAGTTAAATACGCAATACTCTTACTATATTTGATGGAAATAATGATCTTTGCGTATGCAAAAGCCAAATAAGGTATATTTCGCCTCCGACCAGCATTTTGGTGCCCCGACACCTCAGGACAGTTACCCCCGCGAGCAAAAATTTGTCGCCTGGCTGGACATGATAAAAACCGATTGCCATACACTTTTCCTGTTGGGCGACCTGTTCGATTTCTGGTTCGAATATAAGACTGTAGTGCCTCGAGGCTTTGTACGTGTGCTTGGCAAACTGGCCGAATTGCGCGACAGTGGCATCGAAATCCATTTTTTTACCGGTAACCATGACCTGTGGATGGGCGATTACTTCGAAAAGGAGCTCAACATTCCCGTTTACCATAAACCAAAAGAATTCACCTATAATAATAAGGTGTTCCTCATTGGGCATGGCGATGGCCTTGGCCCCGGCGATAAAGGCTACAAACGAATGAAAAAGGTGTTTACCAATCCCTTTTCCAAATGGCTGTACCGATGGCTGCACCCCGACATTGGCGTGAAGCTCGCACAGTACCTTTCTGTTAAGAATAAGCTAATTTCGGGTGATGCCGATGTGAAATTTTTGGGTGAGGAGAATGAGTGGCTTGTACTCTACTCAAAGCGCAAGCTGGAATCCAAACATTACGATTACTTTGTTTTCGGGCACCGCCACCTGCCCATGGTCATTAAAGTAGGGGAAAATTCATCCTATATCAACCTGGGTGACTGGATTGGCTATTTTACCTTTGGCGTTTTCGACGGGGACAGTTTTGAGCTTAAAGAGTATAAGCCGGAAGAGGCTTAATTCCTGCCTTCATTTTCAAGATAATTGTGTAGTCCCATTCTAAAAAGCGTTCCCTCTACAAGGTCTTTAATGCGTTTCAGCTCGCTGCGGGTCACTGCCAGGTCTATCTGCTGCAATGGGGTTTTAAGCAGGAATTTGTGGCAGTGCCTGTGGCATCCGAAGCAGGATTCTAGTTCGTCGAACGTTTCGTCGATGATCAGCGCAAAGTCCCTTATTTCACGGTTAGTAAAATAGAACCCGGTTTCCTTGAAAACTAATTGTATTTTCTCCTTCAGCACCACATCGTTCTTCTTCCAATGGAATGCCACACCAAACTCGTTGTAATAAATTTGTTCAACTTCCCTCATTATGCTTTATTTTGAGCAAAAATAAACATTTATTTAAAATGATTCTAAATAGATAACTATTTTTTTAAATGGAACAACCATCCGAGTTCCACATCTTCAAATTGGAATTTGTTATTTGTCATTTGGAATTTTCCTCACATCTTATGTCCCGCAACCTCAACTGCAAACTTGTCTCCCCTTTCCATACGTTCTCATCGATGGAATAGGCTGCTTCAAAAGCCTCGCCGCTGCAGGCCAAATCCATTTTCGATGCCAGGCCGAAACCGATGGCCGCAAACCCTTCCGATACTTCCTGGCGTACAAACAGCCTTAGGTGGCTTTCATCACTGCCGATGGGTTTGCCAAAGCCCGTGTCCTTTAAGTTGCGGGTCATGAACACAGGTGTCATATTGCCCGGGCCAAAGGGTTCGAACTGCTTTATTAGCCGGAAGAATTTCGGGGTGATGTCGGCAAGGCTGATTTCTGCGTCGATGCTAATTTCGGGGGTTAGCAGCTCCGGGTCGATGGTTTCTGCCACCACCTGCTCAAACTTTTCACGGAACAGCGGGTACTGCTCCTCCGGCAGCGTAAGCCCTGCAGCGTACATGTGCCCGCCAAACTGCTCCAAATGTTCAGCACAGGCTTCAAGGGCATTATAGATGTCAAAGTCCTTAACCGAACGTGCCGATGCCGCCAGCTTATCGCCGCTTTTGGTAAATACAAGGGTAGGGCGGTAGTAAGTTTCGGTAAGCCGCGATGCCACAATGCCTATTACGCCCTTATGCCAGTTTTCACGGTACACTACAGTGGTAAATTTATCATGGTCTTTGTTCTCGTCTATCTGCGTGAGCGCCTCGAGGGTAATCTGCTTATCGAGGTCCTTCCGGTCCGCATTCAGCGATTCTATTTGCGCAGCAAATTCCTCTGCCTGGCCCAGGTCAAACTCCGTGAGCAGCTCCACCGCATAGTTGCCGTGCTTTATCCGTCCCGCCGCGTTGATGCGCGGCGCGATGACAAAAACCACATCGCTGATAGTATGCACCTGCCGTTTCAGGTTCTGTACCAATGCTTTGATGCCCGGTCTCGGAGATGCATTGATGACATCCAGCCCAAACTTTGCCAGCACACGGTTCTCTCCCGTTATGGGAACAATGTCTGCCGCGATAGCGGTAGCCACAAGGTCGAGGTAGGGGGTGAGGTCATTAATTGTTTGCCCGCGCCTGCCCGCCAGTGCCTGTACCAGCTTAAATCCTACACCGCACCCGCACAGCTCGTCATACGGATACGTACAGTCGTCCCGCTTTGGGTCGAGCACTGCTACAGCTTCCGGCAGTTCGTCGCCGGGGCGGTGGTGGTCGCAAATGATGAAATCGATGCCTTTATCTTTGGCGTAGGCCACCTTATCAATGGACTTGATGCCGCAGTCGAGCGCAATGATGAGCGTACAGCCATTGTCGTCGGCGTAGTCAATGCCCGCAAACGAAACGCCGTAGCCTTCGTTGTAGCGGTCGGGGATGTAGGTCGCCATATTCGGGTAATACGTCCTTAGATACGATGAAACCAACGAAACCGCCGTGGTCCCATCCACATCATAATCGCCAAACACCAGGATGTTTTCCTCATTGGCAATAGCCGACTCAATACGTGCCACTGCCTTATCCATGTCCTTCATCAGGAACGGGTCGTGCAGGTCGGAAAGGGAAGGGCGGAAGAAGCTCCTTGCCTGCTCAAAGGTTTCCACCCCGCGCTGTATCAATAACGATGCAATTACATCATCTACCTTTAATGCATTGGCAAGGTGTTGTACTTTTTCGGGTGATGGTGATGGTTTGAGATTCCAGCGCATAATGAAATTTGAATTCCCAAAAATAAGCATTGATGGGATATATCGGCATATAGTTTAAGGACAATTCCGTTAAAGATATTTCATACATTTGAAAAGCAATTCGTATTATGAAAGATACCCAGTCGCTTCTCATTCGCATTACCTGCCTGTTTTGGATCATCACCAAACTGTTCAGCTACAAAGCATGGTTTGCCGATGGCAGGCTATATCCTGTGGTTTCGCCTTTTGAATTTTTGGATGCCGTCCCGCCCATAGTGCATGCCATGTTATTTGCCATGTCCCTGTCAGGGTTGCTGCTTATCATGGCCTATCCGCGTAAAACATTCCTGCTGGCCATTTCGTTAGTTACCATACTCCTCTCCTGCCTGCTCGATGTATTGCGATGGCAACCCTGGGAGTACCAGTTCTTGTTTTTCCTGCTCGTTTTCATTCTGAACCGCAAAAATCCAGCCGCGATGTACAGTGCAATTATCTTTATCATGGGCTGCATTTACATTTACAGTGGTTTGCATAAATTTAATGGCGGATTTCTCTATTCCGTCTGGGAAAACATGATCCTTAAAGGGCTTTTCAGGATGTCGGGTGCTACGATAGCCGAATGGAAACTGCACTATCCCGGACTGGCACTCCCTTTAATTGAAACACTTGGGGGCGTTGCGTTATTGACATTCCGGAATAAAAGTATGCCGATCTTCCTGCTCATTGCCATGCATGTTCTAATCATATTAATGCTGTGCGGTGTGGGCATAAGCTATAACCGGATCGTATTGCCCTGGAATGTAGCCATGATTTTGTTCCTGGTGGTTTTCTACCGTAACCAAAATACACCATTTTCCATTCACCTGTTATTGAAAGGCCCCAATATGGCATTTATCCTGTTTTGGGGATTGCTGCCTGCACTCAGCTTTGCAGGGTATTGGGAAAAAAAGCTTTCCTCAAGCCTGTATTCGGGTACGACAAAATTCATGGATATCTGCATACAAAATCCCGAAGCTGTACCCCAACTCCAAAACTATTTCAATAACCCTAGCCGAAACTGCGACGGCAATTCGCGCCTGAAACTTCAAAACTGGTGTTCCGGCGAAACACACCTCCTGCCCTATTCTGAAATATGGTATTACCGGAAATTCAAAAAAAAATGGGAAAAGATGTACCCTGGCGCTGATGCAACTTTCAAAGTTTACCAATATCCGTATAAGAAAGTTGCGGAGATTGAGTAGCGGCTACTCTTTAAACCTGCTATTGAGTATCGGCCTGATGGTGTAATTCCAGCCATCCCAGTTGCAGGTGTTGTCAAAAAACCGAACAGTATCTTTATCTGTGATAATTGAATATTGAGCAATTCCCGTGCCTCCGCAGATGCCTTTTCCATTTATTGACAACAGTTCGGCTTCAAACTGCTTAATTTTTTCTATTTCCGGCTTAGTTAGCAGATGAGCTTTCTGATTTGTTGTCTTAATAAATATATTGTCACTTTTTTTCTCGACCTCATATCCGTCATGGAACGACGCAACACAGCCTTGCACCTTATCAATTTTATAAAAACTGTTGTTTTTGAGATTAGCCATAGGTGTTTTGCCAAAAAAAGCAGTTGCATCAATAGAATCCATTACGATACTGACTGTTCCAGCCCTGGCACCATTTAAATGTACTCTCTTAATTTTTTCATTTCCATAAAGGTCAAAAAAAGCAATATCATATTCGCCATCAGGAAGGCTGTCCAAAATAATATTATATCCGGGAGGGTGGTATGCGGGAAGCTTGTAATGTTCGTATATCGAATCTGCACTACTGACTTTAAAATTGACGATTTTTAATGTCGAAGTGTTATTCTTGTTGCTTCTCAAAAAGTTAATCTTCAAACTATTGTTGTTGCGGTTGCATCCCATGAAAGCAATTGCCACAAAAAGCAATACCCATATCCTTATGGATTTTATAGCCTTCATCATCATTCAAATGATACTTTAATCTTCTGCGCGCGCAAAAACTTCACCACCTCCTTATTATTCCCCATCAGGGTGACCTTCTTCAGGTTGGGGAAGTACTTTACATCTTCTGCCGAAACAACATCATATACGTCATCCTCGCCATCCCAGTGTGGGATCAGTTGGTGGTAGATCTCGTCGCCGCCCGAAGCCCTCAGCTCCTTAATGTCCCAAAGCAGTTCCAGCGGAATGTCCAGGTCTTCGAACCACGCCTTCACCTCAGGTATCATCTCATAGCTGATCTCGTTAAGGTCGATCTCGCGGCCCTTGTAGTTTTCAGCGAATTCATACACGTCGAACTTTGGCAGCAGCACCTCATCCTCATACATCAGGCACTGTACGACCATGAGCTTAAAGTTCAGGTCGGCACTCAATTTCACGTTGCCCCTTGGCAGCTTTTCCAGCTTCTTTTTTACTTTAGGGTTGTACAGGGCAATGTTGCGCTCTTCCAGGTCAATCGCCTTGCCCATGTCGAGCATCCCGGCAGGCAGGGTCTTGAACGAGTTCTTTTTGAGGTGGACAGTTCTACTCACTTTGAGGTTCGTGAACGATTCCGGCACTGTTTCCAACTGTGTCTGCATCAGGTTCAGTGCCTCCAATCCTGTGAATTGACCAATCCATTCCGGCAACTGTCGCAGCGGGTTATTTGCAAGGTTCAGCACCTTGAGGTTTTTCAGTTGTAGAAGTTCTATCGGTAATTCTGTAAGCTTGTTGCTCGAAAGGTCCAGCACCCCCAGCGATTCCATGTTTACAATCTCCGCCGGAATGACGTTTATGAAGTTGTCATGCAGGTTCAGCTTTTTGATCTGTTTCAGATTGGTAAAGCCGCCCATGTCCGTAAAATTGTTATGTTTCAGGGTGACTCTTTTCAGGTCGGCCAGCATATCAAGTCCCGGTGGTACGGTATCGAGGTTGTTGTCGGTCAGGTTGAGTTCCGCCAGATACTTGTAGCCCTTGATCAGGTTGAGGGCTTCGGGTAGCAGCGACTTGTTATTGGTTACCGACAGTATCACCATATCCTTCAACGACGCATAGTATTTGTTGAACCACTGGTTATCCGACCAGCTCGTACGCGGCTCGCCGAGGCTATAGCTTCTGAAGTCACGCAGGTTGACGCATCGCAGTACCCGTTGCACACCGCCATTGAACAGTGCCAGTACACGCTTGTCATCCTCGACATAGTTCCCAAGTTCGTATAGCCTGCTTTTATCCCACGGATGTGTTGAAAACCACTCCGTAACGGTAGCAATGTAATCGTCCACCTTAAGCTTGTACACGTGCTCCATCGGGTTGGAATGGCTGTGGTAGTTGCTTTCTACAAAATAGGTTTCGCCTTCGCCCAAAGGCCCAAGCTTGTCCTGCAGCATCTGTACCGTATCGCCTCCCAAATGGTTATGGTGGTATTTATAAATAGCCTTTTCATCCTCGCGATATTTCCGGAACTCCTCCTCATTCGTCGCAAATACTTCTGCCTCCGCCCTGAAATCCCTGCCATAGGTGAAAGTGTTGATGTCAATAATCAGGTACACCCGCTCCTTAATGGGGTTGAGCTCGCTGTAAATGATATGCCCTAGCGGCGTGATGTATTCCGGCGTGCGCTCTTTGCTGTTTTCAAAAAATAGGTTGAGGAACGGGAGGTGGGAGGAGGTTAGGGGGTGCATTATTTTGATTGGTAATTAAACGTAAAGTATGTGGCAGTCGTTGCCTTATACTACAAATATAACACTAAGCCAATTTTACCAGGTAGGAAATTTCAGGTTTTTTGATATTTTTGCAAAAAAACCAATATATGACCAAGTTTCTCATAAACTGCATATTGCTGTTACAATTTGCCCTATGTACCGCACAACAAAAAGAACCTGTAGCCTCAGGCATTGTAACACACAAAGACGGCAAAATGGCAGGCTTTCGAGAGCTTCAATTCATAAACGGAAAGGTTTTGTACTACAACATTTCAACCCGGAAGAGCGAACTCTATGAAATGTCAGAAATTGTAAGCATTGCCGACGACAATCAAAAAATTCTCTATAAGGACGGCACGCATTATGAAAACAAACCTGAGCCTTCAAAAATAGTCAACGACACATTATACAAGCCGAATTATCCTGAAGGCATCTATACTACCAAAGAAGACTTTTTGGCGCGAAAGCCATCGTATAACGAGCCCGTAATTCCAATATCGGTGAGGGGAGATGACTATTATACAGATACAATTGAGGATCATTGCTTCTTCATTAAAATCAACGAGTCAAAAATCAGGAGGGTATTCGCTATATCCTATAAAGGTCATCTTTATTTTCGCATAGGCGCGATACTGGACAACAGGAATAAAAGCGACAGGGCGCAGGACACAGATTTTCCACAATCATTTGCAAGGGTTCTTATGGGAGGGGAGAATTATTATTACCTGGAAGCAAACCTTACCAACATTTGGGCGCGGGGTGCGGCGTATGGCGGTTTTGGCGGTATAGTAGGGTCAAGCCTTGCAAATTCATGGAAATACAAAAAGGGAATCGTATGGGACATTAAAAATATTGAATTCAATATTTTTAAAAATTGCAAAGATTATAACGAATTTATAAAATCTAAACTTTCAGGCGCTGTACAGCAATGTACAGAAAACCAGCCGGAACTGCATGAAGTACGAAAAGCAATGTTAAAAATAAAATAGGCTACTCCGCTTTTTTTCTCTTCTCCCCAACATACCCCCCCACAACCACCACAATTTCCCCTTTCGGTTCTTTCTTCGTAAAATGTTCCAGCACCTCGGTTGCGGTACCGCGCACGGTTTCCTCATGCAGCTTGCTCAGTTCGCGGGAAACGGATACGGGGCGGGCTTCGCCAAAGTACTGCACGAACTCCCCCAGGGTCTTTACCAGCTTGTGCGGCGATACGTAAAATATCATGGTGCGGGGTTCTTCAGCCAGGGCCAGGAAGCGGGTCTGGCGGCCTTTTTTGTCGGGTAAAAAGCCTTCAAAAACGAACTTGTCGTTGGGCAGGCCGCTGTTGACGAGCGCAGGGACAAATGCCGTGGCACCGGGCAGGCACTCCACAGGGATTCCGGCCTCCACACAGGCGCGCGTGAGCAAAAATCCGGGGTCGGATATGGCAGGCGTACCCGCATCGGAAATCAGGGCGATGGTCTCGCCGCCCCTGATGCGCTGCACGATGCCTTCCACCGTTTTATGCTCGTTGTGCATGTGGTGGCTGTGCATGTGCGTGGCAATGTCGAAATGCTTCAATAGTTTGGCGCTGGTACGGGTGTCCTCGGCCAGTATGAGATCGGCTTCTTTAAGCACCTTTATGGCGCGGAAGGTCATGTCCTCCAGGTTGCCTATGGGCGTTGGGACGATGTACAATTTTGACATTAGCTGAACCTTTTCTCTACCAGTTCCATAAAGCGCGTTTCGAACTCCTCTTTGCCGTTCCAGTTGTTGTAATCGGGCTTCACGAGGTCTTCAATAAAGGCTTTGGCCTCGTCAAACGAGTTCTGTGTATTGATCTGCGATACCACACGGTTCAGGTCCTCGCTGCTCCCCCCGAAAAGGTGCTTCTCAAAGGCAATGCGGTCGTTCAGTCCCAGGGATATGGTTTTACCGAAAGCATCGTTCAGGGCTCGCGGTGCGGCAGGTTCTGCCGCAGGAGCCAGTTTTGGTGCTTCAGGCTCAGGGTCTTTTTTAGGTTCCCAGTTGCGCCAGTCATCAGCTTCCGGCTTTGGCTCTTCTTTCTTCTCTTCTGCCGGTTGCGACTGAGACTGTTTATTAGGCTCCCAGTTACGCCAGTCGTCTTCCTCAGCTTTAGGTTCTTCTTTTTTAATCTCTTCCGCCTTTGGCGTTTCCTTCTTTTCGTCTTTCTTTACGAATTCAGGCTCTTTATAATCGTGGAAATCTTCAAAGGAAATTTCTTTTTGTTTTTTTGTTTCTTCGGGTGCAAGTTTTCTCTCAAAAGCAAAATCGAAACTCAGTCCCGAATCCTCCGTTTTTGCAGCGGCATCCGGTTCAATGGTCACTACCTCGGCATCGGCTGCTTTTTCTTCTTCAGCTATGGTCGCGTCGTCCTCTTTTTCAAACACGGCAGCAGCGCCCTGTTCCATGGCTTTAACTTCGGCTTCCGGCTTTACAACCTCAACTTTTTGTTCCGGCTCTTCGGGAGCTCCTTCTTTATCCTCTTCTTTGGCTTCGGGTTCTTTTATTTCTTCGGGTTTTTCCTCTTTGGCAGGCTCCTCTACCGGTTCAGGTTCCTCATCTGTTTCCGGTTGCTCTTCTTCTATTACGTCCTTACCGGTTTCTTCCCCGGTATGCTCCTTCTCTTCCTCCGATGCCTGGTATTCTTCGACCTTTTGCTCAGGGTCGGCATCGCCTTCAGGCTTGGCGTTTTCGGCTTTATTTTCAGAATCTTTCTTCTCCTGCTCTTTCTTTTCGGCACGCGCCGTGTATTCTTTTGCCTCTACTTCATTGGCATGCACTTCGGGTACTTCCTCAATCCCATAAATATCCTCCAGTTTTCCTTCCGCCGAAGCATACCCTATAGTAGGCTTCACATCGGCAAAATTATCCTCCACGAAACGAAGCACCGATATCTTTTCGTACAATTTCAGCGTTTCGGCCTGCAGTTGGTCGAGCTCGGCCCTGTTCTTTAGTTTTAGTATTCTGTGGGCTATGCTAATGAGTTCGGCTTCTAACTTTTTCTTCATAACTTTTGGGATTGTAAGGAGTGGCGCAATACTTTTTTAATAAATTTGTTTTATACAAAGTAACAGAAAATGTTTCTGTTTTACAGCCAGAAAAATACAAAATGTTTCTCGAAAATACTGTTAACCATAAAGAACAATTCGGGTGGATAGAGGTCATCTGCGGGTCGATGTTCTCGGGCAAGACCGAGGAACTGATACGCAGGCTGAAACGCGCGCAGTTTGCCAAACAAAAGATAGAAATCTTTAAGCCATCCATTGATACACGCTACCATGAGGAGATGGTGGTTTCGCACGATGCTAATGAGATCCGTTCCACTCCGGTAACCTCATCATCAATGTTACGGATACTGGCACAGGACTGTGACGTGATAGGCATTGACGAAGCACAATTTTTCGATGACGAAATTGTAGCAGTGTGCAACGACCTGGCGAATAACGGCATCCGCGTTATAGTGGCCGGCCTAGACATGGATTTTAAAGGCAACCCCTTCGGGCCGATGCCCGCACTCATGGCTACTGCCGAATATGTGACCAAAGTACATGCAGTTTGTACCCGCACCGGCAACCTCGCCAATTACAGTTTCCGCAAGGCCAATAATGACAATTTGGTGCTTTTGGGCGAAACGGAGGAATACGAGCCATTGAGCAGGGCGGCGTATTTTGAGGCGATGCGACAGCACAGCACCCTGACCTCTGAAGGGGGGACGACAGAGAATGCGGAAAGCTTGTAAATTTTGGTCATGAAATATATTCTCCTGTTGTTACTGATTACCGGTTGCAGCCTTTACAAAAACAGTTCAGGAAAGACCTACAATGGCAACGACTTTAAAGGCATCGAACAGCTTGTACCCATTGCCGCAAAGGACACCAGCTATACGAACTATTTCAATTTGCGCGACACCGTTACCCGCGACGGCTGGGAGATACACTACCTGGCGAAAAATGATTCCACGCGTTATACCGATGCCTATATCCAATGGCAGAAAGGTGATGTGAAAAGGGTATACAAATACAATAACGCACTCCAATTCCGGGGTTCGTTCATGCCGCAGCTGCTGGAAGAAAACGATACGCATATTTTTATGGAACACTGGTGCGCGACCGACTGCATGGCAATATTGGCGCTGCCAAAAAACAGTCGCGATGATGCCATGGATATTGAAGCCATCATTGGTTATAACCCTGAATTTGGGCAGTTCGTATACAGGGAATATAAGAATGACGGATCTGTAGCTGCAACGGCGATCGACCTGAAAAGAAGCAAGAAAAAGTCGGTAACTTTTAAGAACAAAACCTATTCAATGGGCAATTCCTTTGTGGAGAGTATTGTTTTCAAAGGTGACAGTATTGTGATTGTAGGTGAGTTTTTTGACAAAGACAGTGAAACGGTTAAGGAAGTACAAACGATACGGTTTTAATGAAAAACATAGTATCTTAGCATTAATCAAATTCTATCTATGGATGACGAACTGACATTATATATCGATAGAGGGGTTGTAAAAAAGGCAGAAATTGAAGCAAAATGACACTACGATTGAAAACATCATAGCAAATATTATTAAAGATATCGCTGCCGGTAATACTGAAACTATTTAATCTTGAGCATCCCAATAAAAAACATAATCCCCGCCCTGCATTCCGGTTTCGAAGGGATGCACCCAGGCGTGGCTATTGACAATGTTTCCATCGACAGCCGTTCTCTACAGAATAATTCCGGGACGCTGTTCTTCGCGCTAAGCGGGCAGAACCGTGACGGGCATATTTACATAAAAGACCTTATCGATAAAGGCGTGCTCAACTTCGTGGTAAGCCACATCCCGGTTGACGTTCGCGGCAGGGCCAATTTTTATATTGTCGGCAATACGCTGAAAGCCTTGCAGGATTTTGCGATATATTGCAGAAACCTGTACGATTTCCCCGTGATTGCCATAACCGGCAGCAGCGGCAAGACCATTGTAAAGGAATGGCTGAATTACCTGTTGGGGCCGGAGTATAACATCATCCGGAGCCCAAAGAGCTATAACTCGCAGGTTGGCGTAGCGCTATCTGTCATAGGTATTAACGAAAAACATAACCTAGGGATATTTGAGGCGGGCATTTCGACAGTGGGCGAAATGGAAAAGCTGCAGCCCATCATCCGCCCCGACATCGGAATACTGACCAATATCGGCCCCGCGCATGATGAAGGCTTCGCCGACAGGCAGGAGAAAATTCGCGAGAAGCTCAAATTATTTATGGGTGTAAAGGCGCTCATCCTGCAAAAGAACGCGGATGTGGAAAAGGAGCTTGCCCCTGGTATAAAAACATTTACCTGGAGCTTTGTCGAAAGCGCTGATGTACACGTAACACAGCAGCAGGAAGGTGGCAACACGATACTTTCCATCGCATATAACAACGAGGCTTTTGATGTTGCCGTTCCGTTTACTGATGCGCCATCTGTAGAGAACGCCATCAATTCGCTGATGGTATTGCTGCATTTCGGCTACAGCCACGACACCATACAAGAGCGGATGGCAGGCCTGTATCCTGTCGAACTGCGCCTGCAGGTAAAAAATGGCATCAATGGCTGTACCATTATAGACGACAGCTACAGCAGCGATTACCAATCGTTAAAGATTGCGCTTGACTTCCTGGAGCAACACAAAACGCACACCAAAAAGACCATCATATTATCCGACGTATTCCAGAGCGGCTTTGCTACCGAAGAGCTTTACGCCAAGGTGGCCAAACTGCTGGCCGGGCACAATATCAGCCAGGTGATAGGCATTGGGGATACCATCAGCAAACAGCTGGCTGACTTCCCGAACTTTTACCCTTACCCCACCACACAGGAATTCCTGTCGCATTACAAGGCATCGTCTTTTGACAATGAAACGATACTGATAAAAGGCGCACGCAGTTTCCGTTTCGACGAGATCGTGGTGTTCCTTGAGGAGAAGACCCACGAGACCGTTTTGGAAATCAACCTCAACGCCATTACGCACAATCTCAACTTTTACAAAAGCAGGCTGAAATCGGAAACCAAGGTCATGGTTATGGTCAAGGCATTTGGCTACGGTAGCGGCAGTTACGAAATTGCCAAAGCGCTATCTCACCAGAAGGTGGATTACCTTGGTGTGGCTTTCGCCGATGAAGGGATTGCATTGCGCAACGCGGGCATCGGCACCCCAATAATCGTGATGAACCCCGAAAGCAGCGCATTCTCTGCCATGGCAGCCTATAACCTGGAGCCTGAGATCTATTCGGCAAGGGAATTAAGGGCGTTCATTGCCGTGGCACAGCAGAAGAACCTTTCCAACTATCCCATCCACATTAAGCTCGATACGGGCATGCACCGCCTGGGCTTCCAGGAAAACCAGCTGGAGGAACTCATTAACTTGTTAAAGAACAACAACCTTGTTTCGGTAAAAAGCATTTTCTCGCACCTCTCATCCAGCGATGTGCCGGACTACCGGGATTTCACCTTAGACCAGATCGGCAAATTCGAAAGCTGGTCAACCCGGTTGATGGAAGCTTTGGAAATAACCCCGCTTCGGCACATACTCAATACTTCGGGAATCTACAACTTCCCGCAGGCACAATATGACATGGTGCGCCTGGGCATCGGCCTCTATGGCGTTGGAAACGATGAGACCGAGCGTAAAAGCCTCGAGACCGTCGGCACCCTAAAAACCGTCATCCTCCAGATAAAAGACATTGAGCCCGGCGAGAGCATTGGCTACAGCCGCAGGTTCATCGCGCCCGGGAAAATGCGTATCGCCACATTGCCCATAGGCTATGCCGACGGCATGCGCAGGGGTTGGGGCAACGAGAAAGGCTATGTAACCATCAACGGTAAAAAAGCAACCATAACCGGCACCATTTCGATGGACATGATGATGGTGGATGTAACCGACATTAACTGCAAAGAAGGCGACCGGGCCGTTATTTTTGGTGCTTCACCTACCGTAGTGGAAATGGCCGAAGTATTGGGAACGATACCGTATGAGATACTGACGAGTATTTCGCAGAGGGTGAAGAGGGTTTTTTATAAGGAGTAGTTACGGACAACCCTGTTCTGTATCTGCCTTAACATAATCAATATAATATTCTCCGGGAACGGAAAGGTTTATTAGTTCAATTAAATACCCTATATTTTTTTGATAATAGTGATGAAGACTTATTCGTTTTAATATTATACCATACCTAAAGCCTATAAAATATTCCTTGCCGCTCGTTGCCAAAATGCAATTATTGTAATAGTAACTCTCTAATGACTGAAAATTTATAGATTTAATTTTTTCAATTACGTCTTGTCTTATTTTTGAAGTGTAAACTATACTATCTCTTTCTTCAATAAGCGCTTTTACACTTACAACAATCTCCTTATCTGTAATTTTATAGCTGTCTACAATCCCTTCGGCATGATTGTAAGTGCTAAAGTACAATTCAAATTTGTCAGTTTCCTGTGCTTGTAACGCAATTAAATTTGAAAACATAATTATCATAAACGATATTGCCTTCATACTGCTTAGTGTTTGAAATATTCAAATATATTATAATCTTTAACCCAATTTCACACCCCTTTAAGCCTTTTTGAAGAAACTGTATCATTTTCTTTTGTAACTTAGCCTTACATCAAACCAAAAATTATACGCTTATGGGATTAATGAAAGAATTTAAGGAATTTGCCCTTAAAGGCAATGTGCTCGACCTTGCGGTGGGTGTTGTTATCGGTGCTGCCTTCAGTGCCATTGTAAAATCATTGGTGGAAGACATCATCACGCCGCTCATCCTTACGCCGCTGCTGGAACGCGCCGGCCTCAAAAACATCCAGGAACTCACGTGGGGCGCCGGGGTAAAATACGGCAACTTCCTGAGTAATGTGATCTCATTCCTTATCGTTGCGTTCGTGCTGTTCATGATCATCAAAGGCGTGAACTCGCTGCGCAAGAAAGAAGAAGCCAAACCTGCCGCACCGCCGGCTCCTACCAACGAGGAAAAGCTCCTTATGGAAATCCGCGACGCAATAAAAGCCAAGTCCTAACAACTACGTTTCCGTTACACTACATATTCTATGTTTAATTAAACCGTCCCATGAGGACGGTTATTTTTTGTTCTGTCTGTTCATTCCCAATATAATTCTTTGTGAATCTTTGCGCCTTCTTTGCGCAACTTTGCTTAATAGCCCTACCCAATAGGTTAATTTGTGGAATTCGTGCTATTCGTGGCAAAAAACAAATTCATTTACTACTTTTGACACTCACTTAAACCTTTTATAATTATGAAAGTTGCTGTAGTAGGCGCTACCGGAATGGTAGGCGAAGTAATGCTGAAAGTACTGGCCGAGAGGAATTTCCCGATAGCCGAACTAATACCCGTGGCTTCGGAGAAGTCGGTGGGCAAGGAGATCGAATTCAAGGGAAATAAGTATAAGGTGGTGAGCCTTGCAACTGCCGTAAGCATGAAGCCGCAGATAGCACTTTTCTCAGCCGGTGGCGACACTTCGACAGAATGGGCGCCTAAGTTTGCCGAAGCAGGCACGACTGTTATCGACAACTCTTCAGCATGGAGAATGGACCCGACGAAAAAGCTTGTGGTTCCTGAAATCAATGCAGGCGAACTGACAAAAGATGACAAGATCATTGCCAACCCGAACTGCTCTACCATCCAAATGGTACTGGCGTTGAACCCGCTACATAAAAAGTACAACATTGAGCGCGTGGTGGTATCTACTTACCAGTCGGTTACCGGTACGGGTGTTAAGGCAGTAAAGCAATTGGAAAACGAATATGCCGGCATTGAGGGCGAAATGGCCTACAAATACCCTATACACCGCAACGCCATCCCGCAGATTGATGTATTTGAGGACAACGGCTACACCAAGGAAGAAATGAAAATGACCCGTGAGACTAAGAAGATCATGGGTGACGATTCGATAAAAGTTACCGCGACTACCGTGCGCATCCCAACTGTTGGCGGACACAGCGAGTCAGTTAACGTGGAGTTCAGCAATGACTTTGACGTAAACGAAGTACGCAATATCCTTGCAGAAACACCGGGTATTACCATACAGGACAACCTCGCTGCTTTCGATTACCCGATGCCGCTTTATGCCGAGGGTAAGGACGATGTATTCGTGGGCCGCATCCGCCGCGATGAGACGCAGGACAACACGCTAAACATGTGGATCGTTGCTGATAACCTGCGCAAAGGTGCTGCTACGAATGCGGTGCAGATAGCAGAGTATTTGGTGGCTAATAATTTAGTATAAAAGAATTTAAAGGACATTATAACCTGCAATGCTGCGAAGTATTGCAGGTTTTTATTTGTGATATCCCCGAATTATTTTTCGTTTTCAATCTTAAATTGAAGCCACAGCTTGACATCGGCTTCAAAATCTTTTTCAAAAACAAGGCCTGCCTTTTCAAGCACTTTTACAGAAGCGGTATTAGCCTCCATGGCACGCCCGATAATTGCAGTAAGCCCTAATTGGGAAAATCCATATTTGATGCAGGCTTTTGCCGCTTCGGTAGCATAGCCGTTATTCCAATATTTCCTGTAAAACCGGAAACCGATGTCGTGCTCATTCGTGTCGGGAGTATATTTCAGTCCGCACCATCCCAAGAATTGACCGTCAGCTTTCCGTATTACGGCCCATCGTCCAAAACCATAGTCTTTGTAATGACTGTACTTTTCGAGAAAAACCATTGATTCATAGATTCTCTCAAAAGGCACATCACCCGTGAACCGCATCACTTCAGGGTCGGCATTCAACAGGTAAAAGCATTCGGCATCGCCAGAGGCAAGTTCTCTAAGGTAAAGACGTGGCGTTTCGATGACAGGCATAGGATCTGTTTTTTCAAATATAATAAATGGAGATATGAGATTGCTACTTTATACTTTGCAAATTTATATCCAACTAATTCGTAATTTCGCAGCGATAAATCCCTCAACATGCTTCGAAAGATTTTCCGTTTCTTTTTTAAACTCTGCCTTTGGTTCATTGTTTTATCGGTGGGATCGGTGGTAGTGTTCCGCTTTGTTCCGGTCCCGTTTACACCGTTGATGATAACCAGGGCGCTGGAACAGAAATTTGACGGAAAGGAAATGACCTCAAGCCATCACTGGACACCATTGGAGGAGATTTCGCCCAACCTGCAGAAGGCCGTCATTGCCAGTGAGGATGACACGTTCATTACCCATCACGGCTTTAATTTCAAAGCCATGCAAAAAGCCTATGCCAATAATGAGAAAGGCAAAAGGCTGAAGGGAGGCAGCACCATATCGCAGCAAACCGCCAAAAACGTTTTTCTTTGGCAGGGCAGGAGTTATGTGCGCAAAGGGCTTGAGGCATATTTTACCGTGCTTATCGAATTGCTGTGGAGCAAAGAACGCATAATGGAAGTGTACCTCAACAGCATCGAGATGGGACCGTATGTATATGGTGCACAGGCCGCCTCTCAGCATTGGTATCACAAGGATGCATCGGGGCTTTCGAAGAATGAAGCTGCCGGAATTGCTGCCATATTACCCAATCCATATAAGTTCAGGGCTACACGCTCTTCGGGATATACCGAAAGGCGCAAAGGCCGCATCATTAAGCTGATGCGTTATGTAGAGCTTGATTACCAGCGCAATGAAAAATAGCCTAATTGCCATAGCTTTATTGTGCTGTGCTATTGCATGTGCTCAAAGACCTGCCGAAATAGGCATCATATCTGATAATGACCTCTATTCATCACCTATTAACGACCAGTATTATACCAACGGGCTGGAATTCTTTTATCGTTATTTAGGAAAACGGAGTGACGAAAAAGTAGCAAAAAAAATTACCGAATTCCGCATAGGCCAATACATCTACAATCCGCAATCGGTGAGGGCGGGCGACATTAATGTGAACGACAGGCCCTTTGCCGGCTACCTTTTTGCAGAAGCAGGCATCAACACCTTTTACACCAATGAAAGTGTACTGAAAGTCAATTTTCAGGCGGGCGTAGTGGGTCCGGAATCATATGCCGAGGAGTTTCAGGAAGGGTTGCACAATCTCTTTGGCTACCCTACAGTTAAAGGCTGGCAGTACCAAATTGTAACTACACCTGCCGCACAGCTGCAGGCTGTATATTCGCATAAGATATTTAGGGAGACATACAAGGAAAAAATAGACTTCCACCTGCAGGGCGAAATTAATGCAGGTACGATATGGACCAGTGTATCCGCAGGCCCTATGGCGCGGATAAGCCTGCGCGGGCTGCTGGTGCCCATGTACGAGTCGGCATTACACGGTGCTACATTAAGCAGGGACAAAGACTATAAGAACAAGCGCGACCTGTTCCTGTACCTTAACCCAACCGTACAGTACATGAACCATGATGCCACTATAGAAGGCAGCCCTTTTAACGATGACAGCCTGGTTACTTTTCCGCTGATACCTTTCCGGTTCAATGCCGATGCGGGTATAAAATACCGCCGGGACCATTGGAATTTTTCGTATTCCCTGCATTACCGAGGAAAGGAGCTCTCCAATAATGTAATTACCGGTTTTTACTACGGTTCTTTGCAGTTGGGGTATATGCTGTGAGGTTAAATCGTTACAAACTATTCAATAAAAGGGGCTGTCTCAAAAGTGAGGCAGCTCTAATTTTTTAAACAAATAAGGGAGCCCGAGGGCTCCCTATATTCTGCAAGTTTGTTAACTTGCGGTGTGTATAATAAATCAAAAGT
>NZ_JAPCHV010000026.1 GCF_026107645.2 Flavobacterium sp. MFBS3-15 | reverse complement strand
TAAGATAGTTAGCAGAGTATTCTCTGTAATCAATAGACAGTCACCCTTTATAAATACATATAAATTCGCAGGATAATTTTTTACTGATTTTAATTGTTTTATATCATAGAATGCGGAGCTCAAAGGGCACAAAGGTTGCACTTCACTTTGTGTGCGTCAACATAGCTTTATGATCCCCATGCAACCCTGGAGAACTTTGTCGTAAAAATCAAAACCACATCAGACAGAATTTTACTAATTTTATATGATTACCGTAAAAACTTTGAAACTTTAGACATGAAACTATTCCACCTCATAGCAACATTATTTTTTATGACGATAGCATCTGCACAGGAAAGAAGCACCACCATTTACCTGATACGCCACGCCGAGAAAGCCGACATGAGTGCCAACACACACCTGTCTGAAGCGGGCAAAAAGCGCGCTCAAAAATGGGCACAGTATTTTGCGGGGAAAGGCATTTCGGCAGTGTATGCCACGCCCTACAACCGCACGCGCGAGACCGCACAGCCCTTGGCAGATGTCCAAAAACTACAGGTAACCGAATACGGCCCACGCGAGATGGACCTCATTACACTGGCTAAACAGCACCATAACCAATCGGTGGTCGTGGTGGGGCACAGCAATACCATTCCCGGCTATGTGAACAAGGCATTGGGCGAAAACAAGCATGCCGACATTGCCGAGGAGGAATTCGGAAAGGTGTACATCGTGCAGATTGCAAATGAAAAGGTGGAGAGCGTGCGTGTGTTTATGATTATGAATTATGGATTATGAATTGATCCAAATCATGAACGGTCCGTCATTGCGAGGCACGAAGCAATCTTTCAATGCACCCACGAATGGTAGTAACGGAGGAAAGATTGCCGCGCTACGTGCCTCCGCTCGCAATGACGGTGCGGAGAGAAAATCCGTGTCCATCCGCCCTATCCGCGTCATCCGCGTTCCAAATGAATTTGTGTAATTCGTGGCTAAGCCCAATCTTTTCCACCTGCCTGTTATTGCTACTTTAAACTATTGTAACTAAATTTGCATCCCTATGCAAAAAACGGTAAACATACTCAACAAGCGCGCGCGCTTTGACTACGAAATATTAGAGCGCTATGATGCAGGCATTGTGCTGGCCGGGTCGGAGATCAAATCCATCCGACTGGGCAAGGCTTCCATTGCCGAGAGTTTTTGCGAATTCCAGGGCATGGAGCTGTTTGCCATCAATACCAATATCGAGGAGTATGCCTTTAGCCGCAGCTTTAGCCACAAGCCTAAAAGCGAACGCAAGCTGCTGCTCAACAAAAAGGAACTGAAAAGCCTCCACAAAAGCGTGCAGAACCAGGGGCTTACCATCATTCCGCTACGGATGTTTACCAACGAAAAAGGCATTGCCAAACTGGAAATAGGCCTGTGCCGCGGTAAGAAAAACTACGACAAGCGCGAAACTATGAAAGAGCGCGATACGAAAAGGGATCTGGACAGGATTAAGAAGATTTATAAGTAGTACCCTATTTAGTCTTTATTATTCTTCCTATTTAATACGGGCTTGTACTTTTGAATTAAATATTCTTCAAGTTCATATCTTCCAAATGAAACAGGGAAGATTACGAGTTTGCATTTTTTTAAATAATCATTAATCGCCATCTCCTCGATTTCAGAAAAATATCGAAATTTTCCATTCATTTCTTTTAATTGAAAATCTAAAACGTTAGTACCTATATGCCGCCTAAGAGCAGAAAAGTAAGATCTTTTCGAATGCGTAATAATACGTTCACCAACGTTTGAACTTTCACCAATATATAAAAGCGCCCCGGATTTATCGATTACCAGATATAGCCCAGCATTAGAAATGATTTTAGCATCAAACCAATTTGTAAATTTTGAATTTAAAACTATATTTTCACCTTGTTTTAATATGTCTGAATGAATTTCTTGTGTAGTGTTCCAAAGTCCATTTTGATCAGCAATACAATAATTGCTTCTTTTCCCAATTTGAAATCTGTTGAGTGTTGTTGGCAAATTTACTATACCGAATTCCTCTATTTCTTTCCTACCAATGTTAGACTGTATACATTGTATTTGAAAATTATCAATAGTAACTAATTTACCATCATTCAATCCTTTAAAGTTTTTATAAAACGTTGAGGTTTTTGGCGCAAATTGTTGCTTAAGCCTTTTTAAAAGATCACTACCTTCTCCAATATATAATGCTTTACCGTCCAAAGAAATCAAATAATTGCCAAATCCTTTTTCTTTGATATCTCCTAAATAACTAAAAGATTCTGTTTTGAGTTTATTCAGCCCACAGGAGAGAATTATATCCGACTGTTTTTGAATTTCATTCCAAGTCATAGCAACTTACTTTGATACAACCAATTAATAAATCACTCCTTATGCTCCTCCAGCCATTCCAGCCTCCTTTGGTCCGGCAAATGCTTTACAGAAAAATGCTCGAACTTCGCCTCAAAGCCATTGCCATCAGGTGAGGCAGCCATCAGGCCTACCATAACCGGGGTGTTATCCTGTAGCGGGGCATTGCGCGTCATGATCCAGGTTTTGTCGTCAAGGCTGTAGTAAATCTCTACCGCATCCAGCCTGCGCACCACCTTTATCCAGATGAACGGCGGCACTTTATCCAGCGGCGTTACGCTCCAGTCGCTCTTGTCGTGCGTCACCACAGTACTCACGTTGAACTTGCCGTCCACAAACTCCACACCTGTCTTGATGTAATGCTTATGGTCGATGCGCAACATCAGTCCCATCTGGTCAAAGCGGGCTTTGTAGGCACCGGTAAGCTTTACTTTGGCCTCGAACTCACCGCCGTAGGTGGCGTAGTAAAAAGGCGCGTCATCTACCGTAAAGCCATAGTGCGAAATGCGCCAGTAATCGCTCTTTGGCGTTACCTGCATAATGAGGCTTTTGTCTTTTATCTGCCATTGCGACGGCTCGTTGAACCACTGCATTTTTTCAAGGCTTTGCGCCGATGTGAAATGGGATGCCGCTATAACGGCCAGGCCGGTAAGTAGGTGTTTCATTGGAAAGGGGTTAATGCTGTAAATATAACAACTTTGTAAAACAACTCACAATGAAGATTTAAGTTGTCAGTCTTTTTAACCACATAGATACATAGCTTGTTGAGGTGGCTAAAGTTTTAATAGAGCTACTCATAGTTCGAAGCTTCGTTTCATCTATATGCCCGTATGTCTTCTCACAGCAAACATTGGCTATAAAACCTATGTATCTATGTGGTGAAAAACATCAATTCTTATTCTCCAGCAACGGCACAAACCTGAAATTCCCCAATTCGTGCTTTTCGAATTGCGTTTCGCTTTTGCGTATCAATAGCGTCATGACCTGGTTTTCGCTTTCGCCACCCACGGGAATTACCAGCCTGCCACCTATCTTTAGCTGTGCCATCAAAGGTTTCGGAATCATTGGTGCGCCTGCGGTTACAATGATGCTGTCGAACGGTGCGAAATTGGGTAATCCTTTATAGCCATCGCCAAAGGAAAGGTGTTTGGGGCGCATCCCTAATTTCGGAAGCAGCAGCGATGTCGATTTGAACAGTTCGTTCTGCCTTTCAACACTATACACTTTAGCCCCCATGGTACACAGCACCGCAGTCTGGTAGCCTGACCCCGTGCCTATTTCCAGTACCTTGTGGTCTTTTTCCACCTCCAGCAACTGCGACTGGTAAGCCACCGTGTAGGGCTGCGAAATGGTCTGCCCTGCCCCAATGGGAAAGGCTTTGTCCTGGTAGGCATAATCCTCGAACGACGAGTTGAGGAACAGGTGGCGTGGTATCTTGCGGATGGCTTCCAATACGTTTTTGTCGGTAATGCCTTTCTGTTCCAAAACGCTTACCAACTGATTGCGAAGTCCCTGATGTTTGGCTGTGTCTTTCAATTGCGGCTTGTATTAGTTGCGGTAAAAATAGGAAACATTTTTGTGATTTGTCAAGAGTACGGAGATTATAAGTTTTAGCCACGAATTACACGAATTTCACCCATTCTGTCATCCAGGCGAAATCAGGCAACATTGGAAAATTTGAGTAATTCGTGTAATTCGTGGCTGACTAATTTTAAACACCGCTTTTGGAAAATCAATCCAAATAATGTTATTTTTGTTTAAAATATACTTCTTATGCTAAAAGTTGGCGTACTCGGCGCGGGGCATCTCGGGAAGATCCACCTCCGCCTGCTCAACCAGTCTGAAAAATACGAGCTAACAGGTTTTTATGACCCAAACAGCGAAAATGCCGATAAGGTGGCCCAGGAATTCGGCTACCGGAAATTCGACACCATAGCCGAACTCATTGCCGCCGTAGATGTGGTGGACATTGTAACCCCTACCCTTTCGCACCACGATTGCGCCAAAGAGGCCATCCTTGCCGGGAAGCACGTTTTTGTGGAAAAGCCTATCTCCAACACGGTTGAAGAAGCCGAGGAGATCATGCAGCTTGCCGAAAAACATAATGTAAAGGGGCAGGTAGGCCACGTGGAGCGCTTCAATCCGGCATTCATTGCTACCAAAGCGATGATAGAGAACCCGATGTTCATCGAAACGCACCGCCTGGCGGAGTTCAACCCTCGCGGGACGGATGTGCCCGTGGTGCTCGACCTGATGATACACGATATCGACGTGATACTGAGCGTGGTGAAGTCGCCCGTAAAGCACATCAACGCAAGTGGTGTGGCGGTGATCAGCGATACGCCGGACATTGCCAACGCCCGCATCGAGTTTGAGAACGGCTGTGTGGCCAACCTTACGTCAAGCCGCATTTCGATGAAGAACATGCGCAAGTCGAGGTTCTTCCAGAAGGATGCCTACATATCGGTCGATTTCCTTGACAAGGTATGCGAAGTGGTAAAAATGAAGGACGCACCGGAAGTACCGGGCGATTTCGACATGATTCTGCAAAATGCCGAGGGCGTTAAAAAGCAGATTTACTTCGACAATCCCGATGTACAGGCCAATAACGCCATCCTCGACGAACTGGAAACCTTTGCCGATGCCATCAACAACGACACTACGCCTGTAGTTACTTTAGCAGATGGTACCGAAGCATTAAGGATAGCCTACCGAATCATAGAGGCATCGAAGAATAATTTGAAATAACTCAAGTGCTTCAGGACAGCGGCCTCATCCACGAAATAAAAAACCTCATAGCCACTGCGAGGGAAACCGCCATACGTACGGTTGACTTCCAGCGGACGCTGCTATACTGGCACATTGGCGAACGCATTTTTAATGAAGAACAGCGTGGAAAAAAACGTGCTGATTATGGAACGTATCTTGTAAAGCAATTGTCTGAAGCTTTACAGCCTGAGTTTGGTAGTGGGTTTTCTTTCCGAAACTTAAATTGGTACAGACAATTTTACAGGATGTTCCCAATTGTGAACACACTGCGTTCACAATTGACATGGAGTCATTATCGATTACTTTTGCGCATTGAAGATCAGGACAAAAGAGAATACTACATTGCCGAAACGGTAAAGAACAACTGGTCGGTACGGCAAATGGAACGGCAGGTAAACAGCCAGCTTTTCGAACGGTTGCTACTGAGCAATGATAAGGAAAGTGTTTTGGCTGTAGCGCGAAATGAACAGCTGCCTACAAGGCCTGAAGAAATTATTAAAGACCCGATGGTTCTTGAGTTTTTAGGTCTCAGGCGTGAAAGTGCCTACTATGAACGGGATTTAGAGCAGGCAATCATTACCCATTTGCAGGATTTTCTTTTAGAACTGGGCAACGGGTTTTCGTTTGTAGCACGTCAAAAAAGGCTACATCTGGATGGCGACGAATTCTTCGTTGACCTTGTATTCTATAATAGGCTGCTGCAATGCTTTGTGGTGTTTGAAATCAAAACACATAAACTGACACACGAAGACATTGGCCAACTACAGATGTATGTGAACTACTTTGACCGTGTGGAAAAAGTGGAGCATGAAAAACCTACGATAGGCGTTTTGCTCTGCGCCGATAAAAACAATGCGGTAGTGAAATTCTCACTGCCGGAAGACAACAAAACAATACTGGCAAGCCAGTACAAACTCATTCTTCCTACCGAAGAGCAGCTGTTGAACGAAATTAAAAAGGTGATCGATTTTATAAACAAACAACAAACAAACTAAACATAGTTAAAAAATGAAAAACATAGCTGTAATTGGCGCGGGTACCATGGGCAACGGGATTGCACATACCTTCGCGCAAAGCGGGTTTAATGTAAAGCTTATCGATGTATCGGAAAAATCGCTGGACAAAGGCATGGCGACCATTGCGGCCAACCTGGACAGGATGGTGGCAAAAGGCTCGATAACAGAAGAGGATAAGCACAAGACCATCAGCAATATCGTGACCTATACCGACATTCAGGATGGTGTAGTGAACGTTGACCTTGTAGTGGAGGCTGCTACCGAGAACGTAAACCTGAAACTGCAGATATTCAAGGACCTGAATGATTATTGCGAGCCTCATACCATTTTGGCTACCAATACCTCCTCAATATCCATTACGCAGATAGCCGCTGTAACGTCAAGGCAGGACAAGGTGATCGGGATGCACTTTATGAACCCGGTGCCTATCATGAAATTGGTAGAAATCATCCGCGGGTACAATACATCGGATGAAGTGACCAAAACCATCATGGAGCTTAGCGAAAAGCTGGGCAAAGTTCCGGTAGAGGTGAACGACTACCCGGGCTTTGTAGCCAACCGCATCCTGATGCCGATGATCAACGAGGCAATTGAAACGCTTTACAACGGCGTTGCAGGCGTATACGAAATCGACACTGTAATGAAGCTGGGCATGGCGCACCCTATGGGGCCGCTGCAACTCGCCGACTTCATTGGGCTTGACGTATGCCTTTCCATCCTGAATGTTATGTACGATGGCTTTAAAAACCCTAAATATGCCCCATGCCCGTTATTGGTAAACATGGTACGCGCCGGCAAGCTTGGCGTGAAGAGCGGCGAGGGCTTTTATGATTACTCCGAGAGTAAAAAGGCAGAGAAGGTAGCGTATAAGAAGTAACAAAGTTTTAAAGTGGCAAAGAGGTAAAGTAGATACATTCAACTTTGCCTCTTTGTTGCTATTTTCTTATATTTGTTAGTAAAAATATCGGCCATGGAAATTACAATTAAAATAAACCCCAGGAGCAAACAGGCCAAGGCATTCTTAGAATACCTTAAAGTATTGCCATTCGTACAAATCGAAGAAAAAGATAAATCCGGTTACACTCCTGAATTCACAGATAAAATAAAAAAGGGTGAGGCAGATATAAAGAAAGGCAAAACTACACGTATAAATCCTGACAATGTATGGGAAAATATTTTGTAGAAATTACTTCTGATGCCCGAAAAGATCTTCAAGCTCACTTTAAATCGGGCAACAAACCTATAATCAAAAAGATTGAAAAAATACTTTTAGAGCTTACTGTAACTCCTTATGAAGGCGAAGGCAGGCCGGAACAGTTAAAACATGATTTTAGCGGATACTGGTCAAGACGCATAAATCAAAAAGATCGGCTTGTTTATCGTGTCGAAGAACGGATAGTGACCGTATTCATAGTTTCGGCAATGGGACACTATAACGACAAATGATCCTGAATATTCAATCTAAAAACCTGAAACCAATAAAATTTGGCAAAAATAATCCCATTCAGGGCGGTGCGGCCGGCGCGCGACAAGGCAGCGCTGGTTACCTCACGCTCCTACGACGATTACAGCCCCGCCGAGCTCGCCTCGCAGCTGGACTATAACCCGTACTCGTTCCTGCACGTGCTGAACCCTGCCTATGTAAATCAACTGAAGATTTCTGCATCCACACGGTTCAGGGCGGTGAAGACACGCTATGAAGAGTTCAAACACGAGCAGGTACTGAAGCATGAGGCAAACCCGGTTTTTTACCTGTACGAGATCCAGAGCAAGAGCCGGGTATATACAGGCATCATTGCCGGTACATCGATTGATGATTACAAGAACAATGTCATCAAAAAACACGAGGATACCCTGGCGTACCGCGTGGAATATTTTAAGGACTACCTGCACCAGACGGGCTTCAATACCGAACCGGTGCTCATTACCTACCCTGAAAACAACGAGATCGCCGAATGGATAGCCGCCAAAAAGCAAAAACGACCGTTGTATTTGTTCTCGTCGCCCAACCGTGACAAGCATACGCTGTGGCGGATAAAGGACGATGCCGAGATACAATGGCTTAAGGACAAATTCGGTGCCATGGAGAGCCTGTACATTGCCGACGGGCACCACCGTTCGGCTTCGGCGGAAATGCTGTATGACGAGGACAAGGCATCGGGTAATGAAAACCTGAACTACTTCATGAGCTTCCTCATCTCGGAAAACGACCTGAAAATCTACGAGTACAACCGCATCATCCATGACCTGAACGGATTGACTAAAGATAAGTTCCTCAAGTCACTTTCGTCTGACTTCACGATTGAAAACAAAGGCCAGCAATTGTGGAAACCGGAAGCAAAATTCCAATACGGGATGTACCTGGACGGCGATTTCTATGCGCTTTACCTGAAAAACACTACCTTTAGTTCGGTGGCCGAGGCATTGGACGCACAAATATTATACGATAAAGTATTGCAGCCATTGCTGGGCATTACCGACCTGCGCAACGACAGCCGCATTGAGTACATTCCCGGCAGCAAGCCCGTGACCGCTATAAAACAAATGGTGGATGAGGGCGAATACGAAGTCGGCTTTACGCTCTTCCCAGCCAGCATTGAAGAAATAAAACACCTGGCCGATAACAACCTCATCATGCCACCGAAGAGCACGTATATTGAACCAAAGTTCAGGAGTGGGCTGGTGGTTTATGAGATATAATTTCAGATTTCAGAATGTAGATTTCAGATTTTTCCAATCATGACGATTAAAGACAATCTTAATAAAATACAATCCTCCCTCCCGCCCCATGTTACATTGGTCGCGGTAAGCAAAACCTGGCCGGTGCCCGACCTGATGGAAGCCTACAACGCCGGGCAGCGCATTTTCGGGGAAAACAAGATACAGGAAATGGCCGCCAAATATGAGGAGATGCCAAAGGATATCCAATGGCACATGATAGGCCACGTGCAGACCAACAAAGTCAAGTACATGGCGTCGTTCGTGACCCTTGTGCACGGCGTGGACAGCCTGAAGCTTTTGGCTGAAATTGACAAGCAGGCCAAAAAGCACAACCGTGTTATCGACTGCCTGCTGCAAATGCACATTGCTGAGGAAGATACAAAATTTGGCATGGACGAAAACGAACTTAACGACCTGTTGGCCTCCGCTGAATTTAAACAGCTGCAAAACATCCGCGTTACGGGGCTTATGGGCATGGCTACCTTTACCGATGATGAAGTCCAAATACGAAGGGAATTTACACATCTAAAAGATAACTTTGACCGCCTGAGTAAGCAACCTTCCACCGCCAACTGTCAACTGTCAACTTTATCGATGGGCATGAGCGGCGACTACAAAATCGCCATGGATTGCGGCAGTACCATGGTACGGATAGGGAGCAGTATTTTTGGAAAGCGGTAATTTGGTTATTTGTTTATTTAGACAAGGAGTGTGGTTTAAATTCCCGAACTTTGTATCTTTAAGCAATAATACTTAGATAAGATTTTTTGTACGCAATACTCGACATAGAAACTACCGGCGGGCAGTTTAACGAAGAAGGAATCACCGAAATTGCCATTTATAAATATGACGGGCATGAAATCGTTGACCAGTTCATCAGCCTCTTAAACCCGGAAAAACCCATTCAGCCCTTTGTAGTGAAGCTTACCGGCATCAACAATGCCATGCTGCGCAGCGCGCCCAAGTTTTATGAGGTGGCCAAGCGCATCATCGAGATTACCGACGGCTGCGTACTCGTGGCGCACAACGCCCAGTTCGATTACCGCGTACTCCGCACGGAGTTCCGCAACCTGGGTTACGACTTCGAAAAACAAACACTGTGTACCGTAGAGCTTTCGCAGAAATTGCTTCCGGAACAGCCTTCCCACAGCCTCGGCAAGCTTGTCCGTGCCCTGGGCATCCCCATGACCGACAGGCACCGTGCCACCGGCGATGCACTTGCAACAGTACACCTCTTCAAGCTTTTACAGGAAAAAGATGTTGAAAAGGAAATCCTGAAAAGCCTGATAAAAACCGAAGTGAAAAAAGGCCTGGCACCAAAGCTGATGGATCTGCTGGACAGCATTCCTTCGATAACTGGTGTATATTACATCCATAAGGAAGACGGGCAAATGATCTACCTCGGCAAGAGCCGCAACATCAAAAAACGCGTCAACCAGCATTTTACAGGCACTTCGTCCAAATCTAAAAAGATACAAAAACTGGCCTTTACGGTCAACTATGAAGCCACAGGCAGTGAACTCATTGCATTATTGAAGGAGTGCAGCGAGATAAAAGCCAACAGGCCAACCTATAATGCCGCACTGAAGAAGAATATCTTCCCGTGGTCGATATATGCCGAAACAGACGCCAACGGCTATATTGCCCTGAAGCTGCAAAAGACCGATGCCCGCAGGAAAGAGGTCCTATCGTTTGCCGGGCCCGCAGAAGGCAAAAGCGCCCTCTTTAAAGCTACCGAAACTTACAGGCTGTGCCAAAAGGTAAACGGCATGGACCCGACGGCAAAAGATCATTGTTTCCCCTATGAGCTGGGCGAATGCAACGGTGCCTGCCTGCAAAAGGAACCGCCTGGAGAATACAACCTGCGTGTTAATGAATACATACTGGAGAACAGCTTCAGCAACCAGACAATGGCCATCATTGACCGGGGGCGTACCGTGGAAGAGCGCAGTGTGGTGCTGATCGAGGACGGGGTGTACAAAGGCTATGGCTTTTTCAACCTCAACTACCAGGTGCACAAGATTGACATATTAAAAAACATCATTGTCCCCATGGAGGATAATAAGGATGTTCGCCGCATCATCCGCAACTACATGCATAAAAAGAAAGGCCTGAAAATAGTACGTTTCTGATAGATTTCGTATTTTTATTAAAACTAAAATCTCCTTCATGCCTATCATTTCGGAAACTTTCAGGAAAAAGCTCCATACCGTCATTTATGAAGCCGATACCCCTGCGGGAAAGTTTTTCGACCTCAGCCTTATCATCATCATACTCATCAGCGTTATTGCGGTGATGCTGGAAAGCGTGGCCTCCATCAAGATAAAGTATGGATATGAGCTTGCAGTTCTTGAGTGGGTGGTGACCATCTTTTTTACGTTGGAATACATTGCCCGCATTGTGGCCGGTAACCGCCCGTGGAACTACATCTTCAGCTTTTACGGCATAGTCGACCTGCTGGCGACGCTCCCAAAATACCTCGGATTGCTATTCCCCGGCACAGGTTTCCTCATTGCCATACGGGCGATACGGCTGCTCCGCATTTTCAGGATACTCAAGCTCGTGCATTTCGTAGGCGCATCAAACCAGCTTTTGGCCGCATTAAAGAAAAGCAGGGTCAAGATAGCAGTATTCCTCTTTAGCGTTATTGTGCTTTGCATCATACTCGGCACGCTGATGTACATGATCGAAGGGCCGGAAAGCGGCTTTACCAGCATACCCGTAAGCATTTACTGGACAATCGTTACCCTCACAACGGTAGGCTTTGGCGATATTACACCCGTTACGCCTGTAGGGCAGTTCGTCTCCATGCTCATTATGATACTCGGATATGGCATCATTGCGGTGCCTACAGGGCTGGTAACGGCACAATTCATTACCGCCCCGCCCCATGAAAACACACAGTCGTGCCCCAACTGTGGTGCCGAACACCATAGGGACAATGCTAAATTCTGCTATAATTGCGGCTATAAGATCAATTAATGGATACTTCACCCAAATACCTAATCACCATCATAGGCCCGACGGCCATAGGCAAAACAGCGCTGTCCATAAAGATTGCGCAGCACTTTGGCTGTGACATCATTTCGGCCGACAGTAGGCAGTTCTTTAAAGAGATGGCCATTGGCACGGCTGTACCTTCTGCCGAAGAGCTGGCAGGCGCGCCGCATCATTTCATACAGAATATCAGCATATTTGACGACTATACCGTGGGCGACTTTGAGCGCGATGCCCTTGCAAAGCTTGACGGGCTGTACCAAACCAATGATTTTGCTGTAATGGTGGGCGGTTCAGGGCTGTACATCGATGCCGTGCTAAAAGGCTTTGACGACTTTCCCGATGTTGATCCTTCGGTACGCGAAGACCTGATCGCCCAATACGAAAAATACGGTATCAGCTACCTTCAGGAGAGGCTGAAAGTGGTCGACCCAATACACTACGAAAAGGTCGCACTCGAAAACCCGCAGCGGCTCATGAGGGCGCTTGAGGTGAGCATCGGATCCGGGAGGGCCTACTCCTCCTTCCTGAACATCAAAAAAAATTCCCGCCGTTTCACTCCCATCATAATTGGGCTGGAAGCGGACAGGGCGACCATTTACAGCCGCATCAACGAGCGTGTCGATATCATGGCTGCCAACGGGTTGGTGGAGGAAGCACGTGCACTTTATCCGCACAAAAAACTAAATGCACTGCAAACGGTAGGCTATCGCGAACTGTTCGCCCACTTCGACGGCGATCTGGCCCTGGAGGAAGCCCTGGAAGAAATAAAAAAGAACACGCGCCGTTTTGCCAAAAGGCAGATGACCTGGTTCCAACGCAATGAGCAGGCCAAATGGTTCGATTTTACCACGCCGGCAGAAGACATTATTAACCACATTGAAAGCATACGATAATGCCCATATCCGACAAATTTGAGTCTGTATATTCCCAGGACTGGGAAATCAATTTCCTGCAATGCACGCCCAACGGCCTGCTGAAGCACACCGAACTCTGCAACCTGCTCCAGCTTACCGCCGGCAGCCACGCCGAACTGGGCGGGCTAAGCTTTACCGACATGCAGGAGCACGACCAGGCGTGGGTACTGAGCCGGATGCGCGTGGAAATTGATGAGTTGCCGAAATGGCGCGATACGGTTACCGTAAAAACATGGATATACGACCTGCAGGGGTCGCGCTCAATACGCGCTCTGGAAATGTACCTGGGCGATAAGAAGATTGCCGGTTCCGAAACATTTTGGGCGGTATTCAATACCAGGCTGCGCAGGCCCGAAGCCCTCGCCCTCCCCCATGAGCATTTTGAAAAGTACCCCGAAAGGCGTGCTACCGTTGAAACGTTTAAGAAGGTGGACATATCACGCGAAGCGGCGCTGCATTCCGAACGGACAGTGGTTTTATCCGACCTTGACATCGTATTCCATGCGAACAACGTAAAATACCTGGAGTGGTGCCTGGATGCCATCGAACCGAAACCGATACTAAATAACCGCCTGGCAAGCTTCGACATCAACTATATGCGCGAGCTGATGCTTGGCGATGTGGTTGAGATAACCACTGGTACTGAGGGTAATCAGGATTATTTTACCATCAATAAGGAAGGTAAAAGCTGTTTTGCCCTGGAATTAAATTGGAGATAACAAGGGAACGCGGATGATCCCGCCCATTGCGGGACAAGCTGCGGATTGGGCAGATTGTCACGGATTTATTTTCATGACACGTCACCGCGGTGCCAATAACTATAGAGAGTATCTTCAGGAAAGATTGCCGCGACCCGTTCCTCCGCACGCCCTAACGGAGTGGTTCGACGCAGTCAATGACAGCGACATAAAATCAAAAGCCCTGCTATCGGGGGCAGGGCTTATAAAATCTATTTCGAAATATTATTTCTCTTCAGTAACTTTGTTTTTTACAACAAGCCTGAAGCCTTCTCCGTGGATGTTAAGGATTTCAACTTCTTCATCCAGCTTTAGGTACTTTCTAAGCTTGGCAATATAAACGTCCATGCTTCGTGATGTAAAGTAGTTGTCGTCCCTCCAGATTTTTGTCAGCGCAAGTTCCCTTGGCATAAGGTCATTTTCATGCAGTGCAAGCATTTTCAAAAGCTCGTTTTCTTTTGGCGAAAGCTTGATAGGCTCATCGTTGTCAAAAGTAAGGAAACGCAGCTTGGAGTTCAGGTGGAACCTGCCTATCTGGAACTCAAACTTGGTATTGTCCGTTTTAGTTTCAGAGGCTTTCCTCTGGATAATGGCCTTGATTTTCATCAAAAGCACTTCAGAGTCGAACGGCTTGTTCAGGTAATCGTCCGCACCTACTTTGTAGCCTTTCAGCACATCCTCTTTCATCGACTTAGCTGTTAGGAAAATGATAGGCACTTCCTTATTTTTTTCCCTGATTTCACGCGCCAGGGTATATCCGTCCTTGTAAGGCATCATTACGTCCAGGATGCACAGGTCGAAATTGTCCTTTTTGAACTTTTCAAAACCTTCCATTCCGTTCTTAGCCAGTGTAACTTCAAAATCATTAATTGAGAGATAGTCTTTCAGTACCGACCCAAAGTTAGGATCATCCTCTACCAAAAGGATCTTTTTGTTTACTTCTTCCATATGTTTAATTTATTAGTGGCATTTTTATTATAAAGGTACTGCCTTTTCCTTTTTCACTTTCTACGTATATGTGGCAATTATGGTCTTCAATTATCCGTTTTACATAGGCCAGCCCGAGTCCGTGTCCTTTCACGTTGTGTATATCGCCTGTGTGCTCCCTGTAAAACTTCTCAAAGATTTTCTTCTGCACATTCTTCGACATTCCCAGGCCATGGTCCTTTATTTTTATCAGGACAAAGTCCTTTACATTCTCCGTGCTCACCTCTATAACGGGTTCATCGGGAGAATATTTGATGGCATTATCCAAAATATTAACAATTACATTGGTAAAATGCACATCATTAAGCAAAACTGTTGTCCTTTGCGCATCCAGATTCCTTGTCAGGGTACCCTGGCGGGCTTCTATTATCAGGATTACGTGCTCAATGGCTATATCCAGGACGTCATTTATATCAGCCTGCTCCTTTACAATCTCAAGCTCTTTTTTCTCTAATTTCGATATCTGCAACACATTTTCTACCTGCGAGTGCATCCGCTTATTCTCGTCGCGTATCATTTGCAGGTAACGCTGCACTTTTTCTTTGTCATCGAATATTTTCGGGCTCTTTATCGCATCCAGCGCCAGGTTTATGGTCGCTATCGGCGTTTTGAACTCATGCGTCATGTTATTGATAAAATCGGTTTTGATCTCCGATATGTGCTTTTGCCTAATGAGCTGGTTGATGGCGCTCAGGTACGCTATGATGATGATGAGCGTAAATATAATCGAGAGCGAAGTTATGCCCACAAGCTGCGAGAAGAGGAATACCCTCTTTTCAGGAAAGCTGAGTACCAGTACATACGCAGAAACACCGTCACTATCTGTAAAAACGTTGTGGTGCAGCAGTGCGCCCGGATCCGGATTGTACCTTAGGTTATCCGATTTTATCTTTGTCGGCATCTGGTTGCGGTATAGCGCAAACTCAAAAGGGGTGTGCACGTCATTCTGCTCCAGTTCTGTGCGTATGGTCTTTTCTACCTTACTTTTGGATATCCACTTCTCCGGCGGATTGTACTGGCGGTAGTCTTTGAGGTAACCTGCCAATTGAAAGTCGAACCAGCGTTCTTCATCTTCAGTGCCTGTACGGTCGGTCTTCAGTATTTTTTCCTCGCCTGTTTTAACCTTGTTTCCGGATTTTCTCCGCACAAAATTATCAATCATGCTTTTATCAAAGAACACTTCATTATAATCCTCACGCGTAACATTGTCAGAATAAATGATCGGTTTCTTCCGGGAACTCTCGTTACGCTCATAATACGGCAGCAGGTCTTCACGGTACGGATTGCGGCCCAGGTCAGTTTTTGCTTTTACATATATCTTGTAAAATTCATCGGCTTCCTGCGCCTCAAGCTTGTTGGTTACCTTATCCAGCAGGCCCTGTATGTGGAACCTGAACTGCTCATCATTATTTTTGAGCGACGAATTAACCCAATATAGCTGTACCAGTATAATGCCTATCAGGGACAGGCTCATAAAGAATACCAGTAAGCGAAACCTTGTTTTATTCATCATTACAAAATTAACATTTTAACATTTAACGCCCGAAAATATTAACCAAAGATTAACAAGCACGCTTAAAGCACGTTACTTGTTATAATTTTATATACGGATAATGCATTTTCTTTAGCTTTTTCCGGGGTGTTGTTTTCTATAATATAATTGCTCATGGCTGCCTTTTTTTCATCATCCCACTGGTTGTCCATACGTTGCAGCACTTTTTCGCGCGTGGTGCTGTCGCGCAGCATTACCCTGCGTATCCTTTCTTCACGCGGGGCAGTGACCAGTATTACCGCGTCGCAGTCTTTATAACTGCCGCTCTCAAACAGTATGGCAGCTTCCTTTATCACAACAGGCGCATCATTATTTGCTGCTACCCAGTCGATAAAATGCTGCTTCACCTTAGGATGGATAATGCTGTTCAGCTTCGCCAGCTTCGCAGGATCATTAAATACGATGGATGCGATTTTCTGCCTGTCGGGAAGGCCGTCTGTAAAGGCTGCTTCGCCTAAAGCATCCAGCACTTCACTGCAAGAATCGGGCCGATACAGTATTTTTTTTGCCTCATCATCAGCATAATATACCGGTACCCCCCAGAATGCAAAATATCCCGCAATGGTAGTCTTTCCGCTGCCAATGCCTCCCGTTAAGCCTATAATCTTTGTCATTCTTACTTCTTAAAGAATAATTCCGGAAAGGCCTCCTGTGGCTTCTGCCGGAGCAAATGTATTTTTACAAATGATTGGATATAGCCGGTTCCGTAGCCGTAAAATTGTATTGCCAGTGCAACTACAGACAAAAAACCAATGTGCAGGCTGTTATTGGCTACTGCCGAGGCTATTAAAACCAAAACAGCATACAATATATAAATGTATAGGAAAAGTTTTATATTAATTAACATTAATACAAGAGAAAAAATAAATCCGATAATAAAAAGCGACGGAAAAAGAAAGGTAAGCTTCTTGTATTCGGGATGCCAAAGATCCAGGATGGGCCGTACTTTGCCAAATTTGCTGACCTGCTTATTGAACTTTTCCCAGTCGATCCTCCTTTTGTGGTATACATAACAATCGGTAAAAAGACGGGTGCGGTAGCCCAACTTCCATAGCCTTATGGAAAGGTCCGGGTCTTCCCCCGGATGGATGTCGCCAAAACCTCCCGAGGCTTCAAAAGCTGTTTTGGAAAGCCCCATATTAAAGCTGCGCGGCTGGAATTTTTCTATCTTTTCCGATTTACCCCTGATCCCTCCCGTAGTAAGGAAAGAGGTCATGGTAAAATTGATGGCTTTTTGCACCTTGCTAAACGAATCCAGCGCCGCATCGGGCCCGCCAAAGCAGTCCACATAATCCGCTTCAAGGCTTTTTGCCACATTGGCAAGGTAAACGGGCGGTATGATGCAATCGGAATCGAGAATGATGAAATAATCCCCTTTGGCCTTACCCATGCCATAATTGCGTGAGTCGCCAGGCCCGGAATTTTCTTTATAATAGTAGGATATGTTGAGCCTTTCGTTATACTTATATACCACATCGCTGCAGGTTACAGACGATCCGTCTTCAATGATTACGATCTCGTAATCCTGCACACAGGTTTGCAAAGTAAGGCTTTCAAGCAATTCCTCAATCTCGTCGGGCCTGTTGAAAACCGGTATTATCAGCGAAAAAAACATTTATTCGGAATTTTTAACAAAGTTACTCCTTTTACACATAAAAAACCTATGAAAACGAATAGCTCTTATAAAAGAAACAAAAAAAGCCGCTGCAAACGCAGCGGCTTTAGAACCGGATCTGTTGGGAAAGAAAAGACCCTTACTTATTGTTTTTTCACCACCTTGATGGTTTTCACGGCTTCTCCTGCTGTAACTTTCATTACATAAGTGCCGTCAGCAAGGCCTGACATGTCAACTTTAGTTTGTGAAGCAGCAGGTTTTACAGAAATTACCTGCTGGCCAAGCATGTTGAATACTGCTATCGATGTGATATCCGAAGAGTAAGAAACATTAAGCATGTCTTTTACCGGGTTCGGGTGATATTGGAAAGCAGCAGTATCAAAATGCGCTCCGTCCAAAGTTACCTCTACAGTAACTGAGAAGGCACCTTCACTGGAACACTGCCCAATTGTCTGAATTCCATAGTATGTAGCTCCTGTTTCAAGCTCTGTACCTGCAGGAAGCGGTGTGCCTCCGTTCAGTGCTTCTTCTTCAGTGGCATACCATGTTACATATCCCTGATAGCCATCTACAACAAGGTCTTCCAAAGTTACCTCACCGGCAACACCGGCACTAAATGACTGTTGCGACTCTCCGGTAAGGTCATCAACCGTTGTGATCGAAACCACTACAGTTGCCCTCTGCATACTTTCGCAGCCATCAATTGTCTGTGAAGCATAGTACAGCATTCCACCGTTAAGCTCGGCACCTGCATCAAGAGCAGTTCCACCGGTTGCTGCAGCATACCACTGGATGCCATCGCCTGTAGCCATAAGGTCGGCCACAGTAGCGCTGTTACAGAAGGATTGCAGCGGCATAGCCACCGGAGCAACAGTAGCGTTGAATGCTACAGTAACCATAGCCCTTGTTGCGCTTTCGCAGCCAACAACGGTTTGAGAAGCATAGTACATGCCTCCGTTTGTAAGCGCTGTTGAAGACGATAGTGCAGATCCGCCGGTAGCAGAAGCATACCATGTAATATCGGCACCGGCAGTTCCTGTCGCAGTAAGGTCTGCTACAGTGGCACCGTTACAGAATGTTTGTGTAGCAGCAGCGTCCGGCGCAGCAGGAGTGGTAAGCGTTACCGTTACCATTGTCCTTGCCATGCTTTCGCATCCTTCTACCCATTGAGAGGCATAGTATACCCCACCATTGGTAAGCGCCTCAGATGAAGCAAGTGCATTTCCGCCTGTTTCGGCAGCATACCATGTAATCTCGCCTGCAGCATCAAGGTCGGCAACTGTAGCCGAGTTACAGAATGTTTGCGTAGCAGCGGCATCCGGAGCGGCAGGCGTAGTAAAGTCTACAGTTACCATAGTCCTTGTTGCACTTTCGCATCCGCCAACCGTTTGCGATGCATAGTACATACCACCGTCAATAAGGGCAGTAGTACCTGCAAGGGCAGTTCCGCCTGTAGCATCGGCATACCATTGAACTCCTGTACCAGAAGCCATAAGCCCGGCTACTGTACCTGAGTTACAGAATGTTTGTGTAGCTGCAGCACTTGGCGCGGCAGTAACATTTACCACAACAGCCACTGCTGTCCTTGACGGGCTTTCGCATCCGTTAAGCGTTTGTGATGCGTAGTAAACGGTAGTCCCTGTAGGGAATGCCGTTGTACCTGCAAGAGCTGTTCCGCCCGTAGCGGCAGCATACCACTGTACGTTTGTACCTGTAGCCACAAGCTGCGATACCGTGCCTGCGTTGCAGAATGACTGGATATCGTTAGCCACCGTAGGGGCTGCAGTAACGTTTACAGTAACAGTTACAGGTGTCCTCATTACGCTTTCGCACCCGTTAGCAGTTTGCGAAGCATAGTAAGTAGTACCATTTACAAGTGCCGTAGTACCGGCAAGCTGTGTACCTCCCGTCGCGGCAGCATACCACTTGATGGCTGTACCTGTAGCAACAAGGCCCGTTATAGTAGCACCGCTACATACGGACTGTGCTGCATTGGCAGCTGGAGCCGGCGTGCTGATGTGTGTTACTTCTACCGTATCTGAAATTGAGCAGCCAAATGGGTTGGTTGCCGTAGCAGTATAGGTTGTAGTTGCTGTCGGCCTGGCATATACGGTAGCCATTGGCTGTCCTGTATATGCCATGGTAGCCGCAGCATCTGTATAAAGGCCTGCCTGTGGCGCCCAGGTAATATCGGCACCCTGCTGGCCTGAAATGCTTACGTTATCTATAGCCCAGAAGTAACCCCACGCGGCATCAAACTTAAACCTGATATATACTACAGGCTGATTAAGGAACGGAGCCGTAAGCGGTACGTTACCGGCTGCAAATGCAGTATACCCGCCGGTATTGGCGCTATATGTCTGAAGGGTTGTCCAGGTTGTACCGTCAGTAGAAGCTTCAACCTTAGCGGTAGAAGTTTGCCATTGCTGGTAGAAATGATGGAATGCTACTGTTGCAGAAGCATATCCTACAGTACTAAAAGAAGGAGACCTCAAAATTACCGAAGTTGTGCTTCCGTTACCCTGTGAGTCACTGTTTGAAAGGTAGAACTGTGTATCGTCGTTGCTTTCAACCGGATTATATCCCGGAATGGTGTAACCATTAGGGCGAAGTGTCCATGCAGCATTAGCAACAGTACCGCCTGTAGAGTTGTTTACCGTTGTCCAGTTATTGGTAGCAGCATTAAAGTTCTCGCTAAGTATTGTTGCAACAGTTGTACCGCCTGTAGCAGCAATTGCTACCGCCGAGCCGCCTTCGCAAACCGAAGCCGCATCTGGAAGCACAAGGGCCGATGGCAATACATTCACGTTTACTGTAAAGGTTGTAGTTGTTACACATCCTGAAACTGTATTAGATGCTGTCAGCGTATAAGTTGTAGTTGCAGCAGGGCTGAATGTGAATCCTGTTGTGGCATTTCCTGAAACACCTGCAAGCGGCGACCATTCGAAGGTATCGAATGCCGATGCACCCGCGGTAATCGTAACCACATCGCTGGCCTGGCCTGCACAAACTGTATCGGAAGCAGCACTAAGCGTAATAGCTGTTGGCGCTGTAACTGTAAATGTATTTACTGTAGTAAATGTACCTGAAACCGTTGTTACTGCCACTACACCTGAAACTCCGGCCGGAACCACAGCTACAATTTGCGTAGTACTGGTAGTAGGAGTAACAGTTACCGGCGTTCCTCCTACCGTTACAGTAGCATTGCCAAGATCTGTACCTGTGATTATAAGGTCTGACACAGCCGCGCATGCAGTAGCAGGCGTGAATGAAGTAACTACAGGAGCCGGAGGAAGTACCGCATTTAACGTATAATCTTCAAAAGATCCGTAGGTGTCTGCGTAGCAAGGGCCAGAAGGGCCAGAATCTGTATCAGTAGCACCTATCCTCATCCTGTGATTGCCTGCAAGCGATGCATTAGCAGGAATTGTGAATGAACCGCTAAGTATAATAGGGGTTACATTTCCTGAAAGGCCGGTGTATACCAATTCGCCAGCATCCGTAAAATCAAGGTCATTATTCCAGTCTACCCAAATCTTCGTACCATAAGTATAACAGGTAGTCCCCGCACAGGTATTGAAGGTAATGCTGAAGTTAACCGTTGAGCCAATGTTGCCATTAGCCACCATGGCAGAATAGTTGCCATAATTTCCGGCTTCGCCCGCGGTAGCGTTGTTAACACCGCCAATGGTAACGTTGGTTATACCTGTACCATCTACGCTTGTGGGCGCCGGGGTACAGTAGCCGGTATAGAAGCTTGTAGGGCCTGACCATGCACTCTTATCAGAACCTGAGCATACCGACCGTACCCAAACATAGTTTGTTGTATTTGGCGCAAGGCTTCCAAGGGTTGCGGTTGTAACACCTGCACCCACAGTTCCTGATGCGGTTGTACCTGCGGTAGGAGCCGTATTGGTTGTACTGGTATAATACTCATAGCCGTTTGCAGGAGCCGGTGTTGGCGCTGTCCACGATACCGTTCCTGAAGTTGTAGAAACAACTGCGCTTGTAAGTGCCGTTGGAGAAAAACAAGTTGGAGATACAGTGATGTTTATGTCATCAAGGAATATCCAAAACTGGTTAGCGGCAGAATAGGCATGGAATCCGAAATAATACACGCCCGAAGCTGCAGGGGTAAAATCTACCGTATTATTCAGAGGGCTTGTAGAAAAACTTGTATGGTCTGCAATAGGCAGGGTCATTGACGCTGCCGAAGGAGCTGTACCATACATTACCTTCATTTTTTCAGTAAATCCTGCACTACCGTACTTATAAGTAATCCTGTACGAAGTGCCAGCCGTAAGGTTAAGCCCTTTGGTAAAGAACCATGAGTTGGCCGCAGCAGAAGTGCTATAAGCATACCTTAATGCTTTATTTGTAAAGCCATAAGCCGCAGGGCTGTTAGTGGCCCATGCATTTCCGGAAATGGCCTGAACGGAGGTACAAGCCGGGAGCGCCGGTGTAGTAACCGATTCAAAATCCTGTGTATACGGAATGTCCTGCGGATCACAGGCTGTAGTAAAGCCCGCCACAGCTGTCCATGCTGATACCCCATCAGTACCGCAGTTGCCCCTCACCCATACATAATATGGCGTATTGGGAGTCAACCCTGAAATTGGCGCTGTAAGGACTCCTGCACCTACACTGCCTGATGGTGTTGTACCAGACGTCGGCGCTGTTGATGATGCCGAGTAGTAGTACTCGTAGCCGGCAGAAGGAGCGGATGCCGATGCAGCCCACCCTATCGTAGCCCCGGTTGTGGTCACCGTAGGTATATTAACCCCGGTTGGGGCAAGGCATGGCGCAACTGCTCCAAAGAATTGGATCCTTGCAAGCAGGTTTGTCCTTCCGGTTGCTGTCGGAGGGGTTGCCGGGTTCGGATTTGTAGTGTCGTTCCTATAATATATTGCAGTATCGGTGGAGCCTGTGTAAGATCCCCAGTACGTATCCCCGGTAGACCAGTTAGCCGAGTTCTCGTCAACCGCAACAATAAGGTTGCTTGTGCCGTTGTAGGCAAACGGAGTGGTAAAGGTGATTTCCATCCAGCTCGAACCAACCGGGGTTATAGTCCCGCTAAAAACCTGGGTAAGGTTTGCGACAGGCTCCCAATCGGTAGTAGAAGCAAAAGAGTTTTTTGCCGTATGGCCTACATACACCGTCCAGCTGTTCCAGTTTGCCACCGGCGTTGCAAGCGTGCCTACATAAAACCTTATTTTCGTAATGTTACCTGCTACCCCGCCTGATGCTGAGTATTCGCTGGCTTTTACAATTTGCTGCGTGTAATTATACCCGTAGTTGGTATACGCCGGCATTAAATAAGAGTTGGACGTAGTGCCCGAACCGATTTCCACTGTACCGGTTTGCCCCTGCCCGGCCGTGACCGAAAACAAGGCATAAAGCACCAGGCAGAAATGCCAAAACCTCAAATTTTTCCCAGAATTTGAGGTTTTAAAAATAGTAGTGTTTTTCATTTAATAAAAATTATAAATTATTGTTAATAAAATTAACCAATAATCTTAAAATCAGCAAAAATATAGGGAATTTATTTAATTTTTAAATATAAGGAAACACATCAAAACATTCATTGAATATTTATTAACGAAATCGAATATGAGCATATCTTTTTTAAGGATTAATCAATGAAATTGTCGTTTGATAAATTTATAACCAATCTAAATAATAAATAATTGTAAGAGATATTGTGCCAGTTGTAGCCAATGTGTAAATTTTATGTTAAAAAAAGCAATTTCAAAAATAAAAAAAAAGCCGCCCCAAAGGGCGGCTTCATTATTACCATATTGCTCAGTGAGCGACTACTGCTTTTTAACTACTTTAATAGTTTTTACAGTATTTCCGGCTGTTACATTTACAATGTATGTAGCATCAGCCAGACCTGAAAGGTCAATTTTCACTTCTGCAGCATTTGGCTGTTTAGCCAATACCTGCTGGCCAAGAAGGTTGTGTACTGTTACCGAGGTAATTTCCGTAGTGTACGAAATGTTCAGTATATCCCTTACCGGGTTAGGGTACACGCTGAAAGCGTTGCGACCGAAATCATCTTTACCAAGCACAAGGTCTACAAGTACAGCGATATAAGCGCTTGTACACTCGCCCACCGTTTGCGTACCGTAGTACGTTGAACCGTTTGTAAGCTGAGTACCTGCTTCAATCGCATTAGTACCACTCATTGCATCCTCAGCCGTTGGGTACCATGTTACAGTACCGTCTGCTGTTACAACGATATCCTCGATAGTAGCTTCTTCAGCAGTACCGGCAGTGATGGTCTGTGTTTCGTCGCCTGCAGGGGCATCCGGAACAGCAGGTGCATCATTGATAACTACCGTAGCAGTAGATGTACATCCCTGAGGGCTCTGAACTGTTACCGTATAAGTACCCGGCGCTACGTTTTCAAATATAGACGAAGGTCCAAATGTAGTACCGTCTATGCTGTAGGTATACGCGTCGGCCAATGGAGATGTAACTTCGATAGTTCCCGTAGCAACAGCACATGTAGGCTGCGTAAGCGTTGTTACAGGTGCATCCGGTACAACAGGTGCAATATCGATAGTAACCTGAGCGGTAGATACACAGCCCGTAGTGTTTTGAACAGTTACCGTGTATACACCCGGAGCAAGTCCGTCAAACGATGTTGATGCCTGGAAGGTTGTACCATCTACACTATAAGTATAACCAGCTCCAACAGGTGAAGTGATTCCGATTGATCCGGTAGGCTCCGTACATGTAGGCTGTGTAACCACAGTTACAGGGGCATCCGGAACAACAGGGGCAGTATCTATAGTAGCCTGTGCGGTAGCGATACAGCCTGTAGTGTTTTTGGCGGTTACCGTATATACACCCGGTGCAAGGCCATCGAACGATGTTGCTACCTGGAAGTTTGTACCATCTACACTGTAAGTATAATCAGCCCCAACAGGTGAAGTGATTGCAATCGATCCCGTAGGCTCAGTACATGTAGGCTGTGTAAGCACAGTTACAGGAGCTGAAACTGTAGAGATAGTTACTGTAACCAATGTCCTTGCTATGCTTTCGCATCCTGTTACGGTTTGCGACGCGTAGTAAGTACCACCGTTGGTAAGGGCAGTTGTGCCGTCAAGGGCAACACCGCCTGTAGCTTCGTCATACCATGAGATGGCAGCACCCGCAACTCCGGTAGCCGTAAGCCCGGCCACTGTACCGGCATCGCAGAATGTTTGCGTGGCAGCAGCGGTTGGCGCGGCAGGAACATTAATTGTAACTGTTACAAGAGTCCTTGCAGTACTTTCGCAACCATCAACAGTTTGCGAAGCATAGTAAGTACCACCGTTAGTAAGTGCCACTGTAGCTTCAAGGGCAACGCCTCCTGTAGCTTCGTCATACCACTTGATAGCAGTTCCTGTAGCTTCAAGATCGGCAACCGTACCGGCGTTACAAACTGTAAGTGTAGCGTCAGCTGTCGGTGCAGCTATCGCATTAATCGTCAGTACACCATTTACGCTTGTTGTTCCATCCCAGGCGCCTGCGTTATATCCACCATAGAAGAAATCACCATTAGCATACCTGAAACGGCTTGCGTAGTAATAGGTACCTGCAGGGAGCCCTGCTATAGTATACATATACTCGTCATTATTTCCACTTTGTACATTAAAAGTGGCAAGGTGCCAATCGGCTTCCGCCCATTGAGACGGGTTTGTATTTGTTGAAGAAACACCAATCCATGCTGAAATTCCTGTTCCTGCACCGGCAGCCTCTGTAATACCCGCTTTATAAACCTGGGCATATACAGTAAGGTCCTGACATGTATTGATGGTTGCATTTGCAGGGTGCTGAACATTTGCCCAGTTGATATCGCAGTCAACCACGTTTACGTTAACATTAGCCGTTGCAGTACATCCTGCAGCAGTTGTAGCAGTTGCAGTATAAGATATTGTTCCTGCTGTAGCTGACTTAACATATACTGTACCGGCATTTGCTCCTGCAACATAAGGTACAGTCGCAGCGGCATCGGTAAACAAGCTTGTTGCCGGTGACCATGTAACAGGGTTTGTAACCATGGCTGTAAACCTGGCATTCAGCCTCTTGTCAGAAAGTGTTCCGGTAGTAGCGCTGTTATTGCTTGTCACCCAGTTTACAGTATTACCTGTAGTCTGTGTAAAATAAGTTTGCGAATTGTTTGTCGAGTTGGCACCATTCATGGTAATCTCCATTACGATGTTTGATGTACCGTCCCATGCGTATGGCGTAGCAAATGTTATTGTCTGCCATCCTGTAGCTGTATGTGTAAAGGTTTGCGGGCCGTATACTGTAGTAAATACAGGCGTAAGGAAAGTATTGTTCGCAAAAGTTGCATTTGCCGTAGTTGCAAGCTTAACAGTAAAGTTATTATTGTTTGCAGAATCTCCCAGCGTAGCTACTTCGAAAGAAACAGAGGTAAGATTTCCTGCCATCAGTCCGGATGCCGCAAGATCAGCAGCAGAATAAATGATCTGGTGCTTGTATGAACCCCAACGGTTATTGAATGCTGTCGGATGTTCAATATCTCCTGTTTTTGTTGTAGCAGTACCCACAGTACCGGTTGAATTATTATCGCCACCTGTAGCTACAAGGGCAATTGCAGTATCAGCACAAAGCGTGCCTGCAGGCTGGGTTACCGTTACAGCATTAGGCAATACATTTACTGTTACAGCTACTGTCTTGGTTGTAGTACACATGCTGCCGGCAGTTTGCATTGCAGTAAGCGTATAAGTTGTCGTAACTGTAGGGTTAAATGTCCATCCTGTTGTTGCGTCACCTGTAACACCTGTAGAAGGCTCCCACGTGTACGTGTTGTAATCCGCGGCTCCTGCTGTTACAGTAACTAAAGCAGATTGTCCGTTACAGATAGCTGTAGCCGATGAGCTCAAAGTAAGTACCGGCGGAGTTGTTACGGTAGCGATTACCGGAACCCTTGCAGAAGAACAGCCTGTAGCAGTAATTGCGCCAAAAGCGATATTTAGCCTTTTGTTTGAAAGCGTACCTGTTGTAGCGCTATTGTTACTGTAAACCCAGTTTACAGTATTGGCGGCTGTTTCAGTATAATAAGTAATACTGTTATAAAGGCTGTTGGCACCACTCATTGTAATTTCAAGTACAATGTTAGAAGTTCCGTCCCATGCATAAGGCGTGGCGAAATTGATGGTTTGCCAGCCTGTAGCTGTGTGCGTATACGTTTGCGGACCGTAAACAGTGGTAAAGGTCGGGGCAAGGAATGTAGTATTCGCAAAAGAGGCTTCTGTTGTAGTTGCAAGCTTTACGGTAAAGTTTGCATTAGTGGCAGCATCTCCAAGAGAGGTTATATTAAACGCTATCGAGTTGATGTTGCCCGGTAATATACCTGCGGCAGTCAGTTCGGCAGCAGTGTATATAAGCTGGTGCTTGTATGAACCCCAACGGTTATTGAAAGCTGTTGGCTGCTCGATATCAGTTGTAAGCGTAGTAGCATTGCCTACAATGCCCAATCCGGGACCCTGGCTCACAGCGGCTACATAATAAGTAGTTGTCGCTGTAATTTGCGGAGTTACGAACGTTGCACCGTTACCCAAAACTGTACTTCCATTTTCAGAAGCATACCAAAGGTATTGTGTAGATGTACCCGTTGCTGCAGCTGTCAGCGATACAGTTCCCTGTCCACATACGCTTCCTCCTGTTGTACCAGTTACATCAGGCGAGTCGCAAAGAGTTGTAAATGTACCTGACAAGCTCCAGTCACTAAAATCCGATCCACATACACTCCTTACAAACACATAGTACGTTGTAAGCGGTGTCAGTGGTGATATACTGGCCGAGAATCCGGAAGCATCCGTACCCGCGCCTGCTGGAGTAGTATTTGATGTCGAAACCACATATTGGTAACCTGTAGGAGAACTTGATAACGGAGCATTCCAGTTAATTGTCGCGCTATTTTTAGTGATAAGCGTTGTAGCAGCAACAGAAGGAATGTCGCACGCAGGAACTTCCTCTAGAAGAATGTTTCCTATGTGGAAATCATAATCATTCGTGTTATCAGTCGGACCGTCAGTTGCCTGGAAAGCAATCTGGATAGTTTGCCCAACATAATTATTACCATTATTATTAAGCAGCACTGTAAAGTCTGTTAACTGGTTGGTAAGTGATGGTGCACTTGCTGCATCAATAGTATAAAGAGGAGTCCATACAGCTCCACATCCGTCTGTAGATACCAAAACCACAACCTTATCGTCAGTGCCTATCATTCGGGCCGCATCAGCACTGGCAGTTCCGGCAGCCGAAGACGACCAATCGGTTACAGCCGCTTTGAATTTTAGCCTTGTATTAGACGTAATGTTAATCTTAGGACTGATGATCCATGCATTTTGCGTATTGCCATATAGGTTGATCCTCGCTGTTGTAGCTCCAAAAGCCGTAGCGCTGGTCCAGCCGGCAGTAGTTCCAATTACGCTTACAGGATTGGCATTTGTCGGAGCCGTACCTGCTGTAGTAGCAATAGTTGCCTCATACCAGCCCGGAAATACGGTATGCAGGTTAGTACCTGTAAAACCTGTAAAATTAACTGTAAGCGGAAGCGGGTTCGCTTCTGTCGCCGGGCCTGTAGTAATAGTAAGTGCGGCAGCGTTGGCTGCATTCATATAAACGTCGTATGGAGCTGCAGAGCCACAACGATTGTATTCATAAACCTTAATATAGTAAGTAGTGTTACAGGTAAGTCCTGTTACAGTTACCGATGTGCCGGTACCGTCGTATACCATTTGCTGTCCTGTATTTGCAAACAATGCAGCAGTAGTAAATGCAGGTGTAGCAGCACCGTATGAAGGGTCTGTTATGGGAGTATTGCTCACAATAACGAATCTGCGTCCGCCGCCACCGTTTGTCCAGGAAATTGCTACTGCAGAAGGAGTACCTGCGACTGTTAAAGCCGTGGCTCCAGCTGTAGGTGCAGCCTGAGGATTGATGGTTGTAACATCTGAATAAACTTCACCACCACCGGAACAGGCTACTTTCAACCTGTATTGTATCACGGCTCCTGCAAAGTTTGGCGGAGTATAGCTTGCGGTTGTAGCCCCGGTGCCACCGGTCACGTTTGCCCAGTCAGTACCGTTAAGCGATTCCTGCCATTGGTAAGTAATACCATCATAAGTAGTTGACGTAGCACCCGTAACGGTTATTACACCCGGTGCAGCGCTGTTACACACAAACCTGTTTAAGCTGGTTGAAACTGTACCTGCTACCGGGTTTCCTGTACAGGCCGGCGGAGGCGTAAAAGTATATGTCAGGCCGTTGGTAAAGCCAAGCGGGCCATTAAAGTTAGCTATAGAGCTTGATGTAATTCCGGTCCTTACCTCTGTAGGTGTGTCCCAGGAACCTGTCGTTGGAACCGTCAGGCCTACGTATCCCGTTGTAGAACTTTTAATACCTACCTGCGGCTGGTAATCTGTCGTAGCAGCAAACGGAGGGTTTCCGCCATAAACAAACCTGATCACACGGTTTACCGTATTCATTCGGATCTGGAAGTTGAAAGTTTCTACTTTATTATACCTCCTGAAGTTGACCCATTCGATTACTATCTCATCACCTTCCTGAGCCCACTTTATAGCAGAAACCCCGGCTGCACCCACATTAAGATCCGCAGAAAACGGAGCAAGGAAAACATTATTTCCTGTATTGTCGCTCAACACGCGGTAGTTCGAATTACTTGGGGCAGAAGTTCCTCCCAACTGGAGTTGCCCGTTACTTGTTACATAAAATGTAGTGTAGGAAGTTCCCGCAAAAACAAATGGTACCGGCATTGTAATCTGCCCCGAAGCATAACTGTCCCTGGAAGGGGCACCGTCAGTCGAGGTTACAATCACCGTACCGCCCGCTAATGGCGTGTACGTCCCATTGGATTGTGCAAACGAATATAAATCCGCCTGCGCAAAGCTGCCTGTGATGCAAAACAGCATCATAAAGGCAACCAATAAGGTAAATTTTCTCATAGTTTAATTATTATTTTTAAAAAGTTAATAAAATTATAAATTTTAAAGCTATGATTTTACCAAAATCCAAAACAAGTTATATTTTTAAGATTTAATAACTATTTGTTATATTTAATTATAAATAATCTGTTAAATAGCATTTTAATTTTATTATTTAAATATTAACTTAACAGTAATGTGTTAAAATATTATACGGTTTTACGTATCAAAAGCCTTGATTATTAACATAAAATGTATAAAAAAAGCCCTACAAAGGGCTTTTTATGGTTAATTATCAATAAAATTACTTCACACTTTCAATACCTACCATCTCATTGGCGTCAGCCTTATAATCGACACCGGGGTAATCAAACCCGAATAGGTTATAAAAGTCTTTACGATAGCCTTCAAGGTCGCCAATTTCAGAAAGGTTCTCTGTAGTGGCCTGTTCCCAAAGCTCAGCTACCTTGGCCTGCACGTCATCGCGCATTTCCCAGTCGTCTATACGGATGCGGCCTTTATCATCCACAGGCACTTCGCCGGCCGTGTAAAGCCTTTCAGCATACAGGCGCTGCATCTGCTCAATGGTACCCTCGTGGATGCCCATCTCTTTCATCGTCTTATATAATAAGGATATATATAAAGGTATTACCGGTATGGCCGAACTCGCCTGCGTAACCAGCGCCTTGTTTACCGATACATAGGCCTTCCCTCCTATTTCCTTCAGGTTATCTGAGATTTCAAATGCTGTGGCCTCAAGGTGGTCCTTCGCACGGCCAATGGTGCCTTTCCTGTATACCGGCTCAGTGAGCGCGGGCCCTATGTACGAATAGGCTACCGTAAGCGCACCCTCTGCCAAAAGGTTTTCTTTTTTCAGGGCGTCTATCCACATGGCCCAGTCCTCACCGCCCATTACGGTAACTGTGTTCTCGATGTCATCGCCCTCGGCAGGCTGTATGGTCACTTCCGACACTTTACCTGTGTGGAAATCTACCGTTTTGTTGCTGAACACCCCGCCTATCGGCTTTAGTGTTGAGCGGTGCAGCACACCTGTTTCCGGATGCTGGCGCACCGGCGAGGCAAGGCTGTAAACCACAAGGTCCACCTGGCCCAGATCGGCCTTGATCAGGTCGATCACCTGTTGCTTCACCTCTTTGGAAAAAGCATCGCCATTGATGCTCTTGGCATAAAGCCCGGCGGCGTGCGCCTCTTTTTCAAACGCGGCAGAATTGTACCAGCCCGGCGAAGCGGTCTTACCCTCCATCGGCGGCTTTTCAAAAAATACACCAATAGTTGCGGCATCGCTGCCAAAAGCGCTTGTTATCCTTGACGAAAGACCAAAGCCGGTTGAAGCGCCTATTACCAGCACCTTCTTAGCCCCCGCGATAGGGCCTTTCGATTTTACATATTCAATCTGTTGCTTCACATTTTGCGCTGCACCGTCCGGGTGGGCGGTCAGGCAAATGAATCCTCTCATTCTTGGTTCGATGATCATATCTTCAGAAATATAGTTTGTTGAATTAGTAGGGCAAATATAACCTGATTTTTTAGTTCAGCAATGCCCTCGCATGGTTTAGCGCCGAATCGGTAATATCCTTACCGGAAAGCATCTCTGCAATTTCCCGTACGCGCTCGTCGTGCGAAAGCAGCTTCAGTTCCGATACCGTGGTCTCGCCCTGAGTGGTCTTGAACACCTTGTAGTGCTGCTGCCCTTTCGAGGCTATCTGCGGCAGGTGGGTTATGGCAAACACCTGCATGGTGCGGCTCATGCCCTTCATGATGTCACCCATTTTGTTGGCCACCTCACCGGAAACACCCGTATCAATTTCGTCAAAAATAATGGTCGGCAGTTTGGAGTATTCGGCCAGCACAGCTTTTACCGCAAGCATGATGCGCGACATTTCCCCGCCCGAAGCCACCTTTTTCAGCAAGCCGAAATCAGTACCTTTATTGGCCGAAAATTGCAGGCTCATCACGTCCTTACCATTGGCATAATAAGTACCCGATGCCGTTACCTCAAACTTAAACCTTGCATTCGGCATGCCCAGCTGTGCCAGTATTGCAGTAACCTTTTCGGTAAGCACCGGTATGGCACGCTGCCTCTGCTCATGCAGCAATGCCGCAGTATCGTCGGCCTGTGCGCTGTATTTTCCGCTTTCGGCAACCAGCTTTTCGATAGACGAATCAATATCCCCGGCCAGCAGCGCCTTGCTGTCCAAAGCCTCCTGAATCGAAAGCAGTTCTTCAACTGTCGCTACGCTGTGCTTCTTTTGCAGCGAATAGATCAGCTGCAACTTCTGGCTAACGCGCTCCAGCTCTTCCGGGTCGTTGGACAGGTGCTCATAGTTTTGCGAAAGCCCGCCGGCAATGTCATCCAGTTCGATGAGCACGCTCGACACCCTTTCGTAAAACTCATTATATTCTGCCGATATGCCGCTTATCTTTTGCAGGGCGGCTTTTATTTCCTTCAAATTCTGTATGGCGCCCATCTGCTCCTCATTGGCCACAGCCAGCGCTCTTGCCAGCGATTCCCTGATGAACTCCACATTGCCCAGCTTCTCCAGGCTGCCTTCCAGTTCCTCCTGCTCCCCTGCTTTCAGGTTGGCCGACAGCAACTCCTGCAGCAGGAATGCATTGTAATCCTCTTCTTTGGATAGTGCCGCCTTTTGCTCCTGTAACTTCCTCAGCTCCGCCTGCACTTTTTTATATGCCGCCAGCTGTTCTTTATATTGTGCCAGTATAGGGCCGTTGCCGGCCACGGCATCCAGTATCTGCATCTGGTAGGCCTCATCGCTCAGTTCCCTTGTCTGCTGCTGCGAATGGATATCGATAAGACTGTCTCCCAATTGCTGCAATTCCTGCAGGTTTATGGGGCTGTCGTTCACAAAGGCGCGCGACTTCCCGGACGGGAGGATCTCCCTGCGGATGATGGTCACCTCTTCATAATCCATGTCGTTTTCATCAAAGAAGTCCTTCAGGTTGTAATCACTGATACCAAAGTGGGCCTCCACCACGCATTTCTGCTCCTTGTCTTTTAACGACGAAAGGTCGGCGCGGTTGCCCAGCACCAGTCCGAGCGCGCCGAGCAAAATGGACTTACCCGCCCCGGTCTCGCCCGTAATGATGGAAAGATTATTGGAAAAATCGATATGAAGGTGCTCTATGAGCGCAAAGTTCTTTATATGTAGTGTTTGCAGCATGGGTATCGCGATAGCATTACAAATATAGTATTTTAGGTTAAATATATCCTGCATATAAACACAGTTCATTGCGCACTGCCGATAAGTCCTCTCCCCGGCCCTCTCAGGTCGCTTCGTAATGCTTCCTCGCGATGACTGAGGGTGACGGGACGTAACACTCATACCTGATAGTTTCTTAAGGAATCGCTCTGTCATTTCGGCCGCAGCGCAGCGGAGTGGAGAAATCTCAGAATACCCAATTAAAGTCCTCACCCCAACTTCCTCTCCAAAGGAGAGGGTAGCTGCGCTCATACTGAATAATCCTCTCCCCGACCCTCTCCAAAGGAGAGGGTGACGGGACGTAACACTCATGCCTGATAGTTTCTTAAGGAATCGCTCTGTCATTTCGACCGTAGCGTAGCGGAGTGGAGAAATCTCAGAATACCCAATTAAAGTCCTCACCCCAACCTCCTCTCTAAAGGATAGGGCAGCTATACTCTTACCGAATAGTGCCGCTCTATGCTCCGCAAAGTCTCCTGACTTTGCGGTAGTGTTTAAGGGTCTCCGACCCTTACTATGCATGTCGGAGACATGCCATCGCTTCCACAAAGTCAGGAGACTTTGCCTTTACTTTGAAGTGTGATATAAATTGATTAATTTTCAAAGGAGAGCAGAGGTGAACTACAGACTTTGCTAGTTGTAATAACTATGTTCCGCATTAGTCC
>NZ_JAPCHV010000025.1 GCF_026107645.2 Flavobacterium sp. MFBS3-15 | reverse complement strand
CAGGCAGAGGACTAATGCGGAACATAGTTATTACAACTAGCAAAGTCTGTAGTTCACCTCTGCTCTCCTTTGAAAATTAATCAATTTATATCACACTTCAAAGTAAAGGCAAAGTCTCCTGACTTTGAGGAAGTGTTTGAGGGTCTCCGACCCTCGCAATGCATGTCGGGAGACATGCCATCGCTTCCACAAAGTCGGGGGACTTTGCGGAGCGGTTTCCAAAAATTAGTGCAATTTGTGTAATTCGTAGCTGAACATCTTATCTTTACCCCATGGAAAAACCGCTTTCAAACGACCCGATGCACGGCATTACATTAAAGATGATTCTCGAGGACCTCGTGGCCTTCTACGGCTTCGATACGCTGGGGGAACTCATCCGGATACGCTGTTTCAATCACGATCCGAGCATCAAGTCGAGCCTGACATTCCTGCGCAAAACCCCATGGGCACGCAAAGAGGTGGAGCAGCTGTACATCCGTACCCTGCCAAAGCTAAAGCAGCTATAGCCCCGTATATTTTGCGGGTACCATCAGCTCCTTTTTTCCTTTAATTACTTTTATTACACCTGCAAATTTGGCTTTAAACTGGTAGTCCACATAGAAAAGCTCAAGGCCTTTAAAATTGGTAAATTCATACGAATTGTCGCGCCCGCGCATTACCTTCGCCAACGGCGTTTTTGTATCACCCTCTTTACGGTTCAGGATGTACGACCAACTCATGGTCTCAACAATCAGGTTTTCCGATTCTGTCCTTATGCCCCTAAGTTCCGGTACACCGGTCATGAATACTCTCATGTCATACAGTTCGTTCATCTTGTCCCTGGGAATTTCGTCAAGGAAAAAAACGCTTTCATCGCTCGTAAATGATCCTTTCAGCTTAAGGTCAGGGGTGAAGGCCAGGCAGTCCTTTCCTTTTTTTAGCACAATGCCGTAATCGTCTCTGTCTACTGCGACATAAGTTACCTCATCAAACGTTTCGGGCAATACCTGCTTCAGTTCCGGGCTGTTGCCGTCCATAACCACAATTTTGCCTGTAGCCAGGTAGCCTATCACATAGTTGTATGCCTTTCCTTTTTCGTCTGTCAGCTTTTGATTGTACATGAACTTGTACTTCAGCTGCTGTGGGTATTCCTTTTTTGAAGCAAAATTATACAGGTAGTCACCGCCGCTTTCGGTTTTCATCAGGTAAAAAGTTTCCTTCCCGATATCAAGGCGGGAACCCAGTTCACCCCGTGTTTCCATTTTGGAGCCGTCGGTAACGTTAAAGAAATAGTTCTTCCCGTTGTCGTTTTTGACAAATACAAAGCCTTTCTCTTTTTCAAGGAAGTCAATGTCTTTCGCAACAGGTGCCAGAACCTCATTTTTATGGACATCGGTAATGCCCCACTTGCCTTCGTAGCAGTACGGGAAGTAGTTGATTTCCTGGCTATGCGTATAAATTGCGCAGGTAAGGAATAGTGCGGTAAGCAGTTTTTTCATTTTGGGTAATAAATAATGAGTATGTGTAATGATTCTCCACGGGATTTAACTTTTGTCTCATGTCAGAGAGTTCCATTGCAACGTCTCTGCGCTCAAAAACAAACTATTTTCCCGGTAAGAGTATTTCGTGATTATTAACTCACGTTAAATAAAGCTATGACTCCGCTACACCCTTCCACTTTTTGATGGCATTGGTAAAGAAATACATGAAAATTATGAATGCTGCGATGCAAAACATTGCAATGAGTGCAGGGTTATCATCCAAAAACGCTTCGTAGGCCGACTGGTATTTTTCCTTGGCACCCCAGTAATCATCTTCCTTAGCGGCATACCGCTTCCAGGTAAATTGCGCTACAATCTCGCCGGACAGGAAGATCAGCACCGGCAATATCGCCGGGCTGAGCCACAGCAGCAGGTTTAGGATAATGTCTGAATTGCCTTTGCCGTTCTTCTTCCTGTAAAAGTAAAGGAACAACACCAGCAATATGGCGAGCCACATAATGAAAAATGATATTTCTTCCCGAAACTCGTAATAATAGATTCTCATGATGTCATCCAGCAGCCCGAAGTTGAGGTATGACGTTACCAGTGCGGAAAGGCCAAACGCTACCAGCGCTATGAGCCATGCCCGGCCTGAGGTGACCCTGAAAGAGAATATGAGCAGCGAGAAGCCTGAGGCTGTTACAAAATAGGCGATCAGTATCCCTCCATCGACTTCAGGATTGGTGTACGATTCGGAAATGTCGGCATAGGCGTGTTCCAGCTGGCGCAGCGGCACTACATATTTCGGGTAAATGTACGTAACGCTGTCGATGATCTTTATGCTGTTCGAAACCGTATCGATTTGCTTTGTATAGTCGTCTTCGTAAGTGGTGACAGAATCCACATAAGCAGGTTCGACTGCGGTTTCCTCATATACATACCCTTCAGAATCTGCAGCCCTCATTTCTTCGTGCATTTCATAAAACTCCACGCGCCCTACGGTAATGTATTTTGCAAACGCAGGGTAATCGTAGGTGAGCTCAAGCCATTTTTCGGGGGTTACGTTCGTTTTGGCAGCATGGCTTTTCACGATCTTGTCAAATTCTTTCATAAGCCAGAGCACCGAGTCTTTCCGGTTCTCCATCAGCCAGCCTTTTACGCGGTCTTCTGTAATGGAATCCCTGTTGCCGCGCTGGTAGGTAAAGCTGCTCGTTTCCTTATTCAACAATGATTTCAACGGATACTTTTTACCCCTGAAGGTAGTATAGTTGCGGTGCTTGTACACCGGCTTATCATTAACCCAGGTCTGGTCGACGCCATCATCTTCGAAGCCGCCGTCGGCAAACAGCGATGCCATGCTGATGACATCGATGCGGTGCGAAAACTCCTCCTCCGGAAAATACCCCCTGCCGCGAACGTCCTGACCGTACAGGAAGGACAGCGAGTAGCTGCAGTTGATCATGCATGCCAGCAGGATGATGAGCCATTCCTTATAAAGTGCGCTGCCCCTTTGCGGGTAAAAAGACTTGAATGCATTGTTGCGCAGGTAGAATACCAGCCATAATATAAGCGTAAGCAGTGCAAGGACGATACTTAGCATGATGACGATGGCGGGTGTGGCATCAATGTAGTAGGAGGTATTGAACGGGCCAAAGTCAACGGCACCGTGGTTGTAGCCCCAGACGAAGAAGATGATGTTAAGCAGGATCCCTATGGCTGCGAGAGGGACAATGCGCGTATTCCACAATAACGGATAGCGCAGCAGTAATGTATGTTGGATGTTTTTGAACATGGCGGTCAGGGATTAGGATACAAAAAAGCGTCGGGTGGAGTTGGAGATGTTCCTGAAATAGGTAAGGGGCACCTCTCCGGCAATGGCAACCTTCATGAAGTCGTGTATGGTGCTTTCACCGGTAAAGGTAGCGACATAGGTACCACCGTTAAATTGCAGGGAAACGAGTCCGTAAGGGCTAAAAATGTCATTCAGCCTGCCTTGGGACCATTCGGTTTCAAACTCTATGACAAGCTGTTTTGCTTCGGTGGCGGTTTCTTCGCTGTGCAGGTTTTTCTGTACGCCCTGCTTCAGGAAGATCACCTGGTCTGAGGTTTTTTCCACTTCATACAACTGTTGGGAGCTTAGTATGATGCCTATGGGCCTGAACGGCGACTTGGCAATGGCCCTGAAGTCTTCGAGCACGGTTTGCTGTGCTATGATGTCGAGGTTGGCGAGTGGCTCGTCTATCAGGAGCACCTTTGGCTTTCGCAGGAGCATCCGTGCCAGCTCAAAGCGCATTTTGTAGCCCGATGACAGGTGTTTCCAGCCGTGCCTGCGGAATTTGCGCAATCCCAGCCTTGCAATGATGAGGTTGACCACCAGTTCGTTTTCCTCAGGCGGGTAGCCATACATCGATGCAGTAAAAACAAGGTTCTCAAACATCGATCCGTACCAGGTATCAGTGCGCTGCGGGATGTAAACCAACTGTGTACGCAGGTCATACCTGTCGGTGTACCTAAAATCATATTTTACCTCCCCCGAAGTCGCATACAGCTCACCACAAAGTACCCTTAGCAGGGTGGTTTTACCATTGCCGTTTTCCCCTACCAACCCCACAATGTCACCAGAATTGAGGCTGAGGTTAACAGGCCCCAGCGCAAAGGAGGAATGGGAGTATTGCTTTTTGACAGCCAGGGCATCTAGAATCTTTTCCCTTGGCGGAAGCTCTTTAACGGAAAGGAACTCATGAAGCCTGCCCAGCAGCGAGGAGAGTTTTTCCTTTACTTCCGGGCTGTCCGGATAGTTGTCCAGCCAGTCGAGCAGTGCATTAGTTTCCCTGTAGAAGGATATATCCCCGGTATCGAGGGTAAAGTCGATAGCCCGTTTCAGTACCAGGCCGTAGTCTTCAAAGCGCAGCAGCTCCTGCACTTCCTGAAATTGTCTTTGGAATTCATTCATTGGTTAACGGTGTAGTTATCAAATATATTAAACTACAGGTTACCACAAACAAAAAAATCTCCCCGAAGGGAGATTTTTATCAATTGTAGCTTACATTTAGCTTATTCTGTAGTTACAGTGATTGTTTTCGTAATAAACAGGTTGGTGTCTATCAAAAACCTTAATTCATATGTACCTGCGGCGTTTGCTGTAAAGGTATAAGGCTTTGTTGCCGTTGCGGTTGGAGTATCTTCACAATCGCAGCCGGGGTAATCGACAAGGGCTACGACTTGTTTAGGATAGCCATTGGTTTCCAAAAACCTGTTAAACACACCGCAATCGTTGCCTACCCTAAAGGTCACATTCAGGGTGATGGGCGTGTTTATCGGAGTCGTGTCAGGTCCTGTTACTGCTGTTGTGGACATCTGCGCACTGTACATACACGTGTTGTCACCTCCATCCACACTACATGCGGCAACGGTTGCGAGGACAGCAATAAAAGCAATTAATCTTAGTTTGAGCGTTTTCATGATCTTAAATAAAAAATGGTTTTCTTGTAGATACCTTTTTGATGTTTTGGTTGCGTTGGAAAAGTCGGTTTAACTTAAAATTATAATGCTGAACCCGGCCCTGTATTTTTCTGCGGCAGATAAATTAACCATGCCCTCTTTCTCGACAAGGTTACCTGTAGCGTTTTGTGTGTCAGAATAGCCCTGCCACGGCTCTATGCACACGAAAGGTGCGTTCTCTTTGGTCCATATTCCCAAGTGCGGAAAATCGCTGAAAGCAACCTTTAGGAATGGCTTACCATTTTTAGCTACCTCAAGGCTGCGTGAGGTGTGATCCTTCAGTATCAATGCATCATCCTTAAAAAGATCATAGGAAAGGGGAAGTGTTTTATCCTCTACCGGCAGGCTTACTGTTTTTGTTGACAGGAGGTCGTTTTCCAATTGGGTACTCACGGGTTTTTCGTCATTTTCAAATATAAGGCTGTAATCTTCAAAATTGCCGGTTAGCGCAAAGGCCGGATGGGCACCTATCGAGAACGGCATATTGCCTGTACCTCTATTGGTCACAGTATAATAGATGTGTAATGTATTGTCGTTGAGTATATACGTTAGTTCCAGGTCAAAGTCAAAAGGATATACCCTTCTGGTGTCGTCATGGGATGACAGCAGGAATACTACATGGCTTTCATCTTCTTCTTTTACGGTAAACATGCTGTCCCGGGCAAAACCGTGGCGTGTCATGCCATACTGCCTGCCTTCAAACAAATAGCTGTTGTTGCGCAGTGTGCCTACTATCGGGAACAAAACAGGAGAATGCTTGCCCCAAAACTCCGGGTTCCCATCCCACATATACTCCTTACCTTCGCTGTTTTTCAAGGACTTTAGTTCGGCGCCCCGGGTATCTATCGTTGCTGTGAGCTTTCCGTTTTTGATAATTACATCCACAATATTATATTTATTTGAAGGAGGCTAATTTAATAAATAGTTTGCCGTTTGTGTGTGAAGTTTTGCATAAAATAGTATCAAAACTGCAGAACTTTATATCTCTAATGCTTAACTTATTAACGCAGTAAATTGTTATGTTTGTAATAATATAACCTTACTATGAAGAAGATTGTGGTATTCCTGATGGTTTGTATGGCTTTCAGCCGGCTTAATGCCCAGCAAAATAAAATTAGCGACCGTTACAGGTCAGCTCAAAAAATGCTTCAAGCTAAGGACTATTTCAAAGCGGAGGATTACGTTTATCAAAATGATAAGTATTTCAACAGGTTTGAGAGCCTCGTCCTTCAGGCCAATCTGGATAATATTTTTAATAGCCCCGCACTCTCTAATGAAAAAATAGCCACGCTATTTAATGAATTTGGAAAGGGGATGGGCGATTCGCTCAGACTGGGGCTATTGCGGCTCAGGCACGCCAACCACGCCCGTTTGTTTGAATATGCCGATGCCCTTAAAACAGCTAATCAAATCTTATCGGGCCGGTCAAAGTTCCTGACAAAGGAAGAAGCCGACGACTTTGGGAATATGGCCAATATTTGGACACTTCTGGAAAAGCAGCCAAAGCAGGAGGTGGTCATCAATCAGGCTACGGTAGTAAAAATGAGCCGGGATAAGGCAAATCTTGCCAACCTGCCGGTGAAGCAGGGTGCAGTCATAGTCGACTTCATCTTTGATACCGGTGCCAACCTTTCTACAATAACCGAATCAACTGCAGCAAAAATGGGTATGAATCAACTGGGAGGAAGCATTGAGGTTGGCTCGATAACAGGTGCTACGGTGAAAGCAAAAATGGCGCTATGCCCGGAATTCAGTATCGGTAATATTGTAGTAACGAATGCTGTGTTTTTGGTTTTTCCTGATGAAGCGCTGGCATTTCCGCAAATAGACTATCAAATAAACGGTATAATCGGCTTTCCTGTAATTGAGGCAATGGGCGAAATACAAATTAACAAAGCCGATGACTTTATCGTACCAAACACCGCAACTCCCATAAGCGGGCAGGAGATGGCGCTCGATTTCCTGATCCCTGTGATCAGAATAGGGGATGAGCATTACACTTTTGATACCGGGGCTGTAGGGACTACGCTATATCCCAAATATTTCGAAAAACATAAACCGGAGATAATTGCCACCTATAAAGAATCGGACATTGAGTTTGGGGGCGCGGGCGGCATGACTACCAAAAAAGGATATGTCATAACATTTGCCCCGCTTATAAATGCAAAAGTACACTCATTGGAAAATGTGCAGCTTTTGATACAACAGTCGGGCGATGAAGAAAAATTCTTTTACGGCAACATTGGGCAGGACCTTATAAAGCAATTTGAAAAGATGACTATCAGCTTCAGGGGGATGTTCATCCGGTTCGATTAAAGCAGTATGTCCCTTTTTTCCGCGAGTTCCTTTATTTTCTGCGATGCAGTTTGTCCAAACTCAATGCTGGCATCATAATATTTTACACTCTCTGTAAGTAGGGCAAAGTCTCCGATCTCTATACCCAGCCACGTGTTGCCGTCCTGGTCTGATGACAGGGTATACGTGTAGCCTACATTTGTAATGTTTTCGTCATTCCAGGCCGGAACATACAGAGAGTAGCGCAGTTTTTTGTTGATTTCAAAATCTATAACCCTAAGCCTTGAATGTCCGGGCCATTCTATTATTGTAGCGGGATGTACCTCATAATCGCCAAAATCTTCCGGCAGTTCATCCCACTGGCGGATGTATTCGGGTTTGGTGAGCACTTCCCAAACCCGGGTTACAGGAGCATCTATCCTGATGTTATTTTTTACTACAAGTGATTTGCTCATGGTATGCGGTTTTAAAGATTATAAATTCGAATCATCACGCGTTTTCTTTACAAGGCCAATGCCTGCAATGAAAAATATAAGCCCTACAATACCGTATACGGCTGTTATCTTTATGTTTTGCTCGCCGGTTGAAGTATTTGCAAATACATAGGCTGCATAGATAAGCCCGATAACGCCCAAAAAGGTTAGGATGGCGCCGAAAAGTCTTTTAAGGTTCATAGTAAGTTGTTTAAAGTGAATTACAAATTTCACCCTTATTTCACAAAATTGCTGAGCGTTTTTAAAAATATTAACACCTAAAATTTTATTAATTTCAGATAATTTTGAAAAGCCCAGTATTTTTTGGAGGTAGCATAAAAGTGAAAGTTTACGCTTACAAATGAAATCCTAAATAAAAGTTATATCGATATTAAACTGCTATGAAGGAATGATTTAATTATAGAACTTAGCACTCTGATTAGAACGGAAGTTTAAGCTAAATCACCTAAAGCTATGAAGTTACTATACATTATCCTTGCTGTTTTCCTGATGCTGCTTGCCGGTTATATGTTGCTTAACGATTTTACATTTGACAATGGCAGCTTCAGTAATTACCTAATTACAACACTGGTGATATTGCTTACCTCGTGCATTGCTGTCGGGGGTATGGCATGGCTCTTTGCTGCCAGGAAAAAGAACAATTATAAAGGCATCATGACGATACGCCAATATTATGATTATAAGAGCGCCCGATGAAATATCATAATGCTTTTTTATGCAAAAACCCGGGTTTACACTCCGGGTTTTTTATTTATTTATTTCGGTAATGCTACACTTCAGCAGCTACCGCTTTATTAATAACTTCCTGCTGTTTATTGGTGGGTACCAGCGTAAAGCTCAAAAAGTCAATAACCCATTCACCATCCTTTTTTATGGCATGGCTAACCAGCCTCCACGGAATCTCGGGGCTGAAAAGGTCTACTTTGTATTGTTCCAGTATGGTCGCCGTTTCGTTGCCTTCGTCGATGCGTATCTCACGCTTGTCAACGGTATACGCTACAGCACCCAGGGTCGGGTTATTAAGTGTTTCGCCCATCAGTTGGGCATAGGTATCGCGGTTGTATATCTCGGAAGGATCGGTGCCGCAATATAGTCCTTCGGGATCCAGCAGGTTCTTGAATTCGTCAGCGTTCTTGGTTTTCAAAGCATTGTGGAAGCTGTCCATGAGTTCGGTAACTTCCTTTATAGCTGTTTCTGGAGAGGCAGCTTTTTCTTCTGTAGCGGTTTCCTTTTCCTTTGTTTCCTTTTTTATTTCACAGCCGGTCATGGCAACAAGTGCAAAGGCAAGCAGTACAATACTTTTTTTCATTGTGTTGGGTTTGGTACAGCTAAAATAGTGATTTTTTTGATGAGTCTTACATTCAGGCACAAACCAGCCTTTATCGCATCCAACCTTCTATTTTATATATTTTTTCAGCCAACTTTCTTTCTGAACCATTTTCATTCCTGAACCACAATTCAAAGCGTGCGGCATAAGGATGATCCCAATCGCCTTCGAAAATACTAAAATGCCCGTCAAGCTGATAACGGACAACATTAGCTGAAGGTACAACGCTTATAGCCGAACGTTGCTGCAATGATTTGGTGCTAAGCGGGTCTTCATGGTTTATTTCAAAAGCTTTCAGGTAAATGATTCCGTTCTCCCCGGTAGAATAGCAGAAAGCATAGGTATAAAGCCCCGGCTGAAATTCATTGCCAATTTCAAAATCTGTTATATCGCTGCAAGTAAGGCTTAAAGTGTCTCTTGGAATGTTTAAATCGATGTCCTCGGGAATTTCGAGATTGTTTGCATAGTAGTCATAAGGATAAAACAGCATGAAAATACTTGCGGCAAAAATGCCTATTATGCTTACAAGGGCAGTAAAAAAAAACTGTAATACTCCATTGAGATATTGCTTTTTAAAAAGCTTTATTATACCAAGTATAAAAGAAACTAACAGAGCTAAGAAAGGTAGCCCTGTTGAAAGATAAGCAACTGCTTCGTAAGGAATCATAAGGGTAAATATGCCAGCAATACTAACAGCAGCAGCGGTAAGAACAGGTATATACCATATATTATAGTAAGCTGAGAGAAACTTCTTCATAAGTCAAAAATAAAAAAATCCGCCCTGAAACTTCAAAGCGGATTTATATTATTTACGACTCCAGCTCAATCTAAAATCTGAAATCTGAAATTAAATGTGGATCACCTCATCATAAGCAGCGGCTGCAGCTTCCATGATAGCTTCGCTCATGGTAGGGTGTGGGTGCACCGACTTGATGATCTCATGGCCCGTGGTCTCAAGTTTCCTTGCTACAACTGCCTCGGCGATCATGTCGGTAACGCCGGCGCCTATCATGTGGCAGCCCAACCATTCGCCGTATTTCGCATCGAAGATCACTTTTACAAAACCGTCAGGCGTACCCGCGGCTTTTGCTTTTCCTGATGCAGTGAACGGGAACTTTCCTATCTTCAATTCGTAGCCTTTCTCCTTAGCCTGCTTTTCAGTAAGGCCAACAGAAGCGATCTCAGGGGTAGCATAGGTACAGCCCGGTATGTTCCCATAGTCAAGCGGCTCTACGTGCAGGCCTGCAATCTTCTCTACGCAAAGGATGCCCTCTGCCGAAGCAACGTGTGCCAGTGCCTGGCCCGGAACGATGTCGCCAATAGCATAATAGCCCGGTATGTTGGTTTGGTAGTACGAGTTTACCAATACTTTATCCCTATCGGTAGCGATGCCCACTTCCTCAAGGCCAATGTTCTCGATGTTCGACTTGATGCCTACCGCCGAAAGCAGGATATCCGCTTCAAGGATCTCTTCGCCTTTGGCAGTTTTCACGGTAGCTTTTACGCCATTGCCCGAAGTATCTACTTTCTCAACAGACGAGTTGGTCATGATGTTGATGCCCGACTTTTTCAACGAACGCTCAAATTGTTTTGAGATGTCCTCATCCTCAACCGGAACGATGTTCGGCATGAACTCAACGATGGTCACCTGCGTGCCCATTGAATTGTAAAAGTGTGCAAACTCAACGCCTATCGCGCCCGAGCCAACAACAATCATAGACTTCGGCTGCTCAGGAAGCACCATTGCCTGGCGGTAGCCTATCACTTTCTTGCCATCCTGCGGAAGGTTAGGAAGCTCGCGCGAGCGTGCTCCCGTAGCAATGATGATATGGTCGGCGCTAAGTTCGGTAGTCTTGCCGTCTTTATCGGTAACGTCCATTTTCTTGCCCGGCTTCAGTTTGCCTGTGCCTTCAATAACGTCGATCTTATTTTTCTTCATCAGGAACTGGATGCCTTTGCTCATGCCGTCGGCAACGCCACGGCTGCGGGCCACTACAGCACCAAAATCCTTGTCAAATTCTTTTACGGTAAGGCCGTAATCTGAAGCATGTTTCAGGTAATCAAAAACCTGCGCGCTTTTCAGCAGGGCTTTTGTCGGGATACAGCCCCAGTTAAGGCAGATGCCGCCAAGGTTTTCTTTTTCCACAATAGCTGTCTTGAAACCCAGTTGTGAAGCCCTTATGGCCGCTACATAGCCACCCGGGCCGCTTCCTAAAACAATAACATCGTATTTCATCAGTATATAATTTGCTGTTTAAATTCGTGGTACGAAAATAAGTATTTATTTGCTTATAGTAAAATGTTTAAAGCTATTTGACTGCCTGCTTTTTAACAGACTTATAAACCAAATAAATGATTACCGAATGTATGAGGTAAGTGCAAGCCACCATAAAGGCAATAAGCCATCCGGATTCCGTACTGTAATAAGGATATGTCCTGTTGATAAGGCTTAAAGGCAGTGAGAGGACCTGCATGACAAGGCTGCATATGGTCAGTATAAAAGGAGTATTTGCAGATTGTCGTAATACTATTGCTGCCATACCCAACACTAATTCCGAAATGGCAACAATCCCAAGTATTTTAATAAAAGGCTTCATCTGCTGAAAATTGAGACTGTTAACTTTCCGGGCTCTCCACCGCAAATTGCGAGTAGTACAAGTTCTTATAATATCCCTCCTCACGATTGATTAGCTCATAATGCGTACCGGCTTCTACGATATGGCCTTTGTCCATAACGATGATCTTGTCGGCATTGACAATGGTGGCCAATCGGTGGGCAATGACAATGGAGGTCCTGCCTTCAGTGATCTTGTCGGTAGCCGTGCGTATCATTTCCTCCGAATGCGTATCGATGGATGACGTGGCTTCGTCCAGTATCAGGATGCTCGGGTTGCTCACATACGCCCTCAGGAACGCTATCAGTTGCCTTTGCCCGGATGAGAGCATAACACCGCGCTCTTTGACATTATAATCGTAGCCTTCAGGCAATGTCATTATAAAATCGTGTACACCAATGGCTTTGGCCGCTGTAATCACATCCTCACGCGAGATGCCGGCATCGTTAAGCGTAATGTTATTCAGTATCGTATCGGCAAAAAGGAATACGTCCTGCAACACAATGCCTATCTGCCTGCGCAGGCTTTCCAGTGTAAACTCATTAATGTCGGTTCCGTCAATGGTGATTTTCCCGCTGTCTATCTCGTAAAAACGGTTTAGCAGGTTAATGATGGTCGACTTGCCGGCGCCCGTCGCACCTACAATCGCTATGGTTTCGCCCGCATCTACCGTAAGGTTGATACCTTTTATCACTTCTTCACCTTCAAGGTAGCTGAAACGTACGTTCTCAAACTCAAGTTCTCCTTTAAAATGCCCGGCGGTTTTGGTTCCCGACTGCTGTACCAGTTCCTGCATTTCCAGCAGTTCGAATACACGGTCGGAGGCCACAATGCCCATCTGCATTTCGTTGAATTTATCTGCAATCTGGCGTAGCGGGTTGAAGAGCATGCCTATGAACCAAATGTACGCAAACAGGTCGCCCGACGAGGTTACGCTGCCGCCGCCCAGTATGCTTACACTGCCGTACCAAATGATAAAACCAAGGGTAAGCGACGAAATGGTATCGGCGATGGGAAAGAAGATAGAGTTGTATAATATGTTCTTCTGCCAGGCATCGTTATGCTTTTTGTTGATCTGCTTAAACTTTTCATACTCGATATCCTCGCGGTTAAAGAGCTGAACGATTTTCATTCCCGTAAGCCGTTCCTGTACAAAGGTGTTGAGGTTGGCTACCTGCGCACGCACTTCTTCAAACGCACCCTTCATTTTCTTCTGGAAGATGCGGGTAGCCACAACGAGTATCGGCATGGCGAGCATCACCACTATTGTAAGCTTCCAGTTCATGTAGAACATCACGCCCAGTACGACCAGCATTTTCAGCACGTCGCTGATGATCATGAACAATCCCTGGCTGAATATCTTGGCGATGGACTCGATATCGAAAACCGTACGCGTCACCAAACGTCCGACAGCTTCATTGTCAAAAAATTTCATCCTGAAGCTGGTAATGTGGCGGAACAGCTTTTCCCGGATGTCTTTCACGATGTCCTGACCCAGCCAGTTGGCCCAGTACACAAAGTAAAACTGCGAGGCGACTTCAAACAGCAGTACGGCAGCCATGAGCAGTACAAAATTCAGCAGTCCGCTTTCGTGCTTATCCAGCATGTAGTCATCTACTGTCTGCTTAAGAAGATAAGGGCGTATCGCGGCAAATATGGAAAGTGCAACGGCAAATACCACCACCCATACAAAGCGCGCTGTGTAGGGTTTGGCAAACTGCATTACCTTTTTTAACGAAGTTTTATTCCTGTGTTTTTCTTTGGTTTCCATTTGTAATTCTGATGGCTTAAAGGTACGGATAAATTACCTTGGTAAGATACAATCCGTGTGCTGGAACCGAGAACCCCGCAAGGCCACGGTCGCGGCTTTCTATTATGGCGCGTACGTCGTCAGTCGTTATTTTCCCCAGTCCCACGTTTACCAGCGTACCTACAATGGCGCGCACCATGTTTCGCAAAAAACGGTCGGCGCTAATGGTAAATACCAGTCTGGTGCCGTGCTGCTGCCATTCGGCCTGCATGATCCTGCAATTGAAAGTCTTCACATCAGTATGCGTCTTGGAGAAGCATTTAAAGTCGGTATAGTCAAACAGCACTTTGGCCGCTTCGTTCATCTTCTCCACATCCAGAGGATGAAAGTTATACCAGCTGCCCTCGTGCACAAATGCATCCTTAAAGGTGTGAATGTGGTACTCATACGTCCGCCTTACCGCGTCAAACCTTGCATGTGCCTCATCATGCAGCGGAATAAAGCGGTACACCACGATGTCTTTGGGCAGGAATGAGTTGAGCTTTTGCACGAGCGTATCGGTGTTGGCAATCTCCTCATGGTCAAAGTGCGCATACATCTGTGTGGCATGCACACCGGTATCGGTGCGCCCGGCACCGGTTACGTCAATTTCTGTTCGAAGGAGCAGGGAAAGGGCTTTGTTCAGTGTTTCCTGTACCGACGGGCTATGCGGCTGAAACTGCCATCCGCAGTAGTTTTTCCCGTTGTAAGCAAACTCTATAAAGTATCTCATACAAGGAACAAAGATACGAAAAGCGCCCAAACACCAAGTGTGGATTTTACCCCTAATGCATTAAATTATTGCTATGCTGTATTATTTAAGGTTCGATTACACGACTGGCAGATTAGTTGTTTTGGTAGTATAATGCCGTTAACAAGAGCTATTTTTAATTATCATTGCACTATCAATGAAGCAAATATGGACAATGATAACTTATCAGTACGCGAAATGACGGAAAAAGACATCCCGCTGTTTGCCAATTACTGGTTTACCGCATCAGATGATTTCCTGAAAGGCATGGGTGTGGACCTTCAAAAAATGCCAACCCGCGAGCAGTTTACCCAAATGCTGCAAACGCAGTTATCGCTTCCTTATGCAGAAAAAAAAGCTTATGCGTTAATTTGGGAAGCTGAAGGCGAGCCTTTTGGGCACAGCAATGTCAATCCCGTGACATATGGCAAAGAAGGCGCAATGCATCTGCACATTTGGAAACCCGAAATGCGCGCACTGGGCATCGGGGCTGAAATGGTGGGGCTGTCGTTGCCTTATTATTTTGGAAACATGAAGCTTGAACGGGTGTACAGTGAACCTTATGCCCACAATACTGCACCGCACAAAACCCTCGAAAAAGCGGGCTTTACTTTTGTAAAAGAGTATGTAACCACTCCTGGTTCCATAACTTTTGAGCAGCCTGTAAAGCAGTGGGAGATTTTCCCAAAATAAAATTTGGCACAAATCGTTATCAATAAACACATTTACACATAAACTGGCAAAATTTTTGTTACTTTGTTTGAAAGATCGCTTCACAATGAAATATATCTTTATCGTACTTGCAGGATTTGCCTTTACCGCCGCCCATGCACAAATGGACAGCGGCACGGGTGGCATTGCCATTCCGCGTGCCAAATCCGAAGTACCAAAGGCCGCACCTACCATGAGTGCTGCAAGCCCTTTTTCGCGTAACAAGGAAAAAGCGCCCACCAATGCCACTACACCGCAGGTTGGGGAAAGGCAGAGCAACTTCAGTATGTTCCAAAAAGATGAGTTTGTAAACCGCAGCAGCGAATACCAGGACCGTGTTGAGATAAAGCGCAGGGGCGAGTCGAGCGAGGCCTACAAGGGCAACCAGTATTTTGGTGAGGTACGTACCAAAACAAAATTCGTGCAGGTTTTGGCGCGCGACTTTGAATATGCCGACGGTGACAGGATAAAAGTACTGGTAAATGACCGCATAGTTGTGGCCGACCTTACGCTTGACAATGATTTTCGTGGGATACAGCTTACATTGGAGGAAGGCTTCAATAAAATTGACTTTGAAGCGCTTAACCAGGGAACATCGGGGCCAAATACCGCCGAATTCAGGGTATTTGACGATAAGGGCGAAGTCATATCCAATCACCAATGGAACCTGGCTACCGGCTTTAAAGCCTCGGTAATGGTAATAAAGGAATAATTATTCATACTACTGCCGATGCATAAAAAACTACTTTGCCTCACCTTTTTAATTTTATCACTTTCAACAATGGCCCAGGATCAGGAGGCAACCATTTTCTTCAGGGATGGGACTTCTTTAACTGGTTATGGCGAAATTTTGCGTGAAAACAAGATAATGAAAGCCAAAAAGGAAGTAATCCTGTTTCGCTTGGATAAAAACGAGCAACCCGATGAGTGGGATGGGGAAATAGTAGACAGGATTGAGTTATACAGTTCGAAATCCAGGACGTTCCAGTTTGTACAGACAGTTGAATCTGGTGAGACTACCTACAAATTATTGGAACTGCTCAGTGAAGGGGAAGTAAATCTTTATGCCGACCTTGAAGGCGGTTTTAAAGACTCCTACCTAAACCCACTGAACTATACGCGTATACAGGATTTTTCAGGTGTTACAGATGGATATACTGTATTTACACCTGAGAAAAACCCGACAGTCACACATCATTATGTAAAACGGGCAAATGAATCCAAACTCACCATGTTTTTAGGCAACAAAAAGAGAATTGGAGAATATTTCAACAATTGCCCGGGGATTGTGGAAAGGCTTAAAACCAAAGAATTTATGCTAAAGAATCTTGAGCAGATCGTGGAATACTACAACGACTTTTGCGCTGAAGGGTCGCAGGATAGCGACTTTGAAGACTAACAAAAAAGCCCCAACAGGGGCTTTTTGCGTTTTATAGATCAGTCTCAGGCGCTAAGCATCTTAGCGGCTAAACACCTTTTTTATCCATCATTCATAGAGATAAGGAACTCCTCATTGTTCCTCGTCTTCTTAAAGCGGTCATTAATGAAGTCCATAGCCTCTACAGGGTTCATGTCGGAAAGGTACTTCCTCATGATCCACATGCGCTGTATCGTCTTGGTATCAAGAAGGAGGTCGTCGCGGCGTGTACTGGACGACGTAAGGTCAATAGCCGGGAAGATACGCCTGTTGGCAATCTTCCTGTCGAGCTGTAGTTCCATGTTGCCCGTACCCTTGAATTCCTCAAAGATTACCTCGTCCATTTTAGAGCCTGTATCGGTAAGCGCCGTAGCGATGATACTAAGCGATCCGCCGCCTTCAATGTTACGTGCCGCCCCGAAAAAGCGTTTCGGCTTCTGCAATGCATTGGCATCCACACCACCACTCAACACCTTACCCGATGCTGGCTGTACCGTGTTGTATGCTCTGGCAAGTCGTGTAATGGAATCCAGCAGGATAACCACATCGTGGCCGCACTCTACAAGGCGCTTGGCTTTTTCGAGCACAATGTTTGCGACTTTTACGTGACGGTCGGCAGGCTCGTCAAAAGTTGAGGCGATAACCTCTCCCCTTACGCTTCGCTGCATGTCGGTAACCTCTTCCGGCCTTTCGTCAATAAGCAGTACGATGAGATACACTTCGGGATGATTGGCGGCAATAGAGTTGGCTATATCCTTCAGCAACATGGTTTTACCTGTTTTGGGCTGTGCCACAATCATACCCCTCTGGCCTTTGCCAATAGGGGAGAACAGGTCGATGATCCTGGTAGATATGGTGCTTTGCTTATCAGCAAGGTTGAATTTTTCTTCAGGGAAAAGTGGTGTAAGGTGCTCGAATGACACCCTGTCGCGAACTACCTGCGGGTCGTGGCCGTTAATTTTGTTCACTTTTACAAGCGGGAAGTACTTTTCGCCTTCTTTTGGCGGGCGTACCACTCCTTTTACCGTATCACCCGTCTTTAGGCCGAAAAGGCGTACCTGTGAGTTGGAAAGGTAAATATCGTCAGGGGAGGCAAGGTAGTTATAGTCGGAAGAGCGGAGGAAACCGTAGCCGTCAGGCATCATTTCAAGTACGCCTTCACTTTCTATTATACCGTCAAACTCATAATCGGGTTCGCGGAAGTTTTGTTTTTTTTGTTGGGGTTGTACCGCGGCAGCTTCAGCGCTTTGGTGCGGCTGTTGCGGTTGCTGCATCTTTTCTTTATTACCCTTATAGCTCGGGTGGTTAGGATTATTGGAGTTGGCACGTTCTATTTGCGCGAGCCTCTCTTCTTCAGTAAGTACCCTTTTTACCTTTTGGGCAGGGTTGGCCTGCCTTGTCTGGTTTTGATTAGCGGGTTGGGCATTTTGCCTTCTATCGTTATTTTGTGGCTGTGATGTAGGTTGTGCTTCTGCTTCAGGCTCTGCCTGAACGGCACTTTCGGCCTTGTCAGCGGTCTCGCGGGGTACTTTGGTTATACGCGGTTTTACAGGCTGCTCAGTTTTACTTTGTTCGGGTTCTGCTTTAACTGCCGTTGCAGGTTCGGCTGCCGGGGTTTCCTTAGCAGGAACGGGAGCAGGTTTAGCTTCCTCTGCGCCCGTATTTTTTGTTATGCGCTGGCGTTTTGCCTTATCTGCAGGTTTTGCGGAATTTTCGTTTGCCGCTTCAGGGGCGTTATCTTCAAAAAGTGGTTTTATTACGGCCGGATTTGCAGCCTGGTGGTCTAAAATCTGGTAAACAAGTTCTTCTTTTTTTAAACCTCTGTATTTGTTAATCTTTGCTTTTTTTGCAATTTCCTGAAGCTCAGGAAGCTTCATTTCTTTCAATTCGGAAATATCAAACATGAATGATTTTTCTAGGTTAAATTAAATATCGTAACTCAAAATGGAATAAGGGAATCTAGTTTGGGAGAAGCATACTTCGCAGAATGAAGTACTTGTGCTTTTGTACTGCAATATTACAAATTTATTTTTACTGCACAATAGTATTTTTTAAAAAGAAAACATATTTTTGTGCTGCGATTACACCAGTATGATACAAAGAATACAAACTATATACCTTATTATTGCATTCATAGCAACAGGCGTTCTGCCTTTCGTTTTCCCATTATGGACTACAAAGAACGGCGAACACTACTATTTTATAAGGAATCTGGCCTATGTGGCTTTGTTTGGACTTAGCACAACGCTGAGCGTAATAAGTATACTGACGTACAAAAAAAGGAAAAACCAGTTTGTCATGGGCAGGCTGAACATAATATTAAATTTAATTTTATTAGGGTTATTTATATACCAGTCACTAAATCTATCCGGAGAAACCGACCCCGCGTTGGAGGTTTCAGAGAAGGGTATTGGGGTCATCCTCCCTATTGTTTCTATCGTTTTTTTGAGCCTTGCCAATAAGGCCATCAAGAAGGATGAAGATCTCGTAAAATCTGTGGACAGGTTAAGGTAAACCTTTTAACTTAGTTTATTAGTGCGTAAGAATCCCGCTCCGGCGGGATTTTTTATTTTATGTTCCCAAGCAACCATTATTGTTTTTCTGTATCTTTCCTGTAAAACCAACTGCATGAAAACAACACTACCTGCAATGCTCATAGCATTTCTTTTATGTGCCTGTGGTATCGAATATGATGGGGCTACTAAAATGATTTTTGAAGGACGGATTACTGGCCCCGACGGTGCTCCCTTATCCGGAATCAGAGTGAGCACCAACTTATCCAACGGCAATGACCGTGATGAGATAAGCTATGACCATACTGACAGCAACGGATATTACCTGATGATTTTTCCAAAAGCAGAAGACCGTGTTACCATTTGGGTGGAAATAAATGATGTCGAAGTTTCGGAAACATTTTCACGCTCCGAAATTGTAAATATCAGTTTTGACCAGGCGGAGGACTATAAAATTGACTTCGGTACTACCAGCTTATACGATGAAACCAATTCCGTTTCACTGCAGATCAATACCAATTCCGTTTTTCCCGTAAAAATTGGCCTTACAGGTTTAGTAGCGGATAACTGGATTGATAACAATTTTCCTGTCGTCCCGCAGGATCCTTCGTGGCCTTTGAACCATACCAATTATACAGTCGCCCCAAACCAGGTTGTGCTGCTCAGATACCTTTTGCAGGACGGAAGCTTGCACGAGCGGGACATTATCATAGGGAATGAGGATGTAATTTATACCCTTGAATAATATGAAGACTATATTTTTTATCTTATTATTATTCCTTGGAACCGTAGGTCATGCCCAGGATACACTTATGAAGCCTATGTTGCGTAAAAAGCCGGAAGCAAGGAATGAATACATAAGCATTTACAGGATATTTCCAAACGGGATTGGCAACAACGTATTGGCAAAAGCCCACAACGGGCAAGGGGCTGTTGGTGTAACAGTTACTTTTTATGAGCACAATATGCTTCATGTACAAGGTTTATATGAATTCATGCAATATGAAGTGACCGACAGGTCGCTTGCTGCCAATGTGCAGTATACCAACCTGGCAAATTACGGAGTCCAGGGATTGTACAAAATTCCTATAGTGAATAAGGTAGACCTGAACCCTAAATTTTCTGTGACTTATATGACGCTGCACCAGCGCGATAACCGTTCGAGTTATGGAAAGCAGGAGGGATACGGGTTCTCGGCAGGCTTTGATACCGATTTCAGGATTGCGGGCGGGTTCAGGGTATTTGCAGGGCTTGGCTATGCATGGTCTTTTCCCAAAACGCATACCAATGAAGAGTATAAATCCTTTTTTGGTTCTTTGCAGCAACTGAATATACAGCTTGGCATAAAATTTTGATTTAAAAATTAGGTACAATGAAGAAAACATACTTCCTTTTAATTTTTACTCTGTTACTTTTCTCATGTGATGGCCTCGAATATAGCGGAGAGACAAAATATGTATTTGAGGGGCGGCTATCAGACCGTAACGGCCAACCCCTTGAAGATATATTGGTAAGCGTACACGTTAGCAAGAATGGATCACCAGGTGCTATTGGCCTGCCGGGAGATTCGGGCGACTACGACCTTATTTCCTATGTGCGATCCGATAGTAATGGCCATTACAGGATGGTTTTCCCAAAGCCTACCAACCAGGACAACATTACATTGGGCATAAATACTGATACTGAAGATGCACGGCCAGATCAGAATTTATCCAGCATTTATGTGACCAATATTCAAAATACCGACCTTGAAGATTACATTGTCGATTTTGGGGAGCGCAGGCTTTACAGCATAAGTGACACCACAACACTTACGGTGACCTTTACAAATGCGTCATTTAGCCTTGAAGCCGTCCCTTTAGGATTGATAAATAACGCCATTGAAGTGTATAATGCTTCTACCCATCAACTTTACCCGGCTAATTATGATGATGACACAATAACCTCTACTTTTCAGGTTGCGCGTAATCAGTCACTTATTTTACGTTACAGCATTAGCGGCGCTTTTGGCACCATTGAAGAAATCCCAATAACAATAGGGAATGAACCGTTAAACCAAACCATAAACCTGTAATCATGAAGCAGTTTATTTATATAGCATTGATGGCAACTTCTTTAACTGCTTTTGGACAAGAATGGAACATGGCACCCCTGGAAAAAAATAATGAAAATGAGAAAAGTGCTTTTGACGTAAAGCAGGAATACATTCGGCTCTATCTTACAGCACCGGGCAGCTTTGGGGATAATGTCCTGGCGAAGGCCAACAAAGGTAAGATTGGCGCAGGTTTAATGGTGACTTTCTTTTCGTTCAGCCAAAAGCACCACATTTGCGGAGGGATTGATTTTGCGGCTTATACAGTGGAAGATGTATCGCTTGCAGGAAATGTAGAACAGAGTAACATAAGCAATTTTTACCTTGCCTATATGTATAGGATGCCATTGGGCAAAAAGATGTCGCTCAACCCAAAGATTTCTGTAGGATCGATTACAATTGACCAAAGAAAAGATGGCGATAGTTACGGCAAGCAGCAAGGTGTTGGTTACGGAGCGGGGATGGATATTGACTATGCATTCACCGAACATACCAGGATTTTTCTGGGCCTGAATTATACATTGCTCAAACCTGAGACCCACACAATTCCCGAATTGGAATCTTTTTATGATACCCTTCACCAACTTAACATCACTTTCGGTGTAAAATTCTAAAACCTCTGTCCAATCTCTACAACCTCAAGGTTTTGTATCTTGTCACCGTCAATTTCAAATCGCAGCATGGTGCGCACTTTGTGCAGGCCGCTGATGCCCGCTGCGCCAGGATTCATGTGCAATAAGTTAAGCTTGTTGTCGAACTGTACTTTTAGGATGTGTGAGTGCCCGCAAATAAACAGCTTTGGCGGATTTTGGTTAAGTTCTTCGCGCACTGCAGGATTGTATTTTCCGGGATATCCGCCAATGTGTGTGATCCATACATCCACACCTTCGCAAAAGAAACGGTTGTTGAGAGGGAATTCCATACGTGCCTCATTACCATCGATATTGCCAAACACAGCACGCAAGGTTTTTTCAGCCTTAATGGCATCGGTCACGGCAAGGTTGCCGATATCACCGGCGTGCCATACTTCATCGACCTGTCTTACATATTTCAGGATCGTATAGTCAATATGGCTATGGGTATCAGAAAGGAGGAGGATTTTTTTCATAAGTCAAAGTTAGCAAAAGCCCAGTAATCCCAAAGAATATTCCCCTAACGCTACTTATTCCTCCCTGTCCTGCTGTCTTCTGCATTCCATTCATCTGTGCTGTTGTGGCGGTCGCGCTCATCGTCGCGGATTATCTCTCCCGATTGTGTATAATGCGCATTGTTGTTTACATTATCATCGGCACTTGTGCTACCCGGCATTTTTTTTACGTGTTCCATGTTCTTCATTTTTTAATGAAGGTAAGGATTTTTGAAAATCAACACTGTTAAGGACGACTTAAAGGTACATAAGAGCGGATTTAAGGTGACACTCCATATGAAAAAAGGGTATAAGCCGTGAGAAAAAATGATATATCAGGGGCTAATAAATGAGCTCCTCAACATTTTTCCGGATATTTTCGGCAATTTTTTCCAGCGGGAGGTCGTTGGGGTCGGTGCCGAACGGGTCCTCGATCTCCTCAGCAATAAGCTCGAGGCTTGCCAGCACATAAAATACGAACACGACTACCGGTATGACAAAGTACCCCAATTGGAATACATACCCGAACGGCAGCGTCATAACGTAGAAGAATATGAATTTCTTGATGAACGCGCTATACGAGTAGGGTATGGGAGTGTTCTTGATGCGCTCGCAGGCCCCGCATATGTCAAGGAAGGAGCGCAGCTCGTCGTTGATGATGATAAGCTGGTCGCCGGTCAGCTTGCCATCCTTATACATTTCGTCTACCCGTGCCATTATGGTCTTTACGATCTGGTTGGGCTTATGTTTGTAATGATCTGATGGAAGTGTGGCATCATCAAACAGTTCGTGGCTTATGTCGGCATTCTTCAGGTGCAGGTTAAGCACGGAGGCAAAGGCCGGTATCAGCTTTTTCATGATCTCTTTATCGGCAGGCTCTTTAAGCATTACGGCCATCTTTATGGCAAGGTTACGGCTGTTATTAACGAGAGCCCCCCATTGCTTGCGGCCTTCCCACCAGCGGTCGTAGGCCGTATTGGTGCGGAATACGAGGAGCAATGAGATTACAAACCCCAGCATGGTGTGCATTACGGTGATGTTCTTTACATGGCTGGTTTCCGATAGCCTCCAGTATTCGATTTCGAGCCAGGCAATCCCGGCAGAATACAGCCCGATGCCAATCATTATCGGAATGAGTTTTCTAAACGTATCACCTTTGTGGAAGTTGAATATGAACGAAAACCACTCTTTAGGGTTGTAGGATATCATCGTTATTTTTTCCGCAAAGTAAATAAAAAAGTCAAAAGTCGAAAAGCTAAAAAGTCAAAAGGTCGAAAGCCTCATGCCCGGCCACTATTTCTTTGCCGGTTCCCATTCGGGGTTCACCAACACCAGCTGCGTGCCTTTGGACTGCTGCTTTTTCTTTTTAGCTCCTTTGTTTTCGTCTTTTATCTTTACCTTTTTCAGCTCTCCGGTAACGGTTACCAGCTTGTCAAGGTATTGTTCCTCCCAATGGTCGAGGCCGTCAACATAATAGGGTGTACCCGTGTCATCGAGCACTACGGCGCCGGCTTTGGCATTGGTTGCAATGCCCGTTACCCTAATCCTCTCCTGTGTGTCGGCTGCTGAATTTATGAGCAGGCCTGCTGAAAATAATATATACAGTAGTAGTTTCATGATATGCTAAACGTTTAAAAACTCTAAATTAGTGTAAAGGGCAAAAAATATTTTCAAAATAATTTTAATAAGAAAAATGGTAAATTAATTATTAAATAAATATTCACATATTAATTTTTTTTGTAAATTCACTATAAGTATTTAAAAAATTCACATGATGGAAAATTACTTTGTTGTGCTGCAGCTCCCTGAAAGGGGATTTGAATTAGCGTCCAATACTAAGGATTCTAAGAATTTTTGGAACAAGGCCGTTTCGGCAATAGGCCGGGGTAAGGCCAAAATTGTGAGCCGCCGTAGCGATACGGGAGTTTCTGAAGACCTTGCCAGTCACATTGAGAAGAAAAAAAAGCGCAAAACCTATGTGCTTTTAAACCTGCGCCTCCGCAAACGGGAAGGCCAGTCTTCCATACTCAAAAAGGCGGCACGGTGCCTTATCGGAAAGAATAAGGCAATCATAATTGACGCTACAGATAAATTTAGCCTCATCACAGCGGATGCTGCGTGAATACCGTCATTGCTCGTACCTCTTCGCGATGGTATAACGTAATGGATACGTACAAAAAAACTCCCCATCCGGGGAGTTTCTATTTTCTATCGTTCACCTTCCCTGTATATCTTGTCATACAGCGCCTGGTATTTTTCTTTAATGGCTTTTCGCTTGAGCTTGAGGGTAGGGGTCATTTCGCCACCGTCTACCGACCACAAATCCGGCGTGATCTCAAATTTTTTCACCTGTTCCCAGTGCCCGAACTTTTTGTTAACCTCATCAATCTCTTCCTTGATGCGGTCTTTTACTTCCTTGCTTTCGGCAATGGCCTTGTTGTCTGAAAGGGACAATCCCTTGCGCGATGCCCATTGCTTTACGAATTCAAAGTCAGGCTGTACAAAGGCAGCCGGCATTTTCTCGCCATCGCCTATCACCATGATCTGCTCGATGAAGCGCGACTGCTTCATGGCATTCTCTATCAGCTGGGGTGCGATGTACTTGCCGCCCGATGTCTTGAACATCTCTTTCTTCCTGTCGGTGATTTTCAGGAAGCCGTCCTTGTCGATAATGCCGATGTCGCCCGTATGGAAGTAGCCGTCTTTCAGTACTTCGTCGGTCTTTTCCTGATCATTAAGGTAGCCGATCATCACGTTAGGCCCTTTGCACAGTATCTCGCCATCTTCGGCAATTTTTACTTCAACGCCCCTTAGCGGCCTGCCTACGGTACCTATCCTGAAACCGCCGTTGCGCTCGTCGTTCACGGCAATAACCGGCGAGGTCTCGGTAAGCCCGTAGCCTTCCATAACCGGTATGCCTGCTGCCGCAAACACCCGTGCCAGCCTTGGCTGTATGGCCGCGCTGCCCGATACCATGAGCCCTAGGTTGCCGCCAAGACCCGCTTTCCATTTCGAGAAGATGAGCTTTCGGGCTACCCACAGCTTGAAACCGTACCATGGCCCATTAGCACCATACGGTTCATATTCGAGCCCCACTTCAACTGCCCAAAAGAACAGTTTGCGCTTAATTCCGGTAAGGTCGGCACCCTTGGCAATGATCTTGTCATACACTTTTTCAAGCAGCCTTGGTACGGCGGTAATTACGAAAGGTTTCACTTCCTTAATGTTGTCGCTCACCTTTTCTATCGACTCGGCAAAGTACGTAGATACGCCGAAGTACTGGTACAGGTACAGTATCATCCGCTCATAGATGTGGCAGATGGGAAGGAAGCTCAGCGCACGGCTGTTGCCGGATTCGAATGGAACCCTTTCTGCGCTCATTAATACGTCCGAGACGATGTTCCTGTGCGAAAGCATTACGCCTTTCGGCCTTCCGGTAGTACCGGACGTGTAGATTACTGTAGCCAGTTCATCCTCGGTAATGCTGTCTTTGATGCTGTCCACTTCGCCCTGGTTGGAAGCATCCTTACCCAGTTCCAGTATTTCGTTCCAGCTTTTGCAGCCGGATACGCTATTGAAGGAATAGATTTCCTTTAGCCCGGGCACTTTGTCGCGTATCGACATTATTTTGTCATACAGTTCCTGGTCGGAGACGATGCAATATTTCGACTCGGAATGGTTGAGGATATATTCATAATCTTCTTCCGATATGGTAGGGTACACCGGTACGTTTTGTGCGCCGGTCTGCAATGTGCCTATATCAACAATATGCCATTCGGTTCGGTTGTTGGAAGATATTACGGCAATCCTGTCGTTTTTCTTCACGCCCATGCGTAGCAGCCCCCGCGAAAACGCATTGGCCTTGTCTACATACTCCTGTGTGGAGGTTTTTACCCACTCGTCGCCATACTTGGTAACCAGTGCGTCGGGCAGGCTGTATTTTTCCAGCTGGTAATATGGGAAGTCAAATAAACGCTTTATGTCTTGCATGTGATTTATATGTTTGTACCCTGCAAATTATGAAAAAAATGGATATTAAAATTCAAATAGGTAAATTAATAAGGATTAAAATGCTAAAATCCTTAATTTAGCGACTTCTTAATTTCGTGTTAAATCCTACGTTTCAAATGAATAACACTTTCAGGCTGCAGGAATACAAAGCGCTTTTATACCGGCTGTTCCTTGCATATTTTTTCTATTTTATAGTCAGGCTGTTATTTTTCCTTTATAATTATGAACTGCTGAAGGTAGATTCGGTGGGCGATTACCTTTCGCTTTATTACCATGGGCTGGCTTTTGATACTACTGCGATATTGTACACCAACCTGCTCTTTATCCTGTTTTCGGTCCTGCCGTTGGCCATCAATACGCGCAAAGGCTACCAAACCTTCCTGATGTGGCTGTACTTCATCACGAACCTGATTGCGTACGCTACCAACTTTGGCGATTTCATTTACTACAGGTACATCTATGCACGCACTACCGTAGCCGTTATCGATGTGATAAAGAACGAAGACCAGGCCAACCTGTTAGGGCGTTTCCTGGTGAGCTACTGGCATGTGTTCCTGCTGTTCTTTGTAACAGCATTTGCATGGGTATGGCTGTATAAAAGGGTGAGGGTTAAGCCCGAAGGGATGCCCGCCTACAAGCTCAAATATTTCGGGCTTTCTGCGGTGGCTTTCATCATTACAGGTCTTATGGTAGTTGGCGGCATCCGTGGCGATTTTAAAAAGAGCACACGCCCCATAAACATCATCGATGCCAACCGCCACGTAGAGAAACCCGAGCATGCCGATGTGGTGCTCAATACACCCTTTGCCATCATCAGGACCATTGGCAAAACAAGCTTCAAAAAAGTGCACTTTGTAGATGAAAGTGTCGTGGAGCAAAATTTCCACCCGATAAAGCACTATGCCAACAACCCGAAGACCACGCCGAACATCGTGCTCATCATTACCGAGAGCCTTGGCCGTGAGTATTGGGGCTGCATGAATAAAAACCGCAACATTCCCGGATTTGTAAGCTATACCCCATTCCTCGATTCACTGGCGCAGCACAGCCTCATTTTTGATAACAGCTATGCCAACGGCAGCAAGTCGATACACGGGATGTCGTCTATATTAGCGGGCATTCCGTCGTTTAAGGATGCCTTTACCTCATCGCCTTACCCGAAGCAGAAGATACAGTCGCTGGTGTCCACACTGGAGGAGATGGGATACGATACCTCATTCTTCCACGGTGCCCCGAACGGGTCGATGGGCTTCCAGGGCTTTGGCAACATATTGGGCTTTGACCATTATTACGGCAAAACCGAATATAACAACGATGCCGACTTCGATGGTTCGTGGGGCATTTGGGACGAACCGTTCCTGCAGTTCATGAAAACCACGCTTGACAAAAAGCAGCAGCCGTTCTTTGGCACGGTTTTTACAGTATCGTCGCACGAGCCGTATGTGGTGCCCGATAAGTATAAAGGCAAGTTCCCGAAAGGGACGGTGCCGATTCACCAGACGGTGGGCTACACGGATTATTCCTTCAAAAAGTTCTTTGAAGCGGCCAAAAAATCGCCGTGGTACAGCAATACCATTTTCATCATTACGGCCGACCACGGCAACCAGATTGCGTACGACGAATACCGCAAAGTACTCAACCGCCACGCCACGCCGATACTGATATTCAAACCGGATGGCAGCCTGAAAGGTGTGGACAGCTCGCTCAGCCAGCAGATCGACATCTATCCGACTGTGCTGGACCTCATTGGCTACGACAAGCCGTTCCTGAGCTGGGGCAGGAGCCTGGTGGGCGACAAGCAGGTACAGCCATATGTGATAAGTTTTAACGGAAACAGGTATTTATTCCAGCGGGGTAACTATATTTGTGCTTTCGATGGCAGCAAAGCCATTGGTTTTTACGATATTAACGACAAAGGTTTGGAGAAAAACCTCATCGATAAGAAGAATAGGGAAATGGCAGAAGCCGAGATAGCCTGCAAGGCGTTTTTGCAAGATTATTTCGAAAGGATAATGGACAAAAAATTATATTATAAAAAATGATAAAGAAGATTCTGATCGTAGTAGGTGTGATTGTCCTCATTGGTGTGGGCAAGTATGTGTATGACGTGAACATCGACCATAACTTTGAGCCGGTGGTAGAGGGCAAAGTGTACCGTTCGGGTACCATACCGCCCGACGAGCTGCCGGATTATATCAAAAAATACAACATCAAGAGCGTTGTCGACCTGCGCAGGCCGGGTACCAAAGACCTTGTGAATAACCCTGAGGTAAGCCCTGAGCTGCTTGCCGAAAAAAAAGCCGTTGAAAGCGTTCCGGGCACGAACTATTTCGACGTAGGCTCTGAGCAGATCCCGGACCAGGCAGTGCTTGACAAGTACTTTGCCGTAATGGACAACCCGGATAACTATCCCGTGCTGGTACACTGCTACCACGGTGAGGGGAGGGCGCCGCTGTTTGGGGCCATCTACAAGATAGAATATGAAGGCACCGACAACGAGCAGGCCCGCAAGGAAGCCCGCTGGTTCGCCGACCTGTGCGTATTCAATGCCGAAAAATCAAAAGGGAAATACCTGTTGGAGTATAAGACAAGGAAACAGAAGGAAGCTGGCAAGAGGTAGCTTATTATTTTAATTCGCTTCCTAACGACAGACTAAGCAGCTTAAATCCCTCTTCTGTCTTCAGGAAAGTAAAACTTTTTTGGGTTTCATAGTGTCCTTTATAATTTATATAAATTTCCATCAACGGATATCGTGCAACATCTAATTCGCCACAGTTGTCCCGGTAATGGTCAAACTGACTATCCATTCTATCAGGACACAATATATTGTCATCAACTTCTATCGAATATTCAAAACTTTTATCGTTTGTCGAATTTAAAATTTCTGCAATAACATCAAAGTTATTATTTATAAATTCACGGCTGTCTTCAGATACCCATCCTTCCGGGCTAGAGTGGATCAGTTCTGGCCAGGAATGTTCGATAAGCTTATTGTGGCTGATGTTTTTAATGATCTCTTCCAACAGGAATTTCTCAAACAGCTTTTTATTATTGGTAAAAGAATAATAGTTTCCGTCGATACCCTCGAAGCTGACCCTTGTTTCATCAGTGCTTTCTTCTGTAGAAACCTGCATAGAATGGTAATCGATTTCTTCGCCAGGTTTAAAATTTTCAATTAATATTTCATTGTTTGTATTGATAAGGTAATAAATACCGCCGTCATAGTACCAGTGGTCGCAATCGCTGTGGTCATGCTTCATATGTACCTTTTCGGCACCAGCCAAAGCTACCGCAATACCATTTTTAAATTTGGACATGGCATTGTAAACAGCAGGGATTGCAACCTTTCCATTTTTACCAAACATGCCCACTTTGTCATTTTTACGATCATGGAATTTTATAAAGCCCTCGCTTTCGCAATCAAATGAAAAGTCGAATACGAAAAGGCTGTCCTTGCCAAATTTAGTACCATCTTTCAGGAGGTAGTAGCTGTCCCATTTGCCATCTGTCTCCTCTGTAACTGCTATAAGGTCATCAAACCGGGTTGCCATGGTAAACCCAGTAAATTTCGGTTCGATCTTCACGTTGCCAATTCCATCTTTAAATCCCCGCAATGATCCCTGAAGCGACTCGCCCTGAACTTTTTCATCGAATGAATACCAGGTACCCGGCTTCTGTGGAAAAGCAATGGCAAAAATCAATAATGCAGTAATTGTAACTAATTGCTTCATGTCAATCTCTTTTTGGCTAAAATAATTATTTTAGAACTTCCTTCAAACGCAAAACATTGAACCCTGCACCAGTTTACCACCCCGTTATAAGTAACTTCCTCGCCGCCTTTTCTCCACATTTCTGGTGGGTGTTGTACGCTTTTGCCGCACGGCTGCGTACCTGCTCGTTGCTTTCGCCGGCAAGATAGCCCGTAATGGCATCGTGGACGGTATAGGCCTCGGGAGCCATCAGGTGTGACGTCCACACCAGCGGGTTTACGTTGGCATCCTTTAGGTGCGGCCCGAAATACATCTTGCTGTAGCACGCCAGTATAATGACATCCCTTTTCATGTTGTCGATGTTTTTAAAAGTTTCAGCCAATTCAAAATCCATCAGCCCGTCGTGGCCGATGTAGCCTAAAAGCTGTGCATTCCCGCCAATGCCGATAGTTTTGTCATCAACGGTAATGGCATCTTTGCGGTTGCCGGCACTGTTGCTCAGGAAGTCCTGGGTGCATTGTTTTATGTATTGCCCGTCATACGCATCGGCAACCAGGTATTGGTTGGGTTTGGTGGCGTGCTTAAAAACGATGCGCTCCAGTATGTGCCCGCCGGGTTTGGCCGACTTAAGGAACTTCCATTCTTTGCTCTTCTTAAAATAAGTGCGTATGCCGTAGCCGCATCCCCAGTACAGGTTGGTATTGGGGTCCTGGCCATTGCCAATGCCTTTCGGAACCGGGACGATGCCCTGGTATTTGTTGTCGCACAATGCCACGAAAATGTGGATGGTTTTGGTAAGCGTGTCGTAAGGTACGGGTTGTCCTGCCAGGGCTTTTTTCGGGGTGGCTGAAGCAAGCGTTTTTTTGTGAGCCTCATCTTTCCTGCACCCGAATGAAATAATGATTACAGCCGCGGCAAAAGCTGTTTTAAACCTGTTGAAAGCCATAGTTGATGTGTTTATTATCCAACGCAGCCTCAATCCTTAATATTGCAATGCGAACTTTTTATACCATTCTCTTATTTACTCAGGCAGCGCTGATACAATTCACGCAATTCCCCTGCTACAAGTTCCGGGTCCTGGTGGTGTATGCCGTGACTGTAGCCGGGCAGGAGTATCAAACGGCTTTCACGGTTATGGGCTATCATGTCAGCATAATGGGCAATTCGTATTTTATCATATTCCTTCCACCAGGGTAAAATATTAATGCCAAGGTTTAAGTCCTTATTCATTTGCTCTTCGTTGTATTCTACCTTCTTGGCATACGATATGAATAGGGTTACAGGTATGTCTTTTAGCGGCTGCAGGTTACGGTATTCCCTGAAAAAAACCGCCGTCATATTGGCTAATGTCCTTTTTGCTTCATTCCTTACGCCTGCATCAGGATTACTATCGCCAGACATTTGCCCGAACATTGCCTTCATAACTTCTATGTAGCCTGTTTTGCTGTTGCTTGCTTTTTTAGCGGCTTCATCTTCTGCGGTTGTAAGCATAAAATCGGTCGGGTCGCTAAACAGCAGTCCGCAAACTTCCTCCGGATAAGTGGCGGCATAAAGCCTGATGTAAGGGCCGCCCAGTGAATGCCCCACCAGTAGATAAGGCGGCGGTATTGTGGCAGCAGCCAACAGGTTATGGAGCTGTACCACCACATCGGTATCGGTTTTTACATTGGGGTCGATGGCCGACTCGCCGAGGCCGTTGCGGTCATAAATGAAATAAGGAATGTCCGGCAGGAGCTGTGTCAACGGGGCAAAGCTGCCGCCACCCGATCCAAACCCCGCTTCGTACACTATGATCGGGGATCCGGGTTTCCTTTTTTCAGGCGAAGAGGTTTTAAAGGCTAATTTGGTTTTGCCGATTGTAGCAAATTGCGTTTGCTGTGCGAATGCCGTAACGGAAAGCATGCAGCAAATGAGTAATGCGCTGATTTTCATGATTGATGATTTGATTGATGATGCTGCAAATTAAGATTTTTTCCAATAGGTCAGCGCACCATCGAAAAAAATAAAAACACAATCAGCACCACAATCACAAATACAGCCCTGAAGGTGTACATGCGGCTGTTGCGTGAAGTGTCCTGCCGCCACAGGTTTTTCCTGCTCTGTTTTACCGAAAGCAGCAGTGTCAGGAGAAATATAATGCCGAGAAGCGGAAGATATTTGTATAACATAGGCTGAAGTAGCTGCAAATGTACTATTTTTAATGGCTATAATTTATTTCAAATCTAAATAACCTTTTTTGTCAGAATTTACATATTTTTACATTGCCTGCTTAAACCTTACACCTGAATGAAAAACTGTGAATGCTGTGACAATCTGCTTACAGATACTGCAACTTTTTGCAACGTATGCCATACCCACGTGGGCGAAGCCGCTCCCAGGCCGGGTTTTGAACCGGAAAAATATTCCGAATACTATGGCTTCATCATAGCGGGCTTCGTGATTTTATTATTGCTATTTGCATGGATAATGCCAAAAATAGTCGATATGAATGGCGAAGTGATGCAGGCCGTCGGTTATATTATGGGAGGCATTAGCGTAATTTCCCTGATCATGAAACTTCTCACTAAAAAATCAAGATAAATAAAAGCCATGAAAACCTGTATCAAGTGCGGCCACGCCATTTCTGAAAATACTGAATATTGCCCGTCATGCGGTGCCGACCAGCGTTTTGCCAAAAGCCTCCCTGAACGAAAGGACGATACTTTTCTTAAAGTACTGTGCATACTCACCATAACCGGTGCGTCCATAAGCCTGCTTTCGGCTGCCCTTACGATGGGAGAAATCGCTATTGACAATGTTTTCAGAATCCTGCAGATCCTCGCGGTGCTGGTAGCCATAGGCAAAATGACAGGCGCCATACTGATGCTGCAAAAGCGGCTGACGGGCCTGTACATATACACTGTAGCAGCAGTAACCAACATCGGACTTTCCGCCTGGACGGCCTTTGGGATGGCAAGCATTGCCACTACCGAGTCACTGCCCGAAGGCTTACTTGTTTTATCTTTTATATTTGCCCTTGCCATCTCTGTGGCTTTCCTGGTAATGTACTGGCTGAAAGTGAACAGGGGACAGCTGTCTTAAAAATTACCGCTTATGAAAGTATGCCACCGTTGCAACGCTACCCTTGAAAATGAAACCAATTTTTGCCCTGTTTGCGGAGCCGACCAGCGTTTCGGCAGCAGGGAAAAAGAGAGCAGCACACTGTTGATGGTGCTGTGCATCCTGACGGTTATCGGGTCGGTATTCCAAATGTTCCGCGGGATGTTGTATGAAATGGTAGCCAATGCCGATAATAATAACGAATATATCCGCGGATGGATTTATTCAATTACCGCCGTTGTGACCATCATCGGCGCCATAATGATGTTCCAAAAACAGCTGAAAGGGCTGTATGTATATACCGCAGGGCAGGCCATCTACCTCCTTACGTGCTTTTGGGCCACATCGGTTTACCTGGACGATGTTACTGACAGCGACCGCATATTGGTATGGATCATTTCTTCTATATTTATCATCCCGGCCATCATTTTCCTGATATTGTTTTGGATGGATGACTGCAAAAGGGTGTTGAGGTAATTAAGGAATGAATGTAGATTTTCAGTGCTCGGCTATGGTGGAGTTTGTTGGTTTCGGGTAAGCTACCCGCAGAGTCATTGCGAGGAGGGACGACGAAGCAATCTTTAAGGAGCGAACGGTTTGGGCTTTTTCAGCAATCGTAATTCGTGCTTCTCGCTCTATCAGCGCCGAAAAAGGCGCGGGATGCCGCTGCATTCAGGGCCCAAAGTGTAGAGATGGAGTGCGTTTGGAACGTTGGACTAGACGTTTGTTATTTGAGAGACTCGAAACGATCTGTGATGTTGAAGGGAGGTATTTTGTGAATAAACTTGATTTTACTAACCATGCAGTCAATTTTATAAAATTTCAGAAAAATATTGTTAGAATTGTTTCTAAAAAATCAATAAGTTAGTGGCGTTAAAAAAACCAATAAAGAATATGAAAAAAATTGTACTTACGGGCATGATGCTCTTTTCCCTTTTTGCGTTTGCACAAAACCCGGGTTCCCTGGACACTTCTTTCGGGACAGGCGGTAAAGTAGTAACCTCGATAAACACCGGTGCTGACAAGGCATATTCAACTGCGTTGCAGTCCGATGGCAAAATACTGGTTGCCGGACTTACTACAAGCGGTGCAACCGGGAAGGATTTCGCAATTGTACGTTACAATGCAGACGGTTCCCTTGATGCCAATTTCGGTACAAACGGTATTGTAACTACCGACCTTCAGGGCGGCAGCGATGATGTTGCTTATAGCATGGCGCTTCAGGCCGACGGAAAGATCATACTTGCGGGCTACAGCGACGATGGCTCGCAAAAAAAGGCGGCACTGGTGCGCTATACTTCTACCGGTGCTGTTGATACAGATTTTGGGACTAACGGTAAGGTTTACACTTCGTTTGAAGGCACGCTAGCAAGCGAGATCAAAGTAATAAAAATCCATACGGCTACGGGAAACCTTGTGGTTGGTGGTAATGCTGCTGTAAGTTCTACAAAGGCGAAACCGGTTGTAGCGCGTTATACGGCTGCAGGCATGTTGGATACCAATTTTAATACAACCGGCATAAAACCCCTTTGGCTTAGCACAAACGACCAACAATACCTGATGACGATAGAAGATATTGCCGTGCAAACCAACGGAAAGATATCGGCCGTGGGATGGCTTGATTTCCCGAGCCTGCCCTGGGACAGCGATTACAGGTTGTACAGGATTAACAGCAACGGCTCTATGGACACTACCTTCTCAACCGATGGTGAAAATACGCTCAATGGTACCTTCAACGGGCATGACAGGGCTTACGGCCTGGTACTGAAAGATGATAATAGTATGGTAGTCGCGGGTGGCGGTTATGTAACCGACCTGAACTATTCAATGACCCTGTTCGAAATGACCCCTGCAGGTGCGGCAGCCGGGACTTCCAGCCAGGAAAACATTGCTTATGCAGAATTGAACGATGCGATTGCTTATGACGTTGAATTTGACGTTAATGGTAAATTTGTAATGGCCGGTTCAAACGGAATGGCTACAGCAAAGACTTTTGCCATATCGCGGGTTAATGCCGATTATACCATCGACAATTCATTTGATACCGATGGCAAGGTGACCACAACGTTTGGTGCCAATACGATGAACGAAGCTTTTGATGCTGTTATCCAGCCCGACAACAAGATTGTGGCAGTAGGGTATACCGGTAACGACTTTGCCGTTGCCCGTTATTTAGGGACAGCCGCGACAAACAGTGTTGCTGATTTTGGTAAAAATGCCATCAGCCTGAGTCCGAACCCTGCTAACAATATATTGAACATTTCAGTAGAGGAGTTGGGAGCTTACACGATATACGACATGAATGGCCGCCCCGTACTGAAAAGCGCAGCAGCGTCTATCAACATCGGCAGCCTGCAGTCAGGCATGTACATACTGAAAATGGATGCGACAGGCGCTTCGGCCAAATTCGTAAAAATGTAATTCCGGATTAGATGATAAGGGAAACACCTGTAGCAATGCAGGTGTTTTTTTATTTTTGGAGTGAATGGTTTTGACTTTTGTTGGGATGAGTAAGCTACACGCACTGTCATCGCGAGGAGGAACGACGAAGCAATCTTCATATTGGCCGAACGGGATCATGGACTCTTCAGGCTAGCGCGAGCATCTTGCTCGTGCCGGTAATGTCTGGCTTAGCCCTGCCTGCACGAGCTTGAAGCTCGCGCGAGCGGGGGAACGACGAAGCAATCTTTACACTTCACAACAGCTGTGTCTTGCTTGTGCCGATGAAAATGGGCTTACTCCTGCCTGCACGAGCTGGAAGCTCGCGCTAGCAAGGTGAAATGTATTGTTCAAATCTTATTATCCAACGATTATCGCTACATTGTCATCTTCTTCAAGTTTGATTTTTTTGAGATTTTCGCAGTAGAAGTTCCTCTGCCAAATGTCACCTGAATATATACCTCTTGTATTATTTGGATCAAAATTTTTAAACCCATCTTTGTCTATGATTGCCTGTTCAATATAATGTTTGAAGTTAGTCGTTGCAATATCTTTTATTTTTTCATCTGTAACACTATTTATGTTATGTTGAATTTGTTCATAATCTCCGTAATCATCATTTTCTTTCTCATGTACGAGGATCAAGCTATAAAAGTAAAGCATATAATCGAGCATAGTATAAAATTCTTCTGCTGTCAAATTATGAGTATTACGTTTCTGTCCTTCAAAATCGTTGTAACAGTAATACATAAAATCACCAAACGGAAACAGGAAAGAATGATTATTGTCCCTGAATTCTTCTATTAATTCAAAACCGAAGTTTTTTAAAATTGGCAGGACATCATCATCGTACCAGCTATAGTGAAGATATTCTTTAAAATATGATGTATGTATCCATCCTATAATGTCATCAATTTCTTCTTCAGTCAGACTGTTAGGGTCGGAATCGATTTTTGTTATAATAGTTGTGAAATCAAGTTTAAAATAATCTCTTCTTCCGAGTACTTCATTACTGTGTAATACATATTGTTGAAATGAAATGAAACTTCCCTCTTCGACTTTAAAATCAGGAATTCTTGACTTTAAAAGGGTTTTGTTCATTTTTACAAAGTAAACATCAGTTGACATAGTGCCTTAATTTTTTCAAATATAATAAAAAAACGCCCCCATTCCTGAGAGCGTTTCCTATATCGAATAAACAAATCAACCTATCAACAAATCAACGGTTTTCCAACCATAAACGTGCATTCACAAACGCCTCATGCCACGGGCTCACCTCATCCTTCCTGCCTTCAGGGTAGTAGGCCCAGTTCCATTGAAACATCGAGCGCTCAATGTGCGGCATCATTACTAAGTGGCGGCCGTCGTTGCTGGCCATCATGGCAATGTCGAAGTGCGAGCCGTTCGGGTTGGCCGGGTAGCCGTTGTAGGCATACTTGGCAACCACATCGTAACGGTCTTCGGAGTAAGGGAGGTCGAATTTCCCTTCGCCGTGCGATATCCATACGCCCAGTGTGCTTCCCGCAAGGGTTGACAGCATCACCGAACTGTTTTCCTGCACTGTTACCGAGGTGAAGCCGCTCTCGTGCTTACGGCTGTCGTTGTGCAGCATGCGCGGCTTCTGCTCGTGGTCAGGGTTAATGAGGCCCAACTCGATGAACAGCTGGCACCCGTTGCATATCCCCACCGACAATGTATCGTCACGCTTAAAGAAGTTCTCAAGCGCTGTCTTAGCCTTTTCATTATACAGGAACGCGCCTGCCCATCCTTTGGCTGACCCTAGTACATCCGAGTTCGAGAAACCACCCACCGCACCGATGAACTGGATGTCCTCGAGTGTCTCACGGCCTGAGATGAGGTCGGTCATGTGTACGTCCTTTACGTCAAAGCCGGCAAGGTACATGGCGTTCGCCATCTCACGCTCTGAGTTCGAACCCTTCTCACGGATGATTGCCGCTTTCGGCCTTTTGATGTTGCCGGGGGTGAGGACTTTTCCGGTAAAGTGAGCCGGAAACTCATACACCAATGGCTGGCTCTTATAGTTGTTGTAACGCTCAGTCGCTTTCTCTTTCCCGCTTTGCTTTTGGTCAAGCAGGTATGAGGTCTTGAACCACGTATCACGTGTTTTGGTAATGTCAAATTCAAGTGAGGTATCCCCGTTCTTCACGGTAACGGTATTACCTTCTTTCGGCTGGCCTATTTTGGTGAATGCCACGCCTTGTGCAGCCAGTTCTGCCTCAACCGAAGCATCTGCCTGTATCACGATGGCAATGTTCTCGGCAAAAAGGGCTTTTACGGTATCGGCCTCGCCCAGTCCGGTAAGGTCGTACTCCGCGCCAAGGTTCACTTCGGCAAAGCTCATCTCCAGCAGGGTAGTAATAAGCCCACCGCTTCCGATGTCGTGGCCTGCCGCTATTTTTCCTGCTTTTATTAAGTCCTGTATAACGTTGAAAGTATTTTTAAACGAAGCCGCATCTTTTATGCCCGGTACTTCATTACCCACTTTATTCAGCACCTGGTTGAATGACGAACCGCCCAGTTGGTAAGCATCCCCCGAAAGGTTGATGTGGTAAATGTTTCCGCCATTGCGCTTCAGAACCGGCTCCACCACTTTGGTGATGTCGTTGCAGTTGCCCGCCGCCGATATGATCACCGTTCCCGGCGCAATCACGTCGCCATCAGGGTATTTCTGCTTCATCGAAAGCGAGTCCTTACCCGTAGGGATGTTGATGCCCAGTTCAATGGCGAACTCCGAACAGCCCTGCACGGCCTCGTACAGCCTTGCATCCTCGCCCTCGTTCTTGCATGCCCACATCCAGTTAGCCGACAGCGATACGCTTTTCAGGCCGTCCTTCATCGGTGCCCAGATGATGTTGCTCAACGCTTCGCCAATGGCAGTGCGGCTGCCCGCAACAGGATCTACCAGCGCGGCAATAGGGGAGTGGCCTATGGTCGTTGCAACGCCTTCTTTCCCGGCATAGTCCAGCGCCATAACGCCTACGTTATTCAATGGTAATTGCAGTGGCCCGGCACATTGCTGCTTGGCGACTTTTCCACCCACGCAGCGGTCTACCTTGTTGGTAAGCCAGTCCTTACAGGCTACGGCTTCCAATTGCAGCACCCGGTCAAGGTACTCATGTATTTTTTCCTGCGAATACTCCGGTGCGCTGTAGATTGCGGCAACCGTTTTATCCGTCATTATCGTTTTTGGCGAACTGCCGAACATGTCTTCGAGGGCAAAATCCATCGGTTTTACACCCGTGGTGGCCGACTCAAAAGTAAACCTATGGTCGCCTGTTACATCGCCCACTTCATACATCGGCGAACGCTCACGGTCGGCAATGCGCTTCAGGGTGTCGATGTCCTTTTGGCCGATCACAAGGCCCATGCGCTCCTGCGATTCGTTGCCTATGATCTCTTTTGCCGAAAGTGTAGGGTCGCCCACCGGCAGCTTGTCAAGGTCTATTTTTCCGCCCGTTTCCTCCACGAGTTCGCTAAGGCAGTTCAGGTGCCCGCCCGCGCCATGGTCGTGAATCGAAACGATGGGGTTGCTGTCGCTCTCTACCAGTCCGCGAACGGCATTAGCAGCGCGTTTCTGCATTTCGGGGTTGGAGCGCTGTATGGCATTCAGCTCAATACCGCTGCTGAACTCACCTGTATCAGCCGATGAAACGGCTGCGCCGCCCATCCCGATGCGGTAGTTCTCACCACCAAGTATTACGACTTTATCGCCGGTTTGCGGCTTTTGTTTTTTCGATTGGTTTTCTTTCCCATAACCGATGCCCCCTGCAAGCATGATCACTTTGTCGAAGCCCAGTTTGCGGGCGTCCTCTTCGTGTTCAAAGGTCAATACAGAACCCGTAATAAGCGGCTGCCCGAACTTGTTCCCAAAGTCAGAGGCACCGTTAGATGCTTTTATCAGGATGTCCATCGGGGTTTGGTAGAGCCACTTGCGCTCGTCCATACCGTTTTCCCAGGGGCGGTTCTCTTCAAGGCGCGAGTAGGACGTCATGTACACGGCTGTTCCCGCTAGCGGAAGCGAACCCTGCCCACCCGCAAGCCTGTCACGGATCTCACCGCCCGAACCCGTCGCGGCACCGTTGAAAGGTTCTACCGTGGTGGGAAAGTTATGGGTCTCGGCTTTGATGGATATCACCGAATCAAATTCTTTTATCTCGTAGAAATCAGGCTTGTCGGCGCTCTTTGGCGCAAACTGCTCCACGCGCGGCCCTTTAATGAACGCCACATTATCCTTGTAGGCCGAAACGATGTCGTTCGGGTTTTCCTGGGACGTTTTCTTGATCATTTTGAAAAGCGACGAAGGTTTCTCCTCACCGTCTATCACGAACGTGCCGTTGAATATCTTGTGGCGGCAATGCTCGCTGTTCACCTGGCTGAATCCAAACACTTCCGAGTCGGTCAGGTTACGGCCCAGCTTTATCGCAAGGTTGCGCAGGTAATCCACTTCCTCGGCATTTAAGGCGAGCCCTTCACTGTCATTATAGGCGGCAATGTCGGTTACCTCGAGTATAGGCTCCGGCGTTATGTTGATGGTAAAAATATCCTGCGTAAGCCCGTTGTATTTCTGCGAAAGCATCGGGTCGAACTTAGCATCGGCTTCCTCCGTTTTCTCAAATTCCTCAATGCGGATGATGCCCTGAATGCCCATGTTCTGGGTAATTTCCACGGCATTGGTGCTCCACGGGGTGATCATGGTGGCACGGGGCCCAACAAAAAAATCCGTCAGTGCGGATTTTTCTATTTTATGTGCGTTGCCAAAAAGCCAGTTTAATTTTGATGTGTCTTCTGCCGAAAGTTCGCCTTGCGCCTGTACCGCAAAAACCGTATTGGTCTGGTTTCCGAAGAAATGGATCATTGTGTCGTCGTGTTGTAGTTGTGAGGTGCAAAATTAGGCAATTGTTACCAAAGTGACAAGATAATATTTTGCATGAATTTGGAACGCGGATGACGTGATTCTGTGTCATTTCGACCGTAGCTTGCGGAGTGGAGAAATCTCATTTTCTGTCCTGTAATATGAAAAGGGACTGGGATGACACGAATTCTCTCCGCATCGTCATCGCGAGCCTGCCTGCCGGCAAAGGCAGGGCACGAAGCGATCTTTCCCTGTAAACTGAAAACTGCGACTGCGACTGAAAACTTCTTTTGGGCGTGCCGCTCCACTGCGTTACGCGTCGGGCTATCCGCTGCAAGCTTTATTCCGCAAGCTCCATAAAGGCTTTCCACTACTATCCCTCACGCGAGCTTCACCCGGATGGCACGCTCTGCAAAGTCTCCCGACTTTGCGGAAGCGATGGCATGTCTCTGACATGCAAACAAAAGGTCGGAGACCTTTCAACACCTCCACAAAGTCGGGAGACTTTGCCTTTACTTTGAAGTGTGATATAAATTGATTAATTTTCAAAGGAGAGCAGAGGTGAACTACAGACTTTGCTAGTTGTAATAACTATGTTCCGCATTAGTCCTCTGCCTG
>NZ_JAPCHV010000024.1 GCF_026107645.2 Flavobacterium sp. MFBS3-15 | reverse complement strand
ATTACTTTTGATTTATTATACACACCGCAAGTTAACAAACTTGCAGAATATAGGGAGCCCGAGGGCTCCCTTATTTGTTTAAAAAATTAGAGCTGCCTCACTTTTGAGACAGCCCCTTTTTCTTTGCTATGAAAACACGATTAATATATGTATTCTTCCTGGCGGCCCTTATAATGGGCTGCAATGACAAACAGCAGGCTACAGGGGTTGAATTGAAAGAAAACAAACCGGTAATAGATTCTGTGCGTAAAGGCACGGCAGTTTATAAATGGTGGCACGATGCCTGTAACTATGAAGGAACCTATTTGGCTGCACAGTATACTCCGCATCAACTTGAAGGCACCTATTATTTATGGCATGTGACAGGCTATCTTAGTAACGCTTCGCCCTCCTTTCCCCGTGCGCTGTATGAGTTTAACCTGGAAAAGGAACTGGCTAAGCTCGATGAGGAATATGTCCAAAAAAGGGAACACCTGGAAAGGTTGGAGCTGGTACCCGGCGCAAAATGGGAGGATCTGCGCCAGTCAAGGCTCAGGGAATTAAAAGAAATATATGACTTTGTACGCGTTTCCCTTGAGGGTATTGCTTCCCCGCAAACCTTTCTGGATAATCCCTTTCATGAATATTGCACTGAGTATGCCGAAACACTTAATGCCGATGATGCCGATGTTCTTGAGGCTTGGCGGAAGCTGATCGAAAAGAGGGCAAAAAGCTATGGTTATGAAAGTATTGAGCGCTCTTACATGAGCCGTTACAATCACAATCGCAAATCTCCCGATAGTGTTGCCCATGCCCGGATAGATATTTTTCATTATGGCTGGTATGAATGTGCAGATAGCCATGTTTACCATGTTGATGAAAAAGGCCTGAAAGAAGATTTTGAAAAGCTCTTTTCTGACGTGACGAAAGATTGCCCTCCCGATAATGAAACGGATGGGATATAGAAACCTATAGAAGATTTAGGAATCCGATTCCTGAAAAACTGCTCCCGTTTGTGTTTGATAAAGGATTGTTTGTAAGCATAATATGAAGGCGTTTATGCTTTATTTTAATGTCTTCAGCAAAGTAAAGCTTAATTTTTAATGAGCCTGATCGCCTCATCCAGCAAATAATCTTTCGTGTTCAGAAGGTTTTCAGGTGTGGAGGGCATATACTTATCAATCCGTACCCCTTTGCGTTGCGCAGAGGTTCCGTTAGTGTAAAATATAGCATTTCCCGTAAAATTCATTTTGTAGCCTCCGGGGAGCATTAACATTTTTTCGTCACCATCGGCGCCTGCCGACTGTTCTCCTATGGTTATGCTTTGCGGAAAAATGTTTTGCAGGTTCATTACATTCCATTCGCTCATACTCAAAGTTTCGGGGTTTACGATAATCACTACTTTTCCGTTATAGGAACCGCCATCAGCTTTGATGTCGGGATGGTTATAGGTCTCATAGTTATTGTTCAATATGAAGGTGCCAATCTCTTTTTTATTGATCTCAAAATAATCGGCAAAACGGTTGGGATACCTGCCAAAATTCTTATAGAGGGTGAACACGAAACCACCCCAGTCGGGATAATTCCGCATATCGAGGATAATTCCTTTCTGGCGGGCCGCTATATTCATGATGCTATCCGTGGTAGTAAAGATTTTATCATCGGGCACAGTCTCTATAAACCGGAAAGTTTCCCCAATCTTGAAATAAGCAATGTCGCCGGAGATTATGTCAAGGTTCATGTCGGTCCGCTTATCAGGTACTACACTGTTAATATAGTCCGTGATCCGTTTCACGCCGGCAGCATCGCGGTTGTACACGAATTCGACAGCCTTTAATGTTTTGGAGCGGTCTCGCATAACGGTAAGTTCGAAGTCTTTTGTCTCCGATTGCCAGACAAGGTTTCTGATGTAATCTGAAAAATAATGCCGTAAGGTTGCCCGGTTTGATACGGATACCCATTTCGCTGTCCTGCTCAATAAAGCAGTAACAGGTTCACCATTAACCTCTACAATGGCATCACCTACTTTTATGTCCGCTTTAGCGCAATAATCAGGCAGTATTATTTCTGTCACAACGATCCTGTCATCAAACACAACATATTTAAAAGGAGGGAAGAAGCTGTTCCTGAAAATTTGCTCCCTGAATTTGGCCTGTTTGATGAATTTGAATGCGTGTGTATCATCAAACGCAGCAACCAGTTCCAGCAAAATTACCTCATGCTCCTGCCGCGTTTTACAAGCGACAGCTAAAGGCAGTTTTGTTTTCAGGAGGCTGTCAAAATTTTTATCCATCAGGTATTTGTGCGGAAACAGGTAATCTACTGCTCCCTGTATTTTAGCCAGGGTCAGCATACGAAATTTGTAAGGGATATTCTCCGTTACAGCAAACGGGTATTCAGGCTCGTTCGGAATGTCGGGGATATAGCGAATGTCACTAATGTAATGATGAATGCTGTCGGTGTATCGGTTTTCAAAAATTTCGACAAGTTTTTTCTTGTTGCTCTTATTGAAAAGCCTGCCCGATGTAAACCATTTTTTATCCCTGTTTTTTGTAAGCAGCTTTGCGGTGCTTTTAAAAGGCTTTTTATTTTCTGCCTTCGGTAGTTTGTCTAAAAACGAGCTTACAAAAGCATTGAATTCTTCTGTTGTTTTAATTTGGTCAACTGTGCCAATGTTTTGCAGAAATAAAGTATCCGCATTAATACTGCCGCCCGCCACAGAAGGGTGGTAGTATTTTACATAGTTCCATACCTTGAAAAAATGAATTTGGCTTTCTGCCGGCTCAATGCTTTGGGCATTGAGTAAAGAAGTTATGCTAAGTAAGATTAACAGGGCAACTGATTTTTTCATGATAGATACTGTAAAAAACAAAACTAAAATTTTAATTTCAGGTGCCCTTGGTAAATAAGTTAAAGTTGGGTTTCATTATTGGCTATCGGGCTGTATTAAATGAGGCTTTGTGGGCTCTTTTCACTCCGGGTCATAAATTTGTGAAATGTTGGTAACTCATGGTCACAATCCGTACCCGTTTGCCCGATTCTCTCTCATCATTGTTGCCTTTCAAAATTTATCAAAATACTTCCTATAAATTTTTACTTCTAAAGGGGAAATCCTATTTTTGCAATTCGCAATTTGTGTAAGGAGACTTTTTGCGGTTCCAAAAACATTTTTTACAAAATCACATTAGCAACAATAACTTAGCAATGAAAGAAATAACAAAAGAAGTTTATCTGAAGTGGTACGAGGATATGCAGTTCTGGAGAAAGTTCGAAGACAAGCTGGCAGCCCTGTACATTCAACAGAAAGTCAGAGGTTTCCTTCACTTATACAACGGCCAGGAGGCAGTGCTTGCAGGAGCGCTTCATGCCATGGACCTTTCTAAAGACAAAATGATCACTGCTTACCGTAACCACGTGCAGCCGATAGGCATGGGCGTAGACCCGAAAAGGGTTATGGCCGAGCTTTTGGGTAAAGCCACAGGTACTTCAAAAGGCCTTGGCGGCTCGATGCACATCTTCTCTAAGGAGCATGGCTTCTACGGGGGGCATGGTATCGTAGGTGCCCAGATACCTGTAGGTGCCGGTATGGCATTTGCAGACAAGTATTTTGAAACCGGCGGTGTAACCCTTACCTACTTTGGTGACGGTGCCGCACGCCAGGGATCGCTTCACGAAGCATTCAACATGGCAATGCTGTGGAAACTTCCGGTAGTATTCATTGTAGAGAACAACGGTTATGCCATGGGTACCTCGGTAGAACGTACGGCTAACCACACCGATATATGGAAATTGGGTCTTGGCTACGAAATGCCATGCGGCCCGGTTGACGGCATGAACCCTGTGAAAGTTGCCGAAGCCATGCACGAAGCCATGGAAAGGGCGCGCAGGGGCGATGGCCCAACCTTCCTTGAAATGAAAACGTACCGCTACCGTGGCCACTCAATGAGCGACGCGCAGCACTACAGGACAAAAGACGAGGTTGAGGAGTACAAGAAAATTGACCCGATCATCCAGGTGCTGGACATCATCAAAGAAAACAACTATGCTACCGACGCTGAAATTGAAGCTATCGACGAAAGGGTGAAGAACCTGGTGGAAGAATGCGAGAAATTTGCAGAGGAATCACCATACCCGGACCTTAGCGTGATGTATGACGTTGTTTACGAACAGGAAAACTATCCATTCTTACCACATAAACTACAATAAACCATGGCAAAGATCATTACAATGCCGCGCCTTAGCGACACCATGACCGAAGGTACTGTGGCTACGTGGCTAAAGAAAGTTGGCGATACAATTAAAGAAGGGGACATCCTCGCAGAGATAGAGACTGATAAGGCCACAATGGAATTTGAGGCTTTTGACGCAGGTACGCTGTTATACATAGGAGTAAACGAAGGCGAGACGGCCGCAGTTGACTCGGTACTGGCAATCATCGGAAAAGAAGGCGAGGACTATAAAACCCTTCTTGACGGTAAGGCTGCCCCTGCCGGCGACTCTGAAAAGAAAGAGGAGCCAAAACAGGAAGAAAAAACTGCTGAAAAGGCAGAAGATAAAAAAGAAGACAAGCCTGCTGAGGAAAAGAAATCGGCTCCGGCTGAACTTCCTGCAGGAGTGAAAGTGGTAACCATGCCACGCCTTAGCGATACCATGACCGATGGTACCGTGGCTACATGGCTGAAAAAAGTAGGCGACAAAGTATCTGAAGGCGATATCCTTGCTGAGATTGAAACTGACAAGGCAACAATGGAGTTTGAGTCGTTCAATGCCGGTACCTTATTGTACATTGGCGTACAGGAAGGCCAAACGGCCCCGGTTGACAGCATACTTGCCATCATTGGCCCTGAAGGTACTGATGTGAGCGGTGTTGCCGAAAACTTTGGTAAAGGCGGTGCCCCGGCTGCTGAAAGCAAAAGCGAAGACAAGCCTGCTGAAGATAAGAAAGAAGAATCTAACGAAGCGCCTAAAGCAGACGAAGCTGCCCCTGCCAATGATAACGGAAGGGTGTTTGCATCTCCGCTTGCACGCAAGATTGCCAAAGACAAAGGTGTAAGCCTTGAGCAGGTAAAAGGCAGTGGCGAGAACGGCCGCATCGTGAAGAAAGATATTGAGAATTATACGCCACAGGCTGCCCAGCCGGCACAACAGCAAGCTGCTCCTGCACAACAGGCATCAGCTCCTGCATCAGCTCCGGTTTATACCCCTGTAGGCGAGGTGGCTACCGAAGAGGTGAAAAACAACCAAATGCGCAAGACCATCGCGCGCCGTTTGGCCGAATCGAAATACAGCGCTCCGGAATACAGCCTTACCATTGAGCTTGACATGGATAACGCGATTGCGAGCCGCAATGTGATCAACGCGGTGCCGGATACCAAAGTGTCGTTCAACGACATGGTTATCAAAGCCTGCGCCATGGCGCTTCGCAAGCACCCGCAAATCAACACCCAGTGGAAGGACGATGTAACCATCTACAACAAACACATCAGCATTGGTGTTGCCGTAGCGGTAGAAGATGGCCTTGTGGTGCCTGTAGTTAAGTTTACCGACATGATGTCGCTTTCGCAAATTGGCGGTGCAGTGAAAGACCTTGCCGGCAAAGCAAGGAACAAAAAGCTGACCCCTGCTGAAATGGACGGAAGCACATTTACGGTTTCTAACTTAGGTATGTTCGGCATACAGGAGTTTACCTCTATCATCAACCAGCCGAACTCGGCAATACTTTCGGTAGGTGCCATTGTGCAGAAGCCGGTTGTGAAAAATGGCCAGATCGTTGTAGGCAATACGATGACAGTAACCCTTACCTGCGACCACCGCACGGTAGACGGCGCTACAGGGGCACAGTTCCTGCAAACGCTGAAGCAATACATAGAAAACCCGGTAACGATGCTGGCATAAGCTTCAATTGTTGCTAAATGATACTAAACCCGTCCTTTTCAGGACGGGTTTTATTTTTCCTGTATCCATTTCCTGACACAAATTTAATCCCTCGACTGCTCTTTTTTTCTTACTTTAGCTGTCAAATAGAGCATTATGAAGAAAATATTGTCCTTGCTGTGGGCATCTTTTGGGTTTGTAGCCCTTTCCTGTGCACAAAGCAAACCTTATAAAGTTGACGAAAAAAGTGTTTCTGCGACATTGCAATTCCTTACTTCAGACGAGATGAAGGGCCGCGCTCCCGGAACACCTGAAATGGACCTGGCAGCGGTTTATCTTGAAGATGTGCTGCAAAAAAACGGCATTAAGCCTTATTTTGCTACCTATCGCGATACGCTTTCCAATTATGCAAAGACGGCATATAATATTGTAGGGGTACTGGAAGGCACCGACCCTAAACTGAAAAATGAGTTTGTGGTTATCGGTGCGCATTACGACCACATAGGGGTGGCAATAGTGGCCGTTAACGGCGACGACATATTTAACGGTGCCGATGACAATGCTACGGGCACCACTACTGTTGCTGAGCTGGCAAACTATTACGGAAAGCATAAGACCAACAAACGTAGCATATTATTTTGTTTTTTCTCGGCTGAGGAGGCCGGGCTTTTGGGCAGCTACCATCTTTCGGAGAAACTTCGTGGCCAGGGCTTCAATATTTACACCATGCTGAACTTTGAAATGACAGGTGTGCCGCTTGGCGGTGAAAACCTTGCTTTCATTACCGGTTACGCGAAGAGCAACATGGCAGACAAGTTCAATGAGTATGCAGGCAAAAAGATTATCGGGTCGAATGAATTTGAGATGAAGTATCAACTTTTCAAATTTTCGGATAATTATCCGTTCTTCCTTGAATTCAATGTGCCCTCACATACGCTTAGCACTACAGAGATGAGTACTTTCCCGTTTTACCATAAGCTTGATGATGAGTTTGAGGCCATGGATACTAAACACATGACGTCATTCATCCAGCAGATGATACCGGTGGTAGAGAAGATGGTCAATGCAAAAACACAGGAAATTACACTGAAAAAGTAAATTATGCCGCACAGAGGCCTTGCATCACATCTAAAGGTAAGCGAACAGTCCGTTTATGAAGCGGTCGCCTATCTTTCTTCTGACGGATTGCAGGGCAGGAAACCCGGTACGCAGGGTATTGAGTTGGCGGCACAATACCTCGAGGGTGTGTTTTCTGATAACGGCATACTTCCTTATTTTGAGTCATACAGGGATGGTTTTTTACATAATGGCAGCCCTACCTATAACATTGTGGGACACATAGAAGGTTGTGATGAGGTGCTAAAACATGAATATGTGGTAATTGGCGCCCATTATGACCATGAAGGAGTGGTGGTTGGGGGAGGTCCTGAGCAGGATGTTGTGTATAACGGGGCCAATGACAATGCATCGGGAGTAACAGCCGTAATTGAAATAGCCAGATATTTTGCCGCAAGGAGAGATAACAAGCGCAGCCTGTTGTTCTGTTTTTTTACAGCCGAAGAAGATGGGCGAAAAGGATCCGGCCATCTTACACAAAGGCTAAAAGCGGCAAATTTTCCCATTTATGCAATGGTGAATTTTGAGATGATCGGTGTGCCGTTGGAAGATGGCACTGTGTACCTCACCGGGTTTGAACGGTCGAATATGGGTGCCTGCTTTAACAGCTATGCAGGCAAAGTGTTTTTTAAAGCGCTTGCCGCGGTACCCAACCTTGTGCTGTACTGGAATTCAGATAACTATCCGTTCAATGATGTGTTTGGGGTTCCGGCACATTCGGTTACAACCTTTAACATGGAAAATTACGGCCAGGTGCATACTATAGATGATGAAATAGGGAATTTAGACATACAACACATAACCGGGGTGATAAACGAAATGCTGCCTGTTATTGCTGCGATGGCAAGCACACAGCTTAAAGAAATTACCACTACATAAGATGAAGAAGATAATTATTACCGGGACGAGCAGGGGGATAGGCTACGCGATGGCATTGCAGTTTGCAGGGGCAGGGCACAGTGTACTGGCTGTTTCCCGTAAAATGCCAAAAGAACTGCTGGATAACCCCAATATTACCTGCCTGGCGGCCGACCTATCGGAAAGTGCCGGTGCAGAAAGCATTAAAAATTTCATTGACAGCACATGGCAGCATGCCGATATTGTGATCCATAATGCAGGGGCATTGCTCCTTAAGCCGTTTGAGCAGATAACTGCTGATGAATTTGAGTACATTTATAAAGTGAATGTTTTTGGTGTTGCCGCCCTCAACAGGGTAGTGCTGCCGTATATGAAAAAGGGCGGGCACGTGGTCACCATCAGCAGTATGGGAGGCGTACAGGGAACCGTTAAATTCAGTGGACTTTCGGCATACAGCTCGAGCAAGGGTGCGGCAACAACGCTTTCAGAACTGCTTGCAGAGGAATATAATGAGCGGGGCATTGCCTTTAACGTGTTGGCACTGGGTGCTGTAAATACCGAAATGCTTCGGGAGGCTTTCCCGGGATATGAAGCGCCGCTTTCGCCCGCGGAAATGGCTGATTATATTTATAACTTTGCCCTCACCGGGAATAAATACTATAATGGGAAGGTGCTGCAGGTTTCCTCCAGTACCCCATAGAAAAAAGTGAAAGACGTACTGGCACGCTACATACCGGAACATGCTACTGATGCAGTTTTTGAATTGATAAAACTGTACGGTGTCCATTTGAAGATAGTAAACGAGCGTGTTACGCGACATGGCGACTACCGGCGCGATGATAGCGGCTACCACCGTATTACGGTAAATGCCAGCCTGAACAAGTACCGTTTTTTGATGACGCTTATACATGAGATTGCCCACCTGGCAGCCTTTGAAAAATACGGGCGCAATATAAAGCCTCATGGGGAGGAGTGGAAGCTCACTTTCCAAAAGCTGATGGTATCCTTTATTCGGCCGGAGATATTCCCGAACCAGCTATTGCCCTTGCTGGCAAGGCACTTCAGGAACCCGAAAGCCAGCAGCGATACGGATGCTTCGCTGTCGATTGCCCTAAAGCAGTTTGATGAGGCTACTGATAAAACGTATGTGTTCCAGGTGCCCTATGGGGGCATCTTCAGGATACGTAATGGAAAAATATTCCAAAGGGGGGCGCAGCGTGTCAAACGGTTTGAATGCGTGGAGGTTAGCTCGGGGCTTACCTACCTTTTTAGTCCCAATGCCGAGGTTGAGCCACTGCCATGATGTTAAATGTTGATTAAACGCTTTTGAGATTTACATATAAATTAAAACCTTTACCCTGAAATAACCCAATCAACCGATGAACAATAATTATTATGCCATACTGATGGCGGGGGGCGTAGGCTCACGATTCTGGCCTGTGAGTACACAGCAATTCCCCAAGCAGTTCCATGACATGCTGGGCACAGGCGAAACGCTTATCCAGAAAACATTCAGCAGGCTTTCAAAACTTATCCCCGAAGAAAACATACTGATCCTTACGAATGCACTCTACAATGACCTTGTATTGGAGCAGCTACCGCAGGTAAAGCAGGAACAGGTATTGCTGGAGCCCGCTATGCGCAATACAGCGCCCTGCATATTGTACGCATCATTAAAGATACAGAAGCAAAATCCCGATGCTGTGATGGTAGTAGCCCCAAGCGACCACTGGATTGAAGACGAGCAGGCCTTTATTGATAACCTGCAAATGGCATTCGATTATGCGCAGGATAAAGATGTGCTGATGACGCTTGGCATAAAGCCAACGTTTCCCAATACAGGATATGGTTATATAGAGTATGGTACGCAGGACCAGAATCCTGTCAAAAAGGTATTCCAGTTCAGGGAGAAACCGGATTATGAGACTGCCAAAACGTTTTTGGAAAGCGGTAATTTCCTGTGGAACGGAGGTATATTCATTTGGAGCGCCAGGACGATTACCAAAGCATTCGAAAAATTCCAGCCGGTTATGTACGGCCTGTTCATGAGTGGCAGCGATAGTTACAATACGGCTGATGAAAAGGGATGGATTGAGGAAAATTATGCTGACTCTGAAAATATTTCCATTGACTATGCCGTGATGGAGAATGCGGAGAATGTATACGTTGTGCCTGCATCTTTCGACTGGAATGACCTAGGCACATGGGGTTCGCTGCATGACAAGCTGGATAAAGACGCCAATAATAATACCGTGGTAAATGCGAGGCTGTTTATTGAAAACTCGTCAAACAATATCATCAGGACCGATAAGGAAAAGATTGTGATTGTAGACGGCCTGAACGATTATATCATTGTAGATAAGGAGCGTATCCTGCTCATTTACCCCAAGGAAAAAGAACAGGAAATCAAGAAGATTACGGCGTTGGTGACGCAAAACATATAGCGTTTATTACTGAACATTATACAGCCCTGAAATCGCTTCAGGGCTTTTTTATTTCCCGGAAGTGTATTTGCTAAATGACAATTTGGCAAACTATTGTGTTAAAATTTGTAGTCTGCTGAGTAGCATATCCACGCAATGGCTATCTTTAAGACCAATAAAAAATTGCTGATGGAGAAACGATTACCTTCTGTAAAGGTGTTATTACTTGTAATGACACTCATTTTTTCATGCGAAGGCTTTGCCCAGCTCCCCGCCTTTACGCTGAATGTAACACCCACAGCACAAACCTGTCTGGGTAATGGCTCAATGGCTTTTACGGTGTCGGGTACAAACTCTTCGGCCACTATAGATTATGCAGTTTTCCTGCTGCCCAATACCACCACACCGGTTGCCATTGCTACAACACCGGCAGTGGGGGGGCTTGTAGCTGGCAATTACCTGGTGGTGGCCACACAATCGCTGGCAGGGGAATCTAACACGGCTACAGCCAATGTTACTATAACCAATAGCATAGTGCCACTGGCTTACAACCTTACGCCAACTATGGTTCGTTGTGGCAACGATGGGGTTATTACTGTAAATATCACAAACGGGGTTGGGGCGCTGTATGAAATTATATCAGGCCCTGTAGTCGTTCCGCCACAGGCTTCTAACGTGCTTACAGGGCTTCCTGTAGGTACTTACCAGGTTCGTGTGTACGATAACTGTGGTGAGGCCAATGTAACATCCGTCCAGCTTATCCAGCTCAATACCGGGCTTAGCATATCTTCAGCAGCTATTCAGTCGGGGATGCTGCCGGCCTGTAACCTTATCAATGTTAGTCATAATGTGCAGGTTACCGGGCTTAATCTTATTGTGTTTTATCCGCTTACATGTGAGTTTACCATATATCCGCCTGGTGGCGGTACCCCGGCGGTAGTAACCACCCAGGTTAACAGCGGGCCTTTTAACGGTGTCGCTGTCTTAGGTCAAATACCATTTTACCACGGACAGCAGTATACATATAACCTCAAGGTTACCGATGCCTGCGGCAATGTGTATAATCGCAATAATGTCATTGTAAACAGGTCGATATCCGTAAGTGTAGAGCAGGCTGCCATCAATTGCGGTGATAATGCCTTTAGTATCTTGCCCGCCTATTTTGTGTTGCCTGTAACCATTAATTTCACGCAGGCTCCTGCAGGGTTCGATCCTGTAAACTTCAATCCGGGCCATCCGACTTTTAATGCTGTCCCTGTTTCTTACGGAAACACAATGCTTAACCCTGTCCCAATAGGGCATTATGAATTTATACTTACAGATGCCTGCGGCCACAGCGTTACGCACAGTTTTGATACTATACCCGTTGAAGTGGTTCCGCAGCTTACCGCCCAATTGTATACCTGCGATACCGAAGGATATTTTGGGATCGAAATGATCGACAGGGATATCGTCTCGGTGGTGATCATTGAGGCGCCTGAATCGTATCCCAATCCGCTCGAGGATGATGTTTCGGAATTCATAACACCGGACGGCGGCTTCCTTATGGGCAATATCCCGATGGGTGATTATGAAATTGTAGTTACCGACTCCTGCGGAGACGAGCACGAAATGTCTTTTAGCCTTGAGCCGCCGGTACTCACGCTTTCGGTATCCCAAAACCCGGGCTGTGAGGAAGGATATGGTTCGGTACGCATTACCTCGGGAGGCTCTCCAATAGGTACTGTACAGATAATCGATGCCCCGGACGATTTCGTAGGGACGCTCCCGCTGAACGTAACAGGCAATATTGCAGTTAACGGCCGCTTTTACATGAATTCACTTATTGAGGGCGAGTATGTGTTCAGGGTAACCGATGATTGCAACGGAATGGCAGACCTGCCGGTAAGTGTTGAGGGCTACCACATCCAACAGCAGGAAATTCACATTACGCCCACCTGTTCATCCTTCAATTTGGAGCTACACCACACAAGCAATGGTGATAATTTCCAGACGTTTTATTTGCAGCGCTATAACGAAGCGGAGGGTACCTGGGAACACCCTGTTAGCGGCGACAATTATACTGAAGGTTCTACACCCAATACTACCAATTCCTACCTTCTCAATAATAATGCAGATAACATCAACATCCAGTCGCTAGGCCAGTTCAGGATCATAAAGCTGTTTTATGTTTGGGGCAACGGCAGCTCTGCCAATTTCCGGTGCCTTGACATCATAGAAGAGTTCATGTTCGATGGAGCGCCTGTTATTATCGATGCTTACAGCTTTCCGTGTGCCGGCGGGCTCACCGAAGTGATTGTCGTGGGCGAAGGTGTACCGCCGCTTACCTATAAGATCACTACAAAAAATGGTGAACCGTTTTTGGTAGACAATGGCACCTCCAGCCATTTTTCGGGTTTGGAGCCAGCTACCTATAATTTCCAGGTAGCTGATTATTGCGGCAACCTGCGTAACATACAATTTGATATCAACGCGCTTGACCCGATTGAGCTTACTGCGCAGGGATTCTGCGAGGGCGAGGCAAGTTCGCTGTCGGTTGATGAGTTTTCATTCCTTACCTATGAATGGTGGGAAGAAAGCAACCCCGAAATCATACTGAGCACTTCGGGCACGCTTAGCTTTCCGTCATATAATTCGGCAACGCAGTCAGGCACCTACTATGTAAGCATTTCTTCTCCAATTGTAGGCTCGTGCATCAACCAATTGCTTTCATACGAAGCCGCACCGAACACATTGCCGCAGGCAGGTCCTGATAACAGCATCATTCAGTGTAACATTAATGTCGCGCTGAATCTTGAAAACTACCTCACCCAGCCCTACGACCAGGGGGGCACATGGGAGGATTTGGATAATGCTGGAACTCTGTCAGGGAGCCTTTTCACTATAGGGGCACTGCCTGAAGGGACTTATCATTTTGCTTACAAGGTAAGTACAGCCTGTAGGGGGGAAGATACAGCCATTATTACAATCGAATTGAGGGATGCTCCCGATATGCCTGTAATATCGGTCACCAACCCTGTATGCGAAGGCAGTCCTGTTCAGCTTTCGACAGCAGCTGTACCCGGCGCATCCTACCTTTGGACCGGCCCGGACAACTTTACTTCTACTGACCAAAACCCAATCATTGCCAGTCCGGCTTTGGTTAATGCAGGGACTTATTCGCTTACCGTTACGGTAAACAACTGCGCATCACCAACAGCCACGCAGGATGTTGTGGTGAACCCGCTGCCATTGGCAGGGCCTGATGCTGCGCTATCATTTTGTAATGATGGGCAGCAGCTGGATCTTAATGACTATCTTTCTGTGCCTTTTGTTCCGGGTGGTATATGGGAAGATACGGATAACACCGGCGCATTGGCAGGCAGTAGCTTTACTACTGCGGCGATGGCAGGAGGCACATATCATTTTACTTACAGGGTTTCCAATGCCTGCGGGCAGGATGATGCTGTAATTACTATCGAGTTGAAGGAAAGGCCGTCAGCTCCTGTAATCACCCCTTTAGCTCCCGCCTGCGAGGGGAGCAGTGTACAGATGCTGGCAGCAGGTGTTGCCGGGGCATCCTACCAATGGTCGGGCCCGGGCAGTTTTGCCTCTACCGAACAAAATCCTGTATTATCTAACATTTCAACCGCCCAAGGGGGGACATATTCATTGATAATAACGGTTAACGGCTGTGCATCGCCACCATCCGTCGTGAATATAACTGTTAATCCGCTTCCTGAGTTTACCATTGGCGGCACGCCTTCTTTTTGCGAAGGGCAAAGCACGGTAATTTCGGTTGAACCGGATAATTTTCCTGAAAACGGCGTTGCTTATGCGTGGTACCATGACGGCGAATTGCTGGCAGGTATTGACCAAAGCGCCATAGAAGTTTTTGAGCCGGGTATTTATAACGTAGAAGTAACACGAAATGGGTGTACCGCATCACAGGAAATTTCTGTAACCCGGGCTACCGGATTATTTACGGTGGAACTTGACGCCGGATGCCGGAATAACGAGTATGTGATTACCATTGCCAACATTGGTGATATAAATGGTGCAGATTTTGTTTGGACCGGGCCCGATGGCTATCACCATATTGGCGGGGAAGCCATAATAACCAACCTTTCTTCCGGTGAATATTTTGTAACCGTGACCAATGCTGAAGGTTGTGCTGAAAATGCCTCAATAATTGTGGATAATACTACCTGTTTTATACCGAGGGGTATATCGCCTAATGGTGACAGCTATAATAATTCGTTCGATCTTTCCAATCTTGATGTAAAGCACATTAAGATATTCAACCGTTATGGCCTGGAAGTCTACGAAAAGGACAATTACCTGAATGAATGGCACGGCCAGTCACATCGCGGGGAATTGCCTACGGGAACGTATTATTATGTCCTTACTTTATCAGCGGGCAAAAGGGTGACAGGGTGGGTATATTTGCAGCGACAGGTAAATTAATACAATTTTACGCAACCTTTTTATTTGTTCCGGGACTGTGAGTAATATGGCCCGGTTAAATCTTTATGTATAATTGTTTGAGAAATTTAACAGGGTTAATGTTTTTATAATCAGAATTTTAAGATTTATTCGCAGGAATATTTATGTTAAAGTTGAATTTTGAGGTATGATTTTCTGCTTATGAGCTGTTATACAATCGTGTGGCCCTTCCCGTTTCTTTCGGGTAGAGGGCAATTGGCCATTTATAGAGGGCCGGTCGGCGCATTTCCGGGGAAACAAAAGGAATTCATGATTCCTTGAAAAATAAAAAAACCACAGTTAAAACCACCAATTTATGAAGCAACAATTATGCATTAAACTATTCCTGCTGTTTTCCCTGTTTACAGGGTTTGGCGCTTTCGCCCAGCTGGATCCCTTTACGCTGACGGTTACGCCCACGCCCCAAACCTGTTTGGGTAACGGTGCGTTGTCTTTTACAGTTACCGATATTGCTGCGGGTGCTGTAATGGGATATGAAGTATACCTTTTACCCAATACCACCACGCCCGTGGCCACAGTAAGTACCGGTACCGTTGGCAGCCTTGTAGCGGGCGATTACCTTATTATTGCTACACAATCTGTAGGTGCATTGTCCAACACGGCAACGGCCAATGTAACTATAACCAACCTTGTACAAACGTTAACTTATGGTGTAACCCTTACCCATGTACGTTGTCCGGGTGATGGTAAAGTCACGGTAAATATGACTTCCGGGACCGCAGCGACTTACCAGCTTGTGTCGGGTCCGGTTACTACTGCCCCTCAGGCATCAAACGCGTTTAATAATCTTCCTGTAGGAACTTATAACGTAAGGGTGGTAGACGTATGTGGTAATGCTGTGGTAGTTACCGTACAGCTTAACCAGACGCCTACCAGTGTGATCATGGATCCGCCTACAATCGCTTCGGCAGTATTGCCCAGTTGTAATACAATAACTGTCGATCATTTTTTTGCCACTGTAACAGGGAACCAGATATTCTTCCCGCTTACCTTTGAATTTACAGTATTCCCTCCGGGAGGCGGTGCACCTACAGTAGTGACGCAGACTGTTGCAACGGGGAATAACCTGAATAATAACGTCGTGGCAACCATACCATTTTACCACGCACAGCAATATACATACAATCTGAAAGTTACCGATGCCTGTGGCAATGTGTTTACAAGGAACGGTAATACGATTGACCAGGAGTTTGATTTTCAGGCACAGCCGCAAAATGAAAGCTGCGGCAATTATTTTATAAAGCTGACGCCCTCTATTTATGTAGCTCCATATACAGTAAACTTTTTAAATGCCCCTGCCGGCTTCAACCCTTCCGCGTTCAATCCTGCACACCCTACACATAGCGGTGCTTTTGTTAATTATGGTTCAGACGCTAATCCTGTACCATTTGGGAGCTATGAAATTCAGATAACCGATGCCTGCGGCCATACGGCAACCCAAATACTTGATATAACAGATGGGGCAACCCCAACTGTACAGACTGAAATAGAGGGAACCACCTGTCTTGGACAGGTAAATATTACATTGGGAACAAGGAATATTGCTTCGGTGGTGATGACGTCAGCGCCCCAGGCGTATATTGACAGTATTGCACCGGACGTGCTGCCTGACGATGTATCGCAATACATAATTCCCGGCACCGGATTTATAATGGGTAACCTGCCCTTAGGAACCTACGTATTCGTAATAATCGACGAGTGTGGCGATGAATATACCGAAACGGCCATCATTGCGCCATCTGGCGATGACCTGCTGCTTACGGAAAACCAGCGACCCGGTTGTGCGGTTGGCGAAGGTTCGGTACGCCTGGGTGCTGCCGATAACGCACTGGTTTCGGTAATGATTACCCAGGGGCCTGCGGGATTTACTGTTCCGCAAAATGTTTCGGCCAACATAGCCACAGATGGCGACTTTTACATGAACTCCCTGCCTGCCGGCACCTATGTGTTTGAAACGGTAGACAACTGTGGTACGGCAAGACAAAAAACAGTAACGATACAAGGTTACCAGGTAGTGAATAATACCGTAAATGTTCAGCCTAATTGCGGGTCGTTTAATATACAGCTGCAGTTTGCCAGTAACGGGTCGAACCTGCAGTCCTTCTGGCTTCAAAAATATAACGAAGTGACCGGTACCTGGGGTCATCCGGGGTCGGGTAACCCTTATACTGAAGGTACTCTGCCAACAGCAGGGAACTCGCTTTTGCTTACTAATAACACAAGCAACAATACCCTTATTTACACTGGTGAATTCAGGATTGTAAGGGCTTTCCACGTCTACAGTAATGGTTCCACTACTAACTTCCGGTGCCTTGAAATCATCGATACCTTCGAATTTGGAGGTGTTCCGGTAATCGAAGGTGCTTATAACTTCCCGTGTGCCAACAATACTTCGGAAGTGATTATTGATGCTACGGGTGTTGCGCCATTGCATTACGAGATTACCACAATGGACAACGATCCTTTCCCGGTTGATAACGGTACATCGAACCTGTTCTCAAACCTGGAACCCGGTACTTATAACTTCATGGTTACCGATGTTTGTGGCAACTCTGTAAACATCCAGATAGATATCAATAACCTTGACCCTATCGAAATTGTAGCTGATGGCTTCTGTGAGGGGCAGGACAGCTCGCTTTCGGTACAGAATTTTACTTTCCTGGATTATGAATGGTATAAAGACGGCGCGCCGGGAACCATACTGGGTACAACCAATGTGCTTGACTTCCCAGCTTTTGAAGCATCAGAGGCCGGCACCTATTATGTTACCATCTCATCTGATAATCCGGGGTCGTGCATCAACCAGACCCTCGAATATACAATAGTGCCTAACGTAATGCCGAATGCAGGCGATAACAACAACGATTCGTTCTGTAATACGGGTACATCCATCAATCTTGAGGACTACCTGAGCACACCACACGACGCCGGCGGTACATGGGCCGATGTTGACGGCTCGGGGGCGCTTACAGGTACAGTATTCAACACTACCGGTGTAGCCCAGGGTACCTACCAGTTTACTTATACAGTTACCAGTTCATGCGGAGTGGATGATGTAGCCATCATCAGCATCCAGCTCAAAGATGTTCCAAACGCTCCCGTGCTTACTCCTGTAGCCGGACTTTGTGAAGGAGACAACATCCAGCTTATGGCTGATGCAGTCCCGGGTGCGGCATATGCGTGGACCGGCCCGAATAATTTTACATCAACATTGCAAAACCCTGTAATCACTAATGCAGTGGTAGGGAATAGTGGCAATTATACATTAGTTGTGACAGTTAATGGCTGTTCATCTCCTGCCTCTACCGTGGCAGTACAGGTAGGCGCCACTCCTGATGCCGGTGCTGATAACAGTATTTCACTATGTAATGACGGGCAGTCTGTCAATCTTGCCGACCTGCTTTCTGCAACAGCAGATACTAATGGGGTATGGACAGATACGAGCGGCACCGGAGCACTGGCAGGAAACACCTTTAATGCTGTGGGTGTTGCCCCGGGAACCTACCAGTTTACTTATACCGCCTCCGGCTGTGGGCCCGACGATACGGCCGTGATAACCATTGAGCTTAAAAACAGGCCCGGTGCACCGTTGCTGGGCGCTGTTGCCCCGGTTTGTGAAGGTTTGGATGTACAGCTTTCGGCCGATGCCGTGCCGGGTGCTACCTATGCATGGACGGGGCCTAACGGATTTACATCTGCAGTTCAAAACCCTCTTATAAATGCAATTGCATTGACCAATGCGGGAGACTATTCACTTACAGTAACAGTTGATGGGTGTGAATCGCCCGCGGCTACTGTTGCAGTAGTTGTAAATCCTGTTCCTCAGTTCGCATTCGATGGTAATACTGCCATTTGCGAAGGCCAAACCACCGAAATATCGGTTGAGCCGGGCAACTTCAGCACCAACGATGCCGGATATACCTACACCTGGTATGTGGATGGGGTAATCGATCCGGCCCTGACATCCTGGGCGATAGAAATATCTGAGCCGGGAGACTATGAGGTTGAGGTGGATAACGGCTTCTGTACCACAACGCATGCTATAGAGGTAACCCGCAATACCAATGCATTTGCCATTACACTCGAAGACGGGTGCATCGACTTTAATTATATCATATCCATCGTAAATATCAACGAAATCCCGGGTGCTACCTTCGAATGGACAGGCCCGGACAACTACAGTGCTTTCGGAGAGTTTGCCAACATTACAGGATTAGAGAGCGGCGACTATTCGGTAACCGTGACCAATGCTGATGGCTGCAGCGCCCAGGCTACCGTGACGGTGGATAACACCAACTGCTTCATTCCACGAGGCATATCGCCAAACAATGATGAGTATAACCAAAGTTTCGACCTGAGCAATCTTGATGTGCGCGACCTGATGGTGTTTAACCGTTACGGGCAAAAAGTATATGAAAAAGAGAATTATAAAGATGAGTGGTATGGCCAGTCGGATAAGGGCGAACTGCCCACCGGCACTTACTACTATGTGGTTACGCTGTCCGCAGGGAAACAGGTAACCGGATGGGTTTACCTTCAGAGAGAGGTAAACTAAAGAACTAAGGCCCGCTCTTTTAAAAGCGGGCCTTATTATTAAACTCTAATTATATTTTTATTAAGCAGGCACAGTCAGTAAACTCACATTGCTTATTTATTGTCCTCCTCTTCGCTTTCTGCAAGCAGGCTTTCACGCACTTTCTTGAAAAGGTCCGATGAATATACAAATTCTACAATGGATTTATTCCGGGTTTCAAGTATCTGCTCATTATTTCCTTCCCATTCCTTGATGCCGTTTTTCAGGAAAACAATCTTTTCGCCAATCTGCAATACTGAGTTCATGTCGTGCGTATTGATAACAGTTGTAATTTCATATTCCTTGGTGATTTCCTGGATCAGCTCATCGATCAGGATAGAGGTTTCCGGGTCAAGTCCGGAGTTAGGCTCATCGCAAAACAGGTACTTAGGGTTGTTTACTATGGCGCGGGCAATGGCCACCCTTTTCTGCATACCACCGGAAATTTCATTAGGAAACTTCTTGTTGGCATCCTTCAGGTTTACGCGCTCCAAAACTTCGTTAACACGCTCTCTTACTTCGCGGCTTCGTTTTTTGGTAAACATCTTCAGCGGGAAGCCTACGTTGTCCTCAACATTCATGGAGTCGAACAGCGCGCTGCCCTGGAATACCATTCCTATTTCGGTACGAAGCGTCCTCTTTTCATCGGGGGTGAGTTCAGAATAAATCCTGCCGTCAAATGATATGGTGCCTGAGTCCGGGGCGTGTATCCCCAGCAGCGTTTTCAGCATAACCGTTTTACCCGATCCGCTTCGGCCAATGATGAGGTTGGTCTTGCCGGTCTCAAAAGTGGTCGATATCCCTTTCAGGATCTTTGCTTCTCCAAAAGATTTTTCTATGTTTTTTATCTCTATCATTAGCTCAGCATTAGTTGGGTTAGAATATAATTTACCAGGATAATGGTAACGCTGGTCCAAACGAAAGATGTTGTACTGGCTTTTCCTACTTCGAGCGCGCCACCCTTCATATAAAACCCATGGAATGATGGCACTGTTGCCAGAATCATCCCGAAAAGGAACGTTTTGAAGAATGCGTAAAACACATGGTAGGGGATAAAGTCCGTCTGCATGCCCTGTACAAACTCATCGCTTCCAATAAACCCTCCGTAAACCCCGGCTACATAGCCCCCGAGTATACCCAGGAACATTGATAGTGCAATTACAAACGGGTAGAGTATAAATGCCACAATTTTTGGGAACACAAGATAGTTCAACGAATTAACGCCCATTACTTCAAGGGCGTCGATTTGTTCGGTAACCCTCATTGTTCCTATACTCGAAGTGATATATGATCCTGCACGCCCTGCCATTATTATCGAAATAAATGTAGGTGCAAACTCAAGGATCACCGACTGCCTTGTGGCAAATGCGATAAGCATTTTCGGGATGAGCGGGTTGGTGAGGTTAAGCGCGGTCTGGATGGCAACAACCGCCCCGATAAAGAACGAGATGAATGCGACAATGCCCAATGATCCTATAATTAGGTCGTCGACTTCTTTAAGGATCAGGGGCTTCATTACCTTTGACTTTGTCATCTTGGTAAAAACCTCTTTCAGCATAAGGAAGTATCGGCCTATCTGGTGTAATGCTCTAATCATTTATGTGGAAAATAATGGCTAAAGTACCACATTACAGCCATTATTCCTTATCAGTTAATAGTTTTTTAATACTTTACTTATTAAAAAGCTTCGCCTTCATTTTGTCCCACCGATATGCACGGACAAATTTTGCCTGATCCGCATTCACCAGCATTGTTGCGCCTTTGGCTTTAGCTTTCATGTATCCGTTGATATAGTCAATGAAAAGCAGCGGTTTTTTTTTGCGCATTGCCAGCTTTGCTCCGGCTATGGCAGTAATAAGAAAACCGTAACCCAGTGTATAAAAAGCCTCGCCCTGTTTGTAGCGGGCAGCTCTGTCGTAATTAGACCCGGTGGGTTTCAGGTGCTTTACTATCAGTGTTTCGAGTGTGATCACTTCCCAGCCGTAGTATTTGGATAACAATTCATCGACAGTGTCCCATCCCATCGCTGGGCGCAGTTTTCCAATCTGTAAAAAGCATTCCTTGCGATACGCTTTGAATGCGCCACGGATATGGTCTTTATCCGTAAGGCTTTCAAGTACCCAGTTGCCGTCCTTTTCAATGTAAGCAAACCCACCGGCCATACCGGCTTTGGGGTTGGACCGGAAAACATCCAGTATTTCTTTAAAATAGTTGGGGGGCAGGATAAGGTCGGCATCCAGCTTTACAATTACGTCATAACCATCATCCACAGCTTCATATCCCGAGTTAAAGGCCTGTATTACCTTACTTCCCGGAAGGTGTACGGTATCCGACTTTTTGTTTACCAGTGACAGCCAGGGATGTTTAGCAGCAAATTCACTTACAATGGTCGCAGTAGCATCAGTAGAATTATCGTTTACCACAATGGCTTTGGCAGGCAAAAAGGTTTGTGAGGCCAGTGATTCGAGCATTGTCCCGATGAAAGCTGCTTCGTTGTAAGCCGGTATGATGACGTAATATTTCATTTTGTGGCTAAATAGGTGCAAATATCCTTATTTTTGTGGGAAGAAAAGAAAACATTGGATAAAAAGGTTTTTGTAATCATTGTTACCTACAACGGCGCAAGGTGGATCGATAAAAATATCGCTTCGCTGCTTGCCTCGTCCTATCCGGTGAGCATCATTGCCATCGATAATGATTCAACCGATAATTCTGTGGCCCTTCTCGAAAAATACCCGCAGGTACAATTGGTAAAGTCGCCCGAAAACCTGGGTTTTGGCAAGGCCAATAACATAGGTATGCAAATGGCGCTGGAGCAGGGGGGAGATTATCTTTTCCTGCTTAACCAGGATGCCTGGGTGTTTGACGATACGATTGGCAGGCTCGTAGATGTAATGGAAATGGGGATGCAAAAAACAGGTATTGCCAGCCCTACGCATTACATCGCCGATGGGCAAACTTTAGACGCTAATTTTAAAACCTACCTCAAACGCTCTAAACCATTAAAACAAGAGGGGCTCTTTACTGCAAACTTCGTCAATGCCGCAGCCTGGATGCTCAGCCGGGAATGCGTGCAGGGTGTAGGGTTTTTCGAACCGCTCTTCGGGCACTATGGAGAGGATCGCAACTATTGTGACCGTGTGCTTTATCACGGTTTTTTAATGTTGATTGATAGAAATGCAGGAATAGTACACGATCGCGTCATTACCCGCAACTTCAAAAAGGACATTACCCAAAGCCAATACAAAATACTGGCCACGCTCATCGACCCTAACCGCAGCCTGCCGGGTGCGTATTTGCAGGGATTGAAAGAGGCGCTGGGTCTTCCGAAATATTTCTCTAAATTTTACAGCAGGGCAGAGGCGAGGCAAATGGCGAAAGCCCTGTTAGGCTATTACTGGGGTTTCATTATAAAACCGGGGCAGGTCACCGCCGCCCGCAAACGTGCCAAATAATGGAGAAGCAACAGGCAGCGCCGATGAAGCAGGTGGTGTGGTTTGCCATCATTAACTACCTTGGTACGGGAATAGGGGTGGTGTCATCGCTGCTTATATACCCTAAAAATTATGAGTTTCAGGGAACTGTCCGCTATATAGACAGCATATCGCAACTGCTGTTCCCAATCATGGTATTGGGCGCCAGCCAGTCGCTTATCAAATTTTACCCGGCTCTCACTGAACAGCGGCAAAAGCAGCTTTTTAGTTATAGCGTCTTCTCGGTATTCGCGGTAAGCGTTTTGGTTTTTGCAGGTATATTGTTGTATGAAAACTTTGGGAGTCCCGAATTTAAAGGGCTGGTATATTTTGCTTTTCCGATAGCTGTGGCATTGGCTTTTGTTGAACTGTTCAAGAAACAATTGCAGGATTTGCAAAAGATTGCCGTGCCCGCCATGTTTGAAAAAATCATTCCCAAAATTGTGCTTCCGGCGGCATTTCTTCTGCTCCTGTATAAAGGCATTTCCCGCAATGAGGCGCTTTGGCTTTATATGAGCGGCTTTCTCCTTATTTTAGTACTTACATCGGTATATCTTTTTAAAAAGTACAGGCCGGGCTTCAATTACCGTTTTAAAACGCTTTTTGGGGAGATTTCACGTAAGGAATATTTCCGGTATAGCCTGTATTCACTGGCCGGAAGCCTGGGCTCGTTGCTGGCATTCCGCATTGACGGGCTTATAATACCCAATATGATTTCGCTGGAGGCTAATGGCGTATTCAGCAATGGGGCTATGCTTGCCACTACATTGCAAATACCCGCCGTAGGAATGTTCGCACTCTACGCGCCCATCATTTCCAATTACCTGCGCAGCCACAACATGGGTGACCTGAATGTGAAATACAAAGAAATTGCCCGCCTGCTTTTTTTTATAGGGGCAGTGCTGTATGGCTGCATCATCATTGGGCTGGATGACCTGTTCCGCCTGATGCCCGACTACACTAAGCTGCAGCCCACCATCCCAATAATTGAAATTCTTGGCTTCAGCGTACTCATCAACATGGCTACAGGCTTCAATGGCGAGATAATCACCTATTCCAAATATTACCGTTTCAACCTGGTAGCTGTGTTGCTGCTCATTGTACTTAACGTGTCGCTTAACATTTGGTTTATCGGCGGGGGCTATGGCATTGTGGGAGTGGCATGGGCTTCGTTCATCAGCATGACCCTTTTCAACATCAGCAAGCTTATTTTCATTTACAAAAAGTTCGGCTTGCTGCCTTTCGATAAAAAATTCCTGCAAATGGGCATTGTTTTCGCCGTTACCGGTATAGCGGTGTACTTCCTTCCGTCCCACGCCTCACATCTTGTAACGCTTACTTATAAAACGTTGCTTTACATGGCAGGCACCATAATTATTATTTATAAATTCAGAATGGTTTACCAGGTAAATGCCACTATAGATAAGGTCTTGGCTAAAATAAAGCGATAGGTTTTAAGACCGAAGGCTTAATTCTCCGGCTAAACCAATACTCATGACTAAATCTTATAGACAAAAGCATTGATATTCATTCCTGCACCCACCGATGCAAAAATCAACACATCGCCCTTGTTAAGCTGCTGCTCTTCAATCTGGCCTTTTATAAGCAGGTCGTAAAGTGTTGGGATAGTAGCAACACTGCTGTTGCCCAGCTTATGGATGCTCATAGGCATTATTCTTTCCGGCGGGGTTTTGCCGAATAGCTTAAAGAAACGGAGGATGATGGCTTCATCCATTTTCTCATTCGCCTGGTGGATAAGTACTTTTTTGACGTCATCTATAGCTACACCGCTTTTTTCGAGGCACGATTTCATGGCTAGCGGCACATGATTGAGTGCAAACTCGTATATTTTCCTGCCGTACATTTTTATATAGCGCACGTCAGGGTCATGGGTCTTGTTGTAGGAGTTTCCAAAGAAAAGGAAATAAGCCTCATCATAAGTGTAAGAAGCTGTTTCATGCGCCAATATGCCGCCTTCGTCATTAGTAGCTTCAATGATGCTTGCACCCGCACCATCCGAATAGATCATGCTGTCCCTGTCGTGAGGGTCTACAACGCGGGAAAGTGTTTCAGCTCCAATCACCAGGCACCGCTTTGCCATTCCGGCTTTGATATAAGCCTGTGCCTGTATCACGCCTTCCACCCATCCGGGACACCCGAACAAGATGTCATAGGCCACACAGCGTGGGTTCTTTATCTTAAGGCTGTGCTTTACGCGGCTGGCAAGGCTGGGCAGGATATCCGTTTGTATGGCACCCTGCTTTACATCGCCAAAGTTATGCGCAAAAATGATATAATCCAGTGTTTCCGGGTCGATGCCCGCATCTTCAATGGCTTTTTGTGAGGCAAAAAATGCTATGTCAGAGGTCAGGAGGTTGTCATCTACATAACGCCGCTCCTCTATTCCCGTAATTTGCCTGAACTTCTCGGCTACTACTTCATTCGAGTAGGGCAAAGCTTTGCCTTCCTCATCCATGAACTCGTGCTGTGCAAACTCGAGGTTGGAAATGCTGCGTTTTGGGATGTAGGCTCCCGATCCTGTGATCCTGATGTTCATAGTCCTGCAATTAAAATATAAAATTAGTCAATAATACAATAACTTTTACTAAATAATGCTATGCATGCATAATATTTAAACAGATTAGCATTTTTTGTTTAAAAAATCAGGAATGCCATAATTTATGATGGGGCTAATTTTATTTTTATCACTGTTGATATGGATACAGCCCGAGTTTTTATCTTTTCGGCATTCAGGCCTTCAAAATGCTCATCTACGGTGTCATAAAAGTGGTTGAGCCAGATATTGAAATGCTTTTCAGTGAGCTTTTCCTTGCTGTTAAGTTCCATATGCACCTGCATGGGATTGTTCCTGTAATTACCGGTATGGAACAGGCTCAGTTCCCAAAAATCGGCCAATATAGGCAGGTGGTGTGCCAGATCGACCTTTGCCACATCGGTAAAGATGTAGCTTATCGCTGGGTCTTTGAGCAGCTTATCATAAAATTGAGACAGCAGGAATTCAAGGTCCTGCCTGTTTTCAATGTCTTTCATAAAAAGAATTTTGCCACTAATTACGCTAATTTAACCGATTAAAAATATGATCCGGGTCATAAGAAATAGGAATTATTCACGTCCTGTCATTGCGGGGAGAAAGACGAAGCAATCTTTCCGCGCATCTGAAGGAAAGATTGCCACGCTCGGTGAACTGCCGTCGCAATGAACGACCGGGACGGAAAATCACTATTCCATTATCCACGCCGAAGCATATTCCACAAATGCTTCATTGATGAACGGAAAAACCGTCACGTTCGGGATATGGTTAACTTCCAGCAAATGCCGTGTACCATCCTTTCCTATCATATAGTCTATACCCACAGCGTCGAGGTTAAATTGTTTCGCTATCTTGCGGCTATCTTCCAACAGTTCCTGGTCAACTTCCATTTCCCATGATCCTTCGTTGTGTATCGACTTTAGCCAGCCGTCACCGGTTAGCCGTATCTGCCAGTACTTATCACCCACGATCATAATACGTACAGCCTCGCCGTCAATAAACGGTTCAATGACCGATGTTTCGCTGCTCTCCCATGCACCGATGAATTTATGCTTGTCCTCTCCGCAGTGCCAGATACCCCACTTTGCCACCACTTCGGTGTCCGAATGCACCAACTGCCTGCCAATAGCCATACCTCGTTTGTTGCCACCGAATTTCGTTATCCGCAACGCACGCACCAGTCCCGGTATGCGCTGCCTCAGATCCATCATGCCCAACGCATCGGGTAGGCAGGGACCGTTCCATAACGCCAGAAGCGTAAGGAAATCCATGTCTGTTTCATAAATGCCATGGAAAACTACTTTGTCTATAATAAAATACTTACCGGGCACTGTCGGGCTCTCCACAAACAGCTGCCCCTCGATGAGCTTGATGTTGGGCAGCATATCGTAGTGTACAACCAGGTACTCAAACTCCAGGTTTTGGCGTATGACGTTTACCTCATTTTCTTCAAGCCCAACGATAAGAATCCTCTTTTTTTCCATTTTGTTTCAGTTTAAAATAATTTCCTCAATAGTTAATTTTCGTTTTTAGTTTAGTTGTATTGATCATCGTAAGTAGAGACGCAGTGCCTGCATCTCGCGTAATGTTAATTTTTGTGAGATGGAAGCACTCCATCTCTACAGTGGAAAATCGAATAATGATTTTTGGAATTGATTGCATAAAAAAAGGCTGCCTTGCGGCAGCCTCTTCTTAATTAGTTTTCCATGTACGCCTCAATAGGCGCACAGGAGCAAATCAAATTTCGGTCACCGTAGGCATCATCCACCCTCCTCACACCAGGCCAGAACTTGTTTTCTTGCAGGTACTCCAGTGGGAATGCGGCCTTCTCCCTTGTGTAAGGAAGCGTCCAGTTATCAGTTGTAAGCATCGCAAGGGTGTGCGGTGCGTTTTTCAGTACGTTATTTTTATCATCGGCGCTTGCCTCTTCAACCTCTTTGCGGATGGCAATCATTGCATCGCAAAAACGGTCAAGTTCCTCAAGGTTCTCGCTTTCTGTCGGCTCTATCATCAGCGTGCCTGCTACAGGGAACGATACTGTAGGTGCGTGGAAGCCGTAGTCCATAAGGCGCTTGGCAATATCGGTCACTTCAATGCCATTCGCTTTAAACGGACGGCATTCAATGATCATTTCGTGGGCAGCCCTTCCCATCTCGCCGGTATACAGCGTTTCGTAGTGGCCGCTCAGCCTTTCCTTGATGTAGTTGGCATTCAGTATAGCGTGGTGCGTAGCACTTGTAAGCCCTTCCGCTCCAAGCATGGTAATGTATCCGTAAGAGATAAGGCATACCAGTGCCGATCCCCATGGAGCAGCAGATATAGCCGTGATGGCTGTTTCGCCGCCTGTAGGGATTACAGGGTTGGTTGGCAGGAACGGAACCAAATGTTTTGCTACGCAAATAGGCCCAACACCAGGTCCTCCGCCACCGTGTGGTATGGCAAAGGTTTTATGCAGGTTCAGGTGGCAAACGTCAGCACCTATGGTAGCAGGATTGGTAAGGCCAACCTGTGCATTCATGTTCGCACCGTCCATGTATACCTGTCCGCCATTTTCGTGTATCAGGTTGGTTATTTCCCTGATCGATGCCTCATATACGCCGTGCGTCGAAGGGTACGTAACCATAAGGCAGGCAAGGTTATCCTTGTGCTCAATGGCTTTTGCCCTTAGGTCATCTACGTCGATATTTCCGTTTTCAGATGTTTTGGTTACCACCACCTGCATGCCGGCCATGTGTGCCGTGGCAGGGTTGGTGCCGTGTGCTGAAGCCGGGATAAGCGCAATGTTCCTGTGGCCTTCGCCGCGTGATTCGTGGTAGGCGCGTATCACCATAAGGCCTGCATATTCACCTTGTGCACCTGAATTAGGTTGTAGGGTTGTGCCTGCAAAACCGGTAATCACATTTAGTTGTTCTTCCAGTTTCTTAAGCATTTGCTGGTAGCCTTCCGCCTGCTCAATTGGGGCAAATGGGTGTATGTTGTTCCAGTTGGCCATACTTAGCGGAAGCATTTCCGATGCCGCATTAAGCTTCATGGTACAAGAACCCAGCGATATCATCGAATGGTTCAGTGCCAGGTCCAGGCGCTCCAGCTTTTTGATGTAGCGCATGATGGCTGTTTCGCTGTGGTATTTGTTGAACACCTCATGCTTAAGGAATTCGCTTGTCCTGTTTACAGAATCAGGAATAGCAATGCTTCCTGAAAGCTCGTTAACAGTTTCGGCTGTTTTTCCAGTCGCTTCCGCAAATACGGCAAGTATGTCGTTGATGTCTTTTATAGACGTTGTTTCATTGAATGAGATCGAGATCGTATCAGCATCCACATAGTAGAAATTAATCTCCCTCTTTTCTGCAGCAGCCTTCACTTTGGCAGCATCGGCTTTTACAAGGATGGTATCAAAGAAAGCGGTGTTGGTCTGGTATACGCCCAACTTGTTTAGTGCATCAGCAGTAGTAACGGCAGAGGCGTGGACTTTATCAGCAATGTATCCAAGCCCTTTCGGCCCGTGGTATACGGCATACATTCCCGCCATAACGGCAAGCAGTACCTGAGCGGTACAAATGTTCGAAGTCGCTTTTTCGCGCTTGATGTGCTGCTCACGCGTCTGCAATGCCATACGAAGCGCACGGTTGCCGTTGGCATCAACAGTCACCCCGATAATCCTGCCCGGCATCGAACGCTTGTATTCTTCTTTAGTACAGAAGAAAGCAGCGTGCGGACCCCCATATCCCATCGGGATACCAAAGCGCTGGGTAGTGCCCACTACAACATCGGCGCCCATTTCGCCCGGAGACGTCAGTTTTACAAGGCTCAGGATATCAGCAGCAACAGCTGTTTTTATTTCTTTTTCTTTTGCTTTTGCAATGAACCCTGCGTAATCATACACCTGGCCGTATTTGCCCGGGTATTGCAGTATCGCCCCGAAGAAATCGTCGCCAAAGGCAAACTCCTCGTGGTTACCCACCACAAGCTCTACACCAATCGGGGTAGAACGCGTTTGAAGTACGCTAAGGGTTTGCGGCAGTATCTCTTCCGAAACAAAGAATTTATTTATGTTGTTTTTCTTTTGGTCACGTGTACGCACGTCGAATAACAGTGCCATGGCCTCGGCAGCAGCAGTACCTTCGTCAAGCAACGATGCATTGGCGATCTCCATACCGCTAAGCTCAATAACCGTGGTCTGGTAGTTCAGCAACGCTTCAAGGCGTCCCTGCGCTATCTCGGCCTGGTAGGGCGTATAGGCAGTATACCACCCCGGGTTTTCGAAAATGTTGCGCTGGATAGGTGCCGGCACGATAGCAGGGTGGTAACCCAGCCCGATGTACGACCTGAATATCCTGTTCCTGTTGCCCAACTGTTGGATGTGGCTCATGTACTCAGATTCGGTCATGGCAGGCTCCAGGTTTAGCGGGGCTTTGAGGCGGATGTCGTCCGGAAGGGTTTCGTAGATCAGTTGGTCAATGGATTCAACCCCAATGGCCTTAAACATGTGTTGCAGATCAGCCTCTCGTGGCCCGATATGCCTTAATGCAAAAGCATCTGTTTTCATGTGTGTTGCGTATAGTTTTTAAGAAGCACAAAAGTAATTATTTAAATTCAAACAGGAATGATATTGACCTTGACATTTTGTGAATTTTTCACCAAAAATAGAGACCTGTTGTGATATTCATTATTTTTACATTATGAATGTCGCTAAACGCTTATTTTCATTGTACATCTACGGGAGCATGCACGTTGCCATGAGCGTGCTGGCGCTGGTGCTGATGACCAACCACCAGTTTGGCCTGCCGTTCAACTGGCCTGTTGCGGCTTTTGCGTATTGCGGCACGATGTTCAGCTATAACTTTATGAAATACGATGGGCTTTTCCGTGTCAAGAAGACAGCCGGGCCCAGGGTAAAGATCATCGTGGCATTGAGTACTGTTGCGCTTGCCATTGCAGGGGCCAGCTTTTTCTTTTTGGAGAGAGCCTCGCAAATAACGGCAGTGCTGTCGTTCGGGCTTACGGCATTGTACACCGTTCCTTTTTTCCCGAAGACCAAAAACCTCCGCAACTGGAGCGGGGTGAAAATTTACATTGTTGCCCTGTGTTGGGCGGGCATCACACTTCTGCTGCCCCTGATTGATGCCGGTGCGCTCATCACCTCCGATGTGTATTTAAAATTCTGCCAACGGTTCCTGCTCATCATTACGCTCATTGCCATTTTCGAGATCATCGACCTGCGGGAAGACGATCCCCACCTGAAAACCATCCCCCAGCAGATAGGCGTACACAAGGCCAAAATACTCAATATCATTCTTTTGGCACTATTTTTCTTTTTGGAATTGCTCCGCACAACCATCGATTACCGCCAACTGGCCGCTAACCTCTGTATGGTAATTGCCACCGCACTGTTCACTATTTATGCCACACCCAACCGACCGAAATATTATACGCTTTTTTGGGTTGAGGCCGTACCTATTTTCTGGTTTGGGTTGGTAGTGGTGTTTGGGACTGTTTAATATTAGTCTTTTAATACTTATTTAGCAAATTCCCCAGCGCCGTGCCCAAATCCCCATAGCCAAAAGTAAACCCGGCATCTGTCAATCGTTTTGGTATTACGTTTCGGCTCTTTAGTACCAGTTCGGTTTCGGTACCAATGAGCATTGCTCCCAACTTCAGCAGGCTTGTGCCAATGGGAATCCCAACCGGCATGCCCACAGCCTTGCGCAACGTTTTCATGAAGGCGGCATTGCGAACAGGGGTAGGGGAGACGACATTTATCGGGCCCTCCATTCGCCTTTCGATTATGAATTCCACCGCGCGGGCAAAGTCCTTTTCGTGGATCCAGCTTACAAACTGCCTGCCGCTGCCCTGCCTGCCACCTAAACCAAATTGCGCCAGCTTTTTTAAGGGTACGAAAGCCCCGCCATTCCTGCCCAGGACGATGGAGGTGCGCAATGCCGTTTTGAGGGTTCCGGGTGTTTCATTACGGAAGAAAGCTTTTTCCCATACCTTGGCAACGTTCATGGAAAAGTCGTGGCCTATTTCTCCTGTTTCCTCATCCATTTGCTTATCGACAGAATTCCTGTAGATGGTTGCGGTAGAGGAATTGAGCCAGTGCTTGGGTGGGTTGGCGCACTGGCTTACCGCCTTGTCCAGTATTACGGTGCTGTCCACCCGCGATGCCATGATCTCGCTCTTGTTCTTCTCGTTGTAGCGGCAGTCCACCGACTTCCCCGCGAGGTTGATGAGCACATCGGCACCTTCCAGTTCAGCTTCCCAGCCGGTCATGGTTTTGGCATCCCAGTTTACGTAGCGGATGTCGTTTTTTATTTCGGCTTTGCCGCGGGTAAGTACCACGATTTTATAGTCATTTTTGAAATGGTCGATAAGCACATTTCCTAAGAAACCGGTGCCCGCGGCGATTATCATTTTTTTCATTGTGATCTATTTTTGACCTCACCCCAGCCCTCCCCATATCGGAAGGGTTGGAGATGATACCTGTTTTACAGTTATTTAGTGCACGTAATGATATAATACCCAAAATTGTTCATCTGTACACCTGACAGCAACGCGAACAGCGAACCTTTCAGGTTTTTGATGCTTTGCGGCTTTAGCGGCTGGGCATTGTAAATCTTGCGGAGTATGAAACCGCCTATCGCAAAGGGTACGTGCAGTACTGATGGCGCTACACGGAACGAAATATCTTCAATATAAATTTCTTTAAACCCAATTTCCTCCAACATGGCTTTTACCCTATGGATGTTGCCCAACTTCTCAAGGCTCCATCCGTTGCACAGGCCTTTGTAGCAATAACTTCCACCGATGCACAGGTCTTCAAAATCCTTCTTCAGGAAGGCATCGGCGACTACCAGCTTTGCGCCGGGCTTCAGTATGCGCCAGGCTTCCTTAAACGACTCGACACTGTGCCCGCTGTGGCAAAAGCTCTCGACAGCCATAGCGCCGTCAAAGGTTTCATTGGCAAATGAGGTATGGTTGTAATCTTCCTTCAGTATCAGCCCATCCAGCCCCTCCAACCGTTTGTTGCCTTCCTCTGCCTGGAAATCAGACAGTGTTACGCCCATTATCTTCAATCCATCGTAATGCTTCAGCCCGTACTTCATTGTCCCGCCCATGCCGCAGCCCATGTCACACAGCACTCCATTGGCATCGAGCCGTTTATATATCTGACGGTTCATCTCGTTAAGCATACTATCCCGGCGGAACGGGTTTGTCGTCATCGGGCTGTAATACCCAAAATGCATGTTGAAGTCGCGGCTCCAGAATTCGTAGTCTTCGGTAGCTTCGTTATACAGGTTGGCTGTCTTACGGTTGTTTTGCACATGCAGCAGTTCAGTATTGAGGCGCAGGGTGTTCATGGTTGAGGTTTTTGGTAATGGTATAGGTGGTATACACAAAGTAAATGGCAAGGGCACCCGGAATGAGAAAAAGGAAAGGGATCACCAGGGCATCATTTGCAAAATTATTGTAGAAGTGGGTTGCGCCTATGCCAATAAAGTTTATGACAACGAATATCCAGTAGCCAATGATCATTATCCGCATATTGCGATCCAGTCTGCGATAATGGCAAAACACTATGGCAAGTGCCAGTATGATCTGTACAAAACCCAGCACCATCATAAAGAGCATGCCAAGAAAGGGTATCAGGAACAGGATGAGGTTAATTATAAAAGTCCAGAAATTGATTTGGTGGATGGTTTTCATATTACAAGCCTTTAAGATTGTGGATCACTAATAAAGTATACACCACGGCAAACAGAACAAATAATGCGTTCATACCATAGCCTCCCCATTTGAACAATTGTTTTTTGGGAATGTCATACATCGGATAGTAAGCAATCTGCGTGGCGACCTTGCCCACCCAATAGGCGGCTATCAGGCCTGTCAGCGCAATGGCAAGATGCGTCTGGTTCTTTAGTTCATGAGGTATCAGTATAGCTATCAGGCCAAAGCTGAAGTTAAGCCCCTGAATGTACCGCCCGTAGGTTTTAGCGATTTCCTGATTGAGGGGCTTCAGTTGCTTTACATCATTGTACCAGTCGAATACTTTGTGCCGGATGTAAGGATAAACTAATGCGGTGAAGATCTGGCCACAGCCGCCAATTATGATGAGCCAGTTGGGAATAGTTAGGTTCATGGCTTTTCTTTTTTTGCTTCGATATAGAGGAGTATTGAGAGATATAAAGCGAGTGCAGGGGGCAGCACAATGATGTAATGCCAGTCCGTTACTGTCCACAGTAAAAAGAACAGTATTGTTCCGGCAAAGTAAATCACATACTCAATACGCTTTCCGCCGGTATCAATGAGTAGGCCCGTACCGGTGATGAACTGGAACCCACCCGTAAGGATGGTAAACAATGCTCCAATGTACCAGCATTCGGGAGCGATGAAACCTATCAGGCCTAAAAGGAAGGGTACTCCCACCATGAAATAATTCATTCTGTTTAAATTTTTCATATAACTTTTAAACTTTCAGAAAAAAATGAAACAATTAATTAAATTTTTTTAGCCCATGATTTTAACGACAAGGCGGGCAAGCCAGTTGTCCTTATATTCCGTAACTTTTTCAAGCATATTATCCGCTTTTAAAACAAAATCGTACAGTTTGGCGGTCTGTTCGGTAAAGTGTTTCGCTTCAGATGAACTGTTTTCCTTTACCGAAGTGGAAACGTCCTTCAGTACTTTCAGCGCAGGCTTTATTTCGCGGCGGCTGCGTTCCTGGGCAATTTTTACTGCCAACTCGTCAAGGTCTTTTTCAGAAGTGAAGTATTCCTTACGTTCCCCTTGTTTGAATTCCTTATATACAATGCCCCATTCCATCAGGGCGCGCAGGTTCATGCTGGCGTTGCCCCGGGATATGTGGAGCTCCTCCATCACATCTTCCATAGAAAGCGGTTCGGGGGCAATGAGCAACAGGGCGTGTATCTGCGCCATCGTCTTATTGATACCCCACTGAGAACCGAGCGCCCCCCAGGTTTGTACGAACTTATTTTTTGCTTCCTTAAATTCCATGTGTCAAATTTAGAAATTATTTTGAAACTTTCAAAAATAATTGAAAGTTATTTTCGATAAAAAAAAACCGAAGCTACGCTCAGGGTTTTTCTATTGTCTCACATCTGTCTCTTAGCCTAAAAGCCCCGCCCTTTTCAGCAATGCCTCCGGCCTTGGCTCCTGCCCGCGGAAACGCTTGTATAAAACCATCGGGTGCTCTGTACCGCCTTTGGAAAGGATATTGTTTTTGAATTTTGTTGCGGTCTCTTTGTCAAAAATCCCTTTTTCCTGAAAAAACTCAAAGGCATCGGCATCCAGCACTTCCGCCCATTTGTAGCTGTAGTAGCCTGAGGAATACCCGCCCTGGAATATGTGTGAGAAAGCAGTACTCATGGCGTTTTCCTTCACATCAGGGTAGAGTTGCGTGGTAGCGAACTGTTCTGTTTCAAAAGCTTTTACATCGGTAATGCCGCTTGGATCGGCGCTGTGCCAGCCCATATCCAACAGGCCAAAGCTTAGCTGGCGCATGGTAGCCATGCCTTCCTGGAAGCTCGCGCTTTCCTTTATTTTTTGGATGTATTCCATTGGTATAATTTCTCCCGTCTGGTAGTGGTGGGCAAACAGGGCAAGCGCTTCCGGCTCGTAGCACCAGTTCTCCATCACCTGGCTGGGCAGCTCCACAAAATCCCAGTACACGCTGGTACCCGATAGGCCCGGATATACCGTGTCGGCCAGCATGCCATGCAGCGCGTGCCCAAACTCGTGGAACAATGTGGTCACTTCATTAAACGTAAGCAGCGACGGCTTGGTTTCTGTTGGCTTTGTAAAGTTGCAAACAATAGATATGTGCGGCCTTTCGTTCACGCCATCCTTCACATACTGCGACTTGAACGAAGTCATCCACGCGCCGTTGCGTTTGCCTTTGCGCGGGAAAAAGTCGGCGTAGAAAATCGCGACAAGCTTTCCTGCCTCATCTTTTACTTCGTATGTTGTAACGTCTTTATGGTAAGTGTCAATATCTTTTACTTCCTCAAACTTCAGCCCGTACAGTTTTCCGGCAATGGTGAACGCACCGTTGAGCACATTCTCCAGCTTGAAGTACGGCTTCAGTTTCTCGTCGTCGAGGTTGAACAGCTTTTGCTTCAGTTTTTCCGAATAGTAGGCTCCGTCCCATTTCTCAAGGTGATCAAGCCCGTCCAGTTCTTTCGCAAAAGCGGTCAGCTCGGCAAATTCCCTTTCGGCAGCGGGCTTCGCTTTCGCCAATAGGTCCTGCAGGAACGATTTTACCTTCTCCGGGCTTTCGGCCATGCGCTCTTCCAGTACAAAGTCGGCATGCGACTTATAGCCCAGCAGGTTGGCACGTTCGTGGCGCAGCTTTGCAATCTTTAGTACAATCTCCCGGTTATCGAATTCATTCCCCTGGAATGCCTTCGCGCCAAAAGCGATCGCAAGTTTTTTACGCAGTTCGCGGTTATCGGCATAGGTCATGAACGGGACGTAGCTCGGATAATCCAGCGTAAACACCCAGCCTTCTTTTTCAAGGCTCATGGCCAGTTCGTGTGCGGCTTCTATAGTGCCTTCCGGCAGTCCCGAGAGGTCCTTTTCATCAGTAATGTGCAGCTGGTACGCGTTGGTTTCCGCCAGCACATTCTCGCCAAATTCAAGGCTCAGCTTTGAGGCTTCTTTGTCAATTTCGCGCAGCCTGTTCTTTTTATCTTCCGGCAGGTTGGCGCCGTTGCGGGCAAAGCCTTTATATTTTTTTTCTAATAGCGTAGCCTGTTCCGGAGTAAGGTCGAGTGAATCCCTTTTGTCGTAAACGGCTTTTACCCTTTCAAACAGGTCCTTATTCAGGCGTACGTCATTCCCGAATTCTGACAACAGGGGAGACACCTCCATGGCAATCTTCTGGATATCATCATTCGTTTCCGCCGAATGCAGGTTGAAAAATATCGACGAGGTACGTTCCAAAACATCCCCGCCAAATGACATGGCTTCAATGGTGTTTTCAAACGTAGGCTCTTCCGGATTGGCAACGATGTCGTCAATTTCTTTACGGGCAATTTCAATACCTTTTATAAAAGCAGGCATGAAATCTTCAGTTTTTATCCCGCTGAATGGCGCGGTATCGTGTTTCGTGGTAAACTTTTGTGTAAGTAGGTTCATGGTTATATGCGTCCGTAGTATTTACGAATTTCTTTCATAATTGATTTATTGCTGCTACGGTTGTCAAAAACGGTAACAACTTCAATTTCATTATTAGTTATCCTATATAGGAGGGATGTTTGTTTAGTAACGATGCAAATATGCAGATTTTTGAAAGCTTTCGATTTTATGCAGCTTTCGGGATACAATGAAATGTAATTTAGTTTTTCATCCAAAATCAGCTTAAAATTGTCTTTAGCTTTTACCGACCATTCGTCAATCAGGTAATTGAGCAAAAGGAAAAGATTTCTTTCTGCTAGTGGTGAAAAATAAAAGGCATATCTCAAGGTAATCTCTTTTTTAGATCTTCCCATGATACTCTTTCACCTCTGTCTAACTGGTCAATTCCATATTGAATTTCAAGTTTTTGATCTTCGGTAAACTCATCATAAAAATCCTTCTTCTCTTTGAATAAAAGCTTACGTACTTTATCGATGAGTTTAGAATCGTCAGATTCCAATATCATTTTCGCTAATTCTTCTTTTGTTGCCTGAAAGTCCATGATCTCCTTTTTTATCAAAGTTACAAAAACTATTCCTTATTCCTCAAGCCCTCAGCAGCCTTATTCACTGCATCTTTCAATCCCAGTTTATAGGCCACTATTTTGGCAAGCACCAGCTTGTCGTGGCTGCCAATGATCTGCGCCGCCAATATACCCGCGTTTTTCGAGCCGTTCAGGGCTACCGTCGCTACAGGTACACCGCCCGGCATTTGCAGTATGGAGAGTACGCTGTCCCACCCGTCAATAGAGTTGCTGGATTTAACAGGAACGCCTATCACCGGCAACGGGCTCATGGATGCCACCATGCCAGGTAAATGCGCTGCGCCACCGGCACCGGCTATGATCACCGAAATGCCCCTCATGTGCGCTCCGGTACTGAACTCAAATAATTTCTCCGGCGTACGGTGCGCCGACACAATGTCTACCTCCGTCTCAATTCCGAATTCCTTCAATATGTCTATGGCATCCTGCATCACCGGCATGTCCGATATGCTGCCCATTATCACTGCTACTTTCATAACTTCAGTTTAGGGTTCCAGGTTTAGGGTTCTGGGTCAACTCTGAACCCTGAACTCTAAACTCTGAACAATTTATGCTATAACTCTAATCGTGTTCTTAACCTCCTCTGCAATCCTCCGTGCTTGTTCCACATCTTTATTCACTATCGTTACATGGCCCATTTTGCGGAATGGCCTGGTTTGCTTTTTGCCATAAATATGCGGGGTTACGCCGTCCAGCTTCATTATTTTGTCAATGTTTTCATACACCACATTCCCGCTATGGCCTTCCTCGCCAACAAGGTTTACCATGATGCCCGCTGCCTTACTGTCGGTGTTGCCCAATGGCAGGTCGAGTATCGCCCTCAGGTGCTGCTCAAACTGCGACGTATAGCTCGCCTCAATCGAGTAGTGCCCGCTGTTGTGCGGTCGCGGCGCCACCTCGTTTACCAGTATCTCGTCGTCAACGGTCTGGAACATCTCTACGGCCAGTAAGCCTACATGGTCAAACTGTTGCGACACTTTCAGGGCTACAGCCCTTGCTTTTTCCGAAACCACATGGTCAATGCGCGCCGGGCATATTACATATTCCACCTGGTTGGCTTCAGGGTGGAATTCCATTTCTACCACCGGATACGTTTTTATCTCTCCCGACGGGTTGCGCGCCACGATAACCGCCAGCTCATTTTTGAACGGCACCATCGCTTCGGCAATGCACTGCACATCCGGAAGGCTTTCCAGCGTTTGTGCGTCGCGTACCACCTTTACGCCCATGCCGTCGTAACCGCCCTCGGTGCTTTTCCACACAAAAGGCATCACGATTTTCCGGTCTTCAACCGCCAGTATAAGGTCGGCCAGCGTTTCAAACCTGCGGTAGTCGGCAGTGGGTATGTTGTGTGCTGCGTAAAAATCCTTTTGCTTGCCCTTATTCTGGATGAGGTTTAGCGTTTTTGGCGAAGGGTACACCTGTATGCCTTCCGCCTCCAGCTTTTCAAGGGCCGTAACATTTACGTGTTCAATTTCAAAAGTAAGCACATCCACCTGTTTACCAAAGTTGTACACGGTATCATAATCCATGAGGTCGCCTTTAAAAAACAGGTTGCAGCCAATTTTGCACGGTGCCTCATCGCTCGGGTCGAGCACGTAGGTTTGTATGTCAAATTTCCGGGTATCGGTAAGCAGCATCTTGCCAAGCTGGCCGCCGCCCAGTATGCCCAGTTTAAAATCGGAAGAAAAATAGTTCATTTGTCGTGTGTTGTTTCAATGCCAAAGATACTTATTTATTGGTTTTTGGGAAAGTAAGAAATTCCGGGTACAGGTAAATTGCCCTTTGTAGTATTTTTACGATAACTTTAGCATTTGCATACTATACATTTTTTAAATAATACTTAATTTAGAGGTTCACAAATCCGCACCCTGCGGATGCAAACAATTAGGTATGAGACTGACAGTAGAAAGAAAACCGGCTAAGGTGCTTCCGGATACCAGGCGTGTAATTGCACGCTTTTTTTTTAATGGCGAGGAAAGGGCTGTCGAACTGATAAAAAAGATATTGACGCTTGATAAAGAGGAAGTGTCAGGGCTTGTGCTGCCTTTGCTGCAGGATTTTTCCAAAAGGCACCGCAGCATTACCCGCAAACTGTTCCGCCATTGCGAGAGGGTAAAGTTATACATAAATAAGGCCGGCGGCAATTACGAAAAGCTGGATGATTATACCCGCCTTCTCATCGGTTCTTACTTTACACACGAATATTCCATTGAATCGGCCGCATTCTTTAACCCGTCTATCGTTCCCGATCCCGACCAGCACAATCTGGAGGAGGGGCAGCTCAGGGTTATCATCAGCTTTCGTGCAGTAGGCGAAGGGCATGTGTCTTCAGTAGTGTTTCGACGTGCGATCATCGACCGTAATAACAACATTACCGTTATACCGGCAGGCAATTACATTGATGAAGCCGAAAAAATTCACAACCTCATTTACCAAAAGCGCCTGTTCCTGAAAAAAGCGCAGGAAGCTGATATTAATGAAGAATTCCTTACCATGGTTACCGAAAAACTGGAAGATCGTTTTGATTACGACCAGTTGAAGAAACTGGTAATAGAGGCCAGGCAGAAAACCGATGACCCCGCAACGCTGATACAATATAACTTATTGTTGGCACTTTCCGACAGTTACCGCAGGATCACTTTTTCCAAAGATACCGACATCAGTGACCGCGTTATTTTCCCTATATCCGACTTTGAATCCAAAGGTATTGAAGATGCCCGTTTTGTCCAATTTACCGACGACAATGGCAAGGGGTGCTACTATGCCACCTATACGGCCTATGATGGCGTACACATAATGCCCAAGCTTCTGAAAACCACCGATTTTTATGAATTTAAGACCAGCCCGCTGCACGGGGCCGGGGCCAAGAACAAGAACCTGGCCTTATTCCCGCGGAAGATAAATGGTAAATATGCCATGCTCTCGCGTATCGATGGCTGGAATAATTACCTGATGTATTCCGATAATATTAACGAATGGGAGGATCCAATTAAAATACAGTCTCCGGAATACCACTGGGAATTCGTGCAGATAGGCAATTGCGGTTCGCCAATTGAAACCGAATACGGCTGGCTTGTAATAACCCATGCTGTAGGCCCAATGCGACGCTACAGCATCGGTGCGTCACTGCTGGACATCCACGACCCATCAAAAGAAATTGGCAGGTTACGTGATCCGCTTATAGTACCTAATCCGGACGAGCGTGAAGGCTATGTTCCCAATGTCGTATATTCCTGCGGATCAGTCATCCACAATGGTGAGCTGGTCTTGCCTTACGGCCTTTCCGACCACAGTTCCGGCTTTGCAACCGTTAACTTAAAAACACTGCTGGACAGATTGCGCAATGGTGGGTAGCCGCCGCATACAAATCTGAAACATTGACGGTGTTAGTGCATTACTGTTTTACAGGATGAAACTGCTCCTTTGCTTTGGCGAAGGAGCATAATGTTTTTATGTCAGGAAATGACCATCTTTGCACAAGTTATAGTGCATAGCGAATAAAAATATACCATAATCAGCACAAAGTGAAAAACGGCTTTTGGGCAAAGAACCCGTCACTGTCAATAAAGGAGTTCCGCTACTTCCTCAGCATCCGTTTTGGCCTGATTTTCAGCCTGAATATGCAGTCTACCATTATTTTTTACTGGATCTACCACATTACCAACGATAAGCTGGCGCTTGGACTTGTGGGCCTGGCCGAAGTGATACCCGCCATCTGCTGCTCGTTTTTTGCCGGGCATTTGGTTGACCTCAGCGAAAAGCGCAGGATGGTACTGTTCTGTATCGCCTCTTATATCGTTATTGGCTGCAGTCTTTTTGCACTCACAACACCTTTTGCTTTCGGCAGGTTGGGGGTAAGTTCTACGCAATACCTTATCTATGCATTCGTTTTCCTTGGCGGTATCACCCGGGCGTTCATGGGGCCTTCTGTGTTCTCGCTGTTCGGATTGGTTATGCCGCGTGAGCATTTCCCTAATGCTACCAGTTGGAGCAGCATGGCATGGCAAACGGGTGCCATGCTCGGGCCGTTGGCCGCAGGGCTTGCCATAGCCATCAATAGCATAACTACAGGTATGTTTGCTGTCATCCTGATACAGATTATTTTGCTAATCCCCATACTTTCCATAAAACGCAAGCCCATCCTCAAAAAGGAAAAAGAGCCGGTACTGCAAAGCCTCACCCAGGGCATCCGTTTTGTACTCAAAACACCCGCATTACTGGGAGCACAGCTGCTCGATATGTTTTCGGTGCTGTTTGGCGGGGCAGTGGCGCTCCTGCCGGTGTACCAAAAGGAAATCCTGCACGTAGATGAGGTCGGCTTCGGGCTCCTGCGTTCTGCACCCGGTGTCGGGGCATTGGTTACGCTGGTGCTGCTGGCCTTTATCCCGCTCAAAACATACCCGGGGCGCAAACTATTCCTCGCTGTGACAGGCTTTGCGCTCTGCATCATAGGGTTCGGCTTGTCCACGAATTTCCTCCTCTCATTCTTCATGCTGCTGTTTTCGGGTATGTTTGATGCGGTGAGTGTAGTTATCCGAAGTACTATATTGCAACTCGTTACACCCGACCACATGCGGGGACGCGTCGCCTCGGTCAATACCATATTCGTCAGCTCCAGCAATGAACTGGGTGACTTCGAAAGCGGTGTCATGGCCCATTGGCTCGGTACGGTAAGGGCTGTTGTGGTTGGCGGATGCCTCACGCTTGGAGTGGTCGCGGTGACATTTTTCGGCGCACCAAAGCTGCGGAATTTCAATTATGATGATGAAGGCGGGAAAAAGGAATAATTTTTTGGGTGTGTCCCTTCCCTTTCTAAGGCCAATGCTTGGGCCTGTCCGCTCCGTGCCTCCGCAGGATGCCGCTGCAATCCCTCACGCGCGCGTAAGCATTCATGTTACATTCGGTTTTCATCATAATATTTTCGATAGTATATGCGTACTGTCAGCACGTCCCGTCACCCTCTCCTTGGGAGAAGGCCGGGGAGAGGACTAATCTCGTAAGAGTAAGAAAATCCGGATAGGTGCCTACTCCACCCTCGGGTTATCCACATCCACAAATTCACCTTCCGATTTTGATATAACGATAGTAGCCACGCCATTGCCTATGAAGTTGGTTATCGCACGTGCCTCACTCATGAATTTGTCTACACCCAGCAGGAATGCCAACCCTTCTACAGGAATTTTATTGATTGCCGTCAGTGTCGAAGCCAGCACAATGAACCCGCTTCCCGTTACGCCCGCAGCCCCTTTTGACGTAATCATCAGCAGCCCGATGACGGTGGCTATCTCGCCAAAGGTCAGGTGCACATCATATAGCTGCGCCAGGAATATCACCGCCATCGACAGGTATATGGAGGTTCCGTCGAGATTAAAGGAATAACCCGTAGGCACCACAAGCCCGACCACCGGTTTGCTGCAGCCCATCTTCTCGAGTTTTTCCATCAGGTTGGGCAGCGCGCTTTCGGAAGAGGAAGTGCCCAGCACGATGAGCAGTTCTGCCTTAATATAGGTGATGAATTCCAGGATGCTTTGCCTGTAATATTTCATGATGCCGCCCAGTATCACAAAGATGAACAGCGCCATGGTAATGTAAACCGTCAGCATCAGTTTGCCCAACGGTACCAGCGTGTGCAGCCCGAATTTGCCAATGGTAAACGCCATTCCGCCGAAAGCCCCCACAGGCGCCAGGTACATGACCCATTTCAGCGCCAGGAAAACATATTTGGAACAGGTGTATAAAATGCTGATGGCCTGCTCGCGTTTCCTGTAATAATTCAGTGCAATGCCGGTTATAATGGCCACCACAAGTACCTGCAGGGTAATGTTGTCAAGGAAAAATTGCAGCCAGCTGAACTCCCCAGCCTGTTGGGTATACTTCGACGGGTCGCCGATGTCAAGCCCTGACTTGTCAATCTTGCCCGGCTCAATGAAGTACGCCACCGCTACACCGATAGCGAGTGCGAATGTAGTGACTATCTCAAAGTATATCAGCGATTTCAGCCCAATGCGCCCCACCTTCTTCAGGTCGCCCATTCCCGCAATGCCGAGTACTATGGTCAGGAAAATGATGGGTACTATGAATATCTTGATGATGCCCACAAACGTTGTGCCTATAACCTCCATTTTCATAGCCGTGGCCGGAGTAAAATGCCCAAGCAAAATGCCGGCTAAAATAGCGATCAGCACCCAAAAGGTAAGGTTGGTCACTATCCTGAAGAGCAGGCTTTGTTGGGTTTGCGGGATTTCGGGAGATGGTTTCATCGTGCCGAAGATAAGGATTCTGAAGAACTACCGCAATTCATTGCTTTATCCCTGTAAGGTATTGATTTTGTTTAATATGTCTTTTGCAGCTCCCTTATAAGCCGCGGTATGCTTCACGCTGTCTTCCGATAAAATGCGCTGTAATTCAGGGTAGATCCAGTCTTCATTTTTGCCAATGATGAATAGTGCCCGCATGGCATACGCCTTCGCCGCCACTTTACCCTCAGGGTCGATGAGCCAGTCGAAGCAGGCTTCGGTAATCTGTTCCAAATGCTTGTTTTCCAGTAATTTTACCTTCCGGTGACGGGTCACGGCAAAGAGGCAAACCTTCGATATCGACCGTATCGCGCCCTCCTGCCTATAGCCCGAAAGCGCATTGCAAAAAGCATCCATGTGGGGTGCCAGCCATTCGATCCTCGCCTCCATGACGAGTTCCAGTACCCAGCAGGCTTTGTGATGGTTTTTGTCCGTTGTGTCAAAGGCAATGTGCAATAAATCAGGGAGTAAATCAGGGTTGTCCAGCACCTCACCCGATAATTGGTCACGGATGGGCCGGTGCGCCGTACTGTTGATGATTTTATGGTAAAATGGCTCGTTCAAAGGTGGTTTTTAGATACTTGTAAGGGTATTTTTGAGCCACTAAGATATGATTTTTGGGGGTTGCCGGGATGATTTTTGGGTACAGTGTGCTAAAAACTGTAATTCACCGAAACATTTCCATAAAAATTGACGGGCAAACCGGGATAATAATACCTCGGCGAAGCTCCCCCGAAACCTGTTGCGTTGACCAAAACCATCGAAGCATATTTTGTGTCGGTGGCATTGTTCACGCCTGCCGAAACATGGGTCGTAAACCCTTTGAACAATTCGTGTCGCCACCCTGCTTTGCCATTGAGCAGGTTGTAGCTGTCGGCGTAAAGCGAATTGGCGTCATTCAGCGGCAGGCGGTTCACATAGTAGTAGTCGGCAGTGAGGTACAGTCCATACGGTGCGAGCAATGTAATGCCCGCATTGATCTTGTTGTCCGGCACGCCCGTAAGGTCGTTGCCCGAATAGTCCACATCGTTGTTCAGGAATTCCGTGAACTCATATTGGCCGATGGAGACCGCTACATACCGCTTCAGTGCAAAGGCCGGGCTTATCTGCCAGTGGTGGGTGATGCTGGCCTCGATGCCCTGGTGCAGCGTTTCGCCGGCATTCACCCCCACGTATTGGTCGTCGCCTACGCGTTGCGCCACGAGCAGGTCCTTCACCTGCATCCTGTATAATGAAATTTCGGCATACAGGTTCCTGTCCTGCAGCCAAAACTTGCCGCCCACCTCAAAATTGTACCCGTTCTCCGGTTTTATGTTAGGGTTGATGGTGCCATCTTCGGTCAGTGTTTCTTCTATTGAGGGCAAGGAAAAACCACGGCTTACCGACGCATAGAGTGTTTGCAATGGCGACGGCTTGTACAATAGCGATACCTGTGGCGACCAGATGCCTTCATAGGCATAGCTTTCGGAAGAGGATGATGCTTCCGGGAAGGTGTTGTCCAGCTCAAACTGCGTTTTGTTATAGTTCAGCCCGGCCTGCAATTCCCACTTCCGTGCCAGTTGTACCCTCAGTTGCGCAAAGGCATTGATGAAGCCGCGCTGCTGTTCGGTACCTGTAAGCCTTTCTCCCTGCAGGCTGCCCTGCCCGTTGTTGTCCTCATACAGGTTGGCATAGGTGCTGCCCTCGAACCCGTCGTTGAAATATTCCAGCCCGGCCACAAACTCCGTTTTCATTTTGCCCAGCTTAAAGTCACCCGAAAACTGCGTGCGCGCGCCCCAGGCTTTGGTGTCCTGCGCCAGGATGTCGAAAGGCCGCGGCTCATAATTCTCCTTGAAGTTGATGAATACAGAAGTCGAGTTCTTTACTTTGCCCAACTGCCAGTCGTAGGCCAGCCCGCCCAGCCACGAATCGTATTGTTCATAGCCTTTGGCCGCATTCCACGTAAAGGCCGCCGCGCCAGGGTCGTTCTCAAAGGTTTCTTTGTCGATGGAACTCGGTATGTAGGCTTTCAAATACGTGTAATTCCCAAAGTAGGTCAGCCTGCTGTTTTCTTTCCGGAACAGCTCGCCGGCAAGGGTCACGCCTTCCCGTTCATACGCGCTGTTGTCGCGGTAGCCGTCGGTTTCCAGTTTGTGGTAGCTGAGGTTAAGGCTCCCGTTTTGGGTATCCAGGCTGTAGCCGATGGTATTTTTCATCAGTCCGAACGACCCATGTGTGGTGCTGACCTTTCCGGTGCTCCCCGTTGCGGCTGATAGTTTTGGCGTAAGCAGTATCGCGCCGCCCAGCCCCGCACCGTACAGGCTGGAAAGCGGCCCCTTGATCACTTCCACCCGGTCTATGATTTCAAGGTCGATATCCTCGATGGTGGTTTCGCTGTCGCCCGAGGTAAGCGGTATGCTCCCGTAAAACGCGCGGATCTTGTTGGTGCCATACGGTGTCCTGGCCCCGATGCCGCGAATGGAAATGCGGTTGGTATTGATGCCGCCCGACTGCATGAATACCCCCGGCAGCGTGTTGAGCACCGGCGAGATGTCGGACAGATTATTGCGCTGTATTTGTGATTGCGACAGTATGCTGATGGAAGCCGGGGCATTAAGCAGGCTGTCGTTGATGTGGTAGCGGCTGATGGTAAGCTCTTCAAGAGTAATCGATTTTATCTGTACTCCATGCGCATAATCGATTACGTGATGAAATTCGGGGCCCTTGTTTGGAGACTTGATCAGAGTGTCATCCTGAATTTCCTGCGGGATAAATACAGGGTTAGTTTTTTTTCTGCCAATGGTATCCTGTGCAAAAGCATTCAGGGTGATAAGAAACAGGAGCGGTAGTAGTTTTTTTAGCATGGCATAAAGCTAAGCAAATAGGGAGTTTTTAAAAAATAATTTAGGTGAAGTCATTGCGGGGAGGTACGACTAAGCAATCTTTCCTCCGCTACAAATTGTAATGTTTATAAAGAAAGACTGCTTCGTCGTGCCTCCTCGCAGTGACGCCCCACCGTGAGAGTTGCTCAATTTGTTATTTAGGATTTGTTTTTTGGAAAATAACTCCGTCACTGTCATTGCGAGGAGGCACGACGAAGCAATCTTTCCTGCGTAACGAGTTTCATCTGTATAGAAAGACTGCTTCGTCGTGCCTCCTCGCAGTGACGAACCCCCGTAAGAGCAGCTCAAATTTGTTATTTGGGATTTGTCTTTTGGAATTTATTTATTCGCACTCACCCTCCAAAGCGTATTCCCGCTATCGTCATTCACCAGCAGCGAGCCGTCGTTCATTACGGTTACATCCACCGGGCGGCCCCAGGCTTCGGCTTTTTTCTCATCGGCAATGAAGCCGGTAAGGAAATCCTGCGGCGGACCTGAAGGCTTGCCATTTTTAAACGGTACGAACAGTACTTTATACCCGCTCAGCACCGACCTGTTCCAGGAGCCGTGCTGGCCTACGAATGCACCGCCTTTGTAGTCGGCAGGAAACGCATCGGCATTATAAAATGTAAGGCCAAGCGCCGCGGTGTGGCTGCCCACCGGAAAATCCGGCACAATGGCTTTGGCCACCAGTTCGGGTGCTTTGCCTTTCATGCGCGGGTCCTCGATCTGACCGTAGTAGGAGTAGGGCCATCCGTAAAAGCCGCCTTCCTTTACGCTGGTTATGTAGTCGGGCACCAGGTTGTCGCCCAGTTCGTCGCGCTCATTGACTGCTGTCCACAGTTCTTTATTGGCAGGGTTCCAGTCCATGCCCACGGGGTTGCGGAGGCCGCCGGCATAAATGCGCTCGCCGCTGCCGTCGGGGTTAATTTCGAGGATGCAGGCGCGGCGCACTTCGTTCTCCATGCCGTTCTCGCCCACGTTGCTCGATGAGCCCACCGAGATGTATATCTTCGACCCGTCGGCATTCGCCAGCAGGTTGCGTGTCCAGTGGTTGTTGTAGCCCTTGCCGGGAAGCTCTACGATCTTTTCGCCTTTGGGAGCCAGCTTTAAGTCGCCCGTTTTGTACGGGTAGCGGTACAGCCCGTCGGTATTGGCAATGTAAAAGTAATTGTTCAGTACCAGCATGCCGTAGTTCTGGTTCAGGTCCTCAGCAAAAACAGTACGGGTCTCAAAAGTCCCGTCCTTGTCCTTATCACGGAAAACGGTTATCTGGTCGGCGCTGCCTTTGGTGTTCGATTCCGCCACAAAAATGTCGCCGTTCGGGGCGATGTAGGTATTGCGCGGGTTCTTGAGGTCGGCAGCAAATATGGTTACCGTAAATCCTGCCGGGGCCTTCGGGGTTTGACCCTCCGGCCAGTCGGCCATGCTGTTTCTCTTGGTTGCCGATTCGGTGGCATAGGGCGCCGGGAGGGTGAGCGGGCCTATGGCGGTTTGCACGGTAGTGCTGCCTTCGGCTTTGGCGGCCTCTTTTTCTTCTTTGGTCACGCGGTCCTTTTTGCAGGAGGACAGGGCCATTACAGCCACCAGGGCCAGGGTAATGTACGATGTTTTCATGGTAAAATAATTCGGTTATGCGATGCAGTACGAATTTACCTATTTGCAATTCCAAAGCCTTGTGAATTAGGTGTATTTTAACATTGGGGATTGTCTTTAATTATATTATCATTCTGCTTTTTAAGGGTAGAGACGTTGCAATGCAACGTCTTTACTGCCATCGAAACAGATAGATGATTTTACCACAAAGGGCGCGAAGATTTACACAAGGTGCACAATGAATGCCGCCAAAGGCGGGAGGTCACAAAGCTTTGTGTGCTTTCAGCGTAAAGACTTTATTATTTCTGCTTTGTGTTCCTGGTGAATAACCTTGTGTCCCTTGTGGTAAAAATCCTTGAAATAAGTATTCCCAACACCTTTGTTTTAAAGAACCTTGTAATATTATCCCTAATTCAGGTTATATTATCATTCTGTTTTTTAAGGGGGGCTGTCTCAAAAGGATAGCCCCTTTTTCATTTTAATTAAGTTTACTTTTCTTTGCATGCTGATTTTGACATTTTAAAGTCTCCTTTTTAGCCCATAAAAGGTTATACGTTTTAAAA
>NZ_JAPCHV010000023.1 GCF_026107645.2 Flavobacterium sp. MFBS3-15 | reverse complement strand
AACAACGTGATCGAGACCAGGACAGCCGACAGCCAGGGCATGGTAACCTACAATGTAGACTGTGACCGCAACTACGGCCTTCAGGGCAGCATGGAGAAATACAGCAATGGTACCTCTAAAGTTCCTGCAGGCAAGAACCCACAGGCTAAAGTGTTCATCGACCTTGAGCCGATAGCGGTAACTCCGGAGCAGCCGGTAGTAGTCCTTGACGACATCTTCTTCGAGTTCAACAAGAGCAACATCACCAGGGAGGGAGCCTTTGTACTTGACAACCTTGTTGAGACACTGAAAAAATACCCTGACATGGTGATCATGGTGAAAGCCCACACGGACAACCGCGGCTCTGACAAGTACAACATGGCGCTGTCTAACCGCAGGGCGAAGTCTACTGTCCAGTACGTGATCTCCAAAGGCATTGCCAAGGCACGCATCTCCGGAGAAGGCTACGGCGAGAGCCAGCCTAAGGTGGACTGCGGCACAGGATGTACCGAAGAGCAGCACGCACAAAACCGCCGCTCAGAGTTCATCATCGTGAAGAAATAAAGATGTAACAAACCAATTTCTATAGGAAAGCGGCCCCAATCGGGGCCGCTTTTTGTTTGGCTTTACGGATAACCTTCAAATAGAATGAAACGGAATACGAACGCCTATGCAACGATGCAATAAGTCCTAAAATCAAAAGGAAGGATTGCATTGCAATCCTTCCTTCATCGGGGAAATAAACACTACTGATTCGATTTTTGATCATTCATTAGATGCAGGAATTCTCTTAGGGTTGCGAAGGACAGGGTAAATATTTGGCATATATTTACTGTTGACATTATTCCCGGAACATCTGTATAAAGTTTATAGCCGATTTGCGGGCTTAAAAGCCCCTAAAGACTGAGTAGCCTGTCTGGTGAGTAAAAACATTGCCAAGACGGCTTATATAGCCAAAAAAGCCCTGTCTTAAAGTTAAGACAGGGCCTTTTATATAAGGTCAGGTTGTATTACAAATCGAAACGGATACCCTGCGCCAATGGCAGCTGCGTACCATAATTGATGGTATTGGTCTGCCTTCTCATGTAGGCTTTCCATGCATCGGAACCACTCTCGCGGCCACCGCCGGTTTCTTTCTCGCCACCAAAGGCACCGCCAATCTCAGCACCTGAAGTGCCAATATTCACGTTGGCAATACCACAGTCGGAACCGGCCTGTGAAAGGAATAGCTCCATTTCGCGCATATTGTTGGTGAATATCGATGAAGAAAGACCTTGCGGCACACCATTCTGCAATTCTATAGCCTGCTCTATGGTGCTGTATTTCATGATGTAAAGTATGGGTGCGAATGTTTCTTCCTGAACGATGTGGAAGTGGTTCTCTGCCTCAATGATGCACGGCTTCACATAGCAGCCGCTCTCGTAGCCTTCGCCTTCCATCACACCGCCTTCAACGATGATCTTTCCGCCTTCCTGCTTCGCTTTTTCAATAGCGTTCAGGTAATCCTGCACCGAACCTTTGTCGATAAGCGGGCCTACGTGGTTATTGCTGTCTAATGGATTGCCTATCTTCAGCTGGCCGTAAGCATTTTTCAATACTTCAACAGTTTTGTCATATACACTTTCGTGGATGATAAGCCTCCTTGTAGTTGTACACCTTTGCCCGGCGGTACCTACAGCGCCAAATACTGCACCTACCAACACCATGCTTATATCGGCGTGCTCCGATACGATGATGGCGTTGTTGCCCCCCAACTCAAGGATGGTGTTGCCAAAACGCTCTGCAACGGTTTTAGATACGTGGCGGCCTATCCTTGTAGAGCCCGTAAAAGACACCAACGGAATACGCTTGTCGTTATTTATAAGGTCGCCCGACTCGTTACCCACCACAAGGCAGCTAACACCTTCCGGCACGTTATTTCTTTCTAACACGGTCTTGATGATGTTTTGGCAGGCCACGGCACAAAGGGGTGTCTTTGAGCTTGGCTTCCAGATGCACACGTCGCCGCATACCCACGCCAGCATAGAGTTCCAGCTCCAAACCGCTACCGGGAAGTTAAATGCCGAGATGATGCCTACCACACCAAACGGGTGCCATTGCTCATACATCCTGTGCATTGGCCTTTCGCTGTGCATGGTAAGTCCGTACAGCTGGCGCGACAAACCTACTGCAAAGTCGCATATATCAATCATTTCCTGAACTTCGCCAAGGCCTTCCTGCAGGCTCTTGCCCATTTCATACGATACCAATTGCCCAAGAGGCTCTTTGAACTTGCGTAGCTCATCGCCCATTTGGCGCACAATCTCGCCACGCTTGGGTGCAGGTACCAGCCTCCACGCTTTGAAAGCTTCTTCGGCTTTAGCCATGGCTGCCTGGTAGTCGTCGGCAGTAGAGGCTTTCACTTTCGCGATAAGCGTACCGTCTACCGGTGAGTACGATTCTATGATTTTACCGTTGGCAAAGCTGTTGCTTCCGGTCGATGTTCCGTCGTTAAGTTCTTTGATGCCCAATTTTGCAAGGGCTTCCTGAATCCCGAACTGGTCTGTAAGTGTTGCCATTGTAACTTTTTTATAGTTTAATGTTATTTTAAGCAAAGATATATCTTTTTTGTGTTTTTAATAATTTACCGGAGATTAAGTGACTGTATGGTAATTATTATGCAATAGGTTACTGTTTCGTAAAAGTAACGCAGCGCGAAGTTTTTAAGAAATAAGTCCTCATAGCTTTATTTTTCACAATGAGGCGCGCATTAAAAAAAACAATGTTCACAAAAGCTAGTAGTGAAACTTGTGAAATATTTGTCGTTTTTGTGGTAAAATCATTCAGGCTAACCGGCAACACCGAACCCGTAACCCGGAACTAATCGACCGTATACCTTGGGTCGGCTTCCATTACGGTGCCGCATTTATCGCAGGTACGCAATTCTTCGGAATTGTAAAAACGCTTAAAGTGGGGGAGGAAGTCTTTTTCGATATCAGTCAGTTCAAAATACACTTCATGCAGCTTGTGGTTGCAGTTTTCACAGAACCATAAAAGCCCGTCGGTAAAGCCCTTGCCTGCACGCACGCGTTCTATGACCAGGCCTATTGAACCTTCGCTTCGCACGGGGGAATGAGGCACTTTACCGGGATGCAGGTACATGTCGCCGGCATTAAGTTCCATTTCATTACGCTCGCCTTCATGCTGTACGATTACCTTGATACTTCCTTCCAACTGGTAGAATAATTCTTCTGTTTCGTTATAATGATAATCCTTGCGTGCATTGGGTCCGGCCACTACCATCACGATGTAATCCTCAGCCAGCGGGTAAATATTTTTGTTACCTACCGGCGGCTTCAGCAGGTGGCGGTTATCGTCTATCCATTTATTGAGGTTGAAGGGTTTGAGCAGTGGCATGGGTATAAAATTTAGTCAGCACTAAGGTAAGGAGATAATCGCTTAAAAGAATGATAAAAATCATGGAGGTTAAAAAAGGCCCTCTCCTGAGGCAGCTACTTTGTAAAGGTAGCTTCACTCATGCCGAGTCCTCACCCCAGCCCTCTCCAAAGGAGAGGGAGCCGGGACGTGCCGACAGGACGTTTTACATTAAAGGGTAAATTTAGAGCGTAAAAAACAAAACCGGCGCTAAGGCCGGTTTCTGTCTTATTTTATTTCCTTAATCAGGTAAAGGTAAACAGGGAAGTGGTCGCTGAAACCAACTTCGCCGTTGGAATTACGTAGTGGGTAGCCTTTGTACTGTCCTGTAGGCTGCTTAAGGAACTGCTTGTCATACACGCCCGCTTTCCAGAACCTGAACGAAGTGTAATCTTTCTTGATTAGCGGTTCGGTAATGATCATCTGGTCAAAAAGATCCCATGCATCGCGGTAAGCCAGTGTGCCTATTCCCCTTTCAGACATTTCTTCCATTGGGTTGTAAAGGCCGCCCTGTTTTACCTCTTCCTTAACCCCTTTGGCGCCAAGCACTTTTTTGATGCTCTTGTTGTAGGGCCCGTCGTTAAGGTCGCCCATGGTAATGAGCTTTGTATTCGGGTTGATTTTGTACAGCGAATCGATTATCTTTTTATTAAGTGCGGCTGCAGCCTCACGGTTGGGAGAACTTTTCTTTTCACCACCTGAGCGCGAAGGCCAGTGATTGATGATGAAGCTAACCTCTTCACCGTCAAGCAGGCCGGTAACCACCAGCTGGTCGCGGGTAAATATCCTTCCGGTATATTCGGCAGTTACTTTGGCTTCACCGCTTTCTTTGGCATCATCGTTTTGCTCTACCTCGGCAATGTATCCATCCCTTATGATAAGCGGGATGTTTTTGTAGCTGGTAGGCTTAAAGTGTTTCTTTTGGTACAGGAAGCCTACATCGATACCCCTTTTGTCCGGGGAATCGAAGTGAACAATGCCGTAATCTTTATTGATTAGCGCTGGCTGCTTGATAAGGTCTTCCAGCACACCGCGGTTTTCTACTTCACCCAGACCTATTATGGTTGGTGAGTTAGGGTTTTCACCGGTTCCTATTTCGGCAATAACGCGCGACAGGTTGGCAAGTTTCTTTTTGTATTTTTTTGTTGTCCACTTTTGCCTGCCATTCATCAGCCACTCCTCGTCATTTACGGTTGGGTCATTTATGGTATCAAACAGGTTTTCAACATTGTAGAAAGCTATCGTGTGAACCGAAAACTTTTTGTCCTGCGCCTGGGCAATAATAATGTTGAAAAGCACCACAAGCAACCAAACAGATCTTTTTATCATATAACAAATATTAATTTAACGTCAAGTTTTGTAACAAATCAGGTGCCAAAAGTAAATAATATTTCTAAATGATGTACATTTGCGCCCGTTAAGAAATATTTAACTTGACGAAAAAGAGAATTAATTTAATTTTATTTATGAAAAAACTAGTAATCAGTCTTTTATTTGTAATGCAGGTTTTCTGTGCTTGGGCGCAGCAGACGGCATCTGTACAAGGTAAAGTTGTCGATTCTAAGTCGCAAAAGCCGCTCGAAAACGTAGTGGCGACATTGCAGGGTACCAACCAGTCGGCCCTGACGAATGCAGAAGGTATATTTGTATTTGCAGAGGTACCCGAAGGCAGCCAGGTAGTATCGGTAGGTACAACCGGGTTCGTAACGCAAAACTTTACCCTTGAGGTTGTTGCCGGACAGCCGCTTGACCTTGGTGTTGTATCCCTAGATGAGGACATTACCACCGAAAGGCAGCTAAGCCTCATTACACTCACGGAGAACGACCTTGGTGACGACAATGGCGGATCGGAAAGTACGGCAGGCCTTCTGCAGGCATCACGCGATGTGTTCATGCAGGCAGCAGCTTTCGATTTCGGGCAGTCCCGTTTCAGGGTTCGTGGTCTGGACAACGAATACGGAAAGACGATGATCAACGGCGTAGCAATGGACAAGATTTATGACGGCAGGCCGCAGTGGAGCAACTGGGGAGGCCTTAACGATGCTACGCGTAACCAGGAGTTTACCATTGGCTCGGCTCCATCTGATTATACCTTTGGCGGTATCCTTGGAACACAGGAAATCAATACAAGGGCCTCGATATTCAGGCCGGGAAGCCGTATTTCGTTCTCGGGAACAAATACTAATTACAGCTGGAGGGCTATGGCTACTTATGCGTCCGGACTTGATAAGAACGGATGGGCTTATGTAGTTTCAGGCTCAAGAAGGTGGGCTCAGGAAGGTTACTTTGAAGGTACTGATTACAGCGCAAACTCTTTCTTTGTGAGCGTTGAAAAGAAAATAAACGATAACCACAGCATTAACTTTACAGGTATATATGCTCAGAACAGCAGGGGTAAAAACTCGCCAAATACTCAGGAAGTTATAGACCTTGCCGGTGAAAAATACAACTCCTACTGGGGTTGGCAGGATGGCAAGAAAAGGAACTCACGCGACAAAGATGTTGAAGAGCCTATCCTGATGCTGAGCCATTACTGGAAAATAAATGAGAAGAATACGCTGAATACTAACGTAGCCTACCAATTTGGAACAATAGGCAACAGCCGTCTTGATTTTAACCTTACCAGAAACCCGGATCCTACCTATTACAGAAATCTTCCGAGTTTCTACACGACAGCTTATAATGGTGATATGTATGTGGGAGATAGTCCTGATAACTTAGCTTTTGCTGCACTTGCAAAAGACAGGTTCCTTGCCAACAGGCAGATTGACTGGGACAAGCTGTACAGGGATAACGTAGAAAATGGTGAGAGCCTTGCGGTACTTTATGAGGACAGGACAGATGACAAGACCTTTACAGCCAACTCTATCCTTAACTCGCAGCTTACAGACAACATCACCCTTAATGCGGGTATTAACTACAGGAAACTGAACTCACACAACTTCCAGAACCTGCTTGATCTATTAGGGGGTAGCGGATACGCAGACATCGACCCATTCCTTACAGGAGATGGACGACAGTCTGACCTTAACAATCCTGACAGGGTTGTGGGTGTGGGTGACAGGTTTGGTTACAACTATAAATTGACGGCCGATGTTATCGATGCCTTTACGCAGTTCAAATTTACATACAACAAGGTAGATTTTTACCTAGCACAAAGCTTCTCTAGGTCAGAGTACCAAAGGGAAGGTGTGTACAGGAATGGTAACTATGCCAACAATTCTTTCGGCAAGGGCAAAGAAAGCGTTTTTGAAAACTTTGGTTTCAAAGGTGGCATGACTTATAAAATAACTGGCCGCCACATGCTTGATTTCAACACGATCTACATGACAAAGGCGCCAACGTTAAGGAACACATTCCCTAACGCAAGGGTAAACAATAACATCGTACCAGACCTTCAGAACGAAAGGATCTTTAGTGCCGATGCAAGCTACATCATTAGGGCTCCTAAACTAAAAGCACGCCTTACAGGTTACTACTCAAGGACTACCGATGCTACTGACATTGCTTTCTATTTTAGCGAAGGCCTTGGGGTACTTACTGACGAAGGATTGGAAATAAGTACCGGTAACGCATTTGTTTCGGAGGCTGTTACAGGCCTTTCTAAAAAGAATATGGGTGGGGAGCTAGGAGTTGAATACCAGCTTACCTCTACCATCAAGGCTACAGCAGTTGCGGCCTATGGCCAGTACACCTACGACAGCAACCCTAACGTAAGGCTTAATATAGACAACATCCGTTCGTCGGTAAACTTCGGACGTGCTACAATGAAAGATTACAAGCAGCCGGGCATGCCGCAACAGGCCTACTCGTTTGACCTTGAATACCGTGATCCAAAATTTTGGTGGATTAGCGGTAGCATCAACTACCTTGCTGATAACTATGTCGACATCTCGCCATTGTTGAGGACTGACAACTTTTTCATCAATAACGAAGATGTTGATGGTTTCCCTGACCCTAACGCCAACGAAGCTTCGGCAAGGAGGCTGTTGAAACAGGAGAAACTTGACCCCGCAACGATATTTAACCTTAACGGAGGTAAATCGTGGAGAATAGGACAAAAAACCATTGGTTTCTTTGCCAGCATTAACAACCTTTTCGACTTTTCATACAGGACAGGTGGCTTTGAGCAGGCAAGAAATGCTAACTTTACCCAGCTTAGCAGGGATTATTCGGGCCCAACACGTTCATTCGGTCCTAAATACTTCTATGGTTACGGAAGGAATTACTTCGTAAACCTTTACATCAACTTCTAAAAAAACAAAAATTAATATGAAAGCAACTTTTTTAAAACCGGTCTTATTTGCAGCTTTTGCAGCAGGTGTACTGACAAGCTGTGTGAATGATGATGATTATGGCATACCTACGCTAGAGTGTGTCGACCAGGATATAACTGTTACTAAAACAGTACAGGATATTTTAACACAGGCTACAACATCTGCAGTACAATATTCAGCTGATGATATTATTGAAGCCGTTGTGGTATCAAGCGACAGGGGTGGTAACTTCTACAAAACGCTTTACCTCAACTCGCTTGACGGCGAAATAGGTTTTAACGTACAGGTAAACCAGGCCGATCTTTTCTCTGATTATGGTGTAGGGCGTAAAGTGTATATCAAGCTTCAGGGCCTATATACTCAAGTAAGGAGTAATACGCTGCAAATAGGTGCGCTGTATAACGGTAACGTGGGGCAGATCCCTACAGAGCTTTACAGGGACCACATTATAAGGTCGTGTGAGGTTGTGGACGAAGAAACCCTTGTAAACCACATTAGCGTTGCCGATGTTGACGATAGCTATATCGGTAAGCTTATTGAGTTTGATGCTTCTCAGTTTACTGATGCTTCTCTAAACCAGACGTACTACAACGCTGCGAACGTTGATGCCGGTGGACAAACACTTACGTACATAACTAATTCTGCATCAGAAACGATCAAAATCCCATTCAGGACAAGTTCATTTGCTGAATATGCAGGTATGCAGGTATCACCAAACAGCGGTAAGATAAGGGGTATCCTAACTAAATTCAACACTACCTACCAGTTTGTATCACGTTACAGCAGCGACATCAACCTAACTGAAGACAGAATTGAAAACGGCGGCGGTAACCCTGGCGTTAGCGAAACGGCAGTAGGCGGTACTGAGATCGTATTCTCAGGTAACTTTACTGAAGATTTCGAAAGCTTCACTCCGGGTTCTGTTATTAACTACGGTGCTGAGCAGTCTACTTATGCTAAATATGTAAATGATGCAGTAGAAGGGCCAAGGTATTGGGCAATCACTCAATTCGGCGGCAACAAATACATCCAGATGTCTGCTCACAATACTAACGCTACAGCTAAGACTTACTTCATTGTGCCGGTTGACTTTGCGGGTGGCGCAACACTTTCGTTCAAGACTAAAGATGGCTACAACAATGGCCAGGTGCTTAAAGTGTACTACTCTACAAACTATACAGCAGGTTCAGTAGTGGCTGAAGCTACATTGGTAGATATTACATCTAACTTTACCATTGCCAATTCGGCTCCGTCTACAGGATATGCGTCAAACTTCACTGCAAGTGGCGCTTACAACATCCCTGTAACTACAGGAACAGGTTTTGTGATCTTCGAATATACAGGAGCACACCCTGCAGGCCCAACTACAACTATGCAGCTTGATGACATTGTTATTAACTAATCAGTAGGTTAGGACATACATACTAAGAACGGGGCTTTATGCCCCGTTTTTTTTATACCCTGTTTTGTGTATATTTATTCTAAATTCAAATTGCGTCCAAAATTTTGTTTGTAAGGAAATTAGCCTACATTTGCATCCGATTATTAACAACAACAGAAATTTAAAAATTCAGACCATGCGTTTTACACAATCAACATATGAGCTTAAAAATGTGGGAAGCATCCCTCATTATGGCCCGGGTTGTGCGTGCCGAAATTTTGGATAAACGTATCTGAATACAAAATATAGCAACCCGGGACCTGAAAAGGCTCCGGGTTTTTTTATGCACATGAACAAGTATAGTTTACACATACAGGACAATTCGATGGTGGCTGCCCTATGGCAGGCTCACCACGCAGGACCGCACATTCCCTTGTGAAAGGAGGAATACTGCCTTTTTGGCAAGCCCGGTCCCGTTATGGCCGGGCTTTTTTATTTCAACATCTCTATGGCAAAGTAGACGTACTGTTGGCACGTCCCGGCTCCCTCTCCAATGGAGAGGGTTGGGTGGACTAACCGATACAAGTGTAGCTGTCCCCCTCTCCTTTGGAGAGGGGCTGGGGGTGAGGTCCAGTGTAGCTCTTCCCCTTCCCCGGAGAGCCTGTCCCGTCAAAGCGGGAGGTGCCCGCCGCGGTGGGAGGGGCGGTTAAATAATAAACAGAAAATAATAAACAATAAATGACCAAAACGTAACCAGGCAACCGTGTTGCCGCAAAACAAAGGCAATGGAAACACAAAGCACAGCAATAAAAGCAGCCGCCGTATCCGGTTTCCGGGGCATGGTAGAAAGGTTGTACGCAGAACCGCCTGCACTGCAGGGTTACCGGGGTACGCTGGAAAGCGCCATCCGGGTACAGTTTGCTTATATGGGACAAACGGAGTGGAAGCGCGACGCCTTCCGGACACTGTTGTTGCACCTGCATTACAAAAAATGCTACGCTGTGCTGCGTAACCCTGCTTTTATAGAAATAGTGGCTAATATCGCCGCATTTGGCAACAAAACGGTGCGGCCCATAGCCGAATGGAAAAAAGACAGCCTGACCGCCGAAGGCCAGCTGGGATCGCTGATACGGCACTGCTTTGCAAAGTACGATGTGCCGGAATTCATGGAATATGCCTTTGCAGGCAACAACCGGATACATATGTACTGCTATGTGAAACTGGGCCGTGGCGACAGCGTTCAGTCGTTGGGCATACTCCCGGCTGGCTTTACGGCAAAAATGGCACACGCGTTCCGAAATACGCCCAAACAGTTTACCATAGTGCAGGCCATCCGCAGGGCACAGGCAATGGGTTGCGGCGCGACACCTGCACGGGCCGAGGCCATTGCCTGGGCGCATGAGCTGGAGCGATTCCATAACCCGGTGTTTGCACTGGCCGTGATACAGTTTGTGGCTAAAGTAGAAACACCCATCGCGTTCGACCAGTTGCAACTGGTGCTGGAATACCTGAATGCCATGTATGTGGCCGATAACGCTTACAGCCTTAGGGGCAGGACATGGGCCTCGGTAGCCAAAAGGGCAGCCGAATACCATGCCGAACTGGCCAAAAAACGGGCAGCGGAGCAATTTAGCGACTGGGAGCTGTGCGGTGTTAAGGACTACGAGGTTGAAAAAGAAAGCGGTATCTTCAGGATAATACAGCTGGGTACCTCACAGGCGCTGTACGATGAAGGTGCCGAACAGTCGCACTGCGTGGCCGATTATGCCTACGATTGTACCATAGGTGCCGTTGCCATCTTCTCATTGCGGAAGTACATTCCAGGCGAAGAAGGCTGCGACATCCTGGCAACGATAGAAGTCGCTATCGAAACCATGGCGATCGTTCAGGCGAAGGCGAAGTTCAACGAGATGCCTTCTGAGGAAGCTCGGGCAATAGTGGCAGAATGGGCCAATGTTGAGAAATTGACGGATGACACTTTTTACGAAGAGGAATATGTTGCGCCCGCGCCTGCGGCTGTGCCCTACCGGGGCGGGCATCCCGTGCCGGAGCCGCAGTATCGTGAGCCGGTATATTATGAAAGGCCTTACAGCTCAGGTATGCGTGATGACGACAGCTGGAAATATATCATCTTTTTTATAATAAAGATGATCATATTGATGGCAAAATGCAGCAGTTCTTCATAGCTGCTGCATTAGACTAATTAAAATTTAAAAAATTATGGCAAAATTAAAACTAAGAGGCAAAGACCTCATCGACATAGGATATCCGCAAAACAAATCCATCAGCATTGCGATGGATATCATGCAGAAGCATTTCAAAAAAGAATCGAAACCCAAAGCGCTCATGATGCTAAAGGAAGTGCTGGCGGATCCTGGAAAATTCAAAGGCGACGGCACATTCGGGAAAATTTCCGAAGCATTGCTCGAAGCCAAAAAGACCGAGGCACGCAAGCTGAACACTACACGTGCGCCGTTCACCATCTTCGGTGAGAATGAGATTGAGGCAGGCGCCAAAGAGCAGCTCTTTACCGCCCTGAAGCTCCCCGTGTCCAGGGCAGGCGCCCTGATGCCGGATGGGCACTCGGGATATGGGCTGCCAATAGGGGGCGTGCTGGCAACAGAGAATGCCGTGATACCCTATGGCGTAGGCGTAGACATCGGGTGCCGTATGTGCCTGAGCATCTTTGATATTAACCCTTTGTTTATCGAAGGGCATAAGGACAAGTATGTGGGCCTACTCGAAACACACACAAAGTTTGGGCCTGACGAAGTGCACCGCAGTCCCAACGACCACGAAATCTTTGAGCGTGACGCGTTCAGGGAAATCCCACTGCTGAAAAAGCTAAAGACCAAAGCGTTCCAACAATTGGGAAGTTCGGGCGGTGGCAACCACTTTGTGGAGTTTGGCATTGTGGAGGTACTGGGTGAGGAGAATGAGTTCAGGGTGCCGCCGGTCAGGTATGTGGGTGTGTTGTCGCACAGCGGGTCGCGCGGCCTCGGGGCCAATGTGGCGAAGCATTACACCGACCTTGCCATGAAGCAGACACCGCTGCCCAAAGAAGCGCGGCATCTTGGCTGGCTGGACCTTGACACCCACGACGGGCAGGAATATTGGATTGCCATGAACCTTGCGGGTGACTATGCCTCGGCATGCCACCACGACATCCATAGGCGCATAGCAAAAGCTTTGGGCGAACGTCCGCTGGCGATGGTCGAAAACCACCACAACTTTGCGTGGAAGGAGATCGTTGACGGGCAGGAACTGATCGTGCACCGCAAAGGGGCAACCCCGGCACAAAAAAATGTGCTGGGCATCATCCCCGGATCGATGACGGCGCCGGGCTACATTGTGCGGGGCAAGGGCAATCCGCTGTCATTAAATTCTGCTTCGCACGGAGCGGGCAGGCAGATGTCGCGTACCGAAGCCAAGCGCTCCATTACCCACAGCGAACTCAAAAAGGTGCTGAAGGATAATGGTGTAACGCTACTGGGCGCAGGCCTCGACGAAGCGCCCATGGCTTACAAGGACATCAAAAAGGTTATGGCACACCAAACCGAACTGGTGGATGTAGTGGGCACTTTCCTCCCGAAGATCGTAAGGATGGACAGGGGGTAGTGTAGCACCTGCAAGGTTTTAAAATCTTGTAGGTGTTTTAACAAATTATAAACAAACCTGCAAGGTTCCGCGGACCTTGCAGGTAACAAAAAAAAAATAACAATGGGAATTTCAACCTATGAAGTGATGTACATCCAGGCAAGGGACAATTACCCTTACAATGTGGAGGAATGCATCGAAAAACTGCACTATGTCATAGCCGCCGACAGCGAGCATACGGGCGCGCAGTTCCTTATGGGCAAAATATACGAGGAACAGCTGGAGGACTATAAGCAGGCGGAGTTCTATTACAGGATGGCGCTATACCTGGACAACGATTACCTGCCGGCATACTACCAGTATGCGGAAATGCTCATCAGCCTGGACAGGATAGATGAGGCGCTGAAGATTATCGGCTTGGGCAAAAAAGTGCCGGGCGCAGATAAGGCAAAGCTGGCCTGCCTGTCGGGCCTTTTGTATGAGAAATACGAAATGTACAGCACGGCAATAGACTATTATACCGATGCCAAAAAAGCTGCCATGAATACCTGCTACATGAACGCTATGGACGACCACATAAAAAGGGTTAAGGACAAGCAGCGGCTGGATAAAAAATCCAGGAAAAAGGAAGCCAAAGAAAAGAAGGAAAAAAAGGCTTTGTGATAAGGGCTGCCCCACCGGGCAGCCTTTACTTAACCCATAAGCTGTCGGTAAAATAGTGCCGGCAGTCCATAAAATTGCGGGCAACCGAAAAACGTGCTGATTGTGCCAGTGCGTTTATGCCTTCTAAAGTATACTTACGGGAGAGTTCCGTCCATACCAGCTCGTCTTTTTCAAAATAAAACGTAGTGTCGAGCACCGTACTGTGAAAATGCTGCTTCCTGAGGCTCACCAGGTAGCTGTTTACCTCCCCGCTCTGCGGATTGTAATCGCAGTAAAATTCAAACTGGTCGGTGTTGATGTCTGCATCCAGTTCGCGGTTTATCCTGGTCAGCAGGTTCATGTTGAATGCCCGTGTCACACCATACGGGTCGTCATATGCTTTTTGTATGACCCGCGGATTTTTCTGGAGGTCCATTCCCATCAGCAGCCCGTCGCCGGTTTTCATGCTTTTATGAAATTTTTTCAGCAGCTCCAACGCCTCATGATCTTTATAATTGCCGATATTGCCTCCCAAAAAAAGGAACAGCGCGGGTTTGTCACTGTCCAGGCTGTTGAGCACTTCAAAATAGTCACCCGTTTGCGGCTGTAGGTCTATTGCTGGCAAAGCCTCCTTTATATTGGCTTCAAGCGTGTCAATAGCTTCCCGGGATATGTCAATAGGGATATAGGTAAAAGGAACCTCCGCTTCCATCAAAGCCTTTAGCAGGTGTTTTGTTTTCATTCCGTCGCCGGAGCCGAACTCAATCACGTTAAATGGGCTTTTAAACGGCAGTTCCTGTACAATGGCGGCCGACTGCTGCGACAATATCTCGAACTCGCATGCCGTGGGATAATATTCGGGCATGGCCATGATTTCCATAAAAATGCGGCTGCCCCGGTCATCATAAAAATATTTGGAAGGCAGGTATTTCGGTTTCGCTGTCAGTCCTTTGATTACATCTTCTGCGAAAGGGTTTGCTAAGGTGGTAGTTTTCATAAATGCTAGAGTTTTACGAGACGGATGCCGGTAAACTGCCAGCGTTCATCAGGATGGAAAAAATTTCGGTAGGTGTTCCGGCTGTGCCCGGCCGGCGTGGCGCAGGAGGCTCCGCGAAGCACCATTTGGTTAATCATAAACTTGCCGTTATATTCCCCTATGGCTCCTTCGGGCTTACGGAAACGGGGATACGGAAGGTAGGCGCTATGGGTCCATTCCCAGCGGTTGCCCCAGTTGAGCTGCCGGGATGCGGCTTCCCATTCAAATTCGGTAGGCAGGCGCATGCCTTTCCATTCAGCATAAGCGGCGGCCTCATAAAAGCTGATATGGGTAAGCATTGCCGCCGAATGTACCTGCTGCAGCCCGCCAAGGGTGTATTGGTACCACTTACCGTCAATGTTGTGCCAGTACATCGGCGCGTGGATATCATTCCCCAGTACCCAGCTCCAGCCTTCATCCAGCCAGTAGCGAAAGTTGGAGTAACCCCCGGCCTCTATAAATTCCATATATTCGGCATTGGTAACAAGATTGCCCGAAATTTCAAAGGCATCAAGCAAAACTTTGTGTACGCCATGCTCATTGTCAAAGCTGAATCCGTTGCCGTCGTCCCCGATAGTGTATATCCCTTCGGGAACCGTAATAAATCCGGCATTTTCTTCCTGCGCCGCTTCCCAGTTGAGCGTTTCATTGTACGCAGGAAACAAAGGGTTGTGACCCAGTATGTACTTAATATCGGTTAGCAGCAATTCCTGGTGCTGCTGCTCATGGTTAAGGCCGAGCAAAACAGTGCCTTGCAGCTCCGGATCGGTGTTTTTCGTGCGGGCCAGGATTTCCATGTGCCGGTCTACATGCCTGCGGTAGTCGTATATCTTTTCGGTTGAAGGGCGCGTGATGTTTCCCCTTTGGGCGCGCAGTATCCGCTTTCCTACCGTATTGTAATAACTATTGAACAGATAGCCGAAGTCAGCATCAAATTCGATATAACCTTCAAGATGTTTTTTTAGCAGGAACTCCTCAAAAAACCAGGTGCTGTGGGCCAGGTGCCATTTCGGCGGACTCACAAAGGGAACCGGCTGGGGTACATAGTCTTCGGCCTGCAAAAAACTGCAAAGGTATTCGGTATGTGCCCTGATGATAGGGTATTGTTCGAAAGGACTCATGAAAAGGGTTTTAATTAAAATTAGCAATTAAGTTTCATGCCGCCCCTTTGTGTTATCTTTTTAACCAAAAGATAACAACTGTTCATCATTGCCTGCCTGTCTGCAAAAGTCCTAATTCCTGCCCTTTTCGTCGGGGTACAGTTCAAAAACCGGCTCGCTCTGCCAGTATTCTTTGGTGTCGGTATCCATTATGGTGAGGGGTCCTTTGAATGCCGCACCGGTGTCTACATTCCAGATGTTGGCCATCTGCACCGGTACGGTTTTTCCAATACGTGTTACGGGCGTATGGCCTATAAATATCTCTTTGTAATGCGTAAAGCGTTTCGGGTAGCGCGGATCGTCGTGGCCGATGGACGGATCGAGGCAAAGCGCGGTTTCCCACAGCGTACGGTCCCAATAGAACATCCGTGAAAAATATTCGTTCTTTACCCCGTTCAGGTTGGTAAACCCGGCATGGACGAACAGGCGGTTGCTGTCGTCTACGAAGTAGTCGGTAAGGCTTTCCAGGAATAAGATATGCAGCTGCCTCTTTTCCTCGCTAAGCGTGTTATAACGTTCCATGGTGATACAGCCGCCATGATTGAACCATTCATCTGTATATTCGTTGGTTTTCAGCCAACGCATCAGCAGGTCGTCGTGGTTGCCGCGTATAAAAACGCATTCATACTTCGATTTAAGTTGAATCAGGTAGTCAATCACTTCGGGCGATTGCCCCCAGCCGTCCACATAATCGCCCAGGAATATCAGCCGGTCAGATGCCGTCACTTTTGCGCGTTCTATGATCTGCCTAATGGCTTTGTAACTCCCGTGTATGTCGCCAATAACTAAGTTTCTGCTCATTATGGGTTTAAATATAATCCAATATACAAATTCTATCCGACACTATCGTACTTCATTTTCCGTAAAACCCGCATCGCTTCTTTAAACGACACATACACTTCCTGGTCGGGGTAAGCTTTCAGCAGCGGCTTGGCCTCCCCCAGCTTACGCTTGGCCTCGGTAAACCCGTTCAGGTGGCATATCATGAGCGTAGAGGGCAGGTTCCTTATGTCCCTTTGTTCGCTATCGGATAGTGGCACACCCTTCTCTAATTTGGCCAGTAACGCAATGTTCGAATTATAGATGTGGTACATCATTTTCCGGTTGTACTGCGGCGGGTCAAAAAGCAGCTGTGTATCGATGGTATAGTAGCCGTTCTCCCGGAAATTGATGCTTACTTCCTCCAGCGGATAGTAGCTTGTTTTATCGTTCAGACCCAGGGCTACATATTCGGTTATCGAAAAAGTTTCATCGGTATAGTTAATGCTTACTTCGTCCAGCGCAGAGTAGAACAGCTTTACCTGTTCGTTAATCAGCTCGATATCCACCCGCGAAAAATACGTTTTACCCTTTACCACTTTTTTATGCCCTGCCCAGCAGACTATGAACAGTTCCTGGAAAACCTTGTATTTGGCGGTCATATCCCTGTGGCGGTTGGTTATAAAATCCATCACGCCTTCCAGCGTGTGTTCAATGCTGTTGCGCGAGCCGTTCTCTATCTGGGCTACAATATCGGCGTTTGAAAGGCTTTCAGTAAGGACATCCTCCATTTCGGCGGGGATGGAATTACTTCCCCTACGCACAAATACAGCCCCTGCCGGAATGGTATAAATATTCTTTTTAAAATAAGATGGATTCCCGTTTTGCTTCGGCTTTATCGTTACCAGCCCCACCACTTTCTCTTTTGAAAGGCTTGGAAACGGTACGTTTTCATACTGAATGGTCGGCGGGTTTTCCAGATAGGCGTTCACGAGGTTCTGTATGCGGCTGTCGTCGTAAAAGTCGGTACCGGTTATCGCATTGTCCTGGTCTTCCACGCCCACGACAATATAGGAGTTGTTTGACGGATTGGAATTGGACAGCGCACAGATATGTTTTACGAATTTCCCTTTGCCCTCCTTAGTATGCAGGTTCAGTTGGCGCTTCTTATCATAAAAGCTGCTCTCATCGTTGTGAGCCAGCAGGTTTTTTATAAGTAAGCGCTTGTTTATCATGGCTTAGGCAAAATAGAATAGTTCAAGTATAATGCCTTTTTCATTACGCCATTTTATCCAGGCGGATTTTTCATTTTCCTGATGCCCCCATGATACCCTCAACCATTCACCTTTTACTTCGACCGGCATATAAAGCTCATCCTTCTCTTTTGCAATCGTTTTTGAATCATCATCCGGGAACTCCCTTAAAGGATTAGTCTTTTCATCAAAGTCTATACAGCATATATTCAGGATATGCTCATTCCATGTTTCTAATTTTATTTTACCCGGCTCTTTGGCAACCAACGCAGGGCTGTTTTTCCAATTGACAGTGTAATACTGGCTATCTTCATCGAGGCATTGCAATCTCAATATTTGTTTTTCATCCTCAAGCACAATAGTGGTTACTGGTTTTTGCTCATTGTCAAGGATTATCACTTTATCCCCTAATCCGAAGCTTTCTTCTGCTACAATTACGCCGATACCATCAGTAGATAGATTATTGTACATTTCATGGAAATCATCTGGTAAAACGGTGGTTTCTTTCGGACCTGATTCGATAGAGTCTCTCATTGTCAGCGCTTTTGAAGATGCAGGATTTTCAGGTTGGTCAGATTCTTTTTTACAGCTAATGCTCAATGTAGTTGCAAATAATCCAATAAAAACTATATTTCTGCTTAGCCTCATCATAATCTATTCACTATTGTTGCTGAAGCTTGTGCCGTTGGTAAAACGAGCAAATCCGCAATATTTACATGGTACGGCCTTGTTACCACAAATACGATAATGTCTGCGATATCCTCAGCTTTTAGCGGTTCCATGCCTTTATACACGTTTTCTGCCCTTTGCGTATCGCCTTTAAAGCGCACTTCCGAAAATTCAGTATTCACCATGCCGGGGTTTATCGCGCCCACGCGGATGCCGTACTGGTTCAGGTCCATGCGCATGCCCTGGTTAATGGCATCCACAGCATGCTTGGTAGCGGCGTACACATTGCCGTTAGGGTAAACCTCTTTTCCTGCAATGGAGCCTATATTGATGATGTGCCCGTGCTTCCGCTCCACCATGCCCAGTATCACTTCTTTGGACACATACAGCAATCCCTTGATGTTGATGTCGATCATCGCATCCCAGTCGTCCACATCCCCATTCTCAATGGGGTCGAGGCCGTGGGCGTTGCCGGCATTGTTGACAAGGATGTCGATGTTCCGGAAATCTTCCGGGAGCGATGCAATAGCCTGTGCCACATCTTTCTTTTTACGTACGTCAAAGTTCAGCGTATGCACTTTGGTGAGTGCCGAAAACTCATCCTGCAATTCCGCCAGGCGGTCTTCCCTGCGCCCGCAGAGGATGATCCTGAAATGGTTTTTGGCCATAAGCCGTGCCGTGGCCCTGCCTATGCCGCTGGTTGCACCTGTTATTAATGCTGTCTTCATTTATTTTATTTCAGATTTCAGATTTTAAATTGAACTTCACTCATGCCGTTAACTGTAGGCACCTGACTGAAAACTGCGACTGCGACTGAAAACTAAGGAACTTTATTCCCCATACTTTCCGTCCATACCGCAAACCAGTCCTGCAGTTCCAGTTTCAGGCTGGCGGCTTTTACCTGGTTTTTGAGCCTGTCGCTACTGCACGACCCTGTTACCGGGACAATGCCCGCCGGGTGCTGCATAATCCAGGCCAGCAATATCACGTCGGCGGTCACTTCATATTTTTCCACCAGTTCCAAAAGCAGCAGCTTCAGGCGGTCCGACTGTTCCGTTACGGTTTTGAAAACCGAACCTATCGGGCTCCAGGCCAATGGCTTTATCCCATTCACCTGCATGTAGTCCAGGCTGCCATCGAGCATCGGTTCAAAATGGGTGGCCGAAAACTCGATCTGGTTACAGTATACTTCCGTACGCGAACGGATCAGGTCGGTTTGGCTGTTGGTAAAGTTCGACACCCCAAACTCTTTGATCTTGCCCTCGCTTTTCAGCTTTTCTACTGCCCCGGCTATCTCGTCCGGTTGCATGAGCGGGCTTGGGCGGTGCAGGAGCAGTATGTCAAGGTAATCGGTTTGCAGGAATTTCAGCGAGTTTTCAGCCGACCAAATGATGTACTCTTTCGAATAATCGTAGTGCTTTACCTTGTTTACGCGGTCGCCCAGGGTGTGCTGGATGCCGCACTTGGATATCAGCTGGATCGCTTCCCGCGGAATGCCGCTTTCGGCGAATGCCTTTCCAAAATCGGCTTCGGTAGTATAGCCGCCGTAAATGTCGGCATGGTCAAAGGTAGTGATGCCATAGCCAATGCATTCATGCATCAGTTGTATCATTTGGGCGGTGTTATAGTTGGCCAGCCACACGCCCCAATTCATCGTTCCCGCAATTATGGGGGACAGGTTTACGCTCATTTGTATGGGATGTTTTTTTGAAAGCCATAAAAATAGGAAAAATAGTATCGGCATAACCACCATTACTTATTTTTAACCACATAGGCACATAGTTTTTGATTCTCTTAATAAGTCGCGGATAGATACACAGAGAATGAAGCTGGCTTCATCTATGTGCGTATATGTCTCCTAAATTATATAGGCATTATTTCTATGTGCCTATGTGGTTAAATTTTTTTGCCTTTGTTGTTTAACAACTCGTTAACAAGCCCAAAATATATTAAAAGTCTATTTGTTTCGTTAGCTTTACATCATTAAATTCACACCTCCAAAAAATTTCAGGACATGGATGAAAATACCGCGGCTTTGGACATAAGGGCTATCAACGAGAAAATAGAACGTGAAAGCGCCTTTGTCGACCTGCTCACAATGGAAATGAATAAGGTCATAGTAGGCCAGAAATACATGGTGGAGCGCCTGTTGATAGGGCTTCTCGGGCAGGGGCACATATTGCTGGAAGGCGTACCGGGGCTTGCCAAAACACTCGCCATCAACACGCTCTCTCAGGCCGTGCACGGCAGCTTCAGCCGCATACAGTTTACGCCCGACCTGCTTCCTGCCGATGTGGTGGGAACCATGATCTACAACATCAAGCAGAATGAGTTCACGATAAAAAAGGGGCCTATATTCGCCAATTTCGTCCTTGCGGATGAGATCAACCGTGCCCCGGCAAAAGTACAGAGTGCCCTGCTCGAAGCCATGCAGGAAAAGCAGGTGACCATTGGCGAGGAAACCTTCAAATTGCAGCAGCCGTTCCTGGTAATGGCCACGCAAAACCCGGTAGAGCAGGAGGGAACCTATCCGCTGCCGGAAGCCCAGGTGGACCGTTTTATGCTCAAGGCCGTTATCGACTACCCGAAAATGGACGAGGAGCGCCTTGTGATCCGCCAGAACCTGAAAGGGGCATTTGAAAAAGTAAACCAGGTGGTGTCCATTGAGCAGATACTCCGCGCGCAGCAAACCGTACGCGAGGTGTACATGGACGAAAAAATAGAAAAATACATCCTCGACATCGTGTTTGCCACACGCTACCCTGAGAAATATAAGCTTGAAAAAATCAAGCCGTGGATCAGCTTCGGCTCGTCGCCAAGGGGAAGCATCAACCTGGCCATTGCCGCCAAGTGCTATGCGTTCATCAAGCGCAGGGGCTTTGTGATCCCTGAAGATGTGCGCGCTGTGGTATACGACGTATTGCGCCACAGGATAGGCATCACCTACGAAGCCGAAGCCGAGAATATCACTTCGATAGACATCATCAATAAGATCATCAACGAGGTTGAGGTGCCTTAATTTTTAGTTTAAAAGTTTAAAGTTTAAGGTTTTTTCTAAAGTTCTGTGCGAAAGTAGCACGTCCTGCAGGCAACTTTAAACTTTAAACCTTAAACCTTAAACAAAAGATTTGGATACAAAAAAGATACTAAAAAAAGTCCGCAAGATCGAGATAAAAACCCGGAGGCTGAGCGATCATATCTTCTCGGGGGAATATCATACGTCGTTCAAGGGGCGCGGGATGACCTTTAGCGAGGTGCGCCAGTACCAGTTCGGCGACGACGTGCGGGCCATCGACTGGAACGTGACCGCGCGCTACAACGAGCCTTATGTAAAGGTATTCGAGGAGGAACGCGAACTGACCATGATGCTTATGGTCGACGTGAGCGGGTCGGAGAGCTTCGGGTCGCAAACCCAGTTCAAGAGAGACCTGGTGACCGAGATTGCCGCGACCATGGCATTTTCGGCCACGCAGAATAACGACAAAATAGGGCTGATACTCTTTTCGGACAAAATAGAACTGTACGTGCCACCCAAGAAAGGCAAGTCGCACGTGCTGCGCATCATCCGCGAGCTAATTGAGTTTAATCCGGAAAGCCCGAAGACCGACCTTTCGCAGGCGCTGAAGTTCCTCTCGGGGGTACAGAAGAAAAAGGCCATCGTGTTCCTGATCTCCGACTTCATGGATGCCGGGTACGAGCATACGCTGAAGATCGCTTCGAAAAAGCACGACATAACCGGCGTGAGGGTACACGACATACGCGAGGAAAAAATGCCCGACATAGGTTTTGTGGAAATGGCCGACGCCGAAACGGGTGAAGTAGTAGCGGTAGATACGGGATCGAAAGCCGTGCGGGTGCAGTATGAAAAGCACTATGCCGAAAGGGTAAACTATTTCAGGGAAACCTTTAGCCGGTGCGGTGCCGGTACGGTGAGCGCGCAGGTGGGGGAATCATATGTGACCAAGCTGCTGGGTTATTTTAAAAGCAGGGGTTAATGGATATGGGAATACAAAAATTGAAAACATACATAGCGCTTTTACTGCTGGCAGCCACTACGGCTTTCGCCCAGCAGCCCGGCGTTCAGGCCAGCATCGACTCGGCGAAGATCCGCATTGGGTCGCAGTTCAACCTTACGCTGAAGGCAACGGCTAACAAAGGCGCGAAGGTGAGCTTCCCCGCAGGGAAGAATTTCGGGCAGCTGGAAGTACTGGAAGCCTACCCGACCGACACCATCGAAAAGGACGGGCTGTATGAGCTGGTAAAAAAATACGGGCTCACGCAGTTCGATTCCGGCAGGTACGAGATACCGAAGCTTCCGGTGATCATCAACAACAAAACGTTCCAGACAAAGCCGCTTACCATTGAGGTAAACAATATTGTTGTGGATACCCTCAAGCAAAAAATGTACGACATCAAGCCCGTTATTGCCGCCGAATCGCGCAGCTGGCTGTGGTTGTACATTTTGGGTGGCATTATCATTTTGGGTGGCATCGGTTACCTGGTATTCCGCTACTACAAAAAGCTGAAGCCGGTGAAAGAAGTGAAGCAGGAATATGTTTCGCCAAAGGAAAAAGCACGCATCAGCTTCAACCGCCTCGAAAGGGCTGACCTGCTCTCCAAAGGGCATGTAAAGGAATACTACAGCGAGCTCGCCAACATTGCCCGTGCCTATCTGGAAGAAACCATCCGCATACCGGCGATGGAAAGCACCACTACCGAACTGATCGATGCCATGCGCGAGGCCGTTGCCCGAAAGGACATGCGCATTGACGAATCGGTTTATGAAGAATTCGAAAAAGTGCTCCGCAATGCCGACATGGCCAAATTTGCCCTGTCGCGACCGGACGGCCACATCATCGCACAGGACAGGGGCAGGATAGAGAACACCATCATCATCATCGATAAAAACCTTCCGGCAGAGGTGGAACCCATCGAGCCATCGGAAGAAGAAAAAGCCCGCCAGGCCGAAATATTGCTGCAAAAGAAAAAGCGGCAGCGCGTGCTTGCCGTCAGTGGCGGGGTAGTAGGCCTGATCGTGGGGATAGCGATCTATATAGGTATTACCAAAGGGTTCGACTTCCTGAAAGATAACCTGATAGGCCACCCGACCAAGGAGCTGCTGGATGCCGAATGGGTAAAGAGCGAGTACGGCATACCGCCCGTGACCATTGAAACGCCCAAGGTGCTCAAGCGTAATACGAAGGTGTATAAGAACGTTCCAAAGGAAGCCGTGCAGAACATCAGCGAAATGCAGCTGTTTGAATACGGCTCGCTGTTTGATAATTTCCACGTTGCAGTGGCCACCATAGTATTTAAGCAGCCTGTGGATATCGACCTGCTCAAGGCATTTGATGCTACAGCAAAAGAATGGGAAGCACAGGGCGTGACAGGCATATTGCAAAAACAGGAAGGCTTTAAAACCGAACACGGCACCGAAGGGCTGCGGGCTTACGGCACCATGACGATACCCGACCCGGTTACAAAAGAAAAGAAAAGGGCGGAATATGAAATAATGTACTTTAAGCAGCAGCAGGGCGTGCAGCAGGTAATGATAATACACGAAGAAGGTGACAGCTATGCCAAAGACATTGTGAAACGCATAAAAAATTCGGTAGAATTTACTGCGGTTAAACAGCAGGGTGAACAGCAGGCGCAGGACCCGGAGCAAAACCAGCAACAGCAACCATGAGCGAGATAACTTTTTTACATCCAGGTTTTTTCTGGCTGCTGCTGTTATTGCCGCTGGCTGCGGGCTGGCATTTCATGAAAAGGAAACAGCAATCGGCCACGCTGCGCATCAGCTCGGTACAGGGGTTTAAAGCCGCACCGTCGCTCAAGGCGAAACTGAAGCCGGCATTGTTCATCATCCGCCTTTTGGCCATGACCTGCATGATCGTGGCGCTTGCCCGCCCGCGCACGGCCGATGTAAGCAGCAAGGCGGGATCGGTGAACGGTATCGACATCGTATTGGCTGCCGACGTATCGAGCAGCATGCTCGCAAAGGACCTGAAGCCCAACCGTTTTGAAGCCCTTAAAAAAACCGCTGCCGAGTTTGTCGGGGCGCGTACCAACGACCGCATCGGGCTGGTACTGTATGCCGCCGAAGCTTATACCAAGATACCCGTAACCAGCGACAAGCAGTTGGTAAAGCAGGCGATAGAGTCGATTACCTTCGGCAACCTGATGATAAAAGACGGCACCGCTATAGGAACAGGCTTGGCAACCGCCGTAAACCGCCTCAAGGAAAGCAAGGCAAAGAGCCGCATCATCATCCTGATGACCGATGGTGTGAACAACGGTGGTTCTATAGAGCCGAAAACCGCCGCGGCCATTGCAAAGGAGTTTGGGCTGAAGGTGTACACCATAGGCATAGGTACCAACGGCAATGCGGAGTTCCCATGGACGCAGGATCCTTTTTCGGGGGAAATCATATACCGCATGGCACCCGTGAAAATTGACGAGCAGCTACTGGAAGACATAGCTAAAGAAACGGGGGGCAAGTACTTCCGTGCGACCGACAATAACCGGCTGGCTCAAATTTATAAGGAGATCGACAAGCTGGAAACCAGCGAGATCCCTGAACTGAAATATTTTAATTACGAGGAGAAATTCCGCATTTTTGTGTGGGCCGCGCTCGGGCTGTTAGTCCTTGAGGCGGTACTGCGCCGGACCTTATACCGCAGCTTTATTTAACATGTACGTACTGGACAAACCCATATACTTCTATCTTTTGGCCATCATCCCGGTGCTGGCAGGGCTGTATGCGTACGACCTGTACTGGAAGAAGAAAAAGCAGCGCGAATTCGGGAGTCCCGAAATCGTACAGCAACTTTCGCCGGAGCGTTCGGCATTCAAGTCGGGGCTCAAATTTACCATCATGCTTCTGGTCATCACCGGGCTGGTGCTGGCACTGGTCAACCCCAGGGCCGGTATGCGCAAGGAGGTTGTAAAAACGCAGGGTGCCGACATAGTATTCGCGGTAGACGTGTCGCTGAGCATGCTGGCCGAAGACGTAGCGCCCAATCGCCTCGAAAAGAGCAAGCAAATAGTCTCGCAGATCATGAAGCAGCTGGGCGCCGACAGGGTGGGCATCATCGGCTATGCCGGAAGCGCGTTTCCCGTACTGCCGATAACCAACGACTACAGCGTGGCGAAAATGCTGCTGGAAGGGATGGATACCGACATGGTATCGTCGCAGGGTACGGCCATCAATGAGGCGCTGATGATGTCGGCTTCGTATTTTGACGACCCCAAGGCAGGAAAGATGGTGATATTATTGTCCGATGGCGAGGACCACGGGCAGGACAGTTTTAGCGCTGCCGAAGACCTGGCTGAAAAAGGCATCAAAATGGTTACGGTGGGCGTCGGCACCGAGAAGGGCGGCAACATCCCGTTAAAACGCAATGGCGTGACCGAAAGCTTTAAGCGCGATAATGAAGGGCAGATCGTGACCACAAAACTTTTCCCGGCACCGTTGAAGGACCTGGCGAAGGTGACAGGCGGCGGGTATGTATCGGGTAACGACAGCCGCGAAGTAGCCGACTATGTGGCAAAAGCGCTGGAGAACATCGACAAGAAAGGATTTGCATCGAGGCAGGTATCGGATTACGATTCGCAGTACCAATGGTTCCTGGGCGCGGCATTGTTATTGCTCATCATCGACATGTTCCTGCTGGAGCGCAAAACAGCGTGGATTAAGAAACTGAACCTTTTTAACGAGAAAGAATCATGAAGGGACTGATGATGGCATTGCTGGTGATGATCCCGGTTTTTGCATTCGCGCAAAAGCCCGATAATGACATGGCACGCGGCAATGAGGAATATAAGAACAAGGCGTACCGTAACGCGGAGGCCGATTACAGGATATCGAAGTCGAAAGAGCCTGCAAAGGCAGCGGCCGATTATAACCTGGGCAACGCCGTGTATGAGCAGAAGCAGTACAGCGAGGCGCTGATAGCCTACGCCAGCGCGGTAGACAAGGCTGTGACCAAGCCCGAGAAGCACAAGGCGTGGCACAACATGGGCAATGTTTACATGAAGGTGAAGGATTACCAAAAGGCTGTGGAAGCGTATAAAAATGCGCTGCGCAACAACCCGCTGGACGATGAAACGCGTTATAACTATGCGCTGGCTAAGGAGATGCTGGACAAGAACCCGCCCAAGCCACCGAAAAAAGACGACCGCAAGGACCCGCCGAAGGACGACAAGGAAGACAATAAGAGCAACGTGCAGAAAAACCGTGGCGACAGTGGCGAAAAGGCCGACGGAGGGGGCAGCAAGGATACGCCCGAGCCTAAGGGCGGCGGCGAAGGCGCACAGCAAAATAAGGGTGGCGCCGATGAAAAGGGCGACCCGAAACCGGCGAAGGACGACCCGTCCAAACAGCGGATGGAGAGTCTGCTCGACGCGATGAACAACGAGGAGAAAAAAGTGCAGGACAGGGTAAAAGGCGTACGCGTGAAAGCCCAGCCGAAGAAGCAGGAGAAAGATTGGTAAGGGTTTTAGCCACGAATTACACTCATGCCGCAAAGTCCTCACCCCGGCCCTCTCCAAAGGAGAGGTAGACGTGACGTAACACTCTTGCTGTAGGATAAAAGTATGTGGGTTCGGGTGTCATTGCGAGCGTAGTGCAACGGAGTGCGGCAATCGTTCATTAGGAATTACTTGGGACTGAATGGAAAGATTGCTTCGTCGTTCCTCCCCGCAATGACGGTGGATGACATAACACTGTTGGCGGAAGAAATTAATGGAAATGAGTAAGCGGGCATGAATGTCATTGCGGGCGTAGTGCAACGGAGCGCGGCAATCTTTCTTGCCAACTTGGAATGTGATAACTAAAGCAAGGAAGAAATTCGTGTAATTCGTAGCTAAAAAAGCGGAGGTTTGTATTTTTGAATAATGAAGAGATATATAGCATTCATATTATTTTTTTGCATCCAGGGGATCTATGCCCAGGTGGAGTTTAAGGCCATTCCCGAAAGGACGACGCTTGGCATCAACGAGACCATGAAGCTGGAATTTACCATGAACGAGGACGGCGACAACTTTAACCCGCCGTCTTTCAAAGGATTCAATGTTTCGGGGCCGATTCAGTCGTTCAATTATCTTTGGGTCAACAAAAAGCAGACGTATAATAAGGTTTATACCTACTTCCTGACCCCTACATCACGCGGGACATTTACCATTGGGCAGGCTACCATCGAGATAAAGAACAAGGTGTACAAGACCATACCGTTCAAAGTGACCGTGACCGCGGCTGTTGGCAACGGCATGGCAGTAAACCCGAATGCGCCGAACAGCAAGCAGATGCAGAAGGCGCTGGGCAATGTGCAGCTTGTGGCTGAGGTAAGCAACCCAAACCCCTATATCAACGAGCCGGTGAATGTGGTGTACAAGCTGTATGTAAAAGTCGGCACAGGCGTTCGCGCGTGGGATAAGGCCGACAACCCGCAGTACCCCGATTTTTGGAGCCAGGTAGAGGATGTGCCGAAGAACCAACAGTCGGTACAGCAGGGGATGTTCAAGGGCGAAATCCACAACTACGTGGTGCTGCGCAGGGCGGTGCTTTACCCGCAAAAGAGCGGCAAGATCGAACTCGACCCCATGACGGCATCGCTGGCACTGGAAATACCCACAGGCCGTGTAGACCGTTTTGGTAACGATGCCTTTACGGTTGAGAACAGGATGGTTTCTACAGGGAATACAGTGGTTAATGTAAAGGCGCTTCCGGAGCAGGGGCGCCCGGCCAACTTCAGCGGGGCGGTGGGCAGCTTTACGTTTAAGGCAACACCATCCAAAACCACACTGTCCAACGGCGAGTCACTCAAGCTGGAAGTATCGGTTAGCGGCAAGGGCAACATGAAGCTGTTCCGCCTGCCAAAGCCATCGGCACCGAAGGAGCTGGAAATATTCGATCCCGAGCATTCTGAAAACATAGCCGTTCCGCTTAGCGGAATGGAAGGGAACATGGCGGACAGCTATACCATCGTACCCCATAAAAAAGGAAAATTTGCCATACAGGGACTGTCGTTCTCATGGTTTGACCCGAAATTAAAGACGTACCGCACCATGGCCTATGATAATATCGTGGTCGATGTGCTGAGCGTACCGGCAGGCGGTGTAAGCCCGGCCGAAAGCGCGTCAGGCAGCGGCAAAGGAGCGCCGGAGGCACGCGAGCCTTTCCGAACCATTGCCGGCAGCACTTCGCTGAAGGCTATCGGCAGTAGCGGGTTTCTTGGATCGGTGCTGTTTTGGGTATTGCTTGCGCTGCCGTTCCTGCTGGTTCCGGTGATCATTTTTGCAAGGAAGAAAAAAGAAGCCTACGATGGCGATGTGAAAGGCAACCGTGTGCGGGAAACCAACAAGCTGGCTAAGAAATACCTGGCGGAAGCGAAAAAGCACCTGGGCGACAAGGAGCCGTTTTACAGGCACCTGGAAAAGGCGCTGCACAACTTCCTGAAGGCCAAGCTGGACATAGAAACCGCCGAAATGAGCAGGCAGAACGTTCGGGAGCTGCTCCTTTCGCGCAACGCGGACAGCGATACAGTGAATGATTTCATGAAGATCATGGACAACTGCGAGTTTGCGAGGTACGCCCCATCGACAAGTACGGCGATGCAGCAGGATTATGATAACGCGGTGGCGGTGGTGACAGCTTTGGAAAAGCAGATGTAGTTTTTTAACCACTTTGGGTTATTTTACCACAAGGGACACTAAGGATTTACACCAAGCCCACAAAGCTATATGGATAATTTTGTGAAGAGGGGCACAAAGCAGTATGTTTTTGCATGCGGAAGCTTAAAAGCGAAGCGAAACTTTGTGCCCTTTCAAAGTTTCGCTTGTTATAGTGTCCTTAGTGAAAAAACTTTGTGATCCTTGTGGTAAAAAATAGCAAGATAGTAACTATGGAAGCTAACCTTTAAATTATATTAAAAAATAAATGACGGAAAACGAAATAGCAAAAATAGTCTACAATTGTGCCCTTAAAGTCCACAAAGCCTTAGGGCCCGGGTTATTGGAGAGTGCTTATTGTGAGTGTTTGTGCTATGAGTTATACAAGTCGGGATTATACATTGAGAAAGAAAAACCGCTTCCTTTGGCATATGGCGAGATCAGGCTGGATGTTGGCTACAGGGTTGATATAATGATTGAAAATAAATTCATTATTGAGGTTAAATCGGTGGAAGAACTCCATGATATTCATTTGGCCCAATTGCTTACGTACCTGAAATTATCAAGCTGTAAATTAGGACTATTGATTAACTTTAATACCTTGCTGATCAAAAATGGGATGAAAAGGGTTATTAACGGAACTTTGGAATGAAAAATTTAGCATACCTACTATTATTCCTTTCGCAGGCGATCTTTGCGCAGGCGGAGTATGTCAAAAACAATGAGGAGCTTGTCTTTTCATTTAAAACAAATAAGGGCAAAAAAGTTGTTTTGGCGAAAGAGAAGAATGACCAGTATCTGGTCTACCGCTTTGGTACCGGGGATAAGATAGAGATGGAATTTCCCGGTGACCTGAAAAATAGCTGGCCGAAATTCAAATACAGTTACTATCGCAGGGGTGGAGGTAAGTCCAATGCCGGGGTTGAGATACAGAACATCATATTTGAAAATGACGGCTATAAATATGTCATCTATTACAACTACTCTGCGGAAGAAGACAAACAGACCGTTGGTGTCCTCGTAATGAATGAGGCCACGGGAAAAGAAAGTAACATAAAGGGCAAGACCGATACCGTTGAAGGCTCCTTAATGGAGATCAGGGAAAGCGGCCTGCTGGAAATGGCAGACGAGATGTATTGATATAAATTACAATGAAAAACTTAGCATACATACTATTATTCCTTACGCAGGCATTGTTTGCACAGGATGCGTTTGAGAAAGGCAACGAACAGTTCCGGCAGGGGCAGTACGACCAGGCCATTGCGACATATGAGGGCATACTGAAAGGTGGGCAGGAGTCGGCGGAGCTGTACTTTAACCTGGGCAATGCCTACTTTAAGCAGGAACAGGTGGCGCCCGCCATTTACAACTACGAAAAGGCACTCTTACTCGACCCGGGCAATGAGGATATTGAGATCAACCTCGGGTATGCCCGTGAGCTTATTACCGACAACATCGAACCTGTGGCCCGACCGGGCCTGTCCGGGTTTATGAGCGGCCTATCGGGGATGTACCATTACGACAGCTGGGGGTGGATAGCCATTGTATGTGCTTTCCTTGTGCTGGCATTGTTCGCAGGGTACTACTTTACAAAGAAAACAGCCCTTAAGCGCGGCTTTTTTGCTGGGATGACACTGATGGGCGTTATGTTGCTTTTTAGCCTCACAGCGGGCTTCCATGCGAAATCGGAGGTGGATAGCGAACATCCTGCCATTGTGTTCAGCGAGATGGTGCAGGTAAAAGCACAGCCCTCGGCACAGGGGGATGATACCTTCATTCTCCATGCGGGTATAAAAGTAAATGTATTGGAAACGAAAGAGCAGTGGCAAAAGGTGCGGATGCCGGATGATAGTGAGGGATGGGTACCGTCGGAGGCGATTAAGCAATTAGCCCCCTAACCCCAAAGGGGGAATAAGACGCTCACAGCTGCCGGCATGACTGCAGCTCAATCTGAAATCTACAATCTGAAATAGCTATTCCCTGAACCAATCTTCGAATACCGGGAAAATATACGTTGAAACCTCAACCAACGGGTAAAAGAAGAAAGAGCCATCGAGGGTTTCTTTCTTTACAAGATCGTGGTTAAAGTTTAGTTTCAGGAAGAAATTGAGCAGTACGCTCAGTACCAGCACCATCCGCATGAATCCGAACACGCCGCCCAGTACGCGGTTCATGAGCCCAAGCCCGGAATAATCGGCAAGTTTGGTGAATACTTTTGCCAGCAGCGTAATGCCTATCACCACTGCAAGGAACGTTATGGCAAAAGCAATGACGGCAGCCGTGGCGGGGTCGTCGGACAAAGTGCCTTCAAGCAGATTGGCGGTCAGCTGCGAGAATTTCACGGCAATAAAAAGGCCGGCAATGAGCGATACCAGCGAGGCCAGCTCTACAAAAAGCCCTTTCCAAAAACCTTTTATCAGTCCGTAAACCAGCAGCCCCCCAAGTATGATGTCGATTCCTGTCATGGTACAAAGGTACGGTTCCTGCTTAAAAAGTCACAGCCGCGGTCGCAGTTTTACGGTTGCGATTATGGTTTAGGCTGTTGGCGCATTTTTTCGATCAGGGCATCTTCATATTTGCCTTTAAAGGGCAGGATGTCATTTGTAGCATCGTTTGGTACGGTCATGGAAAGCACGTAATGCTTTATTTTCCATTCTTTGCCTTCCTTTTCGAGTACGCCCGAACCGCGGCAGCCCTTCATCCAGGTGTCGAGGAGCTCGTCGAACCATACTGTTTTGCCGTCCTTGCTAAAATATACATTGCGCTCCAGGGCTTTAAAATCCCACGCCTTGCCACGGTCAAAATACGGTTTTGAAAAGGCAAGGAATGCTTTTTTGTCCCAGTTTTCAGTGGCATCGGTACCGATATAGCGGCCATCTTCGGCAATTTTACCAAAATACCCGTTGTGGTCACCTTTTGCGGCAGCGGCATGCCAGTCGTTCAGGAAGGCATTGATGGCTTTGGTCTCTTTGGCAATGTCGGCAGTGTCGCTTTTTCCGGTAAAATAAGCTGCAGAAATGGTTACGCAGGCCAGGCACAGGAAGTATATCTTTTTCATGCTAAAACTTTTTATAAAGATATACTTAACCGCCTAATCTACAAAAAATTTAACCACATAGATACATAGCCTTTAGTGACGAAAGATAAAGGCCGGTGAAAGAAAACATAGCGAAGCTTTGCTTCAGGGCTAAGGTTTACAGCACAAGTAAAAGCTATGTATCTATGTGGTTAAAATGGCATTACCCCAGCATCTCATTATGCTGCGACAGGTCGAGCCCCTGGTGTTCGGCTTCTTCCGAAACGCGGAGGGGTATGAACAGGTTGGTCAACTTGTAGAGCAGCATGGCCCCGAAGAACGAGAATACTGCTACCAGTACCAGCGCCATCATGTGGTGCCCGAAAACGCTCCAGCCGCCGTGGAGCAGGCTGGCATTTTCGCCCTCGGCAAAGATGGCGGTGAGTATCATGCCCATGATGCCGCCCACGCCGTGGCAGGCAAACACATCGAGCGTATCGTCGATCTTTTTAAGCGACTTCCAGTTGACCATGATGTTGGACACGATGGCCGCGGCAAACCCGAAGAAAATGCTTTTTGGCACCGACACAAAGCCTGCTGCCGGTGTTATAGCCACAAGCCCAACAACCGCCCCGATGCAGCAGCCCAGTGCCGATACTTTCCTTCCGTTGAGCCTGTCGAAGAACGCCCAGGTGAGCATGGCCGACGCTGAGGCAATAGTGGTGGTGGCAAACGCCATGGCCGCGGTATGGTTGGCTGCCAGCGCCGATCCGGCATTGAACCCGAACCACCCGAACCAAAGCATGCCCGTGCCCAGGAGTACGAACGGTATGTTGGTAGGTATGTATTCCACATTTTTGCGCTTGCCCAGCACCAGCACGCCGGCAATGGCCGCAAACCCGGCGCTCATGTGCACTACCGTTCCGCCGGCAAAATCCTTAACGCCGAAGTAAGCACCCAAAAGTCCGCTGGGGTGCCATACCATGTGGCACAGCGGGGCATAGATGCATATCGAGAACAGGCAGATGAACAGCAGGAACGATATGAAGCGGATGCGCTCGGCAAGGGCGCCCGTAATGATGGCGGGCGTGATGATGGCAAACTTCATCTGGAACAGCGCAAAGAGGATGAACGGGATGGTGGTTGCCATTTTTACGTGCGGATGCTCGTCTACATAATCAAAAAAGGCAAAGTCGGACGGGGAGCCGATGAGGCCGTAGTAAGTGCCGTCGATGGTGATGCCTATGGGATCGCCAAAGCTGAGGCTGAAGCCCACCGTTACCCAAAGCAGGCTGATGACGCCAAGGCATATGAAGCTTTTGAGCATGGTGGAAATGACGTTCTTTTTGCCGACCATGCCGCCGTAAAAGAACGACAGGCCGGGAGTCATGAGCAAAACAAGGCAGGAGGCCGTGAGCAGCCAGGCCACATCGGCGGGCACTATGGCATCGGTAGCGTTGAATTGGGATGTGGGGCCGCTAACGGTTTTATGTTCCCAGAACAACCCCGCGATGGCAACGGCAGTGGTAATGACGAATGCGGCTATCCAGCGTTTTTCTAACTTTTTTTCCATGATACCCTGTATTTTTTCAGGGGTAAAAATAAAAATTAAATAGATATTAATTATTTAGCCCCTTAACTTTTAAGGCTTATTCAAAATCATATCGCATTTATCGCCCGCAATTTGTGAATTATCACCGATTGCCGTGAATTACTGCGTTTTCTCCTGTAACCACGCTGTTTTGTAGGAAACTATGCAAGCATAAATAGTTGATAAGTTAATGTAGTGTTAAAGGATTGTATTGAAAAATTTTATAACATTGTAGTCATCAATCAAAAAAACAGACACATGCATTCTTTACACCACACCGTAGAAGAGGTTAAATTATTTGAGGCAATTGCCGATATTGCCTTCATTGCCGGGCAAAAGGGTTTTTGCTCCGGGGATTCCAGGGAAGACATTGCCGAAATCATCCGATGGGGCAAGGAATTTGAAGCCATCCATGAGGAAACCGACTGGGATGATACCGACTATACTACGGCCATCGAAGCGTTTGCCGCTAATAAGATGAGGGTGGGGATGTAATGTACCCCTCTAATTTAATTTCACCATAAGTCTCATAAGGAAATCTTCTATTGGGATGAAGTTTACATTATCATAAGTGAACTCCACACTTTCATATTCGTGCCAAATATGATCATCTTTATTTTGTTCTGAAAAAAATAACGATGGCAACTGCCATATTTCCGCAACAAAATATTCACTATCTATCAGGTTTTGCCTTATCGCACTCTCAATGCTGCGCAATGAAACATGATTGGAGTTAGAAAACACCACGCTACCATAGTTTTTATAATTGCTTGCATCACGATAGAGGTAATTTAGTTTGATGTTCATTTTTAAATAAATAGATTTCAAATGTACTAAAAACCCGACTATACTCCGTTGTTTTATAGTCTGCATTTATGAACTTTTGTCTTTATGGATATCAAGCAAAAGTTTGGACTTAAAATAAAAGAGCTGCGAAAGTCTAAAGGACTTTCACAAGAAAGGCTTGCTAATTTAGCAGAAATAGATAGAACATATTTGCCGACAATTGAAAAGGGTGAGCGAAATGTGTCTATTGAAGTCGTTGAGAAGTTGGCAAAAGCATTAGAGGTAAAAATAAAAGACTTATTCGATGAATAGGGCTTATTATTCATCTTCTATCGCAAATTTTATTTTAGAAGATACCGATAGTGTTTATGGTAAGATTGCCGGTCAGTATGATTTAAACAATTTAGTCAAGCAGCAGTCCAATGCTTGGAAGCAACAAATCCAATTACTCAAAGGCCAAATTGAAGGTTTTAAAGGAAAAGTTTATTTTGAGTTCACCATTCCACGTATGGGGAAAAGGGTCGATAACATTATCATTATTGATAATTGTATATTTATCATAGAGTTTAAAATAGGGTCAAAGGTATACGATAAACATGCAAAAGATCAAACTTTCGATTATTCGTTAGATATGAATAACTTCCATGAGGGAAGCCATAATAAAGTTATTATTCCAATTTTAGTTGCGGATAAGGGGCCAATATGTCAAAATTCCTACACTTTAAGCTTTGACAATGTTTATGAGACCTTATGCTCAAATGCAGATTCTTTAAAACAGATTATTGTCGAGACGTTAGCCAGGTTTAAAGGCTGCGAGAAGATAGATGTGGAGGAATGGGAAAATTCTATATATAAGCCGACTCCAACCATCATAGAAGCTGCAACAGCTTTATATAAGATGCATAATGTTGAAGAGATATCCAGAAATGATGCAGGGGCTAAAAATTTGTCAGCAACATCAGAATGTATTTCTCAAATCATTGATTATTCTAAAGCAAATAACAAGAAATCTATTTGCTTTGTTACGGGTGTTCCTGGCGCTGGAAAAACATTAGCAGGACTAAATATTGCTAATTTACGCTCAAATTATGAGGCTGAAGAGCATGCTGTATTTCTTTCGGGTAATGGTCCTTTGGTAGATGTATTGAGAGAAGCCTTAAGTCGTGACAAAGTAAAAACGTCAAAAGAAAATAAAGTTCCTATAACTAAAAAGGTTGCATCTTCACATGTTACGTCTTTTATTCAAAATATTCATCATTTCAGAGATGCCTCTTTAAAAGACACAAAACCTCCTATTGAGAAAGTTACGATTTTCGATGAAGCGCAACGAGCCTGGACGTTAGAGCAAGCGTCTAAATTCATGCAAAGGAATAAAGGAATTCCAGACTTCAATAAATCTGAACCAGAATTTTTGATAGAAGTAATGAATAGGCATAACAATTGGTGTACAATTATTTGTCTGATTGGGGGAGGGCAAGAAATAAATACAGGAGAGGCTGGTTTGGAAGAATGGATAAAACCATTTGCAAATAATTATCAAGATTGGGATATATATTATTCTTCTGAAATAACGGATGATTCAAATTATATTAAAGACGAAAACTCTCTGACTATTTTAGAAGAGAAAGATGCCGTCCCTAAATCTGACTTGCACTTGTCTGTTTCACTAAGGTCATTTAGGAGTGCTCAGTTGTCAATTTTCATTCAAGAAATTATTGACAATAATATAAATGGGGCAAGGGATATTTACTTCAAGTTTATAAAGGAAAATTATCCTATTTATATTACCAGAGATTTACAGATTGCAAAGAAGTGGCTTCTTGAGAAAACTAAAGGTCCGGAGAGATGTGGTATAGTTGCATCATCAGGAGCGATCAGATTGAGGCCTTTTGGACTGAATGTCAAAGCAAAAATTAAAGCACCTGATTGGTTTCTAAATGAGAAAAACGATATTAGGTCATCATACTTTCTTGAAGAAGTTGCTACTGAATTTGATGTTCAAGGATTAGAACTTGACTGGACTTGTGTGGCTTGGGACGGTGATCTGTTTTATAATTGCAATAAATGGAATTATAAAAAGTTTAAAGGTACTAAATGGCAAAATGTCTCCGATCAAAATAAGGTTAAGTATCTTATAAACTCTTATCGTGTTCTTCTTACAAGAGCAAGGCAAGGCATGGTGATTTATATTCCTCAGGGGAATGATGAAGACATAACACGTCCTAAATATATGTATGATGGGACTTTTGATTTCTTTAAAAGTATAGGAATCGTGGAAATTTAGGTACACCTACATTCTTTAAACATTTTGTCGCCAAAAATGAGACGAAATCAGAGTCAAGGACACATATGATTTTATAAGAGAATAAAAATTAGTGCACAGTGTACAAAAACACGCAACCGGATTTTTCCCTACCTTTACCTTAAACCGCAACACTATGGAAACCCGGCAGGAACTCACCGATAAGATTTTGAAGATTACGGTACTGATACAGGAAAAATACCCCGAGCTGTCCAAATATTTGGGCGAGGTGCAGGAAACGCTGCCGTCACTGGAGCATCCGCATGTAGGAACAGAAGACCTGGCCAAATACTACCAGACCCTCGACGAAATGCTCAAGGATTACCTGCTGGAGCATCCGGAGCTTTGATGGTTTGGAGTTCAGGGTTTTGGGTTCAGGGTTGCCAATAGGAGCGTACAACCCAGGCTGAATTAGTGAATGAGTTAGCTACGGGCTGTCGGCACGCAACAGTTCCCCTGTCATCACGAGGAAGAATGACGAAGCGACCTAAGAGGGTTAGGAAGAGGCCGTTCTAAACCATCACCCCATCCTTAAACAACACCGGCACTTCCTCCGTATTGTCCTCGCTGATGGTATTCGCTTTGAATACATAGGTTTTGTCATACAGCGTATTCCCGATAAAGAAGGTCACCATAAACCGGTTGTCGAGCACCATTACGCTGTCCTCGATCATTTCGATCTTTACCGCCGATACGGGCGGCACTTCCTGAAACACGTGGCGCAGCATGGAGGTTTTGCGGGGCTCGCCGTCAATCACACCCTCCGCCGACGAAACCACAATGCCGTTTTCGAGGGTATGGTCGCTGTCGTTAACCAGGTAGGCATACCAGGTTTTCTGCATGAAGTCGTCGTTCCACTCCTGCACTGCCGCCATATATACGTTTTCCACTATCGGGATGATGATGTCTTTTTTCATATTTCTTTAAGATAGGATGCCCGGGGCGTTTAGTACCTTTAGTAAAAATACTACCATGAAAAGCATGCTACTACTGTGCCTCGCTGCCGCCGTTATGGTTATCGGCTGCAAAGATGGCGAAAAAGCAACAAGTACACAAGATACAACAGCGCTCGACACAACCCGAACTGCGATGCCTGCCGTAAAGCCGCAAAGCACCTGGATGGGCAAGTACGCCGGCACCCTCCCTTGCTGGAAGGACTGCGACGGACTGAAAACTGAAATCGAGGTGCGCAGCGACAGCACTTATACGTTAGCCTCGCAGGCACTGGGGCAGGAAGACAAGCCGCGGGTGTTCAACGGCACGTACCATTTCGACACGGCCAAAAGCACCATTACCCTCGACGCGGAAGGCGACCACCTCAAATTTCTCGTCGGCGATGGCATGCTCAAAAAGCTGGATAAGTTTGGCGACCCCGAACAGGGTGCCCCACAGGAAAACTACCTCCTCAAAAGGGTGGAATAACATGCTGAAGACACCGTCACATTTGAGTCAAAAGCGCGGGGAGATGTATTGCTACCTAAAATTCCCCTTCAAGGGTATCTTAAATCATCCTATGGGTACCATAAAGTAGTGTTAGGCGTACTATATTGTCGCCTTAAATTGCTCTAAAAACCTCACGTCATTCTCATAGAACATACGGATGTCGCTAATTTGGTACAGGAGCATGGCGATGCGCTCGATACCCATCCCGAATGCAAATCCGTTGTATTTTGACGCATCGATTCCGCAGTTTTTTAACACATTGGGATCCACCATGCCGCAGCCCATAATCTCGAGCCAGCCGGTCCCTTTGGTAATGCGGTAGTCGATCTCGGTCTTCAAACCCCAGTAAATATCGACCTCAGCGCTTGGCTCTGTGAATGGGAAGTACGATGGGCGAAGGCGTATCTTGCTCTTGCCGAACATCTCTTTGGTGAAGTACAGCAGGGTTTGCTTCAGGTCGGCAAATGAAACGTCCTTATCGATGTAAAGCCCCTCCACCTGGTGGAAGATGCAGTGGGAGCGCGATGATATGGCCTCGTTGCGGAATACCCTTCCCGGTGAAATGGTACGGATAGGGGGCTTATTGTTTTCCATGTATCGCACCTGTACCGATGAGGTATGCGTACGCAGCAGCACGTCCGGATTGGTCTGGATAAAGAAGGTATCCTGCATGTCCCTGGCCGGATGGTACTCCGGAAGGTTAAGTGCGGTAAAGTTATGCCAGTCGTCCTCGATTTCCGGACCTTCGGAAACATTGAAGCCGATGTTCGAAAAGATATCGATAATCTGGTTTTTTACAATAGATATAGGGTGGCGCGAACCGACCTGGAATGGCTCTCCGGGGCGTGTAAGGTCGCCGTAAAGGCTTGTACTTTGCTCCTTGCTTTCCATTTCCTCCTGAATGGCGGCTACCTTATCCTGCGCGGCATTCTTCAGGCTGTTGATTACCTGCCCGAATTCCTTTTTCATGTCGTTTGGCACATTCTTGAACTCGGCCAAAAAGTCATTCAGGATGCCTTTTTTACCCAGGAATTTTATCCTGAAAGCTTCGAGTTCGTCTTTGGTTTGTGCTTTAAATGCTTCTGCTTCGGCTATGTAGCCTTTTATCTTGTCAATCATTGGTGTACTATGGTAAGTGCGCAAATTTAGTGATTTAGCCGCTAATCGGAAGTATTTTCATATTTTAATTGAGCGGGCGTTTTCCTTTCACCGCTAAAATTCGATACTTCACCTCAATTTTTAAATACGTGCGCTACAATGCCGTTATAGCTGTATGACCTTCGTCAGAAATTGGTTTGGTTTTAAGTTGGTAAAACCTGTGCTACTCTATCGGCACAGGTTTTTTATTTGATAAGGCCTTTTTCCAAAAAATAATCCACTATTGCGCCTTTCATCAGGATGCTCTGCTCACCGGCCTTCAACGGTGGCAATTCTTCCTTAACAGTGTAGTGAGGCCATCCGTCCTCATCAAAAAAATCAAACTCATAGTAGCCGTAAGGCTCCAATAGGCGACATATGGCAATGTGCATAAGGTTCAGCTTTTCATCCTTTTTGAATTTACGGTTGAATTTGCCCAGTTCCTGCACACCGATTAGGTAAATGATGGCATCGAGGTCCAGGGTGTCGCCATCGGCAAAACGGTCAGATAATATTGTGACAAGCTGCTCCCAGCGTTCTTTCAGTTGTTCGTCTCTTGACATTTCAAATGTTTAAGCGGCAAAGATAGTGACTTGGAAATTAATGGCGACTGTTATGGCGGTAACCCTCGTTTTTGCATAGGTAACGGGTAGACAAAAGTTAAACTTCCGTCAATCCCGCTACGCCAAATGCCAACACTTCGTAACTTTATAAGTCTGGCAACGAAACTATGAAACAACCCCTTTTGGCTTTCAACGACAAAGGTATTTACTGTGCGCAGGCCAACGTGTACCTAGATCCCTGGCGGCCAGTGGACAATGCCCTAATTACCCATGGCCATAGCGACCACTCGCGCTGGGGGCACAAGCAATACATAACCCATCACATGAACGTGCCTATCATCAAGCACCGCCTTGGTGACATCGTGGTGACGGGCAAGGACTGGAACGAGACTTTTACCATCAATGGAGTAAAGTTCTCCTTTCACCCTGCGGGTCATATCATCGGCAGCGCGCAGATCCGGGTAGAGCATAAAGGTGAGATATGGGTTTTTACGGGAGACTATAAAACCGAAGATGATGGCATTTCCACCCCTTATGAGGTAGTAAAGTGCCATACATTCATTACAGAAAACACCTTTGGGCTGCCTGCCTTTAAATGGACACCTCAGGATGAGGTAATGACTGATGTGAACAACTGGTGGGCTCAGAACAAAGCCGACGGGCGCACCTCGATATTGTTTGGCTATACCTTGGGTAAAGCACAGCGGTTATTAAAGTACCTCGACCCGTCAATTGGACGCATCTACACTCACGGGGCGGTGGAGAACATGACGGAAGTCCTCCGCACCATGGTTGACTTTCCGGAAACCACACGCGTGACCAGCCTTATCAAGAAAGAAGACTTTGCAGGCAGTATTGTTCTTGCCCCGCCAAGTGCTCACGGCAGTATCTGGATACGGAAAATGACACCCTATGTTACCGGTTCAGCCAGTGGGTGGATGGCATTTCGTGGAGCAAGGCGCAGGAGGGCAATTGATAGAGGCTTTGTGATGAGTGACCATTGCGATTTCCAGGGACTGCTCGAGAGTATAAAAGCTACAGGCGCTGAGAAGATCATCTGCACGCACGGCTACAGCGATATTTTTTCGGCTTACCTGCGTGAGCAGGGTTATGATGCCCGCACCGAACATACCCAGTACGAAGGCGATGAAGACGATGCCAAAACGAAAACCCCGGCAGAATTGGCCGATGAAAATGCAGACGGATAAATGAAAAATTTTGCCGAACTCATAAAAGCGCTCGACAGTTCCAATAAGACTTCCGTAAAGGTGGATGCACTTACGGAATACTTTCACAATGCGGGCGATACCGACAGGGTTTGGACGATTGCCATACTTTCCCACCGCCGCCCGCCGCGCCCCGTAAATACTACATTGTTGCGGATATGGGCTGCCGAGTTGGCCAACATCCCGTTATGGTTGTTCGAGGAGTCCTACCACATTGTGGGCGATTTGGCAGAAACTATTGCGCTTGTTATTCCTGTTTCAAAAAACCATTCGGAGAAAACACTGACGGAATATGTGCAGGAAATGATCGCCCTGAAAAAGAAGAGCGATGAGGAAAAAAGGGAATACCTGCGCACCAACTGGCTTGCGTTGAATTATTACGAACGCTTTGTATTTACGAAACTTATTACGGGCAGCTTCCGTATCGGCGTAAGCCAAAAGCTAATGACCCGTGCGCTCTCTAAAGCTACGGGACTGGACGAGGATTTGCTTGCCTATAAGCTTATGGGCGAATGGGACCCGAACCGCATTACGTTTCAAAATCTTGTGATGGAGGAAAGGGCAGAGGATTACCTTTCAAAGCCCTATCCATTCTATCTGGCGTATGCCATAGAGGGCGAGCCCGAAAGCCTGGGCAATTGTGCCGACTGGGCAGCAGAGCATAAGTGGGATGGTATACGGTCGCAGACCATTATTCGGAAAGGCGGGCTGTATGTGTGGAGCCGCGGGGAAGAATTGGTAACCGATAAATATCCTGAGTTCAATAGTTTTTTGGGAGTTATACCTGATGGTACGGTCATCGATGGCGAGATACTTCCGTGGATCGACGGCAACATCGGCAGCTTTAATGATTTACAGACGCGCATCGGGCGGAAAACCGTATCTGCCGCCTTGCTCAAAAAAACGCCCGTTATTATCAAAGCTTATGACCTGTTGGAATGGCAGGGTGAGGATATCCGCCAAAAACCCTACACCGAACGCAGGCAGCTTTTGGAGGAATTATATGGAGCCGTAAAGGATTATGAACTGCCCTTACAGCTTTCAGACCAAGTGGATTTCGGGTGTTGGGACGATATCATCATGGAGCGTGAAAAGGCCAGGGAGCTGCGCAGCGAAGGACTGATGTTCAAGCGAAAGGATTCGCCTTACCTGGTGGGGCGCAAAAAAGGCGACTGGTGGAAATGGAAACTTGACCCGTTTTCCATCGATGCGGTACTTACCTATGCCATGCGGGGCAGTGGGCGCAGGGCAGCATTATTCACCGATTATACCTTTGCCCTGTGGGAAACGAAGGAAGATGGCACAAAAGAACTCGTCACGTTCGCAAAAGCATACAGCGGCCTGACGGATGCCGAATTCCGCATGGTGGATGATTTCATCAAGAAAAATACGCTGGATCGGTTTGGCCCCGTGCGCAGTGTCACGCCAAAACTGGTCTTCGAGATAGGCTTCGAAGGCATATCGCTTTCCGGACGACACAAAAGCGGTGTGGCGACGCGTTTCCCCCGCATCCTACGCTGGCGCACCGACAAAACCATTGAGGACGCGAACACATTGGACGATTTGAAGGCGATGATACCGAAATGATCCTCACCCCCCGACCCCTCTCCTTGGGAGAAGGGTTGGGAAGAGGACTTAAAAATAAAACATAGTTAATAATTAATGAACAGGGAACAACTTTTCGACATAGCAACTACCTGGTTTGAGTCTAAAAACTGGAAACCTTTCCCGTTCCAAACCCAAACCTGGACCGCCTTCCTGCAAGGGAAGAACGGCGTGCTGAATGCCCCAACCGGCAGCGGCAAGACCTATGCCTTGTGGATGCCCATTGTTCTCGACTACATCAAAAAGAATCCTGATTACAAAACGAAACACAAGGCCGGCCTGAAAGCCATCTGGATAACACCTTTGCGGGCCTTATCGGTCGAAATAAAGCAAGCTGCCGAACGTGTCGCTGAAGATTTAGAAACCCAACTAACAGTGGGTATACGCACCGGCGATACTACATCGTCAGAACGCAGCAGGCAAAAAACGAAGATGCCAGATTTGCTTGTCACTACCCCCGAGAGCATGCAATTGATGTTGGCTTCCAAAGGCTATGATGCGGTATTTAAAAACTGTTCGGCCATCATTGTGGACGAATGGCATGAACTTCTGGGTACCAAGCGTGGCGTACAGGTAGAACTTGCGTTATCAAGGTTGAAGGCAGTAGCTCCCAAAATGCGCGTTTGGGGCATATCGGCTACCATTGGCAATTTGCAGCAGGCCATGGAGGTATTACTCGGGCCCGACTCACAGGCGTTGAAGAACTCTGTCATGATACGGGCGCACATCAACAAGCGCATTAATGTCATATCCGTTATCCCTGAAAAAATGGATGCCTACCCGTGGCGTGGCCACATGGGGCTGCACCTGATACACGAGGTGGCGAAGATCATAAAGAAAAGCAGGTCTACATTGGTGTTTACCAATGTCCGTTCCGCCTGCGAAATATGGTTTCAGGCTTTACTGGAAAAATACCCCGAGTTTGCAGGCGATATGGCCATGCACCACGGCAGCATCAGCCGGGAGACAAGGCAGTGGGTAGAGCAGGCCATACGTGATGACCAGTTAAAGGCCGTGGTGTGTACCTCCAGCCTCGACCTTGGCGTAGATTTCGCCCCTGTGGAAACGGTAATACAGATAGGCGGTCCCAAAGGCGTAGCGCGCTTCCTGCAAAGGGCAGGGCGTAGCGGGCACCGTCCGGGACAGCAAAGCAATATTTACTTCCTGGCAACCCATGCCATAGAGCTGGCCGAAGCATCGGCCCTGCAGCGTGCGGTTAAAGATACTGTAGTGGAAGATAGAATTCCTTACCTCAACAGTTGGGATGTATTAGTGCAATATCTCGTAACCCTGGCAGTAAGTGATGGTTTTTATCCCGATGAAATTTTTAAGCAAGTGAAAAGTACTTTCTGTTTCCAGGGGATGGATGAAGACGACTGGCAGTTTTGCCTCAACTTCATTACCAAAGGGAGCCAGAGTTTGCAGGCTTACGATGAATACAAAAAAGTGGAGGTGGAGCCTGATGGCAAATACAAAGTGAACAGCAAGGCCGTAGCACTTCGTCACCGCATGCAGATGGGAACGATTGTGGGCGATGCAGTAATGACTGTAAAATTTTTGGGCGGGGGCTATATAGGTACAATCGAAGAATGGTTTGTATCGAAAATGAATCCCGGCGATATTTTTATCTTTGCGGGACGAAAGCTGGAATTGCATCGCGTGAAGAACACCGAAGTCATTGTGCGCCGCGCCGACCCCGGAGCCAAAGCACGCCACGCCAGTTGGATGGGAGGCAGGCTTACACTTTCGGCACAGATGAGCGAATTATTACGGGAAGAACTGTATGCCGCCAATACCGACAATATGTCGGTGGAGATGCAAGCGCTTGGACCAATGTTCAAACGACAAAGAAAAGAGTCGATCATCCCCAATGCAGGGGAGTTCTTAATTGAAACTTTCAAAACCCGCGAAGGCTACCATGCTATATTTTACCCGTTTGAGGGACGGTTTGTACATGAAGCACTGGCAAGCCTTATGGCCTACCGCATCAGCCTGCTCACGCCAATAACCTTTTCGCTGGCGTATAATGATTATGGCTTCGAGCTGCTGTCGGACCAGGAGATTGATATGCAGCAGGTGCTCGACAACAACCTGTTCACGCCGCAGCACCTTCACCACGACCTGCAGGCCAGCCTCAATGCCACCGAGATGGCGCGACGGAAATTCAGGGACATTGCAGTTATAGCAGGGCTAGTGTTTACCGGCTATCCCGGAAAAGTGGTCAAGACCAAGCACTTGCAAAGCAGTTCGCAGCTTATATTTGAGGTATTCCGCGACTATGAGCCGGCCAACCTGCTTTTCCAGCAGGCGTACAGGGAAACCTTCGAACACCAGCTGGAGGAAGGCCGCCTGATCATGGCGCTCGAACGCATACAGCAGCAGGAGATCGTTTGGAAGCAGTGCGAAAAGCCTACGCCGTTCAGCTTCCCTATCATTACCGACCGTCTCCGCGAAAGGCTTTCCAGCGAAACACTGGCGGAAAGGATAAAGAAAATGACGGCGAGTTATATGAAGTAGAATTGAGATGAGAGATAATAGATGATAGACTGCCTGTAGCCGATGACCCTCGAAGTAACCATAAAAAACCGCGCCTTTGTCCTCCATTGCTCCGGAGCCCTTTATTGGGTAGAAAAACGCATGCTCCTGATAAGCGATGTACACCTGGGCAAGATATCACACTTCCGCAAGTTTGGGTCGGCGCTGCCGGGCAACGCTATATTCCGCAACTTCCTGAAGCTGGACAGCGTAGTAGAATATTTTAATCCTGAAAGCATCTGCTTTTTGGGCGACCTTTTCCATAGCACGCTCAACAATGAGTGGCAATTGTTCGAGGATTGGGTAGGGGTAACGCAATTGCCAATAGTATTGGTGGCTGGTAACCACGACATTATTTCCCCGCATAAATATGAAGGACTCGGCATTACCGTAGTAAGCGAATGGCTTCTCGACGGTTTCCTGCTTACGCACCATCCTGAAGAGCGCGAAAATTATTTTACGCTGTCGGGGCACATACATCCGGCAGTATTGTTAGAAGGCATGGGTAGGCAATACCTAAAGCTGCCGTGTTTTTTCCGTTCACCAAATCAGATGATATTACCTGCCTTTGGCGAATTTACCGGTAACTATGTAATGGAGCCTGCCGAAAATGATATTATTTATGTAATTACAAAAGAGGATGTAGTACTCATAGAACAGAAATAACGTAAACAATATGTTAATAATATTGAAATTCCAACTAATGGCACTATTTTAGCGTTTGTATATATACTTCAACAAAAAAGGAATTCCTGAAAAAAGTGTAGCATCCCTCACACAGTAATTCTTCTAAAAAGCTTATAATCATACCGATTGGACAGTAAATAAATGTTGCGGCTCCAATGTTATGGTTACAGTAAAATTCAACAACACCGCCAGGACACCTTTTCTGGCAACAACCCGAAAAAGGGTAAATCTGTATTTCAAAGATTCGCAAACATCGCCTAATGCCAATTTGGGCATGTGGATAAAAACGGCTATATTCCTCACGGTATTCATCGGCTTGTATCTTCTTATCATTTCGAATATATTTCCAGTTTGGGCTATGCTTGGATTGGCGGTACTGCTAGGAATGGCCAAAGCTTTTGTAGGCTTCAATGTGTGCCATGATGCCATACACGGATCGTTTTCATCCTCCAAAATCACCAATAAAATTTTTAGCGCTGTATTCAATCTCTTAGGAGCAAGCCCTTATGTTTGGAGCATTACCCACAACATTGTGCATCACACCTATACTAATATACCCGGTCATGATGAGGATATTGATGTAGCGCCTGGGCTCATCCGTATTTCAGAGACAGAGCCGATAAACCGCCTGCAACGGTACCAGCACTGGTACGCATTCCCCTTGTATTGCCTTGCATCCATTTCGTGGGCTTTCCGTAAGGATTATAAAAAATTCTTCCAGGCCAGGGTAGGGCAACTGGAAAATCATCATCCGCGAATGGAATATTTTAAGCTGTTTTTTTACAAGGGAATCTATTATTTCCTGTTCATAGTGCTTCCGTTAGTGGTATTGGATATTACCTGGTGGCAGTTTCTAATTGGGTTTTTGGTTATGCATTTTTCGCAGGGGCTTACCATGGGGCTGGTTTTTCAATTGGCGCACGTAGTAGAAGGAACCGATTTCCCCATGCCCGATACCACCGGCAACATGGAAGAAGCCTGGGCCGAGCACCAAATGCGCACTACTGCCAATTTTGCTTCGGGCTGCCCGCTTGCCGCATTCTTCCTGGGTGGATTGAACCGCCAAATAGAACATCATTTGTTCCCAAAAGTCTGCCATATCCATTACGGCAAAATAGGGAAGATCGTAAAAGAAACGGCTTTGGAATTTGGATTGCCTTATACTGAAAATCCCACATTCCTCAGCGCTTTAAAATCGCATTATAAGATGCTGAAAAAGTTTGGAAAGGAAGCAGCTTAGGCTACTTACTTCGCCTCCTCCCTCAACTTTTCCCTGTGCTGCATGCCCCAGTTGCCCAATGCCTCGAGTACGGGTTGCAGGGTGCGGCTGTAAGATGTAGGAAGATATTCTACCACTACGGGAATGTCGGCGGTAACGCGGCGTTCTGCAAGGCCGTTTATCTCGAGGTCTTTCAACTCCTGAGAAAGCACCTTGGCCGATATGCCGTTGATTACACGCTGCAGCTCATTAAAGCGGTGGTGGCCCTCACAAAGAGCAATGATGATGCGCAGTTTCCATTTACCCCCAATTACATATAGTGCGTCGCCCACGGCAGTCAATCTGCTTTGGCATTCGGAGGTTGACATTGCTTTTAGCTTCAGCGGGGTTTCCAATACAGTTTCCATGATTTCTTATCGGTTACAAAAATGTAAGTAGTTACCTTTAGTATAGTGCTAACTTTTAGTTAGCAAAGTTACGTAATTTTGTCCAATAATAATAAACCAAAAATCATGAAAAATATATTGCATGTAATTTCCAGCCCAAGTGGCGAAAATTCTATAAGTATCAAACTTGGTAATGCCATTGTGGAAAAGCTGGTAGCCGAATACCCCGGCAGTTCTGTCATCGAGATAAATGTGGCAAAAGACCCGTTCCCGCACCTTGAGGAAAACCTGATAAAAGCGACGCGTTCTTCTGCAGCGCCATCAGATGATGAAGCGCTGGTGCGCTCCAACAAAGCAGTGCAGCAAATTAAGGATGCCGACATCATTGTGATTGGTGTGCCGCTATTCAACTTTAGCATACCGTCAACATTAAAAGCCTGGCTGGATAATGTGGTGCGTCCCGGTGTTGCCTTTACCTATAGCGAGAATGGCGTGCAGGGGCTCATTACCGGAAAGCAGGTGTATCTTGCAGTGGCTTCAGGTGCCATATATTCGGAAGGACCGATGAAAGACTTCGATTTTGCCGCTCCATACCTTGAAAAAGTATTTAACTTCATTGGCGTTACAGACATCACGACTGTCCGTGCCGAAGGCGTAAACATGCCCAACCTTAAAGACATTGCCCTGCAAAAAGCGATTGACAGTATCGCGGTTTAATATAGAAGATCCCATAAGTTTTGGCTTATGGGATCCCTAACTCAATTAACAACACACAAATCATCGAGAACGGTCTTGAGGACTGTATTTATATAGCCTTCAGGAATTCATCTGTATGGAAATCTAAGAATTGCTTAGCCGCTTTGTACACGCCATCCTTGTATTTTGCAGGGTCAACCGTAATGATTTTAGCGTTTTGCGTATTGCCGTCGGTAACGCTGTACATGGTGCCGTATAGGGTTTTTGTACCGAGTGCATCCCTGCTTCCTGCCGCATAGCTTGTTACCGTGCTTTCATCTACCACGCCGTTGATTGCTAACGGCTTGCCCAGTGTGCCTACATAGGCGGATGTAGAACCCGCGCCCATCTTGCCGTGGTAAAACGCCACTTGGCTTGTAACCATCGTTACGGTGTTGCTGCCTTTGAACTTGATCTTGCTGTCATTGGTCATCGTCACGCCCTCGCTGTCTACCAGGCGGAGATTTGTCTTTATCTTCAGTTTGGCGCCATTGCCCTGAAAAGCTTCTTTGTCGCTCACAAACAGCACCGTGATGTCTACATTGCCTATAACGGCATCATTCAGTTCTTTAGACAGGCGTGGGAATTTCATGGCCTCATTGCCTAAAAAGCCACCTTTCTTTTCTTTGCCGTCTTTGTCAAGCCCTTTTACATAGTAATCGAAACCGGAAGGTGTGCAGGTGAGTACGCCCGGTATTTCAGCAACGCTTATTTTCCCGCCATTCATTCGGGTAAAACCTTCGTATGCTTCTATTTTACCGGCTTCATCTGCCGGGATGATCGTCATACCTTTCGCCTTTAGCTTGCCGATGTAGTCCTGGTATAATTGGTCGGTGATTTCCTGCACTGTTTTCTCATCAAGCCCCTCCAGTCCTACAGAAATCCCTGTAAGCGCATCACCCTTCATGCCACCGCCCAGCATCGAGCCACCCTGTTTGAACTTCTCCTTTTCATTATATACCTGGAAATTGACCTGGAAGCCCGAAATGTATATCCGGTTCTTTCCCTTAAGCTTGCCCATGCCATACGACTGGTCTTTCGGCTTGAATTCGCCCAGTGTTTGCGCCTGTGTCGCGATGGCGGCAAAAATGAGCATTGCACTGATTAGTAGTTTTGCTTTCATAAATGTAAATTTTAGTATGAAGCAAAGCTAACAGACTGTAAAAGAGTATTCAATAGGGCGATTGCCTTATTTAGAAGGGAACACTGATTTCACAGACCTGCCTGCCGGTAGGGAGGTTAATCAACACCCTTTAATATGACTAGTCCTAAAATAGGTTGACTATTTTTTGATTATACAAATTTGATAAAAGTTCAGACATTTTCAAGTTGTCTGAACTTTTTCTTTTTAAAAGATATTAGTTTGACTTTATCCTGT
>NZ_JAPCHV010000022.1 GCF_026107645.2 Flavobacterium sp. MFBS3-15 | reverse complement strand
CTACTTTTGATTTATTATACACACCGCAAGTTAACAAACTTGCAGAATATAGGGAGCCCTCGGGCTCCCTTATTTGTTTAAAAAATTAGAGCTGCCTCACTTTTGAGACAGCCCCTTTTCAATTGCTAAAATGTGAAAACTAGAAAACTATTTTACGGCTTGCCTTTATACCCTGGTCGGTTTCAACCTGTACAATAAGCATTTGGCTCTGTGCCTGCAACGTTGTTATTGAAGCTGTTGCAGCATTTATATTTTTAGCACTGTACAGCAGCCTGCCATGCACATCGTATACCGATACGGAATTTATACCAGTAACCCCAGTGCTGATGTTAATGGCATTGCCCTGTTTGTATACTATGAGACTATTGCTGTCGAACGCAGGCGTCTCCGTATTCAGCGCTTCGGCATATACCACATTAAACCTGCCGGTTGCTATGCCCAAATCAGATGTAAAGCTGTATGGCGCTAATTTCAGGTTATGGGTTACTCCAAGTAGGTTATCCCTTAGGAAAATATCCTGCCCCTGCTCAAACAAACCATCAAAGTGATCGAGTGAGATTGTATAGTCACCCGCTGCTGTTACTTTGTACTCTACCGGTACCTCGTCAGAAACATCGAAATTACCCCTTGCCTGAATTCCAAGTTTTGTATCTCCTGCAACCGAATAAATAGCCACATCTCCATCTGTAAGCGCCCTTCCATCCCAACCATAATCAAGTCCCGTGGACGTGTTAGGAGTATACGCAATCATTGTTTGTCCAAATAATCCATCCACATTGGTTATATTTAACCATAAGCGTGATTTTGTTATGTCCTGGTCCATTTCATTGCGGAACATTTGGCCATTGTTAACTGCCTTTCGCATACTGTTTTTAAATAATAAAGTACCTGAAATTGCCTTTACAATAAAGCCTTGCCCTGAATTTATCACCCAGTCCGCGCTGTTGTTCGGGTTGGCAAACAAGCCATTGCTGCTGTCACCGAATTCATTACCCGAGTTAGCACTATAACCTGCAAGTGTAAGTGAACAATAGCTTGAAGAGCCGGCACCATTTTTTTTCCTCCAGAAGAAGATTGGTGTCGTTGTCGCTAGTTTGCCCTGATTTTCTTCAAAGAACTCTGCAATATTAATAGCGGACGGATATGGATTGCTTATCGCATTAAAACCTGTAATGTCGTCGTCATCATCTTCTGCGTCGAAAGCAGGAATTACCGAAACTTCAATATCACCATTATTTGGCGCTCCTGTAAATGTACCTGTCCATGGTATGGGTGCAATGCTGTTATCTACATAGTCCGGATGGTTATTCGCAACGCGGATAAGATATCCCTTACCAGTAGCAAATGCTGTACTTGCCGGATTTGCGATCAAACTGTAGGCATCCGTAACCGGATTGTAGGTGTAAAACCTATTGTTAAGGGTTTGTGGAGAAAAATCCTTAAGCATCTGCCCGGACACCGGCGAACCCCACAAAGCATAATCCAGCCTGTACATTGGGGCGCTGTCCTTTTCTACATTTATGATTGCGTTATTTTCAACATCATCTGTCTGGATAAGGTTGGCATTATGCTCCAAAGTAAAAGATGCCTCATCGTCAACTTCAACAGCTCCCTGAATTATAAAATTATCTCCCGAAGCAACTACTATGGTACCACTGTTTACATAAAGAGAGTTCGCTGTAATTTCTCCGTCAACTGAAGAATTAAAATCACCCTGAATAACGGCTGTATAATTATTTGATACTGGAGTTCCGTTGCTCCATGAACCACCGTTCCATGTTGTGACAAAATTTAAAGGCGAACCATCACAATTGTCCCCTACCAAATACGTATAGTACTGTGTGATTGCCTGTCCTCCGGCAAAAGCAAACTTTACAGCATAGGTAATTGTTGTTCCAGGAACCTGATTTGCAAGCGTAAGTGTAAATGTTTTACCTGAAACATTAATCATTGGTGTTTCAGTAAAAGGTATCTGTTGCCAAAGATAAGCCCCTACATCATTCTTATCGGCATCAAGAAGTGTAAATGTAATTGTAACATTTGAGCCATCAGTTTCAAAATCATAAACGTAACCCGTTGAAAAATTACCATCAAGCGCTTGCGTACTAATTCCTGAACACTGCGTATTAATCTGTTCCGGCGTTGTGACATTAAGGGTAACAGCGTTGTTAGAAGCAGCATTACCGGCTTCATCACTGGCACTTATATTAAAACTATATTCTGTATTATCATTCAATCCGGTAATAACAACCGATTTTTGGATACCCGATCCGCCGATAACAGATAAATTGTTGGAGCCATACACAATATCATATCTAACTTCTCCTGAATTATCTGTAGCGTTTAGCAAAAGTTCAACAGACATTGAACCCACTTCTCCTACTTGAGCCGTAAAGTCCATTGGCGGTTCAATATCTTCAACCGCATCGCAGTTATCGCCAACTTCGTATGTAAAATATTTTGTCTCAATCTGACCACCTGCATAAGCAAATTTTACCGCAAAATTATAGCTGTTGCCTATGGTAAGCCCGTCCACCGTTTTTGTAAAGGTAAGACCTGAGGTGTTGGTCATCAGCATTTCCTGGAAATTTGGCGTTTTCCATAAATAGGCAACAACACCGGCTTTATCAGTATCGAGCAGGGTAAAAGTAACGGCAACACTATTGCCGGTAGTTACAAAATCATAGGTATAGCCTGCTGTGAATGGCGTTGCCCCCAATGCTTCAGAGCTTGTTCCTGAGCAGGCAGTATTGGTGTCCACCAGGGTTGTGGCGTTCACGGTAAGCGGGCCATTTTCTGCTGCATTTTCTGCTGCATCCTTTGCTATAATGCTAAAGGCATACGCTGTGTTAGGGCTGAGATTGTTAATCACAACTGATTTCTCTATACCGGACAAACTTGTTGCCGTTAGCGTAGTGGAACCATAGGTAATTGCATAAATCACTGAACCTGAATCATCGGAGGCATTGAGCAGCAATTCCGCCGAAGTCGATGTAACGACACCCAAATCTGCCGAGAAATCTGTCGGGGCTTCTGTATCAACAACAACTTCACCGCAATTGTCACCAACCGTGTAAGTGAAATATTTTGTCTCAATCTGACCACCCGCATAAGCAAATTTTACCGCAAAATTATAGCTGTTCCCTATGGTAAGCCCGTCTACCGTTTTTGTAAAGGTAAGACCTGAGGTGTTGGTCATCAGCATTTCCTGGAAATTTGGCGTTTTCCATAAATAGGCAACAACACCGGCTTTATCTGTATCGAGCAGGGTAAAAGTAACGGCAACACTGTTGCCGGTAGTTACAAAATCATAGGTATAGCCTGCTGTGAATGGCGTAGCCCCTAATGCTTCAGAGCTTGTTCCTGAGCAGGCAGTATTGGTGTCCACCAGGGTTGTGGCGTTCACGGTAAGCGGGCCATTTTCTGCTGCATTTTCTGCTGCATCCTTTGCTATAATGCTAAAGGCATACGCTGTGTTGGGGCTGAGATTGTTAATCACAACTAATTTCTCTATACCGGATGAACTTGTTGCCGTTAGCGTAGTGGAACCGTAGGTAATTGCATAAATCACTGAACCTGAATCATCCGAGGCATTGAGCAGCAATTCCGCAGAAGTCGATGTAATGTCACCCAAATCTGCTGAGAAATCTGTCGGGGCTTCTGTGTCTTCATCCTCTCCTCCAATACAGTTTTCTCCTACCACATAATTGATATATTGCGTTACCGACAAACCACCAGCATAGGCAAACTTAACAGCAATGCCAATCGTTTGTCCAATAGTTTGTCCTGTAAGACTACCTGTAAAGGTCAAACCTCCTGCATTTGTCATTCCGGTTTCTGAAAAAGGGGTTTGCTTTCTTAGGTAGGCTACAACTCCTGTCTTATCAGTATCAAGCAAAGTAACCGATACATTTACTGTATTTCCTGTAGTTGAGAACACATAACTATAGCCCGTTGAAAAAGCTCCTTCCGAAGCGCCGTTTTTTGTGCCGGCACATGCAGTTGTGGTATCTTCAAGGGTTGTTGCATTTACTATCAAAGGATTGTTAGCAGCCATGTTATTAGCGGCATCTTTTGCTGTCACGCTAAAGCTATAGGCTGTTTCAGGAATAAGATTATTAATGATAACCGATTTTTGAACTCCCGAAGAACCTGTAGCGGTAGTCGAAAAAGCACCATAAGTGATAGTATAGATTACAGAACCTGAATCATCAGAGGCATTAAGCAACAATTCCGCCGATGTAGAAGCAACTGTTCCGCTAACCGCAGTAAAGCCGGTAGGTGCTTGTATGTCAGCAGGTGTTGCAGAGCAGTTATCACCTACTACATAACTGATATATTGTGTTACAGACATACCACCAGCATATGCAAATTTTATTGCATAATGAAGTGTGGTTCCAGATGTTTGCCCAGTTAGAGTATAAGTAAATGTTTTACCTGTAACCCAAATCATTTGATTTTCAGAAAATAATGGAGGCTGCCTCCACAAATATGCAACGACGCCTGATTTATCGTCAAGAAGTGTTGCTGTAACAACAACATTTGTGCCTTGGGTTTCAAAATTATAAGTATACCCAGTTGTAAAAGATCCTTCTATAGCAGTTGTACTTGTCCCTGAACATCCAGCGATAATTTTAGAATTAACATCAGTTACATGAGTACTACCAAAACCGTTCGTTAGAACACAAATAAATATTAAAATAACATAAATGTGTTTTTTATAATTTTTATCCATATAAAATATATTTTTCGCTAAAATAATCTTAATTATTTATTATATAGATATTTTTTAGTTATATATTAACTATACATTTATATGATTACAGTAATTATCTGACAGCTTTACCTATACATTAACCATACATACTTTCTTAAACTATAGCGTTTTCGTAAAATATACGAAAATGATATAATTAATTTTTAATTATTTTGATATAAATATGCCGCTTGTAAAGCCAAGTGCCGCCCAGACATACCATTTTTTAAACCACGGAATTCCTGTTCGTATCTCTGCAGTATAAATGTTTTTAACTTGAACATACGGATTATCAATAGTAACATCCGTACATAAAACTTCTTTACCAAAAATCCATTTCCTTTTTTTACCTGTTATAACAGATAATGCTAATGGAACAGCCAAGCTGTCAACTACGAAACCATTTTCATTAACCTCATATCCAAACCCATACCATCGGTTTTTCAATTTTCCCGAACGGGTGAAACTATAAGGCACTTTTGCCACAAAAGGAACTTTAATGGTGTCAATTTTCACCTGTACTTCGCTCTTTACGATATTGTTGATTTCAGAAAATTCTTCCATTAAGCGTGACAGTTCTTTATCTTTTGCAGCGATGGCACTTTTCAATTGAGAATTGCTTAATTGGATCGTAGTTTTACTGGCAGTTAATGTACCTATACTATTTTTAAAATACTTTATTGTATCATTCATAGCATTCAGATTCACTTCCATAATATGGCCTCTGCCGGTACATTCACGGCATGAAGCTATAAGGAGGGCACAGAGAATCAATAGTAAAGCATATTGTAAGTAATCTTTCATAAACGTATAAGATTATGGTAGTATAAAAACTTCTTCTGAACGTTCTCCAGTCCGATGTACCCGCCGTTTACAGCCTTTCTTATGTTCTTTACATCACAAGGTTCACATCCTTTCATTTTATCCCACAGCTTGTTAGTAGTAAAATAGAAAACTGCACTATGCCAGAAATAAGCCATTGCAACAGTTTCAGGATTTGTCATGATTTTTCGATCATTCATAAATTCACTGAATTGCTTGTAATTCTTTTTCCCGGTTAGCTGTATCGCTCCACGACCGCGGTATCTCCATCCGTCACCCGAACTTTCACTGCCATTGCCCATCCGGCCGGCATATACATTATTGGCGATTGCTTCTGCGTGGTTTGCCAGTTTTTTTGCAAGGTCATTGGGCTTCATGTCAGGTCCTGCAAAACGCGATGGCCATATTTTTACAAGTCTGTTAGCACTATAATTCAGGTTTTCAGTATCTGTCTTAAAACCTCCTGTTTCGTGATCTGCATTAGCTAAAAAATGTGCGATTTGAGCATTATTGCTTATCCCAAACACCTCACACATCTTATTAATTACTTCTTTCCCAATAATACCATCCGGTTTAAGGGCATACTTTTTTTGAAATTCAACTATGTGCACCATATTATTCTTCTCTTATTTCAACACCAAACATTTTTGAAAGGCCATATATAACTGCGTCCAGGGTTTTAAGCACTAAAACCGACTCGTATTTTACGCTTTCGGAAAACAGATTGGTACCTGCTACAAAAAAAGCCATCGCAGAAGTTAATATAAATGTAATGCGGAACATATTTTTAGCCCAAACAGGGGTTTGGGTTTTAAGCGCCATCCTGTTAAAGGCATGATATTTTTTTATAGCCATACTATTTATTTTACGGTGTTGTTATTGCTGTTGATTGTAAAGTTCCTCCATTGGAAACCGTAACAAGATATTTCGTCCCATCAGGTGAAGTAAGCACAATGCCATTGGAAGAAGCGGGGAAGTGGAGGTTGCCCGATTTTGTAATACCCGACCTTACAATTGTTGTTCCACCTATATTCGAACTAAAACTTGCAATGTTTCCGGTGCTTGCGCTATTTTGATTCATTGCTACAAAGGCAGGTCCGGCATCACTGCTGTTCCTCCTTATGCTTACCCCTTCTGTTGATGTGCTCATAACCAAATTACCTCTTGTACCGCTTGCAGAATTACCTAAAACGCCACCATTTGGAATCGTTAAGGTATTGGTGGATGTAATGATGAATACAGTTGAATTGTTAAACTTCAACGATACAGATTGGGCATCATTACTTCCCATTACTATTGGCATGCCCCATGAATTTCCTCCGTTAGATATTCTTGTGGACAGCCCTGACTGTAACGCTGTATCTACATACTTTTTTTGTGTAAAATCCAAGTCTGTAATGTTAGCTGTAAAGTCTTGAATTCCCATTAATCCTCTACTTATAATATTATTCGACCCAAACGAGACACCATCAGAATTTATTTGTAGAGTTCCTCCTGAACCAATTGATGAATCATTAGAGGAAACACTAAAACCATTTCCTACCATTGTGAATGTTGTATAACCAGCACTACTGTAAACTGTCTGATGTAAAGATTCAGGAAACATATATAAACCAGAATACATTGAGCCATTAAGTACAGTTAACCCTAAAGTATTATTTGAAATGTTTATTTTTGAAAGCAAAGAACCAACACTACATTTAAGATTTCTCGATCCCGAAAACTCTATATCTCCAGTTATGGGATTTCCGGCTGTTGTGCCTGTAAGAGGAATAAGGTTACTGCTTAAAACACTTGTCAGATAAGGCCAGCTTACTTTTCGCACTGTGCCTTTTTGTGACCCTGTATTTTCACGAACCAAAACATCAACAGTTTCGGTGTTGTCAAGTGTTACAGGCTCACTTTTAATCTTTAAATTGGTCACTTCCGATTGCGCTATGCATATATTACCTATTAGCAGTAATACATAGAAATAAAATTGTTTCATTTATTATTATTTAATTATTCAATTAGTAAATATCCCGGCTCATCCGGGAGCAGTGCATTTATTTCAAGATCATAATGATGGTTGGCAAAATCATTTACATCGCCAATTCCGTTGTATCTCATGTAAGGAATGTACTTCCCACCGGCTGAAACTCCCCTGAAAAGGTCGCCCTTTTCGTGCGAAGACATAGAACCTGAATTTGGCGTTACAACTCCTTCAGTGCTTATGGTAAACCCCTTACCTATTTTAATGATTTTTCCGAAATTACAGGGTGCCATATTGGTTGGCAACTGATTATCAGGTACTTTTCCATCTTCAAGATCCGCTTTTGCAGCGGCATTAGTGTCGACGTATGATTTTGTAACTGCAGAATTTTCATTATATGGCGGGGAATTCAAGATAAGTTGGTTAGAAACGTTTACATTACCACTAGAACTTAATGTTATGTTTCCTACACAGGATAAATAGATGTCAGCACCTGTACCTATCTGAATATTTCCCGATGAACCTATAGTAATGAGGCCGTCTATAATTGAAAAACCACCCCCAATTCCTCCGGATTGATTAACTTGGACACTGAAATTTTTGTTTATATCCGAAATACTTCCCCCTTCAAGCACTTTTTGCAAGCTTAAATCCGATACCATCGCATAGGTTTGCTCTCCCGCCTTATCAGTCGGATGGTTGTAAACAGAATCATGCGCTGTTTCTTTAAAAGTCGATTTCTGTGTATGCATTCCGGTCCCGGAAAACTCCATGCCGTCAGAAAAATGGGCAAGCTTGCCATTTACTCCTGTCACTACAAGAGGGTCAATAGTACCTCCTCCATCGGCATTAACTTGCTGCAATGTTGGTACGCCCGTAATGTTCCCATTAGTAACCTGCGCAAAGTCCGATTCTATAAAGTCAGCACCTGTCTCCCCGCCATAAATTCCCGGAGCACTTGTGAATAGTGCCAAATACAACACGTCACCTACATAATAACTGAAGTAATACTGATGCTCAATATCTGTAAGGTCATGCTCTTCGGCATTCGCTGCCTCTAAAAAACCACCTTCCTCAACTTCACCCAGCGGAATGATTTGTGTACTGTCATCATCTTCAATCTCACCTGTATTGATGGGTTTTTCCAGTAGAGGGTACAGCATTGCGCCAAAAACATGGCTGCCGCCTGCCCCCCAAGTCCCTTTCCCTCCGAGAAAAAGAAAAGTGTGTGCCGTACCGGCTCCTGTTTCGCCAAGCGTATAGCAGGTGAACAAAACCGGGGTATCTATCGGAGTAATAATGGTAGTAAGGCTGTTTAACTTTTCCCGCAATCCCTGTGCAACCGGCAGTGTTTCAATTAATCCTACATTCCTGATGAAAGGTGCATTGTTATCATACTGGGGAATCGTGTCATCAAGTGTCTGGAAATCCTCGTAAGATGATTGCTGCTCACCAAGGCCATATACACCCGGAGACCCAATCCACAGATAGGATGTTGGCAGCATATCTACCATTCCCTGAAACAGCGTATACCCTTCATTTTGAGGCTGTATCACAATTTCTGAAGCCTGGCTGTTGAGCCATTGCGAAACATGCTGCTCCTCACTGTCGAGTTCCCCGAAATTCACAATGTCTGTTACCGGATCCGTTTCAATGTCCGACAATCCCTCCTCATTGGAATACACCAGTTCAATATCATTGCCGGTAAGTTGGGTAGCGCCAAGGCCGTAAATACCTTTACCCTTGTTCATCATCTTGAACTTCAGCACCCTTTCCGGCGAATACAAGCCCGGGATCGAGCGGTTGCCCTGCGTTGCAATGAACCATACCGATTGCTTTTCGCTAACTGCATATTGTGGCAGTGCATTTATTTTCGATACAATGATATTTAGATTGTCCTGCTCCCCAATCGTGACATACTTCCTGATGTCAATATTGTCCTGACCTGCCATGAACAGGTTGGCCGCAGGGAATTTATAGCTGCTGCCGTCTGCGCCCTGCGATATATCGAATGGCTCTACAACGTGTATGAGTGCATTCTCTGTTAGGGCCGGGGCCTGTGGCCGTTGTGTAAGTTTTTGATTTTCCATTACTGAAATATGTAATTTTTATCGTCCTGAAATATAAAGTCCTTCCCGTCCTGGAAGATGTAATTGACACCTTCTACAGGCTTGATGGCATCCTCCATGATTGCATTCACAAAGGGAGCCAATTCTTCCTCCTGCCCTGCAAATTCAATCGTGTATTGGGTGTTGCTGGTTTTCAGGCTTTCAGCGGTCAGCCCGTTCCTGAAGCCGGCAAAGAAATAGTTATCATTGCTATCCTGTATTACAAGGAAATAATCCTTCCTTAAAAGCTTTTGGAACTGCATGTTGTCAAAAGCCGTGATTCTGTTGAAAGTGAGCGATAAGGATATCTCATAGTATTTACCGCCTTCATTCTGTAGCTGCTGCTGGGTAAATGCCGCTCCGCCTGCAAGTTCAAATTTGTAAAAGAACATTTCCGGAAACTCCAGCAGGCTCACGCCGTCATAAACTATTTCACTGCGTTGCAACTTCCTGTAAGGTGCCAGGTAAACCGCTTTTATTCCGCCCAATGTGGCTTTGCACAGCCTTTTCCTGTTTGCTGTTATAGGAACCATCCGCCGGAAACTTTAATGTGATTACTACATTTCCCCTGATATTCAGGCAAGGGGTTTTCCCTTAACCATTTTTCTGCCCTTTCAATGTACATTTGTGCCTAGGCCCGTTGTGTCTGTGCGAGGTATTGCACATCTGCCCTTGTTACCGGTTGCGTATTATCAGGGGCATGTTTAAAAATCCCGCCGTTTGCCACGGTATAGCCGCCAATTTCTACATATTCCGCAAATACCTGGTGACGCAATATTGGCTTTATGTAACTGTTGAACAACATTTCGTAATTACCTTGAAGGCTTTCACCGGCAAAATCCTGTTTTATTTTCTCATAAAGCTTTGTGCCCAGTAGCGGCTCAAGCACCGTAACCTGAACATCAAGAATGCACGGAATGTATTTGTCCACATCAACATTGCCACCCATGGGCGTATAGGCCGCAATTTCCGAAGGACGTATTAAAAGTATTTCCATAAGGCTTCATTTATTGAGTTGATAGGTGCCGCTGCTTCATCTGTTTTAGGAGCTTGTGCAGAAAGTGCCATCGTTAACGTTTTCTTCTCAGGCGACGTTACCGCCTGTTTTTCCGCAGGCGGTTCTGTCAGAGGCCTGAAGCGAAGGTCCAGCGTTATGCCGTTAACCAACAGAATGTTCTTCAGCGCCTCAAGTATATACTGCTGTTTCGGTGCAATCACCCTTTTTACCAATTGCACCTCGGCAGTATCGAGCTCATCGGCATTGTTGCCAAAGCCTGTGTTGTCCTTTATCCCGAAAAGCATTGGCGACACAACCCTGTGCGCTGTCATGATTTGCTGGCGGCTTTCTTCTGTCAAAAAGTCCCATTGCTTGTGCTGTTGCTGGTTTACCGGAAAAGGAACAACCGTAATTTCAGCATCTTTGCTTTGGAAGGATACGACAAACTTTTGTGCGTTTGTTGAACCGGTCAGTTGTTCCTTTACCTTTCTCTCAAACTCAAGCTTTTCCTCGGGTGTAAGCCCTTCGCCATCGGGAAAGTTGATGATGTAGCCCGCCGTAAGCCCCTGCCTGATGGAGTTGATGCAAAAATTGGAAATCTCTTCCTCCATTTCGGCATATTGAAGCCCTGCCATATAATCGGGCGCGCCAAAATAATTGCAGCCGGGTGTGTAGGGCTTTATCACATAAATTTCAATATCGTCTTCAGACGTGCCAAAAGCGCTGAACTCCTGCGGCGGGTTTTTGTACACCTGCTTCCAGTTATTGCTGTACCAGTAGCTCTCAATCTCACCGTCTTCATTCTCAAGTGATGGTACTACAAGCTGCTTGGGGAGGTGGAATATGCCAGCCACCTTTTTGCGGTCCCGTGTCTTTACCACCTGCAGTGCCGCTTCACCAAACACCTGAAAATCGGTTATGATTTTCTTTAGTTCCTGTGGTTTTATCAGGTTTTGGATTTCTGCCCACTGGCTTTCTTTCTGTTCCGAATCTGTCGCAGTAAGCCCATGCCCATACATAAGGTCGATATACGATTTGTTGATGGCGGCATTGGTAACACTCCCGTTATTCCTGTCGATTATATACTGGTAAAAAGAGTTTTCGCGGCCGTTCAGCACCCAGTTCTTTGTTTTGTTTTCCTCAAGCTTGGGCCTGATGTAACCCGAGAGGTATAAAAATTTTACGTCGCTCATAGTATGAATAGGTCTTTGGTGGTCTTATAATTCTGTGTATCGTCAGCCTGCCCGGTTACGAATATCCTGCCGCGGTAAACTACCTCACCATCCGCCATAAGCTTTACCCGGAGAAATGATCCTTCCTTCAAAACACCTTCAAAACTGAGGTACATATACCCTCCGGACATTACCGGGATGACTGCGAAAGTATCGGTCGTCTTTGTCTCCGGATTGTTGAGTTCCAGTAGGGCATCACCTTCAGGATAAAACCTGGGAATGATCTTCAGGTTATGCGTCGTGTGGTTGGGGTTTAGTATGTTCATATTATAATAATGAAGAAGAGGGAGTTTGTTTCAATTTTGCATGATGGTCATGCTGCAAAAAACAAACCTGCAGGATCAGATGATCCTACAGGCCTGAAGTAGTCGGGTCGCCTGACTACTCTTCCTCACCCTCCGAAACCAGCGCCAGCAATGCCGTTACTGCAGTTTCGCTTAGTATAGGAGCCAATGCGCCTTCAGTAGCCGTACCGGTAAGGTTGTAGCCATTAAAGTCGGCCTTGGCAGCGCCCGTGGTTGGGGCTACGGTAAAATCAACACCTTCAGAGGTACCAATGGCATGGTACAGGCCGTTACGGTCCTTAACTACTACCGTTGGGAATCCATAGGCCAGCAGGTTGAACTGGTGGTTGTCCTCCTTACTTATCCTTTGCAACGCAAGGGTGAGCGTTTGGGTGTTTACGGTAGTCCCGGCAGTCTTGTCCGACACCATCGATTGTGCCAGGCTATTACCCTCGCCCGAAAGGTCATACTGGAATACGGCATCGATTGAAGGGTTGATTGCCGTAGCTACACCGTCAACCACGGTAAATGGTTTTTCTACATGGTTAATGAAAAATACTTTTGAGGTACCGGCCAATGAGTTTTTACACGGTACTTTCCTCCCTGATGTGATGTCACATGCCATAATTGCTTATTTTGGTTTTTGTGCCGATATCCGGCTGTTGTTTTAAAAATGATTTTCTGAGATTTGATCTAACCACATAGAAGCATGGCTATGAACCTATATGGTTAAATCCTCCTGAAACTATTCAGGCCTGTACCAAACGATCTCCTCACCGTTATAATACTCCACGCCGGCATTGTATACCAGCGAACCGCGTACTTTTCCGTCAAGCAATGTCTCGTTGGTATTCACCACGTGTACATGGTTGAAGTCGGCTTTCAGGCCAGTGCCAAATACTACGTTCTTCGGTTCGGCAATGACCATGTGGTTGTCCGGAAGGCCGGGAAGCTCCACAAGGGTAAACTTGCCAAACTTAATTTCCGTTGTCTCACTGCCGGTATTCGCATTGCTCGCTACACCATTGGTAATCGCTTTGGAAATGAGCAGGAACGAATAAGCGATCGCGATGTTCGAAGCCACGCCTACCTTGATCGGCTTTTTCTGCAAGGCCGTCGGCACTTCGCTAAGCGCCCTCATCAGCTGGGCTTCCACGTTGTCTTTGGTAATGGCAATACCGTCTACGGTAATGATGTCGGCATCATCGGCAAACAGCTTCAGGTAGCCGTCAAACTCATCGGCATTAGTGGCATCACCCTGCCATATCATGGTATCGATGGCCTCTGCCTCCTGTGCCAGCTTTTCGGCCAGTATGGCATCCATCACCACTTTCATGTCGCCGTCGTTAAAGGCTGAATCACCCAGGTCGCCGTCGTTCCACTGGTTGCGGAAGTCCTCAAGGCACACCTCAAAGTCGTCCTTGAATTTCTTCGGTTCCAGCACTTTTTCAGAAAGCACTATCGAACCCGCCGGTACAAATCCGCACGTGTACTCCCTGCGGCCTCCGGTGAGCTCTATTTTGCGCAGGTTAAGTTTATAATTTACATTTTCGTTAAGGGTTACAAACCCCGATTCGAGGGTAACGGCTTCCTTAAATGCCTTGCCCATGATTGCCCCGGCGTCTTTGCCGGAGTAGTTGGATGTCGATGTTACTGTTGTAGCCATTCGTTGTTACTGGTTTTGGATTGCTTGAAAAATTCTCTGTTTTGCTGTTTTGGGTTTAGCCTGTTCCGGCGTAGCCCTGATCGGTTTTGCTGCCGGTGCCGCCGAAAGCGCCATAATCTGTGCCTTAAGTGCATCGATCTCTTTTTTGTGTTCGGCATGGTATTTCAGCATGGCCGCCCTTATGGCGCTTTCAACGGCTGCTGCAGGTTCTTTCTCTTCTGTTGGTTCAGCCGCCTTTAGCTCACCGGCCTTGCCTGCTTTGGTAACGATGAGCACCCTGTTGTCCTCCAGCATGTACTCGCCGGGCGGCAGCGGAACTTCGGTATCGACTTTCTCAATCGTCCAGACATTTGTGCCCGGTTGCAGCGTATCGCCATCATAATGTATAACCACATCGTCAGTTGTCTTTACCGAACCAAGGGTAATGGTCAGCCCTTTTTTTACGAAGGCAAGCGCCGATTCGAAAACGTCCCTAATTGCCTCTGCAATTCTCTTTGTATCACTCATTTTTATATTGGTTTTAAAATTCACTTCTTTCAGGGAAACCAATGCGTCAATCGAAAAGCCTTTTACCTTGCCGGTCTTTACATACCTGTTCCATATCTCGTCGCTGTCCACCTTCATGGTCGCCATCCAGCTTCCTTTGGGGTATGACAACCCCAGCGCTTTCGACTTGTCGTTTTCGCTGTCCTCAATGATCCAGCTCTCCACAAAGGTTACGCCCTCAATTTTACCACTGTGTTCCAGGCTGCTGCTCTGCTGGTGACCGCCCTTATAAAAACCGAAGGCCAAATCCTTAATTGTGCGTTCCGAAAAGTTTACATAAAACTCTTCCCCGTCCTGGCTGCGGTAAATGGGCTTGTTAGGTTCGAGTACCAGCCCGATCAGGATACGTTCCTCCTCATTGGCCACGCTCAGTTTCACTTCGGTATCAGACAGCGCGATGAAATTGCCTTCCATGGCGGGCTGCTCTACCAGCGAAATGCCGAACACGCCTTTGGCTGTCTTAGGGTCGTATAGTGCTTCGTAGGTTTTCATTGTCATGCTTTTAGTAATAATGGAAATGTTCTATTTTGTTTTGATTTTGTACGGGAAAGGTTTTTTGCCACCAATTACACGAATTACACAAATTCTCTAAGTCTGAAAACTGTGACTGAAATCTGCGACTGTGACTGTGACTGCGACTAAAAACTACAAGCTGCTCTGCTCTACAATGTTGCGGTCCAGGCTTTGGGCGGTGGTCACATTGCTGCTTACCACATAGGCCTGTATGGGAGTATTCTGCCCACCTATGGCTTCGGCAATCTGGTTGGCGCCGGTACCCTGCACCAGGTTGAATGATGGCGCTGCCGGGGCTGCACCCGCACCTCCGCCCCCACCGCCGGGCGCACTTTTCTCTACGGATTTTGTAGCGAGGATCTTCTTCACGTTCATGAGGCCCGATGCCACGGCAACACCCGCTGCGGCAACACCCAGGGCAGGCCCCACTACCGGAATGGTGGCCATGCTCGAGTAGGCGGCATTGGCACCCTTGTAAGTATCCTGAATGGCCTGCGATACTGCCACGCCCTTGGCAAACTCCGCGCCTTTGCCCCCCATGTCGGCGAGCATTTTGGCTGTATTTCCTGCAATGTTTATCTGGTTCTGCGCCTTGGCACGGTCGCGTTCTATCTCCTCATCGGTACGCTTGTCTTCACCCTCTGCCTTCTTGTGCGTAAGTTCTGCCAAGTAGGACGATGCCCTAAAGCCAAAGTCCATGCGTTTTTGGGCGAGTTCTTCTTCGCGTTTTAGCTGGGCGTCTTCCTCTTTTTTCTTATTTTCTTCCGCCGCTTTTTCCGCTTCAGTTTTTTGATCATCATTTTCCTTCCTGCCCTTTTCAAGTTCCTGCCTTACAGTTTCGAGCCTGATTTCAGCATCAGCACGTTCTTTAGACGACAGTTGGGCATTCATAATGTCGCTTTCCAGCTTTTTAATTTCAAGCGCAGACTGTTCTTCCAAAAACTTCCTTTGCTCAGCCAGTCTTTCAAAAACGTCTGTTTTGTTATCTATCTCCCATTTCTTTTTGGTAAGTGAAAGTGCATTGAGCGCATCGTCTTTTTCTTTTTGGATCTTCAGTTCTTCATCTCTGCTTTTTTCCAAAGCCTGCGTACGCAAACCTTCATAATAAGCAATGATTTTAGCCTCCTGGTCTTTCTTCGCCCCCAGCCTTTTCAGTTCATCACGGGCCCTTGTCTCCTCAAGGTTAATTTTATCAATATCAGACTTTGCAGCTGCGTCCTTTTGCTTTTTATCATAGTCTTCAAGTATCTTTTTCACAGCCTCACTACGCTGGCGGGCCTGTTCCCTTGCTGCCTTTACTTTTTCTGCCGCTTTTCGTTTTTCTTCAGCATCTATGTTTGCCTGTTCGTCATTTATCTTGCTCTGGTAGTAATCTCTTATTGCCTGTTTTTGGGCTTCGGTAGCTTTCATCCTGTCCAATTCTGCCAATGCCCTTTTCTCTTCGAGCGCAATCCTCTTGATTGCGGTATCAGCATCATCTTCTTCCTGCTTTTTCCTGTAGCCGTCAAGAAAGTTGTTTAGCTCTGCCTTGCTGTCCTTATCGGCCTGATTAATATCCCTGAGCATTCTGGCATGCGCATCGGATATGGCCTGCTCTTTTTCTTCAACTGACAACTTCTCCTCACGGTTTATCTCACCCACTTTATTACGATAATCAAGGCTCGCCTTAATTTTTCGCTTTGTGAATTCATCGTATTGGTCACTATTGCTTTCAAATGCCAACTCATCTCTTTTAAGCCCTTTCTGTGCCTGCTCCTCAAGTTCATCAAGGGCGCGCGATGCATCGGATGTCGCTCCTACAAAATCTGTAACCCAATTAATCATCCCACCAAAAATATCTCCTAGTATGCTAAGCCCCGGAATAAAGTTCAGTACGGCATTCTTTACTTTTTCAAAGTTGCCAATCAGGTAGCCTATGGCCAGGACTATGGCACCTACACCCGTTCCTGCCAATGCCATCCTGAAAAGCTTTAATGTGCCTGTAGAAGTACCAACTATAGCATTGAAAAAGCCTTGTACATACGCCGCCGTTTTTTGTTCCGATATGAACAGCTTGGTAACATCCACTACCTCCTTAACCTTTGTGGCATAACCGTGGGTATGCTCATTAAGGCTTTTCATTACCGATTCGGTCTTTAAAACATCATTGCCGAATTTTGTAAGTGTCTGTCCTAAATTTTTGTTCTTGTCTTCTGCCTGTTCTGATGCCTGGGCAAAAATCGTAGTCTGGCTTATCGCAAGATTTATGTTGGTGTTATATTCACTAAAATTTATTTCCTCCCTGATAGCCATTTCATCACTTTTTTAGATTTTTCCCTGTTCTCCTCCTTTGCATCTGCGGCCTGCATGTGTGCCGACCTCCGGATCTTTTCCTTTGTTTCCTTCCACGACTCCGGCAGGGCGTGTTTGCCTTTGGCGCGCTCTATCGTGTGGCCACAGCCGTACCATTTGGCCGACTGCAGCAGTTTTATGGTTTCTGCTATCATTCTGTTGGTGTGGTTTCGTTTCTGTTTTGTACCAGGTAAACCTGGAAGTCCCTGCCTGCCCCGTTGTTTACATTTATGAACATCGCCCGCGTTTCGCCGGTGGCATTCGCGTTCACAAAAATGCTGAGGTTGTAGCCCTCCTGGTGCACATCGGCCCATGCCGTGCCGTATCCGGTGTCTTCCTTAGCAATGTTCATTACCGCCCCGTTGGACACATAAAGCCCATACGTCTGTTCCAAATGGCTTAGCGTAACCTTATCCTGCGACGGCGCAAACAGCCCGAAGTTGTTCTCGAAGGTATTGATCAGGTTCAGGCTCGTCTCGCGGGTAGTGAGGTTTACCGTAAAATCATTCACGCGGTAGTACCGGTCCTTTATGAACAGTACATCATTCAGCTTCAGCTTCGTGAGCAGCCACGCCGGCAATATCGCCCTGAACTTAAAGTTGCGCCGCTTGATGTTGAATATCGAGGTGATGTACGACTGCCAGTAATTTTTAAAGAGCGTGCCCTGTACCGCCGCGGCATTCCACGTAGAATATTCCACGCCCCAAAGAAGGGAAAACGACGGGTTATCCAGCCCCAGGGTATGCCCCGGCGTATTGATGGTTGTGTTGATACGGTTCGTGTCGCCATCATTGTCCATCACTGATATGGGGCTGGCCGCTACCGATACCCTGTTGTTGTAATACAGCACGCCTTTCGGGTTGGCCGGGGCCAGGGTATCGTTCAGCACCAGGCCGTACTGTACCGGCACCTGCTCGTTGGTGGCAAGATCCTTCAGCCTTTCAAATACAATGGTTTCAAAGGGCATTTCCAGTTCCAGCGCGTCACCGTCCAATGGTTCGCCCTCGTCGTCGGCAAGGCTCATCAGCTCATCGCCATAGGCTATGCCCGTATTTTTCAGGAACTGCATGTTCAGTATCGTCGTGGGCGCCTGGTATTTAAAATTGATGGTGCTGAATATCTTTGCCCTCTCCACATCATACTTTTCCCAATCCACCCATTTGGTAATGTCGTGCACCGTACCCTGCCGGTAATAATCGTCAATGGTGTTCACATAAATGTTCCCGCGCTCATCAGGTATGGCTACCAGCTTGAACATGTTGAACAACCCTTTCAGGAAGTCGACCACCTTCATTTCCGGAAGCGCAGGGGCAACCGTAAACATATCGATGATGGTACTTATATTCGCATCGAGGTCTCGGTCCAAATGGCCGCCAAACACGGTATGGTCACCGCGAAGCAGTATATAGGCATCATACTCAAACATGGCAGCGGCGGCTACAAAAACCTGCAGGCTGAAGGGCGGCTCGGGCACATCGGTAAGCGATGTGGTAAATGTTCCCGTGGCATCAACCTGCTGGTGTATGGTACTGCCGTTTTTCACGATGATGCGGTACGGCACATTTTCATAACCCGGCTGCGGGGTAATTTTTATGCGGTAGCGCATATTGTCATACGAGGCGTATTCCTCCACTTCCCATTTATCGGTAGCCTTTCTGAAGCCAAAAGTCTCGCCGTTGCCCGATGTCCAGTTCACCGCCTGTTCGGTATACGCTTCGCCTTCGGTATTGTTAAGCCACAGGTACAGTTCCTTAAACTCATTACGCCCAAAGAAATCGCGGCTGAATGCAATGCCGTATTTCGCCTCAATGGCTTCAATCAGGGCCATAAGGCGTACCGACGGTTTCAGGTCGCTCCACACAATCCCCCTGTCTTCGCTGTTGTAAGCGATGTTAACCAGCTTGTCGGTATCGGTATCATCCCCATCGTCCGAATTATACAGGAACTGCCTGCGCTGGCTTAATAAGGTATAAATGATGTCGCGGCCATAAAGCCCGTTAATAAGGCCATCCCTTACATTGGTATAGTTGTAAACATGGTCGAGGCCCGACAGCGGCAGCTTGTTGATTGTATCTTCCTTCAGCAGTGTCTTAAAGTTGACCAGGTTGCCCCAAAAGTTGATGGTATACGAACTGGCCAGGCCGTTTTTTACCGCCACTTTCTCCAGGCGCATTTTTCCGGTACGGAAAGGCATGCCGTCCAGTTCTATTCGACAGTCCTTTTTCGTGCGGGCATCAAAGGTATTGTCGATGTCGGCATTATAAAAGTGCTTGAAAATGTAATTGTTCCTGTCACTGGCCGGTACGGTAAACGTTTTGGTATAGTCGGTATTCAGTTTGGATACGTCCTCCGAATTGGCAACGGAACTGTTGAGCTCTATGGGTTCGTCCTTGTACAGGTCGAGGAGCTGGTTTTCGATGTATATTTTGAGCATTGGGTTTATTTTTTATCCTTTCGTTGGTTACGAATTGCTTACAGGGAACGTGCTTACTCTGGTCAGTCCTCTCCCCCGGCCCTCTCCAAAGGAGAGGGGGGACGGAATGTGCCGAAGGAACGCGCTTATGCTGTAGACCTCACCCCCAGCCCCTCTCCAAAGGAGAGGGGAGCCGGGATGTGCCGAGGAAACGTGCTTACTCTGGTCAGTCCTCTCCCCGGCCCTCTCCAAAGGAGAGGGTGACGGAATGCGCCGAGGGAACGTGCTTATGGTTGTAGACCTCACCCCCAACCCCTCTCCAAAGGAGAGGGGAGCCAGGATGTGCCGAGATTATGTGCTTACTCTACTCAGTCCTCTCCCCCGGCCCTCTCCAAAGGAGAGGGTGACGGAATGTGCCGAGGGAACGTGCTTATTGTTGTAGACCTCACCCCAGTATCTCTCGGCATGGGAATAAAAGCCAAAATGGCAAAACAAAGGAATGGACAACCACTCAAACATACTTACCCATACGTTAAAGACAATCTGATTTGCAGCAGGAGTGTTACGTCCCGTCACCCTCCCCTTGGGGGAGGGCCGGGGAGGGGACTAACTGGAAAGAGTGACACTTGGGGTGAGGTCTGCAGCGAAACTTTATTACTTTGCAACTTTCCGACTTTATGACTTTATGACTTTTACACCGTATTATTCTCATAAAACGCGTGCTCAAACTCGATGGCGTAATTGATCAGGCGGTCGTTTTGGCGGGTTTTGAATTCCTGGCTGCTGGTGGCAACGTTTAGTGGGATGGCTTCATTTCCGTTGAGCATCCATACCCTTTCGGACAACAATAGCTGCCGGATGGCCTCGTTCTTGTCTTCGGTTACAAAGCCGCTGTTTACGGTGAATTTCGTTTTGGCGTTCACATTGTATTTTATGAACTGGTGGCTGCCGATGGCACGGTTGGACTCGAAATTTTCGCTCTCGATGCTTACCGAATCTTTCTTCGCCTTGAAAAAGGTGAACAGCTGCAGCGCGCCTTCCCTGTTTTGGAAGGCAATGTCTATAGGCGTATAGCGGCATTCATCCGTAATCAGCAGCGTTTTACCACACCGTTATATGTTATTTCAATGTATTCGTCCGATACGGCCTGGGCCACATCCACCCACAGGTATTTCACCATTTTTCCGGCGTGGTAGCTCCTTTCGGCTTCTATGGTATAATTTATCTGTTGTAGCGGATAGGATATTACGGTTATGTTCATGTCTTAAGGGATGTAAAGATTGCCTGCAAGAGGTATTGAAAAAGATGCTTCATTCGAATAATGGCCATTGGCCGTCACCCTCGCCTTAAAGGCGCCTGTGGGGGTAAAGGAATGCGGAAGCGGCGAATTGGGCTGTGAAAACACATTGGTCCATCCCGGCCCGGAAAGCCCGAAGATCTCAAGTCCATAATTTGCAGCATGGATGTTCGCCTGAAAGAATACGGCGATGGAATGCCCGTTGTCTCCCGGGTCTACCAGATATATCTTTAAGGCTGTTATGGTAAAGATATTTGATTCGATAATGGTTGATGTTACCGGATCGAAAGCCGTAGCCATCACCTCAAAAACATGGGCAGCGATAGTGGCGGGGACAACGGGTGCAGCGGCACTTCCTGCGGCAACCCATTCCGTACTCCCTACTGGCCTCACAAACAGCGCTGAATCGTTATACGGAAAATTAGCCGTAACCGTAGCCGTATATTTTATTCCCGATGTCCTTACAAAATCCTGCACCACAAGCACCCTTTCGGGTACCGGTGGCTCATCCACCATAACCGGGAATACAAAGCGTCCGTTGCGGCTCACTTTAAACTCATCACCCGAAAGCAGTACCTTATTGGCAGGCAGCTGCGGGTTTTCGCCCTCGGCAAAATAGCCGTAGCCTTTTACGGCAAGATTTACCTCCTGGTGGGCAGGGGTTTGTGGGGCATCGTCATAGTAGCACACGTGCTTTACCCATACCTGGTTGTTGCCGTCAGCCAATACGGTCCCTGCCTGCGGTACACAGGCAAATTCTATAAAATCGTTTACAATGCGGGCAATGTTCACTTTATCCGTACCCGGTGCCCCCGCCGCATTGATCTTGGTCATCGTATAGGCGGGCTGGGCAGGCACGGCGGTCTTGCTGCCCTCCCAAATGTACAGGCGCATTTCGTAGCTGCTGCACACAGTGCCCGTAAGCGGGTTGGTGAGGGGTATGGCGACATAATGCGGTGATAGTGTTTTTATACTCATATTTTTTTAGTTTTTTAACTTGCTGTCCAAATGAATTTAACCACGTAGGTACATAGCCGGCAGGACGATGATTATAGCCCTGTTCGAATCACATATAGTTGAAGCGTCGCTTCATCTATGTGCGATTATGCCTCCTGGGCTTATTGCTATGAACCCTATGTTCCTATGTGGTAAATAATTTTTTAGATATTACTAAGCCGCTACTTTATTCGCACAGGTTGATCAGTATGTTGGGTGTATCCACCTCAAATGCCATGATCCAGCCGTCAAGCAGGTTTTGCGAAAACTCGGTGCACTGTTCCAGTCCGGGTATCCCTGACACTGATATGTTGGTTTCATCCGTATCGCGCTTTAGCAGCAGCCATATCCTGTTGAGTATGGCCAGCGTGGCGTTCAGGTTGTCAATCTCGTTGTCATTGTCATAGTAGGCATCGGGATTGGGTTCGCCGGTGCTGTCGCGAATGTCGAAGCACCCTATCTTTACGCTGAAGCGCACCACGCCGTCGGCAGGAAATGTGGCATTGCCCACCGATACGTGCAGCAGCGGGAAAAGGGTGGTGTCATTAGTGTCCAGTGCGGCTATGTCGCCCTGCGTAATGGTGCTTACCAGGGGCTGGCCGGTTTGTTTTATGTGCCGAAGCAGCTGTGTATATCCGTTCATTATAATTGGGTTGTCATGGCGTTAAGGCTTCCTTTGCGTATGGCGGCCTTCACTTTGGCCTCGACCATTTCGCAGGCGGGGAAAATGAGGCATTCGTGCAGGTTGAGCTTTTCTATTTTCGGGATTTTGAGAATGTCGTTCTTAGCCAGTTTTTTAATCGTCGGGTACCAACCGAAATGGCTGAAAAATTCGGCGGCGGATTTTCCCTCAGAAGTTCCGCCGTCAAAGACTTCCGGGTAGCTTCCTGCAATTCGCTCGCTAAACTGTAAAAAAAAACCAGCGCGCCGTTTACGCAGTTCAGCGGCATGTCTTTCATCATTTCGGCATATTCTTCGGTGCCGTCATAGGGCATGATGGCGTAGCTGCTGTCGGTGCTTTTTATGACCGGGCGAAACAGCACTGCCATGAGCCTGTGCAGCGTGTCGGCACTCAGGCCGTGCTGCGAGAGGTCGGCAAACTCGCCAATGGTAATTTTGTCGAAATCCGGGATAAAGCCAAACTCGATGCCGTGCATGGTAAACCGTTCGGTAAACTGCGCATCGGTGTTGAGCGCAGTGTCAATCTGCAGCAGCAGGCGGTCGTAGTCGGCCTGGCGCAGGCGTGCTGTGTCTTTAAAGGGGATTCCTGTAAACAGGGCGATCTTGCGCCTGTTGAAGTTTTTGGTGTCCAGCTCACGCTGCAGCAGCTCATCGTATTTAATGAACTGGCCCAGCGTGATCTCGCTGATGTTTTCGGGTAGTATGATTTGCATGTTCATACTACAGTAATGGAAGGTGGCAGGTTTTGTTTTAAAATTGCAACCGGCCATCCCTGGATAGGGTAAACAGGCTAACTTTTATGGAATTAGGGTATTTAACCTAATTATATTAAAATTAGGCCATTTAACCTAATTTATACAAAATTAGGGTATACAACCTATTTAAAAAAACAGTACATTTGGATGAATTATAAAAAATGCAGGCAGTCATCACCGCAGATATCGTCAATTCCACCAAATTAAAACCGAAAGATTTTAAAGGTTTGGTGAATGACATTGAAAATATGTTTGAAGCGCCCAACCGGGTGGAATTTTACCGTGGCGACAGTTTCCAGGCATTGATTGCCGAGGGTGCGGATGCTTACAGGCTTATGCTCCTTGCCCGGCTGAAGGCGATTACCTACAGCGCAAAAGAGCGCACCGACATACGCATGGGCATAAGCCTGGGAACTGTAAATACCGAAACAGGGCACCTGGGCAGCAATTTGGAAGAAATTTTCATCAGCTCGGGGCGCACGTTTGAAAAATTCGGCAAGCAGGGATCACAGTTGTTGCTGATAAACTGCGGCGAGGAGGCAGCCGACTTCAGTTATGGGCTCATTGCACGCTATACCGACAGCCTGTTGGGACGCATATCTGCAAAACAGGCATTCGCGATGTATCATTTGTTATCGGGGAAAAGCCAGAAAGAAATCGCAGCATTACTGGAAAAATCCGAACCTACCATAAGCGAGCACATCAAAAAAGCCCGCTTTGATGAATTGAAAAACCTACTGGACGATTTTGAAAACCTGACAAAGCGCATTGCCCATGGAAAATAATTTAATATGGCTGTGCAAGCTGCTGCTCGCGCACTTCACCAGCGATTTTTTCCTGCAAAAAAGCAGCTGGATCGAAGACCGCAACCGCTATAAAGTAAAGTCGCGGTTTTTGTACGTGCACATCCTCATTACCGGAATAACGGCGCTGCTGCTCATCGGTCCGAAATACTGGAAAACGGTGCTTGTCGTTACGGCAACCCACTACCTCATTGATTTGGGAAAATCCTACCTGCCGCAAAATTTCCGCACGTTCCTGCTGGACCAGATGGCCCATATCGCGGTGATACTCGCCTGCTGGCTGTCGGTGGCCGGGCTGGTGCCGTCGTGGGAAGCGATTGCCGATTTCTATAATAATGACAGCTTCTGGATCGTGGCGGCGTGTGTGGTGTTCCTCACCTACCCTGCGGGATTCATAATCGCGAGGGCCACCAAGCCATGGTCGGACCAGGTGGTTGCCTCCGAAGGCAGGGCCGGTACGGGACTGATAAGCGCGGGGAAATACATCGGCATTACCGAGCGGCTCATCATCTGCCTGCTGGTGTGCCTGGGGCAGTATGAAGCCATCGGCCTGCTGATTACCGGCAAAAGCATACTGCGCTATAATTCCTCAAACGAGGAAATCAAAACCGAATACCTGCTGGTAGGCACGCTCATAAGCATATTCATTGCCTTTGCGGTGGGGTTGCTGTTGAAGTGGTTGCTGGGGGTGCGAATGTAAAAGATGAAAGCCGCCTTGTATAACAAATTAAAAATTAACCAAATAGGGACATAGGCTTAATTTTTCAATAAGCAATAGTTGAAGTAGCATATAGAATGAAGCTTTGCTTCATCTATGCGAAAATATGTTCTCTTTACAATTAAGCCTAAAAATCCTATGTCCCTATGTGGTTAAAATTGTTCTGAATCCCCACAAACCTCACATCCAATTTCCCCGGCTTTTTGAGTTCGAACCAGTAGCGCATCATGATGCTGTCCCACTCGTCGGGGGAGCGGCCTATGAGTTCCTTAACACGGTCTTTAGGGATGATACCCTGCCTGCCGTCCCTGTCGATGTCCCTTAGCTTCACCTGCTCCATTTCTTCGGTAACTATGTCGCGGATGCTGTCGTCATGGCACACCTCCACTGCTTCACGGTTTACTATCTTTTCTGCCATTTTAACGGAACACTGGCTCTTAAGGTTGTCGAAATTGGGCGTCATGTAGCCTGTGCCGTCCTTTATTGCCAGTGGCCTGGCGTTGTTGATGAAGCCTTTGCATTTGAGGTAGTCTACCACGCCGCCGCCTACGCCATCTTCATCGGCAATGATGTGCGTACGCGGAATGCCGTGCCGCTTTTGCAATGCGACAGCTTTTTCGACGATCATATCAATCGGCGATACGTCCAGCGCCTCTCGGTGTGTGCACACCCAACCGTGCCAGACGCGGAACACCGTTTTGTCCCCTGCCCTTGCGCGCCACGTCGATGGTCATGTACTTCCTGCCTTCGGGAGCGATATGGACGGGGTTGAAGTAATCGGCAATGCTGTCGGCATCGATGAGCGTTGCCGGGTCGTCGTCATATTCCCAGTTGCCATGATAGAGACGCTCCCTTTTTACCGTGTCAAAACGCAGCATCGCGGCCACTGTGCTTTTTGGCAGGAACGGGTTATCGGCAGGCAATGATTTGATGAAGCACCTGTACGGGTCGAGCGCCTTGTCGCGGTACGGCTTGTAAAATTCCTTGTACACCCAGTTTTTGGCCGGGTTGCAGGTACCCAGCATTTTTGGCATCAGTTTATACTGCGTAAGCCTGTACCGGATACGCGACTTGACCACCTGCCAGGCGGCATAGCTCACCTGGTTGCACTCGTCGATAAATGCACCCGTGATCTCAAGCGAACCCAGGCTGTCGAAGTTGGGATCGCTGGGGTACAGGTGCAGGTCCTTCAGCAATATTTCGCTACCGTTGTTCCAGTAAATGACGTGTTCCTGCGCGTTATAGCGGAACTGTACCGCCAGCCCTAACTCACCCGCCGTTTCCAAAAAAGTCTTTAATGTGGTTTCCCTGAGGTGCTTCAGCTTGGAGCGCCCCATGAGCCAACGCGTGCCGGGGTATTTCTGGCACATTTCCATGAGCCACAGGCAGCCGAGCCTGCTCTTGCCACCGCCTGCCGCGCCGCCATACAGGATTTCTTCTGTAACAGCATCCTTTAGGTAGTATATGGCGTTCTTTTGTTTGGGAAGGAGTTTCATGGTGTGGGTTTTGGAAATAGAGGGAAAAGGGAGAAGTCCTCTCCCCAGCCCTCTCCTTTGGAGAGGGTGATGGGATGTGCCGAGAGAGCGTGCTAAGACCTCACCCCCAACCCCTCTCCGAAGGAGAGGGGAGCCGGGACGTGCCGAGGGGGGGTGCTCACTCTTGTAGTCCTCTCCCCGGCCCTCTCCAGAGGAGAGGGTGACGGAACGTGCCGAGAGAGCGTGCTAAGACCTCACCCCCGGCCCCTCTCCAAAGGAGAGGGGAGCCAGGACGTGCCGATAGGGTGTGGTTACTCTTTACTATTTTTTATTTTTTATTTTCTACAGTCTATCATCTTTCATCTATCATCTACAGCTCCCATTACACTTCCCCCTCCCCATCGCCCAGGTTGATCATCACAAGGGTTGGGTTGGATTGCGACTGCCGATTGTCCTTTTCATAGCCGCCCAGGTGCTTCATCAGCTTTTCGATGGCATCGGTCTTGCTGTAGGTCTTCACTTTTTTGGTAAAGCCTGCCAGGGTGCGTTCGCTGCCGGTACGGGTAAACACTTCGTTCACCTCAAACTGCTGTATCATCAGGCGGGTCTCTTTGGGCAGGTCCTTCAGGTTTTTCAGGCAGCCATTCTCGTCATACAGGTCGGCTATGTCGAAGCGCAGCATGGCGGCAAGGCTGTGGAGCAGGTGGTCTATGCTGACTTCCCGTTGGAATTTCTCCTGCTGCAGCTCCGCTATACGGGCTGCCGCCGCAGGATATTTAGCCAGCCTAAAGCCATATTTGCCTGCCCGCTGCGCTATATTTTCGCCGGTAAGGCTGTATGCCTCCTGATAAGCCTGCGATTTGCTCCCCAGGCGGACATAAGCATGGCAGAAGTTTTCCTGCCGGATGTTGAGTGGTTTTAGTTTTTTCATAGGATTTTGTTTTGCTTACTCATGCTGTCCTCTGCCCGGCACCTCTCCGAAAGAGAGGGGAGCCGGGATGTGCCGGGAGAGCGTGCTAGGACCTCACCCCCGACCCCTCTCCGAAGGAGAGGGGGGCCAGGACGTGCCAACGGGGGCGTGCTCACTCTTGTAGTCCTCTCCCCCGACCCCTCTCCAAAGGAGAGGGAAGCGACGACGGAGGGTACGTGCTTACTCTTGTGTAGTCATTCAAAGTCGTTTAAAGCAACTGTTCTCGTGTTCAAAACCTGAAACTTTGAAACTTTAAACTTCATACGTCTTCACAACCGCGTCCATTTTTTCGATCATGGCAAGGTAGGGCGACGGGTCGCAGGTAGCACAGGGTTCATAATAGGGCACGTTGAATACTTCAGAATAGATCTGGCAGATGTAAATACGCTGTCCGGCACTTAGCCTTAGCGTGCGCACCTGTTGGAATTCCCGCCAGGTGTCGAGTTCTTCCTGCGTCATTTCGCGGATGTTTTTACGGACGCGCAAAGGGAACATCTTATTCCATTTTTCGCGCCTCTTTTGGCAGGGTTCGCAGGGTTCTATACCTGCCAGTTTGGTTATTGCCGCTACTACGTCGCCGGCGCCGTGGATGTTTTTTAGCATGGTGTTTTTTATTTTTTACTCTTGAAAGTCCTCTCCCCGGCCCCCTCCGGAGGAGAGGGTGACGGGATGTGCCGAGAGGGCGTGCTTACTCTTGTAGTACTCTCCCCGGCCCTCTCCAGAGGAGAGGGTGACGGGACGTGCCGAGAGGGCGTGCTTACTCTTGTAGTCCTCTCCCCGGCCCTCTCCAGAGGAGAGGATGACGGGACGTGCCGAGAGGGCGTGCTTACTCTTGTGCTCCTCTCCCCGGCCCTCTCCAGAGGAGAGGGTGACGGGACGTGCCGAGAGGGCGTGCTAAGACCTCACCCCCGACCCCTCTCCAAAGGAGAGGGGAGCCGGGACGTGCCAACGGGGCGGGCAACTCTTGTAGTCCTCACCCCCAGCCCCTCTCCAAAGGAGAGGGGAGCGACGACGGAGGGGTACGTGCTTACTCTTGTGTAGTCATTCAAAGTCGTTTAACGTAACTGTTCCCATGTTCCAAACCTGAAACTTTGAAACTTTAAACTTCATACGTTTTTACCACGGCGTCCATTTTTTCGATCATGGCGAGGTAGGGCGACGGGTCGCAGGTAGCACAGGGTTCATAATAGGGCACGTTGAATACTTCCGAATAGATCTGGCAGATGTAAATACGCTGTCCGGCACTTAGCCTTAGCGTGCGCACCTGTTGGAATTCCCGCCAGGTGTCGAGTTCTTCCTGCGTCATTTCGCGGATGTTTTTACGGACGCGCAAAGGGAACATCTTATTCCATTTTTCGCGCCTTTTTTGGCAGGGTTCGCAGGGTTCGATACCTGCCAGTTTGGTTATCGCCGCAACAACGTCGCCGGCGCCGTGGATGTTTTTTAGCATGGTGTTTTTTATTTTTTACTCTTGAAAGTCCTCTCCCCGGCCCTCTCCGGAGGAGAGGGTGTCGGGACGTGCCGAGAGGGCGTGCTTACTCTTGTGGTCCTCTCCCCGGCCCTCTCCAGAGGAGAGGGTGACGGGACGTGCCGAGAGGGCGTGCTAAGACCTCACCCCCGGCCCCTCTCCAAAGGAGAGGGGGGCCAGGACGTGCCAACACTACCATTTATTGCTGCTATATTGGAATGTAAATGATTAATAGAGCAATATCCATCCGAGTGAAGCTCGCTCCCCTCTCCTTTGGAGAGGGGTCGGGGGTGAGGTCTGCAGGTAAACTTTAAACTTTTAAGCCTGAAGCTTCGCCCACTGCGCCAGTTTTTCGGTGGCTTTTTTCTCGATGCGGTGCACCTTTTGGTAGTTGATGTTGTACTCCCGCTCTATCTCGCGGCCGCTTATTTCCTGCCGCAGCAGCAGTATCTGTTTTTCTACCCAGGTGATGCAGTCGGGCAGATCCATTCCGGCATAATCCTGCAGCTCCTCTTCGGCATCGGCTATGGGCGAATTTTCATTCAGGTCGGCGTGCAGGCCCCTGGTGCGTATGTAATCGTTGATGTATATGTGCTTCATGGTGTGGTATACATACGGGTCGTTGAAGGCCGTGTTTTTGCCGCGTTCGGCAATGCCGTGGAGCTTTACGTACATTTCGCTTACAAGGTCGTCGGCCACATAGGCGTTGCGGCATATACCGCGCGCCATGCGTACCCATGTGGCGTGTTTTTGGGCAAGTTGTTGTATCATGGTATTGACTTTCAGGTTATAGTAATTCGTAAGTACACAGCCCGGATAACTTATACCATTCTTTGAAAGATGTACGGGCACATTAGGGAGGCACCATCATGCCGCCATTCCGCTCCTTCCGTTATGGGTATGTACTTATCTGGTTAAAATGATGCAGCGTTATCACCTGATTCAGGATCGTAAATGGGACAGCAATCCCGTTCCGCAACGGCTAAGCGATGCAGTAAATGCTTTATCCTGAATATATTGGTGTAAAATGCAGCGTGGCTGCTAACTGAAGTGTGTTAAACCGACGGTCCTTTCCGTCGCAATCCAATGCGGTAATCCGTTACACCCTTACGAGGCTGTCGATTACCACATTGTTGTAGGTGCCTTTGGATCCGGAAATGTGGAACTCGAGTTCGGCCACGTCGCCCGGTAAAATGTCATCGAGGAGTTCTATTTTTGTGCCCAGCGCCGAAGGATAAAATATCCTGCCGCTGCCCTCCTGCTCAAAGTGTATCTGCTGCACTGCCGTACCCAGCTTGGTGGTCTTTATCCCTCCCACCGCGGTGATGATGCCTTTAATCCTGTAGTTCATCAGTACGCGTATTGGTAGTTGTCCTGTTTTTCTTCTTTACGGTAGCAGAGGAACTCCTCTGTAGCGCAGTCTACCACCTCCTCCAGTGTACCCCGGAAAGTTGTTTCCGATGCTACGAGGTAGAGTTTCCACTCGGCCCCGTCAAAGGACAGGCGGTGGTCGCAGTTGGAGGTTTCTTTTACGATCTGTTCCAGTGTTCTTAATTTTTCTTCCATGATATTGCGGTTTATGATTTGATATGTACTGTGTAATGATGGGTTGTTATTTTGCGGGCAGTCATTCCGTTATCGAAAACCTGGTGTCACGGTTAAAGTGCATTATGGCGGCGCAATCTGTGCCGGATGACCGGGGGCGTTCATTACTCGCGGTAAACTTATGTGTGTTTTTGTATTTTTCAAGCGCTGTTATGTATAATGATATGCGCTCGTCATGCTGCCCATGTGTGTTTTGAGCCGAAAGGTTAGTGATAGCCTGCGTTAGCTCGATGGGTGTTTTTAAAATTTTTACTACATTTTTGGAAAACTTATCAACAATATTCATATCTTTGTACCATTATGTGTTACTATTAACTCATTTTAATAATGCAAATATACACACATTGTTTCATTTTTGCAAAAATAAAACACACAAAAACACACTTTAGTTAATAACTTTATTACAGCTTTGAGTATGAATAATTTAGAGATAAAAGAGTTACGTATAAGCCTGAAGCTAAAGCAACAGGACTTTGCAGACCTTCTCAATGTATCCAAATCGTCTGTCCAGAAATGGGAAAGCGGGGAGCGTTCGCCGGATGATATTCAATTAAGGAAGCTGGAAGAAGTATCACAAAGGCACACAGAATTGAATGATATCGCTACGGTGGACCCGTATGAGCTGCAATTCACCAAAAACAAGAATGCGAATCATTTTACCCGCCTACCCAACGGGCAATATTATATGTCGATGCCCCTTGCCGAGCATAACATACAGGCAGGGTTCCTGGACAGCTACCAGGATATAGAAGCGCTCAACGGCATGTCGCAGCACGGCATGATCGTAGATAAGCCCGCCAAGGGCCGCTACCTGGCTTTCCGCGTAAAGGGCGACAGCATGGACGACGGCACCAGCGATGCCATACCGCAAAACTATGTGGTAGCCACCCGCGAGCTGCAGCGCCAGCACTGGACAAGCCCCATACGCTATAAGGATTTCAGGTTTTGGGTCATATATACTACCGAATCGAAATACCCGCTGTTAAAGCAGATCATTGACCATGACACCGAAAAGGGCATCATAACCTGCCATTCACTCAACGACAGCCCCGAGTACCGCGACTTCCAGCTTTCCCTGAACGATGTGCAGGCGCTGTTTTATGTCATCAATGTGCAAAGGGATGTGGCGAAGGACTATTATTAGAAATGCAGCAGAAGTGTAGCTATAAAAAAAAGGGCCTGAGCCCTGGGTGGGTCCGGAAGCATTTCCGGACTTTTTTTATGCCTTAAACTTAAACTATGCAGAACCGATGATGAACTCCGTAAGCCCCTTTGCATCCAGTATAAAGTCGGGAGTTAGGTTTTCAACGGCATTACGCGGCATGAAAGGCATCTCGGCCGTATCAGGATCCTGGACTATGACCATGCCCCCCGCGTTCTTTACGGCAATGAGGCCATTGGTACCGTCGGCATTGGCGCCGGAAAGCAAAATGGCAGCCATGGAAGCGCCATACACGTCGGCAGCCGATTCAAATGCCACGTCAATGCTGGGCCTGCTGTAGTTTACTTTTTCAGAAATATCGAGCGAAAGGGTACCGTCATTTTCAAAAAGCAGGTGGTAGTCAGACGGCGCTATATGTATGCTTCCTGCTACAACCGGGGTTTTGTCCTCCACCTCTACTACAGGCACCGATGTCTTTACGGCAATCAGCTCTTCCAGCGTAGAGTCTTCGGCGCTCCTGCGGTGCAAAACGATAACCATGGCAAAGGGTATGGCGGTGACATGAGGCAGCACCTGAAGCAATACCTCGAGGCTCCCCGCCGAACCGCCGATGATGAGCAGGCGGCAATCCTTTATAGTAGCTTCTTCCATATCTTATCCCTGTTTAGTTGCTCATAGCGTTTTTTCAATTGTGAGAATTTAATGGTTTCCTTGGTGCCTAACGCGAGGTAGCCCAACCTGGCCAGGCTGTCGTCAAACAGCTCCAATACCCTGTCCTGCAAATCCTTGTCGAAGTATATCATGACATTGCGGCAAAGTATCATGTCAAACTCATTGAATGATCTGTCCGACACCAGGTTATGCTGTGAAAAAACCATTTTTTCAACCAGGTCTTCCCCAAATTTGGCAAAACCGTAATGGGCGGTATAGTAGTCCGAAAAATCGAGCTTACCTCCCGAGGCAATGTAATTTTCAGAATACTGCTTCATCATGCGCAACGGGAATACGCCTTTGCGCGCCGAGGCCAAAACCGAAGGGTTCAGGTCGGTGGCATACAGCAGCGATTTGTGCAGCAGGTTGGCCTCCTTCAGCAGGATTGCGAGCGAATATACCTCCTCGCCGGTAGAACAGCCTGCATGCCATATCCTTATGAATGGTTTGGTGGCCAGCACGGGAAGGATTTCGGTACGGAGCACCTTATAGAATTGTGGGTCGCGGAACATTTCCGTAACGTTCACGGTGATCTCCTCCACTACCCTGTTGAAGTAGTCTTCATCCGACCGGATGCGGGAAAGCAGTTCGGTAAAATTTTTATACCCGTCGAGATTATACAGCCTGTCTATGCGTCTTTTAAACGATGCAGCAGAATATCCGCTAAAATCATAGCCGTAGTATTCATATATCTCATTGATGAGTACCTCAAGTTCCCTGTCATTAACCATAATATCATATTATTGTACCCTAAATACGCTCCAGCATTTGCAGCAGCCTGTCCACATCAATGGGTTTGGATATGTACCCGTCGGCACCTGCGTCGAGGCATTTTTCGCGGTCGCCCACCATCGCCTGTGCCGTAACCGAAATTACGGGAATCCCCTGCATTTTAGGCATGGCCTTTATCAGTGGTATGGCCTCATAGCCATCCATTTCGGGCATCATCATATCTATGAGTATAGCATCTATGCCTGCCTCACCTTCCAAAAGCTTAATAGCCTCGCGTGCTCCGGCGCACGAAACGCAATCATACCCTTTGGCACGCAAAGTAGCGCTCAGTGCAAATATGTTACGGGGGTCGTCGTCTATTATCAGTATCTTCTTTTTCATGCCTTAATTTTTGTCATATAGCCATACACGAAGCAGTGATAGCAACTGATCCACATCTACCGGCTTGGTAATATAATCGGATGCACCTGCATTAATGCACTTTTCGCGGTCGCCAGTCATGGCCTTCGCCGTCACGGCTATTACAGGCAGGTTTTTCAAAGCACGGTTTTCGCGTATGCGCGCAGCGGTTTCATAGCCATCCATGTTAGGCATCATCATATCGAGCAGCACTACATCGGTCTCGGGGTGCCGCTCCAGCATTTTCAGTGCCTCTTTGCCATCTATAGCTGTAATCACATTCATTTTCATCGCCTCAAGCGCTTTTGTAAGCGAGTAGATGTTGCGCACATCGTCGTCTACAACGAGCACCGTCTTGTCATTCAATATATTGTTCAGCATGTTGGGCTTTTTCTGTCCGGTGCTGTTGGCTTTTTTATTTTCTTCCACCAGGTGCAGGAACAGTGATACCTCATCCAGCATCCTTTGGTAGGAATGCGCCGTTTTTACCACAATGGAGTCGGCATATTTCTTAATCTTCAGTTCCTCCTTCAGCGAAAGGCTCTTTCCTGTAAATACAATAACGGGGAGATTCTCGAGGCCACTGTCCTTTTTGATGTTTTCAAGTATATCATAGGCCTGCCTGTCCGGGATACCCATATCCAGGATCACGCATTCAACAGGAGAATTTTTCAGGGTTTCCACCCCTTCGGATACCTCACTTTTTATTTCAGAATTGATATTAAAAGTTTCAAGGAAATACGCCAGTGCCTGGGCATGTTTAGGATTGTCTTCAATGATGAGAACCTTTTGCGATTCCCTGTTGACAATATGTTCGATACGCCTGAATATTTCCGGCATCTGCTCATACGCTACGGGCTTATCGAGGAAGTTTACAGCACCTTTCAGCAAGCTTTCCTGCTTCATTTTGTGCGACGACATCATGTGTACCGGTATATGCCTTGTCTGTGGATTGCCTTTAAGGTCTTCCATTACTTCCCAGCCGCTCTTTATTGGCAACTGAATATCTAACAACACACCTACAGGCCTGTAAGCCAGAGCTATATTCAATGCATGGTCACCACGCACACTTACTATGCCCTTATATCCCCGTTTGCGTGTAAAATCGAGCAACGATTTGGCAAAGCTTACATCATCTTCCACAATCAGGATTACCTTATCCTGTTCACCTATTGCATCCCTGTCATCAGGTACATCTTCAGGTATTACAGGGCTCAGGTATTTATTTCTTTCTTCCGTTGCTTTAGCTTCCACTTCAGATTGTGCTGTACCGCTACTCTGCATAGGCGGTTCTTCACGCGGTACATTTACCTGTACAGGAACAGCCATTCCTATGATAGGTATGCATAACGTAAATTCACTACCTTCATTTACTGCGCTCTTCAGGCTAATGTCGCCTTTAAGCAGTTTGGACAATTCCCTGCTTATAGAAAGCCCAAGCCCCGTTCCGCCATACTTGCGCTTGGTGGAACCGTCAGCCTGCTGGAAAGCTTCAAAAATTAGGGGTTGCTTTTCGGGTGGTATGCCTATACCGGTATCTTTTACCGTGAAACATACCTGTTTGTCGTCTTTCTTTGTAACCTCAAGTGTTACCGAGCCATTCGAAGTGAACTTTATAGCATTAGAAATCAGGTTTTTGAGTATCTGTTCAAGCCTCATTTTATCGGTCCTTATTACCACCGGTGCATTGTCGGCCACAATCCTGAATTCGATACCCTTCTGCCTTGCGACCTCAGTAAAAAGATTTTTCAGATTATCTGTTATTTCTTTTACCGATACGTCAAGAAACTCAAGATCCATTTTACCTGCCTCAATTTTCGAAAGGTCGAGTATTTCATCTATTAGCCCTAATAATCCGGTGCCGGAGCTCTGTATCACTTTTGCAAATTCAATCTGCTCGTCGTTCATGTTATTATCGTTATTTTCCGATAACAAACGGCTAAGCAGGAGTATCGAGTTGAGCGGCGTACGAAGCTCATGCGACATATTGGCAAGAAACTCTGACTTGTAACGTGTACTTAGTTCCAGATCTTCCGACTTTTTCTGTATCTCCATGTTGCGTTCTTCCAGCAATACGCTGCGCTCAGCTAATTCTTCATTCGTTTGCTGCAACTCTTCCTGCTGCACACGCAGCTCCTCTTCCGAAGCCTGCAACTTTTCTGTTTGAGTTTCCAGCTCAGCATTGATGCTTTCCAATTCACTATGCTGCATCTTTAACTCTTCCGACTGAGCTTCGGTCTCTTCAAGCAGTTCCTGTACACGCCTGCGATTTTGGGCAGTAGTTATGGCAACAGCTATGTTGTGGGCTGCAGATGACAAAAACTCAATTTGAAGTGGCGTAAATTCAGTTACGGATAATAGTTCTGCCACGCCTGCCAGCTTATCGTCAATCAATGGTACGGCGACTATGTGTTTAGGTTTTACTTCCCCTAATGCATAGGATATCTTTACATCTTCAGGAGCTACGCCTTTCAGCTCCAGTATTTTTCCTGATAAAGCAGCCTGTCCTGTAAGTCCTTCTCCAAACGGTATACTTTCCCTGTTTCTGTCGGCCATGTAACTGAAGCCGCCAACGGGATATAATAGTTCACCTTCCGGAAGGTACACTATGCCTGCACTACTGCCGGTATAATTAGCAATATATGTGATTACATCGCGGGTAAGCTGTTCCGGTGTCTTCTCTCCAATCATTACCTTATTTAGCTCGGCAATTCCTGTTTGCAGCCACTCCTTTTCTGACAATGATGTAAATGACGAATCAAGCGCAACTGCCATATTATTAAGTGATCCACCCATGCTCCCAAGAGCATCGCTTTCATTGTCGTCTACGCGCACTGAGTAGTCACCTGACGATATAGCCGATGCTATATTGCTAATGACACGTATTCTTTCAGCAGTTTCTTTTTCGCTTTTTTGCAGTTCCAACTGAAGCTTAAGGCGTTCATTATAATCGCGTAATATCCTTACAAAGAAAATAGCGCTTATAAGCAGCGCCAATATAGCTGCTACCACTATAAGTATGGTGCTATATACTCCGTACTTGTCCGAATTATCGGTACGCTCCTTCAAAAGTCCCTGTTCACGCAGCTCCATAGTCTTAAACTCCGAGCGTATCTTTCCCGAAATACGCCTGCCACTGTCAAGATCGGTAGCCTCGGTGACCCTGCCACTTTTCTTTTCCAGTATCCTTACACGTAAATAATCAAAAAACTCGTCTTTCAGCTTTTTTATATATTGCAGGGACTTTTGCTGATCCTCGTTGTCAGACACCAGTGCTTCAAGCTTTTGCAATGTAGCATCCATCTGATTTTCAGAATTATTGTAACGTTCCAGAAAATCTTCCCTCCCTGTTACAAGATAGGCCCGCATGCTCGACTGTGCTTCGACCATTATGGAATTGCTTTCATTAATGTTAAAAATAACATCCTGTGTGTGGTTTACCAGCCTGTTGCTTTCCATCAGATTGCTGATACTAAGGTATGAGGCAACCGAACTTACAATCAGTATAAGCATGGAAACCCCTGTGCTTACTAATAAATTCCTTCTGAAATTTCCGTTCATGCGTATTCGTTTTTCTGTTTTGGTTATTTATATTGGTAGCACCATTATAAAGCAGGAGCCTTTGCCCGGCTCGCTTTTGGCTGTAATAATGCCATTATGCCTTTCAATTATCTTTTTTGCTATCGCGAGGCCTATGCCGGTACCGTCATAAGCGCTACGGTCATTAAGGCTTTGGAATATTATGAATATCTTATCAAGAAACTTTTCGTCGAAACCTATGCCGTTGTCACGAACCATAATTCTTGTAAATGCACCATCAGGCGAAACAGGGCTGTCAAAATCTTTTATTTCAACTGTCTCAGCCCATATCTCTATTACCGGTGGCACATCCGCTTTGGCAAATTTCAATGAGTTGCTTACCAGATTCTGGAATACCTGCCGCATTTGGCTGCCCACACATTCCAGCACAGGCATGGGGCCTATGTTTACGGTTGCGCCTTTTTGCTCAATCATGTAGTCAAAATCCGAGACAACCTCATGTAAAACCACACTTAGACTGGTTTTTGTAGCCGACACATTAGCCGAAAGCCTTGAGTAGTCGAGCAGGTCGGTAATAAGTGCCGACATCCTCTCAGCTGACTTGATGGTACGACGAACATAATCCAGGGCAGTAGGGTCCTCAATAAGGTATTTCTCGCGTATGATCTTTATGAAGAGTTCAATTTTCCTGATAGGCTCCTTGAGGTCGTGCGATACAACCCAGGAAAATTGCTGAAGCTCGTGATTCCGCATTTCCAGCTCTTCGTTCTTTTCTACAAGCTCACTGGTTCGCTCGGCCACCTTAAGTTCCAGGTTTCCCTGTGCTTCTTTGCGTATTTCAATTTCCTTTGCCAGCAGGTCACGTATATCTTTTAGTTCCTTTTTCTGTTCGTAAAGCTTCAGGAATGTTTTCACTTTTAATATCAAAAGGTCCGGATCTACAGGCTTGGTTACATAATCCACCCCTCCGGTCTCATAGCCCTTTGATATGAATTTTTTCTGCTTATTCACCGCCGAAAGGAATATTACCGGAATGTCCTTTGTCCTGTTACTGCCTGACAGCGCTTCGGCTACTTCAAAGCCATCCATTCCCGGCATCTGCACATCAAGGATAATGAGAGAATAATCTGACTTAAGTATCTTCAACAAGGCTTCCTCGCCTGATTCCGCGGCATCAGCGACCAGACCATGGAGCTCCAGTATTTTTTGAAGGGCAATTATGTTAGCCCTTATGTCGTCAACGATTAATATCATAATGTGTGGGCGGCGATACGGGGGAAAGATGCAACGCTTGCCCGGGTTTTAGTTAGATGCAACAAAAAAGAAGCCGCAAGCTGCGGCTGTTTCAAAATTAACAATTTAAATGTTAAAGAGTTGTTAATAAAACGTATGGATTTATAACAATCATTTCATCCACTTCTCCTTATCAAGCATATAAATATCATGAACGATTATGCATTAGTGTAATAAAGCAGGCATTTATTGCTAATAATCGGGACACCCGAAACAATCAGCCTCCAAATCAAACTGGTAGCTTATGGAAAACTCATGTATGCCACCCGTTCTGCCAATGCCTGACGTATTGAAGTCATAAGAATATCCAAACTTAAAGTGCTCATATTGCAATCCGCCATAAAGGTTAAGCGAAGTCAGCATATGGCTTTCAGAACTGTTCCCGGAAGGATTGGTAGCCGCTATGGCCCCTATCATCACTTTATCAAAAATAAAGCCCAGGCCGGCATCCAGCCTGTTATATTCAGCCTGCTTCATGAAATTGGAAAAGAAAAGCATCTTCGTATTATGCGGAAGAAATGAGGTACTAAAGGTGTCGGACAATCTCATTTCATAACCCGCATTGATTGCCATGAACATATCAAGCGGTATATTGCCTGCCTGTGTAAACGAAATATTCGGCTTGTTAAGGTGCTTTAGCGAAAGGCCCAACCATAGCTTTTCATTGTGTACCACCATACCTGCAGATATATCCATGAAATTTACCTTATTATTGGCCGCAAGCGGGTCGATGCTCGTAGGGTCAATTGTACCCGATCCAATGTTTAGTTGGTCTTCAAGCACAAGATTCTGGAAGCCATACGACTTGGTACCCCATCCTGCCTCTATCGCCGGAATAAAATACCAATCATTATCAAGCTGCACCTTGTAGGAATAGCTTCCGTTTATCTGCGTAAGGCTATAATCAGTAAATGATTCACGCTGGCTCAGTACATTGAGCCCAAAACCACTATTCATACTGGGTGACCAGGTATTAAGATAGGCATAGTCCGTATTTATCTTTAGCTGGTTATCGGGCCACTGCGAGCGATGCAGCACTCCTACTGTCGTGGTTTCCATAAAGCCGGTATAGCCTGGGTTTATGGCCTGCGGCGCCATAAAGAATTGTGTAAATATGGGATCCTGCGCGTTGGCCGTTATACCCAGAAATGTTGCGATAATCGCTATTTTTAGTTTCATTGTAAATTCCATTATTTAATTAAGGCAAACGGCCCTTCATAATTCACCAACTGTCCGTAGAAGGTTTCGGCAGTAATACGATACACATAGTTCCCATTTTCGGCAGGAACACCTTTTATCATGCCGTTCCACCCCTGTATCACGTCGCCTTTTTCATAGTATATCATCGATCCCCAAGTGTCGTATACAGCAAGCTCAATACTCTTAAGCCCTTTGAATACTGCCGCAAAAGTATCATTTGTACCATCGGCATTCGGAGTAAAGGCATTCGGAATCATAACATCATAGCCCTTGCCTACATTGATGACCATGACTTTTTTGTCGACGCAACCATATGGATAAGTAACCGTCTGCACTACAGTATAAACCCCTTCCCGAACATAAGTGTGCTGAGGGTTTTCCTCATCCGATACGCTGCCATCACCAAAGTTCCATGATACACCGGTATAATCGCCTGTTGAGGTATTGGTAAACTGTATCGGGTCGAATATCGAATACACGTCAAATGTGGTATGGGCATACGATTCTATATAAAAATCAGCCTCACCAAGTTGCTGGGTGTTTACCTCAAATGTAAAGTTGGTCGTACAGCCCATTGCATCAGTAGCAGTTACGATGTAAGTACCGTTCACATTGGTAGTCATCATCTGGCCGTTTCCAGCGCTTACAGTGCCGGCACTCCAGGTGTAGTTAAACGGTGGCACACCACCCGAAGCTGTTGCAATATTGGTTTGGGTTACGGTATGCGCATCGCAATTGAACTGCACATTCTGGTTGACAGTAAGCGACAGCGCATCCGGCCTTGTTACAGCATACTGCAAGGTTTTGCTGCATCCATTGGCATCAGTTACTGTCACCGCATAATTGCCCGATGTCAGCCCGGTCAGATCCTCTGTGCTCGCACCGTTAGACCATGCAAAAGTGTATGGTGGAACTCCGCCGGCAGGGTGCAGGTTTATTGCGCCGCTTTGGGCATCGTCACATACAATAGCATGGGTCACGTTGGCACCAATGTTTAGGGCCAATGGTTCAACAATGGTAAAGGTGCGCACAATCTGGCATGGCGTCCCGTCAAAAATGGTGGCTATGTATGTACCCGGCCCCAGGTTGTTGCGTGTTGTACCCGCTGTAGAGCCATCACTCCAGGTCATGGTAACCGGGGCCTGTCCTCCTACAAGGTTTAAAGCAATGCTGCCATCATTGGCACCATTGCAGGTAATTTGGGTTACCACCGGGTTTACTGTAAATATCGGTGCTTCGTTGATGACTACCGTTATTTGCTTCTGGCATCCGGAATCATCGGTAACAGTTATCACATAGTTACCCGCAGCGAGGTTATCCTGAAAGGTACCTGTAGCCAGGTTGTTCCATTCGGCTACATAAGGTGCGTCGCCGCCCGTAATGTTCAGGGTTATTGTCGCATCATTGGCACCATAACAGCTTATAGGCGTAGTTGCTGGTGTTATGATGATTTCCGGCTGCTGTGTCACCACGACAACAAGCGTACGGGTACATCCTGAATCATCAGTTATAGTCAGGTTATAGGTGCCTGCTCCAATATTGTTAAGGTCTTCAGTAGTTGCGAGGAAGCTGTTAGGGCCCGTCCAGGCAAAGGAGTATCCGCCTGAGACCGAGGTAACACCTCCGGAAACCGTAACATCTATTGAGCCGGTGGCAGCGCCAAAGCAAAGTACATTCACATGGGTTTCGGTAACTGTAATGGCTGCAGGTTGGTTCAGTGTATAGGTTTGTACCGCCAGCGCACAGTTATTACTATCTTTCATGGTAAGAGTGTAGGTGCCAACAGCAAGGTTGGCCACATCCTGCGTCGCGGCAACAAAGCCATTTGGCCCCGTCCATTGATAACTGTATGTACCTGTGCCACCCGATGGCGTGACATTGATGCTTCCAGATGTACCTCCAAAGCAGGCTATTTCAAAGCCATTAAAGTCCGATACTACGCTGTTTAAGGCCAGTGGCAGCGGTTCTGTTATGGTATAGGTTTGAGTCACGGTACAAAGGCCGGTGGCATCGGTAATGGTTACAGCATAGTTGCCCGGTGGAAGTGAGTTAATGTCCTGGGTAGTGGCCGCAAAACCGTTTGGCCCGGCCCACAGGTAATTATAGGCAGGAGTACCCCCAGCTACAGTAAGGTCAATACTGCCGTTGTTGGCGCCGTTACAGCTTATGCTGAAACCGTTGAAGTCAGATACCACCGCATTGCTTATTGCCAGTGGCGCAACAGGCTGTGTAATGGCGACACCGTTGATGAACTTGATAGTTCCGTTAGCATCTGTCACCCGTATGTTATAGTTTCCTGCCGGCAGGTTATCAAACACGTAATTTTCGGCCATGATATTCAGCACTTCTTCTATAATCGTCCCGTTTGGCAGGAGTATGGCATAATCAAAAGGCCCTACCGAAACTTCGGTAATTTCAACTTCGATAACACCTGTGCTTTCACCAGAGCAATTTACGTTCACATGGCTGCCTGCAACTTCCGCTATAACCAGTGGCAGCGGTTCTACCATCTGGAATTGCAATACCACATCAGCGCAAAGGCCGTCACTTACGGTTACCGTATAGTTACCCTGACCAAGGTTAGAGATATCCTGTGTTGTAGCGGCAAATCCTCCGGATCCGCTCCAGTTATAAGTATAAGTTCCAGAGCCTCCGGCGGGCGTAAGATCTATCGAGCCGTCAGTACCTCCTGCCACGCTTATTTCAAATCCATTATAATCTGAAACTACCGATGTCACTGTAAATGCAGGACTAACCGTCACGACAACATTAAAAGGTGCGCCCGCACAGTTGCCATCCGGCGATACGGGAGTAACCACATAAGTTGCAGTCTGCATTACACCCGATGGGTTTACCAATGTCCCTGTCACCAGCGTTTGGCCGTTTCCGGCAGCGCCGCCGGTTATGCCCCCTGTTACGGTTGGTGCATTCCAATTGTAAACTGTACCTGCAGGAAGTAAAGAAGCATTGCCCGCAGGGTTGACAGAGAATGTGCCGCCTGTACATATTGTTTGCGCGGCATTGCCTATAACCGCAGTTGGGTTTACGATTACCGTTATCTGGAACGGTACGCCTGTACAGCCATTAGCCGATGGTGTAACCATATAGTTTGCAGTTACCGGAGATACTGTTGTATTAACAAGTGTCTGGCTAAACGACGGCTGCGGTGCAGGCTGCGCTGTCCCACCTGTAAAGCCTGTGCCGGTTGGCGCTGTCCATGTAAATGTTGTGCCTGCCGGAATATTGTTCGATCCGCCATCCGGAGGAGTAACCGTAACCGTACCGCCACTGCATATCGCTTCGGCGATTGGTGCCCCTACAAACGGTACCGGATTCACCACTATGGTATAGATTGCCAACGGCCCGGGACATGCCGAAGCATCCGACGTGGCAGCCACAGCAGTATAAGTCACCGTTATAGGGCTGCTGGTAGCATTTGTCAGCGTTTGTGCCGGAATGGTATTGGTGCCACTTGTCGCCACACCTGTAAGCCCTGCAGGCTGTACAGCCGTCCAGCTTATGGATGCCCCCACCGTAGCGCTGGAAAGCGTCACAGACGTACTTGCAGTACCCGAACATATGGACTGCGAAGCTTGTGAAAAGCTCACTGTTGGTGCCGGGTTTACTGTTATGGTAAATGTCTTGGCCGCACCCGGACAGCCGGCATAAACAGGAGTAACCGTAATGGTTGCTGTAACCGGTGCTGTACCGCTGTTTACAGCAATAAAAGGTGGTATATTGCCAACACCATTTGTTGCCAGCCCTATTGAAGGCGTGTTGTTAGTCCAGCTGTAAACCGTACCACCGGTAGCGCCAGTAAAGGTTATTGCATCGGTTGGCGAACCGCCGCAAAGCGTTTGTGCAGCTATATCATCTACAGTAGGCACAGGGTTGACGGTTACTATAATCTCAAAGGTTTCGCCTGCACAGTTACCCGATGTTGGCGTTACTGTATAAGTAGCTGTCGCCACATCGCTTGTTGTGTTGTTCAATGCCTGTGAAATGGCAGTTTGTGGTGAATTCTGAGCCGTGCCTCCTGTTATGGATCCCGCCGGGTTTATTGCCGGTATGGTCCATGTATAGGTTGTATTCGCAGGAATGCTGTTTCCACCTCCATCTGTTGGTATTACACTAAAAGATGCGCCGCTACAGATGGTTACCGTTTGTGAAGCGTCGACGTATGGTTTTGGATTAACAGTAATGGTAATTACAAATGCATCACCTGCACATACACCTTCAGGCGATACTATGTTTACAGTATAGGTTGCGGTTTGGGCTATGTTGGTTGGGTTCACAAGAGTGCCGCCGATAGATGTTTCGCCTGTTCCTGCCGTACCGCCCGTAATGCCTCCCGTTACTGTAGGAGCGCTCCAACTGTAGGTTATACCGGCAGGTACAATTGCACCTGCAACCGTTTCCGGATTTATTGTAAAGGCCTGCCCACTGCATATAGTTTGTGTTATGGCAGGAATTTGAGGTTCCGGTTTTACCGTTAGTTCCAAAGTGAACGCTGTGCCGGGGCACCCATTAGAAACAGGAGTCACTGTATAGGTTGCCGTCACAGAAGCGTTAGTTGTATTGATCAATGTCTGCATTACCTCATTCTGGGGAACAGCCTGCGATGTAGCTCCCGTAAACCCGGTACCTGTGGGCAATGTCCAGGTATATTTAGTTCCTGTAGGTATGGTGTTACCTCCTCCGTCAGCGGGAGCAAAACTCATCGCTTCATTATTACATACCTCTGTTGCTTGTGGGGAGTTTATTTGCGGAAGCTCATTTATAGTAATCCGGGCTGTATCCGAGGTGATAACAAGGCATCCTCCGGAAGTGAAACTGATGGTAGCAAAATAGTACAATGTACCGGCATCTGCGCCGGAGGGCTGATAAGTAGCCGATTGTGCACCGGATATGAGTGTGGCAGCACCTGTGTCAGCATTATCTACAGTATTGGAATACCATTGGTACGATGCTGTACCGGTCCCGTTGGCGTAGGCTACAGAAAGCTGCGCAGGATTTTCGCCATGGCAAAGCGTTTCATCTTGGGGCTGGGCTGTGAACACCGGCGATTCTATAACCACTACCGCGGCTGTGCTACTGGTAACAGAACAGCCCGAAACAGGCGTGGTTACTACTACATAATAATATATGGTACCTACCGTCGCGGTAGATGGCGTATATGTAGAATTTGTCTGGCCGGTGAGCATAGTGCCCGTTGTAGTATTGTTTGCAGTGTTTGAATACCATTGGTATTGCGGCGTACCTGAACCACCCGATACTGCCACGCTAAGTACGGCAGGTGTGCTGCCCTCGCAAAGCGTTTGGGTTGCTAAAGGCTGTGTGTCTACAATTGGGTCTGCCACTACATTTACCTGTGCCACTTCGCTGGACAGCGTACCGCAGCCGCTTCCGCTAATGGTTATCACAGCGTAGTAGTAATAGGTGCCCACTGTTGCAAAAACAGGCGGGGCATAGGTTGCAGATGTTGCTGACGGGATAATGGTACCACCACTATTGGCATCTGTGCTGTTGCTGTACCATTGGTAGGAAACTGATCCAGTTCCTCCACTCGAGGCAACCGTAAAGGCAGGAACTGAACCTCCTGCGCATATTTCCTGTAATGCTGTTGGCTGTGTAGTTATGGTGGGCATTGGCACTACCTCTACTGCTGCCGTATTCGACTTTATCAGGCTGCATCCGCCCGATGAGAAGGTTATTTCTGCATAATAATAGGTTGTGCCTACAGCACTGGCCATTGGCTGGTAGCTTGCACTTGTGGCCGTTGCTATGGCAGTGCCGCCCGAGTTGCTGTTGGTGGCATTGCTGAACCATTGGTATGATGGAGTACCCGTTCCGTTAGCATAGGCCACATTAAGAAGTACCGGGGTACCGCCTAAACATACTGAACCTGAAGCGGGCTGCGTGGTTACATAAGGTGCTTCTACGGTAATTACCCTTGCAACAGCGCTGGTAACCGAACATCCCGAACCTTGGGCCGTAATTACTGCATAATAATAGACTGTACCTAAAGTAGCTGTAGATGGCTCATAGACAGAAGCAGTCTGTCCCGGCAGCAAAGTTCCTCCTGTATTGCTGTTTGTTGCATTGCTGTACCATTGGTAGGACAATGCTCCCACCCCACCCGATGCGGTCACTTCAAGATCAAGCGGTGTACCATTCTGGCAGGCGGTTTGGGTGGCAAGCGGTTGGGTGTCAACTACAGGGTCCGCCACAACATTTATCTGGGCTACTTCGCTTTCTACAGGATCACAGCCACCGGCACTAAGCGTTACTACCACATAATAGTAATAAGTTCCGGGAATGGCAAAAACAGGCGGAGTATAGGTAGCAGATGTAGCAGACGGAAGGAGTGTACCTCCGGAATTACTTGCCGTAGCATTGCTATACCATTGGTAGGATGCCATTCCCGATCCTCCTGTGTAGGCAACAGACAATGCGACTGACGATCCGCCAACACAAATCTCCTGTACCGGTTCGGGCTGAGTAGTTATAGATGGCGCAGGGTTTACCTCAACCGTTGCAACATTTGAAACGATGGCATTACAACCTCCTGAGGCAAATGTAAGTTCGGCATAATAATAAGTAATCCCTGCCGCTGTGGCTGATGGTTGATATGATGTGCCTGTGGCCGATGGTATGGCTGTTCCTCCAACAGTGCTGTTTGTAGTATTGGAATACCATTGATAGGCAGGCGTGCCAATACCGTTAGCATAAGAAACATTCAGCAATGCCGGAGTCCCTCCAACACACACCGAGCTCGAAACCGGCTGGGTGGTAATGGTTGGTGCAGGCATAACAATAACCTGGGCTATGTTGCTCGTTACGCTACAGCCCGGACCGGTTGCAGTAACCACTACATAGTAATAATAAGTGCCCGCTACTGAAGGTACAGGTGTAAAATTATCATTCACCTGGCCCGACACCGGTATACCTCCTGTTGTGCTGTTGATACTATTGCTATACCATTGATAGCTATACGTACCAATGCCTCCCGAAGCAGTAACAGTAAGTTCTGAAACCGGTGCGCCAAGGCATACTGTTTGCGTAGGAAGCGGCTGTACGTCAACTACCGGATCGGGTACAACAGTAACGGTAACCACATTGCTGTATTCAGTACAGAAAACATTATTGAGGCTGCTTGTTACCCTGCGGCGGAAATAAGTGGTTTGCGTTAACGGCCCTGAGCTATACGTTGGGTTTGGCGAACTGCTTATGTTATTCCAGTTACTGTTGTCGGTCGAACTTTGCCATTGGTAAGTAAGCGTTCCGGTCCCCGAGGCGGCAGTTACCTGGTTAAAGGCAACCGGGATGCCTCCCGGGCATATCTGCTGGTCAGCTGAAACCTCGCCCGGCTCTACATCATTAATTATAATTTCGACAAAGTTGGTAGTTTTAATGCACTCAAGGCCGTTAAGTGTGCTGATTACCTTTCGCCTGAACCAGGTGTTTTCTGTAAGCGGCGGCGAATCGTATATGGCATCTGTGGCACCCGGAATGTCTGTATAAGTACCGGTAGCGCCCGTTGTTGATACTTCCCATTGGTAGGTAATGGTTCCGGTTCCACTGGCTGCCCCGGAGGTAAAGGCTACCGGGTCGCCACCACTGCATATCGTTTGTCCATTACCTATAGAACCTTGGTTAATCGTATTTACATACACTGTAACCTGGCTCGTTTTCGGGCAGTTTTGGGAATCGCGCACCGTAAGGGTATATGTGGTGGTAACTGTGGGGCTGGCCACAGGATTGGCAATTGACGGGCTGCTAAGTCCCTGTGTAGGCGACCATTGGTAGGTATATCCCGGTACTCCCCCGGATGCCTGTCCATTAAGTTGCGTTGAAGTGCCATTGCAGATGGTAATATCATCACCCGCATCGGCGATAACTGTTGGCGATATGCTGAAGGTCTCGCTATCGCTCGTGCTCCCGCATTCGTTAGTCACTTCGACACTAAAAGTATGGCTGCCGGATGTAGTATAGATAACAGATGGCTGCGGATCTGTTGACGTTGAAGGTGTGCCACCGGGAAAACTCCACAGGTAAGTAAGCGGGTCGCCACCGCAGTTAGTGACATTAAGCTGTGGTGTAAAGGTTACCTGGTCGGCTCCGCATAGGTCAGCTATAGGGCTAATGTTAACTGTTGGCGGCTGCTTTACTATTACATTTTGTGTTGTAGCAACTGTGCCACAGCTGTTGGTTACGCGCAGGCGTATGGTATAGGTACCTGCATTGGGAAAATTAAATGACGGATTTTCGGAAGATGCTGTAGTGCCGTTTGTAAAATAATTATAATTGTTTGCCGGTGCCGTACCGCAATTGGTCGCATTATAGTTAATTACACTCCACTGATAAATTGGATCGCAACTACCCGAAACATTACTGGTATTAGTCGCTGTTGCTGCAAAAGGTGCACAGCCTGTAGTACTGCTAAGGGTAAATGAGGGTGCGGAAAGTGGTGCTTCTATGCAGATTGTTTTAACAACTTCATCATCAATATCGCATTTATTTCCAACGAGCATTTTTATCGTGTATGTACCCGGAACAGTAAATTTAACACATAACTCATCAGACCCAGAACTCCAACTTGAAGTGTCTGTCATATCAAAGGCAAAACCCATATTGCCGCTCATTAAAACATGACCCGTAGCAGGGATGATTGTCCACAAAATAGGCGCCCCTGTTGAGCATGATCCATTAGAGCTGTCAATACTATTTGAGTTTTCTGTGGTATTTGTAAAACAAACTGTTTCATTTACACATTCATTTTCTGTAGGTACTGAAAAGTCTCCCTCAGGCTTCGTTGAAATATAAATTGGAACTACTGAAACAACTGATTGTGAACATGGATTTCTTGCAACGATAGTCGCTGAAAAGGAATTTGGAAAATTCGGTAGATTTTCACCACATGAGGTATCTAAAAATCGGTGTGAAACCGATGCAGGCGGAGGGTGATTAAATACTTGTGGATTTGAAGGATCATCGCTAAATGTAACGGTGTAGGTCGTGCCTGGCGCATTGTTCGAGGTTCCAGTTATAGGAAATGTGAGCGTATCATCTGCGATATTCCCTGTTATACAAATATCTGTATTGCCTGGGTTTCCAAGTGCAACAGCAGGATTCGACCCAACGAAAACTTTATATTCTTTAGTCGCTGTACAGCCATTTTGCCCAGTAATAGTATAGGTCAATGTCCATAAACCAACTGCATAAGTGTGTTGAATAGTACCCGTGAAAGTTGCAGAATCATATGCCGTAGAATTGTCACCCCAATCAATATGATAATGTGTATTAGTTGGTTGAGTTGTAGACAAATTACCAAAACTAAGTGGAGATGGGGCATTCTGACATACACGAAAAGTTGTTATGCTATTGAAAACAGTTGACCCTGTACCAAACAAATTAGTATTAGGTACCTGATTGACTGTTACTAAATGTGTTTGAACATCTTGACAATTCGTTACTGTATTGGTTACTGTTAATGTTACATTAAATGTTTGAGTCCCATTACCCGGTGCTTCAAAAATATGTTGTGGATTTTGAACTGTAGATGTATTCAGACTGCCTGATTCAGGGTTGCCAAAGTTCCAAAGATAGGAAAGGTTCGCTCCTGTTGAAGTATTTGTAAATGCTTTGGCCTGACTAGCGCAGGTTACAGAAGGGTTAAAAGTAAAATTTGCAACCGGCAATGCGTGAACCGTAATTACTTTGGTTTCCTGGCAACCATTACTATTGGTATAGGTTATTGTCGTGGTTCCCGGTGCCTGTGCATCTACAATACCAGCATTATTCACTGTTGCTACTGCCGGGTTGGAAGACGACCACGCCGGGTTTGGCGCCTGCTGTCCGGAACCATCTAAATCTATAGTGGTACCTACACAGAGTGCACTGGCACCTGTTATAACCGGCAGGGCATTTACGGTTATTGTCGCACTCCCTGAAGCCGTTTCCTCAATAGCATCAGCTGATGAATCCATGACGCTTTGAAGTGTATAAACAAAAGTGCCCGCAATATTTGAGGGAGCATCCACAGTTACTGTATTACCATTTGTAGTCGTAACAGTATGATTGGCGCCATCATTGATTTTATACGTAAAAGTATAAGGCGCTGTACCCCCGGAACCTGTAAAAGTAATCTGCTGTGGGCCGCTTCCCTGACAAACTTCTGTGGTACCCGATATCGTTGCCGAGGGAACCCAAGCCGTGGCTTCAAAAAGTAAGCTCGAGCACGACTTCTTTGCAAAGGCACTGAAATTCACAAGAAATAACAAAAAAACCAGAGGAAAATAAATTTTTCTCATATAATTGATTAGTAAGTTGGTAGTGGTTTGATAAAGAGTGTAAACCTACTAATTTTTTGTAAATTCTTAATAAAGTCTACTCTATTTTATTAACATTCATCTATCGGCAAATAATTTTAATCGTACCGCTACCTATCTGCAACGTATCAGTTGGTAACGTTTAGGTAACTACGGGTGAAAATTAATTTTTACCTTTGTGACAGCCCCGCGGGGCAGTAACAAAAACCAATTTTTATGCAAAACATCCCAAGTGTGGACCTGCGTGATTTCCTTTCGGGTGACCCGGAACGCAAACAGAAATTTGTAAATGAAATCGGTAAAGCCTACGAAGATATTGGCTTTGTAGCATTAAAAGGGCATTTTCTCGACGACAAGCTTGTTGACGACCTGTATGCCGAAGTTAAAAACTTCTTTAGCCTCCCGCTTGAGGTGAAGGAGCAATATGAAATTCCCGGCATAGGCGGCCAGCGCGGCTATGTGTCGTTTGGCAAGGAGCACGCCAAAGGCCGTAAGGCGGGCGACCTTAAAGAGTTCTGGCATTTTGGACAGTATCTTGAAGAGGGCTCAAAACGCAAGGGAGAGTACCCTGACAATGTGGAGGTAAAAGAACTCCCTAAGTTCAACGAAGTAGGTAAAAAAGCCTACCAAATGCTTGAAAAAACGGGGATTTATGTACTTAGGGCACTCGCCCTGTACCTTGGCCTGGACGAATTTTATTTTGACAACTATGCCAAAGAGGGCAACAGCATTCTCCGGCCGATCCACTACCCTCCCATTACTGAAGAACCTAAAGATGCGGTACGTGCGGCAGCGCATGGAGACATCAACCTGATAACCCTCCTGATGGGTGCACAGGGTAAAGGACTGCAGGTGCAAAACCATAACGGCGAATGGATTGACGCTATTGCCGAGCCTGATGAACTGGTAATTAATGTAGGCGATATGCTGTCGCGGCATACTAACAACAAGCTGAAAAGCACCATACACCAGGTGGTAAACCCGCCAAGGGAACTGTGGGGCACTTCCCGCTATTCCATACCTTTTTTCATGCACCCCGTAAGCGAAATGAAGCTGGACTGCCTGGAGAATTGCATCGATGAAAACCACCCGAAATTGTATGATGACATCACGGCCGGCGATTTCCTTCACGAACGTTTGGTAGATTTGGGGTTGATAAAGAAATAATCATTATTTTTATACCGTTTAAAGGCATTGGGTGTAAAAGCCTGATGCTTTTTTTATTGATGGGAACATTCCCGCGGTCCGTTATTGCGAGGAGGCACGGCGAAGCAATCTTTCCTGAGATTGCCGCGCTCCGTTTCTCTCCGCTCGCAATGACAGTCCGCATAAAAACATGATGGATAAACTATGGCAAAAAAATCAAACAGCCTGGAAGACCTCGGAGGATTTGTGTTTTCTACAAATAAAGACTTCGAGTTTGAAAATAATGAGGAACAACAGGAAACCCTGCCTAACAACGAACAGCGGCTGGAGGCACACCTTGATAAAAAGAACCGCGGCGGAAAAATCGCAACGGTAATCAAAGGGTTTGAGGGAAGCGACGATGACCTGAAAGCCCTGGCAAAGCAGTTGAAAACCCTTTGCGGAGTCGGTGGTTCAGCCAAAGATGGCGAAATCATCATTCAGGGTAACTTCAGGGATAAGATAATGGATTTCCTGAGCAAAGAAGGATATAAAGTAAAACGTGTTGGCGGATAGCTTTAAACCCCAAAAGACAAATCACAAATTACCAACATCGGGGAAACGTGCATCCGGCTTCGGAAATCGAACCTCCGACATACATAAACCAATGAAAATAAAAGAATCAGAGCTTATACTCAATCCCGACGGGAGCATTTACCACCTCAACCTGAGACCGGAAGACATTGCGCATGATATCATATTTGTAGGTGACCAGGACCGTGTGGAAAAAATCACAAAACATTTTGACAGCATCGAATTCACCAAACAAAAAAGGGAATTCAAAACGCAAACAGGCCAATATAAAGGCCGACGCATGACAGTTATGTCTACCGGTATTGGGCCGGATAACATTGACATCGTTATCAACGAACTGGATGCACTTGTAAATATAGATCTGGAGACAAGGAAAATAAAAGAGCAGCATACTTCGCTCAACATTATCCGCATAGGCACCTCCGGTGCGTTGCAGCCTGACATCCCTGTAAACAGCTTTGTCCTTTCGGAATATGGCCTGGGGCTGGATAACATGATGCGTTCGTATGCCGTAGACACCATTAGCGACCACGCTGTGGAAGAAGCCTTTATAAAACATACCGGCTGGGACTTACGTAAAGGCCATCCATACGTGGTGCGTTGCAGTAAAAAACTTGAAGACATAATCTTTAGCAATGAAATGCACAAGGGCATAACAGCAACATCGGGAGGGTTTTATGGCCCACAGGGACGCGTTTTGAGGCTTGCCTTACAGGACACAGAACTGAACTCCAAAATGGACAGCTTTACATACAAAAGCGACAGGATAACCAACCTTGAAATGGAAACAGCTGCCATCTATGGGCTTTCGGCACTGCTGGGACACGAGGCGCTTTCGCTGAATGCCATCATAGCCAACCGCGCCAACGGTACCTTTAGCGAAGACCCTTATGCAGCAGTGAACAAACTGATTGAATATACGCTTGATAAAATTGCCAACAGCTAATGACAACATTAAAGATAGCCGGTGTGCCGGAGCATTTTAACCTGCCCTGGCACTTATGCATTGAAGAAGGAAGGTTTGAACAGTCCGGCATTGATGCCCAATGGACAAATGTGCCGGAAGGTACCGGCAAGCTTTGCCAGATGCTTCGTGACGGCAGTACCGATATTGCCGTTATACTGACAGAGGGAATCATAAAAGATATTACTGCGGGCAACGATAGCAAAATAGTACAGGTATATGTAGAATCGCCGTTGATATGGGGGATACATGTTGCGGCCGGATCGGGTTTCCAAAACCTTGAAGATGTAAGGAGTGGTAAAATTGCCATAAGCCGTTACGGATCAGGATCGCACCTTATGGCAATTGTGAATGCTAAACAGCAGGGCTGGGATACCGGAAACCTCCAATTTGAAATTGTAAATACGCTCGACGGAGCGGTTGAGTCACTTACAGAAGGCAAAGCCGATTATTTCATGTGGGAGCGCTTCATGACCAAACCCATTGTTGATGCAGGCATATTCCGCCGCATTGGCGACTGCCCTACCCCATGGCCATGCTTTGTGATTGCTGTAAGAAATGAAGTGCTTGAAGCGCACCCTGATGAAATCGGTACGCTTTTGGATATCATCAATAACATGACTGCCCGATTTAAAGACATTGCGGGGATTAATACTAAGCTTGCCTACTCTTACGGACAAAAGGAGGAAGACATTAATGAATGGCTGGCGCTGACAGAATGGTCACAAAAGAAACTGGATGAAAATACGTTTGACAAAGTACAGGAACAGTTGTTTGAATTAAACATTATTGAAAAAAAGGCTGCATTTGAGAGTGCAGTTGAATAAAACATTTTGTTTTATTTTTATGCACGATGATAAAGCCGTACCTCGCAAAAATACAAAGGATAAAAGCTAAGCTTCAGGTAAAGAAGCCATGGGATTCTATTATCATTTTTGCGCTGAATGTTCTGATCGCTATTCCGCTTTTCATCATCATACACCAAAACCTGATAGATCCTGAATGGCCTTTCCATCTTGACAGGATATTGATCGGGATTGTTCTTATAGTTGGGATACAGCTTGTGCTGCGCTTAATGAAGACTATACTGATTGTATGCATAGCACTTTACCTCTTGGCATTGGTATGGGGTACATTATTCGGCAATTATGGATTTAATGCCGTTTATGAAGACTATCGTTCAATGGTCTATACCATGGCTGATGACCCCAACCCGCAGGATATAATCATATCCAAACTCCTTCCTTTCCCTAATAAATCACTAATCATCGATGCTGTAGATTACAACAATCCTGATGTCAGGAATTTTGCCCTTATGGCCACCACAAAATACTTTAGGAATGTGCCCGGATACAAAAAAGAGCGGCAAATGATACAGTGCTTTGCAGTATTCAAGGAAATAAGGAACCGTTGGAACTATGTAGATGACCCCAGGCACAGGGAATACATAGCTAACGCCAGCGAATCGGTTCAGCATTTTTCGGGCGATTGCGATGACCATGCGATACTTATGTCGGCATGCATAAGGGCTGTAGGCGGCATCCCAAGGATCATACACACCGGTGGGCATTTATATCCTGAAATGCTTATAGGCGACAAAACGGATCTTGAAACAGCAAACTACCTGATAAAGGAAGTGCTTTTTGTGGAGGAGAGCCGCGGAAAAGAAATTCATTACCATATTGATGAACGCGGGCAGATATGGTTAAACCTGGATTATACTGCAAGGTTTCCGGGCGGGCCATTCATGAGCGAAGAAATTTTGGGGGCACTTACTTTTAATTGAGATTTTTACTTCAATTGATTAGTTCCTAAATATGATGGGCTATTCCCATTTGTTCGCACGGCTCTTCTCTTTCTCCATATACTCACGTATTTTGCGCTCTTCCCAGTCCCTGCTGAAAAAGACATGTCGATTATATACGGTAAGCCAATGCGCCAAAAGTCCTATTCCCCATGAAAGCGGTGTTATGAAGCTGCCCCATGACCAAAAGCTCTCGTCCGGTCCTAGATTGATAGCGTGTATTACGAGCAGGAAAATATTTACGAGCACATAGGCTGCAAGATGTTTGTAAAAACCTTTGATGTCTTCCACCTTCTTACGGGCTTTGTCGAGCCGCTGCTGTTCTTCAAATAAATCTTCCATGATGGTTTATTTTTTGTTGGTTTTGTTTTTACGTTCCTCTTCCTCAATGATTTCCAGCATTTTTTGTTGCTCCCAGCCTTTCTTATAGATAAGTTGGGGTCCAAATAGTACTACTGCGTTGGCAAAAACCGTCAATGAGCCTACCAGGAGCGTCCCGATAAGGCAATTGTACCAAACCGCAGGATGCAGGCCAAAACCAATGAGGCCGGCTACGAATGTCAATACATTTACTGTAATAAATGTCAGGATGTGCCTGTAAAAGTCCTTGAGCATATTGATTCTCTTTCTCGCCCTGTCATAACTGGCCTTTTCAAATAACTCTTCCATAAATCAGAGGTTTTGATTATCATTATTCCTGAATTTCTCCCTTGCCTTTCGGTCCTCTTCCATAAACTGCTGCAGTTTTCGCTCTTCCCAGTCTTTACTAAGGAAAGGTACATAGTTAAAAGCAGCCATACCATGAAAAAGCAGCCCCAGCCCCCATCCGGCCATCGAAAAAAAGAACCAGTAAAACCCCGGTGTAAAAGTGAGGTTGATGATGATCAGGATGGGTATAATGGTACAATAAAGGGCAAGGTTTATATAAAATGACTTTATTTCCTTAACCCTTTTGCGGGCACGCTCAATATCACTGTTTTCAAATCTGCTTTTCATGGCTATATATTTTACTATTGTCCTTACTCATGATTTCCTTAATTTTTCGCTCTTCCCAATCAGTGCCTAAAAAGGGTGGCGTAAATGTCATAAGTGCATGTATTACAATGGCAATAGCCCAGCCTCCTGCAGTTGACCAAAACCAAAAATGTCCGGGAGTGATGTAATAATTTATCATTGCCAGTACAGGCACAGTTATGATATAACTGGTAACATGGTCGTAAAAGGCCTTAAGTTCTTTTACCCTCTTCTTTGCCCTGATGTAACTGCGTTCTTCGAAATTAGGTTCCATGACTTTTATTGTTAGATGATTTTGATTGATGATTGAACCTCCTTAAATAAATTATTTCCATTTGCTGCTTCGTTCCCGCTCCATAAGCTCATTGAGTTTGCGTTCCTCCCAGTCACGGCCAAGAAAAGGTATGTAATTGAATACGCTGCAAAAGTGGATTACTACCCCAATCCCCCAGCCTATTGCCGGATAAAGGAACCACAGGTGCTCCGCCGATGTAACCAGGTTGAGCACCGCCAATCCTGTAATTACAATAACATATGACATCAGGTTGCCGTAAAACCCTTTTATGTCCTCTACCTTTTTCTGTGCCTTAAGGTAGCTGCTTTCTGTTTCGTTATAACTTGTTTCCATTATGGTAACCTGTTTTGTCAATACCGGTAATTTCACCGTAAAGTGTTGTTCTGTCTGCTCTATAAGCACTTTGCGTGCAGTAATGATGGCGTACCGGCTCACAATATTTTGCAGCCCCACTCCCTTCCTGTCCTGCAAAACCTCTTTCTTTTGATAGTCGTTCTGCACAACGAGATATCCATCCTGCTCAAATATCCTGATATATAGGGGTTTCTGCTGGCTCACTATATTGTGCTTTACCGTATTCTCCAGCAATAGCTGGAGCGACAACGGAACCACGCGGGCATCAGCACTTGAAATGGTTGCCGGCAATTCGTAAAAAACACTATTCTCAAACCGCATTTTGAGCAGGTTCATATAAGTTTTGGCAAAGTCCAGTTCTTCCTGTATGCTCACCAATTCCTTATCCTTCTGCTCCAGCACATAACGGTATACTTTTGAGAGCGATGTGGTAAACCGCTGGGCGCTGTCGGGGTTTTCTTCTATCAATGAGCTTAGTACATTCAGGCTGTTAAAGAGGAAATGCGGGTCAATCTGGTTTTTAAGCGTTTCAAACTTAGCCGATGCAGTACCGGCAATGATTTTCTGTTCCTTAACCCTATTCTCCTGGTAACGCTTGTAAAAAGCAATGGCATGACCCAACAGGCTTATGGTAAGCGTTATGATTGTTGCAACGTAATAGTTCTCTATTTTCTCTTCCTCAAAGAACTTTATAAAGGTCTCCCCTTCAATCACAACATCCTCAAAAATCCTCAGCAGGAAAATGATGAAAAGTGACACAGCGAAGGACATCAGAAAACCCGCTATGAGACGTTTTGGCCTCAGACCTGCCGGCCCATACTTCCTGTCCAGCCACACAAAAACCAGCTTATTGGCCATATACAGGCTCATTGAGTAGCCGACAACCACATAAAGGAATTGTATCAGGTACAGATAGCTCCATTCAAACCTGCCTCCCCACACCCCGAACAGCAATACCAGGTAAATGATTACACCTATTCCCGCTGCCTTTGCTAATTCCTTATAAATATTCATTGCCTGTTATTTTTTACATTCGGCGAGCGCCTGCTCAGCCCTTTCCTTTCCCCAATTCGGGTGGAACTGTGTTTCCGGCTTAAAGTTAGCAAAAAGTCCTACAGCTCTTTCAATTTCGGCGCACATAGGCTTAATGTCTTTACCAAAATATCGCGCACCGCCTATCTCAAACTCAGCTTTTTGGAATACGACCCTTGGATTGTCGGGCGCAATTTTCATGGCTTTAGCGTAAATTTCGTTTACCGTACCTGAAAGCTTCATACCGTTGGTCATCGGGTCGGCCACGATCCATGCAGTGTGTATCATAGCCTGCATCACCAGGAGCTCTGCATTATCAGGCGAAAGGTCAAGAGCATTGTCTGTCGCTTCCTGTGCTTTTGCCAAAAGGGCGGCAATTTTTTCTTTATCCTGCGTCTGGAAAGCATCGGTGGTATTTACCAAAGCAACATAATAATACGGAAGCCAGTTGGTTTTCTCTGCGGCCGCAATCCTCTCGAACATTGCTGCTGCTTCGGTGCTCTTGTTTTCTCCCCAAAGGGCAAATGCTTTTTGCATGCCGGTTTCAAATTTTGACTGTGCACTTAGCGTTGTGCAAACCAAAAGGACTAATGCTGAAATAACTCGTACCATAATTTATAATTTTTAGGTTGTTGTATTTTGATGAAGCAAAGGTGCATTGTTTTACTTTCCCTGAAAAAAGTCTTTTACCGAATTGTAGAATTTAGAGGATGAGTTGTAATAGATAATTTTTGCTAGCTTTGCCGAAAACCACCGGTAATGAAGAAGTTGATACTAGTTATTACAATATTGTTTTCTCTGTCAGTAGCTGCTCAGAAGAAAAATGCCAAACCAATAGATCCGAAGCTTGCAGGCACATGGGAAGGTTCCGAAAAAGACCAGCAGGTACAGGGCATGCAGAAGCACTGGGTAATGCACCGTTTTGCTGACGGTACCTTTGTATTACTGTTTATGTCGGTTACTGAAGATGGTGAAGTGGATAAATTCACCGAAAAGGGAGAATGGTGGATTGAAGGCGGCAAATTCCACGAACTTCACTACAATTCGGGGCAAACGGACATCTATACCTATGAGGTGCTCGATGCTGACCATGTAAAATTCAGGGCCCATAAAATGGCATTCCCTCTTGAAGTGGAAAACTATGAATTTATTGACAGCCGCCTTGGAGAGATGTAAACCTATCTGAGAAGGCTTTTGTGCAAAAATGCCTTTTGCCCTGTTAACGTTTCAATGTGAAGCCAATCCTTAGCCTGGCCTAATATATATACACTATCGTTTGTACCAAGCGATCCTATAGCAGCAAACGTTGTGGCTGGTCCTTTGCGCAGATTAGCCCTGCCCTTTACTTTTTGAATGCCTGAATTAAAGGTCTTTGGAAACTGCATTTCGGAAATATTTTCTGTTTTGTAAACGAAAGGGAGTGGATTTACAGCGCCGTTTTTATATATACCGAAGTGTAAATGCGGGGGCGTAAATTGCGCATTTCCTGTATTGCCTACAAATCCAAGTGTATCGCCTGCCTTTACGCGTGTGCCACCTTCAACCGCTATACTATCCAGATGGGCGTAATATAGTGAGTTGCCTAATAACCCCTCACGCAGCCAGACCTGTTTGCCTCCAATGCCGCGTTCTCCGGTAAATCCTACTGTACCATCAGTGGCAGCGACAACAGGCGTGCCTTTTTTCGCAAATATATCAATGCCCTCGTGCCTGCGTTTGCCGCCATCGCGGTCTACACCCCAAAAACTCATGACAACTGAATTCCCCTTTCCCGCTACGGGAAATCCATACCTTGGTTTTTTGCTGATGCCAATAAAAAAATCACTAATCACCTCTATTTCAGGCTGAATAATAAGCTTATAACTTCCCGATGTTTCTATTGGCAATTCTATAATGGGATGCGAAGGGTCGCTACTGTCAGCTTTTTGCCAGGCCAGGCCATCCCATTTATAGACATCCATGAAGATGCGCTGGTGTACCGAATCGAAAGTGACCGAAGACGACAGTACTTCGCCTTCCTGCATGTCGATCAAATACGAATATACCCTGTTATCCCTGCCGTTAAAATTACCTCTTTCACCGTAAGGTAATGCTACCTCCAGGCTATCATTCAATGAAGCCAGGTAAGCTGAATCCCACGCATCGTAAAGGGCCTGGTTGTGCCTGAGTTCACGGGCATATACTTCACGGGCCGTCGGATTGGTGATTGCATCAGTAATTTTATTCAGGCCCGTTGACAAACCGGAACAGCTGTTGCAGGTGAATGTCAGCAATAATAATGTGGTTGTGACTGATATAACCAGTATATATCTCTTCTTCATAATCATTTTCTCCACAGATACTTATGCAGTAACTATGCCAAAAATGATACTGGTAAAAATCGAGAATTACGGATTTTCCACGATCAGTATTTCTACCCTCCTGTTTTCGGCTGCTTGTTCTTTAGTTTTTTCAGGTATTGGGTGAAGCGGCCTGGAAACGCCAAAGCCCTCAAATGACAGGCGATCCTTCTCTATTCCATTGGTATTGAGGAATTGCATAATGGCCTTAGCCCTTTTAGTAGAAAGGTCCTGGCGATCGGCCTTCATGCAGCATACGTGGCCCTGGAGTTTTATTTTCAGGTCGGGATTGGCATTCATGATCTCAAGCAGCTCATGCATACGGTTGCGTGATTCCTTTACGACCCCAAAGGTATTTTCGTAAAAGTTGAGGTTGTTGATAATTATGACATCACCTTTTTTGGCATTACCTACTTTTTTCATGAAAGCTACATCCAACTTGAGGGTTTCGTCTTTTCCATCAGGATTGCGTACAGTAATTTCTGAAGGATATTCAGCCGCTTTTTTTACTTTCGGCGCAGGTTTTGGCGCTTCGGCAATGCCGAGTATTTCATTTTCCAATGCAAGATCCTTCTGCTGCAGATAGTACAGCGTAACCTTACGATTCTCAGCTTTTACCGGCGACATTTTATGAAGTTTCCCAAAGCTGCGTGTCTTGAAATCTTCACGGGTATTCACTTTGCCTTTTACCATGCCAAACACATGCGTCACACGGCGTTGGGCGAGTGTATCGTTCAGGCCGATGCTTCCGTCTTCATCAGTATAGCCATTAATGGCAAGTATCTTGGAGGTTTTATTCGCTGCAATCCATTCGGCAAGCCTGTCCTGCTGGATTTTGGTAAGTTCGTGCTTATTGGTGTCAAAAAAAATAGAGAACTGTTCCTGAGCTGAAGTGGCTAAGGGCAATAAGGTGAACGCTATAAATAAAAACAGCTTTTTCATGGTTTTTTGTTTAGGTAAACGAAAATAGGGATTTTTTATTATGACCGCAAAATGCTACTCGCTTATCACATCGACACATTTGTAGAAGCGCTTTGTATATTGGTCAGAATCCAGGTCGCTGATAATGACCGCCATTTCTTTGCCCGATGAAGAATGTATGAATTTGGATTTCATCCCATTGGCTTCGCAGATGATGCCTACATGACCAATGGAATTACGGTCACGGTAGCCATAGAATACAAGCACATCGCCAACCCTGAACTCATCGGGTTTCAGCGTTTTACCAATATTGGCAAAACCCGAAGAGCTGCGTGGCAGTTCAATTTCGAAATTATTGAAGACAAAATTTACAAATCCGGAACAATCGAAACCTTTTTTTGGATCGGAAGAGGCATAGCAATAGGCGGTACCGAGGTATTTTTTGGCAAAAGCGATAATTTCGGCGCGCTTAATTTCATCGCTACCCGTTACCGGGGTTTCAATAACGGGTGTCTGTACTGCAACCGCCGGCCCCGGCTTCTCTTTACCACATGCAAGAAAAAACAGCGCTAAAAAAGGTATGGATATTATCTTCATATCTCAGATTTAAAGGACAAGTTAACAATTACCATGCCGTGCCTACCACTTTTTAACGCACATTAACAGGATTACAGCACCCTGCGCATCGTCATGCTCTTATTGACTGTCTCTATAAATTCCTTTTGTGGGTTGCTGTCTTTGGTAATGCCGCAGCCTATGAAGAGCTGTGCTGTACTATCCTTTACTTTCATGCAACGTAGATTGACAAACAGGTCAGTTTGTTTTCCGTCCGCATCATGCATATTCATTTCACCCAAAAAACCCGAATAATACTCCCTGTCATAACCTTCATTATGCAAAAGGAACTGCATGGCTTCGTGCTTTGGCAAGCCGCATACTGCCGGCGTCGGATGCAGTGTATCGATAATTTCTTTTAAGCCGGAGGCCTCTACTGTCGCCTTGATGTCGGTCTTTATATGCACAATGTTGCCTGCCCTGAAGGTGTACGGCCCGGTAATTTGTACATCGGTTGCTAGGCTATCCAGTTCGCTTAATATGTAATCGGTAACAAATTTTTGTTCCTGTTTTTCCTTGTCCTCCCAAACAACTTCCCCTCCAGCATACGACTGTGTACCGGCGAGGGCAACAGTATGTAGTGTTTTACCATCAAATCTTAGCAATTGCTCGGGCGTTGCGCCCATCCATAATCCCGTTTCGGGCGTATAAAAGCAGTAGCGGCAGGCATTCGGGTACGTAGCAAGCAGCCTTTCATAAATCGCCGTTACATCTGCATCACACGGCACCTTTTCCGTACGCGAGCATACCAGTTTCTCAAATTCACCCGAGTGTATTTCGGCTACGCTTTTAGCTACTAGCGCCTCAAAAGCTCTTTTGGCACTTAGGTCGATTTCCGGTTGGTTTGCCGGCTGCACGTCCGGATTTCCGTTATAAACAGCAGCGATGGTATCGGCCTTGTCCAACGGGATAAACATACGCTTTTCTCCCGAGAATGGCGCGAATACAAATCCGGCATCTTCATAACTTTCAACATAATGCACTCCCGGTTCTCTTTGGAAAAACCCGGTAACTTCCATTTGTCCAGGCTTGCAAAAAACCGCAAAAGGCAGCTGCAGGCTGAGGTGCGATGTTATTTTGGAAAAAAGTTCTTTCATTTCTGTGGATTTGTGGATACGCTAATTTGGTTATTTGTAACTCAGAACAATCAAATCAACAAATCACCGATTTAACGCTTTCTGGGAAGCACCATATTGGTAATCTTGCAAAGCGATATCAATCTTCCCTGCTCATCGGTTACTTTTATTTCCCACAGGTGCAGGCTCCTCCCCTGGTGTATTATTCTTGCAGTGCCTGTGACAACGCCTTCACGCTTACTGCGCAGGTGGTTGGCCGATATCTCGATACCTCGCACTTCCTGCAGTTCAGGGTTGACAAACATGAGCGATGCCGCACTGCCCACACTTTCGGCCAATGCCACTGTAGCCCCGCCGTGCAATAGCCCCATGGGTTGGTGTACGCGCGGATTGACCGGCATTTTAGCTTCCAGGAAGCCTTCACCGGCATCGGTATAGACTATTTCGAGGGTTTCCATCAGGGTATTTTTGGCAAAGTCGTTGCACATTTTCAGTGCTTTTTCTCTATCGAAAGGCATAAGTATGATTTAGGTTTGTAAAAGTACAAAGAGTCTGATACAAATTCCAAAAGACAAATCCCAAATAACAAACGGAGCTTCACTCAAACCAAAATAAACATATCAACAGATAAACCGATAAACTAAATAAACCAATGCTGCGTTATACGTTAAATCGCTTTCATAAATTTCAAATTAATAGCTACTTTTACAAAAAATTGTTTCGCATGCGCCGAATTTTACTATTGCTTTTCATAGGCTTTGCCGTATCGCTTACTTCCTGCCGTAACGACTTTGAGTTTGAACCCAGCACGGGCGACCTCCGTTTCTCTAAGGACACTGTGTACCTGGATACTGTTTTCACTAATATAGGCTCGAGCACCTATACTCTTAAAGTTTACAACCGAAGTAATAAAAACATCAATATCCCAAGCATAAGGCTTGGCGAAGGCGAAGCATCAAAATACCGCCTGATGGTCGACGGCATTCCCGGCAAGGTGTTCAACAACATCGAACTGTTGGCAAAGGACAGTATGTTCGTATTCATTGAAACTACTATCGATTACAATGAATATGCAAACAACACTACCACTTTCCTGTATAACGATAAGATCTATTTTGACAATGGGGCTAACGAGCAAAAAGTGGAACTTGTAACCCTGGTACAGGATGCCATATTTATAAAGCCCGACAGGCCGCTGCCTACCGACGCCAAGGAAACACTGAATGTCAACGGGCTGGATGATGATATTTTGGGCCACGAACTCACTACACCTGAAGAACTGCACTGGACCAATGATAAACCGTATGTGGTCTACGGATATGCCCTTGTGCCCAACGGCCGCACCCTCAGCATCGACCCGGGAACGCGGGTACATTTCCATGCCGATTCGGGATTGATCGTAGATAGTAGCGGCACACTGAATGTGAACGGCACTTTGTCCTCTGATCCAGAAACTCTTGAAAATGAAGTAATTTTTGAAGGCGACAGGCTTGAACCGGGTTTTGCCGATGTACCGGGGCAATGGGGGACCGTTTTCCTCATGTCCGGCAACGATAACCAAATCAATCACCTTACTATAAAAAATGCAGTCATTGGGCTGTTGGTAGAACGTGCCAATGAAGACCAGCCGGCAACTCCAAAATTGAATATTACCAATTCTCAGATATATAACAGTTCGGTATATGGCATGCTTGCGCAACGCTCCGTGGTTAATGGCGATAACCTTGTAATCAATAACGCAGGGGAAGCCGGGCTCGCCTGCTCGCTTGGCGGAACGTACAGGTTCAGGCACTGTACTTTTGGAAATCATTACAGTACTTTCAACCAGGTGCCCGTTTTGGTAGTAGACTATCTTGATACCGAACAGGGCACACTGGTAGCCGATGTGGATGCAAAGTTTGAAAACTGCATTCTTTACGGATCATCAAACTACGGAATCCTTTTTGACAGGAAGGGTGCCGATACAAACCCGCCGACCTCATTTAATGTAGACCTTGACCATTGCCTCATCAAGTTCAGCGATTACAGCAACCAGTTTACCGGTAAGGAATTATACAAATTTGAAAACAGCACAGAATTCGATATGGTATTCTATAACCAATGCCTGTATGCGAAAACTTCAACAGAAAATAACCCTGAATTTTTCGCTCCAAACAGGAACAATCTCAACATCATACAGGGCGAATCGGCCGCAGAGGGTGTAGCCGGGCAGGCTGTAGCCAACTCAGTACCGTTTGACATTAATGGTGTAAGCCGTACGAATGCACCGGATATTGGGGCTTATGAAAGCACAGTGATGCCGGAGTAATGCCGGATTTATAAATTAATGGGGCTGTCTCAAAAGGATAGCCCCTTTTTCATTTTAATTAAGTTTACTTTTCTTTGCATGCTGATTTTGACATTTTAAAGTCTCCTTTTTAGCCCATAAAAGGTTATACGTTTTAAAA
>NZ_JAPCHV010000021.1 GCF_026107645.2 Flavobacterium sp. MFBS3-15 | reverse complement strand
AAACGTATAACCTTTTATGGGCTAAAAAGGAGACTTTAAAATGTCAAAATCAGCATGCAAAGAAAAGTAAACTTAATTAAAATGAAAAAGGGGCTATCCTTTTGAGACAGCCCCTTTAATTCCGGTTCAATAAAGAATTAATTTTTTACAAATACCAACTCATCAATTTCATTTCCATTTCTTAATTTTAGCCTGCCTCCATTGCTTTCTGCAATGTCCCAAGTACCCTTCAGAGGCATAAAATCTTGTGCTTCAAAAATAACCTAAAATCAAGTTCATTCGCTTCGTTGATTATTATTGTCCAGTTTCCTTCATTCACAACCTCATCATTAGTAGCCAGAATCCTGTTATCTTCAAGAAAAACAAAGTAAAATCATTAAATTCGGCCGACCTGTTATGTCCATCATCAAGTAAAGAATTAGTTCGCCATGCCCCCGTCATGATATAGCTGATTATTTCTTCCTTTTTGGTATTCCTCACTACCTCTTCATCTTTGGCATTGTTCTCATAATCTGAACATTAAAGTGTAAACATTGAGCTAACAACCATCACAATAAGTAATCCTATCCTTTTCATAAATATTAAGTTTTAAAGTTTATATACGTCGAAATGACTGTGAACCGTAAACATATCCTTGCAGTTAAATTTCGTCATGTTAGAGTTATCTGAATTGTGTGATTATTAACAATATTCACGCAGCGTATTTAGATTTTATTATAAGTTTATCCAATCTTTTTAGGGAAAATCAGTATTTGCCTGTTTAGTTTTTTGTAATTTAACAGCCATTAACCAACCCCGATGAACGAGAATACAACTGCAGGCATTTGCGAGGAGCTTACTTTTGCCGGTTTTTTTAAAAGCCATGCCAAAACGCTGCGTAATTACCTATTCTATAAATTTGGAAACGAGGAACAGGCCGAAGACGTAACGCAGGAAGCCTTTATCAAACTTTGGGAGAATTGTGCTAATGTACCGCCTGAAAAGGCAAAATCTTTCCTGTATACTGTAGCCAATAATACTTCGCTAAACCACGTAGCCCACCAAAAAGTAGTGCTGGAATACTCCAAAAAGGCCAACCCGAATGCTCATGACAGCCAAAATCCTGAGTTTATAATGGAGGAAGAGCAATTTAAAGTTAAGCTGCAAAATGCAATTGCCGGATTATCGGAGGCGCAACGGAGCGCCTTCCTGCTGCACCGCATTGACGGAAAAAAATACCATGAAATAGCTGAAATTTTGAACATAAGCGTAAAGGCAGTGGAAAAGCGCATACATGGTGCCCTGCAGCAATTAAGGAAAGATATTGAAAATATAAGGTAGGGAATTCTAAGAATTGCCTGTTATAAACCTAAACAGAGGATAAAATGAAAGATGATGTTACATTAGCCAAATGGCTAAATAATGAAATGGATGCGGACGAGCTGAAAGCATTCGAAGCATCCCCTGAGTTTGCTACATACCAAAGGATACGTGAATATTCGGCGCAGCTTACTGCACCCGAAGCAGATATGGACAGCCTGTACCAGTCGATAAGCCGCAACAGGAACAGGCAGCAGCAACCAAAAGTACGCCGCCTGAACCCATGGCTCCCAAGAATTGCAGCAGTGCTTGTGATACTGCTTGGCGGAACTTTCTTCCTGTATACCACAAGGACCGCTACCGAAATAGCCGGAATGGGCGAAAGGAAGGAATTCCTGCTGCCGGATAATTCGGAAGTTGTATTGAATTCTGGATCTGAAGCCAAATTCAGGACCTGGAACTGGGATGGCAACAGGAGGATTGAGCTGGATGGCGAGGCATATTTTAAAGTGGCTAAGGGCGAAAAGTTCGATGTGGTTACCGACATGGGAACAGTTACGGTTGTTGGCACTCAATTTAACGTGAAGGCTCGTGAAGGCCGTTTTGACGTAACCTGTTTTGAGGGAAAAGTTAAAGTTGCCGACAGCGACGAGTCGATACTGCTTACGCCGGGAAAAAGCGTTACCTTTATAAATGGTAAGCTGACCCAACTGCCTAACCAGGAAGATATGCAGCCGGGATGGATTACCTACGAAACTAAATTTGCCGCAGAAAAGCTTCAAAACGTTATTGAAGAAATGGAGCGCCAGTATAAAATGGATATTAACCTAAAGACTTCACTGCCCGGTGGTGGTAAAAAGTTCACAGGTACACTCCCTATGAACGACATAGATACTGCTCTTATAACATTAGAAACCATATATGGATTGAAAGCTGAAAAAGCGGGCGATAAAATCATATTAAGGTAAGGTCTGAATGAGGTTTAACATCCGGCATTTTTTGCTGAGTAGCTGCCTTTTTTTTTTCGCCGCCAATGCTCTTGGCCAGGTCGAAAATAATGCTGTGGAACTCAAAAAAATACTGGAATCTATTGCACTGCAACATAATGTAAAATTCAATTTTGCCGAGGAAGATATATTCGGGCACAGCATTTTCCCGCCTCCCGCTACACTCCCGCTAAGGGCAAAACTGGTTTACATATCCAACCGCACCAACCTCCTGTACAAGGAAAACGGAAATTATATCATCATATATAAAGGCGCAAAAACCGATACCAACCGGCTTTGCGCTTTTGTAGTTGACGAATATGGGCAACCTGTTGATAATGCCGTAATACAATATGGAACCGACAAAAAGATCGTTACAGGCTCAGACGGGTACTTTGAGCTGCCCCGGCCTGTACTGACCGATCTGGTTGTAGGACAAATGGGTTTCCAGACGCGTACGGTAAAACCTAAAGAGCTACTGGACAACGATTGCAAAGAAATTGTCCTTAGCCTGGAAGTAAACGAATTGGAGGAGATTGTCACCGAACGCTACCTTACCTCTGGTATATCAAAAAAAAAGGATGGCAGCTTCAGCATCAAGCCGGATCAGTTCGGAATACTTCCGGGGCTCACCGAGCCTGATGTTCTGCTGGCCATGCAGCAGCTGCCCGGCATCAACAGCATAGACGAAACCGTTTCTAACATTAACGTAAGGGGTGGCACCCACGACCAAAACCTTTTTACATGGAATGGCATACGCCTTTTCCAAACCGGGCATTTTTTCGGCCTCATTTCCGCACTTAGCCCCAATCTCGCCCACCAGGTCAAAATATCCAAGAACGGAACGTCGGCTTTTTACGGCGAAAGCGTTTCCAGCGCCATAGACATCTCGTCCCGCCCTTCCGATATTGGCAACAATACCACCAGCCTTGGCACCAACATGATAGGGCTGGAATTTTACACCAGGATTAAGTCGGGCGAGAATGCCAACTTCGATATTTCGGCACGCCGCTCCTTTACCGATGTTCTGGACTTCCCCACCTATTCGAAATATTCTAAAAGGATTTTCCAAAACACGGTAGTAACACAGCTGAACAACAGTATGGATGTGAACTACAAGAGTGACAAGGAGTTCTTTTTTTATGACTTTACCGGTCAGTACCATCAGAAATTAGGTGATAAGGACGACATATATGTGGATATGCTGTGCATTAACAACAGTCTGGATTTTGCACAGGGTACCATCACGGAAACCCGCGTTGTTACCGAGGTAAGCGACCTCAACCAGCTTACCCTTGGGGGCACGGCGGCATGGAGAAGAAAATGGAGCGATACCCATACCAGTGAATTTGGCCTATATGGCTCGTACTATAATGTGGATGGCAGGAATGCCTCCATCGAATTCAACCAGGTAAAGGAACAGGAAAATACGATTCTTGATGCAGGATTCCACATTAGTGACTCCTACCGCCTTAACCCGCTGTTCAATATTAAGAGCGGCTACCAATATAATGAGATAGGCATTGAGAACGGGGATAAGGTGAACGAGCCGCAGTACAGCCGTACCGTAAAAGAAGTACTACGCAGCCATGCCCTAATCGGCGAGCTGGAATATGATTCTCCCAACCGCAAAATCTATTCCCGTGCCGGCATAAGGGGCAATTACATCGAACAGTTTGGCATGCTGTATGCCGAGCCGCGCATCCAGGTAAGCTTCTCCCCTAATGTATTATGGCAGATAGAGCTGCTCGCGGAGCAAAAAAGCCAGACAGCATCACAGATAGTAGAGCTGCAGGGTGATTTCCTGGGCATTGAAAAGAGGAGATGGATCCTCTCCAACGACAAAGACATCCCGGTGCAGCGCAGCAGGCAGGCATCTGTAGGGGTAACATATAAAGATAAGGGATGGCTGGTATCAATAGAGAATTTTTATAAAAAGGTAAACGGCATTACCAGTTATGGGCAGGCTTTCCAGGACCAGCTCGAACTGATACAGGCTACAGGGAGTTATACGGTAGTGGGTACTGAATTCCTGGTACAAAAGCAGTTTAAAGGCTTCTACGCCTGGCTGAGCTATACCTGGAATGATAATGATTACAGCTTTGACAACATAATTCCCGAAAAATTTCCCAGCAGCTTCGAAATAAAGCATACCGTCAATAGTGCCGCTATATACGAATGGCACAACTTTAAGGTTGCGCTTGGCTCGAAATGGTACACCGGCAAGCCTGTTACGCCGCCCCTCAGCCAAACTGTTGCCAATGTAGCCGATTCAGGGCCGGGCATCATATATGCATCGCCTAACTCTGCCCATATCGGTAATTTTTTCCAGGTAAATTTCTCGGCTTCCTATGTTTTCAATATTACTGAAAAATCAAGGTTGCAGCTTGGCGTATCAGTACTTAACATCTTTAACCGCAAAAACATCATCAACCGTTATTACCGCCTTAATAATGACAACGACGCCATTGAGGTAGTCAATACCTATTCGCTGGAACGCACCCCGAATGCACTTATTAAGCTTACCTTCTAAAAAAGAAAAAGCCCGCCGCAAAGTGCAAGGGGCCATTTCAGCTTTCAATATATAACCTTATTTTTTGACGATTTTTTTAGTTGCTGTAAGGCTGTTGCCAAACAGCACCTTTACCACATAGATACCGCTTTGAAGGCCGGAAAGGTCGATCCTGTCCGATGTGGCTTCCAGAACCGACTGACCAAGGGTATTAGTTACAGTAACTTTCTGTATTTCGCGGCCTTGCGTTTCAATAACCGCAATATCGTTCACCGGGTTCGGGTGAACGCTGAATGATTTTTCATTAAAATCTTCGGCATTAAGTGTCTGTGAAACGCTTTGCAGGAATACCGACATCGGGAAATAACCCTGCCCGTCGGCAAACTGCGCGTCCGGCACCTCTATCTTAAAACTGTGCGAACCTGCTGCAAGGTCGCCAAGCTCTATGGTGCGTATTGGCACCTTATCGCCCGGACACCAGTTGTTCCAACTCCAGGCAGCATTGGTATTAGGCCTCCATGCCCAGGTACCGTTAGAGTAGCATATTGCATAAATACAGTTGAACTGTGTATTATAAATACGATAGGGTACGCACGAAAGGCCGCCCGGCTTATATTGAAGCACTTCCTGATCGTCGAAATAGACAAAATGATCCCTCCTTACATACTCCTCTCCGTTGGTATTGGAACCATGGTTAGAGGTAATAAGATGCAGCTTTACGTTAGGCATCGCAGTAGGTAAATCAAAATTGATTGTCTTCACTGTTTCGCCCAGCACATCGGTGCCATCAAGCGTGTAATTCTTTAACTCGTACTTATACGACAGGGGAAGCATATAGTGGCTGCCATTAATGATACTGCTGTCGTAACCTGACGAAAAGCTAAGGCTGCCCATGTATACATCGTTCCTGCCCGCACAGCCCGGAATTTCTTCAGCTGCCCCGCCCTGCCCGGGTCCGCCCTGGTAGCCATATACTTCAAGCTCTATCCAAATGTTGTATTCTGCCGTAATATTGGCATCGTGGAAAATGTCTGTGAGGTAATCCACATCATATACATACGGTACAGCATTTGGGTTATTGACATTCTTATTCATGAATGGGGTAATGAAACGCCCGATCTCGATACGCTTAATGTTGGCATCATTATATTCATAGGTTGCCTGCCCTACCGGAACCAGCGTAAGGTTCACGTTGCCTATGCGGTCATAATTATCGCAAAGCGGGTTTAGGGTAACGGTCATGGTAAGCGTGTTGCCAAAGGAAGCAAGCTGCTCTGCGGTAAGCATTTTGGCATACGACCAGTTCTTGAGGCGAATCGCGCCCTGGGGAACAGGCTCGCTCACCGTACCCTCATACATGCCGTAATATACGGCCTGGTCAAATACGTTGAGCTCATAGGGAAATTGCGCCAATGCCTTCGTTGAGGCCAGCATGGTAACGCAAAAACAAAATAATAGTAAAGTTTTCTTCATAGTCGTGTAGTTTAAGGGGCTTAAATTAAGGAAAAAATTAGTTTTCAAACCCTTACAAACACGCTACAGCACGAATAACACGAATTTACCCTGAAATGTTATATTTAAAACTGGAAATAGATGAACGGCTGGGGCCCTGCCGACGCAGCAGCATATACCAGCCAGTATACCAGCCCCATCAGAATGCCTTTCACTACGAGTGGCGACTTGTCAAAGCCTTTTTTCATGGCCTGTGTTATGCCCTCAGGAAGGAAATGCCAAACATAGCCTATAAGCATGAGCAGGAATACGTTCTTGTAGCCCATGATGATGATTTCCCATTGCGCGGGATCGAAGGTTACATTGCCAATGTTGTTGATAAGGTCCAGCGCCACTGAAAAGTCTTTGGCACGGAAGAATATCCAGCAGAAAGCCACGAAATGGAACGTAAGCAGTACCGATACAAATGTCCAAAGGCTGCCCAGAGCTGTTGTTTTTCCCTCCTTACTTTCCGGGAAATATCCTGAAAAGAGCTTGTGGACCGCCAATGCAATGCCATGCAGCGCACCCCAGATGATGAACCTCAGGCTGGCTCCGTGCCACAAACCGCCCAAAAGCATGGTGGTAAGCAGGTTGACGTTGGTAAACATCGTACGTTCTTTATCTTTCTTTGCCAGCAGGAATGTCAGGCAGAATACCACTACCCCGCCAATGGCAATGAAAAGCGGTATATTGCTTGTAGGGGCATATGTTATACCCCAAACAATGAGGCCAAAGAAAAAGAGTGCCGGAAATAAAAAGCCGGCAACGGTGCTGTTTCGGTTACCCCCAACGGAGATATAAAGAAAATCTTTCAGCCAGGTAGACAGTGATATGTGCCACCTCCTCCAGAACTCGGTAATGGAAGCCGACTTATATGGTGTGCGGAAGTTGGTCGGCAGTTTAAACCCGAGCAATAAGGCCACCCCTATCGCCATGTCGCTGTATCCCGAAAAGTCACAATAAATCTGTATCGTATACCCATATGCCGCCATAAGGTTCTCGAAAGCCGTATAGCTGTTGGGCGAGTCGAATACGCGGTCGACGAAGTTGATGGATATGTAGTCGGAAATGACTGTTTTCTTTATCAATCCTCCTATGATGAGAAACAGCGCATAGTTGACATCCGACCTGGTAAGCTGCAATTTCGAATAGATCTGCGGAAGGAAATCTTTAGCCCTTACGATAGGCCCGGCCACAAGCTGCGGGAAGAACGATACGAAGAACAGGTAATCGACATAATTTTTTGCAGGGGTTATTTCCTTGCGGTAAATTTCAATGATATAGCTGATGGATTGGAAGGTATAGAACGAGATACCTACCGGCAGCAATACTTTATGAAAGGTGTAATTCCACCCGAAAAGCGTGTTGGTACTCTCCAGGATGAAGGTAGTATACTTAAAATATCCCAGGAAAGTAAGGTTTACAATAACGCTGAACCACAGGTAAACCCGTCGCTGTACCGTGCGCTGCTCCCTGTACAGGAAGTAGCTGAGCGTATAATCCACAACAGATGACATGAGCAATAGAAGGAAATATACCCCGCTGGAGTTGTAATAGAAAAATAACGAGAAAACAATGGTATATACCAACCGCATCCGGAAGGTATCGCGAAGCATGATATACCCTGCATAGAACATCAGGAACAACGCCAGGAACCTGCCCGTGTTGAACAGCAATGGCGACTCCGGATCGTAGATAAACCAATTTCCTACATCCTGCCATGTCAATTGCGGCAAAAAATCATTCAGCTGCATCAGTCCCTGTTGGTTTTAAAATTATCGTATGCGTTGAGCAAAGCCTCGGTAAATAGTGTCCCTTGCTTTTCGTATCCCGGTTTTGAATAGTGTACCTTATCGCCCGCCATGAGCCCCTGGGCCGCATTGCGGTTCACGCCGAACAGGCCGCCCATTTCAGTAAACAGATCCCATGAGGCATAGTTTTTGGCCGTTTCCTGCATCAGTATCTCTTTGGCATAGCTGGCCACAAAAGTGTTGGGGTATTTTCTGCGGAACTGCGACGGCGGAGGTGTCATGATAAGTACGCAGGCCTCGGGGTTATTTGCCCTTACATTCTCTATGAAGAGGTTCATTTGGGCAATGTAATCCTGTGCTCCCATTTTATCGAACGACTCGTTAGTACCCAGCGAGACCACGATAAGGTCGGGCTTCAGGGCCTTCATGTCATTAAAGAAACGTGGGTACTTGTTATAATCCGACGCCTTGGCACCGTTGACCCCGATGCTGTGGTATATCAGGCCCGGCTCATCCTTTTCCAGCACCAGCCCGTTAAGGCTAAAGCTTTTGGCATTGCCGCCCGGAAGCAGGTACAGCTTTGAGAGCGGGGTATCGCTGTGGTAAAAACCGGAATAGCGGTCATAGTTTATTCCAAGGGGGATGAACTCTGAACGCTTCACCTCTTTCTTTTGCATTTGGCTGGTCGGTATCGTCAGGGTTTTTCCTGCCCTGATATTATCCGACTTCAGGCCGTTGGCTTTCTTGAGTTGCGCAACGGTTATGTCATATTTGTTAGCGATACTGCCAAGCACCTCGCCATTTTTTATCTTGTGGGTGATCTTTTTCGGCACAGTAGATTCGAGGACAATGGTCTTTGAGCTTGTTGCAAGATCGAAAGACGGCACCGTATCTGCCGTAATTATGCGTATGGTATTGAACGCATAAGATTCGTCCCTTACATTCATCTCTATCACAAAATTCTCGAGGGTGTTGAGCGCTATGCCGCTAAGTCCCACCTCCATTCCTTTTTCCGGTGTGTAGATGTTACGTCGGCTGTTCCATGAAACATTGGAGCTAAAGGTTACATAATGGCCTCCGTTGGTTTTCGCCAAGCGGTGCGGAAAGGTAAACCCGCAGCCCGCATTGCCAAAGCGCGCCTGCAATGTTTTGCGTATCATGCCTGTCATCAGGTCGGCCTGTATGTGGGAGTCGCCTATGTGCACAATGTTCACCTTGCCGCCTTTTTCCTTTTCCAGGCTGTACAGCTTTTCAAAAAACAGGTTGAGCGACGAAGTATTGGTGATGATGTTGTTGCCAACCACGAATTGTGTAGTATCAGTAGCAATGCTGTCCATCGCCACGGCAAGCGAATCTGTCTGTGCGGCAGATTTGCCCCCCATAAGCAGCAAAAAAGCCATGAATATGAGTAGCCTACTGCGCATGGGTGGTATCTTTTTTACGGATGATGGTGTCTTTCCTAATGGCCGGTTTTTTTGCCGGTTCCGGTTTAGGGTTCCCTGCCTGCGCTGCACGCACCTGTGTGGGCTTTTCTGTCTTTGGCGTATCGATAGGTGTGGCAGACACCGGCTTGGGCGCAACATGCGTTTTGAAGCCCCTCAGCCTTTTGTATTGCTCGTAGCCGCCATTGATCTGGTTCCATATCAGGTCGGAGATTTTCTTGGAGCCGCGGAAGTTGAAGTGCGTATAATCTTTATTGGCCAATGCAGGCGCTTCCTCCTCTACCCATTTCACCATAGAGCCATCGCCGCCCATGAGGGTATAGAGGTTTACGTAAGACGACTGGGTTTTCACCGCATAGCGTTTTTGCGCCGTGTTAAGCGGCACTACGGCCGAATCGGTCTTCATTTCCAGTCCGTACTTCTTCGATTTGTCCGCTGTAGAGATGATGAGTATGTCGACACCCGGGAAACACTCGCGCAGGTGCTCCACTACTTTTGCCATGCGCTTTTCGTACCAGCCGAAATTCAGCGAGCCGTTGCCCAGTACGTTGGTGCCGTATTGCAGCACGATAAGGTCGTAACCCAGCTTTTCGTTGAACGCCTTCATCACATTGGTGTTGAAAGATCCTATAGGGAGCCCTGAGTTGCCACGGTTGGAGAAATTATCCACGTGTACGCCCCTGCCGTCATCAAAGTTAAAGCCATAGAATGGGATCGAGTCCGCCGCGATAAAGTCCGCCCTGAAGCCTTTCACATCACCGGCCACATTCAGGGTGTTCAGTGTGCTTACAGGGTTCAGTTTTTTGCGCAGCGTGTCCCGCCCAACAATCACATTCAGGCGCCCTTCACGGTTACCCGACCTGCCATAGAACAATGTAGGGTTGTTCAGTTGGGTAAGGTGCTTTACGTTGTTGGCCTTGTAGCGCACCCAAACAGGATTGATGGTGTCGTGCTTTACAAAGAATACATGCCCGTTCACGCCAAAGGGGCTGCGCGGCGACTTTACGTTTAGGAAGGATTGTGTTTTCCAGTTGGTCGAAAACTGGTGTGTGATGGTGCTGCGCGATGGCGCCGATTCGGAAGTGATGCTCACAAAACCTACGCCTTCGCCCCCAAAACGCTCCTGCAGGCTCGCCCTGAAATCTTTTACGATAAGATCGCCATCGGTCATGGAGTCACCAAAATAGGCAATGCGCACCTTACCCTGCTTTGTGTTTTCCAGTTGCAGCAGCTTTTCATAAAAGTTGACCAAATGCTGGTAGCCTTTATAATCTTCAAAAGTTTCCGCGGGGAATTTGATGCCGTTGGTCGCCTTAAAGGTGATTTTCCTGTTGCTTAGGGTATCTGTTTCCGTTGTGCCGCCCTCAGCCTCAATCGCTTCGAGCATCAGGCTGTCGACCACCACATTTTTGGTGGAGGCGGTTTCGGTAAATATCTTTTCGGGCAAAAACGCCTTGAATCCCAGCATCGCAACAATGGATATTGCAATAATGGCAAACGACTGGAAAAAATAAGGCTTATCCTTCTTATTCGGTATATTCTCTTTCACAAAAAGCCTGTTTTAAAATTACATGCGCTCCGGCACGCCAATCCCCAGCAGGCCGAATGCCGATTTGATGGTTTCGCCCACTTTTTTGGAAAGCTGGATACGGAAGATCTTTTCGTTCTCCACCTCACTGCCCAATACAGGCACGCTCTGGTAGAATGAGTTGTACTCCTTCACCAGGTCGTAGGTATAGTTGGCTATGAGCGCCGGGCTGTGCCCTTCGGCGGCGGCCTGGATGATCTCAGGGTATTGCGCCACCATCTTCAAAAGCTCTTTTTCCTTTTCGTGCAGGTTGATGTCTTCAACGGCAAGTGTTACCGCGAAATCGAACTCCGCCTTGCGCAGCAGCGACTGGATCCTGGCATAGGTATATTGTATGAACGGCCCTGTGTTGCCCGCAAAGTCTACCGACTCCTCCGGGTCGAACAGGATACGTTTTTTAGGGTCTACTTTAAGGATGTAGTATTTCAGCGCGCCAAGCCCGATGATGCGGTGCAGGCGAGCCTTGTCCTCGTCCGAATAGCCTTCGAGCTTGCCCAGTTCTTCGGATATGTTTTTAGCGGTCGAAACCATTTCGTCCATCAGGTCGTCGGCATCTACCACGGTACCCTCACGGCTTTTCATTTTGCCGGATGGCAGGTCGACCATGCCATACGACAGGTGGTACAGGTTGGCAGCCCAGTCGAAACCGAGTTTTTTCAGGATGAGGAACAACACCTTGAAGTGGTAATCCTGCTCGTTGCCTACCGTATAAACCATCCCGCCTACATCCGGGAAATCTTTTACCCTTTGTATGGCCGTACCGATATCCTGCGTTATGTATACCGAGGTACCGTCGCGGCGCAGCACCAGCTTTTCGTCAAGGCCTTCATCGGTAAGGTCAATCCACACCGAGCCATCCTCTTTTTTATAGAATACGCCTTTTGCAAGGCCATCGGCAACAACATCCTTACCTAAAAGGTAGGTATCGCTTTCGTAGTAATTCTTATCGAAGTCAACACCAATGTTTTTGAATGATGCCTCAAATCCTTCGTATACCCAGCCGTTCATTTTGTTCCAAAGGCCTTTTACGGCTTCATCGCCTGCTTCCCATTTCAGGAGCATAGCCTGAGCTTCTTTTAATATAGCGGTCAGCTTTTTGGCAATTTCTTTAAGCTCTCCCTCTTTTTCGTTAATTTTGGACTCCAGAGTGGTTAGTGGCTTTACCGCATTTTCAAAAGCTGCTTTGTCTTTATCAGGAATATCGGCATATTTCTCAGTACGCAGGTCTTTTATCATGGTATGGAAAGGAACATCATCCTTCGAAGAATTGAAATACTCCTGAATACCAACATTTATTCCACCCGGAAGTTCGAAGCCTGATTTCTTTTCTTCATAAACATTTCCAAGCTTTACAACTTCCTCTTTTAGTGGTGTAACGGCGCTTTCAACCTCGGGGAAACCAGAAAAGTCACCTTCCCAAAATTTTTGCAGCAGCGGTTTTACCTCATTCTGCAGTTCCTTTTCAAACCTCACATAATAATTCCCCACCAGCTTGTCGCCTTTCACTCCTGCACTCTCCGGGGTCTCACCGTGTCCGAACTTCTCATACGCCAGCATTGACTTACAGATGTGGATGCCCCTGTCGTTGATCACCTGGGTTTTATACACCTTTTTGCCCGATGCCTCGATAATATTCGCCACCGAATAGCCGAGCAGTACGTTACGCACGTGGCCCAAATGCAGGGGCTTGTTGGTGTTTGGCGAAGCATACTCCACCATCACGGCCTTACCGCCCTCAACAGGTTTTTGCGTGCCGAAGTTTTCGTCGCCCTTGATGCCGTTGAAGAAGTCGATGTAAAATCTGTCGGAAATGACAAGGTTAAGGAACCCGCCGCCCGCTACATTGAACTTTTCCACCTCATCGGTGTTGTCCACAAGGTACTGGCCAATGGCGCTACCAAGTGCGGCCGGGTTGCTTTTTACCAGCTTCAGCAGTGGGAAAATAACCATGGTGATATCGCCCTCAAATTCCCTTCGGGTCGCCTGCAGTTCTATCTTTTCAACAGAAATACCGAACAAAGCTTCAACCGCTTTTTGTATGTGTGGGACAAGGATTTGTGATAACACCATTTTAGTATATTTTTTTAAGGGTGCAAAGATAAAAATTTTTAAGCAACGTATTGAGTGGAAAAAACTTAAATTATTCAGTCGAAAAGTCTTAATGTCGAAAGTTGTAAAGTCACACAAAGTTTTAAAGCCAAAAGTCGAAACGACGAAGCCCTATACAACTTATAGTTATCGACCTTAACCTTTCATTCCCAACTATGGCTGACTGCTTTTACTGTCTGTTTACGGCTTTAGAACTTTATGGCTTTTCGACTTGAAAACTTTCGACTTAAAAAAAATCACTTTTCCTGTAACAAAACGACCGATTAATGGTCTTATGGGTATATGCACAAGTTAGCGACATTAAAAAATCATTAATTTATGCATTAAAAGGTACTTTGTATTGCATATTAGTTTAAAAGCCGTACATTTGCACCATCATCAATCATCAATCAAAATACGAACATGAACTTCAAGTTGCTGTTAGTGCTCCTGTTTGGGGGCATCATGACCATGAACGCCCAAAACCCGGGCAGCATTTCCGGAAAAGTAATCGACTCTAATACAAAGGAAACAATCCCTTACGTAACTATTTCAGTTAAAGAGGGCGATGCCGTTATCTCCGGCGGCATTACCGACGACAACGGTACCTTTTCCGTAAAAAACCTGCCGCTGAAAAGCTACACGGTAGAGATCCTTTTCATGGGTTATAAAGCACAGCACCTTACAGCTAACCTTACCGCCGACACCAAAACCCTGGATCTTGGCACCATAACCATGGAAGAGGAAGCCACAATGCTGAACGAAGTGGAAGTGGTTAAGGAAATCTCGACCATTGAGCAGAAAATCGACCGCAAGGTGATTACCGTAGGCCGTGACCTTACGACCGCAGGGGGTACGGCAAGTGAGATCATGAACAACATCCCCTCGGTAAACGTAGACCAGGACGGCAAGATTTCCCTGCGCGGCAACCAGAATGTAAGGATACTTGTCGACGGCAGGCCTACTAATATCGACCCGGCGCAATTGCTGAAGCAGATACCATCGACCTCCATCAAAACGATAGAACTGATCACCAACCCGAGCGCCAAGTACAACCCTGAGGGCATGAGCGGGATCATCAACATCATCCTTCATAAAAACGCGAACGATGGCTTTAATGGTAACTTCAACGCGGGTGTGACCTTCGGCGAAACACCCAAATTCAACAACTCACTCGACATGAACTACCGTACCGGGAAGGTGAACTTCTTCGGCAACATAGGCAGCAATTTTGGCAAGTACTTCAATAACGGCCATGTAGAGCGCCACGACATCATGTCAGACCAGCTGGTAGATGTTATAAACGATAATGAAGGCGTATTGGGCAAAATCGGGATGGACTATTACATCAACGACAATAACACGCTTTCGTTCTATACCAACCAGAACTATTTTACCGGCGAGGCGACCATCGGGACCGACATTGTATATGGCGCAGGCACGGGACTTGACAATATTTCGCAGCGTTCGGCGCTGGATGGTGACAACAAAAACAACTCCTACAACGTAGCCTATAAGCATAAATTTACGAAAGAAGGCCACACGCTCGACTTTGAGGCCAACTATAACGACTCCCGCAGCACGCAGGATGTGCGCTACCGTACGGTTACAGGCACAGAAACGCCGGTACTTTACGCAGACCGCCTGATTGACGACCGCACCAACGTAACAGCCAACCTGGACTACGTGAACCCGCTTACCGAAAAGTCGAAACTGGAACTGGGCGCAGAGGCAAGGCTCATCCGTACCGATAACACCTACAACACCACCAACCCGAACGTGACCAACCCCAACCTGATGGATTCAGGGTACACGTATGACGTAGACATTTACTCGGCGTATGCCACCTTCGGGCAGCGATTTGAAAAGTTCAGCTACCAGTTGGGTGCGCGTTTTGAGAGCTACCAGGTAAACAACGACTTCAACAACGGCCAGGCCGTATTCAAGGACGATTACTTTACCGTATACCCGTCGGCTTACCTTACCTATACGCCAAGCGTGAGCAATATGTACCAACTGAGCTTCAGCCGCAGGGTAGACAGGCCAAGCATCGAGCAGACCAAGCCGGTGAGGGAATTCTCAACACCGCTGCTTACCTCGCTGGGTAACCCGGAACTGTTGCCGCAGTTCACCCAGTCGGTAGAGTTCAACTATACCCGTATGTTCGGGCAGGGCTCTTCCATTACCGGAGGCGTGTACTACAGGTTCATCAACGATGAGATCAACAGGATCTTCTACCCGGATGAGTCGACTGAAAATACCCAGGACCAGATCATGAGCTTTGGCAACTTCGATAAGAACAGCGCTTATGGGTTTGAGCTTTCGGCCAATTACAAGATATTCAAATGGTGGGACATCCAGCCGGCCATCGACTTCTCGAGCATCTCGCAAAGGGGTACGGTGTCGGTACTGGAACCGGGGTCTGATGACGATTACGAAATGGTAGAGCGCAGTGTGGACGTGAATGCCTTCAATGCGAGGCTTAACAGCAACTTCAGGGTCAACCAGCGCCTCAGCTTCCTGCTGTTCGGGTTTTACAGGGGAGCAGTGAACGGCGTGCAGAATGAGAGCAAGGATATGTACAAGATCGACAGCGGTGCACGCTACAGCCTGCTGGACAACAAGATGTCGCTCAGCCTTCGCTTTAATGATATGTTCAACATGATGCACTACGGCTTCAGCGCCGACAACCCATTCCCGCAAAGCGGCGAGTTCCGTTGGGAAAGCCGTACGGTATACTTCGGGCTTAACTACATGTTCGGCGCCGGTAAGAACAGGGCCATGCAGCGCAAGCAACGCGATGACAACACCAAGCAGAGCGGCGGTGGCATGTTCTAAAAAAGAATAGTTATTTTTTTCATATAATTAGGTTTAGTAGTTAGTTAAACCCCGGATAGTTGCGAATCCGGGGTTTTTTGTTTTTCATCCCCAAATATAAAAGGTCCTCTCCCCGGCCCTCTCCAAAGGAGAGGGAGACGGGATGTGCTTACTCAGGCGTAAATGTTGGCGATTCTTGGAGTGAAAGGTTTGGGTTTACCTCTCTGCTATATTCCTGCTTTCGGCTTTACCCCACCAAAAAAGCGGGGTACCGCCTCTATCAGGGCTAAGATGGAAAGTTTTTGGGTGTGTTTGGAGTGCTGTGTGCGCTCCGTGAAGTCTCCCGACTTTGCGGAAGTGGTGAAAGGTCTCTGTCCTTTTATTGCATGTCAGGAGACATGGCTAACGCCTCCACAAAGCCGGGAGATTTGTGGAGCGGGCTAAATTTTATATTTTTCCTTCGCTTCGTCATTACTTATATAGATTAATGATGGTGGCCCACCTCCATGCATTTCTGCAAACTCAAAACGCAGCTCCCAAAATCTTTTATCTTTTGGATCTTGATATAAAATTAGCCATTCAGAATTATCGCGGGCAATTTCTGTTAGATAATTTTTTCTTAACCAATCAATTCGTTCACAATCATTATTGGCTGCAAGTTCTTTTCCTGCCAGTATCCACTGACATTTTATTTCATTCTCTGTTACCAATATTTTCATGCAGTTAAACAATGTTATTTAATTTAAAAATATAAACCTTGAATATCAATCCTACCTCACCACCTTCACCATCCAGTCCGTTACTTCCTTCAAGGCAACAGGCGAAAAGGTCTGCTCTAATTCGCCATACTCGCTTGGAGCACCCGTTGCGCTTTCCTGGAACAGGTGGTTGAGGCCCGGCAGCACTTTGGTGGTCACCTTTTTGTTGCCGCTTTTCTGCGCCGCGCGCTTTACAGCATCCAGGTTGGCTGTTGGGGCCACCTGCAGGTCTTTGTCGCCGTTGAGGGCCAATATCGGGCACTGCACTTTTTCGAGTACCGGGGTAGGGTTATTGCGAATGAAATTGCTGTACCACGCTGATCCCATTTCGGCTACCTGTATGTCGATATACTGCCCTACCTGGTCTTTCGGGATGCCCTTGGATATGAAAATGGGCTTGAGCTGCTGGTCGAAAATGGTATATAATTTAGCCTTCAGGGTATTCGGCTGGTTTTCGGCCTTTATGGCATCATACAATTGGCGGTTGATGGCGCCCAGCTTGGTCAGTTCGTCTTCGGGCATGCCGTTGGCTTTACCCATCATATAATTTTGCAGCAGCATGAGTTCATCGCCCGGTATGGCAACGCCGGCCAGCATGACCACAAATGCCACGTCAGGATGTTGGGAGGCCACGAGGGGCGCGATGATGCCGCCTTCGCTGTGGCCCAACACGCCTATCTTGTTCTTGTTGATTTCCTTCCTGGTCTTGAGGTACTGGAAAGCCGCTTCGGTATCGGTGGCAAAATCTTCGGTGGTAGCTTTGGAAAACTTCCCCTCCGACTTCCCCACACCCCTGTCGTCATAACGGAGTACGGCAATGCCCGCGCGCGTAAGGTGGTCGGCCAAAACCAGGAACGGCTTGTGGTCCAATATCTCCGAATCACGGTTCTGGGGGCCGCTCCCTGTTATTAATATAACTGCGGGAAAGTTTCCTTCTTTTTTGGGGAGTGCGAGTGTCCCGGCAAGGGTTATGCCGGCTTTTTCGTTCTTAAAGGTTACATCTTCTGTGTGGTATGGGTAAGGCTTGGCGGGTTCCTGTGGGCGTACCTTGGCCTTCAGCACCACTTCTTCCCTGCCGAAGTCGAGCGGGATGCCCTGGCGGTTTTGCGTAAAGGTGCCTTTAAACACATTGTTTTCCAGTGTCCCCCTGTAATCAATGCCTGCCATGGGGATGGTAAAAGCAAAGATGTTATTCTCAAACAGTACAGTCTCAGCAGGTATGGGTTTATCGCTTTGTTCCGGCACCAGCATGGTTGCGGTGTAGGCACCGGCATCGTTCTTGGCTATGTTTACGGTGATGCGCAGCTGCCCGCCGGGAAACGTAAGCAGGCCATGCCACGGCCCGGTGATGTCCTGTGCAAAAAGGGTTGCGGAGAATAGTAAAAGGAAGAAGGCAAGGGTATTTTTCATCAAGAGTAAATTTTGATAAAGATAGCCAAGATTGCTTATAACCAAAAACAAAAAAACTCCCGTGCAGGGAGCTGTGTTTAAAACTTATTCCGGATATAGTATTTGGAATCCAGTTCGTCGTCTTCAATGATGTTCATCTGCGTCATGGGCTTGGGCTTTTTGGCCGCCACCTTTTTCTTCCAGCTTTCAAAATCATCGGCAGGCAGTTGTTTACGCATAATTTCGGTTACATCCTTTTCAGGCAGGCCGAATATTTTTTTGATCTCGTCAAAAGGTTTTCTTTCCTCCCGGGCAAGCGTTACGATCCTTTGTATCGCTTCCCTGTCCAGCTCCGGACGGCTGCTCTTTTTCATCAGGCAAAAAATTAAAATCAGGTAATTAAGTAAATGTTTACGATTCGTTAATCAATATTACTAAAAAAAATAATCCATTCGCAAAATACAATGTTATTTTTCATTTTTTTGGGAAGTTGGAATTTTCAGGCATATAACCGGATTAAAATTTACAAATCATTCAATCCTGTAGCCTTTTTATCTGATAATCAATGGCAAGATAGATTTTAAAACCAAAAACAAAGTAAGCAAATTCTTATGATTCGATTAAAATTTTGTATACAGCCATGCCCAATACAGCAATGCCAGCTGTAGCGGCAGCCTGAGCAAGAGTATCCATCCGGATATACCCATGCCTGCTTTTTCATTCATGAGCATGTATACATTGGCGGGGAAAACCGCAATAAGCAATGCGATGATGCCCCACGCGGCAAGTGCCGTAAATTCGGGGATGCACAGTAAGACACCGAGGAGGATTTCGGCAGCGCCGCTGATGTAATTAAGCGTCTTCGGTGCGGGAAATGCAGGCGGGATCATGCGCACGTACATCCTCGGCACCCGGAAGTGGTTGATGCCTGCCAGGATATACAGCGATGCCATCAGATAAAGGTGCCAGGGTAATGCCATGCGTGTGTTTTACCCAAAGATAGCGAATCAGGACCATCAAAACTAAAAAAATCCAACCACATAGAAACATAGGCTCTATAGCCGGTGACTGGCCTATAAAGGGAAAATATTTCCACATAGATGAAGCTTCGCTTCATTCTCTGTGTCGCTCGATAGGGCTTTATAATTGTACCCTATAAATCCTATGTCCCTATGTGGTAAAAAAAATTATGTAGTGCTGTCCCTGCCCGGCAGCTTTACATTCATCAAAACAATGGCACCGAGGATGAGTGCGATGCCCGTCCATTGCAGCAGGCTCACTTTTTCCTGCAGGATGAAAAACGCCATCATTACCGATACAGGAAGCTCCAGCGAGGCCACAATGCTGCCCAACCCCAGCCCGGCATGGGGGAAGCCTGCGTTGAGCAGGATTGGCGGGATGATGGTACCAAAAAGCGCCAGCACGATGCCCCAGGTAAGGAAGATCTCGAAGTTGAAAGTGCCTGTCCATGTGTAAGCCGTAAATGCCAGCACCACCACCGCACCGCCAAAAAGCATGAACAGGCTGCGCTGTGCCGACGATACGTGCGTAGCTATGGTATTGCTCGTAAACATGGTCGCGGTGAACGATGCCGCCGCGAGCAGTCCGAAGGATACGCCCTTGATATTAAGCGCGTCGATATTGCCGATGAGGTTGGCCGCCAGTACCGTACCCACAAGCACTATGGCCACAGCAAACAGTTTTTTGGCCGAAGGTATCTTTTTGGCGATGATGGCTTCCAGGAGCACGCTCATCCATACGGTTTGCATGAGCAGGACAATGCAGATGGAAACAGGGATGCCAAAATATACCGCGAGGTAATAGAACACGCTGGTAAAGCCCATCGATGTACCCGCAATCATCAGCTGCGAACGGTCTTTGGCCGAAGCCTTAACCACTTCCTGCTTCTTTTTCGCTTTTTGGAATATGTTGATGAGCAGCATGCCCAGTATGCCCAAAAACATCTGCGATGCGGTAACCTCGGCCGTGGTAAAGCCATCCTTGTAGGCCAGCTTTACAAACGTGGCCAGCATTCCGTAGCTGGATGCGCCAAGGCCAACCAGTATAACCCCCTTCAATACATTTTTTTGCGACATGGTGCTGAAAATTAAAAAGCGGGCAAAGATAGGGCTTAGATTTAATCCGGGCGTTAAAATGCGGTGTTCTTTTTATATATTTGGCCCAACTTATCACACACATAATGAAAAATGTTATTGTTTTCCTCCTGCTGGCTGCCTGTTTTTATGGCAATGCACAGGAAAAGATATATTTCGATAAAAACTGGAAAGAGACCACCGAAGCCAATGCCGCCTTTTACAGGACAACAAAAAAAGAAGGTAACTTGTATGTTATAAACGACTACTTCATAAAAGGGCAGCTGCAATTTACAGGCACGTCTTCTACCCCAACAGATCCACTGGCGCTGGAAGGCAGGGCAGCGTGGTATTATGCCAACGGAAACAAAGAGCGCGAAGGCACTTTTAAAGCCAATATGCCTAACGGAAAAATGACCACCTACTATCCGAACGGAAAAATAATGGATGAAACGGAATATGCCAACGGAAAACGGCACGGGATGCTGAAGGTATATTTCCCTACCGGCGAGACCAAGCTGGAGACGTATTATGAGAATGACAAGAACAACGGCAGCCATATATTATACGAATCGCCCAATGTAAAAAAGGAAGTGTGGCATTTTAAAAACGATGTGCCCCACGGCACCTATGAGATATATAATAATGGCAGGCTGTTTAACAAAGGGAGCGCCTTCGAGGGTTTCCAGGATGGTGAATGCATCGAAAACTATTACAGGGAAGAGGATAAGCTGCGGTGGAAATATACGGTTAAAGACAAAATGCTGCACGGCACTTATTATGAATATGAAACAGACGGCACCATTGCAATAAAGGGCGAATTTAAAAACGGGGTACCGCTTTCTTTTGAAGGCCGGTCGCTGGGTGTTGTCAACGGCAGCGAATTCAGTTCGAAGATGGTGCTTAAAAAAGGCATTGAGAACTGGGAGTTTTTCCGTGACGGAAAGCTGATACTGCAAGCCTACTACAAAGAAGGCAAAAAAACAGGCGTATGGAAAGCCTATACGTTTGACGGGAGCAAACTCTATGAAACCTATGACTATACCAATGCCGACTGCCGTGTACAGTATTTGCAGGGAGCCAAGCTTGGCTATACCACCCACCTGCCAATGGAAGAAAGGTTTCGCGGAAACGGCGATGTGCTGCGTGACAGGGATTGTGAAGGTGTCGTGATAACCGAAATGGCCAAGGCAAATGAAGCTGAATCGTACGACCTGCATCCGTTTTATCATTCCAAACCGTACGAAGACCGAAATACAACGGTGGCAGCCAATGAAAAAGTGAACCGGCGCACAAATGCGCCGGACGAAGATTTCGATTACAAAGAACCGGCACGCAAAAAGGAGTTCCTGACTAAAAACAACTGCATCGATAATTTTGATACAAAATTCCCCGGCATCACTAAATGCGAAAGAATGTTCGACGGGTATGTATTTAAAGTATTCACGTCCACAAATAAAGAGAGGCTTTTAGAACTTAAAAAGCAACTGAAGCCCGCAGAGAATGAAATATTGTTCTATTACCAGGAATACGAACAGCGGGTATATAAACCCGGAGAATTACCCAGGGACCGCTACATGGGCTTCGGCATTTCCGAAACCATGGTGGCCGCCCTTAAAAACAAGGTAATTGAAACATGGTACATCGGAAAACACCTTGAGCACGACTTTTTTAATATCGATGACTTTATGGGTTCATCGGCAGTCGATGCGCTCAAAAAAGAAGCAGGCATGTAACATAACCCAGTCCCAAATAAATAAAAAGATTTGCCCTAATAATTACTCACGCAAATTTCACAGACTTATAATGAAAAAAATCTCCCTACTTTTTGGATTATTCTTATCTCTCATGTCATTTACAGCTAATGATTGCAGCATTTTACACAACGGCACCTTCACTTATAAAGATGAAGACGGCGAGCCTATATTGGTAGTAATTGACGATAACAAACACACCGAATATCATAAAAACAAAAAATACACTATCCAGTCGACGATTAAATGGATAAATAATTGTGAATACCATGCCACACTTGTAAAGGCCACACTGCCTAATTTCCCCTTCAAAAAAGGAACGGTCATGAAAGTTGCAATAGACAAAGTAGATGGCGATGACATTTACCTGGCATGCTCTGTAAACGGATCCAAATTCGAAAGCAAACTCACTAAGAAGAAGGAAGCAACACCGGTTGAAGATTAATTCATCGGTAATAATAAATTAGCGCTTTATACAGTTATCAGGTAATACCCTACACCTTACCTATATGACCCGTACCATTACCCTTCTCCTGTTGGGGCTGATGAGCTGCATTGGCGCTCCTGATACCGACACAGCCTCAAAAAAGAAAATCCCGAAAGACTATACCTCAAAACACACGGAGGCACTGGCCTTTTGCAAAAAGGAAAAGTTCAACGAGGACTATTACTTCCTGCTGGACATGAGCATCCATTCGGGCAGGAACCGCTTTTTCATTTATGATTTCAAGGAAAAAAAGGTGATTGACTCCAATGTGGTAACCCACGGCAGCTGCGACATCCACGAGGATAATGATAAAAAATGGGAAAAGGCAAAGTTTAGCAATGCCGACGGCAGCCACTGTACCGCACTGGGCAAATATAAAATAGGCAAGCGCGACTACAGTTCGTGGGGCATCAAGGTAAAGTACTGGATGCACGGTCTGGAAAAGACCAATAACAATGCCGTAGCACGCGTAGTAGTACTCCACTCGTGGACGGCAGTGGCTGATACTGAAATATTTCCCGACTATTCGCCGCTAAGCTGGGGCTGCCCCGCAGTATCGGATAACTTTATGCGAAAACTGGATACCCGGCTGCAAAAGGCCGAAAAGCCTGTTTTGCTGTGGATTGTTGAGTAGTCACATCATTTTTCCGCCTCTTCCATGAGGTCGCTCAGGTGTACCCGTAGTGCGCGCACCGAGATGCTGATTTCCCAAAACGACACCGCAAGCGAGACCAGCAGGAGCAGCAGGCTCAACCCGAATACATAGGCACCCCAGTCCTGCACGCCGCCAAACAGCAGCGCCATGGCAAAAACCGAGAAGAACAGGCTCAGCACACCATACATCTGCATGTGACGGATGAGCGTGAGGCGCAGGCTAAGGTTTTTGATCTCGACCAGAATGCTTTTGTTTTGGTTTTGCTGGTAGCTCACCTTCAGGCCGCGTACGATGGTGGCTATGGTAAGAAAGCGGTTGGTATAGGCCAAAAGTATGAGCGATGTGGCGGAGAATAAGAGTGCGGGAGTTTCTATGGGGAGGGTCATTTGATTTTATATTTTTTATTGATTATTGTTTATTGAGGAGGGGAGCATTATATCTTCCAATTATGTAGAATACGTTATTCTATGATTTAATGTCTATACAGGTACCTCAAAAAGCCTTATAATTTTCTAACCAATACTTCTGGATGAAATCCCATTTATCGGCATAATATCCCGGTTCACGGGGAATCGATTTTACAAGTATCTCTTTTCCTTCGGTAATTTTTGAAACAAAAATACCATTTTTCTCTTCCTGCTCGCAGCCTATGCCTTCGATTTGACCAATGCTATAGGCCACATAATCATTAATGTAAAAAAGAATACTGTACCAATTCAAATCAGCACATCCCCCTGAACTGTAAGAGTAATAATAATTGGTTCCTTTCAGCTTATGTGTGTCTCTATAACTGCTAAATCCTTTGACAAGCTTAAAATTATTGGTTTTATAGTCAAAGAGTCCAAGTTCATATGCTATGTAGTTACCGTTATAACCAACAAACATATCTTTGTATCCGTCTTCGTTAAAATCATTAAATTTTATATGCCAAATACCCTCCTTTTCACTATACAGGGTATCGTTTTCATCATTAAGTACAAAAGCTCTTTCAGAAGTACCCCAGCAAGCTTTAAACCATTTATTATTAATATATGCGGAATCACATATGAGACGGAATTCATCTGCTTCAACCCTGTTTGCGGATTTGCCAGCATTATTGCCTGATTGCTCATTTTGAATCGGATTAATGATAATTTTAACTGGTTTTTCCTCCCGGCATGAGACTAAAAGGATTAAAATAAATAGTTTGATATAGAATTTCATTAGTTAAGATTTCCGGATATAAATATAAAACAAAAAAACCTGTAGCTCTCACTACAGGTTTCTATTATCTGCTTATATATACCCTAAGGTCATATCCAGATGCCCTTAAAATCGCATCGGCTACACCCTAAATTCATCTTATTATACCCCTAAAATTACTTTATTAGCTCAAAACTCCTCTTAACGAAGGCTGTAAGCTCCTCGCCTTTGAGTAAATTTTGGCTCAGCTTGGCAAGGTCGAGCGCCTGCTTCACCAAAGCCTCCTGATGCGACTTGTCATCGCTGTTCAGGATGCTGGAGGACAGCTCGTGATTGGTGTTTACCACAAGGTTGTACATGTCAGGGAAGTTGCCCATCCCGAACATCCCGCCACCGCCGGTCTGGCTCATTTCCTTCATGCGGCGCATGAACTCCGGCTGCGTAATCATGAAGGGCGCGGCACTGCTATCCATCGCCTCAAGCTGTACGGAGTACCCTGATTTGGGCACGAATTCCTCAATAGTGGTTTTTAGTTTTTCTTTCTCCTCATCGCTCAGTTTCGATAGCTGCTCCTCGTCTTTTTTGATAAGCTTGTCGATATGGTCAGCATCTACACGAGCGAAGGTAATGTTCTCATTATCAGCCTCCAACTTTTGGATAAGGTGCGACACGATTGGTGAATCCAACAGAAGCACCTCGTAACCTTTTTCTTTGGCGGCTTCGATGTAGCTGTGCTGCGCATCTTTGTTGGAAGCATACAGCACGACCAGTTTGCCGTCTTTATCAGTTTGTGTGGCAGCCAGTTTTTCCTTCAGTTCATCAAGGGTAAAGAACTTTTCGTCCACTGTAGGGTACAGCACAAAAGCGCCTGCCTTCTCATAGAATTTAGGCTCGCTCAGCATGCCGTACTCCAACACAATCTTGATATCGTTCCACTTCTGCTCGAAATCTTCGCGGTTCTCGGTAAAGAGTGACTTCAGCTTATCGGCCACTTTGCGGGTGATGTAGTTGGAAATCTTCTTCACGGCACCGTCTGCCTGGAGGTAAGAACGCGATACGTTCAGCGGGATGTCCGGGCTGTCGATTACGCCGCGCAGCATGGTAAGGAATTCCGGTACGATGCCCTCTACGTTATCGGTCACAAACACCTGGTTTTGGTACAGTTGGATCTTATCCTTTTGCACCTGTAGGTCAGAGGACAGTTTCGGGAAGTACAATATACCTGTCAGGTTGAACGGATAGTCTACATTCAGGTGTATGTTGAATAGCGGCTCTTCAAACTGCATCGGGTACAGTTCATGATAGAAGGCTTTATAGTCTTCTTCTGTCAGGTCTGCAGGCTGTTTTGTCCAGGCCGGGTTAGGGTTGTTAATAATGTTGTCTACCTCAACCTCTTCAGCTTTAAAGTCTTCAGGAGCATCCTCAGGCTTCGGAAGCGTCTCTTTGCGGGTACCAAACTTGATAGGCACCGGCATGAACTTGTTATATTTTTTAAGCAATTCGCGGATGCGGCCTTCCTCAAGGAATTCGGTAGAATCCTCGGCAATATGCAGGACGATTTCTGTTCCGCGGTCGGTCTTATCTGATGGCTCGAGGGTAAATTCCGGGCTGCCGTCGCAGGTCCAGTGTACGGCAGGCTCATCTTTATATGACTTGGTGATGATCTCAACCTTTTCGGCCACCATGAAAGCAGAATAGAATCCAAGGCCGAAATGGCCTATGATACCGGAATCCTTAGCAGAATCCTTATACTTTTCGAGAAATTCCTCAGCACCTGAAAAGGCTACCTGGTTGATGTATTTTTCAACCTCTTCGCCAGTCATACCAAGGCCCTGGTCGATGATGTGAATCTTTTTGCCTTCCTTATCGACCTTCACTTCAATAACGGGACTGCCATATTCTACTTTGGCTTCCCCAATACCGGTAAGGTGCTTTAGCTTAAGGGTAGCATCGGTGGCATTTGACACGAGCTCACGCAGGAATATCTCGTGGTCGCTGTATAGGAATTTTTTGATTAGGGGAAAGATGTTCTCTACTGAAACATTGATTTTTCCTGTTGTCATAAATCGAATCGTTTTAAAGTTTGTCGAAAATCCTACGTCAAATAAGATACCAATATTACTCCCGTGACAAATTGGCACTTATTATTTGATATCGTTTATCTTATATGTCCAATCATATTTTGTAAAAAATTTCAGGCCTTTTATAGCACATTACTAAACATTATAAAATGAGAAGGATTCTCTAATCTTTAGTTATGACAATATCTAAGTGTTAAAGAAAATATTTTTTAAGAAAAGATTAATATGCAGGAAATTATGTCATTACTCTGTTCATAAGACCTTAAAAAATAGCAATTTTTCAGGAAACTAAAAATATAACGTAAGAATAAATAAAACAATTCCTGTTAAAAAAATGGCATAGGTATTGTAAAGTACATGACATTCGTAGTAACTTTAATCACTGAAATACGAAAATCTTAAACTTTAAACCTGATTAACGATTATGAAAAAATTCCTTTTTTTAAGCCTGTTCATGATGGCTTTGGCATCATGCGGCTCACTTGACACCAAATCCCAATCCGGGCTTAAAGGCAACTGGACAATTTCAAGTGTAACCTATCCGGGGTCAGACTATATCAAAGTGACTTCATTTGACATTGCCGACTCAAAATGCCTTGAAGGCAGTTCGTGGAATTTTGTGCCTAATAATAATAAAGGCACAATGAGCATCAGCAAAGCCAACTGCCCTTCGTTTACCAGCCCAATTGTCTGGACAGTAACTAAGGAAGGTGCATTCACCCTGAAAATAACTAATGGCGAAAAGGCTAAAAGAGTAAGTGAAGGGTACTTCCTCCAAATGAGGAACCAAACCGAAAACTCATTCCAGCTTATTGATAACGTTAACGTTGGAGGTAAGAATGTAGAGGTGACTTATCAATTCTCTAAAATGTAAAAATCAATAAAACTAAAATAAAATAAGACTATTATGAAAACAATGAAAATTTATGCTGTTGCTGCTGCATTTATGTTCAGTATCGGCTTTACCTCTTGCGAAGCGGTAAAAAATACTAACAATACACAACGTGGTGTGGCTATAGGTGCAGCTTCGGGCGCAGTGATTGGGGGGGTACTTGGTAACAATGTAGGCAAAGGGGGTAATACTGCACTTGGAGCTATCATTGGCGGAGTTGTAGGCGGTGCTGCCGGTGGACTTATCGGAAACAGGATGGACAAGCAAGCCCAAAAAATAGACCAGGCGCTTCCAGGAGCTGAGGTTGAAAGGGTTGGTGAAGGTATTAAGATAACACTTGGTGAAAACTCAGTGAACTTCGACCTGAACAAGTCGACACTAACCTCTACTGCAAAAGCTAATCTTGACAAGTTGGTACCTGTATTCAACGAATATCCTGATACCAACATCCAGATTTTCGGATATACAGACAGTAGTGGTGCAGACGATTATAACCTAAAGCTTTCAGAACAAAGGGCTGCTTCGGTTAAAACATATCTTTCAGGAAAAGGCATCAGCTCGGCCAGGATAGTAACTATTGGACGCGGTGAAGCCGATCCTATTGCTGACAACTCTACGGCTGAGGGTATGCGCCAAAACAGGCGTGTTGAATTTGCTATTACAGCAAATGAAAAAATGATACAGGAAGCCCAACAACAGGCAGAAAAAAAATAAGGTTAACACAATGAGTATTAAGGGGCTTTCTTAAAAAGATAGCCCCTTTATTCATTCTGGTATTAGCCTTTAGTAAATATCATGCTGAAATTCTGTGTGGTGTCAACCATAACATGCAGCCTTTTGTCCTGGTAAACCACCGGCATTTCCTGTATTGAGCCATCCTCCATTTTTAGTGAAAGATATTGTTTTCCATCCTTTTCGGTCAACGAATAGCCATTGGTTTCAGATGTACCTGCCATACCCATTTTCATAGTAGTAGCATCAAAATCAACAAAACCTCCGTCAAATTGGCCTGCGGCCTCCTGCATACCCGCCTTCATTCCCTCCATAGCTTCCTCGTTTACCAGCGCTTTCATTTCTTCGGAAAGGACTATTTGCTGCGTAGCCAGTTCGTACTGTATGCCCGAGGCGCTGAAAGCGGCAATTTTCCAGTGGCCCTGAATGTCTTTACTGCTGATTTTTTGTGCAAAGGCAAATGTAGTTGCAAGGCAAAAAGCCATTGCAATAAAAAAATTGTGTTTCATGATTACTTTTTTTGATTGATAATTATTAGACGAAACACACATCGTTTTGTTACAGCAGTTTAAGACTTCGGCAAACTGTATTTATAGCATCCATTTGACAGTAACTTTAAATAGTATTAATTTTGGATAAAACAATCATATTATGGACATCAAAAAAGTTTTTGAAAACAATAAAGCCTGGGTTGCCCGTCAGCTGGAAACCAACGAAAAATATTTTTCAAACCTTTCAAAAGGGCAATCGCCGGCCATATTGTATATAGGATGTTCCGATAGCCGCGTAACTGCTGAGGAACTAATGGGTGTACAGCCTGGCGAAGCATTCGTACACCGTAACATTGCCAACCTTGTACCGAATACTGACCTAAATGTCATGTCGGTCATCAACTATGCTGTTGGTGTACTAAAAGTGGATCACGTAGTGGTATGCGGGCACTATGGCTGCGGGGGTATACTTGCCGCCATGCAAAACCAGGATTTGGGGATACTTAACCCGTGGCTGCGCAACATTCGCGATGTGTACCGTCTGCACCGCAAGGAAATAAATGCCATTGAAGACGAAAAGCGTAAATATGAACGCCTGGTAGAGCTCAATGTACAGGAGCAATGCATTAACGTGATCAAGACAGCCGAAGTGCAAAAAGCCATATCCGAACGTGGACTCACCGTTCATGGGTGGATTTTCGACATCCACAGCGGGTCACTCATCGACCTGTCTATCGACTTCAGGGAAATCATGAAGAACATTGCTGATATTTACAGGATTGGGGTGGCAGAATAATTTTGACAACAACGATTTTATTTGTTCGTCAAAACCAATATATTTGCACACCTTTCTTACAAAGGCAATCGGGATGTAGCGCAGCCTGGTAGCGTACTAGCATGGGGTGCTAGGGGTCGCTGGTTCGAATCCAGTCATCCCGACCGTAGAAGCTGAACAAAATGTTCAGCTTTTTTTTTTGAAAATAAGTGCACCTTATCGCCACATTCGAAAGAATTGGCATTAAACTAACGCATCTGCTACATGGCAGACTTTTACCTATTGAACTATAAGTCCGTACAATTCTTTTTAGTAGTTTTACAAAAAGCAACAAATTAAATGTCAATAAATTTTAAAACAATATTTACCCTTTTGGTGTCTTGCTTATGGTACTGTGCCGGTGTTGCCCAAAATTTTGATGCTCCTGTAAGCAACGCCACGGGCGACCTTAACAAAGACGGCATCGAGGACCTGGTTACCGTAATGCAGGATACCCTTCACGAAAATGCACCGTACAGGATAGCAGTTTTTTTTGGGATTGAAGATGGGAACCACAAACTTGTAGTATCGTCTGACCAGTTGATTGAACCGCAATATCCCGATGGCAGGGATGGCTACAGATACGGAAATGGTTTTGAAGGCATTGAGATTAAAAAAGGCATCCTGATTGTAAACAACTCCTTGCTACGTGGGTATTTTGAGTATAAATTCCGTTACCAAAATGGCAATTTTGAGCTTATTGGCTATACCAACGGCAGCAGCGATGGTGTGGGCAGAATTTACTCAGAGGATTTTAATTTATCTACGGGCGACAGGTTCCTCAAGGAAGAAAATTATGAAACGGGAAAAATAGTAAGAAACGAAAAAACCAAAAAGCTCATCCGGCCGCTGCCTAAGCTACAGGACGTGAAGGCTTTTGAGGATAACTGGTAATATATATCAGACCTTAGGTTTGCCTTTAAACATCCCTACAACCTTTTTACCTGCCATTACCACCAATACCGCAACAACACCTGCCGCAAGACCTATGACAAATTCTTTCAGCATCACAGGAATATTGGGCAGCAGCTCATGAAAGAAATGAATATTGTGCGCGAACAATCCGCCCGATACAAGCAGTAAAGCTATCGTACCTATCACGGCAAGGCATTTGATTACAATGGGAAGCAGCTTTACCAACAGATTCCCCAATCCGCCCAAAAAGCCTTTATTATTACTGCGTTTTATCAGGTTGAAACCGGCATCGTCCATGCGTACAATAAGCGCCACAAGTCCGTAAACACCTACGGTTGCCAATAGTGCCACTACCGAAACAGTGATGATTTGGGTGGTAAGGTTCTTTTCCAAGACAGTTGAAAGCGCAATGATGACAATTTCTACCGAAAGAATAAAATCAGTAATGACAGCCGAGCGTACTTTTTCTTTTTCCACATCAGCTGATTCCTGTTGCACCTCCTGCGATTCCGCAACTATTTTAGCTACTTCGCCTTTATTATGGTGCTTACGATGGAACAGGTATTCGACAATCTTTTCGACACCTTCGTAGGCCAGGTAAAAACCGCCGGCAATAAGTATATAGGTAATCGCTACTGGCAGGTAATAGTTAAGCAGGAAAACAACCGGCAGTATCATAACCTTATTAAGAAATGACCCCTTTGTTATCTTCCAAAGCACGGGCAATTCACGCGATGCCAAAAATCCTGTCGCCTTTTCTGCATTAACCGCAAGGTCATCCCCAAGGATGCCTGCCGTTTTACGTGTAGCAATTTTACTGGTTACGGCCACGTCGTCCATCAACGCGGCAATGTCGTCTAAAATTGCAAAAAAACCTGATGCCATAATTGTATATTGAAGCGTAAAAGTAGTGAGAATGCTTGTAAACGTAAAAGTTTTTCAGGCAGTTTAATACTATTTTATGCTGCAATAGCGATTGATTGGCTTTAGTCCCACTTTTCTTCTACAATTTCAGCTTTTAGTCGGTCATTGATATCGAACTTTGGCCTGCTAAATGCAAAAATGGTAGTACCGTATTCCCTTGCCAGCGGATTGGCAACAGAATCGGATACAAACCCTTTTTCGAAAAACGGGCCCGTCTTCTCAAGTTCGTCCTTTTCGTTTTGCAGCTCTTTTACGCGGATGACATTATATACCGGTTTGTCCAGTTCAAACCAGTTGATATAATCGGCATTGAATGATACGGCACCGATGTTTTTATCGGCGCTGTAATAATTGATGGCCCCGGCCTGCCCGTAATTGTCGCACAGCACAAGCGTATGCCCTTGCGGCAGCTGGCTTATAGCAGCGTCAACTTTCGCGGCAAGTTCTTTCCAGCCCAGCATGTCGGCCATGTCCTGCGGAAGCTCGTGGTTCTTGCCGTCTTCCCACCGGAGCAGACCTATTTTCATATAAGTATCCTTGTGGTTGATTATTTCCTGCGGACTTTCTATCGAAAAACCTATGTTAAAAGCCATTACATAAAATGCCACGGGTACTAGCACAAAAACCGGCTTCAGGTATTTTTTAAAGCCCACATTCAGCACATTACCCAAAAAAACTGACCCAAAAGCGATGTAAACAGGATACAGCCCAATCGCATAATACCCTTTCGCCCTGAAAAAAAGAAATGCACCCAGTGTAAATGCAAATATCCAAAAGAATACCCTGTATTGAGCAAATGGCTTGTAGGATAACAATGCATACAACGCTGCCAAAATTACAGGCAGTGCGCTGAAAAAGAAGATAAGCTGCTCTTTAAGGAACAGCCAACGGCTTACATGCACAAGCTGTGTGTCGGTGAGTTCCTTCATGTGGTGTATTACAGGGAAGTTATTGGCATACTGCCAGATGAGGTTGGGCAATATGAGGATAAAAGCAAGAACGGCGGCAAGATAAATATCTTTTTTGGCGAGCATTTTACGCTGACTTGTGATGAGCAGTGCCGGAAGGAGCCCCAGTGCCAGGAACGCGACATTGTACTTGTTTAGGAAACCCAGCGCAAACACCACACCGCCCCACAGCAACCATTTTGGGCGTTGCGTATTAATGTATTTGATGAGGAAATAATAGATGGCCGTCCAGCAGAGTATGTCGGCCGAGTTGGGCTGGTAGAGGAAATTGATGCGCACCAGCACCGAAAGCAGCACGCAAACCGCGCCAAGCACCAGCGTGTAAAGGCTGCCCCTCAGTTCCTCAATGGTTTTCCAGACGACGAGCAGGGTGAGCGCCCCGAACAATGCCGGAAAGAACTTTACTGCAAATACCGAACTGCCCAGCAGCTTTATGAACCAGGAAAGCCACGATGTGAGCGGTGGTACGGACAGGTAGCCCCATGCCAAATGGTCGCCCTGGTCCAGGTGGAGGTATTCGTCGCGGTGAAGATCATAGTCCGGGTTGATGAGAGTAAACTGCAATATGAACTTCGCTGCAATAAATGCCAAAAGTATCCAGGCCGTGTTACTGGCAGGTTTGCTTTGCAATGTTTCCATGTCCATGTTTTTAAGACGGTAAAACCGTCCGGTTGCATTACAAATAAAGGGAAATACTTTCAATGCTTTAAACCACAGACAAAAAAATGCGCATTATTCCTTTATAAATTTTGCCGCATACACACCCTTATCTGTTGCAATGCTGATATGATAAATGCCATTGCTTAGGGCCCAAACCGCTACGGCAGCAATATTTCCCGAATGGCTGTAAACCGTTTGCCCCAGCATATTGGTTATCGAAACATATTGCACTTCAATTTCTCCCGCTTCCGCGAATGCGATATTGAGAATGTCTTTTACCGGGTTGGGATAAAGCAATACATTGCCTTTTTCAAAGCTATCTACGCCCAATACTTCTGAAAGCTCCCCTTCAGTAGTTTTAGCATACAGCCCAATCGTTCCTGGCTTTGTTATTTTGAATTCTACAAAAGCATAGCCATTCTCGGTGCCGGAATTTACAGGTATAATTTTCTCTGCGCCGGGAAGCATATAAGTATTTGTCGACATCGAAGCCACTACTCCCATAGCTGTGTTATTTTGCGAAAGGAACCAGCCCGCATCTACAATTTCACCGACAGGCGGAGGCGTTAGAAGGATATTGGTATATTCTGCCGCCGAATAAAACACCCTTACCGTCAGGCCTTCATTCTCAACATAGTTTTCCGTATCGCTTATCGATACCATGCGGTTGCCCACACGTATGCTGTTAGCTCCACTGCTTTTTTGGTAATAATTATTAACCGATGTTATTCCCGTCGGCAGTGCGCCTATGCCATTATTATTGATGACTACGGATTGGGGAGAAAAGGCATTCCCGTTATCGGTAACCGTCAGCATCTTTCGTGCGCGGTCAGCCGGATTGGCCCAATTATAATTGCATTCGGTGGATATAAGCGTAATATTGCTGTTGGATGGGGCAAGGATTGGTGTCGAAGCCGCCAGGTTGGTATCGCCGGTTATGGTCCAGCCTTTGCCACCGCTTGCAACAGGCAACACAAGATTGGCCCGTGCCGCCGCGCCCTCATTGCAGTAATACATGCCCAGGGCGCCCATTACGATACCATCGGGGCCATTCTCGCTAAAGCCTGTAAGTGTTTCATCATAATTGGCTACGCTCATGCCGCAGTTATCGAATATGCCACCAAAGAAACTATTCATAGATACGGCCGGATTCAGGTTATAGGCCCATTCTGCCAGGCTTTGGTTGAAGGAAGTGGCGTCTTTAAACATGGCTTCCATATACAATGCCGCCGAAACATCCCACCCGCTGATATCCTGATTGAAAGCTGTTGCCCTCTGGAACATCCCCATCATGTTCCATATCGATGAAACATTCCAATTACTAATATCCTGATTGAAGGAAGCAGCATCTTCAAACATCCCGCCCGCAGTCTCTGCATTACTTACATCCCAATCTCCAATAGGCTGATTGAAGGCATCGGCATTCATAAACATGCCACTGATGTTAGTGACCGACGAGAGGTTCCAGCTACCGATTGGTTGATTGAATGCCACAGCATCGCGGAACATAGACATCATTGAAGTTACATTGCCCGTTTCCCAGCCCCCTATGTTTTTGTTGAAAGATGATGCTCCCTGAAACATCGATTGCATTTCGGTAACATTGGAGGTATCCCAGCCACTCAGGTCTCCATTGAAAGATGTAGCACCCTGAAACATCCCGAACATATTGGTAACCGATGATGTATCCCAATTGGTAAGGTCCCGGTTGAAGGATGTGGCCGAACCAAACATATAGTTCATATTGGTAACCGATGATACATCCCAATTGCCAATGGGCTGGTTGAATGCCGAAGCACTGGCAAACATATTCATCATGTCGGTCACAGATCCTGTATTCCAGCCACTGATATTTTGATTAAATACGGTATTGCCGTTAAAAAGGTTGCTCATGTCAGTAACATTGGAAGTATCCCAACTCCCGATGTTGGCAGGGCCATTTAGCGCCAGGCAAAACTGAAACATTTGTGCCATGCTCGTCACTCCCGAAAAATTAGGCACATCAGCAGCCGTTATGTCAAGGTACATGCAGCCGTAAAAAGCTCCTTTTAAGTTGGTCCAAGCACTGTTGCCCCATTGTGTTACCTTTCTCAGCTTAAAGCGCTCGCTGCCATAGTTAATATATATTCTGGGGAAACTACCTGTGATTTTCACCACATAGTCGGTATTGTATTCAAGGTTGTTGAAAACAGCATTGCCTGTTACATTATTCAGTGTGGTGATTATAGTGTTGGGGCTGGCAGCCAATGCTATAGTAGCGGTATAGTTGTAACCACTTCCCGTGGTAGGCACGGTAATGCTTGTTGATGCCGTGGTATTCCATTCGGTAATGAACTGGCCGAATGCCGAAAAGGATAGTATGAGTAATGCGAAAAGGAATTTTATTTTCATAAGGATCGATTATTGTTTAATGAACTTCCCGTTCCAATTGCCTTTATCTGTAGCAAGCTGGATTTGATATACTCCAGATGCAAAGGCGCTTACATCTATGGTAGTGCTATTACCTCCATAAACCGTTTGTCCCAACATGTTTACCACCAAAACCTTTTGTATTAAAAAAGAAGCATTATCCGGCAACTGGATGTTTACTACAGAACTTGCAGGATTAGGATATAGCTTTATCGGGCGCAGGCCGGTAAAGTCATCCGCGCCCATGCAGGCCTCTACGGTAAGCTGTATTGGTACCGTTATGGTAGTACCGCATTCGTTGGTCATGGTGCAGGTATAGATGCCCGAGTCAGCAACTGTAGTATTGGCTATGTAGAGTACCGCCGTAGTCTGTGAAGCTTGTACCGCAGAGCCTTTACGCCACACATAGCTTGTAGCATTGATGTTTTGGGTATCAAAGGTAAATGGATCGCCTTCGCAAATAAGGAACGATGTCGTTTCGAATAATTGGTAAGATGGCTTGCGGCATACCTCTATAAGAGGCTGGTAATTGTTTGAAGTGCCTCCTGTTACCTTTAAAGCAACACCCTGTGTGGCGGGGTCGTACTCAAAATGCCCGGTTTGACAGGGACCGTAAATCTTGCCATTTGTAGCTTTCACGAGCATATGCTGGGGAAGCCTAACCACCCCGCCTTCGGCAAAATTGTGTAGGAGCGCAAAAGTTTCTGTCGCAATATCATACGTAAATATCGACCCCCTGCGGTTGGGATAATTGGTGCTGTCATCATGAAAACCAGCCAGTGTGCCGTATAACTTTCCCCCATCCAAAATTAGCGGACTTGGTCCACGCCCGATGGTAGCGTAATCAAAATCGAATTTCTTTACCATTGTGGCGGTAGCGATCGTGTACTCGAAAATGGTACCACTGCCACCCGGGGCTACACCCTGTGGCCCTACGTGCGCACCACCTGATGAGGTGCCGTATAGCTTGCCCGGTGAAGCCTCAATCAATTTAGTACCCTCTATAGGACTTTGAACATCTGACCCATTCCACCCAAACACGAATACTTTGGTAAGCTGCTGCGTGTTAAGGTTAAGCCGGTAAATACCGCCCGGATAAGGCACGTTTTGCGGTGATGGTGCCATGGAAGTAGTGATGTACACATGGCCGTCCGAAGCTTTCATCAGCTCGCCATTGAACGTGGGTTGCAGGGTACTGAGCTGGTAAGGAAACTGCGGGATTGTTGCCACAATGCTTGCCTCCTCTGTATCGATGCTGTATTTGAATATCGACCTGCCACCATTGGTAGTGCCATAAATCCAGCCCGGAACAGCCTCGGTCAGGCCAAACAGATTGCCACCGCCGTTACCGTTAATTATGGTATTGTTGAGCACCCGGTATTCTTCGGTAACAGGGTCGTATTCAAACAACACTCCCCACGGAATGTCCTGCCCGCCCTGCGATGTGGCTATGCCGTACAGTTTGCCGTTGGATGCCTGTAACATCCTGCCTTTTGGATACCTCCCCAAAATTCCGGTAGGGTCAAATGTGTGGTACACCTCAACATCGGCAGAAGTGCCCTCGACTGGTACGCCCACCATTTCATAATTGTCGGGTATACCCCTGTAGCCCAATAGTTCTTTTTGGCTGTAGGCAGCTGTAAAGACAAATAGTGCTGCAAACAGCGCTACTGCCTGCATTGGTTTGGAAAAATTGTACATCGGTAGGTTTTAATGGTCTTATGCTAATAACCACCCAACCATTAAATACCCTACCGGAACAATGTTATGTTTTTGTTTCCAGCTATTTTCTGTGCTCTTCCAGCAGAGGTAGAAGGCGATCAATTACTTTTATCTCACCGCTGGCAATAAGGTCAAATATGGTTTTACCGTCACGGTTCGGAAAATTGGGGTCGGCACCGCCTTCCAGCATAGTTATTATGGCGTCTGTAGCAATGGGAGAATACCGCAGCATGAATTCCAGTAAAGTTTCACCTGAATGGGGGTCAATAACGTTGAAGTTCACCCCGTTTTTCGCAAGGGCATCCACATACTTTTTATTGCGCACATACGAAAAGAAGAGGTCAAACAGCAGGTCGGTCCTTTCAGCACGCATCATAGAAGGCACATTGGGCGTCGCGCCATATTCGAGCATCAGCTTAAAGGCCGGGAAATATCCCGAATTATGTGCCACCGACAGCATTGGGTATTTAAAATAGGAATCGTAATAATCAGGGTCGGCACCGTGTACCAGCAGCGCTTCAAACACATCCTTTTCCTTCATGTATTTGAACAAAATGTTATTATCCACCGGTAGCAGGCCACGGCTTTGAAGCAGTTCCAACGTTTGCTGCTTTTTCTTTTCGCTTATTTTTTTCATGGGTATCGATTTCAAAACAAAGATAGGATTTTCGGCAAAAAGGGCAACTGTGCTGTTAAATCTTCTGCAAACGAATTCCTTAAAAAAACAATCCTTTGTAACTTTAAATAAAAACTAAAGCCATGCCCGAAGGACCCAGCATCATAATCGCCAAAGAAGAAACGGAAATTTTTGAGAACCATGTGGTCATCTCGGCAACCGGCAATGCAAAAATAGATTTGTCGCGGCTGGAGCACAAAAAACTCTTAGGCGTACGAACATGGGGCAAACACCTGCTGCTTTGCTTTAGCGGGTTTACCATCCGCATCCACCTTATGATGTTTGGCACCTATCTTATCAACAAGAGAAAAGCTACAAAACTCAGGCTGGGTTTAGTATTTAAAAGCGGCGAACTCAATTTTTACACTGTAAATGTAAAGTTGTTGGAGGGAGACATTGACGAGCATTATGACTGGAGCGCAGATATAATGAATGATAAATGGGATTCCGGAAAAGCTAAATCGAAATTAAAAGACATTCCGGAAAAACTTATATGCGACGCGCTACTTGACCAAAATATATTTGCTGGTGTTGGCAATATCATAAAGAACGAAGCGCTTTACCGTGCTCGTATCCATCCAAAATCAAAAGTTGGAAAGATACCGGCAAAAAAGCTTTCTGAACTAATTGACGCTGCAAGGGACTACAGTTTTGATTTTCTTAAATGGAAAAAGGAAGGCACTCTTAAAAAACATTGGGAGGTATATACAAAACACAAATGTAAACGCTGCGACCTTCCTGTAACTAAGGAATATACCGGCACAACAAGGCGTCGGAGCTTTTTTTGCGAAAACTGCCAGAAACTTTATATATGAAACCCGAAAACATAATCACTGGATGCTCAAGCTATAATACCGCTTCGTGGAAAGGGCTTTTTTACCCGGAGGATATCCCAAAGAGTAAGTGGTTCCAATACTATTGCGAACATTTCAGTACCTATGAGCTGAACAGCACTTTTTATAAGTTCCCAACTGTAAAAACACTACAGAACTGGTACAATAAAACACCCGGGGAATTCCTGTTTTCGGCGAAAGCCTTCAAAGGCATTACCCATTACAAAAAATTCAGTAACTGCACGCAGGAGATTGCCGACTTGTATGGAACGTTAAGTGAAGGCCTTGCAGAAAAGCTTGCCTGTGTGCTGTTTCAGCTGCCACCATCTTTCAGCTACAGTGAGGAACGGCTGGCGCTTATCATTGAATCGCTTGACTTTTCATTTAAAAACGTAGTAGAATTCCGCCATGAAAGTTGGTGGAGACAGGATGTGGCGGAAGCATTAGCCAATGCCGGCATAACCTTTTGCAGTGTCAACTATCCGAAATTGCCCACTGATATTATAGCAACAACATCAACCGGTTACGTAAGGATGCATGGCAATCCAAAACTGTTTTACTCAAAATACAGTGAAGGGGACCTGCAGGATCTTCACAAAAAACTTTTAGCCCATAATTTTCATGAAGCATTCGTATATTTTAATAATACCGCAAGTGAAGCGGCTATTGAAAATGCAATTTACTTTAAGGAAATGCATTAAGGCGAAGTTTAATGAACACTCTAAGGATCAATTATTATATTTGCTGTAATAAAAACCAACGCTATGAAAAAACTATTTTTATTCGTAACGGCTTTAGCCTTTACACTGACGGGTTGTGAGGACAATGAATCCCCTTCAACCATTATGACTTCTGAAATCACTGTAGATGATGTGAGCTTTAAGCCTTCGCGCACCGGCTTGCTCACCTATTTTATGGAAGGCACCGACGGGGTACAGGATGTGAGGCACCTCAACCTCATAAAAACTAACGGCAACATAATAACCCAGGGCATTTACATCAATCTGGACCTTAAAGAAGGACGCACTAACGAAGGCGGTTCGTATATTTTTCACATTGGTGAAACAGCGACCAACCTTTTTGCTAATGGAATTTATGTAGAGGGCGAGATGTCCTATGGCATTGCCGGCGGAACGGTACACGTAACCGAAATGACCGATGGTTATTACAAGCTTATATTTGAAGACGTTGAAGCCCGCGATGTTTTTAACCCGTCAAATAACCGAATGATAAACGGCGAGTTTAAAGGTAAATTCAAGGTTGTTAACCCGACAATAGAGTAACTGGGAAAAAGCATGATAAAGCCTCTGTTTACACAGGGGCTTTTTCTTTGTACAATAAACGCACCTCGCATAAGTTTACTATATTTGAGGAACTTAATGACCAACCGCATGAAACGCCTTTATACGCTGTTTTGCGTTATTTTGCTTATCATTACAGCGTCAGCACAAAACCTTATCAAGTGCGATGACGGCAGTTCCTATTGGATATTGAAAGGCAAAGGGAAAATGTTTGTCCTACACCTTCGCGGGGATGTAGCACAAGCCAATATTCCGCAACTGCTTAATATAGAGGAGACAGGCCTGCACTATAACATCCTCAACAAATCGGAATACCTAAAAAAAGGCGGCGGCGGCAGTGATGCAGCGGTGCTGACCCGTTTCATACAGGGGGAGGAAAAGTTCCTGGGCGAAAAGATGAAGCCTGAATATGAACTTAAAAAGCTGCCCTCCGGGAAAAACTGCCTGCTGTGGCACCACGACTGGTTTGGCGCTGATGAGGCCACCGAGCAGCAGGTGCATGTAACCATCATCCTCAATGGTGCCATAGTGTGGCTTTCGGCACCAAAGTTTGTGGGACAGGACCGCACCAAAATTGAGTCCTTTTTACTCGAAACCATTGCGACTTTGAGGTCAATTAAGGATACAAAAGGGTTATGCGGCAAGTAATTTATGGTCCATAAAAGAGGATTTTATAACCGTTGAAAGGAGATTTTTTATACCCTTTCCAAATACTTTAAAAATTTTCAAATCCAACCTTATGCGAAAAAAAATATTTTTCTTTTTTGTCTTCGTTTCCGCAATCGGAATGCAGGGCCAGGAGCTTGTAAAATGCAGCCGGGGTAAAACATTTTGGTCAATTCCTGCCCTCGGAAAAAACTATACCCTCCAACTGGCCGGCAACGCTGAAAAAGCCAACCACGAAAGACTGATAACCGTTGACGGAAAAAACCTTCAGTTCCTGGTAGCTGATAAAAAAGCTCATGTTGAAAATGCAAAAAGTGAAGACGACCTGAAGGTGCTTGTATCGTTTGTTAGGGGGGAGTCAAGCTATATCATATCTCGGCTCATGGTCACAATGGAGATAAGGAGCGAGGCGGTTACCCTCTCAAACGGCAAAAAAGCCATATTGTGGTCGTATCAGATGCCTGATGGCCACAACGACCAGGTAACCATGCAACACTACATCAACGTTATTGAGGGCGATATGATATTCGGGCTGGCCTCTGCTGATTTTGAAGGCGATGACCCTGAAAAAACCAGGCAAATGCTGGTGGATATCCTTGGAACGCTGATATCGGTTAAAGATCCAAAAAAACTATGTGACCAATGAAGAAAGCCCTTCTGCTTTTAGTAGCCTTTGCGGCAACAGTAAGCGCGCAGATTACAACCGACCTTGCCTCTATCCCTGCTGACTGGACAAAAGTAACCGAAATGGAAGACGGCCCGGCAGTGTACCAAACCTGCGACGGCGGCAACCTCAGGCTGAAGCTTTATAAAGAAAAGGGCAAATGGTACCTGCTTTGTTACGGACAACAGGAGGATTACCTGTTTGAAGTGAAAAAAGCTTCGGGAACAAAAAAGATAGTCCTGGATGGGGTGTGGGACGGCTCGAAAGAAAAGCAGCAGTTCACCTTCTCCTGGACGGATAAGGCAAAAGGACTGGGCATATGGGAGGCTAAAGGCTGGGATTGGGATTTCGCCTTTGTAACGCTTTGGGACGAGGTGAACTACCCGCACATTGCCCAGCCCTGTATGGAATGCTGGGAAGAGGAATGCGAAGGCATGGAAGACTACTACGACCCTATAGACCGGATAAGGGCCATATTCTCCAACTATGTGCATGATGGAGAGTCGACCGACGGTAATGAGAATAAGACAAAAATGGCCAAAGCGCTCGATGAGCTTAAAGGCAAAAAACTATCCCAAACCGACCTGCAACTGCTCATAAATGTTTGGATGTATTATGACCCAACCGATTTTGATACCGCAATAAAGAAATCCAAAGCACTGCTTGTGGCTAACCGAACCGAAAGCGTAACGGCAATAAAATACATGATTGCGCACAAACGCGAATGGGAAAGCGCGGACTCTGCCCCCTACTCCGAACTGCCGTTGCTGCTCGTAGAATTGGAAGGCAAAAAATAACTTGCTTCGTTCCCAACCTTTACCTTAAAAAAATGCTCTATAGCTGTAAGGCCAAAATAAGCGGCCATTAAAACCATGAAACAGCTATTTGCATTCCTCGTCCTTCCCTGCCTGTTGCTTGCAGGTGAGATAAAGCCAAAATCGACCATTAAGGAAGTTACCGTGTACCGCAATGGTGCCCAGGTAACATCGGAAGCAGCGGTCAGCTTGCCGAAGGGCGTATCCGAAGTGTACCTCACCGGACTCTCACCGCTCATCGACCAGAACAGTATACAGGTAAGCGGGCTGAAGGATGCCTCCATATTAAGCATCAGCTATGCCGTAAATTATGTTGACAAGAAGGCCGACACCGGCAGGATAAAGCAACTGGAAGCTTTACTGGCCGAAAAGCGCAAGGAAAATTCGGTGGTGCAGAACCTCATTAACGGGCTTAGGGAAGAGCAGACGCTGCTTACCTCCAACCGTGCCCTGAAAGGCGAGCAGCAGGGACTGACCGTATCACAGGTAAACGCCTTTGCCCAATACTATCGTGAAAGGCACGCCGCCATACAAAACGAAATATATGACGCATCGCTGAAAAACGCACAGCTCAACCGCGAGATTAACGACCTCTCGCAGGAGATGGGCAAGCTGCAGACTGAAAGCCGTGAGCAGCGCGGCGAGATACTGGTAAAGATCGATGCTCCCGCTCCACTTATGTTGAACCTGGTTACCAAATACAACGTTTCACAGGCAGGATGGTTCCCTGTTTACGACATCAAGACCGCTGGCATCAGGCAACCGATAAGCATTTTTTATAAAGCACACGTATTCCAGCAAACCGGTGAGGACTGGACCGATGTGAAGGTAACGCTATCTACAGGCGACCCCAACGGGAACAACATAAAGCCAACCGTTGATCCGCAGTACCTCAACTTTGTACAGCAATACCGCCAGCCGGTAGTCAGCGAAAAGAGCTATGGTTACAAGTACAACCCTACTATTAAAAAAGTAACCGGCGTTGTATACGACCAGACCGGGATGCCGGTGCCGGGGGTGAATGTAATAGAACAGGGAACAAATAACGGGACCCAAACTGATATTGACGGCAGGTATTCGATCAATATTAATTCCGGGCAAAATATAGAATATTCTTACATTGGAATGAGAGGCCAGACCCTCCCTGTCTATGCGCAGCAGATGAATGTAACCATGCAGGAAGATGCACAGTTACTGGAGGCTGTGGTGGTTACGGGGTATGGAACACAAAGTAGAAAAGCTGATGGCTATTTTAATTCGGCTTCTTCAACTATTGTAAACAGGGATGACCTTGACCAGCAAACCGCTACCGGAGACATAAAAGAAATGGGCGTCACCAATGCCGTGTTCAAAATTACCAAGCCGTACAGCATTGCCTCGACACAGGAAGTGACCGTCATAACCATCGACCAGTTTGACATGACTGCAGCCTACGAATACTTTACCGCACCGTTGCTCAATGAAAATGTATTCCTTACCGCCAAGGTGAAGGATTGGGAGAAATTCGACCTGCTTCCGGGCGAAGCGAATGTATATTTTGAAGGCAGCTTTGCCGGCAAAACCTTCCTTGACCCCTTGCAGACCACCGAAGAGCTTGTAATATCGCTTGGCGTTGACCCGAATGTCATCGTAGAACGCAAACAGGTGGATAACCTCAAAGCCAAATCATTCCTGGGCGGTACGCGCATCGTTACCAAAAACTATGAGATTACTGTGCGCAACAACAAGGCTACCGACATCGACCTGGTGCTGATGGACCGCATTCCGGTTTCGCAAAACAAGGAAATTAAAGTGGAAGAGGTAAAAACCGGTGGCGCTGAATATGACGAAAAGAAAGGCCTGCTTACCTGGAAGATCAACATGGCACCAAAAGATGCCATCAAGAAGCAGCTATCTTATGAGATACGCTACCCTAAAGATAAGAGGGTTAATATGTAGGCAGACATACCGCAATCGGTCATATATAACAAAAGCCGGTGCATTGCTGCACCGGCTTTTGTTATATATGGACTTTTTAGAAAGAAATACTGCTTTTCACCACAATGCCTGAAATGTCGTTAGGGTTGAGCTGGTATCAAATTTTAATAGATAATTCCAAATGCCCTCCTAATCCCTGCTCAACTATTTCTTGCAATGTTGAAAGGCGGGCTTCCTTAACATTGTTTTCAATCTTTGAAATATAGGATTTGGTTGTACCTGCCTTCTCTTCTTCCTGTGTCAGGCCTTTTTGAAGGCTTCCCGTATCATCGCGGCCTGCACTAAAAACTATAGGCAAAAACCGCTGATAAACTAGCCATATGCCTATGCTTCTGCTATTTTAATACAAGTAAGTTTGAGAAACTTTAAAAATCAAATTTATGGCAACAACAGTATTTGCTGAAGAATCAGCTATTAGCGAAGAATGGCTAACTTATATCACAAATGAGGCATATGCACTATCAAGGCTTAGTGACTTTGAAATTGAGAACTATGCTGACAGGGAAGTACTTAATCCCGAAGTAGGACAATATCTTGACCAACTGGACATTGATACCGAGGAACAGGAATTTGTGTTTAAGTCCTTTACTGCACTATCCTCGGCAGGGGCCTTCAATACTTTTTCTTTGTCTTTTAGCGAACAAAGGGAAACAGCTCAATTTGGGATAAGGCTATTCAAATTTAGCAGGATAAAAGAAAAGATCCGCAGAATATTATGCCAAATCCTTTCCGAGCTGGAGGAAGACGGAACCATCAACTGGAAAGAGATTATCAAAGCAGTGTTGCTTGCCTTAGCCGGTGGTTTTTTTGGTGGCGCACTAGGAGCCATATTGTTACCAGTACTTATTTCTCTGATTGCCAAAATCATCAGGATGGGCCTTGACAGCGTTTGCCCGATAGCTTAAGGGCAAATAAAAAACAAAAGCCGGTGCATTGCTGTACCGGCTTTTGTATGTATTGACTTTTAGAAAGAAATACTGCTTTTCTCCACAATGTCTGAAATGTCGTCAGGGTTCAGCTGGTAGCGGTACAGCCCGAACTCGCCTATGGCAAAAAGGTCATCGCCACGGATGATAACATCGTGGCAGATCCTCTGGAGGACACCTACCTGCACAAGGTTTTCAGGGTTGGTAATGTCGAATATCTTTATTTTGTCATCGCACACAAAAAGGTAATTACCATACAGCCCCAGCCCTTTTGGGTAGCTCAGTTCAACCATGTTAATGAGTATGGGTTCATTGGGGTTTGAGGTATCATAAACATTGAGCACATTCACCATGTTGCCGCACCAGGAGTTGGAGTGCAGGGTAACAAAGGAGTGCGTTTCGTTGGCCACTACCGGGTCACACGCTGTGAAGTGCTGCACAGCAGAAACAAGTGTAGGGGTTTCAGGGTTCGCCAGCGAATAGATGTACATGCCGTCTTGTGAACCGATATACAAATAGTCTTCGCGGGCAAACAGCGTTTCGATGTTATTGCCAATGGAGACCGTATTCACCTTAACGGGCTCTGACTCGTTTATTACTGAAAAGACATTGAGGCTGGAATGGTCTACCGTATAAAGGTAGTTATCCACCAATGCAAACACGGCAAGTGAACCTCCCTGACCGTCACCTTTGTCGATCTCAGCGCCGTTATTCACCGTATCGGCACCACTGCCGTCACCGGAACATCCGAAAAGCAGGAATATAAAAGCTGTACAATAGTATATGTAATTTTTCATGATGCTGCTTTTTAAATTTGTTCCCATCCTATTATCACTTCATCATCGGCCACATTGTCTATTGTCCCATCTGGCGACGGCATCGACGGGAATACGTCCCTGTTGCGTCCTACCAATGTAATCGTACCGTCTTCACTATAAGACATCACCACCAGGTCGGTCGCCTGGTTGATGTAAATAACATGTGCCCTCATGGCAAGGTCGGTCGACCCGGGGATATTGATGAAACCCATCGGCACGGGATTTGCCGGGTCGGTATAATTGTACACATGGAATCCTTTACGCACATCGTTGATGAACAGCAACCCATTCTTGATGTAGATTTTCCCGGCTTTGGTAATGGCCTGCTCAGGCATTACCTGCACGGCAGCTTCAAATTCGTCACGGTTCATGACTATAGGCTCAAATTGCTGCGGGGGCGGGGTGGTAAGCACCACATTGTCGGGGTCGCCGTACCCCTCACAGCCTGCCAGCAGCAATACGGGAAGCCCGGCAAGCATTAGTCGTAAATGTTTCATAAATAATTGGTTTATAGCAGGTTTATTTCATTATGATGCCAAAAAGCTAAAACGGTTGCGTCAGGGCATATTAATTTTAGACTAAAGATAATGAACTTGTTAATACAAAAAACAAAACAATAAGGCGCGCATAATATTTTATATATTTACAAAACAAACAACATTCATAAAAAACTATGGGCTATACAGATAAAATGCTTCGTGACAATGCGCTCGAAGGCAAGGTAATAGTAGTAACCGGCGGTGGCAGCGGCCTGGGCAAATCGATGACAAAATACTTCATGGAACTGGGCGCCAGCGTAGCCATCACATCGCGCGATCTCGAAAAACTGCAGGGAACTGCGAAAGAACTGGAGGAGCAAACCGGCGGGAAATGCCTTGCCGTACAGTGTGATGTGCGCCACTATGACCAGGTGGAGGCCATGCTGAAGGCTGTACTGGATGAGTATGGCAAAGCCGATGTACTGCTGAACAACGCCGCGGGCAACTTCATTTCGCCAACCGAGAGGCTGTCAGCGAATGCCTTTGACACCATCATCGACATTGTACTGAAGGGCAGCAAGAACTGTACGCTCGCTTTTGGCAAGCACTGGATAGATACCAAACAGGAAAAATCGACCATACTGAACATAGTTACGACCTATGCATGGACGGGTTCGGCCTATGTGGTGCCGAGCGCAACAGCCAAAGCCGGCGTACTGGCCATGACGCGCAGCCTTGCGGTGGAGTGGGCCAAATATGGCATCCGCTCCAACGCCATTGCACCGGGGCCCTTCCCTACAAAGGGTGCGTGGGACAGACTGCTGCCGGGCGACCTGAAAGACAAGTTTGACCTTGCAAAAAAAGTACCGCTTAAGCGCGTGGGTGACCACCAGGAATTGGCCAACATTGCAGCCTACCTGGTTTCCGATTTTTCTGCGTATGTAAATGGAGAGGTGATAACCATCGACGGTGGTGAATGGCTGAAAGGTGCAGGGCAGTTTAACCTGCTTGAAGCCATACCCGAAGAAATGTGGGACATGCTGGAGATGATGATAAAAGCTAAGAAGGATAAATAGTTGATGGTTTCTCATTGATTATTGCCAAACCTTCATTTTTTTTAGACATATATTATAAAATAAGCAGGCCGAAACAGCCTGCTCTTTTTTTACCATAATTTTTAATTCTTATTTAGACTTACTTTAAATAATTTCTATATTTGCAACACAAAATTATTTTTAATCAATCTAAATAAACATCCAATGATGAAAAAATTACTTTTAGCAGCCACTATGCTTACAGGTATGTTTGCTACGGCTCAGGAAGGCTATACACAGGTTACGGTTGAAATGCAGCCGGCATATGCCAACCAGGTATATTATAAATTTGCTACTAATACACAGACCCCTGTAGCTGCAGCCAACTGGGACCTTTCCTTTGAAAAAGCCGCCGGACAAATGGCTCTTGGAGCAATCCGTGTGAACGATGCCAGGATAAAAGTATTCCAGGCAGCAAGCACCGAAGCCGGATATGCAACTGTTGATGTTACGCAGGAAGCATCATGGACCGAACTTTACAACAGCCACCTGACATGGAGTGAAGGCGCTTTTGACAATGCCGTGAACAATTCGCCCCTTGCCTACGGTTGGGGCAACTACAACCCGGGCAATCACCACGTAGAAGGCGTTATTGTATTTGTATTGAAATATACCGACAACACCTACAAAAAGATATTCATTGACGATTACAACCCTTTCAACGGGAACATTGAATTCAAATATGCATCGTGGGATGGGGCTGCCTGGAGCGCTGACCAGGTTAAAACAGTTAACCCTGCGACTGACGCAACACATAATTTCACCCACTTTTCGCTAACGGCAAACGATGTGGTGGCCGTAGCTCCTGCCGATGCTGACTGGGACATGGTATTCAGGCAGTATTATTCTCCTGTAACTGCAGGCGGAGAAACAGTAATGTACAAAGTTACAGGTGCACTGCAAAGCCCGCTTGTAACTGTAGCGCAGGTTGCCGAAACAGGAAACACGGCAGAAACCCCTGCCCTTCCTGCCGCATCGGCTTATGCTGCTGACATCAACACTATTGGTGACGACTGGAAAGCTTTTTCAGGCGGTGCTTATGTTATCAACCCGACGAATACGTACTATATAAAACATACAGACGGCAATATCTACAGGATGTTCTTTACGGCATTCTCAGGAACTGCCGCAGGCACACTTGCATTCAATTACAAAAACGTATCATCGACAGCAGGCATGGAAGGTTTTGACAAGAACGCATTCGGCTTCTACCCTAACCCTTCCTCTGATAAAAACATCACGCTCATCTACGACCTGCAAAACAGCAATGCCACCAAAAATACGGTAAGCATCTACTCCATGACAGGCGCTAAAGTGTTTGAAACCGAACTGGCTGCCGATGGTTTTAATGCGAAAGAGATCAGCCTTTCGAACCTCACTTCGGGCATGTACATCGTTACGCTGGAGTCGGGTAAAAATACAGTATCTAAAAAACTGGTTATCCAATAACCCAACTGAAAAAGAGGGAAAAGCCATGCAGCGATGCGTGGCTTTTTTTATTTGCCCATGTTAACAATTTCCGTTTTCACGAACCATAAATAATTGTATTTTTACGGTTCTAAATTCTGAAACGATAAATGGGTAAAATAATAGCAATTGCCAACCAAAAAGGCGGCGTAGGCAAGACGACAACAACGGTTAACCTTGCGGCTGCGCTGGGTGTGCTCGAAAAGAAGGTGTTACTGATAGATGCCGACCCGCAGGCCAACGCCAGTTCGGGCCTTGGCATTGACGTGGAAGGCGTTGAGATAGGCACCTACCAGATACTCGAGCACAGCAACACGCCTGCAGAGGCAACACTGGAATGCACTGCCCCTAACGTATGGGTGATACCCGCGCACATTGACCTTGTGGCAATTGAAATTGAACTTGTGGACAAGGAAAACCGCGAGTACATGCTGAAGCAGGCGCTGGAAAGCGTAAAGGATGATTATGACTACATCCTGATTGATTGTGCGCCCTCATTAGGCCTGCTGACACTGAATGCCCTTACCGCTGCCGACTCGGTGGTGATACCCATCCAATGCGAATATTTTGCACTCGAAGGGCTTGGCAAACTGCTAAATACCATAAAGAGCGTACAAAAAATACACAATCCTGCGTTAGACATTGAAGGCCTGCTCCTCACAATGTACGATTCGCGCCTGCGCCTGTCCAACCAGGTGGTAGATGAAGTGCAGAAGCACTTTAACGAGATGGTGTTCGACACCGTGATACAGCGCAACATCAAGCTTAGCGAGGCGCCGAGCTTTGGCGAAAGCATCATCAATTATGACGCGACAAGCAAAGGGGCGGTAAACTACCTGAACCTTGCAGAAGAAATTATAAAGAAAAACAGCACTAAAGTAGGTTTATGACAAAAGCTATAAAGAAACAGGCATTAGGAAGAGGATTATCGGCATTGCTTAAAGACCCTGAAAACGACATCAAATCGGTTGAGGACAAGAATGCAGATAAGGTGGTAGGCAACATCATAGAGCTTGAGCTTGATGCCATTGAAATAAACCCTTTCCAGCCGCGCACCAACTTCAACGAAGAAGCACTGCAGGAACTGAGCACATCCATCAAAGAACTGGGTGTGATACAGCCTATTACCGTGCGCAAGCTGGATTATAACAAATTCCAGCTGATATCGGGTGAGCGAAGGCTGAGGGCATCAAAGCTTGCCGGCCTTGCCACAATCCCGGCCTACATACGCCTTGCCAACGACAACGAATCGCTCGTTATGGCACTGGTAGAAAACATCCAGCGCCACGACCTTGACCCTATAGAAGTTGCGCTGAGCTACCAAAGGCTTATGGACGAGATACAGCTTACACAGGAGCAGATGAGCGACCGTGTGGGCAAAAAACGCTCTACCATTGCGAACTACCTGCGCCTGCTAAAACTGGACCCCATCATCCAGACGGGTATACGCGACGGCTTTATTTCAATGGGCCATGGGCGCGCCATCATTAACATTGAGGATCACGATGCTCAGGCGGACATTTACCAGAAGATTGTGAGCCGCAACCTTTCGGTACGCGAAACCGAGGCTTTGGTAAAAAGCTACCAGGAAAGCCTTAAGCCTGCGCCTGCAAAACCTGCCAAAGGCGAGCCTTTCAAAATAGAAGAAGAGCAAACCAAGGCCATAACCAGCTTTTTTGGAGCTAAGGTAGATGTGAAGGCTGACAGCAAAGGCAAGGGTAAAATAACCATACCTTTCCACTCGGAAGAGGACTTCAACAGGATCATCAAACTTATAAAAGGGTAGTGAGAAGCATACTTTCCATAGCCATATTGCTTTTGCTACTATCGCCGGCAGCTGTTTTTGGGCAGGATGATGACATTAAAGTCATCAATCTTACAAAAAATGACTCCCTGATGCTGAAGCCATACACCATAGACCCCCTTGCTCCAGGCAGGGCGGCGTTCTATTCGGCTGTCGTACCGGGCCTGGGGCAGATATACAATAAAAAATACTGGAAGCTGCCGCTGGTTTATGGCGGGATGGGTGTGAGCCTGTATTACTACTCCTTTAACAACGGTAAATACCACGAGTACCGCAATGCCTACAAGAACAGGCTGGCAGGAAAGCCGGTAACGGGTGAGCTTGCCCCATTGAGCAACGACATCCTCATCCGGGGGCAGAAGTTCCACCAGCGCAACCGCGACCTTTCGATGCTGATTACAGTGGGCATTTACATCCTCAACATCGTGGATGCCAACGTAGATGCGCACCTGAAGCAGTTCAACGTAAACGAAAACCTCACCTTTAAGCCGACTCTCGAGCAAAATCCGCTCGACATGCAATACAATGCCGGCTTTTCCATAAACTATCAATTTTAGAATACATGAAGATCGCATTATTGGGCTACGGTAAAATGGGAAAAGTAATAGAGCGCATCGCATTGGAGCGCGGCCATGAGATCGTACTCCGAAAGCGCAGCAGCGATACCTTCGAAGGCCTTAATGATGCCGATGCAGCCATCGACTTCAGTGTGCCGGATGCGGCAGTGGGCAACATAGCTGCCTGCCTTAACAGCGACATTCCCGTGGTATCCGGTACAACGGGATGGCTGGAACACTACCACGAGATGGCACAGTTGTGCGAAGAAAAAAACGGCGCATTCATTTATGGATCGAACTTCAGCCTTGGCGTGAACATCTTTTTTGAATTGAACGCCCACCTTGCCAAAATGATGGGTACCCTGAAGCAATACAGGGTTTCGATGGAGGAGGTACACCACACGCAAAAGCTCGATGCCCCAAGCGGCACGGCAATCACATTGGCCAAGGACATCATTGCCCACTCCGATTATTCGAGCTGGGCAATAGGCAACCCGAAAGAAGATGAGATATTCATTGATGCCAAAAGGATTGAGGGCGTGCCGGGAACGCACACGGTAACCTACGATTCTGACGTAGATTCGATAGAAATAAAGCATACTGCCCACAGCCGCGAAGGGTTTGCCCTGGGCGCTGTAGTAGCCGCAGAATGGCTAATGGGTAAAAAAGGCGTGTACAGCATGAAAGATGTGCTTGGCCTTTAGTAACATTTTTGAGAAAAAGATACTTATAGAAAAAATCAAGATACAATGACATTACTTCAGTGGTTCATTTTTTTCCTCGCAGTACAGGTGGTACATTTTGCAGGAACATGGAGATTATATGAAAAAGCCGGTAAAAAGCGCTGGCAGGCGGCAGTGCCGGTTTACAACGCCGTAGTGCTGATGGACATCATCCGCAGGCCGAAATGGTGGACGATACTGCTGTTCATCCCGATTGTAAACCTTATCATGTTCCCGGTAGTTTGGGTACAGGTGCTGCGTGCATTCGGCAAAAGGTCGGCTACCGATGCTGCGATAGGCATCGCCACGCTGGGGCTGTACATTTTCGCCATCAATTATAACGACAAAACCGCCTACACTCCGGAAGAAGAAGAAGAGCGCAAGGACAGTACGGTAGGTTCGCTGCTGTTTGCCATTGTGGTGGCAACCATCGTGCATACGTATGTAATGCAGCCGTTTACAATCCCTACTGCATCGTTGGAAAAAACACTATTGGTGGGCGACTTCCTTTTTGTGAGCAAGTTCCACTACGGTGCCCGTACGCCAATGACCACCGTTGCCGCACCGATGGTGCATGACAGCATACCGGTGATCAATACAAAATCGTACAGCAACTGGCCACAGCTGCCGTATTTCAGGCTGCCCGGATTTGAAAAGGTAGAAAAGAATGATATAGTGGTATTTAACTGGCCGATAGATACGGTTGTAAAATTCAGGGACAGGTCGGGTGTACGCGTTAAGAAGCCAGTAGACAAGAAATCGAACTATGTAAAGCGTTGTGTAGGTACCCCGGGCGACACATTCGCATTGAAAGGTGGGGTAGTTTATATCAATGATAAAGAATTAAAGCTAAGCGACAGGGCGAGGCTGCAGCATGTTTATTTTGTTACAACCAAAGACGGTAATATGCTTGATGCCAAATACCTGGTTGATGAATTACAGATAAACAGGTCAGACTTCGGTTATGACTCAAGCAATAACCGATATGTTTTCAGAGCTTTAACAGGTGAGAACGCCGACAAACTAAAAAACAATCCACTTGTAACAAGTGTGGAAAAATATAAATTTACTTCCAACCCGAATGCGGGAGATACTTCAATATTCCCGCACACAAGACCGGATTGGACCCAGGACGACATGGGGCCGATATACATTCCGCAGGAAGGAAAGACCGTTGAGCTGAATAACGAAACGCTTCCTTTCTACAAAATGGTCATAACGGATTACGAGCACAACACGCTTGAGGTAAACGGTAACCAAATCCTGATCAATGGCAAGCCTGAAACAACTTATACTTTCAAACAGAACTATTACTGGATGATGGGTGACAACCGCCACAATTCAGAAGACAGCCGCTATTGGGGTTTTGTTCCGGAAGACCATATAGTGGGTAAGCCGGTATTCGTGTGGATGAGCATCAACGGGGAAGAATCGTGGAAAAACATTGGCAAGAAAATCCGTTGGGACAGGATGTTTACTACTGTAGGCGGTGATGGCGAGCCGGTGTCATATTTTAAATATTTTGTTATTGTAGTGGTGCTATGGTTTGGATTCAGCTATTTCAGGAAAAAGAAAAAAGAGAAAGTTTAATTTGGTTATTTGTGGATTTGGTTATTTGACCATCAGCACGCAATAGGTCACCAACTTAAAATTTGCATTATGTATGTATATTCATTTGAAAAGTTGGACATGTGGGTGGAGTCTAAAGAATTCACGAAGGTAATTTATAAAATAACTTCATCATTTCCTGATTCCGAAAAATTTGGATTAACAAATCAAATACGACGTGCAACAGTCTCAATTTGTTCGAATATTGCAGAAGGGTCGGCGAGAAGCACATTTAAAGACAAAGCCCATTTTACTACAATGGCATTCGGATCGTCAGTAGAGGCTCTAAATCAATTAATAATCTCTTTTGAACTGGGCTTTGTGACAGAAAAAGATTATTTGGATTGCAGATCACTGCTCGAGAGTATAACCAATAAGCTAAATGGCTTGAGAAATTACCAGCTCGGGCAGATCAAATAACCAAATCCACGAATTACTGAATGGACATTCTAATACACTCGACATATTTTCCCTCCATAAGCCATTTTGTGGCGATTGCACAGGCCGACAAGGTTGTTTTTGAGGTGGAGGACAACTTCCAAAAGCAGACCAACCGCAACCGGATGTACATATACAGTCCTAATGGTGTACAGCTGCTCAACATTCCCGTGAAGCATAGTGCCGACGGCAACAGGCAGCTGTTTAAGGATGTTCGAATAGAACCGGCGTTCGACTGGCAGAAACAGCATTTCAAGTCGCTTGAGGCGGCCTATCGGTCCTCTCCTTTCTTCGAATATTTTGAGGACGACATACGCCCGGTATTCGAAAAAAAGCATGACTTTATGATGGACCTGAACTTTGAGATCATGGATATCGTGACCTCCTGCCTCGGGATGGATTATAACCCTGAAAAGACGGTGGAATATTTCCGTGAGGCGAATGGGCTGCAGGACTACCGCTACCTCGCAGACGGAAAGAAGGATAAATCCCAATTTGAGCCGTATACGCAGGTGTTTGGCGACAAGCACGGTTATATCAATAACCTGAGCATATTGGACCTATTATTCAACGAAGGGCGGTATGCATTGGAGTATTTGAAAAAGCAGGGATTGTAGTTTACCATGTTGCAATAAAAAAGCCACTCATCATAAAGTGGTTTTTCACGGGGTTTAATCTTTCTTATTTTTCTTTTCCCTTTTCTCCTCTTTCTTTTCCTTTGCGGTTTTAAGAGGCTCTTTCTTTACATTCTTTTTCGAATCCTGACTTTTTGCCATGGGTATAATTATTTGATTATAAATCTAATTTAATCAATTAACACCGAAAGAAAATGAAAAACAAGATATTTTTATATCCCCAGTTCTTTTATTACCTTTTCACTGAACAGCTTTGTTTTGATCGGGCCATCGCTGTTGTTCACAAACATCCATTTGCCATTAGAATCTTTATCCCATACGGCAACGGACTGCGACTTTTTGATTATGTTGAACGAGTTGTCCCTTTTATCGAAAGTAACATCATCGGTCTTAAGGTTGGTTTTAAAAGAAGCGAGTAAAAAGTCCAGCTCGCTGTCTGCTACAGGTTCCGTAAACCTCATTTTCATCGCAAGGTCGTAGGTAATGACACTGTATGACGCATCGTCAATTTTTTTAATCTCTCCGAAATTAAAGCGGGGTGCAACCGGCGCAATTGTAATGACAAACCCGTCCCCCTTGGTCATACGCTGCATTATCTCCACCATTTTTTCGCGCGGTACCAGGGTAAAGATTTTTGGATGGGTAAAATCCATAAGCTTTTCATATTGTTCCGATGCCGTGTAGCTGTAATTGAGTACCGTGCGTTCCTCCAGGGATTTTTTATCCTGGGCGAATGTGTTTAGCGAAGTAATAAGCAAAACCGAAAAAAGGAAGGATTTTTTCATATTGTAAATTTTGGTAAAGATAGTCATAGGAATTAAAAATACTGTTCCATTTCGACGAAGGAGAAATCTCGGTAAAAATAATTTGCTTTGAGATTTCTCCTTCGTCGAAATGGAACAGCGTAATATTAAAAGGAAGTTACCTGCTCAGGTACATTTTCCTTCTTGAGTACAGCTCGTAGAACTGGTCGTCCTTCAGGTCATCGATAAAGAGGATGCTCTCCCCTGTCGATTTCATTTCAGGACCCAGCTTCTTGTTTACGCCCGGGAACTTGTTGAACGAGAACACCGGCTGCTTGATGGCATAACCCTTCAGCTGCGGGTTGAAGGTAAAGTCGGTTACCTTGTTGTGGCCCAGCATTACCTTTGTGGCGTAGTTCACATACGGCTCGCCATACGCTTTCGCGATGAACGGCACGGTGCGCGATGCCCTCGGGTTGGCCTCGATGATGTACACCGTATCGTCCTTAATGGCAAACTGTATGTTGATCAACCCAACCGTTTTCAGGGCAAGGGCTATCTTCTTCGTATGGTCTTTTATCTGCTGCATTACGAACTCGCCCAGGTTGAACGGCGGCAGTGTCGCATTTGAGTCGCCCGAGTGCACCCCGCACGGCTCTATGTGTTCCATGATCCCGATGATGTACACGTTCTCGCCGTCGCAAATCGCATCGGCTTCAGCCTCAATGGCACCATCGAGGTAATGGTCGAGCAGCAGCTTGTTGCCCGGTATGTTTTTCAGAAGGTCGATAACGTGCTCTTCAAGTTCCTGCTTGTTGATCACGATTTTCATGCCCTGGCCACCCAGTACGTATGATGGGCGTACCAACAGCGGGAAGTCTAGCGTATCAGCCAATTTTGACGCTTCGTCAGCATTTTCGGCTACCCCGAATTTAGGGAAAGGTATATTCAGTTCCGATAGCAGTTCCGAGAAGCGCCCGCGGTCTTCAGCAAGATCGAGTGCGTCAAAACTGGTACCCAATATTTTGATTCCGTAGCGGTCCAGCTTTTCGGCCAGCTTAAGCGCTGTCTGCCCACCCAATTGCACGATAACGCCTTCCGGCTTTTCGTGACGGATAATGTCGTAGATGTGTTCCCAGAATACCGGTTCGAAGTAGAGCTTGTCGGCGGTATCGAAATCGGTCGATACGGTCTCCGGGTTACAGTTGATCATGATCGTCTCGTAGCCGCATTCTGATGCCGCCAGTACACCATGCACGCACGAGTAGTCGAACTCGATGCCCTGTCCTATCCTGTTCGGCCCGGAGCCCAGCACCACTACTTTTTTCCTGTCCGATACAATACTTTCGTTATGCACGTAGCGTGTACCGTCGGCCTTCTCGATCTCGGCCTCAAAGGTAGAGTAATAGTAAGGTGTTTTTGCCTCAAATTCAGCCGCACAGGTATCCACGAGCTTGTAGACGCGCTTCACGCCCATCTCCTCGCGCAGGTTGTACACCTGGCTTTCCAGGCAGCCCATCATGTGCGCGATCTGCCTGTCGGCAAAGCCTTTTTGCTTGGCTTCCAAAAGCAATTCTTTCGGAAGGTTGTCTATTTTGAATGTCGAGATTTCCTTTTCAAGCAGGTACAATTCTTCGTACTGCTTCAGGAACCACATATCGATCTTTGTTATTTCGTGGATGCGGCTCAACGGGATACCCATCTGTATCGCATCGTATATTACAAACACCCTGTCCCAACTTGCATTGGTCAGTTTGTCGATGATCTGCTCGTAATTCTTATAGCCTTTACCGTCGGCGCCAAGGCCATTGCGTTTAATTTCCAGCGACTGCGTAGCCTTGTGTAATGCTTCCTGGAACGAGCGCCCTATGCCCATCACCTCGCCCACCGACTTCATCTGCAGGCCAAGGGTACGGTCGGCACCTTCGAACTTATCAAAGTTCCAGCGCGGTATCTTTACGATCACATAGTCAAGCGTAGGCTCAAACAGGGCCGAAGTTGATTTGGTGATCTGGTTTTGCAGCTCGTCAAGGTTGTAACCCAGTGCCAGCTTCGATGCGATCTTGGCGATCGGGTAACCTGTTGCTTTTGATGCCAGTGCCGATGAACGCGACACACGCGGGTTGATCTCAATGGCAACGATGTCTTCTTTTTCATCGGGGCTTACGGCAAACTGCACATTACAGCCGCCCGCGAAGTTCCCGATACTGCGCATCATTTTTATCGCCATGTCGCGCATTTTTTGATACGTTTTGTCCGATAGCGTCATGGCCGGCGCAACGGTAATACTATCGCCTGTGTGGATGCCCATCGGGTCCATGTTCTCAATGGAACAGATGATCACCACGTTGTCGTTCTGGTCGCGAAGGAGCTCCAGCTCGTATTCCTTCCACCCTAAAAGCGCTTTATCTATAAGCACTTCGTGGATTGGCGAAGCCTCAAGGCCGCGGGTAAGCAGCTCATCGAAATCTTCTTTATGGTGCACGAAAGCCGCCCCGGTACCTCCCAGTGTAAAGGAAGGGCGGATAACCAGCGGGAAACCGAATTCCTGCGCGATCTCTTTCCCCTTCAGGAACGAGTTGGCCGTTTTGGCCGGTGCGGCAGGTATTTCAATCCTTTCAAGAAGCTGCTTGAACTGCTCCCTGTCTTCGGTAATGTTGATAGCATTGATGTCTACCCCTATCAGGCGCACATTGAAGTCGGCCCAGATGCCTTTTTCCTCTGCTTCAAGGCACAGGTTGAGCGCGGTTTGCCCTCCCATGGTTGGCAGTACGGCATCGATGTTCGGGTGTGCCTTTAAAATTTCGATGATCGACTTGGTGGTCAGCGGCTTCAGGTACACATGGTCGGCCATGGATGGGTCGGTCATGATGGTAGCCGGATTGGAGTTGATGAGGATCACCTCGATACCCTCTTCCCTGATGGAGCGCGCCGCCTGTGAGCCGGCATAGTCGAATTCGCAGGCCTGGCCTATGATGATGGGACCGGAACCAATGATCAGGATGGATTTGATGGATGTGTCTTTAGGCATTGTTTGTGTTGTCGTTGTTGTTTATTGCGTGCAAATTTAGTGTTTTTTCTTCAGACCCCAGCCGTGTTTGTCCTCTCCCGACCCTCTCCAAAGGAGAGGGTGACGGGACGTAACACTCTTTCCGATTTTTTTTCTAGAAGCTGGGGTGAGGTCATTATAAAAAAAAGGCGTTACCAATACAGGTAACGCCTTTATGTATGCTTGTATCCAAACATTATTTTTTGTGCCTAGGTTCGCTTGAAACGGTTAGTTTATGCCTTCCTTTAGCCCTTCTGCGAGCAAGCACTTTTCTTCCATTGGCAGAAGCCATTCTTTCCATAAAACCGTGCTTGTTCCTTCTTTTTCTTTTCGATGGTTGAAACGTTCTCTTACTCATTGCTTTGTATCTTTAAATCTTATTGAAATATCTTACTGGGGCCAAAAGGAAAGCGCCTTTCCAAAACCGAGTGCAAATATACAAAGCTTTTTTTACCTCACAAGCAGTTTATTAAAAATATTTTTTAAATCTATACAACTGCTTTTATTACCTTTGCAACCGCAAAAACACACAGACATCATGTTCAATAAAAATATAAAGCTCGTTATTGCCGCATTATTATTGGCAACCGCGGTATGGCAATTTACCGAAGGAAACATTGGCAACGGGATATTCCTGCTGCTGATCATCGGCCTTGTGATACTGCTCTACTTTAAGAACGAGTACATCATCATGGCGTTCCTGCAACTGAGGAAGCAGAACTTTGACGGCGCCAACAAATGGCTCGATAAAATAAAGAACCCGGAAAGCGCACTGGTAAAAAAACAACAGGGGTACTACAATTACCTGAAGGGGCTTATGCTTTCGCAGACCAACCTTACCCTTGCCGAAAAACACCTTAAAAAGGCGGTGGAACTTGGCCTGAGCATGGACCAGGACATGGCGATGGTAAAGCTGAACCTTGCCGGCATTGCGATGAGCAAGAACCGCAAGATGGAAGCCGAAAAGCTTTTGGCCGAAGCCAAAAAACTTGATAAGCACGGCATGCTGAAGGACCAGATAAAAATGATGAAGGACCAGATGAAGAAAGGCCCGCAGGTGCAGATGAGAAGATATTAAGAATGACCGTCCGGAAGGGCGGTTTTTTTATGCTTTTATTTTTACATTTGGCTAATGGCAAAAACTTATGAAATACTAAAACACCTTCCTGCTACAGGTCCAATGTACGTGACGGTTAACGATGGCAGATCATACGACCCAGACTATTCCGAGGGATTTGTTGTGAAATTTTTCAAATCCAATGGCCATGAATGGGTAGCCAATTTTAAAACCGGAATAAAGAAATTCAACACTGTAATTGAACTTTCAGAATCAAAACTACTAGTCATTGCCGGTGGTGCTGGTTATATAATGAATCCGGAACAGGAAACACCTTTGTCGGTTTTAGAAAGCAATTATAATGGCGCACTTCCATCAAGCAAAGGCCAAATAATAATGTATGACGATATGCAGTTAACTATTCTTGAAAAAAATAGCAGTGTTTGGATTTCGGAATATATTGCACTTGAAGGCTTTCAAAATCTTTCTCTTGAAAACAATATTTTGAAAGGACTTTATTCGGAATACGTATACAGCCACGATGAACCCGACTGGCTGGAATTTGCCCTCGATATAGATACTAAAAAAATCACTGGTCTAAAAACAGCGCCATAGTATAAAACCATGGTGGAAAATATGGTAATCAATCAAAAATCAAAAATAGAAAATGAACACTCCCCTCACCCTCATTGGCCTGAAACTCGGCTACAAGACCACCAACAAAAACGAAAAAGCCATGGAAGACTGTGGCGCGCTGTGGCAGTCGTACATGGGCGGGTTTGTGACGAATAAGATACCTAATAAACTTAATGACGATACCTATGCCGTGTACTTTGAATATGACGGCGACCACACCGACCCCTACTCCTACTTCATTGGCTGCCCGGTGGAAGATGGAACCGAAGTGCCTGACGGACTCGACAGCATTACCATCCCCGTACAGAACTATGAGGTGGTAACCGCCAAAGGCAAAATGCCGAATTGCGTAGCAGAGGCCTGGCGCGACATCTGGCAGCGCGACATTGACAGGGCCTATGGGTATGATTTTGAGATTTACCGCGGGAATATGGACTGGAACAATGCGGAAGTGGAGATTTATTTATCAGTGAAGTAAATCTGTGTATAAAAAACTGCCTCAAAATAATAAATTTTGAGGCAGCAGAATTTCAATAGTATTACTTCTGTGTTTTTAAAAGCATATGGTATGTGCGTTTAGCGTATGCTAATTCACTTTCCTTCTTTTTGCCATCTTTGGCATCCGGCCACTGGGCTTCTGCTATTACTTTATGGTTCTTATCATAAAATTCGTTGGCAATGCGCTCCTTTTCCGCAGGCTCTAATGTTTTTGACGAAATCAAAAGATTATAGAAACCGGCAAAATGTGCCAGATTGTCTTCAAGCGCCAATTGTTCATTGATGAAAAACAATTTTTGCTCTTCAGTCCCTTCATTGTAAACCCTCGGATTAATGATGATCATCCACATATTCTTAAGATTGGTCATGTAATCCGGTCTGGCACTACCTATGTCTTTTCTGTATTCTGCTTCAAGTTCGCTAACTGAATATTCAGCAGATTTTGTCAGGACACTATATATCAGCCTGTCCCTGGGAACTTCGCCTTTGGCATTTTCAGCAGAAACAGCTACACGGCTTGCGGGTTCCGCTAAATTTACCTCTTTTTCATCAGAGCACCCTACGATTACAGCTGTTGCAGTCAAAGCCGCACAACCTATAAAAATAAACATTTTTTTCATGATGTAAAATTTAGATTGTTAAGTTAAGATGCCGGTGGCCTGCAACATTCAGCCTGGGCTTCGGCACTTGTATCATAAACGGTAGTGGTACTCATGATGTAGCTACCTCTCCCTCCTGAAATCCAGGTAATCTTAAACGCATTTTTAGTACCGATAGCTCTCTCGTTGCAACATTCAACATTTTCCGTCCCCGGATCGAGAATTTCATATTCGATGGTTGTACCCGATGCCATACTACCGCACGAACATGTTAGGCTTTGCGGTAACACTGTAAAGGTTATACCGAAAAGCATTAATGTGGTTAAAATTTTTTTCTTCATAAAAATAAATAATTGGTTGATATACACGAAATTAAAAAAAAAAAAAAAAATCACCTAAATGTTAATGAAAAGTTAAAGAGGTTTTGTTAAGATATCGTTTCATATGGTTTTACACTCATATTGGTTATCTGATAATACATCACTGATTTGCTACAAATTTTCCTTACTTTTACTCCTCAGCAAAAACCATTTATATGCCCGAAACCATCACCTTATTACTCGCCTTTATCATTGCCCTTGCCATCGGGATATTTGTTGGCAAGGCTGTATTTTCATCCAAATCCGCTGCCGAAAAAAAGGTGCTGGAAGAACGCAACAACAGCCTGCAGATGCAGATTGAACAGGTAAGGCAGCAATCGCAAACCGAACGCCTGAACCTTGAAAAGCAAATTGCCCATACCCAAACCGAGCGCGACGACCTCCGCCAGGCTAAGGACGCACTTACAGTACAGCTGACCAAAAAGGAAACCGACTTCGACAACCTTTGGGAGCGTATGCGGGAGCAGCGCCAGGAGACGGATGAGCTGCGTGAGAAATTCACCAAGGAATTTGAGAACCTCGCCAATAAGATACTCGAAGAGAAATCGAACAAGTTTACCGAGCAAAACAAGGAAAACCTGAAAAACATCCTGTCCCCGCTACAGGAAAAGATTCACCTGTTTGAAAAGAAGGTAGAGGATACCCACAAAGAAAGTATCGACTACCATGCTGCACTCCGCCAGCAGATCATTGGCCTGAAGGACATGAACGAACAAATGAGCCGCGAGACCCTTAACCTGACCCGCGCCCTGAAAGGCGACACCAAAATGCAGGGCAACTGGGGTGAACTTATCCTCGAGCGTGTACTGGAAAAGTCGGGCCTTGAAAAGGGCCGCGAATATTACGTACAGCAAAGCCATGCTACTGAAGAAGGCAGCCGGGTGCAGCCGGATGTGGTCATCAACCTGCCGGATGGAAAAAAGATGATCGTCGACTCGAAGGTATCACTTGTAGCTTACGAGCGTTATGTCAATGAGGAGGACGATGTGCTGAAGGCTGTACACGTAAAAGAGCATTGCAACTCCATACGCCGCCATATTGACCAGCTTAGCGAGAAAAACTACCACGACCTTTATAAGATTGAAAGCCCGGATTTCGTACTGCTGTTCATCCCGATGGAGCCGGCATTTGCCTGCGCGTTGCAGGAAGATCCATCACTGTATAACAAGGCTTTTGAGCGCAATATCGTGATCGTTACCCCAAGCACGCTGCTGGCTACCCTGCGCACCATTGACAGCATGTGGACCAACCAAAAGCAGCAGGAGAACGCTTACGAGATAGCCCGCCAGGCCGGTGCGCTGTATGACAAATTCGAGGGCTTTGTAAGCGACCTGACGAAAGTAGGCAACAAGATGCGCGATGCCCAAAGCGAGTACCAGAATGCCATGGGCAAGCTTGTAGACGGCCGCGGGAACATCATCACCAGTATCGAAAAGCTGAAGAAAATGGGCGCCAAAGCGAAAAAGTCGCTGCCTGAAAATATACTGAGCCGTGCCTTGCAGCAGGAAGAAGACGGAAATATTGAAGACGAATTATTAAACCAATAAAAAATATTTTAACCACATAGATACATAGGCTATAGTTTCCGCGGAAAGGTTGTTATAGTCCACAAAGATGAAGCTACGCTTCAGCTATATGAAGGTATTTTTACTTATAACTATGTACCCGTGTGGTTAATGCACTCCTTATTGTTACTATGGAAATCTCAAAAAAAGTAAGTGCTTCAAAAATCACCATATCCGAACTGATGCTGCCCTCACACACCAACTTCAGCGGGAAGATACACGGCGGGTATATACTGATGCTGATGGACCAGATCGCATTTGCGTCGGCATCAAAATACAGCGGTAGCTATTGCGTAACAGCATCGGTAGATACAGTAGACTTCCTGAACCCCATTGAGGTGGGCGAGCTCGTGACCATGAAAGCCTCGGTAAACTACGTGGGCAACAGCTCGATGGTGGTGGGCATTCGGGTAACTTCGGAAAACATACAGACGGGCAAGGTAAAGCACTGCAACTCGTCGTATTTTACCATGGTCGCAAAAGACGATTCGGGTAAAAACGTTACCGTACCAAAGCTGATACTCTCGGGTCAGGAAGAGGTGCGCCGCTTTTGCAACGCCCTGAAGCGCATAGCCCAAAAGAAGGAGCATGAGCAGCATGAAACCAGGTTTGGTTACACCTCTGCCGAATCATTAGAGTCCTTAAAACAGTACCGGATAGTACTGGACTTGTAGCAGAAATTTTCACGCAGCCGCAAACCTCTCGGGATTTTTATATATTTGCCATCGGCTCAACCCATTAAAGGCAATGAAAAAAAACTACTTCTTACTACTATCACTCCTTACCATAGCATTAGCTATAGTGATATCCTGTGGCACCGACGACAGCAGTGAAGGAGAATATGAGCCGGTATCACCCGTAGTCCTGGACCTGGCCTCAGTGCCTTTCGACAGCCTTTCGAAATACAAATTCTTTGAGGGTGATATGAAAAACCTCCAGCCTGCTTATGGCGTGTTGCCTTATGACCTGAACAGCTCGCTCTTCACCGACTATGCACAGAAGAAAAGGTTTGTATGGATGCCGAAGGGGGTTGCGGCAACGTATAATGAGGACGGAAAGGTGCTTGATTTTCCTACCGGAAGCATATTAATAAAGAATTTTTATTACGAAAATACCATCCCAAGCGGAACGACAGTTATTATAGAAACACGCCTGATGATAAAAAAAGCTGAAGGATGGATTTTTGCTACCTATAAATGGAATGGCGAACAAACTGAAGCGGTGCTTAATGCAGGCGGTACGGTCAGGGTAGCATGGAACCACAACGGCAGTCCGCGAAACATTAACTACAAGATCCCTACTGCCATGGATTGTTACTTGTGCCACCGGAGTAATGACAGGGCGGTACCAATAGGCCCCAAGCCTCAAAACCTGAATAAGGCGTACAATTATCCTGATGGGGCCGAAAATCAGCTAACAAAATGGGTAAAAGCTGGATATCTTGCTGAGGGTTATTCTACAAACATTTCCACAACGATCGATTGGGAAGACACAACAAAACCTTTAGAACTCCGTGTACGCTCCTACCTTGATGCCAACTGCGCTCACTGCCATACCGATGGGGGCCAATGTCAGGGCACACCTTTAAAACTCGACTTTTTGCATACTGACAACCCTGCTAACCTGGGGGTTTGCATAGAGCCACAGGATTATGTAACAGGTGATCAGACACATTTGGTTGCAAAGCAAAATATTGAAATGTCGCTATTACATTTTCGCATGAGCACTAACGATCCCAATGAAATGATGCCCATTACCGGCCGTACGGTGATACATGCCGAGGCACTGGCATTGATAGAAGAATGGATAAATTCAATGGAAGGGACATGCCCCTAAACTTTATCCGCTTTTTTTGTATTTTGACGGATAAACTTTTAACACACAAGATACTAACATTTCTTTAACAAAACCTGCAAACAAAAGGTTAAAATATTATATTTGTTATCGTTTTACACAAATTGCTACGATAACGCTATGAAAAAACCTTACGCTTTAAAAATTTTATTGATTTTACTTCCATTCATTGCACTTACTTCATGCGGAGAAGATGAAGACTACAAAAGGGTCTCACCCGTTCAGCTCGACCTGAATGCCGTACCTTATCCCAAGCTTTCCGATTACAAATTTTTTGAAGGGGAAATGAAAAACCAGGATCCTGCCTACAAGGTTCTTCCCTACGACCTGAACAGCGCGCTTTTTACCGACTATGCGCATAAAAAAAGGTTTATCTGGATGCCCGAAGGCGTGAATGCTACCTACATTTCGGATTCGGAGACGTTAAACTTTCCTGTCGGCACTGTGCTGATAAAGACTTTCTATTATGATAATGTGCAGCCATCCAATACTACACGAATAATAGAAACCAGGCTGCTTATAAAAAAAGGTGATGCCTGGATATTTGCCAATTACATTTGGAACGATGACCAGACCGAGGCAGTACTTAATACCGACGGCAGCTATACTAATGTATCCTGGACAGAGAATGGAATTACAAAATCTGCTGACTACAGAATTCCTTCGCAATCGGAATGCCTCACCTGCCATAAAACAAACGACAGCCCTGTACCCATAGGCCCCAAGCCGCAAAACCTGAATAAGAATTTCTCCTACCCTGAAGGGCAACAGGACCAGCTTTCGCGATGGGTAGAAGAAGGTTATCTTGACGATAAGCCCAACGGGGTAGTATCGACCGTAGACTGGACTGATACAAGCAAGCCCCTGGATTTGAGGGTACGTTCCTACATTGATATCAACTGCGCTCACTGCCACAAGGAAAACTCACACTGCGACTATATGTCGATGCGTTTTGCCTTCAGCGAAACAGGCAGCCCTGAAAACCTTGGCATATGCGTACCCCCTCAGGACAACATTAACCCTTCGCTAAGTTATATTGTTGCGAAAAGAAATACGCTTCGCTCTGCCCTGGCCTACCGGATAAAGTCGGTGAACCCGAATGAGAGGATGCCTTTGCTTGGGAGGAGCATTGTGCATGAAGAAGCGGTTGCTATGATAACCGAATGGATAAATTCTATGGACAGCCCATGTCCGTAACATAACTACTAACTAAAATAATTGACTATGAAACAAATTTTTACCCTTGCCCTGTTGTGTATGGCTCCACTTGGTTTGCTTGCACAGCAGGACTGCGGCCATCCGCAGGTTGTTACCCCCGGTACTCACAGTGTCGCGCTGACGGCCGGCAGCCAGGTACCATCACCCATTTGTACCAACGGCACTAACAACACAATATCCAAAGGGGCATGGTTTGCCTACACCCCAACCGCGCTCCATACCACCACCGTAAGTACCGCGGCATCGATGTTTGATACACGCGTACACATTTACAGCGGAACCTGCGGCACGCTTAGCTGTGTGGGGGGCGATGATGATGGTGGCCCAGCCTATACCTCCATTGCAACCTTTATGGCCCAGGCAAATGTTACCTACTATATTGTTTTTGACAACAACTGGGAAGGAACAGGCGAGTACAGCGACAATTTTTCCTTTACCCTTACCGAAGCAGAGTTTATTGCTCCTGCCTTTACGCAGCAGTCTGTAAACATCAACGGGATTACAAATTGCGTTGTCGACATGAACGGCGACTACCTTGACGATATTATTGGGGTAGACAACGGCGTAGTCCATATTTTATACCAGGCTGCAAATGGAAGCGGCTTTACACCGGCCAACCTTACTTCGCCCAACACGATGAACATGCCCTACTGGAGCATAGCCGCAGGCGATTATAATAAAGATGGGTTTAACGACCTACTTTACGGAAGCGGGGGCGGGGGAACAGTAATGCTCTCTAACAGCACCGGAACGGCATTTGACGCTAAGCTTGACACACCTGAAAGCTTCCTTGCGCAACGTACCAATTTTGTTGACATTGACAACGACGGTAATCTTGATGCTTTCATTTGCGATGACAATGCCGCAAACGTATATTTTCTTAATACAGGTAACGGAGGCGGGAGCTTTAAGCGAAGCGGCATAAATGGTGCACCCGACCTTGGGGTTTACTTTTCAGGCGGAAACTATGCCTCTTTATGGACTGACTACGACAATGATGGTGATATCGACCTGTTTATCGCTAAATGCAGGGGAGCAAACAATGATGCAGCCAAAGATGAACTGCACCGCAATAACGGCGACGGAACCTTTACGAACGTAGCCCAGGAACTCGGCTTTGCAGACTTCCATCAGGCATGGTCGAGCGCATGGGGGGATTTTGACAATGACGGCTACATGGATGTACTTGTGGGAAGTAATGCCGGACTTGACGGATCACTGTTTACGCAAAAGCTTATGAAGAATAACGGCGATGGTACTTTTACTAATATTACCACCGGCTCGGGGCTGGATACTTTTACAGGGACCAGCAGGGACTATGTAACCCATGACTTCAACAATGATGGCTTTTTAGATATACTTGGCGGAGGGCATTATATTTTATACAATAACGGCGACATGACCTTCAACATTGTAAATGTAGCGCCCGGAACCGGCCCTGTAGGCGACCTTAATAACGATGGTTTTTTGGATATACAAAACGGAACTACATTGCACTTGGGGTATGATAATGGCAACAACTGGCTGAAAATACACCTTAAGGGCGTGCAAAGCAACAGCAACGGCATCGGTGCCCGTGTAGAAGTATATACATCGCCTGATCATAAGATGATTCGGGAAATACGCAGTGGCGACGGCTTTGAATACATGGGGTCGTTGAATGCCCATTTTGGACTCGGAACCCATGAAACGATTGAAAAAGTTGTCGTTAGATGGCCTTCAGGGACTGTGGACGTGATAGAAAATGCCGTTATAAACCAGTCGCTGTTAGTGGCAGAAGGGGCATTTCCGCTTAGCGTGGGCGAAGCGGGCAGGGAGCTTTTCAGCCTGTATCCCAACCCAGCCAAAGATGTCCTGAACATTAGCGGCGACAATCTTGACATTGTAAAAGCAAACATCTACGACCTGACAGGCAGGCTGGTAAAAACGGCTGATGTAAATGACGCAACAGTGCCGGTACAACAACTGGCTAAAGGCACATACATCATCATCCTGAATGATAAATCAGGAAAGCAACATACGGCAAAGTTTATTAAAGAATAGGAAAAATTTTATTTAAATATAATCCTGTTTCATAGCAATATGGAACAGGATTTGTTGTTAAACAAATAACCACCAACTCAATTAACACATGAAGCAAATTTTTACCCTCACATTAACCCTATTTTCATTATGGCTGCATGCACAGCAAAATTGCACCAATGCACTTGCAGTAACCCCGGGGATACATAATGTAACATTCATGAACGGGAGCCAAGTACCACAGCCTGTATGCGCCAGCGGAAGCAACAATTCACCATTTAGAGGCGCGTGGTATGCTTACACCCCAACAGAACTCCTTACGGCTCATGTAAGTACTGCCGGATCTGACAGCGATACACGGGTACACATTTACAAAGGAAGCTGCTCAAGCCTTGTATGTGTCGGCGGTAATGACGACAGCAGTCCCGGCTACTATACATCCTTTGCACAATTTACCGCTGAACCCGGAATAACCTATTTCATCGCTTTTGACGACAACTGGGACAGTGATGACTTTTCCTTTACGTTAGGGGAAAATGAATATACTCCACCCTTATTCACCCCATATCTTTTAAATAGCAACATTGAAGGGTACAGGCGCTATGTTGCAGACATGAACGGTGATTACCTTGATGATATTATCTTTCCAAATTATGCGGGCAATTTGGTAGAAATAATGTATCAAAGATATGATGGTAGTGGCTTCGATATGGGAACACTAACGAGTACAGAAAATAGCATGTCGAACTATAATCCATCCTGGAGTATTGCAGTAGGAGACTATAATAATGACGGTTTAAATGACTTATTATACGGAAGCCAGGGAGGAGCAATGGTATTACTTACGAACTCTACCTTAACTTCTTTTGATACATTAATAAAGACCCAACAGTATGTTTTCTCCCAACGAACTAACTTTGTAGACATTGACAATGATGGTAATCTGGATGCGTTTGTATGCCATGACACAGGCGCTAACATTTTTTTGATGAATGATGGAAACGGTGGTGGCATTTGGAAACAGAGTGGTGTTAACGGTGCTCCCGATTTGGGATCCTATCCTACAGGAGGTGATTACGGATCGATATGGACAGATTACGACAGTGATGGCGACATTGACCTGTTCATAGCCAAATGCCAGGGGGCAAATAATGATGCTGCAATAGACGAACTACACAGGAATAATGGCGACGGCACTTTTACTAACGTAGCCGATGAACTTGGCTTTGCAGATTATCATCAATCCTGGGCTAGCGCATGGGCCGACTATGACAATGATGGAAACATGGACGTACTTGTAGGAGGACACACTTCCCTCAACGTCGGCAACATAATAGTGACCTCATCTAGTAAATTAATGAAGAACAATGGGAATGGCACATTTACCAATGTAACCCTAGGGTCGGGTTATGATACGCTCACTACGACAAGCCGTGAATACCTGGCTCATGATTTTGACAACGATGGTTTTGTAGACATCATTGGCGGAGGAAGTGCTGTTTCAGGGATAGGCAACATAATAATGTACAATAATGGCAATTTCTCTTTCAGCCCGGTTATAGTACCTTTCCCTCCCGGCCCTGTGGGCGACCTGAATAATGACGGGTTTCTTGATGTTCAAAATGATAATAAAATCTATTTTGGGCACGATAACGGCAACAATTGGCTCAAAGTAACCCTTCGCGGAACAGAAAGTAACCGAAATGGCATTGGTGCCCGAGTGGAAGTATTTACCAGCGCTACAGAGAAACAAATTCGTGAAATAAGAAGTGGTGACGGATTCCAGTACATGAGCACGCTCAATGCCCATTTTGGACTTGGGTCAAACGAAGCGATAGATCATGTTGTCATTAAATGGCCTTCGGGAATCGTAGACACTATTGAAAATCCGGGTGTGAACCAGACAATTCACATCGTAGAAGGAATAGGACTGGGCCTTACCGAAAAAAACAGCCCGACGATTTCACTTTACCCTAACCCTGCGAAAGACCTGCTGAGCATCAACGGTGCCAGCCTTGACATTGTAAAAGCAAACATCTACGATCTGACAGGCAGGCTGGTAAAAACAGCTGATGTAAATGACGCAACAGTGCCGGTACAACAACTGGCTAAAGGCACATACATCATCATCCTGAATGATAAATCAGGAAAGCAGCATACGGCGAAGTTCATTAAAGAGTAATTTTTACTTATAAAATTATCATCCCCGTTTTGCATTGCGTAAAACGGGGATTTTTTTAACATTGTCTCGTCCTGAAAAAAGTTGACTAATAAATGTCAATATTATGAAAAAGCAGGATTCTAAGGGGACAGGTTTATCCCCGAGTATTAGGTACAGTGAAGCCTTTAAACGAGCTGTTG
>NZ_JAPCHV010000020.1 GCF_026107645.2 Flavobacterium sp. MFBS3-15 | reverse complement strand
CTTTTGATTTATTATACACACCGCAAGTTAACAAACTTGCAGAATATAGGGAGCCCTCGGGCTCCCTTATTTGTTTAAAAAATTAGAGCTGCCTCACTTTTGAGACAGCCCCTTTTTTTATTAAAAAATGGTGACTCCGGCATCTTTACATAATATTGCTGCGGTAATTATAAAGTGCCAGGAAAAATATGAGTGTATTTTTATACATTAACACATTTGCATAAAAATCGAATTGCACCAAATTCGAAGGTATTTCTTAATTAAAAATATGTGAATTTCTTTGCCTGTTTGGATTTTTTAGTTAAATTTATTTCAAATTGCCAAAAGATGATTTCACAAAAACCAAAAAAAGGATGCCTGCTGATAGCAGAGCCTTCAACAATCGGAGATCTATCTTTCAACAGGTCAGTGCTTTTGATAGCTGACCATAACCCGGAAGGCTCCGTGGGCTTCATCCTGAACAAACCTCTCGGATATACCATTCATGACCTTATTCCGGAAATTAAAGGAAGCTTTAAGATCTACAATGGCGGCCCTGTAGAGCAGGACAATCTCTACTTTATCCATAACGTGCCCGAACTTATCCCAGGAAGCATCGAAATTTCGAACGGAATTTACTGGGGAGGGGACTTTGAATTGACTAAGGAGCTGATTAACGAAGGGCTTATCAGGAAGAACAATATACGCTTCTTCCTGGGCTACACCGGATGGGATGCCCAGCAGTTGGAAGACGAGCTTGAAGATAACTCCTGGATCGTAACCGAAAACAGTTATCAAAACAAGATCATAGGCAAGTCGAGCACTTCCTTTTGGAAAGAAAAAATAATGGAGTTGGGAGGCGAATACTTAATATGGTCCAATGCGCCTGAAAATCCGGCACTGAATTAACTACCCAATCGTACTTTTGCGTTAAGTCTTTTCACTAATTCCGATGCCATGGCACTGCCATATTCCTTTTTGCGGTATTTGGTTACCGGCCTTATTCCCTGAATCACATTGGTTATAAAAATCTCGTCAGCCTTTTGCAGGTCAAATGGCGAAACGGACGTTTCTGTCACTTCAATTCCTTCCAGTTTTTTAGCCAGTTCCAAAACCTGCTTCCGCATGATGCCGTTTAAGCATCCATCGCTTACCGGAGGTGTGATTAATTTATTTCCCATAAGCATGAACACGTTGCCCTGGAGGGCTTCTACTACATTTTTCTCATCATTGAGCAACAGGCAGTTTTGCAGGTCGTTCTCATGAGCGTAGATGCTGCCGGTTATCTGCACCATCTTATTAGTAGTTTTCAGTGTTGATAGCAGCTGTTTCGATACAAAGTAATCACGGAACAGGTCTACTTCATAATTCTCTTCTTTAAAGGAATATAGCGCCTCGTTCAAAGGTGCAGCTGTAATTATAAAACCAACATTATTATCTGTTGGGAGGTAGAATCCGCCATTTTTCCTGAAAAAAGAAATGCGGACGCGGTATGCCGGTGCATTGTCGAGTGCAGCTACAAGGCTTAGCACCTGCTCTTCCATATACTCCATGGTAAAATGCATGGGTATTTCCATACGGACGATGCGTAGGGAAGCCATGAGCCTGAAATAATGGTCTTCTGAAAAAAGTACCTTGCCGCCGAGAACGCGCAGGGTTTCGAAAACAGAATCGCCAAACAGGAAGCCCCTGTTTTCGTGGACGGATATATTGGAATCGGAAACGAGGTCGCCGTTATAATTGATCATAAAAAAAGCCCTGAAAAATTCAGGGCAAATATACTTTATATAAAAACCATTTCCTAAACAGAGCCTAAAACATGCTTAAGGTCGGATACCTGGTTTTCCCAAAGCTGTTTGGACTCGGCCACATCGCCTTCTTCCGCAAAGTCTACCACCATAAGCGATACGTCTTTTGTAATTTCGTCTACAAGGATACGCATCTCAAAATAATAATCTCCATCGTTATTTTCATCGTCTACCCAGCGGAATTTTACTTTTTCGCCCGATTTTTTGGAAGAGAGCCTTGCTTTTTCCTCGGTGTCATTCCACACGAAAGTAAAAAACTCACCACGTGAATTTACATTGTCAGCAAACCATTCCTGGAGGCCTGAAGGCGTAGAGATATATTGATAGAGAAGCTGGGGTGAAGACATGATGGGAAACTCCAACTCATATTTTATTTTTTCGTCCATTTGTTAGTTAAATTTCGGGAAATATATAATATTTAACATTCATAAAAAAGCCTTTTGGGAAATAATTTTTTTTCTGAAAAATATATTTGGAACGATTAAATAAAGTTTTATATTTGCACCCGCATTGAAGGATGCACAACCGATAAAAATGGCGAGGTAGCTCAGTCGGTTAGAGCGCAGGATTCATAACCCTGAGGTCACGGGTTCAACTCCCGTCTTCGCTACGAAAAACAACCCTAACTGGAAACTAAACAGTTAGGGTTTTTTGTTGTATTTATATGATAATAATATTCATTATTTACATTGAAAATACTATTTTATTTTGTTTATTTGAATATACAATATTCTCATGCTTTTTTTTGAATTTTTAAAAGAATATCCTGAAATCGGTACTGCTTCTATAGCAATTGTTTCTGGATCGTTAGGATGGTTTATAAATAATTTATTTCAATTCTTCGTAGAGAAGTCTAAGTATAATAAAGAGCTTAAGACATTCTTTTGGAAGGAAAAATTAGCGGCTGCGAAAAAAGCCTCAGAATTTTATTTGGAAACAATAAATTATTTTAACCTTTTGAAACATCAATTTGAAATGTATGAAAAAGGTGAATTAAAACATGAGGAACTAAACATTAATCTTCAAAAAGAGATTGATTTTTATTCAAATAAATTAAAAACATTTCCCCATTTCGAACACCACCATATCAATATATTCTATGATTTTGACGAACAACGCTCGATGGAAATTAATGAGAGAACCTCAGATATAAATAGAGAATTGATTGATTTAATGCCAAATATAATTGATACTCAGGAAGAAGTTGATAGGAAGATTCGTCAAATTAAAGATAGAACTCGTCAATTGCAAAGTAACTACGATGAACTTGTCAAAATTTATAAAAAACATTTGAAAAATGTAAGAAAAGATATCGAAGACTATTTATAATTGCATGATACCCAAATCGTAAAAACATAATACATAAATTTTCCTCAATAAAACCTAACCCATGCCGGCTACTATATACTATAAAGGTTCATTTTACTTTGTAAGCCTTGCAGAATTGCAGGAAGTAATACACCTGATAGAAAAGGAAACCTCGCACGCCCTATTAAATGTTGATGAATCGGGTAAAAAGCTGAGCATTGAGCTGAGCGGGACTTTTGATAAAAGGGATGCCCTGCAGGCCATTTTCTCAAATGCCGCCACTTATGCGGCGAGTGGTATGGTACTGGCTTATGACAACGGTACATTCGCTGATGTTTTTTGTGCCAACAGGTGTAATGAATTTAATCCTGAGAGGTGCAGTATCATCATGTTTACACTTCGGGAATTTGAAGAAACTTTTGGAAAGCTTCACATGAAAATCCCGGAGCTGGTTTATGATAGCCCTTTCTATATTTATGAGCAATCACTGGAAGATATAGGGCCCGCATTTGAAGATGAGATCCCAATCAGTGAAGAGGATTGCGATACTGGTTTCACAATCCTGAAAAAAATCTGGAAGGATTACGTCGCACATTCCGGCTCTCCTGTTTTTTCTATCGTTTTCAAACTGTATGAAGGAAGCAAACCCGGAGTTCACGCGGTAAAAGGTACTTATGGCTTTGCGCCCGGCTATAGCTTTGAAAAGGCGGTTGAAGAAGCGATAAAATGCAACTTCATGGTGTTGCGGTGGAGTGATTTTTGGGATGATAAATATGTAATCAGGAATTAATAATACGCATTTGAAAGTTTCATCTTACATTTTTAAAAAACCTTTATATTTACACCAACTAATATACCTAACATATGCCGGCTACTGTACATTATAAAGGATCGCTTTACTTCGGGAGTAATGCCGAGTTGGAAGAAGTAACGCACCTGATCGGAAAGGAAGCCTCACAGCCCCTTTTTAAAGTTGATGAATTTGACAAAAAACTGACCATTGAGGTAAGTGAACATTTTGAAAAATGGGAAGCCCTGCAGGACGTATTCCTCAAAGCTGTTACTTATGCCACCAACGGCATGGTACTTGGCTACAACAACGATGCTTTTGCCGACGTGTTTTGTGCCAACAGAACCAATGAATTCAGTTCCGACAGGCCGGGTGCCATCGTGTTTACCCTGCAGGAGTTTGAAGCGACGTTCGGCAAGCTGGACCTTGACATATCTAAAGTAGTTTATGACAGCCCTTTTTACATTTACGACATATCTCTGAAAAAAGCGGCAATGAAATTCCCGGACGAAGACCCCATCAGCGATGAGGATTGCGACGTTGGATTTGCAGCATTGAAAACCATTTGGGTAGACCACGTGGCTAAATCGGATGCGTTTGCATTACCCATGCTATTCAAAGTATTGGATGATGGCGAGGACGGCTACTCGGTGCAGTCACACTACGGCTTTGCTCCGGGGTATACTTTTGACGAAGTAATCGGGGAGGCAAGGAAAAAGAATTTCCTGGTGTTCCGTTGGAGTGATTTTTGGGATAATAATTATGAAATAAACGATTAAGCATGATACCATCCGCAAGATTTGGGGACATAATATTGAATAATGGTTATGACAATTATGTAACCTGCAGCCTGTACAGCCTGTACGAAGGCGGCATAGAAAGCGTTGCCGACAACAAGGAGTTCTGCCTGTTTCTGTTGGTGGATACCTACCGCAAGCTATCGCTGCACGGCCATCAGGTGATGTCGTTTGACGGTGGGCTAACACGCGAACAGGCCGAATCGCTATTCAATAGCCTGGATGAAACCTCGCACCAGTTCTATAAGGAATGCCTGGCGTTGCTAAAAGGAACCTTGAGGGCTGAAGATGGTGACGATGTGACTATACTCAACAATGAAACGAAGTTTAAGTTCTTCGCTGATAAGGTGATTAAAGACTTCAGCGTATCTGGAATTGAACCGATGGAAGATACGTTCCAGGAATATGCCATACTGGAATTCAAGGTAGCCAACCTCAAGCTGATAGACCATGTTACGAACGGGTTGTTGGTGGAGTGCTAACTTATTACTACAGTAAAAACTTCTTGATTCACGTCGTTTTTGCCTTACAGTTTTATATACTCCGATCGATTAAGTAATTCGCCTTTTCCATATTTGACGCTCACAACAACCGCATTTCGTGAATCCTCAGTTTCGTACACCAAAGATTGTCGGCTCTGCCAGGAAGCGGTTTGCTTCAAATTTTCCTTTGGATAGTTTGTCCCTTTTTACCAGCCTGTCCAAAACCTGTCGTTCCTGCCGGTCGATGAACTGCCCGTATGAGTTCCCGAAGCGGTTGGTATCATAGTTGCCGGCTAACGCGTTGTAATAATCAAGGATGGGGTTCATTATGCCAATTTTAAGGCAATTTAAATAAAATACCTTTTGCCTGTTTAGCGTTTTACTATTTCTATTCAAAACACTATATTTATCTTTTAGCATACCTCTTTTGAAAACAATAGTTGAACGCTTTTTATTTCCAAAATCCACCATCAGCCACGAGCGGCTGCGCAAAGCTATTTTTGGGAAAACCATTGTCATCACGGGGGCGAGCTATGGCATAGGGGAGGAACTGGCACTTCTCTTTTCAGGATATGAAGTACACTTGGTATTGATTGCCAGGACAGAAGAAAAGCTGCTCACTCTTTCAGAAACCGTGCGGAGCAATGGCTCGAAATGCACACTTATTCCTGCCGACCTCTACAGGGAAAACGAAGTGGGAAGGGTAATTGAAGAACTGGGAATACTTGACTGCATTGACATTTTCATTTCCAATGCGGGTAAATCCATCAATCGCTCACTTCAAAATTCACTGGACAGATACCACGACTTTACCCGCACCAATTCGTTAAACTATCTTGCTCCGGTCAGGCTGCTTTTGGCCATGACCCCAAAGCTTAAAGCGAATAAAGGCCAGGTTATCAATGTGTCGGCAATTAACGTGCTGCTGCCACCAGCTTCTGGCTGGGCTGCCTACCAAGCATCGAAAACTGCTTTCGACCAATGGTTCCGCAGCAACAGCGCCGAATGGAAATCGATGCGAATACAGGTTAAAACCATTTACCTGCCATTAGTACGCACCCGCATGATAGCGCCAAACGAAAATTATAAAAACTATCCGGCCATGCAGCCGCAACAGGCAGCGGTACGTATCGCGCGACTGGTATGTTCAGGTAGCAATAGCAGCAAACCGTGGTGGGCGATATTCGTACAGGCTGGGGGTTTCTTTGGGAGGGGGTTATGGGAAAGATATTCATTGTACCGCATCCGGAGGCAGAATGATTAATAACCTAAAAATATTGGGGTTTAGGCGGATACTGCTTATGGCGGCCTCCGTGCGTAAGCATGGCTTTACATTGTTGGCGCTATTGGATGCCGTGAAGTATTCCAAAGCAATCATTAAAGATGATGATGTAGTGCTATCGTATGGTGACCTGTATGATCAATCGTTGCAACTTGCGCACTTTCTAAACCAAAAATACGGCATCAGTTCCGGGAGCAGGGTGGCCATTGTAGGAACGAATTCAGCGGCAATGGTAAGATCACTCTTTGCGGTGTCGGGACTGGGCGGGGATTTGTTCCTGCTTAACCCCAGCCAGAAAGCTGTCTATTTCAGTAAATTATTTGCTGCTAAAAAAATCGATCTGGTAATCGGCGACAGTGCTGTAGCAGGAGAGCTGTTGGGAATGGATGTCCCGTTTTTCGATCACAAACAGCAGATTGACACCTTTCCCGGTCCGTTAAAATCCATCACAAAGCGAAAAAAAGCAACGGTTACGATACTATCCGGCGGCTCGACCGGAATGCCTAAGTCAGAAAGGAGAAAAGTATCGGCCATCAGCTTCGTCAATCCACTTACCGAAATCATAGATAAACTCCGTTTGGAAAGTGTGGAGTCGGTATTCCTGTCCGTCCCTGTTTTTCACGGTTATGGACTGGCAGCACTTGTGTTGTCTGTGTTTCTTGGCAAATCAATACGGCTGTCCCAAAAATTTGATGCAGAAAAAGCACAGGATATCATTACTAATGAAAAACAGGATTGCTGGATCATTGTGCCACGCATGCTGCAAAAAGTTTTGTCTAATCGTAAACCAGGAATAAGTACACTCAAAACAGTAGTCTCGGGTGGCGATATGCTCCCCACCGGTACTATTGAAAAACTACGGAAAATTTCTACCGCTAAAATCTATAATCTGTATGGTACTTCTGAAACTGGCGTGTGCACCATTGCTACTGATGATGATCTTACCACCCATCCCGGTACTATTGGCAAAATGATAAAAGGAGTTTCCGCAAAAACAGATCATAATGGCCAGCTGCTTGTACAGTGTGAATGGTCATCGGATAGCAGGAATGGAGGTTATATTGCGACAGGTGACATTATTACCCGAAATGCAGAAGGATATTACTTCTATAACGGAAGGACCGATGACATGATGGTTATAGGCGGGGAAAATGTATATCCGGCAGAACTTGAGGACATCCTGTTCAGGCATCCCTTGATACAATGGGCAAAGGCAAGTGGTGTTGCGGTTGATGATGCAATCCGCATTCACATTGAACTGGTGCTGTCTAAAGGGAATGAGTTTAATGAGGATGAATTAAGGCAATGGCTTTCGGTACAGGTGCCGGGATACCTTATGCCTAAATCCATTTCTGTTCTTAAACAAGAACCGCCTTCAAAATTAATGCAATAAAAAACCGCCTGAAATTGCTTTCAGGCGGCCTTTTATATTGTCTCAGCAAATTAGTGCTTAACTGTGTCAGTCTCAACTTCAGTTGTAGTTTCAGTAACAACAGTTGTTGAATCTTCAGAAGCAGCAGGAGCTTCAGCAGGAGTTGCAACAGTTGTAGAATCTACAGTTGTAGTTTCAGTTTCAGTTTTTTTGTCGCCGCAGCTTGCAAGTGTTAGTGAAGCGAATACAGCGCTAAGTACGATAAGCTTTTTCATAATGTTTAAAATTATAGATTAGTAGATCAATTTTGATAGTACAAATGTATGGCGATTATGCAATGCTTTTTTGCAGAACGGGTGAAACGGGCTTTCCACTTGGTAAAAGTGATAGGAAAACCATGTAAAATTGATTTACTTTACACTTCAATATGAATACTATGCGTCGCCTTAATGCCCTCATACTGCTTTATCTTATGTTTTTGAGCCCTTTGGTTCTTATCGCACAGCCGCATGAACAGGACAAGGAGGATGCCCCTGCGGAGATAAAAAAAGCCGCTACCGATCTGGAAAAATCACTTATTGAAAATGATGACTACAAAATAGCCGGGAATTATGAGCAGCTCGCAAAAGAGCAGATGGATAAGGGCGATTTTGGCAAAGCAGAAGAAAACCTTTATAAAGCGATCGAAATCTATACTAACGCCAAAGCCCTCAAAAACCGGCCACGATTACTGCGAAATATCGCAAAAGCACAGGAGGCGCAACGAAAGCTGAAGGCTGCGGCCCGTAACTACAAGGCTGCATCTGATGAAGCTTCGGAAAAAGCGATAAAAATAATCAATGCAAACGACTATGCCCGACTGCAAAATGAGGATAATGCCGAAGCCGAAAGCAAATACCTTGAGGAAAATATTGCCCTTTTAAAAAAAATGGGTAAAAAGGGTGAAGTAGCCGATACCTATATACAGGAAGCACTGATCAAACTAAAGCAGGAGGACACGGTTGCAGCTCTTGAAAATTATAGCCTGGCTTTGCCGTATGCTGTTGATCCGCCGCTTAAAGCGATAAAGATATATACCGAAATAGCAAAGCTTCATGTGGCGCGGAAGGAGTATGCCGAAGGTGTAAGTGCTATGAACAACCTGCTGGACCTGGCCCGTAAACTTAAAGACCTGGACGCTGAGATCATTCAGCTTCGGTATCTTGCCACCATTTATTTCCTGATGGAGGATTGGGAAAATGTGGTAAAGTCGCTTGAGGAATCCTATAAACTGGCTGCTGCTGCGGGCAAAACCTTTGAAGCCAAAGAAAGCCTGTTGCAACTGGCCGAATATTATAAAAACATTGGAGACGACAAGGCCGGCCTGGCCGTGTATGAGGAATTTCTTAAAAACCTTGACCGTATAATCCTTTCCGACAACAGCCTTACTGATGCCAAGACCTTTCGGGTGACGGAAGAGCGTATTCGGCGCCTGGAAAGCGAAAAAACCCTCAAAGATGAGCTCATCGACAAAAAGAACACCTTCAATTATCTTCTGTTGGGGTTCCTTGCCGTGCTTATCCTGATGATGGTATCCATCGTGAAGGCGTTGTATGCCATCAAGAATAAGAATAAGGAAATAGCCCTGCAGTCGCTTCGAAGGGAAATGAACCCGCACTTCCTGTTCAACAGCCTTAACAGCGTGAACCAGTTCATAGCCCAGAACAATGAGCTCCAGGCGAACAAGTACCTGACATCCTACTCGGGCCTGATGCGCAACACGATGGAGAATTCCAACAAGGATTTTGTAACTTTGGGCAATGAGATCGAGAACCTGACGCAGTACCTTGAGCTGGAACACCTGCGGTTTAAGGATAAGTTCGATTTTGAAATATTAGTGGATGATGAACTGGATCGTGAAACACTTTGGGTACCCAACATGATGCTGCAGCCGCATTTGGAAAATGCCATCTGGCACGGGCTGCGTTACAAGGAAGGCAAAGGCATCCTGAAGCTGAGCTTTAAGCCTGACGGGAAAAACATGCTCGTAACCATAGATGATGACGGTATAGGCCCCACAAAAAGCCAGCAACTGAAAACACATAACCAAAAGGCGCATGAGTCGCGTGGGCTAACCAATACACGCGAGCGAATGACCCTTATAAATGAATTGTACAAAAAGAATATTGACTTTACGGTAACCGAGAAAACGGAGCCTGAAACAGGAACAATCGTGAGGGTTACGTTCCCGATAATACACAAACCATGATTTCTAAAATAAAAAGCGTAATTGTTGAAGATGAAGTTGGTGCAAGAGAAGCGCTTCGTACATATCTTACCAAATACTGCCCACAGGTAGAGATAGTGGGTGAAGCGCAAAATAGCCGCGAGGCAATCGCATTGCTCCATGAATTACAGCCACAGTTGGTTTTCCTGGATGTGGAGATGCCTTTCGGCAATGCGTTTGATGTGCTGGAAGCGTGCGGCGACCTGGTTTTCGAAACCATATTTGTAACTGCTTTCTCGGAATATTCGCTAAAGGCGCTTAACCGCAGTGCTGCCTACTACCTGCTCAAACCCATAAGCATAGAGGAACTTATTGTAGCCGTAAACAAAGTGCAGCAAGAGGTGATGAACAAGGAAATCTTTAACCGCAATAAGGTGATCGTGGAGAACTTCCGGGAGCCAAAACCCGAAAAGCAACAGGTCATATTGCCTACGATGGATGGTTTTGAGGTGGTAAAAATGGAGGAAATAGTACGCCTGAAGGGTAACGGAAACTTTACCGACCTGTACCTGACCAATGGCACCAAGAAAATGGCCTGCCGCTTCCTCAAGCATTTTGGAGACATGCTGCCCCTGCCGTTCCTGCGGGTACACAAGTCGCACATCGTGAACCTCGATTTTATTAAAAAGTATAACAAAGGCGGCTACATAACCCTGGAAGATGGGGCTGAGGTAGAAATTTCACCAACCTATAAAGAGGATTTTTTGAGGAATTTTAAATGATAAAATAGCAAAAGAGCCTTCCGGAATCCCGGAAGGCTCTTTTTTAACCCGAAATCGGATCATTAAAATTTATAGCCGATGCCCAGTTGGAATACTGAGTTTTTAGCGTCTACATCCTGGTAGATCTCAGTCAGGCCAACATTATACCTGCCTGTAGCAAACAGCCCCATCTCAGTTTGGAATGTAAGGCCGGCAGCAATGCCAAATTCGAAAGTTTCTGCTTCGTCAAGATCGAAGTCACCATCATCAGAGTTAGGGTTTAGGTCAACTTCTTCGTTTACAAGGAAGCTGAACTGTGGCCCTGCTTCAATGCTAAGCCCTTTTACCACATACACTTTTGCAAGCACAGGTACATTGATGTAATCCAGCTGGAACTCTGCTTTGTCGCCGTCAGGGCCGTCAAAATCAAATTGGAATCCCTGTCCTGAATAAAGCGCTTCTGCCTGGATGGAAAAAATGTCTGCAAGCGGGAATTCTGCAACTACACCAACATGAAAGCTGGTCCTGGAGTCGGGCGAATCTACATCGTTACCTGTTACAGTAGCAAAGTTAACCCCTCCTTTTACACCAAAGCTTGGTGACATCGAATCCATGTTGCTCGCATCTTCCTGCGCGCTTGATACTGCTACAGCACCGAACAATGCAGCTCCTGCTGTAAATACTTTAAATAGTTTCATCATTTATAAGAATTAGTTTTGTAGTTCAAAAGTATTATCATTAAAATTGTGGCACTCTCAAATAATTCTTAATTCACACAACTTTAACCGCTGATGAACTGGACAAAATCCATAAATGAATACAAATCCTATCTTCGGATTGAACGTGGGCTGTCTGCAAATACCATCGTCAGCTATGCCTTCGATATTCAGCGGTTAGCCGCATTTATTGAGGAAAATTCAATATCGGTTTCCCCCATTGATGTAGATGAAGAGCTGATCCAGCAATTTATTTATCATGTTTCAGGAAGCTTAAACCCGCGCTCCCGGTCACGGCTAATTTCAGGGCTTAAGGGTTTTTTTAACTATCTTGTTTTTGAAGATTACCGGAAAAATACCCCGATGGAACTTATTGAGGTACCCAAAATCGGAAGAAAGCTGCCCGATACGCTTTCTGTTAAGGAAATCGACAGCCTGATTGAAGCGATTGAGTTTACAGCAGACGGCAGGGGAGAGCGCGACAAAGCCATGCTGGAAACGTTGTACAGTTGCGGTTTAAGGGTGTCGGAACTGGTAGGCTTAAAGATATCGGATCTTTTTTTTGAGGAGGGTTTTATAAAAATTACCGGCAAGGGCAACAAGCAGCGTTTTGTCCCGATAGGGGAGTCGACGAAAAAGCATATTGTGCTTTACAAAAATTATTCCCGCATAAATGTTGCTCCCCAAAAAGGGCATGAGGATACCCTTTTCCTTAACAGGCGCGGTAAGGGGCTTACAAGAGCCATGGTATTTACGATTATTAAGAGGCTCGCAGAAAAGATAAGCCTCAACAAAACTATAAGCCCGCATACCTTCCGGCATTCTTTTGCGACGCACCTGTTAGAGAACGGAGCTGACCTCAGGTCGATACAGCTTATGCTTGGACATGAATCCATCACTACTACTGAAATTTATATGCATCTTGACAGGAAGTTTTTGAGTTCAGTTTTAACGTCTTATCATCCAAGGAAATAGGAGTGTATCTTTATTGAGATTTTTTCGAATATTCGGGATTAATAAAAAACTAAATGTATTTTTGTGATAAAGAATTGAGCATGAAATTTTTCGATATACCGGATGTTCGTGATGGTGAGAGTCTGGATGCATTTTATAAAAAGCTGTTGAACCTGGTTCCGGATCTCATTTTCAAGATGGTATGGATGGGTGGGGACAACTATAGTATCGTGTATGCTAGTGAAACCGTTAATGAAATATATGAAATGACGGTTGATGAATTCAAGCACAATACCAATTTCTTTTTTACTGACCGGATTGTAAAGGAAGATATTAAGAGTTTTATAAAATCGGCTAAAACAGCCCGACGTAAACTAACCCTTTGGGATCATGAATTCCGGGTTCAGCTTCCACAAAAAGGCCTGAGGTGGATACGGGTTTCTGCCAAGCCCGAAACTGATCCTGAAGGTACTGTAAGCTTTTACGGAAGAGTGACAGACATTACCACACAAAAAGACCAGGAAAGCAAAATCGCTCATTCCGAGCAGCGTTACGAATATGCCCTGAAGGCCGCTTCGGAAGGGCTCTGGGATTGGGATATGGTTACAAACATGGTTTATTACTCTCCGCAACTCATGAAGATTATGGGCGCTGAGGAGAAAGAAGCCTATCATCCCAATACTTTCTGGCTTTCCAGAATACACCCTGATGACCTGAAAAGCTACAAAAACATGAGGGATGCCTATCTTGACAACAAATCGGGGTCGTTTGAGCACATATACAGGATCATGACCGATCAGGGCAAGTACCGCTGGGTGCTGAGCAGAGGACGTGCTATTTTTGATAAGAAGTCCAGGCCTTTGAGGGCAATAGGAACGCTGAAAGATATTACCCAGCTTAAAGAGAAGGAGGTTGAGCTTGGGAATACCATTGACATAATCGGGGATCAAAATAACAGGCTAAGTAATTTTGCGCATATTGTATCGCATAACCTTCGCTCACATGCCGGAAACCTCAAAATGCTGCTGGATATTTTTAAAAATGCCGCGGATGAGGAAAAAGAAGTGCTGTTACAGCATCTTGAGGGAATATCTGATGGTTTGTCGATCACAATAGGCCATCTCAAGCAGTTGGTCGAAATACAGAATGAAATTAAAATCGTAAGGGAAGACCTTAATTTGAGACATTACCTTAAGCATATTTTAACCATACTGCATAATGAAATTACAAAGTATGGCATAAATATAGAAATTAACATACCTTTGGATGTAACTGTAAATTATAATCCTGCTTATCTTGAAAGTATATTGCTTAACTTTACAACAAATGCAATTAAGTACTCAAGCCCGGACCGGAGCCCTTTAATATCTTACGATTTTGAGATTGTTGACGGGATTAAAATACTTTCAGTTACTGATAATGGATTGGGAATTGACCTTAAAAAACATAAAAATTCATTGTTTGGAATGTATAAAACATTCCATAAACATCAAAACTCCCGCGGAATAGGATTGTTCATCACCAAGAATCAGGTGGAAGCAATGGGAGGCAAAATTGAGGTGTCCAGTGAAATGAATAAAGGGACAACATTTAAAATTTATTTTGATGAAGAAAGTTAACAGCCTTTATGTTATCGATGATGATAAAATCTACCATTTTCTATTGAAAAGCCTTTTAAAGCAAAATGGAATTGATATTGAGAGTACTTTCTTTGTCAATGGGCAGGAAGCGATAGATTATATAAGTCAGGGAGATAACATCAAAAATCTTCCCGACCTTATCCTCCTGGATGTAAATATGCCTATAATGGATGGCTGGCAGTTTTTGGAAGAATTTGCAAAGCTGGGTAATGGTATTTCACGGAAGCCGGTGATTTATATGATAAGCTCGTCTAATAATGAGGTAGACATCAATAAGGCTAAAGAATTCAATGCTACCGTTAAGGACTATTTCCTGAAGCCGATATGCAAAGAAGACATCGAGAAGATCTTCATTGGCTAAATAATTTTTTCATATAAAGGAAACGAAAAGAACCTCTTGTAAAAAGAGGTTCTTTTTTATATGTATGTTCAGATTATTGCAGGGACTTCTTGTCTTCCTGCCCTCTGTTGAAGTAGTATACAACAAATGAAATACCTATTAGCGCAAGCCATATCAATTTGGTATTGATTGGGGCTACTGGATCACTACTTCCGTCTTCAAGGCATCCCTCGATTGGGTTGCCATTTTCGTCTTCACATTCGGCTCCAGGTTCCTCGGCAAACATTACAAAGTCTCCAACAAATAAGAATGCAAAGATGTACAATTTCAGTAAACTGCTTTTCATAATTTTGGGGGTTTAAAACTATCGGGGCAAATCTATAAGTTATTTTTAAATAAAAAAAATAATCGTCTGTTATTTTTAAATTTTGATTGGCTATAATTTTTTCTAATTTACTGAGTTTTTGAGTGTTAAATATTGAAATGTTAACTTTTGCGTAATATTTGAATCAAAATTTGTGCATATACATTACTATCTTAGAAAATGGTTGTAATGATCTTAGTTTTTTAGAACAGGTAGGGTTTTTCATAAATAAACTGTTTAACTCAAAAGCTTTACTATGGTGTTTGCAAAATATTTTTCAGGAGTGCTTTATCTTCTGCCTGTTTTCCTGCTGTTTTCCTGTCAGGACGATTCGGTAACAGAAGATAATTCCGGTACGCTAAACAGCAGTTCCGCGCTTACTGAATTGTTGATTTCCATTGCTCAGGATCCTGTTACCGACGAATGTATTTCGTTGGCTTACCCTGTAACTGTGTACGGCTATAACAGCAGTTTTCAGGTGGAGCAGGCCTATGTGATTAACAGTGATGCCGAACTCAATGCTTTATTGCAGGCGTTAGATGCGAATGAATATTATTCGGTAAATTATCCGGTAACCATCATCGTTGACGGCCAAACTGTTGCACTCAACAATAACCAGCAATTGGAGCTCGCAATTAATGCTGCATTTGCTGCCTGTGATACCAATACTTGCGACAACCCCGGCGTCCTTACAGCTGATCTTATGCTGTACATGACTTTTGTCAACGGAATGGTTTTCGACCTGAAAGGCAATAGTGTTTCGGCTCCATACGAGCTGGAAGGTGTAACTGATAGGAACGGCAATGCCAACTGTGCTGTTTCGTTCAACGGGGAGCAGTACCTGCACGTAACATCGGCTACGGCGAATGCCCTTGTGGAAGGCGACCGGTTCAGTATAAGCCTTTGGTTTAAGATGCAGAATACAGATGCGGGCAACCTGGAGTACCTTTTCAGAAAAGGAAATACAGACGGGGAAGGCTTTTACCTTTCCGCCTATGATGTGAATACCCCTATGTTCGGGATGTCTGAATCTCAAGTGTGGGACAGCAGTTGGAACCAGGATCAGGACTTGTGGCAGGATACGCAAAACTGGCACCACGTGGTTATTACGCTGGATGTCGATAACACCCTGAGGCTGTACCGTGATGGGCTATTACGTGAAACCGTGATCAGTACAGGTTCCATAGGCACTATTGCGGAAGACTATTACATAGGACAGGGTTTCATCGGAATGATGGACGATTTGAGGGTGTATAAAAAGGTGCTTACCTCCCAGGAAGTGCAAATGCTCTTCGAGTTGGAGGGCGATTGCAGTACATGTTTAGAATAGTTGTGTTTTTTTTAAATATTCAAGTTTCCGAAACCGGCTCTTTCCCAAAGCCGGTTTCATTTTTTTATAAAAAGCTGGTTTATAGCACTCTTTTAATTATTTATAACACAACAATAATAAAATGTGTTAAAGTTAGGTTTTTTGGGTAGGGTTAATCCTTATAAAAATGTTTTATAATAAATCGGATTTAGTAGTTCCGGTTTCTTCAGATTACATTTAAGTTTATGTTTAAAGCCCCGGGTAAGGGGCTTTTTTTTTGGTATTGCCTTTAACTTCAAAATCAAATCCTTAAATTTGCACCTCTATAAAGAAAATCACAGGATTTTATGTTCGATAATTTAAGCGAAAAACTCGATAAGGCCCTCCATATACTTAAAGGCCACGGAAAGATAACCGAAGTAAACGTTGCCGATACGCTAAAGGAAGTGCGCCGTGCGCTTCTTGATGCCGACGTTAACTTTAAGATAGCCAAGGATTTTACCACAAAGGTAAAAGACAAGGCCATGGGCGAGAACGTATTGACCACACTCCAGCCGGGCCAGCTGATGGTGAAGCTTGTAAAAGATGAGCTTACCGAGCTTATGGGCGGCGACGCGGCGGGCATCAACCTTTCGGGCAACCCGTCGGTGATATTGATGTCAGGTCTCCAGGGTTCAGGTAAAACTACCTTCTCAGGTAAGCTTGCCAACTTCCTGAAAACAAAAAAGAACAAAAAGCCGCTTTTGGTAGCGTGTGACATATACCGCCCGGCGGCAATCAACCAGCTACATGTGGTGGGTGGCCAGGTGGGCGTGGAAGTTTACAGCGAGGAAGGCAACCGCAACCCTGTGGAGATAGCCCAAAACGCAATAAAGCACGCTAAGGCAAATGGTTTCAATGTGGTGATCGTCGATACGGCCGGCCGTTTGGCTGTGGACGAGGAGATGATGAACGAGATTGCCAATGTGCACAAAGCAATCCAGCCGCAGGAGACGCTTTTCGTTGTAGATGCCATGACAGGCCAGGATGCCGTGAATACCGCAAAGGCCTTCAATGACAGGCTTGATTTTGACGGTGTGATCCTTACCAAGCTTGATGGTGATACCCGCGGTGGTGCGGCCATCTCGATCAAGTCGGTAGTCAACAAGCCGATAAAATTCATCGGTACCGGAGAGAAGATGGAAGCAATCGACGTATTCTATCCGAACCGTATGGCCGACCGTATCCTGGGCATGGGCGACGTGGTGTCGCTTGTGGAAAGGGCGCAGGAGCAGTACGATGAGGAAGAGGCACGCAAGCTTCAGAAGAAGATCGCCAAGAACGAGTTTGGCTTTGACGATTTCCTTGCACAGATACAGCAGGTAAAGAAAATGGGTAACATGAAAGACCTTGTAGGCATGATACCGGGTGCCGGCAAAGCGCTGAAGGATGTGGAGATTGAAGATGATGCCTTTAAGCACATCGAGGCAATCATCCATTCGATGACGCCACAGGAGCGCAGCAAGCCTGCAATCCTTGATGCCAAAAGGAAAAACAGGATATCGAAAGGTTCCGGAACATCGCTGCAGCAGGTAAACCAGTTGCTCAAGCAGTTCGACCAAATGAGCAAAATGATGAAGATGATGCAGGGCGGAGGCGGAAAAAACCTCATGCGCATGATGGGAGGAATGAAAGGCATGAGGCCTTAAGGATACAAGACGCGGCGACGCGTCTTTTTTTATTTAATCATAAGCCACATTCTTCTTTTAACCACATAGATACATAGGTTATATAGTTGTGGCGGCAGGTAGTACAAGGTGGCATATTACCACATAGTTGAAGCGAAGCTTCAAACTGTGTGTGGCTTAACCGGAGCTTCTATAAATCATTATGCTGATGCTATGTGCCTATGTGGTAAAAAAATAAATGGTAAATAACGAAACATCTATTCTAAACATAAACAACACAATGCAGATACTCGACGGAAAAAAGACATCGGACGACATTAAGAACGAAATTGCTGAAGTTGTCAGCAAAATGAAGGAGCGCGGTGAAAAAGTGCCACACCTTGCAGCGGTAATTGTGGGTAACGACGGCGCCAGCCTTACCTATGTAGGCAGCAAGGTGAAAGCCTGCGAGCGCGTAGGCTTCGAATCGACACTCATCAAATTGCCGAGCACCATTTCAGAGCTGGAATTGCTGAAGAAGATAGAGGAACTCAACCAGGACGACAACATCGACGGGTTCATTGTTCAGCTTCCGCTTCCCAAGCAGATCGACGACCAGAAAGTGCTAATGGCCATAGACCCAAGCAAGGACGTGGATGGCTTCCACCCTGAGAACTTTGGCAAGATGGCGCTGGACATGAGTACCTTCATCCCGGCCACGCCCTTCGGTATACTGGAGCTTTTGGAACGCTATAACGTAGATACCGCAGGTAAACACACTGTGGTTATTGGCCGCAGCCATATCGTGGGCAGGCCCATGAGCATCCTTATGGGGCGCAAGGGCTTCCCGGGCAACAGTACGGTAACCCTTACCCACAGCCATACCAAGAATATCAACCAGATCACCACCCAGGCCGATATCATCATCACCGCATTGGGTGTTCCCAACTACCTGAAAGCCGAAATGGTTAAGGATGACGTAGTTATCGTTGATGTGGGCATTACCCGCGTTCCGGACGAAACCAATGAAAAAGGCTATCGCATAACCGGCGATGTTGATTTTGAGAATGTTAGCAAAAAGGCATCGTTCATCACGCCTGTGCCGGGTGGGGTGGGCCCGATGACCATTGCTATGCTCCTGAAAAATACTTTGCTGGCAAGGGAGCAGAGGAGATTGCGAAAATAAATGCACAAAATAGGGGTTTTTAGGGGATAAACAGGTGATTTTAAGTCCCCGCGCGTGGTATTTTTGAGCATCTACAGGATGATTTTGGGGTATACCGCGGAGGATAAAAAGTCCTCACTTCCCGATTTGAACCAAAAAATGATAAAAGCCCGAAGAGTTGCTTACTCTTTGGGCTTGTTTTTTAAAATTCGGTGCACAAATTAACAAAAGCAAAATCGAGGTGACTGGCCTGATTTTTGTTAAAATTTATTTTGGCTATATTCACAAAATAAACCCCAATCAATGAATACATTTTTTACCCTGCTCGCTATTTTATTGTTTTTGCCCGCCACCGGAATTTCGCAGACCAAAGCCGAAAAGCAGGCCCGGAAGGAGTCGTTTAAAAACCGGGACAAATACCTCTTCGCGGCCCGTCCCGTCCAAAAGGACTTTACGCATACCCTGCCGTTTGACTACCACCTGGGGCAGATCATCGTGCCGGTGGTCATTAAGGGCAAAACCTACAGTTTTATGTTCGATACGGGCGCGGCTACCATTGTGTCGTCTGACCTGAAGGATGAGCTGGGCATGAACACCATTTTCAGCAACAACATGGCCGACGGTTCCGGGCAGGTGGAAGTGATGAGGTTTTACGGTATTGGGGACTTGCAGCTGGGGCCGGTAGTATTTAAAGATGTTGTAGGGACGGCGATTGACATGAAAAAGTTTGAGAAGCTGTTCTGCATGAAGCTCGATGGGATATTTGGTACCAACATCATGCGCACCTGCCATTGGAAGATCGACTACAAAGCGAAGACAATAACATTTTCCGATAAAAGGATCAGGCCGGAGGGTGAAGTAACCGAGATCGGGTTTACCGAAAATTTTTCCGGCAGCCCCCTGATAGAGCAGGTCATCGGCAGGTACAGTTTTCACTCCACCATGGATACCGGCTATAACGGCGGGTTCAAAATACGCGACAGCCTTTTCTTTGACACCCGGAAAAGCAAGGATATAAAGATGGTTCGGGGCAGGGGCAAAAGTTCCATGACGTTGTTTGACAGCAAAATAGACTACGAATATGCAGCCATCCTTGATACCATAGGCTTGGGCGGCCACCTGCTGAAGAACCAGTTTGTAAGTGTTGCCGCAGGAGATTCGTACCTTATAGGCAATGAGCTGTTTGAAAAGTACGGTACCGTTATACTGGACTGGCATAAAAAGAAACTCTACCTGGGCGCAAAGGATATAAAAGAGGACAAATATTTTAAAACCCTCGGCATATCGCCACTTTATATCGGGGATGCCCTGCACGTAGGCATGGTATGGGAAAACAGCGTGGCAGCACGAAATGGGGTAGAACCCGGCGATGCCATCATTTCGATAAACGGCATACCTTCCAAAAATATGCAGCAGGAGCAATGGTGCGCTATTGTTGATTTGCTGCGAAATGCGGATGCTGACATAAAAGTACCAATGGTGGTACAGGGTGAGAATGGGGAAGAAAAGCAGTTTGTGTTGGAGAAAACGGATTTGTTTAACCCATAAAAAAATCCTGGTTCAAAAAGCTGAACCGGGATTTTTGTTGCAATGAGTTTGCCAACGGCAATATTTTTAATCACATAACTTGTCCCGCTATAGCGGGAGGGACATAGGTGTATGATGGTAGAAGTAGGTATAGACCCGCATAGTGAAGCGAAGCTTCATGCTCTGTGCTGCTATATTGAACTTTAATAACCGCCATCAAAGTCCTATGTACCTCCGCTATAGCGGGACAAGTTAGTGGTAAAATTGAGTGTAAGGTATTAATTAAAATCCGTACCAGTACTCAATTCCCTCCATGCCCCGATCTCCTGTTTGATGGTGTCGCTTTTCGCTTCACCCATCGCTACCGAGTCGCTGCCCAGGAACAGGTATAGCGGCGGGTTTTGTGCTTCGGAGGCTTCAATGATGGCAGCCACGCCTTTTACCGGGTCGCCCGGCTGGTTGCCGTTGATCTCCTGTTGGTGTATCCTTTGTGAATCGCGCGTCGACTGGTAGGAGTCGATCTGGTTTTGCGGCACCACAATGGAATCTGACTCCAGGAAGTTGGTCCTAAAATACCCCGGCATTACCACCGTTACGTCGATACCGAATGGTTTTGCCTCCACGGCCAGCGCCTCGGTAAACCCGTTTACGGCAAACTTGGTAGCGCAGTAAATCCCAAATCCGGGGAAAGCGCCTACATAACCGCCAATAGACGAGATGTTGATGATGTGGCCGCTTTTTTGTGCGCGCAAATGCGGCATGGCCTGGCGGATCACGTTCAGCGAACCGAATACATTCACCTCAAAGTTCTTCCTTGCCTCAGCGTCGCTAAGTTCTTCCACCGCGCCGATCAGCCCGTAGCCGGCATTGTTCACCACCGTGTCAAGGCTTCCGAATTTTGCAAGGGTGGCATTAATGGCCTTAGCAACACTTTCTTCATTGGTGATGTCCATTTCCAACGGGAGGAAATTCTCATGACTGCCTGCCGCTTTCTCCAGGTCGGATAGTTTGCGCGAGGTAGCCGCTACGTTGTGGCCTTTCGCCAAAAGTTGTTGTACGAATTCCAGTCCGAAGCCTTTTGAGGCCCCGGTAATAAACCATGTTTTTGTACTCATGATGTTGTTGTAATTAAAGATTTGTTTTAAATGTGAGAAAACATTTAACCACATAGATACATAGGCCTTAAATGTCGATTATTAAAGCTCAATATAGCAGCACAGAGCAGGAAGCTTCGCTTCACTATGGCTCACTATTTCCATTTTATTTATAAAGAACTATAAAACCTATGCTTCTATGTGGTAAATGAAATTTTTAAAAGTCTGTTGAAATTGTTGTTTCCTTACCTGCTTCCAGCTCTTTTGCCAGTGTTTCCACTTTGGTGGTCGCACGCTTGTAGGCATCGCTGCCGAGGATGAGTCGCAAAGGCGGGTGTTCTTCAAAGGCAGTCCGGATCATCAGCGTCGCGGCCTTTTCCGGGTCGCCGCCCTGCTTGCCGTCAAGCTGCAGCAGCCTTTGCTGTGCTTCGCGCATGGCTGTGTAGTCATCAATGCGCTTTTCGGCGATGACAATAGAATCTTTATCCAGGAAGCTGGTGCGGAATCCGCCCGGCAGTACTACCGTTGCAGTAATGCCAAATTCACGTACGTCTTCGGCAAGCACTTCGGTAAGGCCGGTCACTGCAAATTTTGTAGCGGCATAGGCTGCCCATCCTGTAGTGGCGGCAAACCCTGCAATCGAGGAGATGTTGATGATGTGCCCGCTTTTTTGTTCCCTCATGTGGGGCAGGACGTTGCGGATTACGTTGATGGTGCCGAATACATTGATGTCGAAACTTTGCCTCAACTCTTCGTCAGAGAGTTCTTCCAGGCTGCCGCCTATGCCATAGCCGGCATTGTTTACGGCTACATCAAGGGAGCCGAATTTCCCGATGGCTGAGGTGATGGCCTGTTTTACAGAGGTGTCATCGGCCAGGTCGGCATGCAAAGCCAGAAGGTTTTCATGGGCATTGCCAACGGCAGCCGTCAGCGCCTCAGGATTCCTGGATGTTGCCGCTACGTTCTGCCCAAGCTCCAGTAGCTGCTTTACCAGCGCCAGCCCAAGTCCTTTGGAGGCCCCGGTAACGAACCATGTTTTTTTGTTTTGCTTACTTTCCATAAATGTTATTTTATTTATGGCAAAGGTAGGGCAGGGCTACGGGCGGATTATTGCCCTGAGCAAACGCTTAATTGCAAAAATCAAACATTCCTGTAATTTGATGGGGTTGTGGCGGTCTGCTTCCTGAAAAAGTTGTTGAAATGTGCCGCCTCTTCAAACCCAAGGCTGTTGCTTATCTCCGAAATATTCCAGTCGGTATGTTTCAGGAGGGCTTTGGCTTCGGCCAGCACCCTTTCGGTGATGAGTTGGGTGGTTGTTTTCCCGGTGGTCGACTTCACGGCGCGGTTCAGGTGGTTTACGTGTACGGCCAGGTTGTTGGCAAAGTCGCTTGCTGACCGCATGGCAAAGCGCTGTACGGGCGTTTCGATGGGAAACTGCCTTTCCAGCAACTCGTTGAAAACCGCGGTAATGCGTGAGTTGGCATTAGGATGGTCATACAGGTTTTCGGCAGGTTCGGTCTTTAGCGCTACGTGCAGTACCTCGTTGAGGTAGCTGCGCAGCAGGTCATATTTAAAGGCATAATCGGTACCAATCTCGTCCAGCATCTTTTCAAATATGCCGGTAACATTGGCTACCTGTTCTTTTGTCAATATATAAGAAGGCTTGGCTCCGGGCACAAACATCGGCAGTTCACTCAGGTTGTTGCGCACGCCCTCGCTGAAGAATGAGGAGGTGAATATGCAGAAATAGCCGGTAACCTCACCGCTTATCGATTCCCAGGTATACGGCACCTGCGGGTTAAAGAAAATCAGTGTAGTGCCATCGATCTCGATACTCTTGTCGGCATAGTGGTAGCGGTTATTGCCGTGGATCAGGCTGACTTTGTAATAGTCCCTGCGGGCATACTGTATGTCCTTGCCCGGCATCATGCAATCCTCGATGCGAAACACATTGAAATGCCCTACGCCATTATGCAGCCCTTCGGGTGCCGGCAGGTTTTTTATCTGGTAAAAGTCTTCAAGCGATTCATGTTTCATGGCACGGTGATTACGAAATTCAAGCAAAGTTAAGCAAAATGTAACTTGCTCCGTCAATTACCCTAAAAAAGGTAAATTGCAGTCCTAAACAGGTTTTCCGATGTCAAGATTTTTACTGATCCTTTTACTACCCATAGTTATGAATGCACAGCAAAGCTACCCAACGCTTGGTAAAATTATAAGCTACGACGACACTTCATTCGCTGCGATCGTTTCGTCAGGTGCCAGAATAGAAGTGCTGGCAACCGGCATCAAATGGGCAGAAGGCCCGGTTTGGGTAAAAGACGGCGGCTATCTTTTATTCTCCGACGCGCCTCAAAATACCATTTTCAGGTGGGATGAAAAAGGAGGATTGCAGGTCTTCCTGAAGCCATCGGGATATACCGGCCTGGGGGCATACAGCGATGAGCCGGGCTCCAACGGGCTTCTTGTCAATCCGCAGGGCGAGCTGGTGGCCTGTGAGCATGGCGACCGGCGCATTTCCAAAATGAGGCTTGCGGGCGGGGGCAAGGTGACCATAGCCGATAACTGGCAGGGCAGGCGCTTCAATTCGCCCAACGACATCTGCCGCCACAGCAACGGCACCTATTATTTTTCCGACCCGATATACGGCCTGCCGGGCAGGGAGAACGATACCGCTAACAGGGAAATTGACGCAGAAGGCGTATACAGTGTCGATGCTAACGGCAAGGTAACCCAAATACTGGGCAATCCGGAGCGCCCGAACGGTGTGGCGCTGTCGCCGGATGAAACACTTTTGTATGTGAGCCACAGCAGCGGCAAAAATCCGTATATCATGGCCTACGAACTGGATAAGCATGGCGTGGCCGGAAAAGGCCGTATCTTTTTCGATTTCAGGGAACATAAGGAAGTTAGCAAAGGCGCCGCCGACGGCATTAAAACCGACGCTGCGGGGAACCTCTATGCTGCGGCGGCCAATGGCATCGTGGTGATTTCGCCGAAAGGCAAATTATTGGGAAAGATCGAAACCGGGGTACCCACGGCCAATTGCAACTTTGGTGCCGATGGCTACCTGTACATTACCGCCAACCACTACCTGTGCCGGGTGAAGCTGGGTAAGTAATTACCTGCCTTCGCGGCGGGGCCTCCTGCTTTGGCTGTTGCCCGGCCTGTCATTCGGCTTTTGCCCAAAATTCCTCGGATTGTTCCTCGTGTCCTTTGGCTTTCCGGTGCTGTCTTGCGATTTTTGGGATAGGGTGTTTTTAGGTAAGCTCGCCTCTTCTGTTTTGCTTGATGGCTCGATGAGCTTGTTGAGGTCATTTATTTCGGCCGGGGTGAGTTCGCGGTAACGGCCTACGGGCACATCCAGCGATATGTTGATGATGCGGATGCGCTTGAGCGCCGTAACCTCGTAGCCCAGGTATTCGCACATGCGGCGTATCTGGCGGTTGAGGCCCTGTGTAAGCACAATGCGGAAGATGTACTTGCTGATCTGCTCCACCCGGCATTTGCGGGTCACGGTATCAAGTATAGGGATGCCGTTGCCCATGCGCTGTATGAAGCGGTCGGTAATCGGCTTGTCTACGGTTACCACATATTCTTTTTCGTGGTTGTTGCGGGCGCGGAGAATCTTGTTTACGATATCGCCGTCGTCCGTCATGAAAATCAGCCCCTCACTGGCCTTATCAAGCCTGCCGATAGGAAAAATTCGTTTAGGGTAATTGATGTAGTCTACAATGTTGTTGCGCACCTCCTGGTTGGTGGTGCACTCAATGCCTGTGGGCTTGTTGAAGGCAAGGTAAACGTGCTTTCCGGTCTTTTCGCGCACCAGTTTGCCGTCTACGCGCACCTCGTCGTCAGCGCTTACTTTAGTCCCCATTTCAGGCACAATGCCATTGATGGTCACCCGCCCTTCCTCAATGAGCTTGTCGGCTTCCCTGCGGGAGCAGTAGCCGGTTTCCGATATGAATTTGTTGAGCCGCTTCAATTCTTCTTCCATACTGCAAAAGTAAAATATTTTAATGAAGCGCAACCATACCTCTATTCGTGTATCTTTGTTTGATATAATGTTAACTATTAGACGCAGCCAATGAAACTGAAAATTACCTTACTCATATTTGCCCTGACGTTTGCAGGGGCTTTTGCACAAAACAGGAAAAGCAATCTGACACTCGAAAAGGGAAGCAGTCTCCACAGGCTGTATGTTTCAATTATGGCTCCCGCGAACGGTGACAGCTACAACAATGCCATTGCCGCTGTGGTGCCGGGTTTTGAAAAACTTGTCGATGAATATTCAATATCTTCAACTAAAGCCATTACGTTTTCCGGGGCGGCTATGGAGCGCCTGGAATCCCTTGCCATAAAAAATACAGGCAGCGGTGAATCGGTGACAAAGCTGGACAATATTTTTGAGCTTTCGATTGCCAACCCTACCAACGAAAGGTTAATGGAACTTGGAAGGAAACTTGAAAAAATGAATGGGGTCGAGTATTGCAGCCTTATGTCGGCCGAGCCGGTGAAGCCTCCTTATGACATTGCTCCCATAACGCCATCGTATGAAAACCAGCAGCTTTACCTTACCGACTACGGCGTGCATATGACCGATGCATGGGCTATGGGGCTTAACGGGCAGGGCATTAATGTGAGGGATGTGGAGTATGGTGTCAATCTCGATCACGAAGACCTGAATGAGAAAAATGTCAGCCACGCGGTTGCCATATCTTCAGAGGTTACTGTTGATTTTGCAGAGCACGGCACCGCTGTTTTTGGGGTGATGTTTGCCGATAAGGGAACCTACGGCGTTTCGGGAATGGCACACGGAATGAACCAGATGGTGCTGCATACCGAATATCCGGTTTCGGGCTATAACAGGCTGCAGGCGGTCATTGGGGCAGTCAATAATTCTGATGAGGGCGATATCATCGTTTATGAACTGCAAATGACCGGGGCGCTCGGCGACTACTGCCCTGCAGAATATGATAATATAATCTGGGACCTTACCAAGGCAGCAACCAATGCCGGAATAATTGTAGTCGCCGCTGCCGGCAACGGTGCGGAAGACCTTGACGACCCTGCTTACCAATCGTATATGGACAGGGGAGACAGCGGGGCGATCATAGTGGGTGCCGGGGCTAATAATTCGCAGCACAACCGCCTTGATTTCAGTACTTACGGCTCAAGGGTAAATGTACATGGGTGGGGACAGGGTGTTTATACGACCGGCTATGGAAATGCAGTTCAGATAGGCGGCGACTTCAACCAGGGCTATACCAATTTTTCCGGTACCAGTTCGGCTACCCCTATTGTAGCTTCATGCGTAGCGGTATTGCTGTCATACTATCACGGCCTTACCGGCGAATACCTTACCTGCCAGGAAATGAGGGAGCTTTTGATTGCAACGGGAACGCCGCAAGGTGCTGCATCACAGGGTACACATATCGGGCCCCTGCCTAATATGGAAGCCGCCATTGCCGAAATAGCCAACATGCTGGGGGCACCAACCCATGAAAAGGCTTCTTTTTCGGTTTACCCGAATCCGGTGCAGGACAGGCTTACCGTGAATGCAGAAGGCTTTGCCGGCAGCGTGAAAGCCGAAGTGTATAACTCGCTTGGGCAATTGGTCAATGCTGTGGATGTTAGTGCCGCAGGCCGGGAGATTGATTTTAGCGGGCTGTCGGGAGGCGTGTACTTTGTAAAAGTTTCCGATGGTGACATATCGCTGACCAAAAGGGTCATCAAAAAATAACAATATTATTTTTCGTCAAAGAGAAAGCTGTAGATGCGGCTGTACAGCTGCTCATCGTGCATGCTGTGGCCCAGCCCGGCTGTAACAATAAATTCGGCTTCGGGCCACGCTTTGGCTATTTTCCGGCCTTCCTTAATCGAAACCACGGTATCGTCCTCATCATGTGCAAGGAGGCCTTTTACCTTTATTTTTGACGCAAAAAGGTCGCCGCAAAAATTGTCGGTATTGATCCTGAAATGATCAAGGAAATGCTTTTTGAGCATCAGGAACACATTGCTGTTAAGGCTCAGTATCCCTGCATAGTTGGTCAGTACGGTATTAAAGTCGCAGGGTGCGCCCAGCACGATCATTTTTTCAATAATGTCGTTAGGATAGTGGGATTGGTAATACAATATGGTAGCACCGCCTATAGAGTGGCCTACAAGGCTTTTCGGACTGTATTTCCGCACCAGTATGTCTATGAATTCAGCATAGCGCGGAATGGTAAACTCCGTACCCGATGACAGCCCGTGTGCCGGTGCATCCAACGCAATCACAGTGCTGCCGGAACGCTTAAGGTGGGCTATGAGGTTTTCCCACCGTGAGGCGTTGCTCTCCCATCCGTGTACCAGCAGTATCGTATTTTCGTTGCCTTTCCAGGTGTACATCTGGAAAACAAATTCGCCGTGCGTCACCATTTCGGCCGCTGCTTCCGTCAGTATGGCGGGCAGCTCTTCTTTTAGCAGCCTGCCGCCCCTGGGCTCGCTAAAATACTTATAGGCAAGGGCGGTAGCCTTTTTTGGCGCAATATATCCAAGGGCATTAATGTAGAGTCCCAAAAGCTTGGTGATGACGAAGGTAAGGGCTTTCTGCATGGCGATTAAAAAAGCCCCCCGGTTGCGGAGGGCTTGGTATTATATTTTAGCAAACAATTGCTCCATTTTCTCTTTCTCCTCGTCAGCCAGCGCACTGTCTACAAGGATCCTTCCGCTGTGCTCATCGGTGATGATCTTTTTGCGGGCGGCAATCTCCATCTGCGTTTGCGGAGGTATCGTAAAGAAAGAGCCTGCAGATGCGCCCCTCTCGATAGATACTACGGCAAGGCCGTTCCTTACGCTGGTCCTGATCCTTTTATAGGCGTTGAGAAGCCTTTCCTCGATCATGCCCTGATACTCGGCTGATTTTTCCATAAGGAAGTTTTCTTCCTTTTCGGTTTCAGCCATGATGGCGTCAAGCTCCGATTTTTTGTGGCCCAGGTGCGATGTCTTGGATTCAAGCTTTTCAGCAGACTGCTCGATGATTTCTTTTTTGTGCTCGATAGAAGCTTTCATTTCCCTGATCTGCTTCTCTGCAAGCTGTATTTCAAGTTCCTGGAATTCTACCTCCTTGCTCAGGGAGTTGAATTCGCGGTTATTGCGAACATTTTTTTGCTGCTCTGTATACTTTTTGATGGCAGCCTTGTGATCGTCAATGGCGTTCTTTTTTTCCCTGATCTGGTCTTCGATGGATTCAAGGTCGGATTTAAGTTTTTCAAGCCTTGTGCCCAATCCGGCAACTTCATCCTCCAGGTCTTCCACCTCAAGAGGCAGTTCGCCCCTTACGTTCCTGATTTCGTCAATTCTGGAGTCGATCAATTGCAGATCATAAAGTGCCCTTAATTTCTCTTCAACACTCAATTCCTTGGTATTCGCCATATGTATAAGTACTTAACTTGATTTATATTTCCTTCCGATAAATAAAATGATTGCAAAATTAGGGATTTTTTTCGTAACTCAGGCAAGTTCGAAAAGATTTTATATTTCATTCGCGCACTGTGAGGCCATAGTTTCCTATACTGCCAGCCGAAAAGTATTTATATATTTACACGTATAATCAGGAGGAAATAAAAATGGGATATCATAATGCGCTTGGAAAAGTTCAATACGATAATAAAAGGGGAATGAAGATGAAGGCTGCTATGCGCCTTCGTAGCCTTATTAACAGCTATCCGCACGAAATACAATGGCGCACTGATCTCGGTCAGCTATATTATGATGCCGGTTTCCTGGATGCCGCGGGCCTCTTCTGGATGTTAGACGATCCTGTGATCGGCCATGTAAAGGAATGCGTTGCATTATATGAGGAATCTGTAAATAACTCCCCGCAGCAAATCCTGAAGGACATTAATTTCAGGGGTGATACAACGGCTCTCCCTGTTTATGCAAGAGAGAAGCTTGAAGCATTGGAGGTGCGGAAGCGTGCGATAGAAGATCAGACAAGGGAAAACGCCAGGAAAAATAATGTCATTCGACATGTTCCGCCTGAAAGCTTTAAAGACAGGATGATAAAGAATATTGGATGCCTGTTCGTGATACTACTTGGAATATTATTCAGCAGTATCTTTATTTTTGGACTAAAACAGGTTAAGCGGATAATTACTGAATGGTAGTTAAAGGTAATACACCGGGTTGGTATTTACACCCGACAGTATTACAGGTATTTCGCGCACCCTTTCCGATAAGAATCCTGCCATGTAATCCGATGTAAACCTCTCGCTCTCAAAATGCCCTATGTCGGCCAGCAGCAGCTTGCCTTCGGCTTCATAAAACTGGTGGTACTTCAGGTCCGCGGTCAGGAAGGCATCCGCCCCCGAAGCTATTGCGTTCTTTATGGCAAAACTGCCCGAACCGCCCAGCACGGCTACTTTTTTTATCATCCTGCCGGTATAGGCGCTATGGCGGATCCCCCTTGCCTTCATGGTGTCCCTCACAAACTGGAGGAATGCGCCTTCTTCCATCGGGTTGGCAAGTTCTCCGGTCATGCCCAGGCCGATGTTCTGGTGGCGGTTGTCCAGCGTATAGACCTCGTAGGCAGCTTCTTCGTATACATGGCTGCTGAAGAGCGCTTTGAGTATTTTTCCTTCAAGATGCTTTTCAAAAGTGACTTCGATCTTTATTTCCTGTGTTTCTACAAATTCACCCGGCGCGCCCACTTCGGGGTTGCTGTCGGCATTCCCCTGGTAAGATCCCTTGCCCATGCTGGTAAAGCTGCAATATTCATAATTGCCTATGTTCCCTGCGCCTGCATCAAATAGTGCGTTCCGGAGGGTTTCTGCATTTTCGGGGATGGTATAGGTCACAAGCTTGCGGATGAAGCCTTCTTTAGGGATAAGTATACGGGTCTCTTTAAGGCCAAGGGCATCGCAGAATATTTTGTTCACGCCCTGCTTGTGGTTGTCCAGGGCAGTATGCACGGCATACAGGGTAATGTCATTTTTTATCGCTTTGATGACGGCACGCTCTACATAATTTTTGCCGGTAATCTTTTTAAGCCCCGAAAATAAAATAGGGTGGAAGCACACCACAAAATTGCAGTTTTTACTGATGGCTTCATCAATAACGCTTTCAAGCGCATCGTGGCATACCATTATGCCGGTTGCCGTGGCGCCGTCATTGCCGGTCAGCAGCCCTACGTTGTCAAAATCCTCTGCATAGGCCGTGGGGGCCATTGCTTCAAGTATCGCGATAATGTCTTTAATCTTCATTGCCTTTTCTGTTCTTGCTTCAAAGTTAAGCCAATTCAAAAAAAAACCGCCCTTAAAAGAGCGGTTTATAGTATATTTTCAAATCCGGGGATTAGTTGCAGTTTCCGCCGGCAGCCTCGATTGAGTTGATGTACTGGCTGTAGCTCATACCGGTATCTGTACCCTCCAGGTAGGCATGGCCGTTTGGCCCCTTGCATACTTCGCCCATAGACACTCCTGCGGCTTCACAGTCCACACAATTCGTAAGTTCAACAGGCTCTTCAGGAATTTCTGCCGTGCTGTCGCACATGGCTGCCAGATATTCAGCATAAGGAAATTGCGTATCTGTACCGGTAGTGCCTACAAAGGTAAAGGCATTGCCATTAGAGCCTTTACAGGTTTTCAAACCATCAGGGTGCTCCTCAGATATGCACAATACGCAATCGGTGTACACAGGCTCCTGGCCTTCAATATTAGGCTCGTTGTCGCAAAATAGGTCGAAATATTGCTCTAAAGGAATCCCGGTATCGGCATTACCAACAAACGCGTTGCCGCTTTCGTCAACACATACCTCATAGCCTTCTTCCTCCGGAATTGCGCAATGCGTACAGCCTATGTAGTTGGGCGTATAGTCTTTTTCGTCCTCCGAGCAGGCTACGAAAGTCATTACTGCCAGAATGGCTATTGAGAGTATTAGTTTTTTCATTGGTTATAAACATTAATAGTTTTGCGTGGAGCAAAAAAATGAAAAAAGTTTCTAAAAACCTAAAATAATAACGTTAAACATTGTTTTTTATTGAATAAAAATTGTTATTATTTGTATAGGCTGCTCCGAATTGCGTTTTTAGCGGTTTTAATCTCAAATCGTTTGTAAAAATGTAAGTCTGTACGTAATGCAAATCCATTTTTTATGCTTTGATGTCCCGAAAACCGTATCTTCGTAGTATGGATTTGCGAAAAATTTTATTCCCGTTTTCATGGCTGTATTGGGCAGTTACTGCCATTAGGAATCATTTTTATGACAAAGGGCTTTTTACCTCTTACACCTTTGATGTCCCCGTAATTGCCATCGGCAACCTCAGTACGGGCGGTACGGGAAAAACACCCCAAACGGAATACCTTATCCGGCTTCTTTCGGGACGGTACCGGGTGGCAACCCTGAGCAGGGGCTACAAAAGGAAGTCAAAAGGCTATGTGCTTGCCGGTGATTCAGCCAATGCCGCCATCCTTGGCGATGAGCCCTACCAGTTCCATTCCAAATTCCCGAATATCCGTGTGGCAGTAGATGCCGACCGTAAAAACGGCATAGGGCAGCTGTTGTCGCTTTCACCACGGCCTGAAGTGATCCTTCTTGACGATGCGTACCAGCACCGCAGGGTAAAGGCCGGTTTTTATATACTGCTTACCGCGTATGGCGACCTGTATGCCGACGACTTCATCCTGCCTGCCGGAAACCTGCGTGAGGGGAGAAGTGGGGCCAAAAGGGCCGATGTTATCATTGTAACCAAGTGCCCGCCGGAATTATCGCAAAGTGAACAGGTAAAAATAAGGGCAAAGTTAAAGGCACAGCCCGGGCAAAAGGTGTATTTTACGCATATCGACTACGATATGGAGGTGCATTCTGAAGAAGGACACAGGGACATTACTGCAATAAAAGGCAACCCGAAAGTACTCGTAGCAGGTATCGCCAAGCCGAAGCCGTTCTTTGATCATTTGAGTGAAGAGGGCGACATTGTGCTTACCTTTCCCGACCACCATGATTTTACAGATAAAGATATTGAAGAAATAAACCAGCAAGCTAACCAAAAAATGATCATCACCACCGAGAAGGATTTTGTACGGCTAAAAGGCAGGCTGCCTAAAGAGCAGCTTTTTTACCTGCCCATAAGGAGCCGTTTCCTGTCCGGAGGCGATGATTTTGATAAAACGATACTCGATTATGTGGGAACAAGTACAGCAAACCGTTAAGTACATCAAAGACAAAACTGACTTCGCGCCGAAATACGGCGTCATTTTAGGCTCCGGCCTGGGTGGCTTTGCCGATGACATTGAAATTGAATTTACACTGCCTTACAATGAGATACCTAACTTTCCGGTTTCGACCGTGGAAGGGCATAAGGGCGCGCTTATTTTCGGAAAGATAGGCGGGCAAACCGTTGTGGCCATGCAGGGACGCTTTCATTATTACGAAGGCTACAGCATGCAGGAGGTTACCTTTCCGGTGCGTGTGATGAAATGCCTTGGGGTGGAAAAACTGATTGTTTCCAATGCCTCGGGCGGGGTGAATTCTTTTTACAGGGTAGGCGATATCGTAATCATATACGACCACATCAACATGATGCCGGAGCACCCCCTGAGAGGAAAAAATGATGAGCGCTTCGGGCCACGCTTTGTGAATATGGGCGAGCCGTACAGCCGAAAAATGATCAGTAAGGCTAAGGAAATTGCCAGAGCGCAGGGTGTTGATGTAAAGGATGGCATTTATCTCGGGCTGCAGGGGCCAACCTTCGAAACACTTTCGGAATACCGCATGGTGAAGATACTGGGTGCCGACTGTGTGGGTATGTCAACCGTTCCCGAAGTGATCGTGGCACGACACATGGACATGGAGGTATTCGGTATATCAGTCATTACCGACATGGGCGAGGAAGGGACCATCGATGCTGTAAGCCACGACGAGGTGCTGATGGCGGCCAAAAATGCCGAACCTAAAGTACGCGCGCTGATAAAAGAACTGATAGTGAGGTATTAAAATATTTCGTATTTTTGAGTAAAGAAAAGAACTGTTATGTTGACCAAAGAGAAGATTATTGAAGCAATGAGGGATATGCCTAACACATTTTCCGTAGATGACTTATTTGACAGGATTTTGTTATTGCAAAAAATAGAGCTTGGCTTAGAGCAATCTAATGCCGGGCAGGTAGTGTCTACCGCTGAAGCTAAAGAAAGACTGAAAAAATGGCTGAAATAAGGTGGACTGATTCAGCCTTATCTGATATTGATGGGATTGCTGAATTTATTGCAGAAGATTCTGAAAAGTATGCCGGGATTCAGGTTGAGCGTTTTTTTGAGGAAACAGAAGTTCTGGAAGAGTTTCCTTATTCCGGAAGGATTGTCCCGGAATTAAACGACAAAAATATCCGCGAGATAGTTTTAGGGAATTACCGGATAATATATCGCATATTCTCTGAACAAGCCGTAGATATTTTATCGGTACATCATAGTAGCAGATTAATTATTAATAACAAACGATTCAGGTAATTATCCCATTCACCTTACTCTCCAATACCCAATCAAATCAATTATCCTTGACGAATAGCCAATTTCGTTATCATACCAGCCTACAACCTTGACCATTTTGTCGATGACAGAGGTTAGCTGGGCATCAAACAGGCAGGAATTGCGGTTGCCGATGATATCTACCGATACGATCGGGTCCTCGGTATAGGCCAGGATGCCTTTCAGTTCGCCTTCGGCGGCAGTTTTAAAGGCAGCATTGATCTCTTCGATAGACACCTCGCGCTTTACATAGCAGGTAATGTCGGTGAGCGAACCGTCCGGCACCGGTACGCGTATCCCGCCGCCGCCTATTTTACCCACAAATTCAGGAAATATCTTAGTGAGTGCCTTAGCGGCACCGGTAGTGGTAGGGACGATCGACTGCGAAGCAGCCCTTGCCCTGCGAAGGTCCTTATGCGGCTGGTCGTGCAGGCTTTGGTCGGTGGTATACGAGTGTACTGTAGTAATGTAAGCCTGCTCAATCCCGCAAAGCTCGTTGATTACTTTCATCATCGGTGCGGCATTGTTGGTGGTGCAGCTCGCGTTGGATATTACGCTTTCCGAACCGTCAAGTATGTGCCCGTTCACGCCAAGGACTACGGTTTTTATGCGGTCGTCTTCCGGCGGCGCGGAGAGTATTACCCTTTTTGCCCCGGCCGTAATATGCTTTTCGGCATCCTCAAGGGTCTTGAATTTGCCGGTAGATTCTACTACGATGTCAATCCCCAAAGCAGCCCAGTCAAGGTCCTCGGCGTTCTTTTTGCTGAAATAGCTGTACGATTTGCCGTCCACCACCAGTGTATTGTCGGTATGCGAAACCTCGTATGGGAGTATGCCGTGTATGCTGTCATATTTAAGCAGGTGTGCCATGGTTCGGCTGTCGGCAATGTCATTGATGGCAACTACCTCTATGGATGGGTGATCTAGCAAAAGCCTGAAAAGGTTGCGGCCTATACGCCCGAAACCGTTAATGGCTATTTTGGTTTTTTTCATTTCTAAACTGTCAACCGTGAACCGTCAACTTTAAACTTTTTAAAGAATATGCTTCTGCGCCTTATACGATGAGCGTACCAAAGCCCCGCTTTCCACATGGCGGAATCCAAGCTCAAGCCCTATCTTCTCATATTTTTCGAATTGCCCGGGAGTGATGAATTCCTTAACCGGCAGGTGCTTTTTGCTCGGCTGCAGGTACTGGCCAATGGTAAGCACGTCGAGGTTTACGGCGCGCAGGTCGTGCATGGTTTGCAGCACTTCTTCTTCCGTTTCGCCCAGGCCAAGCATGATGCCCGACTTGGTACGGTTGATGCCGTTGTCCTTCAGGTAACGCAATACCTCAAGGCTGCGCTCGTATTTTGCTTGTATGCGCACCTCGCGGGTGAGCCTTTTCACGGTTTCCATGTTGTGCGAAACCACTTCGGGAGCTACAGCAATGATGCGGTCTATGTTGCGCTCTATACCCTGGAAGTCGGGTATCAGGGTTTCAAGGGTGGTGTTGGGGTTCATCCTGCGGATGGCCTTCACCGTTTCGCCCCAGATTATTGAGCCGCCGTCTTTCAGGTCATCGCGGTCAACGCTGGTAATTACGGCATGCTTGATGTTCATGAGCTTTATGGAACGGGCTACTTTTTCCGGCTCATCCCAGTCCACTGTTTCGGGCCTTCCGGTTTTTACGCCGCAAAAGCCGCAGGAACGGGTACAGATGTTTCCCAGTATCATAAAGGTTGCGGTGCCCTCGCCCCAGCATTCGCCCATGTTCGGGCAGCTGCCGGAGGTGCAGATGGTGTGCAGCTTGTATTTGTCAACAAGCCCGCGGAGTTCGGTATATTTCTGGCCTGTAGGGAGCTTTACGCGAAGCCATTTGGGCTTGGGTGTCAGCTGGCCGTTTGCGGCTACAGGTCGTGCGGTATCTAAAACTGTTTCCATGGTAAAAACATTACGCCGCAAAGATACGGTTTATTTGAATAATCGCTGCACAAACCGCCATTGTGGCAAAATGTTTAATAAATTGCATAGTAGTCTTGTTTTTTGTTAAATTAGCTGAATATTAACCAACTAATTTTCAATGCTATGAAAAGAATTATTTTGACAATGGCTCTTGGCCTATCTCTTTTTGGATGCCAAAGCGAAGAAAGCGAGCTGCTCGCTACTAATGATGGCCCCGTTGCGGTTGAATTTACCCAAATCGGGAAGAATGAGATGATGGGTGCTGAAAATGTTCCTGAGGCCAACCTGGTGATTGATAACGCTGAAGACTGGAACACGCTGAAAGCGCAAATGGACCAGTTCAACCAGTATACATCCGGTTTTGCCGAAACGGAGATCGATTTTTCGCTTTACAGGGTAATCGCGGTAATCGATGAGGTGCGTATGTATGGCGGCTATTCCATTGATGTGGTATCGGTCTCCAATGACCGCGACCGCATAGTAGTGGATGTAGAGCGCTCGGAGGGCGGGCCCGGTGCCGGTGCTACTGTAATCACACAGCCCTTTCATATCGTAAAGATACCTGTTTCCGATTTGCCGGTTGTATTTGAATAAGTAAAAAAAAAAGGCCCGCAAAGGGCCTTTGGTTTTATTTTACATTAACCGTTATGGGCAGGCTGTAAGCCGTCCGTACCGACTTGCCTTTTTTCTTGCCGGGTGTCCACTTGGTCTTTATCGATTTTAAGACCCGTATGGCTTCAGCGCCCAGTCCATGCCCGGGATCGCGGGCTACCTTAATATCGCTCATCGTACCGTCAGTTTCCACAATGAACGATACATATACTTTGAAGGTGCGCGACATATCCAGTTCGGGCACCCTGTACCTGCGGCCTACCTGCTCGTAAAAAGCTTCCATGCCACCGGGAAAACCGGGCATTTTGTCTACAGTTGCCAGTGTTTCAAGTCCGGTGCCTGTTTCAGTGCCGGTTCCGGTTCCTGTGCTTTCTGCCGGGCCGGTTCCCTTCGGATTGCCAAGAGGGGTGCCGACTGTTTCACCTGCCGAAGTAATGCTCCCCGGATCGGAGTTTACAAAATCATCGGTTTTGGGCGGCGTTTCAACAATCGGGTCACTTGAGGCTACCGGTGGAGGGAATTTTGTGGTTGCCGTATTTTTTGCTGGAGCGGCAGCGGCCGGAGTTTCAGGAATTACCGGGTCGGCTTTTTTAGGAAGTTCTATAACCCTGTAAACCTCGTCGGTCATGGGAGGAAGTTCTGGTACTGCAGGGATGTCAATAGGAACAGTTCTAAAATAATTTATTGCCATTGGTACGGCAACAATAGCGGCCATTAGCCCAATGCCCGAAAGAAGGGCCAGCAGGGTAGTCCTTGAATCCTGTTTGCGCAGCTGGTAGGCGCCATACTCATGGTTGCGGCCTTCAAAAACGAGGTCGATCCATCCGTGGTCGAATACATTTACTTTTGACATAATAGTGGTGATTTTTGGTTTGAAAACAGATTATACCACTAAAACGATATAGTGTTTCAGTATATTGCAAAGAAAATCATAAATGTTTGTGGAGGAAGGGGCTTAGGTACTGAGTACCTTAGTTTCTTAGCAGTTCAGTTGATCAGCACCTCAGCACCTTAATACCTCAGTATCTCAAAAACTACTTTTTAGAAATGATTTCTGCCAGCAATTTTTTGGCGCGCAGCAGCTTTACCTTTACGTTATTGAGGGGTTCCCCCAACTGGTCGGCAATTTCCTGGTAGCTGAGCTCCTGGAAATAGCGCAGCTGTATCACTTCCTGGTATTGGGGTTTCAGCTGTTTAATGCAGTTGAGCAGGCTGGAGAGATTTTGCTCGGTGATGAGTCGGTCTTCCACCGTTGGGGAAGTGTCGGGCACACGGAAGGCCTGGCGGTCCTCCTCATCGGTTATCTCGATGGTATGTGCCGATTTCTTTTTGCGCAACAGGTCGATATGCACATTCTTGGCAATTGCTATCAGCCAGGTATTAAAAGCATACTCGGGATTATAAGTCGCAATGCGGTCGAAGGCCTTAACAAAGGTTTCGATGGCAATATCCTCGGTATCGGTTTCGTTTTGGGTGCGTTTGAGCATAAAGCCGTAGACCTCGTTCCAATAGCGGTCTAAAAGGAAGGTAAAGGCAGCCTGGTCGCCCTTTTTTGCCCTTTCGATATTTTGCTGGATTGCCGGATTTACTTCCAATGCACAGGTTTTGAAAAAATGTTTGTCAGGAAAACGTTCACCTGTGTGAAGATAAGGATAATTTCAATAGCCGGATACCACCATGCGGTATCTTTTTCACGCAGTTTGGATGCGCTGTAGCCAATCACCAGCCATGTGCAAAGATAGCGAACGGCTACAACAGGCGCCACCATCATCCAGTTGTACTGCAGTGCAAAAAGTAGTATGGCAAGTACTATGAATGCCAACTGCGATATATGGAAAAAACGTATGTGCATTTTGTCAAAAGGGCGGAACCACGCTACCGTAAATACCTCCCTTCGCTTTTGCATGCGCCACGATTTGTAGGTTTGCCTGGCTTCGCAATACGTGAAGCTTTCGGGTGAAAAGCAAATGGTCGTGTTGTTTTTGTTGGAAGCCTGGTTGATGAACAAGGCATCCTCACCTGTGCGAAGGTTCATGTGGTCTACAAAACCGTTTATCTTGAAAAACTCCTCTCTTTTATAGGCAAGGTTGCGCGATTCGCCCGTATACGGCCTTGCAGCTTTTGCCCACGAAAAGTAGTGTGCCGCCGAAAGCATGGCATCGAAGCGGATGATCTTGTTCAGGAATGAGCCCTTTATCTTTTCATAGGCGCCATAGCCCAGCACGATAGTCTTTTTCAGAGTAAACTGCGAGCTCATCTGCGCGATCCAGTCTTTAGAGGCAGGGTAGCAGCCGGCATCGGTAAAAAGAAGGTATTCTTTGGTTGCAGCCTTGATTCCCAGTGTAAGCGCATATTTTTTATTGCCCCAAAACGCTTCATTATTGGCTACCTTAACCAGCCTGATGTTTGGGTATTGCTTTTCAAACTCCTCAAATATGTCGAGGGTTTCGTCGCTGGAGGCATCGTCTATGAGTACGATCTCAAAATCAGGATAATCCTGTGCGGCGAGCAAGGGCACGAATTTCTTTACCTTTTCGGCCTCGTTCTTGGCACACACAATTACCGATACCGGTATGCGTTTGGGTGTAGAAGTTTGTGCTTTGGCAAATGCGAATTTCCCTAACATCCCCAAATAATAGAGAAGTTGGAGTGCCGTAACAGCCACGAAAACGTAAAAAATAATGTTGAGCATCAGGCTTACAATTTTGCGGCAAAATTAGTGAAAACGGTTAATTTATAAGCCGGCGAAAACAAATATATCTGCAAAAAGGCAAATTATAATTTAAAGCCTCTTGAAGTCGGGAGTTCCTCCTTATTTTTCAGTGTAAGCGAACCCATTTGTACGGACTGGATGTAGTTTGTATTCACAATGTAAGAGCGATGCGGCTTTACAAAATTAGGAGGCAGCTCTTCAAGTATTTGCGAGAGCTTGCCGCGTACAAAGTGGCTTTTCCCGTCATTGCTAAAGGCGTGCAGGTAGTGGTCGTCGGACTTAATATACATCAGGTCGTTCAGGTATAGCTTGGTTTTATCTTTTAAAACTATAAAGCCTTCAGTAACAATGCCTTTTACTTTTTCGAGCTCTTCTACGGTCTTGCTGTGAATCTCCGTAATCTCCTCTTTTTCTGCCTGTATTTCTTCTTTCTCTGCAAGGATTTCTTCTTTTTCTGCCAAAATCTTCTCGTTTTCAACTTCCAGCTTCCGTTTGTGATGGTCGAGCTTCTTCCATCGTACGAAGGAGTAGAGCGCCAGCAGGAACACCATGAACAGCAGTATGCCAAAAATAAGCCGGTTCTTATAAAATTTGTCCTTAAACTGCTCCAGCGCCGATATTTGCCTGTCCTTTTCCTCTACCTGGTATTTTACATTGATGTCGTGTATGGCAAGATTTTGCTCTTCATCTTTAATCCTGTGGTCCAGGTCCAGATATAGTTGCTGGTATTTGCGGCGGTTGGGCTGGTCGTTAAGGGCATCAAACGATTCTGCCATCTTTTTATAAAGCAGCCGCTTTCCTTTTTCCCTGAATTTTGGAACAGGGACCAGCTCCGCTTTTTGGAACCATATCAGGGCTTCAGCATATCTTTTTTCCAAAAGCAGGCTGTTCCCGTAATTGAAATAATTTGTGAATAAGGCAAATTTATCACCTGTTTCCATTACCAGTTCACGGGCCTTGTCAAAGTTTTGCCGGGCAATGGTAAAATTGCCTTTTGTCGTTTCCAGGGCGCCAAGGTTGGTGTACAGCTTGATTTTTGTAGTGGTATTCTCGGCCTGTGCTGCATAAAACAGCCCTTTCATGTATATTGCCTTTGCACTGTCCAGTACGGCAGTGCCTTTTTTACTGTCGGGGTCAAACTGGAAATAAGCATTCTTCCCAAATTCGTTAAACGAATTTGCCAGTCTTTCCTTGGAGCCTGTTTCTTTGGCATACCTGTAGTATTCGTCAAGGAAACAGTTTCCGTATTTATCGTAGTTCTCCTGCGATGAAATCACATTGTGTATTTCAAGTGCGAGGTCTTTGGCAGGTTCATAAAGCTTTAGCTTTTCAAACGCTGTTTTTGAAAGCAGGTAATATTTCAGCGCCAGGTCCTCCTGGTTGAGGTTGGCATAGCACCTGCCCAGCACAAAAAGGTTTCCGGCCGCCTCTGCAGGGGTGGCCGGATTTTTTTTAGAGGCTTTCGCCAAATATGCCTGCGGGTCTTCTTCGGCTTCACGGGTTAGCCACGCGTCGAGCTTTTGTGCGTAGAGTGCCGGCCCGGCCAGCAAAAGAAAAATCAGGATTTTTTTCATTTTTTAACAGTAAGCATGAGTATGCTGTCATCCCGGGTTATCCTCGGGAGGAAATTCTTCTTCGTTGACTTATCACCCGGCACTACCGGATTGGTTGGGTTGGCAATGTTCCAGTCCTCATTGAAAAGCAGCAGCGCAGAGTAGGTGGTAGTTGAATTTTTGAAATATTCCATACGCTCTTCGAAATAAGGCTTCAGGCCGGTAAAAATGTTGTGGTCCTCATCGTTAAAGCTCATCACCCTAATGGAGTCATTTTCTGCCCATCTGTTGTCGTTTTTAAAGCTAAAGCTCACTGCCATCGGTACGGTGCCGTTGCCGTCGTCATCAGAGTTTTTTTCATCATCATGATAGCGGAAGGAAATGCCTTTGTATTTTGAAGTTGTTTCCAGTACCATGAAATCATTGTCAGATTTAAAGTCGGCATTTGGGACATTAATCGTAAGGTTGGCATAAATCATCCCTGTAGCATTGTCAAGTGTAAGTGTGCCCGTTATCGGCTGGCTTGCGGTAGCGGCCATGGATTTTACGGTTTCCTGTTTTTCTTCTTTAGCTTTTTCTTCTTTGTCACTTGATATTTTACGGCAGCATAAAGATACCGTTATCAGGAGGACGTAAAACGGTAAAAGGTAACGTAGTTTCATAGTGTTAGTTTTAGGTTATAATTGGTGGTTGGTTTGAAAGCAGCCTTTGGTGGCAGTCGGCTGATTTTCATACTCCAAAACAACAACAAATTCACACATTAAGAAAAAAAATGTCGTGAAATGCATAAAAAACGACGTGAAATGCAGTTTTCTTTTTATTCAGAATTAACATTTTAAATGTAAGGATAAAAATTATGCCTTTTACTTTTTTGCAGGCCAAAAAAGCAAAAGGCATAATAAACTGTTTCAGATGCTTTACCGCAGCTTAAATTATGTTGACTTCGGCTTCGATATTTATGCCGAAATTTTTAAATACGGTTTCCTGAATTTTCTTAGAAAGTTCGAGCAGTTCCTGTCCCGTTGCATTGCCATAATTTACTATAACCAAAGCCTGCTTGGCATGGACACCGGCATCACCAAATCGTTTGCCTTTAAAGCCGCTCTGTTCTATAAGCCAGCCTGCCGGTACTTTTACCATCGTATCCGATACTGTGTAATGGGGCATTTGGGGGTGCTGAAGGTATGCTTTTTCAAATTCTTCCGCAGTGATAACCGGGTTTTTGAAAAAACTGCCGCTGTTGCCTAACTCTTTCGGGTCAGGTAGCTTGCTTTGGCGAATGGCTGTTACCGCATTGCTTACATCTTTTATGGTTGGTACTGTAATGCCCTGCTTTGCCAGTTCGGCAGCTATGTCCCCATACGAAGTGTTTATTTTATGATGCACCTTTGTAAGCCGGAAGGTGACCGAGGTGATAATGTACCTGTTTTTAAGGGGGCCTTTGAAAATACTCTCGCGGTACGCAAATTCACATTCCTCTTTGGTGAATGTCCGCACTTGCTGTGTTGCGATTTCCATGGCTTCGCAGGAAACAAATATGTCTTTGATTTCGATGCCGTATGCGCCGATGTTCTGTATTGGGGTGGTGCCTACATTGCCGGGTATGAGTGACAGGTTCTCAATGCCGCCGTAGCCTTTATCGATGCAGTAGAGTACAAACTCATGCCAGTTTTCGCCTGCCATGGATTTTATATGCACATGTTCCTCATCTTCCCAAACCACTTCCTTGCCTTTAAGCCCTATTTGAATTACAAGGGCATCAATATCCCTGGTTAACAGCATGTTGCTTCCGCCGCCAAGGATAAAAAGTTTTTTGCCTGTGTTCTCACGAAGCGTTTCGGCAAGTCCGGCGATAGTGGTTACCTGTACAAATTCTTTTGCATACGCACTGATTCCGAATGTATTAAGGTCTTTAAGCGGATAATTTGAAATGATTTCCATGGCTGTGATTTGAAATGCAAAAGTAAGGTTTTGGAGTTCTTTTGGCCACGAATTTCACGAATTTCGCCAATTGTCTGCCGGGCTTAGTTCCAACAGCCGGAAATTAGTAGAATTTGTGAAATTGGTGGCTAAAATTTATTCTGTAGTGAGCGCACGGTTTAAAAATTCAACCAATGGTTTTAATGTCAATAGTTTCTTTGATGTCTTTTTTACAAAGTCCTTATCCCTAATGTCCTTGTCGTCCAGCTTTGCTGTTGCAGTAAAAGATTTCAGCTTAAGGAATTCTATGGCAGGATGGTCTTTATCAAAGCCTTTGGGCATCGTTTTTAGCGAATTGTTCTCATCGCGATCCAGTACACCGTACAATTTTTTGAATTCGGGGTCGTCTACTATAGCTTCCAGGTCTTCGTGAAAGCCGTCAATCTCCCGCCTGACTTTTTTCAGGTCGGCAGCATCCGGCCAGTGTATCCCCGCCGCTATGAACGACGCACCCTTTTCTATATGTACGTAATAGCCTGCGAGGTTGGTGTTTTTAGAACCCGCGCTCATCCAGATGCCCATGTTGGTCTTGTATGGCGATTTATCCTTGGAAAAACGGATGTCCCGGTTGATGCGGAAAGAACAATCCTTGAATTCCAGCTGGCTGAGGCTCTCGTCGCCCTTGCTCATTTCGGCAATAAAGGCTTCGGTAAGCTGCCGGTATTCCTTCTTGTAGGCATCATATCTTTTTTGGTTGGCCTGGAACCATTCCCTGTGGTTATTGTTCTTCAGGTCGGTGAGGAAATCGAAGGTAGAGTCTTGTATCATAAAGCTAAATTCCAATTTTCAAATGCCAAATTACAAACGTTGGGGCAATAATCAATAGAAAATCATAAATTAAAAATCCTGTAGCTCTGGTGGGTTTGCTTTATTATGGCCTCCGTACGTTCCGGATGGGTGTCGGAAATGAATATCTGCCCGAATACCTTATCGTCGATCATCTTCACGATCTTGGCCACGCGTGTCTCGTCCAGCTTATCGAACACATCGTCAAACAAGAGTATCGGTAATATTCCGCCCTGCTTTTTCATGAATTCGAACTGTGCGAGCTTAAGCGCTATGAGAAAAGACTTCTGCTGTCCCTGTGACCCGAACTTTTTAATGGGATGCCCGTCAATTTCAAACAGCAGGTCGTCCTTGTGGATCCCGACACTGGTATATTGCAGCACACGGTCGCGCTGAAGGCTGTCTTCCAGCAGTTGTGCCAGGCTTTTTTCGTGCAGGTGGCTGTCGTAACGGAGGCTTACGCTTTCAGCGCTCTCGGTAATGGCTCGGTGGTGCTTATTGAATATAGGTATAAAATCTTCAAGGAACTGTTTGCGTTTTTCAAAAAGCGCCTGCCCCATGACGTCCAGCTGTTCGTTATATATATATAAGGTGTCGCGGTCAAAAGCATGGTTCAGGGCAAAATACTTGAGCAGTGCGTTGCGTTGCGCGACGACTTTCTGGTAATTGATGAGCTCCTGGAGATAGGCGGCATCCAGTTGTGAAATGACGCTGTCCAGGAATTTCCTGCGGGTCTCGCTTCCTTCGGTAATAAGGTCGCTGTCCGAAGGGGAGATGATTACCAGCGGTATGAGCCCTACATGCTCTGAAAATTTGTCATAAATCCTTCCATTGCGCTTGAGTACCTTTTTCTGCCCTTTTTTGAGGCTGCACACGATCTGTTCCCTGCGGCCGTCTTTTTCGAAAGTCCCGTCAATCACAAAAAACTCTTCGCCGTGCTTTATGTTTTGCAGCGCCAGGGGATTGAAGTAGCTTTTACCGTAGGCGAGGTGGTATATGGCATCGAGCACATTGGTTTTGCCCACACCGTTCCTGCCGGTAAAGCAGTTGATCTTGCTGTCGAAGCCATAATCTGCCTCGGTTATATTTTTATAATTGAGCAGCGAGAGATTCTTTAAGTACATCGGTAAACGTATCCTTGATTGTGAGAACCTTGTGTTTTATCAGGCTCATTTTTATAGAAGGTGCAAATTATCGAAAAATAACGACAAAAAGATATTTTAAATTTCAATAAAAATTTTATTTTTGCGGCTCATTAAAATAAGATAGATGGCAACATATAACAAAAGGGGCTATAAACCTGCAAAACCTGAACCGGAAGTTAAAGAGGAAAATGTTATTGAACAGGAAGAAACTTTTGACGGTAACAGTACTACCGCTGAAGTATTCAATTCATTAGACGCCGGAGCTTCAAAGACAGAGGAGTGGGTGCAAAGAAACCAAAAGATGATATTCATTGTTATTGGCGTTATTGCATTGGGCATCGTGGGTTATATGTTCTATGATAAATTCATTGTTTCTCCAAAGCAGGAAGATGCAGCGAATGAAATGTTCCAGGCCGAGCAGTATTTTGACCAGGCTGTAAACGGGCAGACTGCAAGCGACTCGCTTTACAACCTTTCATTAAAAGGCGGTGAAGGCAAAAAAGGCTTCCTTGGCATCATCGAATCGTACCCCGGTACGGATGCAGCCAACCTTGCACATTACTTTGCGGGCATGGCCTACCTTAATACTGGAAAGTACAAAGAGGCAGTACAGTACCTTGAAGATTTCAAGACCGAAGACGATATACTCAGCGCACTTGCTTTGGGTGGCACAGGCGATGCTTTTGCACAGCTGAAAGATAATAACTCTGCACTGGAATATTATGAAAAAGCAATCAAGGCAAGCGAGAACAACCTTACTACGCCACGTTTCATGTTCAAGGCCGGCCAGCTTTTGGTGGGCATGAATAAGAAAGCTGAAGCGCTTAAATATTTTAATGAGATCAAGGAGAAGTATGAAACGTCTCCGGAAGGTGTGAGCATTGATGCTTACATTGCAATGGCTGAGTAAAGATGGCTACAATAAATAAGAATTTATCAGATTACGATAAAACTACAGTCCCAAACGCGAAAGGTTTTCGGTTTGGGATTGTTGTTTCGGAGTGGAACGAAAATATTACCGGCGGACTTTATAAAGGCGCTGTTGAGGCTTTGCTCGAGAATGGGGCGGGGGAGGATGATATCATTACCTGGCAGGTGCCGGGAAGTTTTGAGCTGATTTACGGCTGTAAAAGGATGATTGATACCCGGCAGGTGGATGCTGTAATTGCAATAGGCAGCGTGATACAGGGCGAGACCAAGCACTTTGATTTTGTATGCGAAGCGGTGTCGCAGGGGATAAAGGACCTCAATGTGTTAACTGATGTGCCGGTGATATTCTGCGTGCTTACAGATAACACCATGCAGCAGGCCATCGACCGCAGTGGGGGCATTCATGGCAATAAAGGTACTGAAGCAGCCATTGTAGGCATTAGGATGGCCAATTTGCGGAGAGAAACTAAGTAAAATATTTAAATCATACATAAAAAGCCATTCCTTATTAAGGAATGGCTTTTATTGTTATTATTATAACATTATTTAGCGACTATGTTTTTTTTTTAGCTTAATTTTTTGATTCTTAAGAAGAAAACGACATAAAATTAACTTTTGTGTAAGAAAAAAGCTATAGACGTTATGTTTTTATTATAACATATTCTTGCTTTAATGTTAATTTTAACAATATATTAAGCTCATTTTTTAAATAATTATTCGTTATTTATTATTTTACTAATTATTCAATAAATAACTATTAGGAGTGTTAAGGTGTTGTTAATTGCTTTACTTTTAGCATCTAAAATGTTAAAACTATGGTAAAAAATTACATTTCGTCACCTAATGATAGGAGATCGTTAGAGGTGCGAAGTAAAGCGGCACAGGATGATGCAAATCAGCGTGCTCAAAAACAGCACTCGCGGATGCAGTCTTGCATCTTGCTGTTCCTGATTTTTATAGGGGCGGGTGGTAGTGCTTTTGGACAAACTCTCATCTCGGCTTCCGGTGATGGAGGATTTGAGACAGGTGCTACATTTGCAGCAAACAACTGGACTATTTTAAATGGTTCTAATACCAGCCGTGCGTGGTACATAGGCACGGCACAGACTGGTTATTCCGGCAACCGCGCCGCTTTTATCGGATCAAGCAATACAAGTGTCGGTACTAATGGCATCGCAACTACTGCACATATGTACAGGAGTATCACGATTCCGCCCGGTGCAACAAATATTGTACTTACTTTTAAGTACAAGCAGGCAGTTTCAGATGTTTTTGGTGGAACGCCATATGATTACCTTTTGGTAAGTACCAATGCGGCTGCACCAACTTCAGGCACAGCTCCCACTACAGGTATTGTATTCGGCCCTTATCCAAGCGCTGCAGTTACAACATTTACAGCCCAAACCGTTAACTTATCAAATACACTTGCAGGTACGACAACAAACCTTATTTTTACCTATAAGGCCGATGCAGTTTCACCACATGGTTATGGAGCTATCGATGATATATCTTTGACATATACTCCGGCTACCGGGCCTTTTCTTTCAGGAGGTGTAATATCAGGTACTTTTGGCAATGTCTGTCTCAATGTTGAGGGCGGGCCACAGAATACTACAGTTAGCGGGGTCAACCTCACTGGAGACGTAACGGTTGGTCCGTTCGTAGGTTATACTTTTTCAACTACATCAGGCGGAACATATACCAGCACCCTTACGTTAACCCCTTCGTCAGGAACTATCAGCCAACAAGTATTCATTAAACTTACGCCAACGTCGGTAGCGAGTTACAGTGGCAGCATACCGGTAGCAGGGGGCAGTGCCGCTGCCAGCAGTATAGCCGTAACCGGGGCGGGTATAAATAGCGCACCTACATTATCAGGCAACGGCACAACCGGAACACTAACAAGCACAGGTGCAACCATTACAGGCACTACAATAAGCCAAATAGGCTGTTCTGCGGTTACAGCATATGGCATACAATATAGTACAAGCTCTTCTTTCCCGGCAGACGCTTCAACAGTTTTAGTAGCAGGCTCAGGTTTTAGCGGAAGTTCAGGAGGAACTTTTTCTACAACAATTTCCGGATTGACACCGGGTACAACATATTATTACCGGTCGTATGCAACCAATAGTGGCGGAACGACATACTATACTACAAGTGCCGGGTCTTTCACCACTATGTTTTCCGGCCAGATCGGCAGCGGCTCAACAACTGTTACTGAGTTTCCAATTGTCACGAATTATGGCTATAACTATTCGCAGCAGATCTACCTTGCAAGCGAACTGAACGCTAACAACACGGCCGGAAACAACTACATCACAAAAATACGGTTCAAGCCAACATCAGCAAACACTCCGTTTAGTACTTATAATAGTTGGGTAGTATATATCGGAAATACAGCAAAAACAACCTTTAGCTCAACGACTGACTGGATTGCTGCTTCAGCAATGACCCAGGTTTTTTCAGGTACAATGCCGGACCTTACGGCAAACTCCTGGGTGGAACTCACACTAACAACACCTTTCCTTTGGGATGGGATAAGCAATTTGGTTGTGGCGGTAGACGAGAATTCGGCAAGTTTTACTGGTTTAAACAACTGGGCAGGTTTTACTGCGACCAACAGGGGGCTTTATTATAGAAACGATTCTACAAACCCGAGTCCGGCTTCGCCACCTACTGCTACAGCCATTGGATCGACGTTGGCTCAAATAATATTGGTAACTACTACTCCGCCGGCGTGTGGTGTTCCAGTTAATGTCACCGCAGGAGCAACCGCTTATAATGCTGGGAACGGTTCTTGGTCAGCACCTTCTTTAGGAACACCTTCAGGATACCAGTGGGAACTGCGGACAAGTGGGGCCGGAGGAAGCGGGACTACAGGCCTTACCGACAGTGGTACGACCACTTCAGCTACTTCTGTTACTTTTGGGGCGGCTCTTACAGGAAGTACGCAGTATACGCTTTATGTGCGTACAGACTGCAGCGGCACCTATAGCGCTTGGTCAACAAGTGCAGCCTTTACGACACCTTGTACACCTACAACGACATTCCCGTCGAGCCAGGGCTTTAATGCAACCACGATACCGGTATGTTGGAGCAGGAATATTGCCGCCATTCAAACCGGTACTTATTTGTCGTATGTGACGTCCGGGTCCAACCCGACTACCAGCCCGAGTGAAGGAACCCATATGATACAATATAACTCTTATTCCAATAGTAACGGAGGAGCGGGGTCAGAGGAACGCCTGATCAGCCTTCCGCTTAATACTACAGGAATAAGCAATGTGGCCATTAAGTTTGACTGGAGGAATGAGAATGGTACATCTTACAACAGTGGCGCACATCTTAATGAAGGCATGCAGCTGCAGTATTCTACAGATGGTGTTAGCTGGACCAACATGGGGTCGTTGTATGCAAGGCATGACAGTTCCCTTGCGTCAGGTACGGCCCAATGGAACACCAAAATTTACTATTCTTCGGAGATTGCCAACAAGCCTTACGTGCTGGTAGCTTTCAAATTCCACTCAGAATATGGGGATAACATGTTCATGGACAATGTGAGCTTTTCGCAGACACCTAACTGTGTGGTACCTACGGCACTTACAGTTACGACCAACCCGACTACAATTACCGCCAACATAAGCTGGACAGCGCCGCCTGCGGGAGCAGGGGGAACACCAGTAGGGTATGAATATGCCATAACCACGTCGGCTACGCCACCTGCATCGGGTACAGGGGTAACAGGTACATCAGTGAGTAATGTAGCTCTTCCGGCCACCAATACTACCTATTACCTGCACGTTCGAACCAATTGCGATGCCTCGGGATATAGCGCGTGGGTAACATCCGCCTCTTTCGCATCGCCGCAGATTACCGCAATAACTTCAGGCGACTATGCTACTGCGGCCAACTGGAACAACGGCACCGGGCCGGTATGCGGCCAGGTGGCGATCATACCATCGGGCATTACAATGGCAGTAACTTCGGGTACCCTTACGACAAGCAGCATCACAATACAAAACGGTGGTACGCTTAATGTAAGCGGTGGCCAGCTTACTGTGGGGTGTGCTAACAATAATAGTACGCTTGCTAACTCCGGTACACTGAACGTATCGGGAGGAACACTTATTGTAAACGGTAACATTGTTACTACAACAGGCAGTACCTTTACCCAAAGCAATGGCGCCATAGTGGTTGACGGTAATAATAATGGCGATGCGCTTACATCGGTAGCTTCGGGAACGCCACTGGTTGGCTTCGGGGTATCCGGTACACCATTTGCTACAGGCACTATAACCCTTAGCGGAGGTACTCTTACTATTGTAGACCCGCATACAGCCACGACCAACACCAGCGCTTATGCTTTGTATGGAAACCTTAGTGTAAGCTTTAATGCTTCTTCGAACCATACAGTACAGTTTGGTAACGGATCGTCTACAGAAGCCGGCGGCGGTAACTATGGATTCTTCTACAACCTTTTTACAGGTTCAGGCAGGCTTAACCTTGGCAACCTTGTGGTAAATAACCCGGGTGCAATAGCCACAAGGAGGATTACCCAGGCGGGTGCAGCTGCAGATGCCAATGTTATCAATGGCAACCTTACCGTGACTGCCGGTGTTTATCACCAAAGCGCCTCTACAACTAACATAGGGGGGAATTTAACGGTAGAAAATGATGGTACCTTTATAGCAAACGGAACTACTGTGTTTACTGCGACTACGGGTACTACAGCTTCCGCCCAGACATCAGCACAAGCTGTAACTGTAAATGGTGCGGGTGTAATTATTAATGCGGCATCATCTCCAACAACCAACTTTGCAAATGTAACCTTCAGGAATACATCGGCTAATGGTGTTACCATCAATCCTTTGAATCAGGTTGTGGTAAACACTTCGGTGGCTGCAAGTGTTTCAGGCATTATCGTATTTGATGGTAAAGCCAGCACTACGGCAGGCAAAGCACTACTATGGGGTACCTTAACCGCGCCGGGTACAACACTTACGGTTACATCGGGCGGTATGGCTCCGGGCAGCGCTTTTGCCCGCGGATGGAACAATACCCAAACAGGCTCATCGCTTGCGGGCAATGCAGTTCCGACAACTACAACTTCACAATTCCCGTTGGTCGATGCAGCCGGAAATGCCAGGCACGCATGGATAGAGCGCGTTACACCTACAGATCCGGGCATACTCGCTGTAACATACACAGCGGGGACAGGTACAAGCCCTATAGCTATTACCGATGATACCTATACGATGGATACCCGCTCTAACGGCAAATGGTCGGTGAGTGTTTTGGGTACAGACATGGCGGCATCAACATATAAGCTGGCGCTATCGGCTACAGGAGTATTTGGCTCTGCGCCATCGACAGCTGCAGCGAGGATCATAACTCTTACAGGGGTTGCAGGTACCCATCAGGCAGGTACTACTTTGCCACATGCCCAAAGGACAGGCCTTACCTATGCCCAGATCACTACAAATGATTTCTACATGGGTATCAACAGTGCAGACATTCCATACCTTTCTGTACAGACAGGTAACTGGAATGATGCAGCAACATGGAATAAGAATGCTGTTCCAGGAGCTACAGATGTAGTATCCATACAGCCGGGCCATACCGTTACAGTTGATGGCAGCTACACAGCTGCGGCATCTGCTGTAGGTATAACCAATACGGGAGTTTTAGCGCTTAGCGCGAACACGCTGACAGTTACAAATGCCGTTACCACTGTAACAGGCGGTACTATTAATGTAACAGGCGGTACGCTGGCATCAGCGACACTGACAAATGCAGGTGCCGTAAACGCAAACAGCGGTACTGTGAATGCAACCACTGTGACGAATACAGGCACAATTACTGTTGCCGGTGGTACAATTAACGCCGCCGGTGCATCAACTACAGGTATCAGCAATAACTCCGGCGGTACATTCGCATTGAATAGCGGCACTGTAAATGTTGGACCTGCAGGTGGTGGTGACCGAAGGTTTACCAACGGCGGTACGCTTACTGTTGCCGGTGGTACGCTTAACATTAACGGTAACCTTTATCACAACGGTGTTTTTAACCAAAGCGCAGGTAACATTAACGTTGACCCGAATTCGGGAACAGTGGCAACTTCAACAGTTGCTGCAAATGCCAGTTCAGCGCTCTACCTAGCCGCAGTGGTGAACTGGACAGGTGGTACGATAACGGTTATTGACCCTCCTGTCACCACATCAACTTCACATTATACACTTTATTATTCGACTTCTGCCACCTCTGAGGTTTCGCCATCGCACACTACGAGGTTTGGTGACGGAGTTTCTTCGACCGCCGGTGGAAATGCTATCGGGTATTACCTCTATAACTATGTAGGTTCAGGAAAAATCAACTTTGGTAATGTTGTGGTAAACGGCCCTGCGACAGGAACTGCAACCGCAACTAACAGGGTGGTTAAATTAAATAGCTATCCATTGGGTGTTAAAGGAAACTTTACACTTCAAAATGGGGGTGAATTTAGCCATAACGGCTATGAGCTTGCTGTAGCGGGCAATATATCAATTGGTGCAGGCAGCATATATTATGCGAATGCCACGCTAAACCTTGCATTGCCTTCAGGTGTTTCAACAGTAGTGAATACAGTTGCACAAACCATTACCAATGCAGGTACGATACAAAATACTACAGGTACGGTAACAGCCAACCTTTCGTCCCTGACGGTGAACAACAATAATGCCTCGGGCGTAACATTGAACAGCCCATTGACAATGAGCGGTACGCTTACCCTTACCTCAGGTAAAGTAAATACAACCACCACCAACCTGCTTACTTTGGGTACGGCCACTTCTGGCGGAACAATGAACAATGCAGGTTCGGCAACCGCATATATCAATGGGCCGTTTGCAAGGACATTTGCTGCAAGCAGGACTTCTACAGGAGCGTTTACCCTGAATGCATTGTTCCCGGTTGGGACTTCATCGGCATACCAGCCGATGTACGTAGATCCTACAACTGCCGCGAGCGGTGCCATAGTTGTAAGGGTAGAGCCGTTTACTACCAATGCAGGTACGCAGGGAGTAGGGGTTACATCTCTTTCTTCAAACAGATGGGAGGCACTCATAACCAGTGGGCTTGCCAACCTTACCAGTACCTATGTAAGGGTGCTTGACGGAACACTGGTAGCAAGCAACAAGATCATACAGGCACCGTCTGCTGCGGGCGAGTACAGCCCGATCATACCGGTTACAACACACGCTGCAGGCATGCTTAGTACTACCTCTGCAATAGCTGCTGCAGATTATAAAGGTTATTTTGCTTACGGAAACCTTAACCCATGTACAGCGCCTGCCGACCAGCCAACAAGCTTTACGGCTTCAGCGCATACCAACACATCGTTTAACGTAGCTTATACAGCCGCGCCGAGTGCACCGAGCCACTATTTGGTGGTGCGTTACAATATTACCGGTGGTGCTGCAACGGTAACTGCCCCGGTTGACTATACAGCTTACGCTGCCAATGCAGCTTTGGGGGCAGGTACAGTGGTATATAGCGGTACAGGGCTAACTTTTGCACAAACAGGCCTTACCGCTGCAAACACTTACCAATATTACGTATACAGCTATAATAACACCGGTTGTTATGGTCCTGTTTACAATACGACATCACCTTTAGTTCAATCGGTTACTACATGTGTTGCTGCTACAGGTGCTCCTGCTACGCTAACAGCTGCTACAACTCCGGCTGCAACGGCAACATCGTTCCGTGCACAGTGGACGGCTTCATCTACGGCAGATGCTACTTATATTATGGACGTAGCTACCAACACAGGTTTCACGACATTCGTTCCTGGCTACGAGGCCTTGCCGGTGTCGGGCCTTAATCAGGACATAACCGGCCTTACAGCAAATACAACTTACTACGTAAGGGTAAGAGCTATAACTGGCTACTGTATAAGCGCGAACTCACCTACGCTTACCTTCACTACGCCATGTGTGGTTTCAGATGCTCCAATTGCATTGGATTTCGCAACAGGTACTATACCTTTATGCTGGACAACTACATCTTCATCTCCATCAGGAGCAGGATTGTGGTTATTTGCTGGCCAGGCTGATTATGAAGGAGCTCTTAACGGACGTGCTGCCGGTACATTTGCATGGGTTGACGGATCTACACCGGGAACCGTGACGGATGTTACTTTGCTGTCACCAAGCCTCAACCTTGCGACGCTTACGGTACCTGAACTTTCATTTGATTATTTCAGCAATTATTCGACGGGTACCAACTGTACCTTTAAAGTTGATGTTTTCAATGGTACGATATGGACTAATATTTATACAAATGCTACTGATGATGTAAACTGGAGGACAGTAACACTATCCCTGTCAGCTTATGCAGGCACTACAGTACAGCTTCGCTTTGTTGTGGATAAATCAACTTCGGATACTGCATACTATGACGATATACTATTGGATAACGTTAATATCCACGAAACACCGTCATGTATTATGCCAGATAACGTGGCTGTAAACCTTAGCAGCACAACATCGGCAAACTTTAGCTGGGCTGCGCCTGCTACTGGTTCTGCCGCAATAGGTTACGAATATTTTGTATCGACATCGGCTACCCCGCCTGCAAGCGGTACGGCTACTACAAGTACATCTGTTAGCGCTTATGCAGTAACGGCCAGTACAAATTACTACCTTCATGTAAGGACAAATTGCGGAAGCGGTTCATACAGCTCATGGAGATCTGTACCTTTCTATACCAATTATTGTTTGACAGGTACTAATAATACAGGTTACGAGTATATCTATTCATTCTCTACAACAGGGGGATATACAAACATTACCAACAATGCTACAGATGGCCCTGGATATTCTGATTATACAATTATGAATGTTTCCCAGTCTTTGGGCAACACTGTAAATTATTCAATAGCTGTAGAAGACTATTATGAAGATGGAACAGGTTTAGCCATGTTTATTGACTGGAATAATGACCTTGACTTTAATGATGCCAATGAAACTGTATATACTTCGAACGGTTATGTTACATACACTGATTTAATAACAGGAACGATTACAATTCCTGCGGGAACTCCTAATGGCAGTTACAGGATGAGGTTAAGGACAGATTACTATTCTGCAAACCCTTCTGCTTGTGGAACGGTTGATTATAGCGAAACGGAAGACTATACTTTCAAAGTTGTATCTCCGGTTACATGCTACGTTCCTACATCACTCAGCACAACGTCTGTTACAACGACAACGGCTAACTTATCATGGGCAGCCCCTGCAACGGCTCCGGTACCGTCCGGTTACGAATATGCTGTTACTACATCTGCTACACCACCTGCAAGTGGGACTGCAATAACAGGAACATCAGTTTCAGCTTACAGTGGTCTTGTTATGAACACTACTTACTATCTTCATGTAAGAAGTAATTGTGACGCAAGTGGCTACAGCGATTGGAGTACATATCAATTTATACATGGATATTGTGCGTCAGGAACTTCTTCGACAGGTTATTATATTAAGTCTGTTACTACTACAGGCGGTACAGCTAATATTTCTAACACAGGTACTACTCTTGCTACAGGCGGCTATTCATATAATCCTGCTATGGCAGTAAGCCAGTCTGAAGGCAATTCAGTAAATATCTCGGTAAGTATAACCGGATCTACACACGGAATTAATGTATGGGTAGACTGGAATGACGACCTGATTCTGTCTGATTCTGAAAAAGTATATGCTTCAGGAAGTTATGTCTCTACAGGTTCAGGATCTATTACAGTTCCTATTGGTGCCATTGTTGGTAACCACAGGATGAGGGTTAAATCAGACTACTTAAGTACCAACCCACCCGCATGTGGTATTATATCGTATGGTGAAACAGAAGACTATGTGTTTACAGTACTTCCTGCACCTCCGCGTATTACTTCATTTACACCTACAGCTGTATGTGCAGGCGCAGGCGATACCATTACACTTACAGGTGCTCATTTTACCGGTGCTACCGCTGTTAAGTTCAATGGTGTAAATGCTGTATTCAATATTGTAAGTGATACATCAATTACGGCTGTAGTTCCTTCATCGGCAACAACAGGAACAATTTCTGTTACTTCTGCCGACGGTACAGGCACAAGCCTTACGTCACTTACTGTAAACCCTTACCCTGTAGTTGATGATATTACAGGTGGTGACATAGCGGTATGTATGCCGAATACAGTACAGTTGGGTATGGTAACAACCGGTGGTATATGGGGAACTTCAAATCCTGCCATTGCTACAGTAAGCAGTACAGGGCTTGTAACCCCTCATGCAGCAGGAACCGTTACTATAGCTTATACTAAAACAACTAATGGCTGTGTAACTTCAGAGAGCACAACGCTTACATTCAGTGAGCCTGTTGTAATTACTTCAATGCCGACTTCTGAGATCGTACTACCTGGCAGCAACGCACAGTTTACGGTTGCAGCAACAGGCACCGGCCTGACATACCAGTGGGAAGTCTCTGAAAGCAACGGCGCGTATACAGCGTTGGGCAATGACAGTACATATAGCGGTGCAACAACGGCTACACTAACTGTCACCAATGTTCTTCCGGGTATGGATGGCAATAAATACCGTGTAGTGGTAAGCGGTACCGCACCATGTGCGGCAGCTACTTCAGACGCGGCAACACTATCGGTTAGCGATATCGGTATCACGTCACATCCTGCAAGTGTTACACTTTGCGACAATGGCGCGGGTACTGCAAGCTTTACTGTAGTGGCAACCGGCGATGCGCTTGAGTATCAGTGGCAGGTGAATGCAGGAAGCGGATGGGTAATTGTAAACAATGGTACTACAGGAAATATAACGTACAGCGGAGCAGATACAAATGTATTATCGCTGTCTGGCATAACGGCAGCTAACAACAACTGGATATACCGTGTCTATGTTGAGGAAGGTGCTGCTTCCGCAACCTCGAATGATGCCTTGCTGACTGTAAATAGTGCAGTGGTAATAAACCAGGCACCAATGGCCCAGACAGCTTGTTCAACAGGTTCTGTGGTGAACTTTACTACAGATGTTTCAGGTACAGGCTTAACTTACCAGTGGCAGTATGCTACATCAGCTGGAGGCACATTCAGTAACGTAACCAATGCTACACCTGCAGGCGTTACATACTCGGGTGCTACTACAGCAACCCTGGCTGTGACAACTACTGCGTCGACACCTGTGGGAGGAGCTTACTTCTACCGCGTGGTTGTTAACGGTACAGCGCCATGTGGCCCGGCAACTTCGGTTGCAGCGCAACTAATAATAAATAATCCTACTATAGGTAGCGCTCCGGTAGCTGCTTCGGTAGTAAGAGGCAACTCGGTTAACTTCACAGTAGCTACCTCTGCTCCGTCGCCAACCTACCAATGGCAGTTTGCTACAACACTAAACGGTGCTTATGCCGATGTGGCAAACAGTACACCTGCAGGAACTACTTACAGCGGTGCGCAATCTGCAACGCTTACTGTTAATGCCGGTACAACGGCCACAGGCAGCGGCTACTTCTATCGTGTTGTAGTAACATCCGACGGATGTACAGTTACCTCTGCAGGCGCAGCAATGACTGTGATAGATTACTGTACAGCCCCGATAACTACTTCGGGTACGGCAGATTACATGACGGCAATATCTGTTGCCGGTACTACCCTTAGCTCTACACCGGGTGCTGTAGGTGATTCTTCAAATAACTTCTATGCGCTCTTAACAGGCAGTGATAATACGGCTACATTCCTGCAGGCTAATGCTTATACGGCTACAGTGTCGGTAGTAAGCGGAAATACAAACCCTCAGGGTGTAGGTATCTGGATTGACCTTAATAACGATGGTGACTTTGCTGATGCCAACGAATTCATGGGTGCTGCCTCAATTGCCGGCGGAAGTTCGGGTACAATAAGCATAAATATTCCGTCGACTGCTACGCTGGGTAGCAGAAGGATGAGGGTAAGGAATGCGAGGAACCAGATTATCACTTCGGGCAACATGTGTACATCATACGCAAGGGGTACAACGGTAGAGTATATCATTACGATAGGACAGCCTTCGGGACCATCGATAACTGCCTTTACTCCGGCTTCATACTGCGCAGATTCAGGCATGATAACCATTACCGGTACAAATCTCCAGGGAGGTACATTGACTATCGGTGGAACTCCTGTAACTCCTGTTGTAATAAACGGGGCCGGTACACAGCTTACAGCTACTGTTACCGCAGGTGTGTCGGGTGTTGTTTCAATAACTACACCGGGCGGCACTGCTACTTCGGGAGCTTTGGCTACGCCTAACTTTAGCATTTCAGCACCTCCTGCCCTTACACTTAGCAGTGCAACAGGAACTGTGTGCGCAGGGCAGTCATCAGCTGTAGTAACGCTAACAGCAGGCGGTTCATCATATGACAACTTTGTTGTTACTTCGGTACCTGCCGGAGCGGCCTGGTCGGGCAATGCTTCTACGGGATATACCTTTAGCCCGACTGTAAATACAGTGTACACCATCTCGGCTACGCAAAACTCAGGATCGTGTGCAAGGACAGCAACCTATACCGCTACAGTACTCAGCAACCCTGTTTACCCTGTAACGCCGGCTACCGCAAGTATTTGCAGTGGAGTAATACAAATGCTGACTGCGGGATCGGGTGCTGTGGCATCCGGAACAGCAATACTGGGCACCGGAACTGCTATTGCCGGTAATACTGATACCAACAAACCGAACCCGTTAAGCAGGTATTACGAAGGCCAGAAGGCGCAGATGCTCTTCAGGGCAAATGAACTTACTGCCCAGAATATGGCTTCAGGAAGCGTGATTACAGCAGTAACCTTCGATCTTGGTGCATTCACAACTAATTCAGAGGCAGTAATAAGTAACTTCACCATCAGGATGGGGGCGACCTCTACAAATGTAATGACCGGGTTTGTGTCAGGCACATCTGATGTGTATGGCCCTGCCGGATTTACTGCGACGGCCACAGGACTCGTTACGTTTACATTATCAACACCATTTGTGTGGGATGGTACGTCGAACGTTATTGTTGAAACTATACATAATAATCCTGACCTGAGTTGGGAATCGGGTAACAATGTGCGTTACTCGACTACAACATTCAACTCTACCTACAGCAGGATGCAGGATGATGTTGCAGGTGGAATTACAGGTATGGATGCGGCAACAGGAGGTCAGGTAGCCGTAAGCACTTCAAGGCCGAACATGACATTCGCCTTTACAAATCCAACACCGGTTTGGTCGCCTGTAGAAGGCTTATATACCGATGCTGCAGCTACAGTCCCTTATACCGGTACTGCAAGGTCTACAGTATATGCCAAGCCTGAGGAAACTACTACCTACACTGCTACCGTAAATAACGGCAACGGATGTTCTTCGGATAGTGAAGCGACGGTAACCATACTTCCTAAACAATGGATTGGCGGTACAAGTTCTGACTGGAATAACGCGGCCAACTGGTGCGGCGGCCAGGTTCCTACCGCACAGGACAATATCGTGATCTCTTCTGATGCAGGCTTTATGCCTCAGATTGGGACAGATGTAGAAGATGAAGACGAGGTGATCACGCAAAATGTGCAGGTATTCGGAAACAGCCTTACTGTCGAAGACGGTGCTGTAATGAATGTATACGGCGGCTGTGTGCTGAATATTACCAATGCGGTAACTGTTGAAGAAGGCGGTAGCCTGATATTTGACAACTATGCCCACCTGGTGCAGGGAGAAAATGTTACCAACAACCCGAACAGTGGCGAGATTACGTTCAAAAGGCTGAGCTCGAAGATCTTCAGGCTGGATTACACCCTGTGGTCATCTCCGGTTGAGGACCAGATGCTGAAAGCATTCTCGTCAGGAACACTGGATAACCGTTTCTATAAATATAATGAAACGAGCGATGCTTATAGCCTGATAGGCTCACCAAGCACCACTGAGATGGACGAAGGCAAAAGCTACCTCATAAGGGTAGTGAATACGCACCCGGCCTATGTTGCCCCTGCTGAAGAAGCAGAGGAGCCTGAAGGTACCCGTTGGCAGGGTGAATTTACCGGCAGGCCAAGGAGCGGTAACATTGATGTGCCGGTGACTAATCAACTTAACGGATTTAACGCTGTGGGTAACCCATATCCGTCACCGATAAACATCTATGACTTCTTTGATGGCAACGCCGGAATGATCAATCCTGGCTCTGCACTGTACTTCTGGAGGAAGAAAAATGAGACTGGAACAGGCAGTTATGCCCGTGTAACCAAGATGATGTATACCCGCAACATGACCAATGACTTTGGCGATACCGGTGAAGGCTACTTTGATGGTACCCCTTCAAGTTGGGTGATCAACCCCGGACAGGGCTTTATCGTGAAGGTGGTGCAGGCAGGCAACGTTCATTTCAATAACGGAATGCGTGTTGGCCTCAACAACCAGCAGTTCTTCAGGAATGCGCAGGACCAGGACGAGGTTACAATGTCAAGGATGTGGCTGAACATCAACGGGTCTGAAGGGCAGTTTGCCCAGGCTGGTATTGGGTACACCGATGTAACTACGCTGGATATCGACTACGGTTGGGACGGAAGGGCCTTTGTGAATGACGGCAACATGTCACTATTCTCCCTGGCAGGAGAAGAGAAGCTTGGTATCCAGGCAAGGGCGGCATTCGATGCTTCAGATGTGGTGCCAATGGGCTATAATGCTGCAGCTGCCGGTACATACACGATCAGTCTTGACCATTTCGACGGCGTGTTTACTACCGATGTAGACATCTTCCTTAAGGATAATCTTCTGGGCGGTGTAACGCACGACCTGAAAGCGGGTAACTATACTTTCGAAACTGAGGGTGGAATCAATACCTCAAGGTTTGAAGTGGTGTATGCCGAAGTGCTCGGAACAGACAACCCGGTACTTGACCCTAATAATGTGATAGTGTACAAAAACGGTACATCCATCAACATCAATACAGGGGTACTGAACATGGAAGGCGTGGCCATCTATGATACAAGGGGCAGGATGCTGTACAGCAAAGACGGCATCAATGCAACCGAAACGGTTATCGAAAACCTTCATTCTGACCAGCAGGTGCTTATCATCCAGATAAATACCGATAAGGGAAGGGTGACTAAAAGAATCATATTCTAGCCTTTATAACCCCCAATTAGCCAACTATGGTTTGGCAGCCTCCTCTCCTTTACAAAGGGGAGGAGGTTTTTTTTATTTATAATTTGAATTACGCAACTGGATTCCTTATTTGGTATTTATCATTTTTATGTTTAAAAAAATGGTTTTTATGTTTTTCTCAAATGTTTTCGTTTAGGAATATTAAAACTTATTAACACGAAAACGTTGTCGCTGGCTACTCTATTTAACATTTGCCTGTTAGTTATAAAATAGATGCTAATTTTGTTTCGATAACTTTAAAACGATGGTTATGAGGACAAAATTAATCCATCTGGTAAGTGTGATGGCAGCGCTGGCATATTCAGGATATACATACAGCCAGCAAAATGTGTACAGCAGGGATAATTCCGGTACCGACCTTTGGTGGAATGATAACAATAAGCCGTGGTATTATTTTACATGGCAGAGTATTGAAGTACGGCCGGATGCATGGCCTGAAAATATCCGTAACACTGTATTCATAGGCCATAATGTTAATACGGTTATGAGGGTAAATGGCGCTATTTTCGGAATTGGCAGCCTGACCCTGCAAAATTCGGCCACCACAAATCGCACATTTAATAGCTTTGAGGGAGGCGGGCTGGGCCTTACAATCGGACTCTATAACGATGCGGCAGCACACCATACCTTTAATATACCTTTCCGTCTCGATGCTTCAACCGTGCAGTTTGCGGCAAATTCGGGCCAGCTGTCGCTTTCTAACAGCACCATTAACCTGCAATCCAATACCGCCCAGTTTGTGGGTGGAAATACTATTAATGTAGGCAGTGTTATCAGCGGCTCAGGGGCGATCACAAAATCAGGATCGGGTACACTTAACTTATCAGGTGCAAACACCTATACAGGAAGCACAACCGTATCGGCCGGAACCATCGCGATTTCGGGCACCATGGCATCTGCATCCTATAGTATAAATGGCGGTACGCTAAGGCTCAGCACGGCCAACATACTTCCTGATGCGGCAGCCGTAACACTCTCTTCGGGTACTTTTAGCGTCGATAATGATGAAACCATAGGAAACCTTACCATTTCAGGCGGCACGGTGGCGGTAGCCGCAGGAAGGGCGCTGACCATCAACGGTACGCTTACCCTTACCGACCCTGCGCAGCTTTCCCTCGCTTCGGGCGCGGCCATCAGGTTTGGCAGCAGCGGAGCATTGGTATACAACCTCGGGGCGGGTTCTGTTACAGCATCTGCTGAATGGCCTGCCTCTTTTGCCCCGGCATCAGTCACCCTCAACAGCGGCACTGTTGCGTTGAACGGCAACAGGACTATGGCCGGCAACCTGACGCTTAATGGAGGTACGCTCGATCTTGGCGGCTACTCTGCCGACAGGACAGCCGCAGGGGGCACGCTTACCATTGCTAATGGCGCAACGCTGAAGATTGGCGGCACCGGCACACTTCCTGCCAATTACTCCACACATATAATAGGAGTTGCAAGCAATGTAGAGTATAACGGCGCCGCACAAACCCTTGGGATACTCAATTCGGGCCAGCAGTATGGCAACCTCGTGCTTTCGGGGTCGGGGGTTAAAAGCATGGGCAGCAGCCTCAGGGTGGGCAATAACCTTTCCCTTTTCGGGACTGCGCAGCTCACCGTGCCTGCGGGCATGAATGTTACCGTGGGCAACGCACTGTCGGTCGATAACTTCCAGCATACCATTGCTGCGGGCGAAGAGGAATTGTACGGAGGCGAACCGGGCGACGAAGTGATAGTAGGTGCCAAACTGACAATAGAGAACAATGCCAACCTCATTCAGGCCAATGATGTGGCCAATACCGGCCTGGTAAACGTATTCAGGGAGAGCGCCCCCATGTGGAGGCTGGACTATGCCCTGTGGTCGTCGCCGGTGGCAGGGGAGACGCTTATAGGCTTTTCGCCCGAAACACTGCCCAACCGCTTTTACCAGTACAACCCCCTTACCGATGCCTACAGTGCGTCTATGGCCAACGGGGGAACCGTAGCATTTGATGAAGGCAAAAGCTACCTGATACGCGTGTCGAACCTGCACCCTTCATACGAGGACAACCCCACAGAACCTGTCGTATGGGAGGGTTCTTATACAGGTGTGCCTAATAACGGCGACGTGAATGTTGCCGTTGTACCCCGCAATACCGGTACAGGCGTCCGCGGCTTCAATGCGGTGGGTAACCCGTACCCCTCTGCGATAAAGGTGTCGGAGTTCTTTGCCCGCAACGAAGGCAACCTGGTGGACGATTCGCCGCTGTTCTTTTGGAGAAAGAAGAACGGTGCCGGAACGTCGAGCTATGTATCGCTGACGATGACCGGGCTTATCGTGCAGAGCGGCAACACCTGGGGCGATACCAGCGACGATGAGTTTGCCAACGTAGCCAATAACCAGGACTGGGTCATCAATCCGGGGCAGGGTTTTATAGTGCAGGCCGCTACTGGCACCATTGCGTTTGACAACGAAATGCGCGTGGCAAAAAACCACAACTACCATTTCAGGGAGGCGCAGGATGGCGAAACCACCATGTCGCGCCTGTGGATCAACATGAAGAATGCGGCAGGGGACTTTAGCCAGTCGATGATCGCCTATGCCCCCAATACTACCAACGGGATAGACTATGCCTGGGACGGAAGGGCGATGACCGATGGCTCCATAGCCATATACTCACTGGCCGGCGACACAAAGCTGGGCATACAGGCAAGGGCCGCATTTTATGCCGGCGACATCGTGCCGCTGGGCTATATGGCCGAAACGGCGGGCAGCTATACCCTTGAGCTGGATCATTTTGATGGTGTATTTGCACAGGGGCAGGACATTTACCTGAAGGATAACCTGCTGGGCGTAACCCACGACCTGAAGCAGGGCGGGTATGCCTTTACCGCCGAAGCCGGAACCGCCGAAGGCAGGTTTGAAGTGGTATATGCACAGGCGCTGGGTACACAGGATGTGATGGACGAAAATAACGCTGTCATGGTATATAACGAGGGGAATGTGCTTACCGTACGCTCCGCGAATGCCGACATGCAGGCGGTAACGGTCTATGACCTCACAGGGAGGATGCTCTTCAGCCAAAACGGCATAGGGGGCAGGGAACTGGCCATGGCCGGCCTGCGGCCACAGCAGCAGGCACTGATTGTGCAGGTAACGCTGCCGGATGGCAAAATATCCAAAAAGGCCTTATATTAAGAAAATATAAAATGCCCCATCTTAAATTCCCTTATCCGGTGCGATAAGGGAATTTTTTTTCATCATCCAAAACCAGGGCAGCGTTGGTTTCGTATGTAGTGGTATAGCGCATGGTTTATGTCCCCAAAGCAAAAAGCCATTTAAATTAAGGTAAGGTGTGGTTTAATGGCTTCCCCTTTCGTGAAAACGAAGGGGGTTTTTCTTTTTGGGAGGCATGCAAAAAATTATTCATAATATAGATTTAACATTTTGATAACAAAAGGCGTGATAATGTCGGAAATTCCCCGATATTACTGGGTATAAGGTTAGTAAAAAATTAATTCATGTGCATTTCATCGTTGTTTTGTGTCGTTAATCGTAAAAAAGATATAAATTTGCCGTTTCTTAACATCTACTAAATACTTAAATAAGAAAACTAACAAATTGCTATTTATGCGAAAATTATTACGATTACATTTAGCGAAAGTGCTGCTGATTGCAGCAATGGTCACGGGAGCGAGCTCCTGGGGGCAGGATATTATAGCCCAACAAGGCTTTGAAACATCTCCTGTGTCTCCTGTTTGGGCATATAACTTTACAACCGGAAGTGCTTCTAGTACTAACTCCGGTACTCCAACTAACCAAAGGGTTAGGTCCGGATCGAGGTCATTTCAGGTGGCAGGTCAGACCAGTGAAATTACTTTTGACAACGTTTCTGTTTCAGGTTATTCAGATGTGAAAGTTATTGTAAGGATTTCTAGTATTTCAACAACTACAGGAAATGGAGCAGAAGCGAGTGATTATGTCAGAGCATTTGTTAAACTTAATTCAAATAACTTTCTAAGTGATACTGAGTCAAATGCAACTATTGTAGTAAAGGGTGATAATAATGCAAGGTGGGGGTATAGTAATTCTGGGGTAACAGGAGCAGTAGGAACAAATACTATTGTATCAGGGACTGGAAATACAAATGGAGGAGCAACAAATAGTGGCACTATTTATTCTACTTTGACTATTACAGTACCTGATGGTACAACTAGTCTAGGTCTTAGATTGAATGTAAAGAATGATTCGAGTAATGAAGTTTGGTGTATTGATGATGTTCAAGTAACCGGTACACTTTCTGGTCCGACTTTATCTACCACAACAACGAGCTTTGGCTCTTTCTGTGCCAACACTTCGAATGACATAACAGTACCGTACACAAGCACGGGTACATTCAGCGGCGGTTCTTTTGCGGTACAGCGTTCGGCAGCAGGCGGTACTTTTGCCGATGCTACAAGTAATATGCTGGCTACGGTATCGTCTACAGGTACTTCGGTTACTGCAACACTGCCTTCCGGCCTGACTGCCGGTAACTACAGGGTACGTATTGTTTATACAAGCCCAACACCTGTGGTAAGTTCCACAAACAATGGTTCTGATATTGTGCTTACGGCTTCGGTAGCCCAGGCAGCTACAACCGGCTTGTTTACGGCAGGTGCTGTAACGGCTACACTTAACGGCTCGGTTACCGCGGCGGTATGCCCGGCCAACAGTATCGAAAAAGGATTTGTATATTCGGTTACTGCTACAAATGCTAACCCGCAGGTGGGTGGTACAGGTGTCACTAAGGTACAAGTAGGCGGTTCGTCTATCACTACCGGAGCTTATTCAACCGGAATCAGCAGCCTTACGCCGGGTACCGATTACACCTATGCGGCTTACGTATATGACGGTACCAGCTATGCTTATGGCGCAGCAACCACTTTTCTGACCGAAAACCCGCAGGCTAACCTTAGCGGTACGCTAAATGAGGACACATTGACGACAAGCAATACCTTTACCATTAACCTTGCAGGCGAACTGTTTATAGAAGAACCAACATTTAACGGTGAAGGGTTTATACTGGGCGGTGCGCCGGCAGGCGTATCTATAGCAAGCGTTACAAGGGTCGACGATACCCACGCTACGGTAACCCTGGCGTATGACAATAGTGATTTTGATACCAATGCATCCATCAACGTTACCATTCCATCGTCGCACATCACGGCCAGCGAGCCGCTAGTGTCGGGCAACCTTACCATTACGGCAGTGGTTGAGACGCTTACGTCGGCCAATGCCGTGGCACTGGGCAGCCAGTGTATCAATACCACCACTGCTACAGGCGTTGGTTTTACTATAACGGGTAATGCGAAAGCGGGCAACATCAGCCTGGCAGCGGTAACAGGATATACGTATTCGGCTACGCAGGGCGGTTCATATAACCCTACACTAAACATCAGCCACGCAGGCGGTAGCGTTAACCAGACCGTATATGTGAAGTTTTCGCCACTCAATACGACAGACAATTATAACGGAACCATCGTTATTTCGGGCGTAGGAGTAAATACCAACCTGAACAAGTCGGTTACGGGTACGGCAGTAAATACAGCGCCTACGGTAACAACGCCAACCAGCACTTCGGTTATGGCAACTACAGCAGTACTGGGCGGCAACATCACCTCAATAGGCTGTTCTAACGCTACCGTGCGCGGTATCGAGTACAGTCTTACCAATAACTTTACTAACGGTTCGGGTACGCAGGTTTCTGAAAGCGGCTCATTTGGAACAGGTACCTTTACGGTAAACGTTGGCTCATTAACGCCGTCAACACAATATTTTTATAAAGCATTTGCTACCAATAACGGTGGTACGGTATATTCTTCGCAGGGTACGTTTACTACACAGTGTGTAACGCCTGTAAACGTTGCATCGCTTTCGGTTACGCTACCGGCAAGTGCGCAGCTTCAGCTGAACTGGACCAACAGTTCGTGTTTTGACGAGGTGCTTGTTGTGGCAAAACTGGGCAGTGCTGTAACGGCAACGCCTTCGGGTGACGGTACAGCCTATACGGTAAACCCAGCTTTTGGGTCGGGTACAGCTATTGCTACAGGCGAATATGTAGTGTACAAAGGTTCGGCTGCCACAACAACGGTTACCGGCCTTACCAATGGGTCTACCTACCATTTTACAGTGTTTACCCGTAAGGGAAGCCTTTGGAGCTCGGGAACGGGTGTTACAGGGGTGCCGGTACTGGTTTATTGCTCTCCAACGTATACTAACGATTGCAATTCTGGTGATGGTATAGAATCATTTGTGTTGAATGGAATAAATAATATCGACTCCGGCTGTAATGGCAATCCTGAGGCTTATGTAAACTATCCTGTCACTTCGTTCACTACAACGCTTTTCAGGGGGCTTACTTATGAAGCCCAAATTAAAAATGGAGACTTTTCTGGTAACATTGCTGTATGGATTGATTTTAACAATGATGGGACATTCAGCACATCGGAACGATTCAGGAATACATCATTAGTTGGCGCCAACGAAACACTTGTGTTGTCGATTCAGGTACCTGCCGACGCGACCTTAGGTGAGCATAGGGTACGTGTGAGAGAAGCTGATAATGGAAATGGCAACCTTCTGACGCTTGACCCGTGTTCAAATTACGGATATGGTGAAACGGAAGATTATACAATTACGATAACCAATAATATTTACCCTACAGTTACAACATCAGTAATTTCAGATCAGACCGCTACAACTGCTACATTAGGTGGTAATGTTACGTCAGATGGTGGATCCGCCATTACTTCAAGAGGTGTGGTATACAGCCTTACGGCTAATCCTGCTATCGACGGAGCAGGTGTAACGCGTGAAAATATCGGTTCGGGAACGGGATCTTTCAGCGGTGTAATCACGGACTTGCAGGATAATAGTACTTACTACGTGCGTGCTTTTGCTATAAATGGCAATGGTACAGCTTATGGCGAGGAGTTGAGCTTTACTACGCTTTCAATGCCTGCGCCCGAAGTAACCGCAGCGTCTGAAGTGAGCACAGTGAGTTTCGAAGCAAACTGGTCATCAGTTGAAGGCGCGGAAAGCTACAGATTAGATGTAAGTACATCGCCGACTTTTGGCCTTTTGACAACAACAACAGACTTAATTATATCAGAATATGTTGAAGGTTCGTCTAGTAATAAATATATAGAGATTTATAACGGTACAGGATCAGCAATAAACCTTAGCAATTACCAAGTAAGACTTTACGCTAACGGCTCAACTTCTGTAACCCAATCAATACAATTGAGTGGTACTCTTGCTAGTGGTGATGTTGCGGTATACAGTAATTCAGGAACTATCTATTCTGGTCCATCAACTTTTATTGCCGCTACAAGCTTCGGGGGTGATGACGCAATCGCTTTATATAAAATCAGTACCGGTTCATTTGTCGATATTTTTGGAAGCATTGGCAGTGATCCGGGAAGCTCTTGGACTAGTGGAAGCTTTACCACGGAAAATAAAACTTTGGTTAGGAAACCAACTGTAACCTCGGGAGTTACCGTTAGTCCTGTTTCTGGATTTCCTACCCTGGCTACAGAATGGGAGCAATATGATATGGATGATGTGTCTCACTTGGGTACACATGGGTATGTCCCTGACTTTGTAACCAACTATGAAGATCTTGAAATAAATGGCACATCGGCACCCGTTGCCGGCCTTACACAAAATACACAGTATTACTATAGGGTTAGGGCTGTAGGTGTAAATTCTACATCTGCGAATTCGGGTACTGAACCGGTTAAAACCGGCCGCGAAAACATCTGGACGTCTACAGGATGGTCTGCAGGTGTTGCGCCGACAGTGATTGATAAAGCGACTATCAACTATGATTATAATACAGGCACCGATGGCGAAATTACAGCGCTGGAGCTTGAAGTGCTAAACGGTACGCTGACCATTGAGGAAGGTGACAACGTTACCATCACGAAGCAGATAACCATCAACAACACTACCCATGTGGTAGCTCAGGGTGAACAGGCAACCTACGGTGCTCCGGTGGGCGAAACGGTAATCGTTGGCCCTAAGATCGTGGTAGAGAACAATGCCGGCCTTATCCAGGTAGATGATACCAACAATTCCGGCTTCATTAAGGTTGACAGGAAATCGGCGCCGATGTTCAGGCTTGATTATGCCCTTTGGTCATCGCCTGTTGCAGGTGAAACGCTGATAGGCTTCTCACCGAAAACGCTCACGAACCGTTTCTACAAGTACAACCCGCTGACCGATGCCTACAATAATTCAATGACAAGCCAGGGTACAATTACGTTTGCAGAAGGTGAAAGCTACCTTATCCGTGTGGCCAACAACCACCCTGCCTATGTGGATGAAACCTCGACAGCGGAACGCTGGGAAGGTTCCTATGTAGGTACACCATTCAATGGCGATGTAAACGTAGCCGTAACCCCAAGGAACCCGGGAACATACAGTGGCTTTAATGCTGTGGGTAACCCTTATCCGTCACCAATCAAGGTGTCTGAGTTCTTCGCACGCAACAGCGGCAATCTTGTAAATGGTTCGCCTATCTTCCTGTGGAGGAAGAAGAACGAAACTGGTACATCAAGTTATGTACAGCTCACCATGGCCGGGTTGAACGTACCTAATGATAACAACAATGGCGATACAAGCGATGGCGAATATGCTACTGTGGCTGAGAATGGCCAGTGGGTGCTAAACACAGGCCAAGGCTTCATCGTACAGGCGCAATCAGGCAGTGTTGTTTTTGACAACGAGATGCGTTTTGGCAAAAACCACGACTTCCAGTTCAGGACGGCACAGGATGAAACGGTAACATCGTCACGCCTTTGGCTGAGCCTTAAAAATACCCTTGGCGAGTCCAGCCCGGCAATGATTGCCTACACGGCTAATACCACCACAGGCCTTGACTACGGTTGGGACGGTAAGGCAATGACCGATGGCCCGGTAACGCTGTACTCTGTAGTTGAAGATAACAAGTTGGGTATCCAGGCAAGGGCATCGTTTGAAGATACCGATGAGGTTCCGATGAGCTATGAAGCTACTGCTGCCGGTACCTATACCATAACACTTGACCAGTTTGACGGTGTGTTTGCCCAGGGGCAGGACATCTTCCTAAGGGACAATTTGCTGGGAACAACGCACGACCTAAAGGGAGGTGCCTATGAGTTCACTTCTGAGGCAGGAACCATCAACGGAAGGTTCGACGTAATATATGCCCAGCCGCTAGGCACCGGCAACCCTGCGTGGAGCACTGCCAGCGTAATGGTGTATAAAGACGGCGGAAACATCAATATCAGTACCGGCGTTACCGACATGACTTCGGTTAAGGTATACGACACAAGGGGCAGGATGCTGTACAGCGGCGATAACATCAACGCTACCGAAACAGTGATCAGCGGCCTTCAGGCAGAAAAGCAGGTGCTTATTGTTACCATCGCCACACAAAAAGGCGAGGTGAGCAAGAAAATAATATTCTAAGCGCATACCCCCAAAATGTATTTACAGAAATCCCCTGCCGCATTGCGGCAGGGGATTTTTTATTTGTTATACTATTTTAATAGAGGTATTTTCGCTGTTTTATTCGCAGAAAAGTAACAAAAACAGGTTTTTTTCTTAAGAAAAATTAACATATTTTTAAAGTTCTAAAAAACTGCTTATGAAAAAAATTACCTTTCTGTATTTTTCATTGCTCTTTAGTTTTGCCATCGCACACGCTTCTGCGGGTTTGGCGCTTCCTCCTGTAAATGACGAATGCGCTACGGCCTCATGGCTCACTGTGAATACAGCACAGGTGTGTACTGCAACCACTGCAGTATCGCTTTCCACAGCTACGGTTTCTTCGCAGCCCAATACCTGCAGTACGTTGAACGGCGGTGATGTCTGGTACCAGTTTACGGCAACTTCGACGGCGCACAACATTGCGCTTTCCGGCTTCAACTTAAATACTGCCCAGCCGGCCATTATGGGGCTGTATAGTGGGGACTGTGCTTCACTGACACCCCTTTACTGCAGTGTGAACAATGTTATCATGGCTACCGGCCTAACTGCCGGAACCGTATATAAGCTCAGGTTGTTTTATAATCTTGCCTCGCCAAATAACAACCTTGGTTTTACAGTATGCGTCACTACGCCGCCGGCACCTTCGAGCGCCAACCAAACCAACTGCCTGGTAACAACGATCAACTACAGTTTTGAATCGCCACCACCACCTGCGCCAACTACCTTTCCGGTGTTTGCCAACCATAATGCAGTACAGGGTTGGCGTACTACGGCATCCGACCAGATGATGGAATTTTGGGTCGTGCCCAATTATGAGAATGTACCGTCGTATGATGGTGTCCAGTTCATAGAGCTTAACGCCAACCTGGTGTCGGGCGTATACCAGGATTATGCTACGCCGCAGCCAACGGTTTTCAGCTATGGCTTTGCACACAGGGGCAGGCAGGGTACTGATACCTGCCAGCTGCTTGCAGGCCCTCCGGGAGGCCCATATACCCCGGTGCATACTGCTACTACGGGCAATACGGCATGGGTATATTATACCGGCAATTATACTGTTCCTTCAGGGCAGACTACCACGCGGTTTATATTCCAGTCGGTTTCCAGTGTGGGCGGCGCGAGTGTGGGCAACTACCTTGATGCGATTTCCTTTACTGCCAATAACGGCATACTTTCTTCCAACCCGTACAATATGAATTGCGGCACAGGTACGGCGAATGTATCTGCTGCCGGTACAGGAACCTGGTCGGCGCATGCCGATAACCCTACGGCTACAGTAATAGGCAGTCCTACAGGCAACACCACAACGATTACAGGGTTTGGCCAGCAGGGAGCTTATTATTACGACTGGACTACGGCCTATTGTACCAGCACCCTGCGCATAAATTATGCAGGGGCGGATCCTGCCCCACCGGAGGTGGCAACAGTTACCTATTGCCAGGGACAGACGGCAGTGCCGCTAACGGCAATTGCGCTGCCCGGACACACACTCAACTGGTATCCTGATGATGGGGCCGGGGGAGCGCCTGTGCCAACAACTACCGATACAGGAACCGTGACTTATTATGTGAGCCAGACATCGGCCTCCGGTTGCGAAAGCGTGGTTGGGGCAATAGATGTAAACGTTGTGAATTCGGCTACTCCGCCGGTAACCACATTCACGCTGCCGGCAACAGTTTGCAATGATGACGGAAATGTTTCGCCGGTGTTGGCAGGCGGTTTTACAACAGGAGGGCAGTTCAGCGGTGGAAGCGGCCTTGTAATCAACACCACCACCGGAGAAATTGACATAGCGGCAAGCACGCCGGGTAACTATACCGTTACTTACGAAATTGAGGAAGACCTGAGCATTTGCCTTGTAGGAGGAAGCAGCAGTGCCCCCATTGTTATAAATGACACACCCGATGTGCCTGTGGTAACCGTAACCCAACCCACTTGTACCGTACAGTCGGGAACCATAACCGTTGATTCGCCTTTAGGTGCAGCGTTCACTTACAGCCTTAACAATATCAATTACCAGTCAGGTACTTCGTTTTCAGGACTTTCTGGTGGTACCTATACAGTATATGTAAAAGGTGCGGGCGATTGCATTTCGCAACTGAATGACATACAGGTTGATGACGCGCCGATAGCTCCAACGTCTACATTAGTAACCTTCACCCAACCAGATTGTTCATCTTCTACGGGAAGCATTACTGTTAATTCACCAGTAGGCACGGGGTATGGTTATAGTTTATACCCTTCAACAACGTATCAGGCAGCCCCAATATTTACAGGCCTTGCAGCCGATGCAGATTATGTGGTGACAATACAGAGCCCTTCAGGATGCATTTTATACTCAGGGCCGATACACATCAATGCTGCACCCGAAGTCCCTGCTGTACCGATAGTTACAGTCACCCAACCGGAGTGTACAGCGCCATCGGGTACAATTGTTGTAGATTCGCCACTGGGCGCAAATCTTACTTATAGTATTGATGGCACTAATTACCAGGCCGGCGCGCAGTTTACCGGACTTACGGGCGGTAATTATAGTGTATATGTAAAAGCGGATGGCGTATGCGTTTCACAGCAGGACAACATTATAATCAACACTGTTCCTGTATTACCTGCGGTTGCGACCTACACGGTTACCCAGCCCAACTGTGCTTCTGCGACCGGCAGCATTAGCATTAGCACACCGGTAGGGACCGGCTATATGTATAGTGTGGACGGAAGCTATTTTCAGGCGGGTACTTCATTTACCGGCCTCCCTGCTGACGCCGATTATGTAGTAACAGTGCAAAATGCGTCAGGGTGTATTTCGCAGACGGCGCCGATTCACCTGAATGCTGCTCCGGAAGTGCCTGCCGTTCCAACCGTTAGTGTTACGCAACCGGAATGTTTGGCACCATCCGGTACCATTGTCGTCGATTCGCCGCTTGGCCCTGCACTTACTTACAGCATCGATGGTACCAACTATCAGCCGGGTACGCAGTTTACAGTTACGACAGGCGGCACTTATACTGTATATGTAAAAGCGGCCGGCGTATGTATTTCCCAATTGGGTAATGTTGTAGTCAATCCTGTACCGGTTATCCCGCCAGTGGCTACCTATACGGTAACACAGCCCAGCTGTTCTTCGGCTACCGGCACAATAACCGTGACCACACCTGTGGGTACAGGCTACAGTTACAGCCTTGACGGTACAACGTTTCAGCCATCTGCCGCATTTACCAATCTTCCGGCTGCTCCCTCGTATGCCATTACCGTGCAAAATGCTTCGGGGTGCCTTTCCACTACAGGGCCGATAACCCTTAACGCTGCACCCGAAATGCCTGCAGTGGCAAGCGTAACCACAGCACAGCCTTCATGCAGCTCGCCTTTGGGTTCTATTACCGTTGATTTTCCGGCTAACCCTGGTTATACCTACAGCATAAACGGGACAACCTACCAACCCGGCATGCAATTTTCAAATGTGAATCCGGGAACCTATACCGTATATGTAAAAAGCGGTACGGGATGCGTTTCTACATTGAGCAATGTGGTTATCAATGCCTCACCGCTCACACCGCCTGTTGCTACGGTTAATGTAATACAGCCAACCTGTACATCGGCTACCGGCACCATAACGGTAAGCAGCCCTACAGGAACCGGTTTCACTTATAGTATTGATGGTACCAACTTTCAGGCGGGTACATCCTTTACCAACCTGGCCGGCGGGGCAACCTATACCATAACGACCAAAAATGCAGCGGGATGTGTTTCTACCACTTCCGCCATAACCATCAATCCGCAGCCTGCCATACCTGCCGTTCCCGATGTAACAGTTGTACAGCCCGTGTGCGACACCCCGGTGGGTAGCATCGGCATCAATTCGCCTGTCGGGACCGGGTATACCTATAGCATCAACGGCATCTCTTACCAGGCATCAACCATGTTCAGCAACCTTGTTCCTGCAGATTATACTGTATATGTAAAAAATGCATCAGGATGTGTCTCGCAACTATATCCGGTTACGGTAAGTGCAGCAGCCCTCCCCCCTCCTGTTGCTACTTTGGAAGACGACCACCCGGATTGTACTTCGGCTACAGGTACACTTACTGTACTGGCACCGCTTGGGCCACAGTATGAGTACAGCATAGACGGGCTAAACTTTCAGTCGGGTACTGTGTTTAGCGGATTGACAGGAGGCTTTGCCTATAGTGTAACGGTACGCAACCCGTTAGGTTGTACTTCTATAACTGTTCCTGTTGCTATGAGCACCGCACCGGTGGTTCCTACGGCTCCATTGGTTACAGTGGTACAACCCAATTGCGGCACCCCCGGAACCATTACTGTGACTTCGCCGGTAGGCGCCGGTTTTATGTATAGCCTCAACGGAACCACATTCCAAACCAATCCGGTATTTACCAATCCGCCTGCAGGCAATTATACCGTAACAGTAAAAAGCGCCGGCGGATGTACGGCAACTTCAGGGCCCTATGCCATACAACCGGGCCTTGCCGGGCCGGGGACACCATTGCTCTCTGTAACGCAAACTACCTGTACATCTGCTACAGGCGGGATATTGATTGTTGCCCCGATAGGCAACGGAATTACCTATAGTATAGACGGTGTTACTTATGATACGGAGAAAAACTTCCCAAACCTGGCTTCCGGAAACTATACCATCTATGTGAAAGCGGCCAATGGCTGTATAGTAAGCGTACCCGTAACCATCAACCCACAGCCGGTAACTCCAGTTCCGGCAATAGCCTTAATTACACCGGCAAATTGTACTACCGCAGCCAATATCGTGATAACATCGCCTCTTGGGGCAGGTTACACCTATAGTATTGACGGGGTCAACTTCCAGGCAGCGACAACTTTCTTCGCAGTGCCTTCCGGAACCTATACCATAACGGTGAAAACAGCTTTTGGATGTACGTCTGTGTCCACACCATATACAGTGAATCCGGCCCCGGTGGTACCGGCCCTGGCATCGGTTACGGTTACACAGCCGTTCTGTAGTGTTGGTACCGGTACCGTTACAGTGGATTATCCGACAGGCCCGGGGTATACCTATAGTATTGGCGGTGCGTTCCAGGCAGGAACTTCGTTTGCCAATGTTGCACCGGGCAGCTATGTCCTTACTGTACAAAATGCCGATGGATGTACTTCTAACAAGAGCATAACAATAAACCCACCGCAGGCTTTGCCGGCAATCGCCGATTTAACCGTGGCAGACCCCGGTTGCGGTGAGACAAAAGGTACAGTTACGATAAATTCGCCGACAGGGCAGGGGTTGAGCTACAGCATTAATGGTGTGAGTTTCCAGACGGGAACTTATTTCGCCAATCTGTTACCCGGAACTTACCAAATAACGGTCAAAAATGCCTCAGGATGTACCTCAATAACCCCTCCGATAGTCATCAATAATCCCCCTGCAGCTGTAGATCCGGGAACCATAACAGGCGGCACGGAAGTTTGCGAGGGTGAAACGCTTCAATTGGCCAATACGGTAACCGGAGGAACCTGGGCAAGCAGCAGTACAACGGTAGCTACAATTAGTGCAACCGGTGAGATTACTGCCCTGGCACCGGGTGTAACCATGATTTCGTATACTGTGCCCGCTGCTCCCGGACTGTGCGAAAATACAGCTAGTATGTTATTTACTGTCAATGGCCTTCCTGAGCTTGATATTGCTGATGATTACCTTTGCCAGGACTTGACAACCGGCGAGTATGGAGCAATTTTACTGAATACCGGGCTTTCGGCAGGTTATACCTTTGAATGGAAAAAGGATAATATAGTGCAGGCAAATGTACTGGGGAGCATTGTCATTGCTGAACCTGGGGTTTACAGTGTTACTGCAACCAATACTGCCACAGGTTGTGTAGGGCAGGCAACAGCAACCATTGGTGTTTCCTCGGCACCCGTAATTATGGCCGAAGCGGGCCCGGCGTTTAGCAATAACCAAACAATAAGTATCAGTACAACAGGCGGGTTGGGCAATTACGAGTACAGTCTTGATGGCGGTCCATGGCAGTCAGAACCGTACTTCCATAATATTGCGCAGGGTGTTTATACGGTTGCCATACGCGATGTGAATGGATGCGGAAATGGCCAGACAATAGTGAGCGCGCTCAATTATCCTCATTTCTTCAGCCCTAACGGCGATGGGGAACACGATACATGGAACATAACCGGGCTAAATAACTATACAACCGAAATTTCGATATTTGACCGGTATGGTAAAGTGATAGCTATCGTAAAACCGGGCTATGAAGGATGGGATGGTACTTTTAATGGTGCCCCATTGCCGGCAACGGATTACTGGTTTGTAGTTAAATACCGTACTAACGGCCTGGACAGGGAATTTAAAGCGCATTTCTCGTTAATACGATAATCTTTTGGGTCTGTACAACTATCAGGACAAAGGAATCGTCTTAGAGGAAAGAACAAAACCCAAACTAATGAAAAAAGTAATAATTTGCCTAACTATAGCACTTTCGGTTGCTGTTAACGCCCAGGATCGAATTTCACGTATTGACAGCCTGTTCACAGCAATGCACGCCAAAGGCCAGTTTAATGGTAACGTACTCATCGCCGAAAAAGGCAATCCGGTATATAAAAAGAGTTTTGGCCTTCGTAATGAGGAAACAAGGGAAGCGCTGGATGAGAATTCGATATTTGAGTTGGCCTCTGTTTCCAAGCAGTTTACGGCCATGGCAGTCGTAATGCTTGAAGAGAAAGGCAAGCTGAAATATGATGACAAGCTTTCAAAATTTTTTCCTGAGCTTGGTTATTATAAAGATGTGACAGTGAGGCACCTGTTGAACCATACGGGTGGTTTGCCGGATTATATGGAGTTAATGGATAAGCAATGGGACCATAACCATATTGCTACTAACAAGGACATCATTAGTATGATGGCTACCTATAAGCCAGCTATAGTTTTTCCTGCCGGAACAAAGTATGAATACAGCAACACCGGCTATGCGCTACTGGCTTCCATTATAGAAAAGGCTTCCGGCATGAGTTATGCTGACTTTCTTAAAAAGAACATTTTCATTCCGCTCAAAATGGACAATACCTTTGTCTATACCAGGAGGTATGCCCCAAAAGAGATTAAAAATTACGCTTACGGATACATTACTGATTTTACCGGTAAGAAAGTGCTTCCTGATAACTTTTCCCAGACTAAAATGGTGGTTTGGCTGGATGGAATAGTGGGGGATGGTACGGTGAACTCTACTACCACAGAATTGCTCAGGTGGGACCGTGCACTGTATGCTGACAAGCTTGTTTCGAAGAAATCACGTGAATTGATATTTAGTATTCCTCATTTGCCCAATGGAGAAAAAACAGATTATGGTTTCGGCTGGATGATTGATGTCAACAAAGACTTTGGTAAAATTGCACAGCATAGCGGAGGCTGGCCAGGGTACTCTACCTACATAGAAAGGCAGATGGATAATGATAAGACAATCATTGTACTCAGGAATAATGACACTGAAACCAGGATTCCGGTAAACACTATCCGCCGCTTGCTTTATGAGTTGCCTCTTAATGTAAAAAGCAAGGAAGTAGCTGTATCAGAAGAAATAATGAAATCATATGTAGGTGAGTATGAGCTGGCACCCGGGTATGTTATGCAGATTACATATGATAACGGCCTTAAAACGCAGCTGCCCGGACAGCAACGCTTTGAGCTGTTCCCCGAAACCGAAACTAAATTCTTTCTGAAAGTAGTCGATGCGCAACTTGAATTTTTTAAAGATGATTCAGGGAACATTGAACGTGTTGTGCTTTATCAGAATGGCCGTGAAATGCCTGCTAAAAAGAGAAAGTAAAAGGGGAATAATAAGAATGGTTTCATAGCATATTCCCAATAGACTTATTTATTTTCTTGAATTTTTTAGATGAAATGAACCCGAGCATAGGGTAAAGCATGCCTGCCAAGAGAAAGAACTGTGGCAGCGCACCTTTTTTCTCAAGATGAAGCATGTAAGAAATTAAAAATAAGGCAGGTGCCTCAATATAATAGCACATGATACGTGCCTGTTTCGGTTTTATGCCCAGCTTTCTCCAAAAAAGGCTTATAATGAGTACTAAAAGGCCCAGCCCAAGGAGAATGCATCCTGGAAAATACAGGCGCTTTACAACTTCATCAAACCCTTTTAAAAGCAGTATGGCTGCAGTCAGGATGTGCAGAAGGACTTCGAGCTTGCGGAATGTTTTCTTTTTCACATTTCGATTTTGCCCAAAAGTATCCTTTGCAGTTTAATACTGTGTTGCTTGTGGGTTATTATATGTTTACGCATTAATGAGCGTCGACTCTACTTTTTCTTTTTAATTGATGCTTTTGCCTTGTTCTCCTGCACCCTGAATTTTACTATTTTCTCTATCAGTGCAGTGGGCATAGGTTCATTAAGCGGGAATTGTATGGAGCCTTTTCCGGTTTTATAGTGGGATAATTCTTCCTGAAATTCCCTGTTTCCGGAAGGTAATGCATAAAATCCGATGTGATTGGTAAATGCCGCAAAATGCACAAGGTTGCCATCAAGATGAAATGTTGGCAATGCGTAACTGATCTTTTCTTAGCCTCGGGTGCAGCTTTTTGGATTGTTTTCCGCACGTGCTGCAATATTTTTTGAATATCCTCGGAAAAAGATGCTATATATTCGTCGATGTTTTCGGGCTTCTTCATATCATTTGGCATTATAGGCTTCTTCCAGTTTTGAAATCTCAATCTTACGCATCTGCATCATAGCCTGCATTACACGTTTTGATCCTTCGCCACCGGCAGACATAAGTTCCATCAGTACATTCGGGATGATCTGCCATGACAGGCCGTATTTGTCTTTTAGCCAGCCGCACATGCTTTCCGAACCGCCATTAGCAGTAAGGCTGCTCCAGTAGTAGTCGACTTCCTGTTGGGTTTCGCATCGTACAAACAATGAAAATGAATCGTTGAGTTCAAATTGCCCGCCGTTCAGTAGCATCAGGTGCTGGCCTTCAAGCTCAAGAGATACTGTCATGAAGGAACCGTCGCCCATTTCGTGCGCACTGGTAATTTTTGAGTTTTTGAATATGGAAGTATAATACTCCATTACTTCTTTCAGGTTGGCATTAATCCAAAGGAATGGTGTTATCTTTTTCATGACGATTGATATTATGTTATAGGTTCGTTATTTATTAGCTTTTTGCCCGTTAAGGAAGGTATTTATAAGATATGCTATTTTTTCAGTTTCCATCATCAGGGTAACATGCGTTTGACCGGGAAGGATGGCCAATTGCGATTTTGGAAGCCCCGTCATGTCCGCAAATACCCCACCACCGCAAAGCCGGTACATTTCGGCGGTATGGTTCAGGTCAACGCCATCATTATCACCCATGATAAAAAGCACCGGAGATTTCATCGCTTTTAAATTTGCCTGGCCTATATCGAAATCTTCTGTGTCAAATTCCATAAGTTTTGATACAAATTTTCTCCAGTTTTTTGGTTCAGGCGCTACTTTTTCATAGGCAGGCTTAAGGGGTGTTGCATCAAAAAAATCGGGTTTGAATTCCTTCATGGCTGCATTAACCTCTGGCAACCAGCCTGAGTGTTGGTAGACACTCGAAATAATAATAAGCCTACCGGTTTGTTCAGGATGCTTTATGCCAAATTCAAGGGCAACAGTACCTCCCAGGCTATAGCCCAATATATCGGCTTTTTCTATTTTGAGGTATTTAAGGAGCTTGGAAACATCATCAGCCAACGTTTCAAAGGAGTAAGGCCTGTCGATGTCAGCTGTATGGCCGTGGCCTTGCATTTCTATGGCAATTACCTGTTGTGTTTTGGACAGTTCGGGAATCAATTTGTCCCAATTAAGGCCAATAGTCATAAATGATCCGTGGAGTAGCACTATAGGTTTACCGCTGCCATGTATTTCATAATAAAGTTGCAGGCCGTTTACAGGTGCATACCCTTTTTTAGTTTGGGCATATCCGCCAAAGCTTAAAATTAAAGTAAGTCCTGCATAAATGAATTTTTTCATGATAACATAGATTGATTAAGTAAAAGTACTGGTATTGAAATATAAATTAAGGGGTAAAACCGACAACTAGAGGGGTCGATTGCGACAACTTTAGTTTTGGTTAATAAATGCTGTCTTATTAATTAAATCGTTTAATAAACTTATTATTGATTTTTTTTGCGTCATTATTTTTATTTCATTTGCATCTGTAACCAATAATAATATTTATGAAATTAACATATATAGTCCTTGCGATTTCTGCAACAATGTTTATGGTATCATGCAATGACATGCAAAAAGGTGATACTAATGTTCAAGGCACAGAACCTACAACGACTGACATTCCTAAAACTGGAGGTGTTGCTGCAACAAAACAGGTCCCCGTCCGTGAACTTAAACACATGATTGCCAAAATATGGGTGATTGACGAGATTGATGCTTCTGCAATGGTTGCAAAATTGCCTAAAGAAGATCAGGAACAAATGAAAAAGACCATTACTGAAAATATATCAAAAGTAAAAGGCAACATGACTTTCGAATTTAAGCCGGATGGTTCGTTTACAAACATTACTAAAAATGCCGGACAGGAAATAAAAAATGAAGGAAGTTGGACGCTGAGCGATGATGGTAAGCTACTTACTACAGTTTCACAACGGGATAAAAGCAAAAAGTCAGATGCTACTATAATCAAACTTACCGAAGATGCGCTTGAGCTTTCGTCAAAAGATGCCGGCGACATGATCATGAAGTTTATTCCTAAAGAGTAACTAACCTTTCAATTGTATTGAAGGAGAAGCCTTTGCGAATGCAGGGGCTTTTTTTATTTTGACTTTGTATAGTATGTTTTTTTGTTAGGGCAATAATTTTTTTAAATCTGTTTTGAAAAATGAATTTTAATAGTATATTTGCACCCTCTTAATGCGATACCGCATAGAATCGGGGTGTAGCGTAGCCCGGTCATCGCGCCTGGTTTGGGACCAGGAGGTCGCAGGTTCGAATCCTGCCACCCCGACAAAATCCTTTCTGTTTGCAGAAAGGATTTTTTGTTATACTTAATGCCCTGCCTATGTACACAGTTTATATCTTATACAGCAAGTCAAAGTCCAAATTTTATGTAGTGCAGACAAACGATATAGAAGATAGATTACACAGGCACAATTCAGGACAAAACAAATCAACAAAATCCGGTATTCTATGGGTTTTAATTCACACCATTGAATTTAGGTCACGCCCGGAAGCAGTAGTACTCGAAACAAAAATTAAGAAAAGAGGCATCAGGAGATACCTAGAAGATGTAAATTTCAACTTTGAGGTGTAGCATAGTCCGGTCATCGCGTCCCGCCTCAGCGGGAAGGTCGCAGGTTCGAATCCTGCCACCCCGACTTAAAGCCGGACAGTAATGTCCGGCTTTTTTTGTTTATGAAAAATTTTAAATGTACACACTCTAGATATTATACAGCAAATTAAAATCCAAATTATAATATCTATCTTTAGCATCTCTGTTTATTACTTCCGGTTCATTTGGGGAAGACAGAAGTGTTGCTTTATATACTATCCCTGATATTAATTTGCAAATTTTAATTTTAAATAAATCCTGGATGTAAAACCCTAAATTTACAGCTTTACGGTTACCTTCAAAACTACTTACATGACTATTTTTCTCATTATCTTCTCGTCTTTGCTGCTTTTGTTTACGGTAATACCGCTTATTAAAAATGATTACTGGGTTTTCAGGATTTTCGATTATCCGCGGCTACAGAAATTTACACTTTCTGTAATATGCTTCGCTTTGCTGGTTTATTTTTATGAGGCCCATTCAAATGTATATTTAATATTTATTTGTTTGACAGGCTTAAACCTTATTTATTTGTGTTGGCTCATTTGGCCATTTACAATATTTTCTGCCAAACAGGTATTGCGTGCTGAATATAGCAAGCCCGATGACCAGGTATGTATAATAATTTCCAATGTGTACCAGGATAACAGGAATTATGAAGGCTGTTTATCTGAGATAAAAAGTGCGAATCCTGATGTTATATTGCTTTTGGAAACCGATGAGGCGTGGCATCAGGCTACGGCCGGACTTTCTGCTATTTATCAATATAGCATTAAAGTCCCCATGCAAAATACTTATGGAATGCTATTGTATTCAAGGTTGGAGCTTAAATGCAGCACAGTAGAATACCTTGTGGAAGAGGATGTCCCAAGTATCCATACTCTTGTTGTATTAAAAAGTGGCCGCGAAGTACAGCTTTATGCAGTCCATCCTACTCCTCCTGTGCCGAATGAAAACCCACGGTCGACAGAGCGGGATAAAGAATTATTGCTGATTGCAGATCGTGCTAAAGAAAGCAAGTTGCCCGTTGTGGTTATTGGAGACCTTAATGATGTTGCATGGAGCTATACAACTAAATTGTTCTTAAAAATGAGTGGCCTGCTCGACCCGAGGCGGGGAAGGGGATTTTTCAATTCTTTTCATGCGCACTATCCTTTTCTTCGTTTCCCATTGGACCACGCTTTTATCTCGACTGATTTTAAGCTTATCGGGATAAAAAGGCTGAAAAATTTCAAATCGGATCATTTTCCCATATACATTCATCTGCAATATGAGCCTTCAGCACATCTTGAGCAGGAACCTATGCTTGCAGATGGTGAAGATATAGCATTGGCTGAGGAGAAGAAAGCCAAGCAATGACGAAGATTCCAAAATATAAAGCCTCCCGTTGAGGAAGGCTTTATATTTTGAATTAAAATTATACGCAGATCTGCGGATAAATAATCCTCAGGTTTTTCCTGAAGTTTTGTAATGTTTCTTCGTTGTCGTAGGCAATTTTATAGCGGGAGCCGATTTCGTTATTGGTTTTTTCAAACGAGATGCCATTGCGCATAAGTAGGCGTTCAATCCTTTTGTGGTCAGTTACGTTTTTGTAAAGTGTCCTGAAAATAGAGATGTACATAGCTTTTTGATTTTAGTTGAATATTTAGGTACTATAGGTTTTTGTTGAACTTTCGATATAAAATTAGCAATCTGTTTTTTTGTGAAGAAACGCCTTAATAAAACTTTAGCACGTTTTAAAATCCAATTGCGGAAATTTATTTTTCCATAGGCAAAACTAATACGTTTATGTAGTCCGGTTTTTAATTTAATGTTACATTTGCGTAGCATTAAAAATCACCATATATAATCATGTCAGATTCAATTGAAAAGATAAAATGCCTTATCATAGGCTCTGGTCCAGCAGGGTATACCGCAGCTATTTATGCCGCAAGGGCCGATATGAATCCCGTAGTATATACCGGTATGGAACCGGGGGGGCAGCTTACTACAACTACCGAAGTTGATAATTTTCCCGGTTATCCCGAAGGTATCGACGGGCCAACAATGATGGTACAACTTCAACAACAAGCCGAGCGCTTTGGCACTCAGGTACGCATTGGTATGGCTACCGCTGTAGAATTCAGTAAAGAAGCCGGCGGATGGCACAAAGTAACCATAGACGGCAATAAGGAAGTGCATGCGCAAACCGTTATTATATCTACAGGTGCCACGGCAAAATACCTTGGCCTGCCAAGTGAGCAGCGCCTAAGGGGTGGCGGGGTTTCGGCATGTGCAGTGTGCGACGGGTTCTTTTACCGTGGTCAGGATGTAGCAATTGTTGGGGCGGGGGATACCGCTGCCGAAGAAGCTACCTACCTTGCAAACATTTGCAAAAGCGTTACCATGTTGGTGCGTAAAGATTTCATGAGAGCATCAAAAGCCATGCAGCACAGGGTTGAAAACACGGCCAATCTTCGGGTACTTTACAACAGTGAGGTAGATGAGGTTTTAGGTGACCAGGTTGTAGAAGGCCTGCGTATTATAAATAATCAGACACAGGAAAAGCACGATATTCCGATTACAGGGCTGTTCATTGCTATTGGCCATAAGCCGAATACTGACATTTTCAAAGGGCAGTTGGACATGGATGAAACCGGCTACCTGATTACACAGGGCAAAACCACGAAGACAAATCTTCCGGGAATATTCGCTTCGGGCGATGTACAGGACAAAGAGTACCGTCAGGCTATCACTGCAGCCGGCTCAGGATGCATGGCCGCACTTGATGCCGAGCGCTACCTTGCGACACTTGAAAGCCACTAACTAGTATACCCAAACCTTCACGGTTTGTAGTGACGGATTAAAATGAAAAAAGCAGTACTTTATAATGTACTGCTTTTTTTATGTGAAAACCGGAGCCGCTTACTGCTCCTTCTTATAAATTACCGCGCTGTCAGCAAACTTGCCTACTTCTACTTTTGGTGTGCCGAATAGTTCTATTTCTGCTTTACCCGTTGCAGTAATATTTATGAGTTCTGCAGCCATAACCTTGCAGGTGGTATAACCTTCGGCAACCAATACCATGTTTTTTGCTGTGAGTTTATTGCCGGTGAATTTGGCATTATTGTCAATCCTCAACTGTGCATTGGCGGTATCCCCTTCGATAACGGCAATTGTTTTTTGATACATGTCGAACTTAAGTGTGGGGCTGGCAATAAGAGCCTTCAGCTCTGCATTTTTGCTGAGTTCAATTGTGGCATTTTCTGATTTAAGATTTAATTCCCCCTTGGCTTTATCATTCATCTGGATGGTAAAATTCCCTGATTTTACATTGAGGTAGCATTTGGCAAAGTCAATCGCCTTTATGCTTACAATCGGTACTTCAAGGTCAGACAGCGCATTCAGCACAGTTTCATGCTTCGCGGTTACTGATTTTAGCGCATCGGTATAGGTTATCCTGATGCTCAGCTTTTTTGCGCCGCTCACTTCTTTGGATGTATATATACGGAGTGTATTTCCGGAAACTTCAGCCATTATTACTTCATGCAGGTTGTCATCGGCTTCAATTTCCAATCCCTGTGCACCGCCTTTTACAAGGAATACTTCGAGATTATCTTCTACCTCAATATTTTCAAAAGCCTGAATTTCTTTTTGAGCAACGGTCACGGTTTTAGACCCTTTTATTTTTTCCCTTTTTTGTGCAAATGCTATTGTGGTAAAAAGGATTGCTATTACCAGCGGATAGAAGTTTTTCATTATGCGGTACGATGTTTATTGGTTATCGCAAATATATAAAAAACGCGTTTCGCAAAATGCCCTTATGTGCAGTAAATGGATTTAGGAGTAATAATTGGCAAGACTTTGCAAAAGCTTTATATTTGAAACATAAATCAATCAAAAAATGAAAAAAAGTATCTTGTTTGGGTTGTTGCTATCTGCTATTGGAGTAGCCGGCCAGGCACCGCAAAGCATTGACAGCGCCCCAAAATGGCTACGCAATGCATCAATATCGCCCGACGGTTCACAAATCGCCTTTTCTTATCAGGGGGATATATTTACAGTGCCGGCAAAAGGCGGTCAGGCCATACGCCTTACCATCCATGATGCCTATGATGCCGACCCGGTGTGGAGCCGGGACGGAAAACTGATTGCTTTCTCGTCGATGCGCTATGGGAATAAGGATGTATTTGTTTTGCCATCAACAGGTGGTGTGGCACATAGGCTAACGTATCATTCTGCGGATGATGTGCCGTCAGCATTTTCGCCATCAGGAGATAAGATTATCTTTTCTACTTCACGCCTGGATGATGTGGCTACGGTAATATTCCCTTCAGGAGTATTGCCGGAATTATATGAAATTGCAGTAAAAGGCGGCCAGGAAAAGCGCGTCATAGGAACTCCGGCAGAAGATGCGGTTTATAATTCGGATGGCAGCCTGATATTTTTCCACGACAGGAAAGGGTATGAAGATCCGTGGCGGAAGCACCATACATCTTCAGTAACACGCGATCTGTGGCTATTCGATGCAAAAGATAAAAACTACTACCAGGTAACCGAAACTACGACCGAAGAACGCAATCCGGTTTTCGGCAATAACAATGATTACTTTTTCCTGAGCGAAAGGAATGGAACCTTCAATATATGGAAGGCTGTGCTTTCGGGTAATAAGGAAAGCAACTCCCGGCAGGTAACTAACTTTGCCAAACACCCGGTACGCTTCCTGAGCAGGTCGGCCAACGGGATATTGTGTTTTGTATGGGATGGCGAAATCTATACAATGACTGAAGGAGGGCAGGCACAAAAGGTAGCGATAGCGATACAGTCGGATGAGCGCTATAACGAAAAGGTAATGGAGCAGGTACGCAACGATGCAGATGAGTTTTCTGTTTCTCCTAATGGTAAAGAAGTTGCGTTCATAGTACATGGCGAAGTATTTGTCGCGTCAGTAGAATTTGGGGTTACCAAAAGAATAACCGACACGCCGGAGCAGGAACGCAATATAGAATTTAGCCCGGATGGCAGGAGTGTACTGTATGCCGGAGAGCGTGACGGCTGCTGGAATCTCTACGAATCGACTATAATGAATAAGGATGAGAAATATATGTTCGATGCTTCGCAAATTACGGAGACAGTGCTTGTTAATTCAGGAAAAGAATCATTCCAGGGTCAATATTCGCCCGATGGCAGGGAAATAGCATTTTTAGAGGAGCGCACTACTATTAGAGTATATAATAAAGAATCAAAAAAGACCCGGACCGTTTTGGAGGGTAAGTTTAATTATTCCTATAGCGACGGTGACCAGTATTTTACATGGTCCCCTGACAGTAAGTGGCTTTTGGTAACCTATCTGGCATACAGCCGATGGAACAGTGACATTGGGCTCGTTAATGTCAATGATGGTAATGCCCCCATTAACCTGAGCCAAAGTGGTTATAACAATGGTCAGCCAAAGTTTGGCATGGAGGGGGGCATGGTATATTGGGCATCGGACAAGGAAGGTTACCGCTCACACGGAAGCTGGGGTTCCGAAAGCGATGTATATGCCATATTCCTGACGGAGGACGCGCACAAGAAATTCCAGTTGAATAAAGCTGAGTATGCACTTTGGAAAGAGCTGGATGATGCTAAAAAAGATAAGGACAAAGGCAAAGATGACGGGAAGGACAAAAAGGATAAGGGTAAGGAAGAAAAGGACAGTCCCAAAGAAGATGAAGGTATAAAGCCTGTAAAGCCGATGAAAATTGACTTTGAAGGCCTGCAGGACCGTAAGGAAAAGCTAACCATTCATTCCTCAAAGCTCTCAGATTTTGTGGTAGATAAGGAAGGGGAGAATATTTACTACCTGACCCGTTTTGAAGAGGGGACTAATTTGTGGCGTACAAAATTTAGGGAAAAAGAAACTAAACTTTTTGTAAACCTGAACAGTGGTGACTCTAAATTAGTATTAGATAACAAAGAGGAAAACCTGTTCCTTATCGAAAAAGGAGGGAAGATAGCAAAGATAAGCGTGAAGGAAGGTAAAAAGGAAAATGTAAATTTCTCTTCAGACATGAACCTAAACGAAACAGCGGAGCGTGCCTATATGTTTGAGCACGCCTGGAGGCAGTTCAAAAAGAAATTCTATTTGGAGGACCTGCACGGTGTAGATTGGGATTTTTATAAGAAGGAGTACGCGAAGTTTTTGCCTTATATCAACAACTCTGTTGATTTTGCAAGCCTTTTAGGTGAAATGCTGGGTGAAACAAATGCATCACACACGGGGGCACGTTTCCGCCCACAGCCAAAACCATCTGATGACAGAACAGCATCATTGGGCATTTATCCTGATAATTCGTATACAGGCAATGGTATCAGGATTGCTGAAGTGATGGACAAAAGCCCGATGCACAAAGCAAAACAGAAAATTCTGCCAGGGATGGTCATAGAAGCTATCGATGGTGTTAAAATAACCCAGTCTGAAAATTATTATGCATTATTGAACAGGAAGGCAGATAAGAAAATCCAGGTAGCGCTGTTTGACGAAAAGTCAGCAAAGCGTTGGAAAGAGGTTGTTGAACCCATATCTCTTGGAGGAGAAGGCCAGTTGGCCTACGAGCGTTGGGTGAAGAACAGGGAAAAAGATGTGGAGCGCCTTTCGGGTGGTAAAGTTGGCTATGTGCATGTTAGGGGGATGGACTCTGAAAGTTTTCGTGTTGTATTCGAAAAGGCGTTGGGTAAATACAATGACTGTGAAGCATTAATTGTAGATACCCGTTTTAACGGTGGAGGATGGCTTCATGACGACCTGGCGACATTTCTTAGTGGTAAGCCATATATGACATTTGAGCCAAGAGGGCAGAAGATGGGGTCGGAACCACAATTTAAATGGCAAAAACCTTCGGCTGTACTTATCAGTGAAGGTAATTATTCCGATGCGCATATGTTCCCGTACACCTATAAGGCCTTGGGAATAGGTAAGCTTATTGGTATGCCGGTTCCGGGTACCGGTACGGCGGTGTGGTGGGAACGCATGATTGATGGCAGCACCATATTCGGTATACCGCAAATAGGAATGCGAACCGTGAAAGAAGACAGGCTAATGGAAAACTTCCAGCTTGAGCCGGATATCAAAGTGAAAAATGATCCTGGATATGTGAATACCGGAACTGACCAGCAATTGCAAAAAGCCGTTGAAGAACTTTTGAGGAAATAAACCGCTATATAAAAGGGGCTGTCTCAAAAGTGAGGCAGCTCTAATTTTTTAAACAAATAAGGGAGCCCGAGGGCTCCCTATATTCTGCAAGTTTGTTAACTTGCGGTGTGTATAATAAATCAAAAGTAG
>NZ_JAPCHV010000019.1 GCF_026107645.2 Flavobacterium sp. MFBS3-15 | reverse complement strand
AGCCTGTAGGTAGCGCCGATCTCGAACTTGTTGAAGAAAAGGGCATTCAGGGACCCGTCTATCGAAGGGTCTACCCCAAAGGCCGATTTTACCATGAATGATGGCTTCAGCTTGAAGTTATCGCCAATCTCAAACACATAGCCACCCGTCAAAAAGTAATGCGACACTTCCGAGCCGAACTCAAGGTCCTGCCCGCTGTCCCTCACGTTAAGGTGCTTGCTCTTGAGCATGTTCGGCACCGAGAAAGCCAAATAGTAGTTCTCTGTGTAGTAGAATGCTCCTGCACCTACGTTGAAATACGTGTTGTTCACGTTTTCCTGGAATGCAGGGTCATTGTCATGCGGCACATAGCCGTTGCCAATGTCGTCATATAATCCTACGTCGTGGAAGGTAAGGCCCGCTTTCAGGCCAAGGGCAAGCCGGTGCTCACCGCCAAGGCGAAGGGTATAGGAGAAGTCGGCATACAGGTTGGTCTCCTGTACAGGGCCGATCTCATCGACTATCGCCGATAGGCCCAATCCTACATTCTTACCAACAGGGCTGTGGCCCGAAAAGGTACCCGTACTCGGGGAATCCTGGATGTCAACCCACTGCTTGCGGTACAATAACCCAAAGGCCAAATTCTCCTTCGAGCCCGCATAAGCCGGGTTGATCACATTCATGTTGTACATGTACTGCGTGTAGTGCGGGTCCTGCTGCGCTGTCGCATCTGCCAACCCACCCAGAGCCAATAATGCTGCAAGGTATAATTTCTTCATGTGTGTGGTTTCTGTTTACTTAATTACTCTGAGCTGTTTTCAGCTTATCAAAGCAAGTAATTTTTTTTGAATTTCGTATGAATTTTATGAAATGTTTATGCTAAGAATACAGTATTTACTGATGATAGCAAGCATTCACCCCGCCGAAGCGGGGTAATTGCCTGTTTATCAATTATTCTTCACGATTAACGTAAACCCATCCGGTTTTGGTTTCACCGTTGCGACGCTCAATCATGTAGAAGTAAGTACCTGTAGGAAGTTCTTCGCCTCCATTGCCTTTACCAACAAACTGGTCGGTATAGCCATTTCCGCGGCTGTAAACTTCCTGTCCGTAGCGGTTGAAGATGCTCAGTTTCTTCACATCAAGCACCGTTAGGTCAAAGGTGTCATTCTTACCATCATTGTTTGGCGATATACCCCTTGGTATGTCACAAGACGTATCAACAACAGGAACATCTGTTTCCATAGAGCAATCAGCATTGGCAAAAGGAATAACCTTCAGGTGGTACGTACCTGCCTCGGTTACCTCAAGCTTTTCGCTGGTGCCTACTACCGTTCCGGCAGCATTGGTCCAAACAAAGTCTACATTATCAACCGTATAAATCTCATCCATATCGAAAGTAACTTCGAGCATATACGATGGACCTTCACATCCCTGAAGCACTGCTATAACCGGGATAGATGTTATGGTAACATCTACAGTGGCAGCAACAGCAGGACAATCAGGAGTGCCCGGAATCGTATTGGTCACAGTGTGCATACCCGGCGTACTTGCCGCAAGGTTAATAACACCTGTAACGCTGTCTACAACCAATCCGGCAGAACCTGTAAAGGTACCAGCTCCGCCTGCAAGTATTGGAGACGGGTTAGACGCATCCTGGCAATAAGCGGTAGCATCGTAGCTGAAGTCAGCTATTGGAGCCGGGTAGATAGTAATTGTAACACTGTGTGTCACCACACCACAACCATTTGCAGCTGCAATAGTGTTTGTAACGATATATGTACCTTCTGCACTGGTTCCAGGAGTAATAATACCTGTCGCAGGATCTATGGCAAGACCGGCAACATCAGTTGTAAATGTTCCTGCCACTGCGCCTGTTGCATATGTAGGCGCTTCATTACCTCCTGCATTCTGGCAAACTGCAGCAACCTCATAAGTAAATGTGGCCACAGGAAGTGTTGTAATAACTACTGTAGCAGTTGCTACAACATCAGGGCATCCGTTTGCCGCAGCAATGGTATAAGTAACCGTATGAGTTCCTGCAGTACTTGCTGCAAGGTCAATACTACCCGTAAGGGGATCAATTACCAATCCTGCGTCTCCTGTATACGCTCCGCCAGTGTCTCCGGTCAGGGTTACCGAAGCACTTCCGCCGTCAGAACAGTAAGGAGTTCCGCCATAAGCAATTGTTGCCACAGGAAGTGCATTGATTACTATCTCGGTAGTTACCGCTATAGAAGCACAAGCTGTAGTAGCAGCAACCGTATAGGTTATCGTGTGCGTACCAAGCGTACTTGCCGCAAGGTCAACATCTCCCGTTACAGGGTCTATAACAAGGCCTGCATCACCTGAGTATGCACCGCCTGTTGTACCTGTAAGCGTCACTGTCGCTGTTCCGGCATTGTCACAGTATGGTGTGGAAGCATAAGCGATAGTAGCATCAGGAGCTGCTTCAATATCAACTGTAGTAGTAGCTGTGTACTCAGGGCAAGAAGCCGTAGCTGCAAGCGTGTACGTTACTGTATAGCTGCCGGCTGTACTTGCGGCAGTGTCAATATCACCGGTTGCTGCATCAATAACCAATCCTGCGGTAGAAGAGAACACACCACCTGTATTGCCGGTAAGGGTTACTGTAGCCGGACCTGCATTAGAGCAGTATGGCGTAGCACCATAAGCTATGGTAGCCGTAAATTGGTCGGCAAGTTCAACAGTAGCAGTTACTACAAGTTCATCACAAGCTGCGGTAGCGGCAATGGTGTAGCTTACCGTATAAGTACCCGAAGTACTTGATACAAGATCTATTTCACCGGTTACAGGATCTATGGTAAGACCTGCAGTAGATGAATATGTACCGCCTGTGTTTCCTGTTTGTACAACTGTTGCTGTGCCAGTACCTACACAGTAAGGGCCTGCATAAGCAATGGTCGCTTCAGGAGCAGCCTCAATCGTCACGTCTGTTGTTGTTGTAAAGGCAGGGCAAAGTGCCGTAGCCGCTACATCATAGGTTACAGTATAAGTACCCGGTACAGACGTTGCAAGGTCAATAGCACCTGTAGCACTGTCAAGCACAAGGCCTGTAGTAGATGTGTACACACCGTCCGGGCTGCCAGTCATAGTTACGGTAGCCGTACCGCCGTTAGTACAGTACGGGCTGTCTGCATAAGCTATGGTAGCTGACGGACCGTCATTAACCGTAATGGTTAGCGGCACAACATCAAAACATGTATCCACAATTGTACTGTTTATCCTCACCCAAATAACGACTGTCTGAGTTTCAAACGGCACAGATGTGTCAATCGCGTTAACTCCGTTTTCTGCATCTTCCTGAGTCAGGTAGTAGCTTACTTCATATTCTGTAGGAAGCAATGTCCCAAGTATGTCATCATTAAGAGTTGTAAGATCTATTGACGATGTAGCGTTAAATCCGCAAAGGGTTACTTCAGCAGGATCCGGTACGTTTACTTCAGGTCCTAGCGCTACAATCACAGTATCGGTGATAGGCTCAGTATTTGCAGCATTCGGCACCGTTATCACAACAGTATAGGTATGGTAACCCGGCTCAGAAACCTGGATGGTTTGCGTAAGGGCTGTAGTCGAAACGATCGTAGGCACAAACGGTGTTGTAGAATCGTCCATGAACCACTGATATGTTGGGCCCTGGCTGTTGCCCGGAGTTTCAACCTCAGCAGTAATGGTTGTATTCGGCTCGCCACATAGTATCTGGTCGTCTCCAAGATCTACGCTGTAAAGAATGTTACAGTTGGTAGAACCTACACTTGATTCCAACTGTTGCAGCTGTATCTGGCCCTGGTCGCCGTTAAAGTTTGTGATAAGCACTACGTAAATCTCACCTTCAACCGCATTCGGGATTGTAAAGTTCTCAATCGCTGCGGCAGAGTAGCTACAGTCAATGATGTTTCCGAACGGATAGAAATCAGAACCTACGTTGCTGAACGGACATGTAGGGCAATCTACCAAATCTACCTGTGTACAGGCTTGAGTAAGCGAGTTGAAAGGTCCCCATGCCACGAAGTCAACGTCTAGGCCCTGGCCGATAGGCACACCCTCGTTGTTGAACTGTGTGTTCTGAACCATCTGGAAGTCAAGTTGTCCGCTATCCTCAACCTGCAGGTAATACCATACAGGGTTTGGCGTACTGCCCAAACAAGCTACCTGGCCATATTCTTCTACGTTAAGGTCATCATACACGTTATCGAATATAATACCCGATCCGTCTTCATTGGCACAGAAAGGCTCCGCATCAAGGATAGAAACATCGCTCGTTGTAAAGGTACCTTGCGCCCATGGGCTTACTTCGTCAGCACCACATACCGACCTAACGTAGAACACGTATGAGGTGTTCGCGTCGAGGCCTTCAGCAGTGTACTCAGTCTCATCAATTATAGTTCCGCTGGTTGGTACAGGAGATCCTGCCGGAAGCAATGCATACTCCCATTCAGTTTCTGTTCCGCCGGGTTGCCAAACTATGTTGGCACCATTTGAAGATACACAGCTTACACTAAGGTCAAACGGTGGAGGACATGTAACTATGGTAATGTTCACATTATCAATAGCACCCGGCTGTTGTGTACCACCGCTGCCATCGTTTCTCCATTCAAATATAAGCCTCATGATTCCTCCGGTACCCGGAGTAGGAATGTTGTAGTTGGCTGTAGTCCAGGCATTGTTAAGCTGGTGGTTGCCTCCAAGCTGTACACCACCACTATTGGCCGCGGTTATCTGTGTGCCAGGTGTTGGTACAAATGTAGACGGAACCCACCATACCCTGATGTAATCCCAGTTATTTTCACCCTGGTTCCTCCAGTCGTATGATACATTGACCATGTTTACCTCATCCTCTATCAGGATATCCCTGTAGGCATGAACTACCGAAGCTGAAGTTATAGAGTAGTTATGAGTAGTACCATTGGTATCACTGATATAAAGTGAGTGCGTAGGGCTATTGCTCACAGCCGTACCGTATACCCATTTGTTAGTTTGAGTACCGTTAGACAGCGTCCACTGATGGTCGGCATCCTCAAAATCTTGAGTATATTCAAGCTCCGCAGGAACCTGAGTTGTGATAAACGGCAGCGGCCCGATCCAAATGCTGTTACCATCTGTAGAGCCACAGTTGCTCCTTACCCAGAAATAGTATTGGGTAGATGGTGTAAGCCCTTCAAGCAGCACGTTTGTTGGTGACACATTACCTGTTGGCACAGTAGCTGTGGTTGGCGATACGTTACTTGTAGAATAGTAATAGTCAAACGTTGGGGTAACAGATGTTGGCCCTGTCCAGCTGATGGCAGCTGAATCCTGGTCAACTGCACCCAGTGTAAGCGCTGTTGGCGAAGGACATGTTACTATCTGTAAGTTAATGTTATCTATGGCTCCCGGCTGTTGCGTACCGCCGCCGCCATCATTTCTCCATTCAAATACAAGCCTTACGGTATCACCGGCATAATCTGCGGCGTTAATGATGTGCGTTGCCGTTGTCCATGAGTTATTTAACTGGTGGTTTCCGCCCAATTGGAATCCGCCGCTGTTCACTGCCGTAATTTGAGTACCCGGAACAGGAACGTAGGTTACAGGCACAACCCATACCCTTATGTAGTCAAAGTTATTTTCACCCTGGTTTCTCCAGTCATACTGCAGCACCAACTGGTCAAGCGGTGTTGGCAGTGTAATATCCCTGTAAGCATGTACAACCGAAGTATTGCCGGTAGCGTAGTTATGCGTGGTACCGTTGGTATTACTTATATATAGTGAGTGCGTAGGGCTGTTGCTTACTGCAGTGCCGTACACCCATTTATTGGTTTGCGTACCGTTAGACAATGTCCATTGATGGTCTGCATCCTCAAAGTCTTCAAAATAGTTAGGCTCAGCAGGTATCTGGTCTGTATTAAATTCCAGTGGTCCTATCCATATACTTGTGCCGTCTGTTGCGCCACAGTTACTCCTAACCCAAAAGTAGTATGTAGTACCCGGGCTAAGCGTATTCAGGCCAACATTGTCAGGCGTTACGTTTCCATTTGGCGTAGTGCCTGCTACGGGGGCAGTATTGGATGTAGAATAATAATAATCAAAAGTTGGGGAAACCGATGTTGGTCCTGTCCAGCTGATGTCGGCCGTGGTAGCAGTAACACCTCCCAAGGTAAGTGCCGTTGGTGAAGGACAGGTCACTACCGTGATATTAATGTTATCTACCGCTGCGGCAGGTTGTGTACCACCGCTTCCATCATTTCTCCATTCCAGCACAACCCTCATCACGTCTCCTGCATAATCGCCGGCATTAATAGTGTAGGTAGCCGTCGTCCAGGCCGGATTAAGAAGGAAATTACCGCCTATCTGAATACCACCGGTGTTGGCGGCCGTAAGTACTGTTCCCGGTGTAGGGATAAACGTAGACGGCACCAGCCATACCCTAAGGCGGTCATAAATGGTAGTTGTACCTTCTCCTCCAGATTTCCAATCGAATGAAAGAATGATCTGGTCTACCGGGTCCGGCATCTGTATGTCCCTATAGGCAAACACTACCGAAGTAGAGCCTAGTGTATAGTTGTTTGTAGCACCGTTATCGTTAGAAACGTATAGCGAGTGTGTCGGGCTGTTGCTGGTAAAAGTACCATATACCCATTTGTTGGTCTGGGTCCCGTTAGCAAGTGTCCACTGGTGGTTGGCATTCTCAAAATTCTGAGAATAGTTAAGCGTTTCCGGAATTTGCGGAGTAACAAAAGCCAATGGACCTACCCAGGCGCTGTTTTCCGTTCCACAGTTGCTCCTCACCCAGAAGTAATATTGGGTAGAAGGCGAAAGCGGTGTCATTGTAGCAGTAGGCCCCGCAACGTTTCCGGTAGGGGTTGTTCCCGCCGTTGGGGCCGTGTTTGTAGTGCTGAAATAATAGTCAAATGTTGGCGACACTGATGTAGGCCCGGTCCATGTAATGGTGGCAGTGTTGTCATTGAATGGCGTACCCATAGCAAGGTTGGTAGGCGACGGGCAAGTTACCAGGTCGATGCTGATGTTGTCTACCGCTGCACCCGGCATTGTACCGGCACTTGTGTCGTTTCTCCATTCAAATACCAGCCTCATCACCTGGCCTGCATAGGCTCCGGCATTTACAGTATAAGTAGCAGTTGTCCAGTTAGGGTTTAGAAGGAAGTTGCCTCCTATCTGCACACCACCGCTTGTATTGTCAATTATTGTTCCGGCTGTCGGCGTCCATGTAGCAGGCACCAGCCAAACCCTAAGGCGGTCGTAGATGGTAGTTGTACCCTCACCGCCCGATTTCCAGTCAAATGAAAGGATGAACTGGTCTACCTGTGCAGGCATTTGCAAATCCCTGTAGGCATGCACCACCGAAGCAGTATTGATAGTATAGTTATTGCTAACGCCATTATCATTACTCACATATAGTGAGTGTGTAGGGCTGGCGCTTGTAAAAGTACCATATACCCACTTGTTAACCTGGGTCCCGTTCACAAAGGCAAATCCGTGTGGGCCTTCAAAGTCTTCTTCCCAGCCATCAATGTTCACAGGAATCTGCGTAGTTGTAAATGTGTACGGGCCCGCCCATGCACTAAAAGTTCCGTTACCACAATCAGCCCTTACATAGTACTCATAGGCAGTACCGTCTACAAGAGGGCCTGCCACATAGTTAGTATTGGTTGTAGCTGTAGTTCCCGAACCTGTAGGTATGCCGGTACCGGCAAACTGTACAACCACTTCCCATGAAGTAGCACCGCTTGGGTTTGTCCAGGAAAGTTTGGCAGAATCAGCATCTACACCCAAAGTAGGAAGGCCTACCGGCTGTGCACAGTTGATCTGTTGTACCGTTAATGTATAAGGGGTAGATTGTGTAGTTCCCGAAGTAGAGATCACTACATAATAGGTTTGACCCGCAGTAACCGAAAGGTTAATATTTACCGGGTTGGTGGCATTACCTGTACCACCGGCAGCACAACCTACGCCAATATCGGCACAGTTGTTATAAATGAACATACCTGAGTTGGCACCATTATTAGTCATGCTAAAGCCCGCAGTACCCGTATAGGTTGGGGTATAGGCATATACCACATCATCGCCATTCAGGAAGTTAGCCGAAGTAGAACATCCTGTTGCGCCCACCGTTCCATTATAGTCGTCTCCGTAAAGGTTGGTGTTGGATGTGTGTGAATACGTGTTGTTAGGAATAACAATTGGCGCCGTACAGTTAGTACCCGGCACCACGGTTGTAAAGTTATAAGGCCCGGCCCACGCACTGGTTAGTCCGCTGTCGCATACTGCCCTTACAAAGTACTTGTAGGCTGTAGCGGGTTGGAGCGGGTTACCAAGCGCATCGGTGGTAGCTACATATGAAGGCCCTCCCGTATAAGAGACACCCACACCTGTCTGTGCTGAAAGCGCAGGAACAATATCAATCTGCCATTGCGTATTGCCGTTAGGGTTGGTCCAGTTCAGCGTTGCCGTGTTGGTCCCGATATTTGTAGTTAGCTGTCCAACCGGCGCAAAGCACTGTGCGGCAACAACTACATTATCTACAAGCCAGCGGTCACCGTTATCACCATTCATGACAAAAGCCAGGTATATCTGGCCGGTAGTACCCGCAGGCAGGTTTACAATTTTTTCCAGATAATCAGTCTGGTAAGGATCCGGGTTGAGCTGAAGCTCTGTCCACGACTGAATTTCGGTATACGTCGTGATGTCAGTCGGTGTATTGCCGGTATGCATCATGATACGATACGTGTTTCCATCGTCACCAAGGTTAGTCAGCCTCGACATAAAATGCAGTTGGCCGTTGGCAGGAGCGTTGAATTGCGGTGTTACAAGCCAGTCCTCGGTTGTTCCGGTGAGTACGTTTTCCCTTTGTATAAAGGCAACGTTACCCGAGCCGCCAAATGCAGGACTCTGAACTGGATTGTGAGCAACTACCCTCCACCACTGCGCCGCGCCTGCAATGTTCAATTGCTGCCAGCCGGGTGGCAATGCTGTATTGTCATCAAAGTCTTCCAATGGCAGCTGGGCGTATCCGCACCAGGACATCAGGAACATGAAAACAATTAAAGTAATTTTTTTCATAGTATTTTAGGTTAAAGTAAAAATTAAACCCCAAATTTAAAAAAATATAACTATCGGTTAACATTTGAGGGGATTTTAACAAAATAAATGTTGTTTGGCATTTTTTTATGAGAATGTAAAAAAATTAAACATTTTGTTTGCGTAATTTTGCCATAATATGAATTCGATATGCTAGAGAAAGAAATTATCAATTTCGAGAAAACCGTGATTGCCGGAGTAATAACCCAAAACCAAAGTGAAGAAAAACTTTCGGAATATTTGGATGAGCTTGAGTTCCTTACCTTCACCGCAGGCGGCGAAGTAGTGAAGCGCTTTTCGCAAAAAATGGAACGCCCCAACCCAAAAACCTTCCTCGGTACAGGAAAGATCGATGAGATACACCAATATATAAAGGAGAACGATGTAAAGACCATTATTTTTGACGACGAGCTTACGCCCGCGCAGCAAAAAAACATCCAACGCATAATGGATGTAAAAGTTTTGGACCGCACTAACCTCATTCTCGACATATTTGCGCAGCGGGCCGAGACCTCTTATGCACGCACTCAGGTAGAGCTTGCCCAATACCAATACCTGTTGCCCCGTCTTACAGGTATGTGGACGCACCTTGAGCGCCAACGGGGTGGTATCGGGATGCGTGGCCCGGGTGAAACCGAGATCGAGACCGACAGGCGTATTGTCCGTGACCGCATTGCATTGCTAAAGGAAAAGATACGCTCCATAGACAGGCAGATGTCAGTACAGCGCAGCAACCGCGGCGCCATGGTGCGCGTTGCATTGGTAGGTTATACCAACGTGGGTAAGTCGACCCTGATGAACGTGATAAGTAAAAGCGATGTGTTTGTAGAAAATAAGCTTTTTGCTACGCTTGACACTACGGTGCGCAAGGTGGTCATCAAAAACCTGCCGTTCCTGTTGTCAGACACCGTAGGATTCATACGCAAACTGCCAACACAGCTGGTAGAATCATTCAAGAGCACCCTTGACGAAGTGCGCGAAGCCGACCTCCTGCTCCACGTGGTGGATATTTCGCATCCTGATTTTGAGGATCATATAGAATCGGTAAACCAGATATTGCAGGACATCAAGAGCATCGGAAAGCCTACCATCATGGTATTCAACAAAATTGATGCCTACAAGCCGCTTACAATTGATGACGATGACCTGATGACCGAGAAAACCAACCGCCACAAAACACTTGAGGAATGGAAATCTACCTGGATGGCCAGCGTGGGCGAAAAGAATGCACTGTTCATCTCGGCTACCAACAAGGAAAACTTTGAAGAATTCAGGGAAAAGGTTTACGAGGCGGTAAGGGCAATACACATATCGCGTTTTCCATACAATAACTTTCTTTATCCGGACTATAAAGAAAATATGGCCGAAGAAAAGGACGAGTAACATAACACCAAATTGCTATGCAACCTGTAGCTGTATCCCTTTCGGGCTACCAAAAATTCGTCATTTTCATACTTGCTATTACGCAATTTACGGTAATACTCGACTTTATGGTAATGTCGCCCCTTGGTGACATCCTTATGAAATCGCTCAAAATGAGCCCTGCGCAGTTTGGTATTGCGGTGTCGGCCTACGCATTGAGCGCAGGCGCTTCCGGGCTGCTTACAGCCGGCTTTGCCGATAAGTACGACCGCAAAAAACTACTGGTATTCTTTTACACGGGTTTCATCATCGGCACCATACTTTGCGGGGTGGTCAACACCTATGAGCTTCTTGTGGCCGCACGCATATTTACCGGTATCTTTGGTGGTGTCATCGGATCCATATCCATGGCCATAGTAGCCGATCTTTTTGCACTGCAACAGCGCGGCCGTGTCATGGGCTTTTTACAGATGGGATTCGGTGCCAGCCAGGTATTGGGCATCCCCATAGGACTATACCTTGCTACTAAATGGCACTGGCACACGCCATTTTTATGGATCGCAGCTATGGCATTCATAGTAGCGGTACTCATTGTTATTAAGTTGAAACCTGTTACGCAACACCTTGCCGTAAAACAGGACAAATCGCCGCTAAAGCACCTGTTCCATACCCTCATGAATAAGGAATACCGCATCGGCTTTACCGCCACCGCACTGCTCTCCATAGGCGGCTTCATGATGATGCCCTTTGGGAGTGCCTTTGCCATCAACAACCTGCACATCACCAACGAACAGCTGCCGCTGGTATTTATGGTGGCAGGTATCAGCACGTTGGTTTTCATGCCGCTAATGGGCAAGCTGAGCGACAGGATGGATAAATTTAAGCTTTTTGCTTATGCCTGCATTTGGATGATTGCCATTGTACTGGTATATACCCGGCTCGAAACCACGCCGCTTTGGCTTGTTATGGTATTCAATGTACTGATGATGTCGGCCATCACGGCGCGCATGATCCCGTCTACCGCCCTTGTTACCGCTGTGCCTGATCTGAAGGATCGCGGCGCATTCATGAGCGTCAACTCCTCGCTGCAGCAGATTGCCGGAGGCATTGCAGCCGCTTTTGCAGGCACAATAGTCGTACAAAAAACCGAGCACAGCCCATTGGAACATTATGAAACATTGGGATATATCGTATCGTCCATAACGTTGCTGAGCATATTTTTGCTGTACAGGGTAAGCCGCATGATAAAGAAAAGGCCGTTGATGGAAATTAGCATACCGCCTGTACAATCTGAGGCAATTTAGGCAAGTACAATACAACACAAATTTATGTAGCATCGCAATCTTTTCTAAACTAATTGTCGGGTTGTAAAGATTGCTTCTTCGTTCCTCCTTGCAATGACTGCCGGAGAATTATACAGAGTAAAAATCTAATTTAAAACCCGTAATTCGCCGCTACGCCAAATACCTGCCTTACCTGGAACCCGCGGAAAGCGTTATCATCATAAATTGTCTGGAATGACAGGTTGGTCGTAAGATAGCGGTTGATTTTCATTACGATATTCAGCTGGTAGTCGATATCCACATTTTGTGGATCTTCGAGGTAGTTGGAATAAAGATTAAGGATATTCTCGAATGTTACGTTGGCAATCACATCCAGCTTGTAGTACATACTGGCGTTAAAACCGAGTTCATATCTCATCGATTCGCCCTCCTTAACACCAAAATACTCCTCGTTTGGCAGGGTAAAATTCTTATCTACGAATGTAAATTTTGACGTTGCCGGGGACAGGTTGATCTTGAAATTATCATCCCTTTTATACAACATGCCCGGACCTACATACAGGTAACCCGGCGAAAGCAGGTTGGTATACTCTTCGCGCACCTCGGCGCCATCTTCGTTCCTGTCGTATACATAACCTTTGGTAAACTGCGTTTTGAAGTTAACAAATGCAGAGTAGGACCATCTTTCTGTTGCCTTCTTTCCCACAACTGAATTGAACTCAAAACGGTCGTCTGTCTTTTTTGCGAAAGAGCTCGTTTTGGTCTTAACAATACCATAGGAAGCAATCACCTTGTTATCCCACGTCCAGTCGTCCTTTGCATAATTGAAATCATAATTAAGCCCTATGGTACCGGCAATGTTGTTCTCGCCACCCGCCAGCCAATTATCAAAGGTAGACTGGTTGAACAATAATGAGGCATTACCTTTCTTTGTCCATGGCCCAATAGTGTCGTTATCAGAGGCAGGATTGTCTTCCTGTGCGGTTGCGGCAATAGTGCCGGCCATTAGAAACAGTACGGATAAAATCTTCTTCATAATGTCGTGGTAGTTTAGTTGGCTCCCCGGGGGACGGTTATTTCTTTTTATACAGTGGCACCGATGAGCAGGCTTCGCCAAACATGATGCTCTTTGCAAAAGGCATCAATTTTTGTGCCGCAAGCACATAGGCCTCCTGCGGAACGGGCTTGCGCGAGCATCCTTTTATGATTACAGGCTTGCCTGTATATTCGCTATAGTCCAGACTGTCAAGAATTTCCTGATAAACAAGCACGTTGATGTCTTCTACCCTCCCCTGCGTGGTTTTTTTTGCAAAAGGCTGCAGGTACACGGTAACCAGCATATAAGCCCATGCGGGTACTATTGCGTCAGTACTGCAATGCAAGGCAACAAACTTGCCCTCATACTGCTGCCAGTCGTAGTTCTTTAATGCCTCGCGGAAATCTTTTTCCCTCAACACAAATCCTTCCCACAACCATTGCGATATATCGATGTCCAAGCGCTCCCCTTCGGGGTAATAGTCCTCCAGGTCGAATACCTGGAGGACGCTGTTGGCCACACGGTTTATTATTTCTTCTTCTATATTAGGTTCAGGTTCCATAGCTTAAAATTTAAAGTTACAACCCCGGCGGTTGAGTCCTCACCCCAGCCCGCTCCAAAGGAGAGGTGTCGGAAGGTAACACTAACGCCGGTTAGTCGGTCATCATTAAAGCATCTTGTCAGCAGGTCTCGCTCCCCTCTCCAAGGGAGAGGACAACTGCGAAAACTTTACAACATCCCCAGCTCCAGCTTTGCTTCTTCGCTCATCAGGTCGCGGGTCCACGGCGGGTCGAAGGTGATTTCCACCTCCACGTCCTTTATTCCCTCAATCTTTTTTACCTTGTCCTGCACTTCCTGCGGCAGGCTTTCGGCTACGGGGCAGTTCGGAGAGGTAAGGGTCATCAATATTTTCACCTCATTGTCCGTGTTTACCATAACATCATATATCAGCCCCAGTTCGTAAATATCCACAGGTATCTCCGGATCGTAAATGCCCTTAAGTACCTTTACTATCTCTTCGCCCAGTTGTGCGGTGTCCATTTCGTGTTCCATTGTGATTTAATTTTTGGCGCTAAACGCCAGTGCATACATTTTTATTTGCTTGATCATCGATACCAGCCCGTTAGCGCGCGTAGGCGAAAGATGCTCCTTCAGCCCTATCTCGTCAATGAAGGCCGTATCGGCATCCAATATGTCGGCAGGCTTTTGATTGGAGAACACGCGTATCAGTATCGCGATGATGCCCTTGGTCAGTATCGCATCGCTATCTGCAGTAAATACTATATTGCCATCCTGCTGCTCGCCATGCAGCCATACCTTACTCTGGCAGCCCTTGATGATATTTTCCTCGGTCTTGTATTGTTCGTCGATTAGCGGAAGCGTCTTGCCCAGGTCGATAACATACTGGTAGCGTTCATCCCATTCATCAAACATCGAGAACTCATCAATGATCTCGTCCTGTATCTCTTTTATATTCATTATTTTCTTTACAGTGCTGTAATGTTAGTAACTAACTCCTTTACCTCCACCGGTGGGTTGCCGTGGTCAAATGTCATGGTGTGGTACTCTTTGCCATCAACAATCACCTTCAGCGTGGCAGCCAGAGCGCCGTCAAACTGGTGCTTTTTGGTAGGCGCCTCAAAGGTTTCAAGCTTTGCCAGGTCGATCTTTTCTGTGGCAGCAAGCAGTTCGTCCCATTCGTCATTGTCTGTTTTATCTTTGTAGGTCGTTATCTCACCCATCATGCTTTCTTTGTGCACAATCGAATCTTTGGTGACCACATAGCTGAGATTGGAGCCTCGCGTGTAGGCTTTGTATTCAAAGGTTATTTGTTTGCCTTCCATTTTTGACGATGACTTTGATGATGAGCAACCGAATACCATGGCTGCTGCCAAAAGGACCACAAGGATGATTACGACTATTTTTTTCATGTGTTTTGTTTTGACCTCACCCCCATCCCCCCTCTCCGAAAGAGAGAGGTGGGAGGAGCTACACTCACGCCGTTTATCTACGGCGCAAATGGTGATTATTTTTATTTAAAGTTACTAATTTATCCATTAAAAGCTCCTGCATTCTCTATTATAATGAGCGGTTATACCCTTGTACTGGCATAGCATGCTACGCCTCTACCGCTTTTCTTAACTGTAATTACGATAACATCCGCTGTGCCTTCTTCACGGCTTCTGCCAATGCGTCGATTTCTTCTGTCGTATTATAAAAAGCGAATGATGCCCTTACTGTACCGGGTATCTGGAAAAACTCCATAACCGGCTGCGTGCAGTGATGGCCCGTTCGCACCGCGATGCCCATTTTGTCAACTATCGCCCCAATGTCATACGGGTGGATACCCAGGAGGTTGAACGATATTACAGATGCTTTTTTGGCTGCCGTGCCTACAAACTGCATCCCGTCGATCTCCGACAGCTTTTGGACGCCATAGTCCAGCAGTTCCTGTTCGTAGGCTGCAATGTTGTCAAACCCAACTGAATTAAGATAATCAATCGCCGTGCCAAGCACGATACCGCCCTCTATGTGTGGCGTACCGGCCTCGAACTTGTGCGGCAGGCCTGCATAAGTAGTTTTGGCAAAGGTTACTTCCTTTATCATCTCTCCCCCGCCCTGGTAGGGCGGCAGCTTTTCGAGCCATTCCTCCTTACCGTACAATATACCGCTTCCGGTAGGCCCGCAGGCTTTATGGCCCGATATGGCATAAAAGTCGCAGTCAAGCGCCTGAACGTCCACCTTCATGTGCGGCGCCGCCTGTGCGCCGTCTATGAGGACAGCAGCCCCTACAATGTGGGCTTTATCAATGATGTGCTTTATAGGATTGATGGTGCCTAGGGAATTCGAAATGTGGTTCACTGCCACAATCTTCGTTTTCTCCGAAAGCAGCCCCTCAAATTCTTCAATGATAAGCTCGCCTTTTTCGTTCATCGGGATCACTACCAGCCTGCCTCCTGTACGTTCGCAAAGCATTTGCCACGGCACAATGTTGCTGTGGTGCTCCATGGCCGAGATCATTACCTCATCGCCCGCCTTTACAAACTGCGCAAAACCGTTTGCTACAAGGTTAATGCCGTGTGTAGTCCCGGCGGTGAACAGCACTTCATAAGGATGTTTGGCATTGATGTGCGTTTGGATGGTCTTGCGCGAAGCCTCATACGCATCCGTTGCCAGCTGGCTGAGCGTATGCACCCCACGGTGGATGTTGGCGTTGATGGTTCCGTAGTAACTGCCTATTGCATCGATAACCTGCTGTGGCTTTTGCGATGTGGCGGCATTGTCAAAATAAACAAGGGGCTTTCCATTTACCTTTTGGTCCAATATGGGGAAATCAGCCCTTATTTTTTGTATGTCTAACATGATATATTTCCTTGATTACAGCAATGGATTATAAACAATAAAAACGCTATAACCTTTGCCCATGCAAATTTACGGGATGTTTTTGTAAATATGGTTTTTTGGGGTTAAAGTTTGAATGGTCCGTAAAGAAGCCTCTTTACAAATTCTCCTGCGCCGCGAACTTCTCAAAAAGCTGTACCGTTTTGGCGTTTATTTCGTCAAACGATAACCGGTCTTTGGTTTGGTATAAAAACATCATGGCGTAAGGCTTATCGGTAGCTTCGGCCAAAATGTGCTTGTGGTGGCGGTAGGTTTCGCGCAATACCCGCTTGAAGTAGTTGCGGTCGGATGCTTTTTTGAAGTATTTTTTGGAAACCGAAACGCCAATCTGCATGTTGGCGCCTTCTTCAGGTTGCGGCACATACACCAGGCGCAACGGGTATTTTGACACCGATTTTCCCTGTGTGAACAAAAGGTCAATCGTTGTGCGGCTTTTCAGCTTTTCCTCCCGCGGATATGTATAACGCCTGTTTTCCATCGGCGGCAAAGGTACATTTTTTAGCGCAGAAAGATTTTATACACGATTTTTATCGTTTTAAAAGATTATTTTCTTATTATTGCAATAAAATAATAATATCATGGTATCATACAGGTTAGGAGAGTATATCGAAGCGAAAGGGATCAGCTATTATGCATTTGAGAACAGCCTGGGCGCAAGCAGGGGCAGTATTTCCAAAGCGGTAAAGGATGGCAAGAGCATCGGGTCGAACGTGTTGGAAAAAATTTTGGCCACTTACCCCGACATCAATCCCGGATGGCTGCTTACCGGCGAGGGCGACATGTTTACCAATGACGGACCCAACGTAAAAACCTACCGCCTCAAGACCGATACCACGGTTGAAAGCCAGCAGATACCACTTTACGATTTGGAAGCCGTGGCGGGGCTTGTGCCGATATTTGCCAACAGCAATGCCCAGAAACCCGTGGACCACATTTCTATTCCGCACCTGCCAAAATGCGACGGTGCCGTATATGTAACCGGTGACAGTATGGATCCGCTGCTAAAAAGTGGCGATATTGTAATGTACAAGGAAGTGCATGACATACAGAATGGCATCTTTTGGGGCGAAATGTACCTGCTTGGTATTGATATGGGCGGAGGTGAAGAGTATATTACCGTGAAATATGTTCAGCGTTCCGAGTATCCCGGCTGCGTAAAGCTGGTAAGCGAAAACCAAAGGCACCAGCCCAAGGATGTAGAAATGGACAAGATCAGGGCGCTTGCACTGGTTAAGGCGAGCATCAGGATGAATGCGATGAACTAATCAGCATAAACTTTTCGTTTAAGGCCTGACAATTTCAAATCTGTCAGGCCTTTTCCGTTCAATGGGTGCCGAAATGCTTCCATTCTACACAAACTCTCTACAGGTTTCCACAAAATTCCACAATCTCGCATGTAAAGCAGTAATGGCTGACAATTTGTAAATATTTTTTTAAATTGTTGTATTTCAATAAATTATCGAATTAAAATCAGATAAATTCGGTTTAAGCAGAAATTCAGGTATTATGCTTGCATATTGTCATGATATATGGCATAACTCTACACCTACTGCCCGGCAAATATGTTAAAGCCTGATAACAAAATAAAATCAGAAGAGGCGGCAGGGAAAAAGGTGGCCAAACAATGCTCAACCAGCTAAGAGTCGAACTAACCCGAAACTTTAGCGCCTATATATATCCATAGCAAAACAGGTTTTTATCTATTTTATCTGTTTTCACAAACCTCCGGTCCGCAACAACCGGAGGTTTTTTCGTTTTATTGTAAACAAAAAGCGGCACCCATTACCGGTACCGCTTCGCTATTTGGAATTTGCATTTTGAAATTTTAATTCGCCCCCCTTATGTATGCATTGTTTTCTTTGTTTACATCAGCCATAAGCTCTGTCGGGTCAATAACAAATACCTGAATGGTTGCTTTCGCCCTGTCGATGGTAAACTCATAGGTTTGGTGTCCCCAGTCCCATGCAGCAAGTACGTTGCGCTTCAGGTTGGGATAAGGGTTGTCCTTTACATAACGCATCATTTCAAGTGGAATGTGGTAACTTTCCTGGGTGCCATCCTCAAAGGCCACAATGATGTCGATAGGCATCGGCATGCGGCCTATGCGCTCCAGCGTAATTTTGGTTGCGTTCCCTGCCTCGGCAATTTCTTTGATTCCGTAATCAATAGTATTTGTGGTTTGGCACCAGTCTGTCAGGTACCAGTCCAGGTGCGCACCGCTCACTTTCTCGGCTGTACGCTTTATGTCCATAGGGGTTGGATGCGTAAACTTATAGTCGGCATAAAAACGCTTCAGTGTTTGTGCCAGCTTATCCTGACCAATGACATACCCTAACTGGGCCAGGAATATTTCACCTTTAACATACGACGCAATGCTGTACAGCCTGTTTGTATCAAAACGGTCGGCATGCGTGGTCAGCGGCTGTTCTTTTCCGCTTCTTACCATCGAAAAGTAGGCTGAGTAGGTGCCTTTGAACGGGTTTGGCTCTTCTTCACCTTCTTTCACCACAGGCGGCATAACAGCCTCCATGGCCAGCGCCTCGATGTATGATGTAAAGCCCTCGTCCATCCATCCGTGCTTCGATTCGTTGGAGGCCAGCACATGCTGGAACCATGAGTGCCCGAATTCGTGAGCGGTAACCTCTACAAGGCCCTGGTAGGAACGCCCGGTAATAAGCGTACACATGGCATACTCCATACCGCCGTCGCCACCTTGTATCACAGAGTATTGCTTGTATGGGTAATTGCCAACGGTTTTGTTATAGAAAGCCAGTATCTCAGCGGTTTTCGGCTGCAGCTTTTTCCATCCTTCAACGGTTTCAGGGGTGTTTTTATAAAGGAAATGCAATTCGGTATTGTTGTCGCCCACTATCTTGTCGTGCGCAAAATTCGGGTCGGCGGCCCAGGCAAAATCGTGTACCATCGGTGCATTAAAATGCCAGGTAAGTGTCTTAACCTTCTTCGGATACTTTACAACCACACCTTCATCTTCGTAGCCTTTGCCTATTTCGTTCTTGTTTTGCAGGTAGCCCGTACCGCCAATAGTGTAGGTTTTGTCAATGGTGATCTTTACATCAAAATTACCCCATACACCATGGAATTCACGGGCAATGTAAGGGTTAGCATGCCATCCTTCAAAATCATATTCGGCCATTTTAGGGTACCATTGGGTCATTGACAGTGCTACACCTTCGGCATTGTTCCTGCCGCTGCGGCGCACCTGTACCGGTACCTGCCCTTCAAAATTCAATGTAAAGGTCGTAGCCTTGCCCGGATATAAAGGCTTTGCCAGTTCTACCTCCAGTACCGTGCCTGCCACTTTGCTCCGAAGATCGGCGCCGTCCTGCTTTAGGTTGGTGATTTTAAGATATCCTATCTCATTAGGTTTCAATGCGCTGATCCGGCTTTCCTTTACTGTTTTCTCTGCGGTTTTAAAAGTTTTTACCATCCTTCCATCGGGATCCGGTATATGCTTTAGCCTTGCATCCATTTCGCTGCCGGGCTGGAATGCGTTGTTATACAAGTGGTAAAAAACGCGGTACAGCGTGTCGGGCGAGTTATTGGTATATACCAGTTCCTGCTTGCCGGAATACTTGTATGTTTTTACATCCATGGTTACGTCCATCTTGTAATCCACGTGCTGCTGCCAGTAACCCGAGTTGGGGTTGTGCTGTGCAAAAAGGCCTGAAGCCGATAGCAATGCTGCTAATAGTAACTTTTTCATGGGTTAAAAATAAAAAAACGGAAGGGATTTCGCCCTTCCGCCAAAATGTTTTGTAACAATTATTTTTTCGCGGCCATCTTATCGGCCATGATAATGGCATTGTAAGCATTAACAATCCTTCCCGACCTTGAAAGCTCTTTGAACGAACGTGTTTTGTCGGCATCTTCCGGACTTTCCTTGCTCAGGATAACGTCAAAATCAACCGGAAGGCCTGATTCCATGAGGATGTGCTTCACCTGAGGCGCTGTAAGGCCTGGATAGTAAGCACGTATCAGTGCAGCTACACCGGCAGCATTTGGCGAAGCCATCGATGTGCCTTGTTCAAACTTGTATTTATTGCCCGGGATGGTGGCATAAATGCGTACTCCGGGAGCATATACGTCAACGTCATTCTTGCCATAGTTCGAAAAGTTGGCCAGCAGGTTTTCATCGAAGGGGTTATTGATGGCCCCAACGGTAAGCACATTGTCCGTAAACTCTTTGCCTGAAAGCCTGTCGTCGTTAGGGTAGCGTTCAATGGAACCGGCATTCAGGTCCTTGCTTTCGTTACCGGCGGCAAAAACTATGAGCACATCTTTTTCGGCTGCATATTTTATGGCATCATATACCCAATCGCTGTGTGGCGAATAGTATTTGCCAAAGCTGCCGTTAATCACTTTTGCCCCGTTATCTACTGCATATCGAATGGCCAGCGCAATGTCCTTGTCATATTCATCACCATTTGATACCGCCCTCACAGCCATAATCTTTACATGATCGCTGGCTACGCCATCGCCGCCAAGGCCGTTGTTCCTTACCTGGGCGATGATGCCCGCGACGTGTGTACCGTGCAGCGCACTGTCCCTGTCGGGCCCAATAACGTTGTTGTTGCCATAGTTACGGTCGTTAATGTCGTCAGGGTTGTCGCCCACAATCTTGCGCCCGTCAAATTTCAGGTTGAGGTTGTAGTTCATGGCATCCTCAAAGTGTTTTTGGGCACCCAGGATCTCCTCGTTAAACTCCTCGCGCGATACTTCGGTAAAAATATCAATAAAGTAAGGCTGTACTTCGGCAAGTCTCGGGTCCTTAGGCTTATAGGCTTTCAGGTCTTCAAGCGTATAGTCTTTTTTGCCAATGCCCTGCTGGAACATCTTATCTACATCTGCAATGAAGTCTATTTTTTGCTTTTCCGCCTTTGTTTCGCGTATTTCTTTGTCAAATTCCGCCTTGGCCCTCTTGTAGGTTGCCGAACCGTCATCGCCTTTTTTAATGATACGTACCAACTCTAAGTTCTCGTTGTAAGCATCACCCAAAAAGTTCCAGCCGTGTATGTCGTCTACATAGCCATTGTTGTCGTCATCCTTGCCGTTGCCTGCAATTTCCTTTGGGTTTGTCCAAATGACAGGCGCAAGGTCCGGATGCTCAATATCCACTCCGGAATCAATCACCCCAACAATCACTTTGTTAGCTTTCTTGTTCTTTAATAGTCCGTAAGCCCTGTCAACACTCATTCCTGGGATCGTGTCGTTTACAAGGTCCAGGTGGCTCCAGCGTTGCTCCTGGTTATCGGTAAGCGTTGCTTTTTTGGCAACTATGGGTTTGGTTATGGCAATGGGTTCTGCCGTTATCGACCTGGTACTGCCACAGCTTGCAAGAAAAAGCGCAATGGCCGCCGACAGGTAAAGTGACCTGAATTTCATGTTATCGAATTTACAATTTAAATATTTGACTAAATTACTCCTTGTTGGTTACAACCTATAGGGAATTTAACATAATGTTGTGAAAGCCACTGCCTCATTTAAACGGAAAAAGCATAGCGAACAGCCTTATTATTGCTTTGCCATGCTTCTTGTAGTAAGATTAATCATGCCTAAAAGATATCTTTACATTTCAGGATATCCTTCAGTCTAACGCCTTTATCCGTATGCTCCACAGTAATGATCTCGTTGTGCGCATCATGCTCAAGGAACAGGTAATAATTGTTATCAGCGGCGGCATTCAGGAATTTTGCCTTTTCGTCGAGTGTCAGTAACGGTCGGGTATCGTAGCCCATTACATACGGCAGCGGAATGTGCCCTACAGTAGGCAGCAGGTCGGCCATGAAAACTATGGTTTTCCCGTTGTAATTGATATGCGGTATCATTTGCTTTTCGGTATGCCCGTCGGCGAAAAAGATACCGAAACCCAGTTCGCTTTCGCTTAAATAATCGCCTTCCGGCCTGCTGATGAATTTCAGCTGCCCGCTTTCCTGCATCGGGATGATGTTCTCCTGCAGGAAGGATGCTTTTTCGCGCGCATTGGGCTTGGTGGCCCATTCCCAGTGGTTTTTGTTGGTCCAGTAGTAGGCGTTCTTAAAAGCGGGTTCATATCCGGTACGGTCCTTATTCCATTGCACGCTGCCCCCGCAGTGGTCGAAGTGCAGGTGCGTCATGAACACATCGGTCACATCGTCGCGGTGAAAGCCATGTGCCGCCAGCGACTTATCGGTAGTATGGTCGCCCCACAGCGAGTAGTACCCAAAGAACTTATCGCTTTGCTTGTTGCCCATGCCGGTATCTATGAGTATCAGGCGGTTGCCGTCCTCTATGAGGAGGCAGCGTGCAGCAAGGTCTATCTGGTTGTTTTCGTCGGCGGGATTGGTTTTGGTCCACATGGGCTTCGGCACCACGCCGAACATGGCACCCCCGTCGAGCTTAAAGTTTCCGGTTTCTATAGGGTAAAGTTTCATTTGTTTATTTGTTTGGAGCCAAATTAAGGATTTAATTCCGGGAGTTAAAGCCCAATCATTAAAAACAGCTACACTAACGAATTTCAGCCATAGATACCCGTTTGAATAAATTTGCTTTACGAATGTCATACCAAAATATAATCAAGCAGTAAAAGCATTATTTTTGGACCAATCAACAACAGTAACTGCTATGAAATTCCCGCAAGAACTGACCGACAGCCTGGCTGCATTAAGCTACATCCACTTATCTAAAGTGCCCTATGATACCAAAGTCCCGGCGTTAAGAAGAGAATCGCAAAAGATTATGGCCCTGAGGGACTGGGCACACTCACATACGGAGCCAATCGAAGGCTGGATGGAAATGTATTTTGATTATTTCGAGCGCATGGCCATGGATATTGACCCGAAGAGGGATAACTGGACAGCCTATTACGAGCTGAAAGGCATACTGCGGTCATTGCTGTACACCATGATGCGCAGGCAAAAACAGACCCGTGAAACCGTACTGGAATTTGGCAAAAACCTTAATGACAGGTTGCTCCTGCACCGCCACGGCGCATTGATTTCCGGCTATGTAATGGAGATGCTGGTGGACTATCCCGACCCCATTAAAATAAACTTCGGTTTGCACGAAGAAGCCGCTGATGCCATGTATGAGGTATATGGCCTATGGATAGATACTTTATTCGAACTTGCGTCAAAAGCAATTTCGGCCGCCCAGGTGCATCGGCTTAGGATGGCCGTCTACCACCTTGAGATCGAGATGAGGAACCTCGAATACAAAAAGGAAAATCTGGCACAAATAGAGGCTTTGATGAACCGCATCCTGCTTTTCCAGCTTTCAGTTTTTGATGCATTGGCATTCACCAACCAGGAGGACTTCATTAAGCAGATATATGATGGGCCTTTGGGCGGGGTAACATTACCCGAAGCCGGTAAATTGCTTGAGGAAGGTGTCCAACTGTTCGATGCAAACCGAAAAGAAGCCATACTGCTGCTGTTGCTCCATAATGTGCTCACAGCGCTGAATGTTGTGGCAGGAAACAGTGACGACATTCGCAGCCATCATTTGCAGGGTGGCAATATTGGCAATGTAGAGGGCGTGTCGGCTTTCGAAAAATTCTTAGCCATGCTGTGCATTTATACTAACGAAGCCGGCCTGATCGCCAACTATCTTAAACAATATATCACCACCAATGACCAGCTGTTTGTGATTGTTTCGGTTATGGGGCAGGATACTTATGGCGTTTCCGCAGAAAGTGAAAATGTAAAGCGCCGTATCCTCTTGGCACTCGTTGACCCGCATTCGGAAAGCCCGCAACAAATAGCGCTAAAAAAACTTTGCGTGCGCCGGGGGCTGCTGGACAAATATGCCCTTCCTGAAAAGTACCGGTTCATTGCACCGGAAAAGCTTCCATCAACAGTACAGGAGCTGGTCATGTTCTACAAAGCGCTAAATATCAGCCACGTATTCAGGTTGGGAAAAGGAGCTTCCGAAAACAGTATCCCTGAAAATTTTCCTGATGACATCCGTAAAATTTACCTTTCATTTAATGGCACTCCTGACGACCGCCATTTTGCTAACCTCTATGATCTGGAGGAAATCCGCCGGGACATCATGGACACCTACGAATCACAACTTGAAGACGAATATAACGAAGAACCCGATACAGATGATAACTGCGTAGATATCAGGAACCATATCCACTCGGGCATAATCCCGATTGGCAAAAACTATTCTGGCGACTCCTATTTTGCCGACCCAAAACATCTTTCGGTTACCGGATACCCGGTCATCATTGAGTACAGGCACGACGAGTACCTGACCGGAAGGCTCGTGGCCAACTCTCTGTCCGAATTCCTGGGGAGGCGCATGATAGAGCGTTTTACCGAAGTAAACGGCAATGAAAAACAGCTGACAGCATTGCTCGATACCCCAATACAGATCCATCCGGATAATGATCGCCTGGTAAATAACGATAGCCCTCTCGAAAAACTCGTCAGCAGGGGCGAACGCTACAACAGTACAGATAATGAATATTTTGCATCTTCAACAAGAAAACTGCTGCTCCACTCATTTTCCATGTTTGAAGAAATTCCTTATGAGCGGAAGGAACAATTTGTGATACCGGAACCCTATATCGAATTCCTTCAAATGCTCGATAACGATACGCTTGCGCCTTTGCCCGGCCAGGAACTTTATATTTACGGCTTTTACGGCATGGTCACGCATACATTTGACTATTTTGACGGCGAAGGCGACCTTGGCGCTGCCCCTGCCTTTTGGCTTGCGGTGGGGCACCGCAACGACAGGGGTAATTTTTTCCTTTGCTGTGACAAGGCATCCGGACTCTATGGAAAGGTAGGCGAGTTTTATGACAGTACCCCTTTTAGGGACGAAGATGATTTTTACGAAATAGGGGCTGACTTTCCCGAATTTTGTAAAAATGTAATGGATGGCAAGGTATATTAGCAGAAACTTTAAATCATAAAGATTGCTTATCAGCTCATAATCATAAAAAAGGGCCTATTTATTGCATTCTCTTAAAGATGTGGTATCTTTGCACATTATTTAGACTAATTTAGGGTAACTAAGCTATGATAAAAGTTTCTGATTCAGCAAAAAAGAGGGCCGTTATGCTCATGGAGGATGACGGTTTTGACGCGGCTACCGATTACATAAGGGTAGGCGTAAAAAGCGGCGGATGTTCGGGCCTTTCATACGAATTGAAATTTGACAAGGCGCTGGGCGAAAATGATAAAGTATTTGAAGACAACGGCATAAAGATAGCAGTAGATAAAAAAAGCTTTCTTTACCTGGCCGGCACCGTGCTGGAGTTCAGCGGCGGGCTTAACGGCAAGGGCTTTGTTTTCAATAACCCCAACGCCCAAAGGACGTGCGGGTGCGGGGAGAGTTTTTCGCTATAGTTATAAAGTTGAAGGTTAAAAAGTTATAATGTTCCTGTATGGCGAAATTACATTCCTTTGAAGAAATTATTTCATGGCAGAAAGCAAGGGAATTAAATGCAGAAATATATAGGGTAACCAATAATAATGAGATCTTCAACAAGGATTATGGGTTGAGGGACCAAATGAGAAGGGCGAGTATTTCTATCTCTTCTAACATTGCAGAAGGTTTTGAGAGAGAAACTACAAAGGAGTTTATACGATTTCTTTATATTGCCAAAGCATCTGCAGGAGAATTTAGGTCTCAACTTTATTTAGCTTCTGATCTGGGCTATATTTCAAATGATGAATTTTATAGCCTTAACGAGAAGGTGAATGAGATATCAAAGTTATTAAGTGGATTTATAAAGTATCTGGTTGGAACTTTATAACATTTAAACTTTAAACATTTAAACAACTAATGAGTAAATACACTGAAGAGGAATTAAAGATTGAACTCGAAACCAAAGAGTACGAGTACGGTTTTTATACTGATATAGAATCGGATACATTCCCCATTGGGCTAAATGAGGATGTGGTGCGCGCACTTTCGAAAAAGAAGGAAGAGCCCGATTGGATGACCGAATGGCGCCTGGAGGCTTTCCGTGCGTGGGAGCAGATGACCGAGCCCGAATGGGCCAATGTGCATTATGAAAAGCCCGATTTCCAGGCCATTTCATACTATTCCGCACCGTTGAAAAAAGCAAAATATGAAAGCCTTGACGAGGTAGACCCTGAACTTTTGGAAACCTTCAAAAAGCTGGGCATCTCCCTTGACGAGCAGAAAATGCTGGCCGGGGTGGCAGTGGACATCGTGATGGACTCCGTTTCGGTAGCAACCACATTCAAAAAAACACTGGCCGAAAAGGGCATCATTTTCTGTTCCATTTCGGAGGCAATAAAGGAGCATCCGGAACTGGTGAAAAAATACATCGGCTCGGTAGTGCCGCAGAAGGACAACTTCTACGCCGCGCTTAACTCGGCGGTATTTTCAGACGGATCGTTTTGCTACATCCCGAAAGGGGTGCGCTGCCCTATGGAACTTAGTACATACTTCCGTATCAACCAGGCAGGTACAGGTCAGTTTGAGCGTACACTGGTAGTGGCCGACGAAGGCAGTTATGTTAGTTACCTCGAGGGCTGTACCGCGCCAAGCCGTGACGAGAACCAGCTGCATGCCGCAGTAGTGGAGCTTATTGCGATGGACGATGCGGAGATAAAATATTCGACCGTACAGAACTGGTTCCCTGGGAACAAGGAAGGCAAGGGAGGGGTGTACAATTTTGTGACCAAGCGCGGCCTTTGCGAAAAGAACGCCAAAATATCCTGGACACAGGTAGAAACCGGCTCAGCAGTTACGTGGAAATACCCAAGCTGCGTGCTGAAAGGCGATAACTCAGTTGGGGAGTTCTACTCCATAGCCGTGACCAACAACTACCAGCAGGCCGATACCGGCACCAAGATGATCCACCTTGGCAAGAATACCAAGAGTACCATCATCTCAAAAGGCATCTCTGCCGGAAAATCTCAAAACAGTTATCGAGGGCTGGTGCAGATAGGCTCAAGGGCAGAGAACGCACGCAACTTCTCACAGTGTGATTCGCTGCTGATGGGCAACAACTGTGGTGCACACACATTCCCGTATATTGAGTCGAAAAATACCACCGCCAAGATAGAGCACGAGGCCACAACCAGTAAAATTGGCGAAGACCAGGTATTCTACTGCAATCAGCGGGGCATCCCAACGGAGAAGGCCATCGCGCTTATTGTGAACGGTTTCAGCAAGGAAGTACTAAACAAGCTGCCTATGGAGTTTGCGGTTGAGGCACAGAAGTTATTGGAGATAAGTTTGGAGGGAAGTGTAGGATAATTAAATTCATATTGATTATGAAAACACAGGAAAAAAAGAAAAGGACAACGGATGAGATTATAGCATATCTGCTTCAAAGTAAGAGAGAACTTCAGGAGGAAATAAGGAATGATGTGAATACTGAAGAGTTTAAAGTAGCATTGCAAAAACTAAGGAAATTGAATGCCGACAGATAATGACGTATGCCTATTTATTTATCGGAGGACATAACAACAGCTATATTTTTGAAACAGCTAATGGGATTGTTTATGAAATTAAATTCAAGCCGTCTCCTTATCTGCTCCCTGGAAATGAGTTTTCTGACCTGATTTATGAGTTTGTAATTGAAGTTGTAATTAATGGTTCAGGCAAAAATCCTCCCCTCGATGCTAATGTAAGTATTACTATTGCCGAAATATTTAAGGAGTTTTTTAATGCAAGTTCTCAAAATGTTTGTATTTACATTTGCGACTCGTCAGACAACAGGCAGGATATACGAAGAAAAAAGTTTGACCAATGGTTTTATAAATACCAAAATGATAGATTTATAAAAATAGATGAGATCCTCATAGATTCAAATCAAAATCGTTATCCTGTGTCCATGATAATACTAAAAAGAAATCCATACATAAAACAAATAATTTCAGCCTTTATTGAATTGTCAGAAGGCGAATCAGACAAATAGAATTAAAATGTTATCAATAAAGAATTTACACGCAAGTGTTGAAGATAAAGAGATTTTAAAAGGCATCAACCTTGAAGTAAAAGCCGGAGAAGTACACGCCATCATGGGACCTAACGGTTCCGGGAAGAGTACACTTTCATCGGTAATTGCCGGGAATGAGAATTATGAGGTAACCGATGGCGAGATCCTTTTGGAAGGTGAGGACATCGGTGAACTGGCTCCTGAAGAAAGGGCTCATAAAGGCGTATTCTTGTCGTTTCAGTACCCTGTGGAGATTCCGGGGGTATCGGTGACGAACTTCATGAAAACCGCCATTAACGAGAGCCGCAAGGCTCAAGGCCGCGAAGAAATGCCTGCTAACGAGATGCTGAAGCTTATCCGTGAGAAATCGGAGCTTTTGGAGATCGACCGTAAATTCCTTTCAAGGTCTTTGAACGAAGGCTTTTCGGGAGGTGAGAAAAAGCGTAACGAGATCTTCCAGATGGCGATGCTCGAGCCGAAACTGGCGATACTGGATGAAACCGATTCAGGCCTTGACATCGATGCATTGCGTATCGTTGCCAATGGCGTGAACAAGCTTCGCAGCGAAGATAATGCGGTTATCGTTATCACCCACTACCAAAGGCTTTTGGATTATATCGTTCCTGATTTTGTACATGTTCTTTACAATGGTAAAATTGTGAAGTCCGGCGGTAAGGAGCTGGCCTATGAACTTGAGGAAAAGGGTTACGACTGGATAAAATCGGAGAACTAAAATGGAGTTGAAAGAAAAATTGCTGTCCTCTTTCATGGCTTTTGAAGAGCGTGTAGATGTAACTACTGAGTTACATGATATACGCACCGAAGCCCTGAAGACCTTTGAAAATAAAGGATTCCCGACCAAAAAGGAGGAGGCCTGGAAATATACATCGCTCAATGCGGTGCTTAAGAATAACTTTACCGTATTCCCCAAGCAGGAAAATGCTATTGGCTATGCGGATGTAAAGAAGTACTTCCTGCACGAGATTGATACCTATAAGGTAGTGTTTATTGACGGTATCTTCAGCTCGTTCCTTTCGTCTACCACGCACGACGGGCTGGATGTTTGCCTGATGTCATCTGCGCTAACCAAGCCGAAATACAAGGAGGTTATTGATAATCATTTCAATAAGATAGCTAACACGGAAGATAGCCTAACAGCACTGAATACTGCCTTTGCCATTGAGGGTGCCTATATCAATATCCCGAAAAACAAGGTAGCCGACAAGCCCATCGAGATCATGTATTTCTCAACAGGGAACGAGGCCGCGCTGATGGTGCAGCCCCGCAACCTCGTGATTGTGGGCAAAAACGCCCAGGTACAGATCATAGAGCGCCACCAGAGCCTTAACGGCAATCCGGTGCTCACCAACTCGGTTACCGAGATATTTGCCCAGGAACGCTCATTGGTGGATTATTACAAGATACAGAACGACCTGCAGAGTGCTAACCTTGTGGACAATACGTTCATTGCACAGAAGGGCCAGAGCCATGCATCGGTACATACATTCTCTTTCGGGGGCAACATTACCCGCAACAACCTGAACTTCTATCATCAGGGCGAGCGCGTGGAAAGTACACTGAAGGGCATTACCATCATTGGCGACAAGCAGTTGGTAGACCACTATACGCTGGTGCGCCACGCCGAACCGAACTGTGAGAGCCACCAGAACTACAAAGGCATTTTCGACGATAACGCCACCGGTGTGTTCAACGGGAAGATCTATGTAGAGAAGGAAGCCCAAAAAACTGATGCCTTCCAACAGAATAACAACATCTTGCTGAGCGATAAGGCCTCCATAAACGCCAAGCCGCAACTCGAGATCTTTGCCGATGATGTGAAGTGCTCCCACGGCTGTACCATAGGCCAGCTGGACGAAAGCGCCATGTTTTACATGCAGTCTCGCGGGATTCCGAAGAAGGAAGCCAAGGCGCTGCTCATGTATGCCTTCAGCAATGAGGTTATCGAAAGCATCAGGATACCGGAACTCAAAAACAGGATTACCAAGCTCATCGCCTCAAAATTGGGCGTAAACATGGGCTTCGACCTGTAAATCATCTTTTTTTAAGGAAAAAAGCGGATTTTTAGGAACAAGCATGGGTATTTTAGGGTATGCCAAATGGGATTTTAGGTAATCCTGAAGGGTATATTCAGGCTGCCTTGCTTTAATCCTGAAAATCCGCTTTTAATTTTTCAAATGCTACACATCATTGCGAATTAGAAATTCTTATTTAGAATTAATAAAAATAATTTGCATATAATACCCGACACGTGTAGTTTTGCAATTTAGAATTAATCTAAGTTAATTTAAATGCAAAACGGCACTAAAGCATTACTTAATATTTTCCTGATTTCAGGTTTCATGGCCACCGCCCAGGAGACCGTTACCGATACCATTACAACAGAACAACTTGACGAAGTGGTGGTAACCGGACAGATCGAACCGCAATCGATCAAAAAATCGGTTTTCAATGTCAAGGTCATCAGCCGTGAGGACATACAGCGCCAGGCAGCCAACAATCTTGCCGATGTGCTCAACCAGTACCTCAATATCATGGTGCAGCCCAACAGCGCCGAAGGGCGGTCCACCGTATCGATGTTTGGGCTTGATGGGCAATACCTGAAGATACTGGTTGATAATATTCCTCTGGTAAGCGATACCGGCCTGGGCAACAACATCGACCTCACGCAGATTAACCTCGACGACATCGACCACATCGAGATCATAGAAGGCGCCATGGGCGTAACGCACGGTGCCAATGCGGTAAGCGGCATCATCAACATCATTACCAAAAAGTCTATACTCAATAAGTGGGAAATAAACGCCACAGCGCAGGAAGAGAGCATTGGAGAGGAGTATGCCCCACTGTATGACAAAGGGCGCCATATACAGGCCCTGAGGGCCGCACACACCATCAACGACAACTGGTTTGTTTCCATAGGCGGCAACCGCAACGATTTTACCGGCTTTAAGGACACCCGCGGCGGGCGCGACTATACCGACTACGACCCCGCAACGCCCTGGGTCAACCGTGGCTTCAGCTGGCTGCCCAAAGAGCAGTACTTTGGCAACGCGCTTATCCGTTACCAAAAGGGCAATTTCAGGCTGTTCTACAAATTTGACTATTTCAACGAAAATATCGATTTCTATAACCCCATTGTGGAGAGCCAGGTAGTTCCCGGTACGGGGATATTGCTGTTTTCGCGCGACAGGAGGTTTTTTACCGAAAAATTCTACCACCACCTCAACGCGGTTGGCAGGCTGGTGGGGTCGCTCGATTATAACGTATCCCTTTCGCACCAAAGGCAGACCCGAGACCTGGAGCAGTTCAACTACTACATCCAGACCGGGCAGGAAACCAACCATACCGAAAAGACCTACCAGGACACCGAGATACTCTACTCGACAGGTACACTGGGCAACTTCTTTAAAGATAGAAGTTTCGACCTGCAGGTGGGCTATGAGTTTGTGAACACCAACGGTTACAATGCCGCTGCATCGGGCCTTTTTGTGGGCGGTGCAGGCGAAGGCAACATCAAGCAGAGGCTGGAAAACTACGATGTGTTTACCGCGGCCGAGTTTGGCGTGACCGACAGGTTCTCCCTGCGCCCCGGCTTCCGCTACTCGTTCCAGTCCAAGTTCGACGACCAGTGGTCGGCCTCCATGGGATTGCGTTATTTATTCGACCATGAGATTGAGGCCAGAGCATCGTTCGGCAGGTCGTACCGCACCCCGAACTACGACGAACTCTACACCTACTTCGTCGATTCCAACCACAACGTGCAGGGCAATGAGGACCTGATGCCCGAAACGGGCAATTCGTATGAGGCCAGCATTAAAAAAACGACATTCTTCAATTCCGAAGTACGCCTGATGAACAGCCTTTCGGCGACCTACATCGGCATAGACGACCGCATCGAGTTGGTGCTTACAGAGACCGTACCCACATGGAAGTACGAGTACATCAACATCGACAAGTACAAAATGTACAACATTGCCACCACGCACCAGCTGGAATACCACAACTGGATGGTGAAGGCAGGGGTGGCATTCCTGGGCATTTCAAAAAGGATCAGTTCGGGCACGGCAGTGTCGGACGACAAATTCCTTACCACGATGCAGTTCAATACCAATGTAGCCTATACCGTGCCGAAGTGGAACACCACCTTTTCGTTATATTACAAGATCAACGGCAGGCAGCCGCAGTACATAGAAACTGCGGTAAACGGCCAGTCGCAGTTCATATTGCAGGAAATCGAATCGTTTGGCCTGATGGATGCATCGATAAAGAAAAGCTTCTTTAGCGGCAGGCTCGATGCCACGCTGGGCGGGCGCAACCTGCTCGACGTAGTGAACATCCGGTCGAACGTAGCCTCGGCAGGTACACATGATACAGGCAGCACCAGCATACTGATGGCGTACGGGCGCTCTTACTTTTTAAAGCTCACCTATAATCTAAACTTCTAACCCTAAATACATAATCATATGAAAAAGATATTCCTACTTCCGCTGGCCTTGCTGGCCTTTGCGTGCGGCGATGACGACAGCAATGTAGCGCCCATAGAACCGATCTCCGAAGGGACGATATTCGGTACGGCCGAACATCCATTGAGTGTGGGCGGCCCTACGCAAGGCAACCAAGTGTATGTAGACCTTAGCGGGGAAAATGCAACAGCAGTAGCACGCGACAGCTGGGACCTTGGCTTCTACTCGGGCGACGATTTCCGGGTGGTAATCAACGGGTCGCTTAAAATGGCCGTAAAACAGCTTGAAACGACCGACATTACCCTTGTGCAGGAAGAAGACCCGATGGTGGCTGTAGGAACGTTTGACGCGGGCAATATGGCCTACATCGACCACCCGGACGGCAGCCTGTCGCGTACAGCTTTCGGCAACCTGGCAACAAGCGAAGCTGCGGCCAAAGTGTACCTGGTCAACCTGGGCAGCCAGGTACCCACCACTACGGTAGATCCGGGCGTATCGAATGTGGCCGGTGACCCACGGGGCTGGAAAAAGGTAAAAGTATGGAGGGACGGCAGCGGCTACAAGCTGCAGTATGCCAACCTTGATGCCACAACGGCTACAGAGGTAAGCATTGCTAAAAATGCGGCCTTCAACCATGTGTTTGTAAACCTTACAACGGGCGCTACCGTGCAGGCAGAGCCGGAAAAAGACAAGTGGGACATGAACTTTACCACCTTTACCAATGAGGTGTTCCAGGGCACGGAATCTTTTGGGGCCTACTTCTACTCCGATTATATCGTGACCAATACAAAGGCAGGCGTTAAGGCCATCAGAGTAGACGGCGATGCGGCGGCTTACGAAGCGTTCTCACTGGAAACATTACAGACAGTCGATATTGCCTTCAGCGACGACCAGCGTGCCATTGGCGCCAACTGGAGGAACGTGCTTCCGGTACAGGTGTACAACAACGTATTTTTTGTACTGCAGGACGGCGACGGCAACTATTATAAAGTAAAATTCCTTTCCATGCTCAGCCAGGACGGGCACAGGGGCTTCCCGGTGTTCCAATACGCGCTGCTGCAATAGGAAGTTTTTAGTAAGTTAGTTTTTGTTTTATGTGAATCCCGGGGGTAGTAATGCCTGCGGGATTTTTTTATTCCCCTGGGTCTTTCGTCCGCCTTCCCCTCCCCTGGAGGGGTGGCTGAAAGCCGGGGTGGTTTTACCACGATGAAACAAATTCGTTCATTTTCATTTTAACCACCCCGCCCTACGGGCACCCCTCCGGGGGAGGGGAAGAGCTTCACTCACGAGCGGCAAAAAACTATCATTCAAATTTCTCATAATAACTGTAATTTGCACGAAAAATTAATGCCATGAATTTAAAGCCAATCATTGTGTCACTATCATCCCTACTCATATTCTCATGTGTGAATAAGAACGATAATGCTACAGAAGCTGCTCCGGACAGGGTAGTGTTCAAGCCGCTCGATACACTTGTAAGCGATGAGGTCGTTAATGAATTTTATGATGGACTAAAGCTTGATAAAAAGACGTTGTCTTCCTACTCATCCCGATTTACTACACAGAAAAACAGGCACAACGAAAATATTACCGATACGATTTACCGTTTTTATAAGCAACAGGATACGATAACAATGTTCAGCAATGCCACCAATCGCTTTCCGTTGGAGGCACGCCTTGCCAATCCCGGATCGCACGTAGTGAGGAGTATTAAAATAGGCAGTACTAAAGAAGAATTATTGGAATTATTGAACCGGAAAGAAATATCTCCTGAATTCTACATAACCGACACTGAGCGCGGAAGTATCATAACAATGGTAATTGAGGACGGAGAGCTTGTTTCTGTTCGATACGAAGCTATGTATGTGGATTGAGGTATGTTACTTCCCCTCCACTGGAGGGGTGCCCGCAGGGTGGGGTGGTTAAAAACAATAGGCAATGTAACTTTGCGAAATCAACCACCCCGGCTTTCAGCCACCTCTCCGGGGAGGGGAAGAGCTTCACTCAGACATGAAACACAGGGCGCGAAACACGGTATCTGCTTTGGATTCCAAACCGGCGCGGCTCCTTTTTTTATCCTTACCTTTGCACAAAACACAATACCATGAAAATCGAGATATGGAGCGACATCATGTGTCCGTTCTGCTATATAGGGAAGCGCCGCTTTGAGCAGGCGCTCGAAAAGTTTGAAGGAAAAGACAAAGTGGAGATCGAGTGGAAAAGCTACCTGCTTTCGCCCGAAATGGTAACCGACCCGACCAAAAACCTGCACCAGTTCCTTGCTGAGCACAAGGGCATATCCCTTGAAGAGGCAACGGAAATGAACGGCTATGTAGCCAAAATGGCCGCCGATACCGGACTGGAATATAACCTCGACAAAGCCATACCCGCCAACAGCTTCAACGCGCACCGCATGCTGCACTTTGCTGCAGAACACGGCAGGCAGAATGAGGCTAAGGAAGCGCTCTTCAAAGCGTACTTTACTGATGGAAAGAACATAGACGATGCCGCAACACTCATTGAGATTGCCGGCTCCGTAGGGCTTGACACTGAGGCATTGGGCAAAGCCATGGGCAGCGAAGCCTATTTCCAGGATGTGGTAATGGACATACAGGAAGCCCGCAACATTGGCGTGCGTGGTGTGCCGTTCTTTGTGTTCAACCGCAAGTATGCCGTGAGCGGTGCACAGGAAGCCGAATCGTTCCTCGATGCCCTGCAAAAATCCTACGGCGAATGGAAAACCAATGCCCCGCTTGATATTGTCGATGGTGACAGCTGTGGGGCGGATAGGGAGTGTTAACGAGGTATGTACTATACGCACTGTCATTGCGAGGAGGAACGACGAAGCAATCTTTCTGCTCACGCAAAGCCGGTTACATAGAAAGATTGCCGCGCTCCGTTCCTCCGCTCGCAATGACTGTGCGGCTAAAAATCCTTGCTAATTCGGCCGAGTGAAGCTCTTCCCCTCCCTTGGAGGGGTGCCCGCAGGGCGGGGTGGTTAAAATGAAACGAATGCTTTTTTGTGCTATGTAAAACCACCCCGGCTTTCAGCCACCCCTCCAAAGGAGGGGAAGAGCTTCACTCAAACCTGAAGAGCCTGCTGAACAATCCATAAAAAATAAAATCCGGGCGATCCGCGTCATCCGCGTTCCCTTTCAAAAACAAAAAGCCGCTCCTCTCAGAACGGCTTCATAAAGATAACTTCCTGTAAATTATAGTGAAGCAACAAGCTCCCTCCACTCCTGAAGCTCAGGGATGCCCGGCTTCCTTTTGCCGAAGAACTGCACGATGATCTCGCCCATTTCGTTGAATACTTCAATGGCCGTCACCTCACCGTCTTCGGTCGGTTTGCGCACAATCCACGTCTGTGCGATCTTGCCGGTGTCCAGGTGCAGGTTGAAGTCAGGGTCCATCACGTTGAACCATTGGTTGTGCCACATGGTTTTGCGTACCAGGCCGGTATGTATCTGGATGTTGCCGCGGTTGCCTACAAAGCACATGATCGGCAGTTTTTGTCCCGCAGCGCCTTCCAGGATTTTTACTACGGTATTGTTGTCGACTTTTTTGGCGAAGTGCCCGTTCGGTGCAAGGCGAAGCGCCTGTGTACGGGTCACGCCGAATTTCTTAAGCATCCCGAAGAACGCGTGCGTATCGTTTAAATTTTCCCAAGCCTCGCGGAAACCCGCCACGTCTATCTCCTCATCGGGCTTCTCATCAATGATAAGCGGCACCGCTATAGTGGTTTCCTCCTGGCTCTGGTTGTCCGATTTAAATTGGGCTACCAAAGCATCAAAAGCTTCTGCATTGCTGTCTTTGGTAAGGTAGATCTTGTGTATCGCGAGCCCGTCTTTTCCAAAGAATTGGAGGCTTTTCCTGTCGCCATGCTCGCTGGTTTCCGACACGGCAAAAGCCTTGTCCCAGTGCGAAAGGAAAATACGCAGGTCGATGTCCTCGCCCACGAACAATCCCGCGAACGGGCTGCTGAAATCGGGGTTGAGGTAAACGCCTTTGCGCTCGTGAACGCACTCATCATTGCGGGTTAGGCCCATTACCTTGCCCAGTTTTTCAACTTCGGTCAATATGGCGGCAAACTCAGGGCGAAGGCGTGTTACGGTTTCGCCAACGCTTGTGGCTACAAGTTCGACCTCGCTAACGCCAAGCTGCTCGGCGGCATTCCGTATCCTCAGGTGTGGGTTTTCGGCTTTCAGGGCCTCCCACTGCGATTTCAGTGTATTGGTTGTGGTATCCATTATAGTGTGTATTTAAATTCCAAAAATGATTAAGGGGTTCCGGTTTACCGGATTCGGGCATATCGTACACGGAAAGTTGTACACCCGGCTTATTATTTCTTTTGTGAAAACTTTACAAGGCACGTCGTGAGCCACGATCTTTCCTTTTTTCAGGAGCATTACCCTGTCGGCAAACTGCGCAGCCAGGTTCAGGTCGTGCAGTACCATTACGGCTGTGTTGCCCCTTCCGGTAAAGTTCTTTACGGTATGCAGTATGCGGTGCTGGTGCAGTACGTCTAGGTTGTTGAGGGGCTCATCCAGAAAGACCAGCTTTTCCGACACATCATTATCCAGTTGGCACAATACCCTTGCCAAATGCACCCTTTGCTTTTCCCCGCCAGAAAGCGAGTTGTAGTCGCGGTCTTTCAGTGCGGCCACATCGGTTTCCTCCATGGCAGTAAGCACCGCATCCTTGTCTGTTTTGGAGGGCTGGGCATTAAAGTACGGGTATCGCCCCATCATGGCCACATCGGCCACAGATAACGGGATGTCGCTGTTGTTGCTTTGGGAGAACTTCGCCTTGTTTTGCGCCAGTTCCTTATCGTCCCACTGCTTAAAGGTTTTCTTTTTGAAGATAACAGGGTCGGCAGTTTTGCCCATTTCATTGGCCAGCACGCTCAGCAGCGTACTCTTGCCGGCGCCGTTGGGGCCTACAATCACGAGCAGCTCACCGGTACGGACCGAAACATCGATGCCTTCGAGTATGGTAAACTTACGGTGTGCGTACGATATGTTGTTTGCTTCTAACATAATTACATCTGTTTCCTGTTGCGCATCAGGATGATCATGAATATCGGTGCGCCCATGAATGCGGTAAGCACCCCCACCGATATTTCGCTCGGTGGGGCGATGGTACGGCTCACGGTATCGGCAGTGAGCATCAGTATGCTGCCCCACACCGCCGCGAGCGGCAATATGATATTGTACCTGCTCCTGAATATCAGCCTCAGTATATAGGGCACGATAAGCCCCATGAAGCTGATGGTCCCGGCAAACGCCACGCAGGCGCCTACCATGAGTGCGGTGAGTATTACAATCTGTTTTTTAATGCGTTCAACGGGTATGCCCAGGTGCTGCGCGTCGCGTTCGCCCAGCATCATGGCGTTCAGCGCCTTGCCCTTGTTGATGAGCATGCTAAACGAAAAAGTTACCACCACTGCCAGTATGCCGCATTTGGCCCATGTGGCCCCGGCAAGGCTGCCCAGGTTCCAGAAGGTAAGGTCGCGCAGCTCTTCGTCTTTACTGAAGAAGATGAGCAGCCCCATGACCGCAAACCCTATCGCCGTAATGGCCACGCCGCTAAGGAGCATCATCACGATGTTGGTGCGCCCATTCTGTGTAGAAAGGCGGTACACCGTAACCATTGTAAGCAATGCCCCGAGGAATGCCATAATGCTCAGCAGTGAGTAGTGCAGCGCTTCGGGTATATAGGGCCTGATGTAGCTCCCCAAAACTATCGTGATAGCAGCAAACACTGATGCTCCGGCTGTTATCCCAAGCAAATCGGGCGTGGCTAATGGGTTGCGGAACATACCCTGCAGGCACGTACCGGAAACGGCCAGCGCGCTCCCTATCAGGATGCCCATTACGATGCGCGGCAATCGGAGATCCATTAGTACGAAGCGTTCGGACGGGTCGATGCTGCCGTCGTTGGCCAGGATGCCGTTGAATATTTCCAGGAACGAATGTTTTTCGAATACAAAAACCCCGCTGTACAGCGACCACACCGCTAAAACGATCAGTAGCAGGAAACTCAGCAGCAGGTATATAAAGAGCTTATTTCGCATGTCCTGAAAGCAGCTGGTTCAGCGCTTTTGCCGCTTCGCCGGTGCGTGGGCCAAAGTTGGTAAGCAGGCCGCCATCCATTGTTATGATATTTTTATTCTTGCCGGCATTGGTCTTGTCTACTCCGGGAATTTTCAGCACGCCTTCGATGCCGTTAACGCTCTGCGCACCGCTTTCGAACAGCAGGATCACATCCGGGTTGCCTTTGATGAGCGCTTCTGGCGTGAGCGGCTTGAAGTCGGCAAAATCGGTCACGGCGTTCGCGCCGCCGGCCAGCTGTATCATGCCCTCGATAGGTGTTCCTGTTCCGCTAACCATCAGCATGTTCGCGCCACGGGCGTAGATGAACAGTACTTTAGGTGCTTTTTCAAACTTGGTAAAGCCCTGGCGGTCTGTGTCAATTTTGTCCTGGAGCGCTTTGAAGTCTTCATGGTTAAGCTCCGCAGCTACATCAGCGATAAGCTTTTTAGCTCCCGGGGCTGAAAAATCCTGTTTGAAAATGATTGTAGTAATCCCACTGCCCTTCAGTTTAGACTGCAGGTCAGGCGTCATGTCTTTTTCTGTTCCGAATATTATGGTTGGTTTAAGGTCTAATAATGCTTCTATCGAAAGCCCACGGGATACATGGCCAAGGTCTTCTATCTTTTCACTATTCTTAACACTTTCAGGATACGTTGAAGTAACGTCGCGCCCTACGAGGTTTTTTTCATAGCCTAAAGCCGCTATAACTTCTGTTACAGCACCGTTTAGAGAAACTATCCGGGAAATATCATTTTTGGGTTTGCTGTCCTCATTTTTACAGGAAACGGCCGCAAGCAGGATAAATGCTAAAGCCATGAAATTGGTTATCTTATTCATTGGTTAATGATGTTGTTTAAATTGAATCTAAATTAAGGCAAATGTATTATTTTTATTTAGAATGAAAAAAAATAAGAACTTAAAACTTAAGTGATGCGGCTTCATATAAGGGTTACCTGTGCATATTGATAGTGGCGGGGATTGGACATTACGCACTATTATTTGCCTTTTCCCGTTTGATATTCAGGATGCGGCACAAAGTTTCAGGTGACAATGGCAATAGATTAGCCTTTAATCCTTATTTTCGTAACACGATTATCATCAAAAAATAAAGAAAGGAAATTATGTTTACCAGGTTAAAGAAAAGATATGTACTGCCCACGCTTGCCGCCGGGTTTTTATTTGTTGGGGTAAGCTTTAAAGAGGATTTCTTTGAGATCGCCAAACAGATTGAGATATTCACCACCCTGTTCAAGACCGTGAACAACAATTATGTGGATGAAACCAATCCAGCTCAGCTAATGGACAAAGCCATAAAGAGCATGCTGGAGGACCTGGATCCCTACACCAACTACTTTAACGAGCAGGATGTGGTCAAATTCAAAATCAACAGTACGGGCGAGTATACCGGCATTGGCGCACAGATATCGCGCAAGGAAGGCAAACTCATCATCAAGGAGCCGTACAAAGACTACCCTGCCGACAAAGCAGGCCTGAAAGCAGGCGACGAAATCATACAGATTGGCGATGTGGTGCTTGCCAATTTTAAAGAAGATGCCAGCGAACTGCTGAAAGGCTCGCGCAATACCAAAATCGACATAAAATACCTGCGCCAGGGCAAGCCGATGAGTACCCAGCTGACACTGAACGAGGTAGATGTAAAGGCCGTGCCCTATTATTCGCTCGTTGGCAAGGAAACCGGCTACATTGTGCTTTCGCAGTTCAATGCCAAGGCTTCGCAGGAAACCAAGGCCGCGCTCATCGACCTGAAAGGCCAGGGCGCCAAAAACATCATACTCGACCTGAGGGGCAATCCGGGCGGGCTTTTGAACGAAGCGGTAAACATCTGCAACCTTTTCGTAAAGCAGGACGAGATCATCGTGACCACAAAATCGAAGAACGAGAAATACAACAACACCTATAAAACCCAAAGGCCCCCGGTAGACCTTGATATCCCGTTGGTTGTTTTGGTAGACGGCAAGAGCGCCTCAGCATCGGAAATTGTGGCCGGTGCACTGCAGGACCTTGACCGTGCGGTAATCGTGGGCAGCAGGAGCTTTGGCAAAGGCCTGGTGCAGCGCCCCCTTGACCTTACCTACGGCACACAGGTAAAAGTGACTATTTCGCGCTACTATACGCCTTCAGGACGCGGCATACAGGCACTGGATTATACGCACAAGGATGCAGACGGCAAGGCCATCCGCATTGATAAAAAGGATTACAATGCCTTTAAGACCCGCAAGGGCAGGACAGTATATGACGGTGGCGGCATATTGCCCGATGTAGAGCTGGATGAATCCAAACAAAGCGCCATTGCCGATGCGCTGATACGCAAGGACGGTATTTTTAATTATGCTACGGTATATTACTACAAGAACCCTAATGTAGGCACAGCAATACCCACCGTTTCAGATGCGGAGTTTGAAGCATTCAAGGCGTACCTGAAAAAAGAGAAGTTTGAGTTTGATACCGAGACCGAAAAATCGCTGAAAGAAGTGCTTGAGGTAGCCAAAAAGGAAAAAGTAGACCAAAGCATTGCGGCCGAATACAACCAGCTGCTCACCGCGCTGCAAAAAAGCGAGGAGAAAGAGCTGAACCTCCACAAGAACGAAATAAAGCAGCTGCTTTTGGATGAGCTCATCAAGCGTTACCAATACAAGGAAGGGCTGTATAAATATTACACAACGAGCAACGTTGAAATCCAAAAGGCGGCGGCACTGCTTAATAACGCTGCCCAATACAACAAGATACTTTTAAAATAATATTAATCCCGGCCGCATTGCCGGGATTTTTTTGCCATGCAGCAGCCCCTCCCTCCCATCATCGGCCCAAAAGAACTATTGCTACTTCCAAAGGGCGGCTATATCCTCATAGATGCCGGGCCATCACGCGAACGTTATAACGACACGCACCTGCAGGGCGCTCTTTATGCCGACCTTAACGCCGACCTTGCACAGGTTCCTCCAGACCCGAAGGATGGCGGGATGCAGGCCGCGCAGAAAGAGGGTTTTGCGGCAAGCCATGCCATTGAAACGCCAAAAGGCAGGGAGGATTATACATTCTTAAACTGGCAATTGCCCACAGCAGATATGGATGGCGCTGCTACTGCCGCTGCAGGCGGAGAATCAATTGTCATCGATGTACGTGACAAAGAACGCTTTGCAGGCATTACAGAACCTGTCGACCCCATCGCGGGCCATATACCGGGAGCAATTAATATTCCGTTTGCATCGAACCTGGATGCGGATGGCAAATTCCTTTCACCTGAACTATTACGTGAAAAATACGTTGCGGCGCTGGGGAATATCCCCACCGGAAATGTAATAGTGCATTGCGGTTCGGGCGTTACGGCATGCCATACACTGTTGGCGCTGGAACTTGCAGGGCTGGGCATTCCTGCCTTATATGTGGGTTCCTGGAGCGAATGGTCCCGTAATGGCAAACCGATTGCCGGCAACATTAAGTGATTTCTTACATCTTATTCCCGCAAAGACCAAATATAACACGTTCAAACTGGCGGATTTATAAAAAACATATACCTTTGCCTTCTAATCTAATTTAATCGTGGGCCATAGTCACAAACACATGAGCAAGGTAACCCTTGGCGGTCTGATAGTTACCTTGGGGATTATTTACGGAGATATAGGAACCTCGCCCCTATATGTAATGAGGGCAATTTTTGGCGAAAAGGAAGCCATACGTGAAGAACTGGTGCTTGGGGCACTATCCTGCATCTTCTGGACAATTACACTCCAAACCACGATTAAGTATGTCTGGCTCACCCTAAAGGCCGACAACAAAGGTGAGGGCGGCATCTTTTCGCTGTACGCGCTGCTTAAGCGCTTCAAGAAAAAATGGATGATCGTACCTGCCATCATAGGGGGCAGCTGCCTCCTGGCTGACGGGTTCATTACGCCTCCCATCTCTGTATCCTCTGCCATTGAGGGTCTGCGCATTTATAATGAGGATCTTGACACAGTACCTATCGTCATCTCGATACTTTTCGTTTTGTTTTTCGTGCAGCGTTTCGGAACATCGCTCATCGGCAAGGCTTTTGGCCCTATGATGCTGCTGTGGTTCAGTATGTTGGGGGTACTGGGAGTAATTGCCATATCCGGGAATGTATTTGTCCTGAAAGCATTAAACCCTTACTACATTCACTACCTGCTCGAGATGCACAGCGAAGGCTTTTATGTGCTTGGCTTCGTATTCCTTTGTACTACGGGTGCCGAGGCGCTTTACAGCGACATGGGGCACTGTGGCAGGGGCAATATCCGCGTGAGCTGGATATTTGTAAAGACGATGCTCGTGCTCAACTACTTTGGGCAGGGCGCCTACCTTATGGCCCACAAAGGCGAAACCCTTACGCAGATAAGCGGAAAGCCGCATGACCCGGCCAACCCTTTCTACCTGTTGATGCCCGAGTGGTTCCTTCCTTTCGGTATTGCCATTGCCACATCGGCTGCGGTTATCGCATCGCAGGCGCTCATCAGCGGTTCGTTTACCATGATATCCGAGGCCATGCGCCTCAACTTTTGGCCGAAAGTTTCGGTTAAGTACCCTTCAGAGCTCAAAGGGCAGCTTTACATCCCTTCGGTCAACTGGATGCTGTTTGCGGGCTGTGTTTCTATTGTACTCTACTTCCGCGAATCGAGCGCCATGGAAGCGGCCTATGGCCTTGCGATTGTCATATGCATGCTAATGACGACATCACTATTGGGTATGTTCATGGCTACACGCCGTTACCCTACAGTGGTGATCCTGGCAATAATCACGGTTTACCTTGTTATTGAGGGCGCTTTCTTCATGGCAAATATCGACAAATTCCACAATGGAGGCTACGTGTCAGTTATTATAACGGGCGTGTTGGGTGTAATAATGACGGTGTGGTTCTGGGCGAAAAAGATTCGCAGCGAATATACCGAGTTTACCAAGATCGAGAACTACAAGCAGGTATTGTCTGAATTGAGCAATGACACGTCCATACCAAAATATGCCACCCACCTGGTGTACATGACCAATGCCCAGCTGGGCGACGAGGTGGAATCGAAGATCATTTATTCGATACTGCAAAAAAGGCCAAAAAGGGCTGACATTTACTGGTTTGTACACGTGAATGTGGTGGATGAGCCCTACAAAATGGAGTACCGCGTACGCGAAATCATGAAAGATGACGTTATAAGGATAGACTTCTATCTCGGATTCCGTGTGGCGCCAAGGATAAACCTTATGTTCAAGCAGGTGGTGCGCGACATGGTGCAGAAGGGCGAAGTGGACATTACCAGCCGCTATGAATCGCTTAACCGAAACAACGTTATAGGCGACTTTAAGTTTGTACTGATAGAGAAATTCCTGTCATACGACAACGACCTGCCGTGGTACGAGAGGATCGTGCTCGACATTTACTTTGTGCTCAAGCAGGTAAGCCTCTCCGAAGGCCGTGCGTTTGGCCTGGACAGCAGCTCGGTAAAGGTGGAGAAATTCCCGATAGTGATCCATCCGCCGGAAGACCTCGTGCTTACGCGTGTTGATGAGAGCAATGTACATAATAACGATTGATGAAAAAACTATTTTACCTGGCGGTCCTTTTGCTTGTGCAGCCCCTGATAGCACAGGAAGAGACGCTTTATTCCATTTACTTCGAATTCGACAAATATAACCTTGACGACAAGCAGGGCAATAACGTAGTGGCCTTTATCAAGGCGATCGATACCACCAGGATCGAAACCATACAGATATTTGGCTATTGCGACGACCGCGGCAAGGACGAGTATAACTTTAAGCTTTCGACCAAGCGCGCCAATACCATACGCGACACGCTGATTGGCCGCGGTATAAAGAACAAGATCATCGTGACCATAGAGGGCAAGGGCCGCATCATGCTCGATGAAGACATTGATAACATAAGCGAGGCACGTTCCAAGAACCGCCGCGTAGACGTTGTGGTCAACTTCAGGCCGGCGCCACCGCCAAAGCTCGATCCGGGCTTTTACAATACGATTAAGAAAGACATGATCGTGGGCGATCACATTTACCTGGAAAATATACTCTTTGAGCGCGGCAGCAGCAAGCTCACCGCCAAATCGCGTACCGAACTGGAAAAAGTAGCCCGGCTGCTCCAAAAATACAAGAACCTCAGCTTCGAGATACAGGGCCACATCTGCTGTACGCCATCGTTCCACAAGGAGGCTATTGACAAGGACACCAAAAAGCGCGAACTCTCAACCAACAGGGCGCTGACGGTTTATAAATTCCTCGCCTCAAAAAACATCCCAAAGACACGCATGGTCTACAAAGGCTATGGCAACACAAAGCCTCTGGGTAAAGGCAGCGAGTACGACCGCAGGGTGGAACTGGTGATTACGAAGATTTAATTTCAGATTTCAGATTGTAGATTTCAGATTGAGGTCACTCCTGCCGGATAATTGGCCACATGAAATTGAAAGATATTTAATCCAGGACTTTGCTTGATTAGAACACCGCTAACCGTTTTTTGATTTACCATTTTTCAGATTATGAGTGTAGCTCAATCTGAAATCTGAAATCAAAAATCTGAAATGGCATGCATCCGGATGTGCGGTATGTCATCTTCAAGATACTGTTCCCCATCTTGTACAAAGCCGTGGCTTTCGTAGAATTTTTTCAGGTACAGCTGTGCCGAAATGGTAATGCTTCCGGTATTAAAGTGCTGTCTTATACCGTCAATCGAGGCTTTCATCAGGCTGTGGCCCCATTTTCGGTCACGGTATAACGGACTGATGACCACCCGGCCTATTGAGGCATTGTCAAAATAATAACCGGGCGCAAAAAGGCGCGTATAGGCCACAATCTTACCGTCATGGCTGCCCAGCAGGTGCAAAGCCTTGTCGTCTTTGCCGTCAATGTCCTGGTAAACGCAATTTTGCTCCACCACAAACACTTCACTGCGCAGTTGCAGCACTTGGTATAGTTCAGGTAAAGAAAGTTCGTTAAATCGCTTTATTTTAAATTCGGGGATCATAGGAATTTTATGGACTTGATTATCGACTCCAGTTCCATGATAAGGTCCCTTTTGTCGGAAGACGGGCTGTAGATGAACCCTTCTACCACGAGGTAGCATTGGTGCTTGTCGTCGCGGATGGCATAGTTGAGGAAGGGGCCGTTCATGAAATCGCCCTCCATCTCCCAGTTGCCGCGGGTTTCAAAAGCCCGCTTATCGTTAAAGCCGGTCATGAAAAAATAAGGCGAATAGGCCTCTTCGGTAACCATGAAAGTGCCCTTTTCAGTACCATGGATGTATTGCCGGCCTATGGAATCTCGCATCCTGATAATATTGTTCAGGATATCCTTATCCCTTTCCAGCACATCATATTTAACCGTATACAGCAACACATTGGTGTTGCCGCTGGGGATATCTTTCTTGAGCCAAAGGAATTTGTCGTTCTTAACCGGAATGCCGTACGTTGCCGGAACGTTGATGGAAATGCCGTACTGCGAAGAAAAGACGCTTTCCGTGAGTAGGCCTTCTTGCTGGTTTCGCTTTTGGATTTGTGCAATCTCGGTTTGCCTTATGGTACGGATCACCTCATCGGCATGCATGTCGATAAGCTCCAGCAGCTCATCTATAGACCTGCCTGTTATGGTAAATGTGTTTTGGGGCTTGCAGTTGCCGTCCTGCCTGAACTTAAAATCCCTTTTCCCGGATTTCTCCACCACAATGATGTTCCTCAGCTTTGTCATGTCGGCCTCAAACGATGCGTCATTGAGCTGGCTAAGGGTAAAAAGGGGCTCCTCCTGGCTAAGGCCGTCTAGCGGGGCGGCAAACCTTTTGCGCAGGCTGTCGCCTACCTCGCCGTTCCAAAGCACATCATCTATTACGATCGATATTTCGTTAAGTTTGCCGGCAGAGACTTCGGCATCGGTTTCTTCACCCGTTTTGCAGGCAATGCAGCAAAGCATGAAAACAAAACAAGCGAATTGTTTTATTTTTCCCATGGTGAGGTTGTATTTGATTAGTTTACCTCTTTCACCTTCAGCTTCATGCCCGGCTGGATGCTCTCGCCCTGGATTTTATTCCATGTTTTGAGGTTCTCCACAGTAACACCGGGGTGTTTTTTGGCAATGCTGAACAATGAATCGCCTTTTTGCACAATATACATGCGCTGCTCTTCATAGCTGGTAGACCTCGACTTTCTCGCAGGCTCTTTGGCAGCCACTTCGGTTTTGGCTTCCGCTTCGGCCACATCTTCTGCAGCCTCTTCGGTTTCTTCCGGTTCTTTGGTATTTTCGGCTATAGCCGTTTTGCTGTTGGCGGCAACATCCTTAGCTTCTTTGGTTTCTTTTTTCGTTTCCCTGGCGGCAATCGCTTCTTCTTCCTTAACCGGTGTGCTGATCGTGATGGCCTTTTGGATCTTCAGCCTCTGCCCTATCTGGATGTTGTTGCCCTTTATCCTGTTCCACTTTTTCAATTCAGCCACGCTTACATCATATTTGTTGGCAATGGCACCCAGGTTGTCGCCACGTTTTACCGTGTACGATTTTGTAGTTACAGAAGATGTCCTCTTCTTTTTGGCCGATGGGGCAGCATCATTGGATGCATAGGCCGTTTCCGGCTTGCTTACAAAGAAAGGCTTTTCGCGAAGGCTTTCCTCATAATCAACATAGGCATATACGCTGTTTTCGTTGGAAGCGAAAATGGCAGCCTTATCTTTCGGAAGTCTTATGTAGTGGGCTTTATCTGACGTGAACGGAACAATGTCCAGCTTGTAGATCGGGTTCAGGAACTGCAGCTGGCTTACCGGCATGTCGAGCAGTTTCGAAATCTGCTTGAACGATATCTGGCGCTTCACCATTATGGTGTCGGTCTCAAAATACGATAGCGGTGCTTTTTTAGCATTGATGCCGTGCTCTTTGGCATATTCGTAAATGTACATCGTTGCCAGGAAGGTAGGCACATACGCCTGTGTTTCCTGCGGCAGGTTTTTGCGGATGTTCCAGTAATTGTGGTAGGTGCCAGAGCGGCGTATGGCCTTGGTCACATTGCCCGGCCCGGCATTGTACGATGCAAGCACCAAATCCCAGTCGCCAAAGATGTTGTACAGGCTCGACAGGTATTTGCACGCTGCCTCGGTAGCTTTCAAAGGGTCGCTGCGCTCGTCAACGTAGGAGTTCACCTCAAGGTTGTACTGCTTGCCCGTTGGGTACATGAATTGCCACAACCCTGTTGCCCCTACCCTGGACTTAGCCCTTGGGTTAAGCGCCGACTCGATCACGGCAAGGTATTTTATCTCGATAGGCACATTGTATTTGGCCAGATGCTCCTCGAACATCGGGAAGTAGAATTCCGATATGGCCATAAGGCGCTCGTACGAACGCGGCCTGTTCTTGAGGTACGATTTTATGATGTTCTCCAGCCCCTTGCTGTACTCAATGTTAAAGGGTGACTTCGCATCCAGCGCGGCCAGCCTTTTCCTGAGCAGCTCGGTATCAAGGACATAATCCACCTCAACATCAGGGTTGATGTTTTTCAGGTCTTCCTGCATGCCTTCAAAAAGGTCCTCATTGGCAAGCTCCTTCAGCCAAAGGCTGTCGATACATGCCATTTCCTCATGGTGCGTGAACGATGCCTTGATGGAATCTAAATAGGATAATTTCGTTTCAGTCTTAAAAGGGATGCCTGCATCGGCGCTTTCCTGGGCAAAACCCGTAAAGGAAAACAGCGCGAGGACAATCGGCATTACACTTTTTTTAATCATAATTTACTTTTTTAAGGAGTTAAATTACAGGGCTTTGCATGCTACAAACCTATAATAACTCCATAGTGTGTTTTCTATTATAAACTTTAACACTACTTGCCCTGTATAGCGGCAATTCCCGGTAGTGTTTTCCCCTCCAGCATTTCCAGCATGGCGCCACCGCCTGTGGAAACGTAACTCATCTTCGGCTCAAGGCCAAACTGTTTTACTGCCGCTACCGAGTCGCCCCCGCCTACCAGCGAGAAAGCTCCTTTTTCTGTAGCTTCGGCTATGAAGTTGCCAAGGGTAATGGTGCCTTTGGCAAAGTTTTCCATTTCAAATACGCCCAGTGGCCCGTTCCACAGAATGGTTTTGGACTCCAGGATCACTTTTTTGAAGTTTTCCAGTGACTTCGGCCCGGCATCAAGCCCCTGCCATCCGTCCGGTATCTCGTTCACGTCAACCACCTTCGTGTTGGCATCGTTCTTAAACCCGTCGGCAGCAATAACGTCTACCGGAATGTGCACCTGTACGCCTTTCTCTTTGGCTTGCTTCAGGATGTCGAGGGCCAGTTCCTGCTTGTCGTCCTCGCAAATGGAGTCGCCAATCTTGCCGCCTTGTGCCTTTACGAACGTAAAGGTCATGCCACCGCCTATGATCAGGTGGTCTACCTTGTCCAGGATGTTTTCGATAACCGTGATCTTCGACGAAACTTTCGACCCGCCCAAAACGGCCGTTACCGGCTTTTCGCTGTTTTTAAGCACCTTGTCCAAACTTTCGATCTCCTTGGCAAGCAGTGTGCCAAACACTTTATTTTCAGGAAAGTAATTTGCTATTATCGTTGTAGATGCGTGCGCGCGGTGTGCGGTGCCAAAGGCGTCGTTCACGTACACATCGCCCAGCTTGCTCAGCTTTTCGGCAAAGCCTTCATCACCGGCCTCCTCTTCTTTGTAAAAACGGAGGTTTTCCAGCAGCAGCACTTCGCCCGGCTTCAGGCCGGCAGCCGCCTGGGTTACCTTGTCGCCTATGCAGTCGTCTACAAATTTCACTTCAACGCCCAGTATTTCAGATGTCTTGGCTACAATGTGCTTCAGGGAATATTTATCTTCTTTCCCTTTCGGCCTGCCCAGGTGCGACATCAGGATCATGCTCCCGCCGTCTTTCAGTATCTTGTCGATTGTTGGCTTGGCAGCTTCGATGCGGGTGTCGTCGGTAACGTTGAAATCTTCGTCCAGCGGTACGTTGAAATCTACCCGTATTACTGCTTTTTTGCCATTAAAATCGATATCCGAAAGTGTTTTCATTAGGTCGTGTTTTTAGATTGTCCTGATTTTGAAGAAAGGCAAATATAATCGTTTCTGTTAATAAATAGCCAAAAAAATGTTCACAAACATTTCTGTATTTGTTGCAAAAATATGGATTACAGCAATTTACACATATGTTAAAGTTGTGTTATGTAATGAAGGGGGAGTTTTTTGTAACCAATTCGTATATTCGTAAAATTACATAGCAAATATAATCATCATCAAAAATGGGAATAGTCTGTGAATTATATCGTGCAAGCGACAAACTCATTGCAGAGATAGCCTCGCATCCGCAAGGAGCAACAAATTTTGTAAATGAAAATTTTGCTAATGTAGAGGGCGATCTCCCTGGTGATGGTACAGAATCATCTATGGATAAGGGATGGGATGTTGCTTTTTTTCTGTTAAAAGAGGCCGACCCCTCGCCCAACAAAGTACTTTCGGGTTGGCGTGGCAAAGCGTTTGATGAAAGTAATTATGATACCCCTTATTATCTCACATCAAATCAGGTCAAAGCCATGGCTCCCGTACTTGCTGCCCTTAACCACCAGGATATTAAAAACGCTTACAACCTTGAAAAGATGGAAACAGAAGAGGTGTACAGGGCCGGCTCATATATTTTAAATCAGTGGGATTATTTTATAGCTCACACCAACGAAATTATTGATATTTTTAAAAAGGCTGCTGAAAACAATGAGGGAATTATTATTAATTATAGTTAAACATCTTTGACAAAGTTATATGCTCAAAAAATACCTGACCCTCTTCTTCCTCGCAACCTTATCCGCTCATGCGCAACAAATCACCCAGGAACAGGCGCAAGACGCCTTTAGGAATGCCGATTTTATTTCTGAACTGAACTACACCGAAGGCGACCCTCTTTATGCCGACCTCAGCAAAGGCAAAAAGGGCGATATCATCATAAGAGGCCGCGAACTGTACAAAATCATGGGGCACGATGGCGTGGTGACCCAGCGTTACGGCAGCCTGTACCTCGATGCCGGGGCCTGGTCGCCGAAGGAAATAAAAAAAGCTAAGGAAGCCGCAATTAAAGCCTACAGGGAAGGCACGCCGTTCGAAATCATCATTGAGCAATATTATCCGGGCGACGGCAAGGAGATGGCGAAATTTGAAACCCTTGCCGCGACCATGATACCGGCCATCACCAAAGCGCTCGATGCACACAAGGCCGGCGACATATTTGCAGTAGAGGCAGGAGATGACACCTATGTGATCGTGAAAAACGGCGAGCCCTTTAAAAAGAAGGCGGTGCAGGTGCTGTATATGACGTATTAGTGATTTGGTTTGAATCGCCTGTTACAGACCTCACCCCCAGCCCCTCTCCTTTGGAGAGGAGAGCCGGAACCTGCCGACAATCTTTACGCTCTTTTTAAATAACATCAGGGTAAAATTTCCATTCAATATCCCGCAGAGTGAAGCTCCTCTCTCTCCTTTGGAGAGGGTTGGGGTGAGGTCAACTCTCAAAACCCCGAACCCCGAACCCAAACCCTGAACTGAAAACTCCCAAACTATTTTCTATATTTGCCCTATGCTTTTTTCAGAGATCATCGGCCAGGGCCACATCAAAAGCCATTTGACCAAAAGCGCGTCGCAGGGGCGCATACCGCATGCACAGCTGTTCATCGGGCCCGAAGGCTCGGGAACCCTGCCCATGGCGATTGCATACGCGCAGTATATTTTGTGTGCCAACGAAGCCGGTGAAAACTCGGGCGGCAACGCGGCCTGCAACCTGAAATTTGAGAACTTTTCGCACCCCGACCTTCATTTTGTGTTCCCCGTGGCGGCCAACAGCGAGGTGAAGAGCCACCCTGTGAGCGCCAACTTCCTGAAGTACTGGCGGGAGTTTATTACCGAAACGCCCTACGGCAGCCTTTTCGACTGGTATAAAAAGATCGACATACAAAACAAGCAGGGCCAGATAGGCGTGGATGAGGCAACGGAAATCGTTAAGGCGCTTTCGCTGAAGGCCTATGAGGGCGGCTACAAGGTGATGATCATCTGGATGGCCGACCGGATGAATACCGCCTCTGCCAACAAGCTGCTGAAGCTGCTGGAAGAACCGCCGCAAAAAACGGTTTTTATATTGATCGCCGAAAGCGAGGACGATATCCTGCAAACCATACTGTCGCGCTGCCAGGTGCTCCACTTCGGGCCGCTGAGCGAAAACGCCATATCCAACCGGCTGGCCAACCAGCTTGCTATTCCGCAGAATACGGCTACAAAAATAGCCCACCAGGCCCAGGGCAACTACAACAAAGCCCTGCATCTGCTCAACGGCGATGATGACGGCCACCCGTTTGAAGAGTGGTTCGTGCAATGGGTGCGCGCCGCCTTCCGGGCCAAGGGGAATGCCGCCGCCATACACGACCTCATCGCGTGGAGCGAAACGATTGCCGCAATAGGGCGCGAGCCGCAAAAGCAGTTCCTGCACTTTTGCATCGATATGTTCCGGCAGGCACTGCTGCTCAACTATAGCGCGGGCGACCTGGTTTTCATGGAACCTACTGTAGAAAAATTTAAGCTGGAAAATTTTGCGCCCTTTGTCAACGGCAGCAACATCAACGATATCTTTAAGGAACTGAGCGATGCCCTGTACCACATAGAGCGCAACGGCAACGCCAGGATCATCCTTACCGACCTTTCGATAAAACTCACCCGATTAATCCATAAAAAATAACATCATGATACCACAGCCTGCCATAATCCTGATACTTGCCTTTTTGGCCATCACCTTCATTCAATCCGGTTACGACAAGGTAACCGACTGGAAAGGCAACCTCGAATGGCTGAAGGGCCATTTTTCGCAAACACCCATCCGGAACATGGTGCCGCAGTCGCTGTTCCTCATCCTGGTGATGGAGGTGTTTTCGGGCGCTTTTGCCGTAATAGGGATCATTGAGATATTTGTCAATGGGGGCGACCAATTCCCAATCCTTGCGGGAGTACTTTCGGGCATAACCCTGCTGTTCCTCCTCCTGGGCCAGCGCATGGCGAAGGATTATGACGGTGCGCGTACCATAGTCATTTATTTTATCCCGGTTGTTTTGCTGCTGCACTGGCTGAATGCCGTGGCACTGTAAAACCCTTCAAAACATTTTTTTTTAAGGTTTGGCCTCTTCTGCCATAGCCTTTACTATCTCATTGGTCTTTATTGCCGAATGGCCGGTAAGGTATGCCAGCACCACAGGGCATAAACCGATATAAATGGGCATTTCGGCATTAATTCAACCCGTTGATTCAGACATATCCTTTTTTAAACCAAAGTAATAACAAGCCAACCCTTACAAAAGAAAATATCGCGTTATTTTCTAATTCTTAAAAGACTGCCATTCAACGATAATTAACGGCAGATGGTCGATGAATTGCCGCTATTTAACTTATTTCTAAATTTCCACACATAATATTGCAATAATTTTAGCTATTTAAAAATTTAATAATCAATTCTCACAATTAAATAAAAAAATGCCCAGTGAGATTAGAGATTCCTAAAATTCAACCTTCTTATTAGACTAAATTGCAAATTTATGATACTAAAACTACCATCCGCATCGGCATGTCTCCTGATGGCCTTTGTAAGCGTCATTCCATTTTTTGGAAGAGCACAAACAACCACGGTCTTCAGCTCAGATTTCAGCACTTCCGCAGGCACGTCCTACAGCGGTGCCAACGGACTGATAGGCACAAACAGCACCTGGTCTTTTTTGAGGAGCGGGGCTGATTTTGGCGCCCGTATAAATTCGGGTTACCTGGCCCTCACTAACGATGCCACGGGAACTGCGAACGTGTCCGGTTGGGGCCTTGCCTATGCCAACAATGCCGTTTCGGCACCGTACAGTACGGCGCTTGCGTCGAACCCCGGGTTGGTGACATGGACATTCAACATGCGCCAGGTACGCTCCAACCCCTCCGGTCCGGCTAATGGCTACTATGCTAATGCGTTTGTGCTGGCAGGCACATCGAACACCACAGCAACTACAGGATCGGGTTATGCGGTGATACTGGGCCAGTCCGGCAAAACCGACCGCCTCAGGCTCATACGCTACACGGCAGGCATCAGGACATCGTCAGACATTATCACTTCCAATACATCAGGACTTTCCGATTTTGGCAACCAATACCTGAGCGTAAAGGTTACCTACAACCCTGCGTCCAATACCTGGGAATTATTTGTACGCAATGATGGCAGCGTATTCCAGGATCCGGCAGCCGGCAGCCTTACCTCTCAGGGAACGGCTGTAAACAGCGGTTCAACAGCCACTTCACTCCCTCTTATCGGCACTTATTGGAATGCTGCTACCAAGCGCAATCAAACCTCCTTTTTTGATAATATCAGGGTTACTGTTGCCACACCTTTCATAACAACCCTTTCCCCTCCTTCAAGGATTGCAGGCACAGGGGCATTCAGCCTTGTTGTGGGCGGAAGCAACTTTACCCCTGCCTCCATAGTACAATGGAACGGGAGCAGCAGGACCACAACCTATAACTCCGCTACCGGAATTACAGCCGCAATCACGGCTGCAGACATCGCATCGGCCGGTACAGTGCCTATAACTGTAATTACGGGTACCACTGTTTCCAATATGGTAAACTTTACCATCGACGTTGCCGGTGTGCCTACAATATCTCCGTCCACAAACGTGCTGCCCGGCTTCAGTACCGTAACGGGAACCGCATCGCCCCAGCAGAGTTTTACTACTACAGGCGCTAACCTTACCGGAAACATTACTGCTACGGCACCAGCAAATTTTGAAGTTTCGCTTAGCAGCGGGTCCGGATATGCCGGCCAGATAACTACGATACCTTCGGCAACAACGCCAATCTATGTACGTGTAAAAGCCGCTGCCCCTGCCGGATTGTACAGTGGCAACATCACGCTTTCCGCGGCGGGTGCCACCTCAAGGCAGGTAGCCGTTTCGGCAGTTGTGCTGTCTTCAGAACCTACAACATCGGCCACATCCATTAGCTTTAGCAATGTTACGTCGATATCCCTCACTACGGGCTGGACATCGGGCAGCGGCACCAGCAGGCTGGTGGTAATGCGCGCAGCTTCTGCCGTAAATGCAGCACCTACAGATGGCGTAACCTACACGGCATCGGCAGCTTTTGGCGCAGGAAGCGACCTGGGCAACGGAAACTATGTTGTGTATAGCGGAACCTCCAATTCGGTAAACGTAACCGGCCTTTCGGCAGCAACCACCTACCATGTGGCTGTTTATGAATTTAACGGTGCCGGGGGTACGCAAAATTACCGTACCACTTCGCCCCTTACAGGCAGCCGTCTTACCCTGAATGCCCCTGTTGGCCTGCAGATCACGGCCATGAATACCCAAAATACCATCAATTTTGACACTTCTGTTGAGGGTGTAAACAACGCGGCCTTCAGCGGTGCAGGCTTCAGCACCGGGACACAGCCGGGCGAACTGAGTTCCAACAGTTTTGCCATAACCGGATTTAGCGCCGGCAACCTGGCTTTTGGGGCAGATAGCCCTGAAGACAGTGTTTATGACAGCGGGCAGTCTGACGGCGGCGAAACAGATGCGGGCCTGTATGCTTTTGAAGTGTCGCCCAATAATTATGCCCTGGGCGTGCAGCCTGCCACCGGCGAGTTCTCACCGGGAACAATTACACTGCGTTTCCAAAACCAGACGGCAACGCCTATAACCTCTGTGAGCGTTGGGTACAAAGTATATGTATACAATGACGAAGCAGGATCTAACAGCTTAAACTTCAGTTATTCTCCGGATAACATTTCCTATACTGCCGTTGCGGCACTTAACCATACTACAACGGCTGCTGCCGATGCATTGCCGGAGTGGAAAGCCTATTATAAAGTTGCCACCATACCGGTAGCTGTAGCTGCTAACGGTTATGGCTACATCCGCTGGAGCGGTGCAGCCGTATCGGGCACTGCTTATGACGAAATAGCCATAGACGACATTGTGCTTGTGGCCAACCCAACCAGCACGTTCGCATCCTTCAGCGGTACTGCCGAAACCTTTACGGTAGCTGGCAACGCGGGGCTTTCGGGTGCAACTACTGTTAACAGCAACATCGCATTCTCTAACAACAGCTACCTTGCTATTGGGGCCAATACCCTGACACTGGCAGGCACCATGACTCATTCAGCTTCTGGAAACCTGAGGGGAGGCGCATCAGCCAACATCATTTTGAGCGGCAGTGTAAACCCTTCGCTCAGCTTTGACCAGTCGACACCAGGGACAACCAACCAGATAAACAACCTTACAGTTGCCACAACCAATGGCAATACGGCTACTATGGCAACACCGCTGGCAATTGCGGGCACATTGACCGTAAATGAGCTGCAGACCCTCAACCTGGGCACAAATGCGCTTAGCGGTGCGCTTACAACCGTTGCCAACAGCGGCACTATAAGTACCCAAAATACGACTTCTGCACCACTGCCATCAGGTAAAACCTGGTCGGGTACGGGAGTTGTGCTCTTCAATGGATCTGCCCAGCAAACCCTTCCTGCCGGAACGTATGGAAATGTAACCATCAGCAATGCATCAGGCGCTGTAACCGTTGCCGATGTAACGGTAAACGGCATCCTTCACCTGCCGAATGCCAACCCTACGGCAACGACGGGGAGCCTCGCCACAGGAAGCAACACGCTATTTATGGGGCCTGACGCCATAAATACCGGTACCGGTGATGTTAGTGGGATCGTAACGCGAAACAGCGGAATCATACCTAACAAGGTATATACTTTTGGCCATCCGTATACATCGGTCGTTTTTCCAACTTTAGGTACATTGCCAACTTCCATGAGCCTCAAAATCGAGCCCGGTGTGGCGCCTGTTTCAAAACCCGACGCGATATTGAGGAGGTTTGATTTCATACAGACCGGCGGTACGGGAACAAAAGCAATCATATCTGCACATTATCTTGATTCTGAAATTAACGGGAATATAGAAAACAGGCTTGTGGACTGGGTAATAGTAATCGCCTCGGGTACAGGCATTCCGCAGAGCCGTACCAATTACAGCGTTTCAAATAATTTTGTGGAACTCGCCAACGTTAACATGGCTTTCTTTAGCTCATCATTCGGAACCTATAACCTTACCCTTGCCAACTCCCTTGCCAATACGCTGGTTTGGAACGGTTCGCAAAGCGATTCATGGACTACCGCGGCCAACTGGACACCAAACGGAAGCCCGGCATTTGATACCAATGTAATAATCCCGGATGCCTCAACTACACCAAATGATCCTATTTATAACAATGGTTCAGAAGTGGCGACCATTTCTATTGAGGCCGGCGCCATTCTCAATGCCGCGGAGGCATCGGTATTTACCGTAAAAGGAACTTCGGGTGCCTGGATCAACAAAGGCACATTTAACGCTTCGACAGGCACCGTAGTGTTTGATAACGCCAACGGATCTGCCGATGCAACCATCGCGGGGATTACATCCTTCAACAACCTTACCATCGCCTCAGGTACGTCATTGCGTCCGCTAACCAACTCTGTAATAAGGCTCGGCGGGGTGTTCACCAAGCCCGGTAACTTCTTTACTGCCGGTGTACACAGTACATTTGAATATACCGGTACAGGACAGACAGTAGTTTTGCCAAACGGTGCGCAATCAGCCTACCACAACCTTACCATCAGCGGTACCGGGGCTGTTTTCCCGGCTTCACTGAATGTAAGGGGCGACCTGGTACTCAACCAAACGGTTGACTTCACCGGCAAAACCATTGAAATGTCGGGTAATGAAGAAGAGTTACAGATAATAGGCGGTACCGTAAGCCCAACATTCGATAACCTGACTATAAACAATGCAACCAGCAAAGTAATATTGGCCACCAATGCAACTGTAGCGGGCACCCTTACACTTACAGTCGGCAAGTTTGACATCCAGGGTTATGACCTTACGCTAGGTGCCAACGCCGTAGCAGGCAGCTTCTCTTCGACAACAATGATTGAAGCCGACGGAGCGGGTGTAGTCAGGAGGCCGTATACAGTAACAGGGTCATATACCTTCCCGATAGGCGAAGGTATTGATACAACCGTATATTCACCCATAACGGTGAACGTTACCTCGGGTACATTCAGCAATGCTTATGTGGCCGTGAACATGAAGGATGTGAAACATCCTAGCAACAACAGCGCCGACAACTACCTGACCCATTACTGGAATGTGACGCAAACCGGCATAACCGGGGCTGTAGCCACGATAACAACTACCTATGAGGCAATAGATATTGTGGGCTCACTGGGCAATATCAGTGCGGCCCAGCTGAATGGCACATTCAACGTTGCCACTAACCCGTGGGTAAAATTCGCGGCACTGTCCGGCGGGACGCTTACCGCTGCAAACGCAACGCTTACTGCCGGCCAGACATCATCGTTTACCGGTATCGACTCCTCGCCATTTACTGCCGTGATCACGGGTGAAGGCTCTTTCTGCGAAGGCGATGCCGTTACACTCACAGCTGAAGTAAGCGGCAGCAATCCGCCATACAGCTATTCATGGTCCGGCGGGCTGGGCACAGCAGCGACAGCAACGCCTCCTACCACAGTTGCCGGTACAACCACTTATACGCTGGCCGTAAGGGATGCAAATGGCATCGAAGTTACCGACACTGCCGATGTGGTGGTATCATTGCAACCGGTAGCAGGAACGCTTACAGGAAGCCAGGAAATATGTGCCGCCACGACCCCGGCCGACATTACTCTTACCGGCTATACCGGTACAATAGTACGCTGGGAACGGTCTATCAATACATTGTTTGCCAACCCTGCGTTTATACCAAGCACATCGGCAACGCTTTCCGGGGCGCTTATAGGCACCAACCTTGCATCTACAAGGTATGTGAGGGCTGTGGTACAAAACGGTACATGCCCGGTAGTATATTCAAATTATATTGAGATAAAAATAAGCGCAACCACATGGGACGGTACCTGGAGCAACGGTGAGCCTACCGCGACAACTGCGGTTATATTCAATGCCGACTTTACTGCCACCGAAGACATGGCTGCCTGTAGCGTAGTCGTAAATACAGGTGCGAACGTAGTAATCCCGGCAGGGTTCAATATGACCGTTGATGGCGCAGTTACCATAAATGGCGGCACATTTACAGTTGAAAACAATGCCAACCTTGTACAGGTTCGTGATGTAAATAACAGTGGTGAAATAGAGGTCATTAAAGACAGCGCCCCGATATACAGGCTGGATTATACCTTGTGGTCATCGCCGGTTGACGGACAAACGCTTAAGACCTTTTCGCCGCAAACGCTCAACAACCGTTTTTACACCTACAATCCGGTAACCAACGGATATACACAGGTAAGCGACCCGGTAACTACTGAGTTCATCGAAGGAAAAAGCTACCTCATCAGGGTAGACAATACTCATCCGTCATTTGTAAATACATCCACCCCCGGCACCCCGTGGACCGGTACTTTTACCGGCGCGCCGCACAATGGCAACGTAGATGTAGCGGTAACCCCTGGCTTTAATGCCGTGGGCAACCCCTATCCGTCATCGTTGAATATAGCCGATTTTTATGCCGCAAACTCGGGCAACCTTGCCCAGGATGCTTCATTGTTCTTCTGGAGGAAGAAAAATGACACCAACGCATCGAGCTATGCATCGCTCACGCTGGCAGGGTACATTGCCAATGATGCCTTTGGCGGCGACAGCAGCAACGGACTGTTCAGCGACCCGGACGAAAGCGATGAGTGGGTAATCAATACCGGCCAGGGCTTTATAGTATACAGCACAGGCAACACTGTTTCGTTCAACAACGGTATGCGCAGGGGCATAAACAACGGCCAGTTCTTCAGGAATGCCATGGACACAGACAAATCGAGGCTGTGGCTCAACCTGACGGGCTCGCTTGGCGAATTCAGCCAGATGTCGGTGGCCTATACGCCTAATACCACCCTTGGGCTCGACTATGCCTGGGACGGCAGGGCCATTACCGATGGCGATGTGGCTATTTATTCCCTTGCGGGAGAGACTAAGCTGGGCATACAGGCAAGGCCGTCATTCGACGCGTCAGACATTGTGCCGCTGGGTGTAAAAATTACCGCTGCCGGCACCTACAGCATCTCGCTGGATCATTTTGACGGCGTGTTTGCACAAGGCCAGGATATATTCATCAAGGATAACCTGCTGGGCGGCATGACCCACAACCTTGCCAACGGCCCGTACGAATTTGCCGCAGAAGCAGGAACCCTGGCAGGCAGGTTTGACGTGGTATATGCACAGGCGCTGGGAACAGGAAGCCCTGATGCCAATGCCAATGCCCTGATCGTATACAAGCAGGAAAATACCATCCATGTCAATTCCGGCAGGATGGAAATGAAGTCGGTGCAGGTGTACGATACCCGGGGAAGGCTGCTGTACAGCACCGATGGAATTAACGACACAACTGCAGTGATTTCCGGACTGCAATCGCAGGAACAAATGCTTATCATAAAAGTAACGGATGTAAATGGTGCCGTTACCAACAGGAAGATCATTTTTTAAGTGTGCCGCCCCCACCTAACGAGCCCCGTTGCAATTTGCACGGGGCTTCTTTTACCTAATCCATGCTGGCCCTGTAAAACTTCAGCTCACTCCAGGTGAATGCATCGCCGTGCATTTCCTTCAGCGGGCTCAGCGATTCACCTTCAAAACCTTCGAATATCGTTTTTAAGGCCGCTATACGGTCGTTTGGCAATACGTCGGACAGTTCTACCCTGCCGGATTCAATTAGCTTCGCCAGGTGGCTTTCTATCGTTTGCTGTGTCAGCTTGCGGGTGCGGGCAATGTCCTCCACCGGCATTTTTTGCTGCCATAGCTCAAAGGTTTCGTCTACGGTGCTTTTTTTCGCTTCGGCCGGCTTTTTCTTTTTGGAAACATAGCGCTGCGGTGCGTACAGGTCCTCCTCCCCGTCGCCATCCATGAGCGTTGCCGGGTTGTTGCGCATTACCGCCCTTATCGCCTCGAGCTTTTTGATCTTGTACGATTGTATCTCGGGCGTGACCAGGCTTTCGCGGCTGATGTCCCTTCCCTCTTTCACCAGTTCGGGGAGCAGCTTCGCCTTCATCAGCCGTACGACTGCCGCGGTTTGCAATTCCTCCAGTACAGCCAGTTCTTCATAAAAGGTCTTTGCCTTTCGCTGGCGCTTGATTTCCTCCATGGTTTCCAGCACGCCCATGGCCATGCGGTCGAGCGTGGGGAAAAAATAGTTGGCTGCCGCCGCAACCCTTTCGCCTACAAAAGCGAGGTCCACCGGCCGCTGCGCGAAAAGCCTGTTGAGCTGCCCTATGAATTTATTCGCCGCATCGAGTTGGGTATGTATGGCATTTTCCTGGCGGGCAGCCCATTCGCGGTACTGCGATTTGAGCGCTTTGGGGCCCTCCTGCAGGTAGCTCATTTTGTGACGCTGCCATTCAGTGGCCAGCTCACCCCATAAGAAACTGTTTACCAGAAAGTTATGGATGAAGTTCAGCGTTTCGCGCTGCAGCGAATCCTCCAGGTGCGACGCTTCAGCCTTTGCCGAGGCATAATCCATCACGTCGGCATCGCTCGAAATGCCATTCATATGCATCGGGGAAAGCAAAATAAGCCCCTCTAATGAACGTAATCGCGACAGGGCAACGTAGGCCTGCCCCGGCATGAAAACCTGCGACACATCGAGTACAGCTTTGTCAAATGTCAATCCCTGGCTCTTGTGCACGGTAATGGCCCATGCCAGCCGGAGCGGGTAGTGGGTAAATGTACCCAAAACCTCCTCGTTGATTTCCTTGGTCGTGGCATCTACAAAGTAGCGCACGTTCTTCCATTCGTATTTTTCGGCCTCGATGGTGACATTCTCCTCAGGGAAATGCACCAGCACCTCGTCATCCGACAGCGATTTGATTACCCCTATCTTCCCGTTGAAGTACCGCTTTTCTGGCGAAAGGTCATTCTTTATGAACATGACCTGTGCACCCACCTTCAGCTTCAGCTCCTCCTCTACCGGATAGATCTTATCGGGAAAATCGTCAACGATATCCGGCCGGTACACATACTGCCTGCCCTCCAATTCTTCAAGCGATGCAGCGTTCATGGCATCGGCCTTGGCGTTGTGGGTGGTCAGCGTAATGTAGCCCGTATTCTTCTTCACGTCGAAGGCAGGGTTTACAAATCCGTTGAGTATGTCGAGGTCACCATTGGTTATAACATTGTTCCTCAAATTGTTAAGCACGCCGATGAAGGCAGCGTCGGTCTGGCGGTATATCTTGTCCAGTTCAATGTACAGCGGCGGGTTTTGCTGCACCACGTGCGAATGGAAAAAGAACTTGCCTTTGTAGTATTTCTTCAGCACCTCCCATTCCTCGTTTCGCACTACGGGCGGCAGCTGCAGCAGGTCGCCGATGAACAGCACCTGCACCCCGCCGAAGGGCCGTTCATTCCTACGGGTCGTTCTCAGCATGTAGTCGATGGCATCCAGCAGGTCGGCCCGCAGCATGCTGACTTCATCAATCACCAGCAGTTCCAGGTTTTCGAGCACGGCTTTCTTGTCGGCGCGCATCCGGAAATGCCGTCTCAGGCTATCTTTAGTTTCAAACTTTACGGTATCGCTGAACTGGAATGGCAGGTTGTATTCGGGAATGAAGCCCGCAAAGGGCAGCTGGAACATGGAGTGGATCGTGACACCGCCTGCATTCAGTGCGGCAATGCCCGTAGGTGCCACCAACACGGTATTTTTATGCGTGGTGCGGATGATCTCGCGGAGCAGCGTGGTTTTCCCCGTACCGGCTTTTCCGGTCAGGAATACGGAGCGATTGGTTTGGTTGATGAATTTGAGTGCATAGGATGCGGCGGTAGAGAGTGTTTCCATTGGCGTATAAATAATGCCGAAAAGTACAAATTTTTGCTTATATAATAGAAAAAAATCTTAGTTTCTGTTGACTGGATGCTGATGCCCGCAAAGCCCTATTCTATTACGAGATTAAACTCATGCGTTGTGGCAGAGACGTTGCAATGCAAACGCTCAAACGAATAGTTTCCCCTAAATGTAATTGAGATTTCTCCACTCCGCTGCGCTGCGGTCGAAATGACAACGTTTCATAATGGCGAGTACGCTACTTTTAGATTTTACGGAATGAGATTTCTCCACTTCGCTACGCTACGGTCAAAATGACAGAGATGAGTGTAGCTACGCTCTGTCATTGAGAGATAGAATGATTAAAACAACATGAAATTGGTTGGAAGAGGTCAAAACAAATTGTTCCCCGTGGAACATTAATGAAAAATGCCCCCAGTTTGGGAGCATTTTTATAGTATTTTCTAAGTGAAAGATTATTTAGTTTCTTCTTCTTTTTTAGGTGTGGCTTCTGTTTTAGCAGTACCTTTATACTTGTCATTCAGCTCTTTAAGGATATCGTTTGTTATGTCGTAGCTGTCTTTGGCATACAATACACTGTTGGTGCTTTCACCGCTGCCGTAGATGTAGTCATAACCATTTTTCTTGCCGTAATCCTTAATGAACTTCTTCATTTTGCTTACAGCAGAGTCATTTTTAACTCCAAATTCGCCCTGAAGCTGCTTCATCATTGCTTCCTGCTCCGCCATGAGCTCCTGCTCCCTCTTCTGGAGCTGCTGGCCTTTCAGCTGTGCCCATTGCTGGCCTTTCACCTTGGCTTCTTCCTGAAAGCTGGCAACATCCAGTTTCCACTGCTGCACCTTGCCTTCAAGCTCCCTGCCCATTTCTTCCATTTTTACTTTGCTTTGCGACTCCAGGTCCTTAAACTCTTCGTAGTCTTTGGAAAGCTTTGAAGTATCTACATAGGCAGTCTTAAATCCGGAAGCATCTCCCCCTTCTTTGTTGCATGAAAACAGTGCCAGCGCACAACCGAATATCAATAATGATTTTTTCATTTCCTGAATTTAGATTAAAAAATTTCGCGTAAAAGTAGTGATTAGTTTTAATGTGCCAAAATGGGTATTTCAGATTTCAGATTTTAGAATTGAGATGATAGATAAAAGTTGCGAGACTGTTCCGCGAAAAATTCCCAAATAAGAAATACCTATAGTTGTCTCTGCAATCATAAAGTTTCACAATCAAAATCGACTTTAAATAAAGCGATTTAAGCAACTTTTGAAAATTCAGCGGCTTATCGGGTGTTTGCGGGTTAAAAAGGCCGAAAAATCGCCTTCAATTAGTTTTTAGCGATTTTCAGGACATAAATATGCGATGAATACTCCCTATTCCGTGCCGCTTTGCGGTTTGACTTCCATCCGGTCAAAAATCCTTTCACAAAACTCATTTTCCCGGTTTTGTATTTTTCGGAAAGCAGGCTCACATAAAAACTGTCAAATTTCATGGGCAGGATTTTTATGAGCTGTATGCCCTGGCGTGCAAAAAGCTTTTCAATGGCTGTTTTGGAAAAATGCCACAAATGCCTCGGCACGTCGTAGGCCGCCCAAAACTTGCCATAATAATGTGCATCGTACGATTTGAAATTCGGCACCGCAATAATAATTACCCCATCAGGTTTCAGGATGCGTTTTAGCTCAGTAATCTGTGCTTCCACATCGGGCACATGCTCCAAAACATGCCACATCGTGATTACATCGTACGAATGATCGGGAATTGCTTCCAAACGCTCTGCAAAAACTACGCCTTTGCCTTTTGCAATGCTTTTTGCCTTATCACTCGGTTCAATACCCGTAATATTCCAGCCATTTTCTTTGGCTACTGCCAAAAAATCGCCTGTACCGGCACCAATGTCCAATAATTTGCCTTTTTGCGGCTGAAATCCCTGCACCAGCTTTATTTTATCGCGCAAAGCCTTTTGCTTAACCGTGTGGTAAAGCTTTTCGAACAAGGAGCGCTTGCCGTCGGTATGCGAAATGTAATCATCACTTTCGTAATAGCGGCCCAGGTTTTCGGGTGAGGGCTGCGGATGCGTTTTCAGGAGGTCGAGATCGGCGTCGAGCAGCAGTTCAAATTCTTCTCCTGAAACAGAATGGTCCTTAACTTTAATATAAGTGGTAGCGTTACTAAAATCCATTAGCTTTTATTGAATTCGTCTTTTAATCCTTCGAGGTATTGTATCGTAATGTTCTTATAAAGCGAATTTTCCTCCAGGCAGTCTTCGTTGGATTCACTTATGACCGACATTGCTAAAAATTTCGCTTTGGTTAAAATGTTGGCTTTTGTCTCTACATTGGTCACCATAAACTGCGATACGTCAAAATATTTTTCCAGCTCGTCATTGGTGTACAGGAAAACCTTTAAGCGATGTCCGTCTACGGTAACCCAATACGACACGTCGTTGGATGTACCCAGATCATATTTATTGGCCAGGAATTGCGCGAAGGGCATTTTACTCTGGTCGTTCTCAAAAATAAAAGCGGTTAGGCCCTTTTCCCTTCCCAAAACTTCCTTGCCGTTTTCCATCAGCACAAAGCTATTGATCTCTACGGTATGCCTTGGCGTAATGCACGAAATTGCCAGCATCAGTAGTAAAAACACGAAAAACCCTTTACTCGAAAGGGTTTTTACAAATCGTTTCACGTGGAACATTCCCATTAGCGTCCCATGTGTATTAGTAATACCGATACATCTGCCGGAGACACCCCGCTGATGCGCGATGCCTGCGATATGGTAACGGGCTTGATTTTCTTCATCTTTTCACGGGCTTCGTGCGAAAGGGATTTCACCTTGTCGTAATCGAAATTCTCCGGGATCTTTACATCCTCAAGCCTGTTGAGCTTGTCGGCGTTGTTCTTTTCCTTTTCAATATAGCCAGAATACTTCACCTGCACCTCGGCCTGCTCCACCACTTCCCTGTCCAGGTCGTGTTCGGCAATGTAATCGCGCACACGGTCAAATTTCAGCATGTCCTCCAGCTCGATCTGCGGACGGGAGAATATCTTGAACATCTTTTCCGACTGCGTTACCCCAGGCGTGTCCTTAGCTTCCAGAACCGGGTTCACCTCAGCAGGCGTTACGCTCGATTCCCGGAAGAAGTTTACGAAAGCCTCGCTTTCGTCCCTTTTCTTTTCCATGCGGCGCATACGGTCCTCTTTGGCCAGCCCAATCTCGTATGACAGCGGTGTAAGCCTGAAATCGGCGTTGTCCTGGCGCAGCAGTGTGCGGTATTCGGCTCGCGAAGTGAACATCCTGTACGGTTCTTCGGTGCCTTTGGTGATCAGGTCATCGATAAGCACGCCTATATAGGCCTCATTGCGCTTCAGGATGAACGGATCCTTACCCAGCACCTTCAAATGCGCATTAATGCCCGCCATAAGCCCCTGCGAAGCGGCTTCCTCGTAGCCTGTGGTACCGTTTATCTGCCCTGCGAAGTACAATCCCTCCACCAGCTTTGTTTCCAGCGTATGCTTCAACTGTGTGGGCGGGAAATAATCATATTCGATGGCATATCCGGGGCGGAAGAATTTCACCTTCTCAAACCCGGCTACAGAGCGCAATGCCTTAAACTGGACATCCTCCGGAAGGGAGGTTGAAAAGCCGTTTACATATACCTCCACCGTATCCCAGCCTTCCGGCTCAACGAAAATCTGGTGGCGGTCCTTATCGGCAAAGCGGTTGATCTTATCCTCGATCGATGGGCAATAGCGCGGCCCAAGGCTTTTGATGCGCCCATTGAACATCGGCGAACGGTCAAAACCTTCCCTGAGGAGGTTGTGCACTTCTTCCGAAGTATAGGTCATCCAGCACGAGCGTTGTTCCTTTAGCGGCTTCGTAACTGCCGAATACGAGAACTTATCAGGGTTCTCGTCGCCCGGCTGCTCAATCATCCTGGAATAGTCCAGCGAGCGTCCGTCAACGCGTGGCGGTGTGCCTGTTTTCATCCTTCCGGCCTCAAATCCGGCACGAACGAGGTCTTCGGTAATGCCGTAGGCAGCGCCCTCGCCTGCCCTGCCGCCGCCAAACTGCTTCTCCCCGATATGGATCAAACCATTCAGGAACGTACCGTTGGTGAGCACCACGGCTTTCGATTTAATTTCAATCCCCAGCGACGTTCGGATCCCGGCAATCCTGCCATCCTCGATAAGCAGACCCGACACCATTTCCTGGTAAAAATCCAGGTTCGGGGTACGTTCCAGCATCAGTCGCCATTCCTCTGCAAAACGCATCCTGTCGCTCTGCGCTCGGGGGCTCCACATGGCGGGCCCTTTGGACTTGTTGAGCATCCGGAACTGGATGGCCGTCTTGTCGGTCACAATGCCCGAATAGCCGCCCAGCGCATCGATTTCGCGCACGATCTGTCCCTTTGCAATACCTCCCATGGCAGGATTGCAGGACATCTGCGCGATGTTTTGCAGGCTCATTGTCACCAGCAAGGTCTTCGAACCCATATTAGCGGCAGCGGCCGCTGCCTCGCTTCCTGCGTGCCCGGCCCCCACTACTATCACATCATATACCTCGTTAAACATCTTTTATTCTTTCTCCCTGTTCCACGTGGAACAGGGAATTGATTATTTTCTATTTATTATTTTTTTATTGCCACTCTGCCGTCATTGCCGGTCGTCTGTCATTGCGAGCGGAGGCACGGAGAGCGGCAATCTTTCCTCCGGCACAAACAACATAAATCACTTTGAAAGATTGCTTCGTCGTTACTCCTCGCAATGACAGCACGGGAGCGGCTGTCGCCGCAATATTTTTACAAACGTTCCACGTGGAACGCAGCGAAAACAATATAACGAAAACCTCGCAGCTTCAAGAGGAGAACGTTCCACGTGGAACGCGGATCAAAACTACCTCTTTGTATACCTTAAATTCATCATGAAGAGGTCGTAAATTCATCCTGCAAGACCCCCTGAAATCATACACAAGAACCCTAAAACCACCCTAAAAAAGATGTTTAAGCGGTTGGTTCCACGTGGAACATCGCCATCTTCTCCTCCTCCTTGGCGCGCATTTCCCGGGCATCTTCGTCGGTCTTGTCTTTATAGCCGCAGTAGTGCAGTATGCCATGCGCCATTACCCGGCGCAGCTCGTCCTCAAAAACCACGCCGAACTCGGCCGCATTTTCTCGTACCCGCTCCACCGAAATGAAGATATCACCGCTGATAAGGCTGCCCATGGTATAGTCAAAACTAATGATGTCAGTCAGCGTATCGTGGTCAAGGAACTCAATATTCTTTTGTAACAGATCTTCGTCGTTACAAAAGATATAGTTGATCTCCCCCTCATCATACTCCTCGGAGTCGATGACTTCCGACAGCCATGCTTCGTACTTTGGCTCATCGGCCAATTCAAAATCAGTCTCGTAATTAAAGCTTATCATCTTTCCTGAAATAGGTTTGTACCCTTTGGTTAAAATTTGGGCGCAAAGGTAGGCTTTGCCTGTTTAATATCTCCACACTATTCAAATATTCTTTCAGTGCCGCAGGAAGTTCCCTCGGGGCGTTGCTAAAGTCCTTTTTGTTGGTCTGGGACTGTCTTTTGTTCTCTTCGCCCTGCTGCTGTATCGCCTTGTCCAGCTTGAGCAGCTCATGCTTCAGGTTCTGCATCTTCTCCATGGTCTGTTTGTTCAGCCCTTTGTTCAGCAACTGCTTTTCGATGTCCTTCATCTGCCTCATGGCGTTCTGGCCACTACCACCCATGCCTTCCTTGTCAAGGGCTTTCTTCAATTCCTCACGCAGGCGCTGCTGTTCTTTATATATCTCCAAAAGCTTACCGGCATCGCCTTCGCTGCCACCTTCGCCGCCTTCACCCTCTCCCTGGCCTTTCTTGCCGCCGCCCGGCTCCTCACCTTCTCCGGGTTTCTTGCCTTTGCCGCTTTGCTTTTCCATTCCCTCGCCCATCTTCTTGGCAAGGCCCTCCTGCTTCTTGATGATGTCCGGCAGCTGCATTCCCTGGCCCTGACCCTGGCCTTTGCCCTGACCCTGGCCTTTTCCTTCTCCCATGCCCTGCAATTGCATCTGCATGCCGTTGAGCACATCACTCAAAAAGTCGGCAAGCTTGTTGGCCGAAGTAACCGCATACTGCTGGTTCGACACCCCGCGCGGCACCACGTTCTCGGCAAGGTCGGCCAGTGCTTTATCTACATAATAATGCACATTGCCTACTTCCTTCGTTATCTGTTCCGTTATCTTAGGATTGCGCAGCGACATGGCAAACAGGCTGTCATCTACATGGCGGAACTGCTGCTTGAGGTCCTGCTGCTTTTTCAGGTATTTGGCATAGGAAGCCGAGCGCCCGTTAGTCGACTTAAACTGCCCCATCACCTCCTCCTGCGAGAAGGAATAGGCCAATAGGTTGTCCAGTATCTGGCGCAGCATTTTCACGTCCTCCTCCATCTGCTCCATCTCGCCGCCGGCCATGGCATCCATCATCTCACCGCCCATCTGCTTCATTTTCTCTGCTGCCGACTTTTGTTTTGGCTTGGCTTTGGAGGCTTTTTCCTTGCTGTCCTTGTTCTCTTTTTTAAGCTCTTCCGAAGCCTTTTTCATATCGTCCTCAATGCTCTTTTCCTGTTTCTCATCGGTAGGCACATCCATTGGCTTCTTGAGTTCCTGGTTCTGTTTGTCCAGCTCGCGCATCTCCTCCTGCAGCTTGTCAAACTCTTTGTTGATCTCGTCCTGCTTCTGCGCGTTGTTGTCTTTATCCTCAGAAAGCTTGTCCTGCTTTTCGCCCAGCTTTTCTAGTTTCTCCGCAATTTGTTCGGCTTTTTTCTCTACATAAAAGCGCTTGGTCAGCTCCACCAGCTGCTCAAGGTTCTTGGAATTGTCTTTGGCATTCTGCTTGAACTTATCCAGCTTATCAAACAGTTCCTCCTCTTTGAGCTTGTTGGTAAGCTCTTTCAATTCATCTAAAAGCTTCTGGTTTTTCTCGGCTTCCTTCTCATTCTTTTCAAGGCGCTTCATCAGCTCTTCCTTAAACTCATCCTTCTTTTCAGGGTTGAACTGCTCGAGGTTTTCGCTCAGCTTTTTAGAAAATTCCTTCATCATCTCATCCTGCTGCTTCTGGCGGTTGATGAAGTCCTGTATCTTCTTCTGGTCCTTAAAGTCCATGTTGGTTTTCTCCTTGCCCATCTTTTGGAGCTTGTCCAGTTCGCTCATCTGCTTGTCCTGGTTCTTGATGGATTTCTCAAGGCTGTTGATGTTGCTGTTCTGCTCCTGCAGGGCATTCTCCTGCTTCTCCTCCTCGGTCAGTTCCCTGTGTGAGAATACCGATGATTTCGTGCTCTTGTAATTGTGTACCGCGTCGTTGTCGAACACCTCAAAATAGTACTCATAGTTCACGCCCTGCTTAATATCAAGCCCTGTAGGGAACGAATAGTAAAAACGGTCTACCGGCTCCTTCTTAACGGCAAGGCTAAGGCGTTTGGCGGCATTCGGGTTGTCCTGGGGATAATATACGATCTGCAATTTGGTAAGCCCGTAATCGTCGCTCAGTTGGCCGAGAACTATGTGGCGGTCCAGCTTCAGGCTGTCCGGTGCGCTTTCCACGCTGATGGTTGGGTACTGGTCCCTGATGGTCGTGATCTGGTATTGCAGCTTTTCGTGGTGCTTTACCTTGTCATTGGACGTAAGGATCTGGTAGTCGGTATTCTGCAGGATGGTTTTGGCCAATGTAAAGCCATTCTCCCCCGGATTGAAGGCCGTTGCAGTACCGTTGCTGTTCCATTCAATGGATTTTGTCGCCAATGCCTCTACCCTCCAGGTAACTTTTGTGCCTTCGGGAACCACGGCATTGCCTGTTCCACGCACAACTTCGGCCTTCTTGCCCAAGTAGCCCGGGAAATTCAGCACCATTTCAAAGTTGGCAATGGTAGGCACGGCCACCACGGCCAGTTCATACGGCTGAGATGTAACGTCGTTGGCTTTGAGTTGGAATTCCAGGTTCTTTGTCGGCTTCTCAAAACGGTACTGGAACACTCCGGGCTTGACATTCTCCAAATAATAGTTCTCGTCGCCAATGGTTATCATGGCATTCTCCGGTACTACAGTCCCTTGGGTTTTTACCTGTAAAAGGAAATCGGTGTCCTGCTGCGCGGTAAGGGAATTGTTGGTCACAATGAATTCAAAAGGTGCCGGCGGGGCATAATGCTTATTGTAGTTCACCACCCTGTCGAAGCTCTTGGTAAGTACCGCTGAGTTGCCACTGATCATGAAGAACAGGATGAGCAAAAGCGGAATGGCCGCATAGGGAACATATTTCAGGTTCTTTTTGAAGTTGATGGCATTGGCAAAAGGTACCGGCTGGAGGCTGTTGGCTTTCTGTTCGATGGAAGCGGCCAATAGTTCCGACTGCTGCGACTGTCCCGATAACTGGAGGAAGTTGGTTAGCTTATCGCTCACCTCGCTGAAGTGCGTGCCGATGATGTCGGAAGCCTGGCGGTAGTCAATGCCCTTCTGCAATTTGAACAGCTTAAATACCGGGAATAATATGAAACGTACCAGCAGGAACACCTCTACCCCGATGAATACCCAGAACAATGCCGTGCGACCGCCCTGCGGCAGCCAGAGGAAATATTCGACCAATATCGTGAAGATAAAGTAGAGCAATCCCAGCCCTATGAAGAAGATTGTTCCACGTAGCAGCTCATTGGTATAGTACTTTTTGATGAAGGCTTCGAGCTTGGCGTATATGATGTTTTTTGCTTCCAAAATGTTGACAATTGTTAATAACCGATAAAAATACAAATTCCGTTGGATAAGTAACGTTAAAAATGGCATTCTATGATGTTGATAACAAGCTATTACAGAGAGATGGACTAAGGGCATAGCGTCTTATAGTTGTTGATACCCTGATTAGTCCTCTCCCCGGCCCTCTCCCAAGGAGAGGGTGACGCGACGTAACACTCTTGCCGCATAACGAATTACTTTAAGAGCTTTATAACTTTACGACTTTATGACTTTATGACTTTGCAACTTCTTTCCCCTATCTTTGCACCCAAAATTAAACAACAATGCCAAAGCAAGTCCGTGTGCGTTTTGCGCCAAGCCCAACCGGGCCGTTACACATCGGCGGTGTAAGGACCGCCCTTTTCAATTACCTGTTTGCCAAGAAACATGGCGGGGTTTTCTACCTAAGGATAGAAGATACCGACCAAAACCGTTTTGTTCCCGGAGCGGAAGAATACATCATCGAAGCCCTCAACTGGCTGGGCATACCGTTTGATGAAGGTGTTGGCAAAGAAGGTGTTTTTGGCCCCTACCGCCAAAGCGAAAGAAAAGCGATATACAGTGCCTACGCTGAGGAGCTGATCAATTCCGGATGGGCGTACTATGCCTTTGATACACCTGAAGCGCTGGATGAACTGCGCAAAAAAGACGAAGCCGAGGGGAAGACCTTCATCTACAACCATACCAACAGGGAAAAGCTGGATACCTCTCTTGTACTATCCAAAGAAGAAGTGCAAAAGCGCCTTGATGCCGGTGAGCATTACGTGATCCGCTTTAAGACACCTGTAGGCGAAACGCTGCACCTGAAGGACATCATCCGTGGCGACATAAAATTCGATACCAACCTGCTCGACGATAAAGTGCTCTTCAAGAGCGACGGCATGCCTACCTACCACCTGGCCAACATTGTGGACGACCACCTGATGGAAACCACCCACGTGATCCGCGGTGAGGAATGGCTGCCCTCCCTCCCGCTCCACGAGCTTTTGTACAAAGCCTTCGGATGGGAAGCGCCGCAGTTTGCCCACCTGCCATTGATACTGAAACCTGTGGGCAACGGAAAGCTGTCCAAGCGGGATGGCGACAAACTGGGCTTCCCGGTATTCCCATTGGAATGGAAAAACCCTGACGGCACTACATCATCAGGTTACAGGGAAAACGGTTTCCTCCCGGAAGCGGTGATTAATTTCCTGGCACTGCTGGGCTGGAACCCCGGCACCGACCAAGAGCTGTTTACGCTTGACGAACTGGTAAACCTTTTCGACCTGGAGCGTGTACATAAGGCAGGCGCCAAATTCGACCCGGAAAAGAACAAGTGGTTCAACCACCAGTATTTCGGCAGGCAGGACAATGGGGTTTTGGCGCAGCAGTTATCACAAGTACTGCTGGAGAAAGGCATCAATAAGCCAACAGAATATGTTACAGAAGCCGTACGCCTGGTAAAGGAACGTGCGACTTTCGCCAGTGAGCTTTGGGAACTGACGGATTACTTTTTTGTTGCGCCTGAATCGTACGACGAAAAGGCCGTGAAGAACTGGAAACCGGACACTGCTGAACTTATGGAACAGCTTATCAGCGTGCTGGGCAATACACTGGACTTCTCTTCTGCCAATGTAGAGACCGTTACAAAGGCCTGGATGGAAGAAAACGGCATCGGGATGGGCAAGGTGATGCAGCCGCTGCGTTTGAGCCTTGTAGGCGCCATGAAAGGCCCGCACCTGTTTGACATCATCGCCCTTATAGGAAAGGAAGAAACGATTGCCAGGATAAGAAAGGCTATTGAAAGCCTGAAATAGTATTACAACAAAGAGTAAGAGATTTCTCGTTGCGTTAGTCATTTCTACGCAGGAGAAATCTCTTTTCATTTACATAATGGAGGTTGCCCCACTCCTCAAACTCCTGTCGAAACCTGACGTAGTGGTTCGGCGAAGCCAAATGACACGAGATCTAACAGTTGGATAATCGTGAGAATTTCGTACCTTACCACAAATCAATTAAAACAACATTATGGAAAACATTTTTTTGTATGTATTGCTATTTCTTGCAGTAATCATTTTTTTCTCCTCCTTTTTTACGGTCAAGCAGCAAACGGCTGTTATCATTGAGCGTTTTGGAAAATACCACAGTATCAGGCAGGCGGGCCTTCATTTGAAAATACCGATCGTAGACCGCATAGCCGGGCGTGTCAACCTTAAGATACAGCAGCTGGACGTTATCATTGAAACCAAGACGAAGGAGAACGTATTCGTGAAAATGAAGGTATCAGTGCAGTTCAAGGTAATCCAGGAGAAAGTATTCGATGCCTTTTATAAGCTGGAGTACCCGCACGACCAAATTACTTCGTATGTGTTTGACGTGGTACGTGCCGAAGTACCAAAACTAAAGCTGGATGACGTATTTGAACGCAAGGATGACATAGCTATTGCCGTGAAACGAGAGCTTAACGAAGCCATGGCTGGCTATGGGTACGACATCATCAACACGCTGATCACCGACATCGACCCGGATCCGCAGGTAAAGCACGCCATGAACCGCATCAACGCTGCTGACAGGGAGAAATCGGCAGCAGAATATGAAGCTGAAGCACAGCGTATACGTATTGTGGCCAAAGCCAAGGCCGAAGCTGAAAGCAAGAGGCTGCAGGGACAGGGTATAGCCGACCAAAGGCGCGAAATTGCGCGCGGATTGGTAGAAAGCGTAGATGTGCTGAACAAAGTGGGCATCAACTCGCAGGAAGCGTCAGCGCTTATTGTGGTGACGCAACACTACGATACGTTACAGGCCATAGGCAGTGATACCAACTCCAACCTTATACTATTGCCCAACTCACCGCAGGCCGGCAGCGACATGCTCAACAACATGGTGGCATCGTTCACTGCCTCCAACCAGGTGGGTGAAGCCATCAAGAAAGGCAACCGTAAAAAACTAGAGGACGAAAGGAAGAAGAACTGGCAGCAGCCTCCAACAGACGAAACTCCTGACGAAACCCCAACAGAATAGTTCGAAGCCGCTGAGATAATCAGCGGTTTTTTTTATGCCCAAAATTTTATTTCAGGCAAGGGCATGTTAAAATTTATAATACCTTTAAACCCAGGCCTGAAAATTTTGTCTAACCACTAAATCAAAAAACATAATGGTATGAAAGGTAAATTTGCAGCTGCTTTTATAATGGCAGCACTATTCGGTACTACAGCTGCTGTAGCGCAGGAAATAGAAAAACCGGAAAACAGGAGAAAAGAAATGATCAAAAGGCTTGACACTGACAATGACGGGAAGATAAGCATGGCTGAGGCTGAAAAGTCTCCAAAAGGAAAACTAAAAGAGAACTTTGCCGCTATCGACACGAATAAGGATTCCTTTTTGGACGAAAGCGAACTGAAAGCGTTCATGGAAGTACGCCGTGAAAAAAGAATGGTAAAGAAAAAAGGAGAGTAATCAAAAAGCCGCTGATGTAATGTCAGCGGCTTTTTCTTCATTCTCCCCTCCCCATTAAAATATCTTTTTAAACAGCCATGTCAGCGCAGCACTCTTCAGCGGCCCGGATAAGAGCCCGAGGACGCCCAGCACTTTACGTGGTGTTTCCCCAATCAGGTTCATCGGTGCCAGGCTGTCTTTTGTCTCCTCCAGGTCTTTCATAAGCCGTGCATAGGCAAGATCCTTCTCTACTTTCAAAATCTCAAGGTCCCTGTTGATTTCGTCGTAAGAGTGATATATTGTTGAATTCATGGCTAGTATTTCTTTAAGAATATTTTTGAAAAGCGCGAAAGCATCGGGCCTTCTACAATTTTATCCTGAACGTAGTATACCACTATTGCCATTACCAGGTAAATGAAACCTACGATAAGGAAGCCATAGGCAAAATTATCGAGCCAGTAGCCAATGGCTAAAGCTGCTGCAATGGAAAAAAATATGGTAACAATAGCCAGCATGAGCGCAAGAAGAATAATCTTCAGCATCATGGTAGTCGACTTCATGAGTATCTTAAAGCCCCACAGCTTGTAGTACTTTACATTGGCGTCAATAAGACGCTTTGCCTCATTTTTAAGGTCTTCCACATTATCTTTTACTTCTTCAAATGCCATGCTGTCCATAAATTATTTACCGCCAGCGGAGTTTCCGTTGGCAGCTGCTGCCTTGCTGCTTTTCAGCTCTTCCAGTTTGCGCTCAAGGGCATCGATGATCTCATCTTTTTTGCTTTCTACATTTGAAACAAGGTTATCAAGGGTAGATTCAAGATCTTGCTTAGCGCCACCGAATTTGCTTTTTACAGCTTCAGTAAGGTCACTCAGCTTATCTTTTATCTCGTCAGCTTTAGAGCCAACACCATCCCTGATTTTTTTCCTTGTTTTAGATCCCTCATCCGGGGCAAACAAAATTCCTAATGCTGCTCCAACTGCCGCGCCTGCAAGCACGGCCACTATAGTTCCTGTTTTACCAGCCATAATATTTCTTTTTTTGAATTAATAATTTCTTTTTATAAAGATACGGCAAATAAATTTTTGTAGGATGTTAATGTGTAGTTAATTGAACGCTAAAGAATGTGAAAACTAAAAATAAAGCGATTTGCTGCGTTTTTTCGCTTGTAGGCGAACACTTTTATTTCCTACAAAAATTATTATCTTAAATCGAACGTGTGGAGGTTGCTTTTAATAGTTATTACTAATCATTTTTGATGTAATCATTACAAAAAACAATAATTAGAAATATTCGTTTTCAATCAGAAATCAATCAGAATAATCTATAATAAAAAACCGATAGCTATTAACTATCGGTCTTCACTCTTTTATAAAAAATGGATTACTCCTTACTCTCGATTTTCGCCCATGTATCCCTAAGCCCGACCGTTTTGTTGAAAACAATCTTTTCGGCATTAGTATCCGGGTCTACACAGAAGTAGCCAAGCCTTTGAAACTGGTACCTCTCCCCCGCCTCAGCGCTTTTCAGGCTTGGTTCCAGGTATCCTGTAATGACCTCCAATGAATTAGGGTTGATGAACGTTTTAAAGTCCACATCCTTGTCACCGTCCGGTGCTTCGTTGCTGAAAAGCCTGTCGTACACCCTTACTTCAGCAGTAACAGCATGCTGTATGGATACCCAATGGATAGTACCCTTTATCTTGCGCATGCTGGCTTCAGTGCCGCTGCCGCTACGACTGTCGGCATCATAGGTACAGTGTATTTCGGTAATGTTGCCATCGGCATCCTTAACCACGCTTTCGCCTTTGATGATGTAAGCATTCTTAAGTCGTACTTCTTTTCCTAAAGTCAGTCGGAAATATTTGCTGTTGGCATTTTCCATAAAGTCTTCACGCTCAATGTACAATTCACGTGAAAAAGGCACTTCTCGGAAACCTGCGCTTTCGTCTTCAGGGTTATTCTCTGCTTCAAGCCATTCTTCCTGTCCTTCCGGGTAATTAGTAATTATCAGTTTCACAGGGTCAAGCACTGCCATCACACGCGGTGCGGTCTTGTTCAACTCTTCCCTTACGCAGAATTCAAGCAGCGATACATCGATAAGGTTGGTACGCTTGGCGATGCCTATGGTGTCGGCAAAATTACGGATAGCCATTGGCGGGTAACCCCTTCTCCTCATACCGGAAATGGTACTCATCCTCGGGTCGTCCCAGCCGGTTACATGCCCTTCGGTTACCAATTGCAGCAGTTTACGCTTGCTAACCACAGTATGGCTCAGGTTGCGGCGGGCAAATTCGCGCTGTTTAGGGCGCACTTTCGCGCTGTCATATATCTGGTTAAGAAACCAGTCGTAAAGTTCCCTGTGCGGCAGGAATTCCAGCGTACACAGTGAGTGTGATACCTGTTCGATATAATCGCTTTCGCCATGTGCCCAGTCATACATCGGGTAAATGCACCATTTATCGCCGGTACGGTGGTGGTGCGCATGGAGTATCCGGTACATGATGGGGTCGCGCATCAGCATGTTGCTCGATGCCATGTCGATCTTCGCCCTAAGGATATGCGTACCTTCCGGGAATTCTCCATTTTTCATGCGTTCAAAAAGGTCGAGGTTTTCTTCTACAGAACGGTCCCTGTAAGGGCTGTTGGTACCGGGCTGTGTGGGAGTGCCCTTTTGCTTCGCCATCTCTTCCGACGACTGGCTGTCAACATAGGCAACTCCTTTTTTGATGAACTCCACGGCCCAGTCATACAGTTCCTGGAAATAGTCGGACGCATAGCGTTCCTCAGCCCATTCATAGCCAAGCCATTGCACATCTTTCTTTATCGCATCTACATACTCCTGCTCTTCCTTGGCAGGATTGGTATCGTCAAAACGCAGGTTTACAGGCGCGTTGTACTTTAGCCCCAGCCCAAAGTTCAGGCAAATGGCGCTGGCGTGGCCCACATGCAGGTAGCCATTCGGCTCCGGCGGAAATCGAAAACGCAGCTTGTCATTGGGCAGTCCGTTAGTTAAATCTTCTTCAATGATATGCTCTATGAAATTGAGCGACCTTTCTTCAGTTGACATAGTTTTTTTGTATGAAGTGCAAAAATAGTAAAAAGTTTCTGAGGTACTTAGTTTAAAGTTTCAGGTTTGGAGTTCAGGGTTTGGAGTTGAGTAAACCCGGAAAAAACAAAAAAAGCTGCCTTTGCAGACAGCTTTTATGAGGCATCTAGCGGATTCGAACCGCTGTAGCAGGTTTTGCAGACCTGTGCCTAGCCCCTCGGCCAAGATGCCATAAATATGGATGGCAAATTTACATATATTTTACACTAACGCAAGAAAAATCAATATAAAGTGCAATAAAAATCAGGTACGGTATTCTTCCAGCTGGATGGTTACTGCCTCTACGTCACCACCAATGGGAGGGTTAAGCTTTGAAACTGAAAGGACTATCCTTGAAACTTCTGGCAATTCGCTAAAAATTCTTTTCACGATGCGCTGTGCCACATGTTCCAGGAGTTTGGAGCGTATGGCCATTTCTTCTACTACAATCTTATTCAGCTGAACATAATCTACAGTATCGGCCAGTTCATCGGTTTCCATGGATTTACGGAGATCTGCCTTTATTTCAAGATCAACCCTGTAATCAGACCCAATTTTACTTTCCTCAACCAGGCAACCGTGGTAGGAAAAGGTGCGTATATTTTGGAGTTTTATAGTGCCCATTTTGAGTTTATTTATTGAAATACAAAGTTACAAAGTTTACAGTTTCAGATCATCCGGGTGTAGCTTTTCCCCTCCCATGGAGGGGTGCCTGAAAGGCGGGGTGGTTAATCAAAAATCTGAAATCATTCAGCAGCAGCCTGGTTTTCAAACTGCTCAATCATTTTAGTACTCTCTTTTGGAAACCATCCCTGTATCAAAAGCGCCAAGCCAAAAACCATCAGGATAATGCTTATGCCCTGCTTTATCTTGGTGATATTCTTCATGGTAAGCTTGCTGCGCAGCTGCTTGGCCAGCATTATCTTGCCAATATCGATAATGAAATATGTTGCAATTACGGAAGTAAAGAAAATAAATATCCTTGATGGTTTGAGATCCAGTTGCGGGCCCCAGGTAATGATGATGGCCAGCCAGAAACCCAGCACACCAATATTGATGAAATTGAGTAAAAAACCTTTTGCAAAGAGGCTGAAATAATCTTTTTTGATAATATCCCGGGAGGCATCGTCTATAAGTTCGTTTTTTGAGGTTTTCCTTATTTTAAAGAAGGAAATCAGCCCATACGTAAGCATGATAAGCCCTCCAAAGATGAACAGGGCAGGTTCGTCCTTTATTTTTTCCAGTAGCTTGTAGCTGCTGAAATAAGCAATGAGAATAAAAACAATATCTGAAGTGATAGCACCAAGATCAAACGCCACGGCCGACCTAAAGCCCTTAATAACACTGGTTTCCAGCAATACAAAAAATACGGCGCCGGGCATGACACTCAGGAAAAAACCAAGCGGAATAGCGCTGAAAATGTCCTCTAACATTAAGTAACGATTAAGAAGGCAAGTTACAATTTTAAATTTTTAAATAAAAACAGTTATTTTTTTGGAGCACGGATTAATCATAATGGCAGGCCATCTCTTTTTATTTTACCACAAGGGTCGCAAGGAATTACGCTAATGTCACAAAGATGTACGTATAAGGAGCACAAAGCGAAGCGTAACCTTGTGCCCTTCAAAAAGTGTCTAACCTGTGTACTTTGTGAAAAAACTTTGTGATCCTTGTGGTAAAAACCAGTACTGAATAAAACAAAAAACCCGGAAACATATCGCTCCCGGGCCTTTCAACTACTATTAAAAAAAATTATTTTACCAGTGTTATCTCTGCGTCAGAACCCTTGGTTTCATTCACTTTTTTAGGGTTTCCGTATATGGTCAGCTGCCCGTCAGATCCTACCGTGGCGGTAACCGCACCTTTCACCTGTATCTCGGCCTGGCCATCTGACCCTATGGTAACCATGGCATCTTCAGCTACAAAGTCTTTTGCATCGAGCTCAGCGTCAGACCCTATGGTAACCGTCATTTCTTTTGTTTTACCTTTAATGCTTACCTGGGCATCCGAACCTGCAGCCAGCATAAGCGATTGTACATTCAGCTTCAGGCTCACCTGGCTGTCGGCAGCGGCAGCCAGGTTAAACGACTTGCCTTTTATCTCATCCGATCCTGCTACCTGCGTATCAGCACCGGCAGCAATGCCTTCCAGTTCGCCTTTATAATATAATGTTACCATGCCATCCCCATCAAAAACTACACTGTTTCCGTCCTGTTCAATGGTCAGTTCATCATCTCCTGCTTCATAAACTGCTTTATTGGTATTGCTTTTCACGAGCTTCATCTGGATATCACCTTTAATGGCAACATTTATAAAATCTTTAAGTTCCTGTGTTTTTTGTGCCGATGCAAACTGGAATGCCACAAGGGCTGCTGCTAAGTATAATGCTTTCATAATGTTGTTTTTTTTTATATTGAAATATTAATTTAAAACAAAAGACCTCAAACATTTTACAATGTTACAGTTTGCATAAAAAAATCCGGTTACAAGTAAAAATTTCCTGTAACCGGATTTATATCCTGTGTTAAAATACTTATTGTGATTGTCCTATTATCTTTATCCTGCCACCGGCAAACTCTTTTTGGTCTACCTGCTTAGGGTTGCCGTAAATATTGATATCGCCTCCTGCCCTTGTTTTGGCTTCAACATATTCGCTTGCATACACATCAGCTTCGCCCCCGGCATTGATGGTTATGGCAGTCTGGTTGGTTTCCAGGCTCCTCATTCTTAAAATACCACCCGAAGTTACCAAAGCATCATGATTGCCTGCCGTGCCCGAAATATCAAGTATGCCTCCTGAATTTGCTTTCGATTTCAGTTTTTGTACCTCAAGGTTTAGCTTTATTTCAGCACCTTCTTTAGCATTCAGTTCAAATGCAGTAGAAATAAATTTATCCTGCGATGCTATCCTGGCACCTTCACTGGCTTCTACCTGATTGATCTTTCCTGTGTAATATACCGTAACGCTAACGTCTTCTCCTTTAAGCAGCTTGGTCAGCTTCATACGGATTTTCAATTCGTCGTTCTTGGTAACGATTTCTACATCATCCTTACGCGAACCGTTGATGATCACCTCATTCTTATCCGATTTTATCAGCGTTACATCGATCTGGTCAAAGGCGCGGATAGTGGTAAACTCCCCTATCGTTTTGGTTATCTGTGCCGAAAGCATTTGCCCCAGCACTAAAAATGCGATTACAATAAACTTTTTCATACTCTCTGTTTTTTGAATAGGTATTCGAAATTTCTAATAAAGACTCAAAAAGTACGCCAGTGTTACAGTTTTGGTTTTTATACATTTGAAAAAATAAACGGAAATGTCACATTGAGCGCAGTCGAAATGCGGCGTTTCCGTTTATTTTTTCTTCCCGGCTGCGCTCGAAGTGACAAACTAAATTTACTCCCCTTTTTTCTTTAAAAAAGTAAAATCAAGCTGTTTCTTAACCAGGTCGGCGTTCTTTACTTTTACGTAAACCTCGTCGCCCAGCTGCAGGATGTTGTGCGTTACCTCGCCTACCAATGCATACTGTTTCTCATCAAAAGTGTAATAATCGTCCCTTATTTCGCGGATACGGCACATGCCTTCGCACTTATTCGACACAATTTCCACATAAATACCCCATTCGGTCACACCGGAAATAACACCCAGGAATTCCTCATCCTTATGGTCAAGCATATATTTTACCTGCATGTACTTGATACTGTCACGCTCGGCACTGGCGGCCAGGTTCTCCATATCGCTGGAGTGGGCACACATCACTTCATACGTTTCCTCATCAACCGATTTCCCTCCGTCAATGTAATACTGCAGCAATCGGTGCGCCATTACATCCGGGTAACGGCGTATGGGAGAGGTAAAATGCGAATAATAATCAAACGCAAGCCCGTAATGCCCAATATTTTGGGTAGAATACTTGGCCTTGCTCATACTTCGGATGGCGAGGGTATCTACAAGGTTCTGCTCCTTTTTGCCCTGCACGTCCTGTAACAACGTATTCAGTGATTTTGATATCAGGCTCTTGGATTTGAAGTTGATGCTGTAGCCAAATTTGGATATCACTGTTTGCAGGGCAATCAACTTATCCTCATTCGGTTCCTCGTGGATACGGTATACAAATGTTTTCTTTTGTTTGCCAATGAATTCAGCTACTTTCCGGTTAGCTAAAAGCATGAATTCCTCGATCAGGTGGTTAGAATCTTTAGCCTCCTTGAAGTACACTCCGGTTGGCTCGGCCTGTTCATTCAGGTGGAATTTCACTTCAACCTTATCAAAGGAAATGGCGCCGTTGGCCATTCGCTTCCTGCGCATGATTTTAGCCAGCTCGTTCATTTTAAGCGTTGCATTGCGAATATCTTCGCTTATGGTATAGGTTTCCCCGGTCAGGGATACTTCGGCCGGTATGGTGGCGCTCTGCGTTTCTATGATGTATTGTGCTTCTTCGTAGGCAAAGCGCTGGTCCGAATAAATGACCGTACGCCCAAACCATTGGTTTACTACATCAGCCTTTTCATTGATCTCAAACACTGCCGAGAAGGTATATTTCTCCTCATGCGGGCGCAGCGAACATGCAAAGTTCGACAGCACCTCAGGGAGCATCGGCACTACCCTGTCTACCAGGTATACCGATGTGGCCCGCTTGTAGGCCTCTTCATCCAGTATTGTCCCTTCCTGCAAATAATGCGAAACATCGGCAATGTGGATGCCTATCTCATAGTTGCCGTTGTCCAGCTTTTCAAAGGATAATGCATCATCAAAGTCCTTGGCATCCTTTGGGTCAATGGTAAAGGTCAGCGTCTTGCGCATGTCCCTCCTTCGGGCAATTTCCTCCTCATGTATTTCGGTATCCAGCTTTTGCGCAAATACCTCTACATCAATAGGAAAATCATACGGCAATCCGTATTCGGCCAGGATCGCGTGGATCTCGGTATTGTGCTCGCCCGGCTTGCCCAGTACGCGGATCACTTCCCCGAAAGGGCTGTCTGCTTTGGCCGGCCAGTCTTCCATTTTCACCAGCACGACATCGCCGTTTTCAGCCTCGCCCAATTTATTCTTAGGGATGAAGATGTCGGTGTACATCTTTGGGTTGGCGGTTGCCACAAAGGCAAAATTCTTCTGTATGTCGATAACGCCAACGAATTCCGTTTTGTGGCGTTCCAGTATTTCTACTACCTCGCCTTCAGGCCTTCTGCCACGGCGGCGGTTGTATATGTACACTTTTACTTTGTCCTTATCAAGGGCCTTGTTCAGGTTATTGGTCGGGATAAATACATCGTCCTCAAGGTCGGGCGAAACAAAATAGGCAGTTTTCCTGCTTGTCATGTCTATTGTGCCTTCTACATAATCAGCTTTGGATATCACTTTATACTTTCCGCGGTCAATCTCCTCGATCTGTTCCTGCGAGGCGAGAATCTTCAGTTCCTTAATGATCTCGTTCCTGCTTTTGGTATCGTCAAGTTCCAGTATTGCGGCTATCTGTTTGTAGTTGAATGACTTGTTTGGGTCTTTGGCAAGTATCTTGTAAATCTTCCTGGAAAAGTCCTTTTCCTTTTTAGCTGACGGTTTTCCGTTCTTTCTGCTCATAATTTTTCTTAAATAATGGCTGAAAATTACGAAGAACAATCAGATAAGTCCCTACCTTTAATGAAATAATAACTTTTAAATACGTAAATTTATGCAGGCTTTACGTAATAATACAGCACCATGAACCACTTCGTTACCGCCGCAGTCTTTACCTACCCACACGAAATAACCGTTATAAAACACCTGCTGCAGGAAGCGGGCATCAACCATTATTTCGAAAATGAAGCCATGGCCGGCATAGCTCCCATGTACTCGCACGCTTTCGGGGGCATCCGCCTGAAAGTGCACCCCAACGACCTCGACACCGTAAAAGAGATCCTTGACCAGTTTACCTCCGACCAAAATTTAAAAATCGTCTGAAAGCTGAAAAGGTTTTCAACAGTTATTAAAAACAACAAAAAAAGATTTTTTAAAATTTAAAATTTTTGATGGTTATGATTGCTTGTTAATAGTGCCAATAACTTTTTACGTAAACACCGCTTCTTACAACTTATATAAAGTTGTACAAAGGTGTCAACAATGTTAAGAAAACGTAAACAGATTAAAATGAAGTGATTTCGTAATTTTCGTGACAGGTTATCAACAATGGTTAATTTCTGCTTTACGATACCGATTTGTGATAAGTAAGTTTGTTAATTCCTGTTAATAAATCGTGTTAACCTTTTCATAACATTCCAACAAAATTGTAAGAAATAAATTTGGAAATGTGGTTTGCATTTCGCCTTAGAAAAAATTCTGTCCAATCCTGAAAAAACTTCTCTTTTTTCATTTTTAGTTATCAACAATAATTGTTAAAATACAAACGCTTTATTTTCAGGGTATTTTTATATTTATCAACAGTATAGTATTTTAACATATTTAGTACTATATTGTTAGGCATGTAAAATGTAATGGTTGTGTAAATAATTGATTTTTAAGGAGGTATTAGAACATTACATTCTTGAAACACGGGAGAATGGAATTGAACAGATTTTAATGTGATTTTTTTAACCTTATAGTGAACATATTTGGGATAATAGGCAAGAGTGAAGCTGCTCCCTTCTCCTTTGGAGAGGGGTTGGGGGTGAGGCTCTAATTCCCTACCTTTGCCCCAACAACATAACTCCATTACAATGAAAATTTCCATCGGCAACGACCACGCAGGCCCCGACTACAAAAAAGCCATCGTAAAATACCTTGAAGACAAAGGGTATGAAGTGATCAACCACGGTACTGATACCTTTGACAGTGTAGACTATCCCGACTTCGTTCACCCCGTAGCTACCGACGTTGAGAACGGCACGGCAGATTTCGGCATCATCATCTGCGGCAGCGGCAACGGTGTGGCCATGACGGCCAATAAGCACCAGAAAGTACGCGCCGCACTGTGCTGGACCAAAGAAATTTCGGCGCTGGCGCGCCAGCATAACAATGCCAACATCATCAGCATCCCGGCCCGCTTTACTGCCATCCACCAGGCAGTAGACATGGTAGATACGTTCCTGAATACAGCTTTTGAAGGCGGCAGGCACCAGCAACGGGTAGATAAGATATCGTGCTAAGTTAAAGGAACACGGATGACCGCTGATTAGCGTATCATCACGGATAGTATAAACACTGATTTAGTCAATACATGACTGGTCAGTGTTTTTTTATTGTAATAATTATTCCGGCAAAAGTGCAGCTCCTCCCTCCTTTGGAGAGGGGTTGGGGGTGAGGTCTAACCAGAAGGAGTGTTACGTTCCGTCACCCCCTCTTTGGGAGGGGGCCGGGGGGAGGACTATACAGCAAGAGTGTTACGTTCCGTCATTTGACTTCGCCGAACCACTGCGTTAAGTTTCGACCGGAGCGAAGCGAAGAAATCTCTATTAAAGGATGAGGACTTGAGATTCCTCCTACCGTCGGAATGGAATAGCCGCACTGCGTATCCGGTAAGTTACGTTTCGTCACCCCCTCCGTGGGAGGGGGCCGGGGGGAGGACTATGCGGTAGAGTGTTACGTTCTGCCATTCGAGATTCCTCCTATCGTCAGAATGGAAGAGCCGCACTGCGTATCCGGCAAGAGTGCAGCTTCTCCCTTCTCCTTTGGAGAGGGGCCGGGGTGAGGACTATCAAGCAAGAGTGTAGCTCCTCCCCTCTCCAAAGGAGAGGTGTTGGGGGTGAGGTCTGTTCGTCAATCGGTGTTTTCGAGTTGGCCGAGGGAGCATTGACTATGTTATGTACAAATCATTTTGTCCGCATTATTTTAAACGGACTTTGCCTTGTGTCAAAAACATCGGCAATTTTGATCAGTTGGGTTGGTTCATCAACCGAATAAATAAGTTTGTAATTACCGCAAATGATAAAGCGGTATGTCTCTTCCCTGTTTAGCAAAGCACCTACCAGTGGATAGGTTTCGGGGTCAATTAATAGCATGTCAGCCTCAAACAAAATCTTTTGTATAATGGCTAACGCAATTCTCAGGCCTGCCTTTTCAGAATAATATTCAAAAATTTTGTCTAATTCTGTTTCGGCAGCATCAGACCAGATTATGGAATAAGCCATTACTTATATTTGGCCAATAATTCAGCACTGGTTTTATACCGGCCGTTCCGGAAATCATCTTCAGATCTGTCAATCCTGGTATTGAGTTCGGCAATAGTCATAGGCTTGAAAGTATCCTCATTATGGGAAAATTGCTGTCTCATCACAATTTCTAAAATTGCAATAGTTTCCTCATCGTCCAGTTTGAGGAACTCCTGTACAAATTCTATTTTCCTGGTTTGTAAATCCATAGCAGATAATTATTACTTCAAAAGTACGGAATTAATTTTAAATTTTTTAGTGGAACAAATCGCAGGAGGAATGTAACGACTCTCTTTCCTTCTTGGGTGAGGTCTACCGTTAAGAGTGTAACGTCCTGCCATTTTGAGATTCCTCCTACCGTCGGAATGGAATAGCCGCACTGCATATCCGGCAGGAGTGTTACGTTCCGACACCCCCTCCCACAGACGGGGCTGGGGGGAGGACTATACAGCAAGGGTTTTACGTACTGCATTTGAGATTCCTCCTATCGTCGGAATGGAAGAGCCGCACCGCGTATCCGGCAAGAGTGCAGCTCCTCCCTTCTCCTTTGGAGAGGGGTTGGGGGTGAGGTCTACCGGCAGGAGTGATTACGCTCCGACACCACCTGTCGTTGCGAGGAAGAATGACGAAGCAATTTGAGGTGTTGGGTTGGGCCCATCCTGCTGAGAACTGCTGCAACAATAAACTTACTTTAAAACTATTTTATTAAAGTTTTCCGGTTCAGTTTCAAAGTACTCACTTTTAAAATCATGTATATCTGAATAACCGAATTTTTCCGGCAAGTAAAACCTTATTTTGCCTTCGGTGGATTTCATTACATTGAAAATATAAGAATCTGATGGTTTGTAAGGGTCATCGATTTTTTTGTGGATTTCCGAAATTAAACCTGTCTCGGTTAGATCAGAAGACACTATCCTTACCGACATGTTAGTTTTAATGCTGACCGGCTTTGCGAGGTTTAGGATTTTAGTATATTCCTTGTCAGTGTATATATAGGCTATGGTTTCCTGAATTGTAGAATAACTGCTGTGGGAGTATTTCTGCCGCCCTTCCCATTTTTCCACGAGGATTACAAAATACTTTTTGTTTTTATAGTTCAGTGCCTTGGTCTGGATGCTTAAAAAGCTTTGATCCGTCATTGACTGGGCCGTGCCATTCATGGAACTTACATATTTGCCTTTATAACCTTTATCGCTACTGATCATATTCGGGTAATCCACCCATTCCTGGTCGGCAGTATTAAAAGCCCACCCGGTAGCAGATTCCAGTTTGCCCGATTCCGCTGAAAATGCAGGCTTCGTGCCATTCACACGCTCCTGCGCAGCAACATTAAGTAAAAATAAAAATAAGGTAGTTACGGTAAAAATACTTTTCATGGTTTAGAAGATAATAATTAATAGTTGGGCTGATTTAATCGCTTTTAATCATCGTTGGTAGTGCCAAATGTAGAAAAAAATCTTATTCATAATTAATTTTCCTAATTTTTTTTTTGCTGTTACTAAGGAAGAATGATGAAGCAACTTGAGGGGGCCGGGAGGAGGACTAATGGGCAAAAGTGCAGCTACTCCCTTCTCCTTTGGAGAGGGGCCGGGGGTGAGGTCTACCGGAGAGTGTAACGTACTGCATTCGAGATTCCTCCTATCGTCGGAATGGAAGAGCCGCACTGCGTATCCAAGAGTGTTACGTTCCGTCACCCCCTCCGTGGGAGGGGGCCCGGGGGAGGACTATACAGCGAGAATGTTACGTACTGCATTCGAGATTCCTCCTATCGTCGGAATGGAAGAGCCGCACAGCGTATCAGGCAGGAGTGTTACATTCCGTCACCCCCTCTTTGGGCCGGGGTCGGGGGGAGGACTATCCGGCAAGAGTGCAGCTCCTCCCTTCTCCTTTGGAGAGGGGTTGGGGGTGAGGTCTACCGGCAAGAGTGTAACGTACTGTCATTTGAGATTACTCCTACCATCGGAATGGAAGAGCCGCACCGCGTATCAGGCAAGAGTGTTACGTTCCGTCACCCCCTCTTTGGGAGGGGGCTGGGGGGAGGACAAACCCCTCAAATGCCTTTTTTAACTCTTTCCGGCTTATGGACGCCTCAATAACCGCCTCATTTTGCCGGTAAATCGTTGCTACCCTCTCCCCCATTCCGGGGTGTTTTTCCCAAAAACCGCCTTCGGCGGAAAGCACCACTTTAAGCAGGTCGCCCTCATAAAAATCACCTTCGGCAAGAATGTTTTTGCTAAGCTCCAAGATGGCCAGCGGCATCAGGTATTCCAATGAAATGTTCTGCCCGATCATAATGCGAAGGTCCTCGATGGTAAAGTCCTGTAACGGCTTTTTACGCAGCGCATGGCAGGTACGCACCAGGTAGGAGCTGTAGGTAGGTTCGCCCCAATCGGTGTTTTCGAGCTGGTCGAGGGTGAGGGATAAATTCAATTGCATAGTATTTTGATGCTATATTCAGCAAGAGTGTTACGTTTCGTCGCCCCCTCCGTGGGAGGGGGCTGGGGGGAGGACTATCCGGCAAGAGTATAGTCGTGCCCTTTTATAAAGAAGAGTTAATTCCTGTCAAGCCACTCGAAAGCCTCCTTCTTTAACAGAGATTCGATATTTTCAAGGGTGGCACCAGGATAATAACCTGTAAAATCAATTCCGTAGTCAAGATCGTCCCATGCATAGTACAGAAGATAAAAAGGCATTAGATCCGGAGGCAAATCTTTTTCCATCGCCAACTTATGTAAGCGCCCAAGGTTATTGCGCAGCGAATTGTTTAAAATAATTTCAGTAGAATAATATCTCAATATTACGCTTAGAGCCTCGTCCCCTTCCAGTAACTGTAAGCCCATATCCTTTAACACTGCGGCAATATAGGGACTAATTTCCCGCGACTCAATGGGAGGTCCAAACGATGCCAGCATCAATAGGTTTGGGGTTTCAAGACCATTTTCCAAGAGCATAATGGCCCAATCCACAGCAAGATCGTAGTTAAAATAATTATCGTATTTATGTGTTTGGATGTAAGAGGTAATATGGGTATTAAGTGGCATTTTATTATAACTACAAAATGTATGTGTACTAAAAATTACGATATTAATCTTCTTATAATCTCATAAAGCGCATTAACAATCCGATAGCAGAAATGAAATATACCCGGAATGACCTCCAGTCAAAAGAAATTTTTTATCATTTTCATCGCCTGATTTATTATCTTCAAAATAATTCCATAAAAATAAGATTAAGCAATTGCGAATCCAATAACAATAAAAATACTTTCATCCTAAATAGGTTTCATCCTTATGATTAAAAGAAGCTAAACTTACAAAATTTCCCACCACTCCTCTCCCACCCCAAAAACTTTTTCTCCATAGTTGCAATCCAAACCGGATATCGGTCCGCCCTGAAAATCCAAAAACTTTATTAAGTTTGCGTACATAAAATCAAAGTATGAACGCCATTTTTATCTACATCGGAGTCGCGGTAGTTGTCGCACTGATTATTGTTATTTTCATAATAAGGGGCAAGGCCAGGCGCCGGGGCCAGGACGGCAGGAACAGTATTTCCGGGCTGAAGCCGGGCAAAGCCAATTATGAGGTTGACCTTCCCATACCATTTAGCGAGGCCGCACTTTTGAAAATTAAGCAAGTGCTGGCCCAAAACAACTTCAGGATAATCGACAACGTACAGGACGGCATCATTGCCTATTCGGGCAAAAACGAGGATGCAACCTTAGGCGGATGGCTCAATATAAACCCGTTTAAGCTTCCCTTCAGGATTGTGGTAGCACAGGGCACTGCACAAACCATCAAAGTTCTGTTTGCCGACGATTACGGTTTCCAGATACTTAATAAAAGCCAGTTACAAAAGTTCAACGACGTGTACAGGCCTGTTTTTGTTCATTATGCTGACCTGATCAAAAAGCAGTTTGACTAACAGATCGCCGATAACACTTACATTGATCCAGTTTAATATCAGGCGACAATCTGCTTAGTTTGTCGCCTTCCTAAATTTTACCCCATGACCAACCTCCAATACATTGCCGCACAAGTCACTGCCAATACCAAAAGCATCGAAGCCACACTGCAACTGCTGTCCGAAGACTGCACCATACCGTTCATTGCCCGCTATCGTAAGGACATGACCGGCAACCTCGATGAGGTGGTTATCGAGCAGATCGCAAAGCTCAGCCAGGCGTATGAGGCCATTGTAAAGCGCAAAGAGGCCATACTGAAAAGCATAGCTGAACAGGATGCGCTGACCAAAGAGCTGGAGCAGAAAATAACCGCCAGCTTCGACCTTACCGAGTTAGAGGACCTTTACCTGCCCTACAAAAAGAAAAAGAAGACCCGCGCCGATGTGGCCCGCGAAAAAGGCCTGGAGCCATTGGCAAAGATCATCATGGCGCAGAACGCTGACGATGTGGATTTCATCGCCTCCAAATACCTGAACGGCCAGGTGCCGAATGAGGACGAGGCGTTGCAGGGCGCGCGCGACATCATCGCGGAGTGGATCAACGAGAATGTGTACATCCGTAAGTCGCTCCGGAAAATTTTCGGCCGCAAAGCGGCTGTTACAACGAAAGTCACCAAGGCCGGCAAGGAGGATGAGAAGGCCAAAAAATTCGAACAGTATTTCGACTGGAGCGAAAACCTGGCCAAGGCTCCCTCCCACCGCCTGCTCGCCATGCTGCGTGCCGAGAACGAGGGCTTCATCAAGCTAAAGACAGAAGTCGATAACGATGAGGTGCTCGACTTCATGGAGCAGAATATCATAAAGAATAACCGGGATACTGCCACCCACCTGAAGCTCGCCGTTGCCGACAGCTACAAGCGCCTGCTGAACCCGGCCATATCCAACGAGGTGATGCAGGAAGCCAAGGCCAAAGCCGATGCCGTAGCCATACAGGTGTTTGCCGCCAACCTGCAGCAATTGCTTTTGGCACCGCCACTGGGCGAAAAGCGCATACTGGCCATCGACCCCGGTTTCCGCACGGGCTGCAAGGTCGTGTGCCTGGACGAGAACGGCGGCCTGCTGTACAACGAGACGATTTACCCGCACGCGCCGCAAAACGAGTCGGCCACCGCCATGAAAAAGCTGCGCTCAATGGTCAACGCCTACAAAATCGACGCGATATCCATAGGCAACGGCACCGCCAGCCGTGAAACGGAGCATTTCATCAAAAAGATAGCATGGGACAAGCCCGTGCAGGTATTCATCGTGAGTGAGGCCGGCGCATCGGTCTATTCAGCCTCGAAGATTGCGAGGGAGGAGTTCGGCAGTTATGACGTGACGGTGAGGGGCGCAGTGTCCATTGGCCGACGCCTGAGCGACCCGCTGGCCGAACTGGTAAAGATCGACCCTAAGGCCATCGGCGTAGGCCAGTACCAGCACGACGTGGACCAGGGCATGCTGAAGGACGAGCTGGACACCGTAGTAATGCGCTGCGTGAACTCGGTGGGGGTGAACATCAACACGGCAAGCAAGTCGCTGTTGGGCTATGTGTCGGGGATCGGCGAGAAGCTGGCCGAGAACATCGTGGCCTACCGCGCGGAGAACGGCCCGTTTGAAGACCGCAGGCAGCTGAAGAAAGTCCCAAGGCTGGGGGAAAAGGCCTACCAGCAGTCGGCGGCGTTCATCCGCATCCCAAATGCGCAGAACCCGTTGGACAATTCGGCCGTCCATCCGGAAGCCTACCCTATCGTCGAAAAAATGGCGAAAGACCTGAAATTAAAAACGGCCGACCTGGTCTCGAACAAGGATGCTATTGCGAAGGTTCAAATATCGCATTACGCTACCCCAAATATCGGCTTGCTCACACTCAAAGATATCCTTAAAGAGCTCGAAAAACCGGGTTTGGATCCCCGTAAATCAGCCAAAATTTTCGAGTTCGACCCGAATGTAAAAACCATGGCAGACCTCCGCACCGGTATGGTGCTGCCCGGCATTGTGAATAACATTACCAACTTTGGCTGCTTTGTGGATGTAGGCATCAAGGAAAGCGGGCTGGTACACATCTCGCAACTCAGGGAAGGCTTCGTAAGTGATGTAAATGAGGTAGTTAAGCTGCACCAACACGTTACCGTAAAAGTAGTTGAGGTGGATGAGGCGCGGAAAAGAGTGGCCCTGACGATGATTTTATAGCCCGCATAAGGCACTTTTGACAGTCCCTAATCGCCGATATGGATTATTTGTTATATATGCGTTTTCCTTGCATATAATTTAGTTTGAAGCAAAAATTAGTGGGAATTTTTATAAAGTTGCAAAAAGAATATATCGCATTTGGTTGTGTTTCAAAAATTTATATATTCGTCATATTAACCATTAACAAACTTTTAACATGGAAAATTTCGGAACAGGCTTTTTTTTGTTTTTTGGCGCTATTGCCATCCTAATGATTGTAAGCCAATGGAAAATTTATGAAAAAGCAGGAAAGCCTGGATGGGCGGTTCTTATCCCAATCTACAGTACGTTGGTTCTTCTGGAAATCATTAAGAAGCCATGGTGGTGGCTATTGATGCTGCTTATCCCGATTGTTAACATCGTATTTGCTATTATGATGATAAACGGGCTTTCAAAAGCATTTGGCAAAGATACAGGTTGGACATTAGGGCTGTTATTCCTTGGGGTTATCTTCTATCCAATCATGGCATTCGACAAATCAATACAGTACGTATACAACAAAACAAACGAGATGGACAGCATAGGTAAGGAGTAAATACTTACTGCATTGACTAGTCCTAAAATAGGTTGACTATTTTTTGATTATACAAATTTGATAAAAGTTCAGACATTTTCAAGTTGTCTGAACTTTTTCTTTTTAAAAGATATTAGTTTGACTTTATCCTG
>NZ_JAPCHV010000018.1 GCF_026107645.2 Flavobacterium sp. MFBS3-15 | reverse complement strand
AAAACGTATAACCTTTTATGGGCTAAAAAGGAGACTTTAAAATGTCAAAATCAGCATGCAAAGAAAAGTAAACTTAATTAAAATGAAAAAGGGGCTATCCTTTTGAGACAGCCCCTTTAAAAAGCTCCCCCTCTTGGGCTCGAACCAAGGACCCTCTGATTAACAGTCAGTCACTGGATGTTATCATTTATTATCTAATACTTTCAAATGTAACCAAAATCAAAGGTTTACAATTATAAGTCTTAATACTTATTGACTCTTTTAAACAGGTGTTTTCTAAATTGTTTGACCTATGTTTGACCCATTATTTACAATGTAGCACCCTATAATAAGTATCATTTGGCTGTCCATTGTTGTAGTCAGCATAGTAAACCTTAATTCCATCAAGTTCGCAGTCTGTAGTATCTGAGGCTTGTGTCCAACCTTCCTGTGGCTGTCCTCCTTCAACGAGAGTGTAGTGGCAATCACATTGCACATTGTTTGTTGATTTACTGTCATCTCCTGAACAGGATGTAAATGCATATAGCATTATCATGGCTAATGAGCCTTTAATAACTGTTTTCATTATTTTGCTTTTTTGGTTAGTGATTTTATAATAGTGGTTATAATGGATATTACCAGCACTGCAAAGAATACATTACAGAAGCCGATATAGAAACTCTCTCCCCATGTCTTTGGCCTCTGTAAGGCTTGGAGGCTGCTGTAGTATTTTATGGCTATAATAATTCCTGTAATAGCACCTAAAGCTAATGTGATAATGGCAGTCATTATCCAACCTGCTTTTTTTGCAGGTTTATTTCGTGATTTGATAAAAGGGAGTTTCTTAGCCCTGGATTTCACTTCTTCATCTGTCATATAAAGAAACGTATATACTCCTATACCTGAAAGAATGATGAACATAATAATGATGCCTTTATAAGGCAAAGTCATACCCAGTATATTCACATCATACAGGTAAAGTGGTATAGAAAGGCTATGCTGTTGGAGATACCCAACCATAGTATAATCATTAGGCTCTTTAATCAAATACGCAATGAGAATAATGCTTATACTTATGAGTATGATGCTGACAGATATTTTTTTGTTTTCTAACATTTTCATAATAAGGACTATGTTGACATATATGTTAACCAATTAGACAAATTTAGAGCAAATTTTGATGTTGACATAAAAATCAACGTCATAGTTTGAGAGATTATACTCTACATAAGAAAGTGGGCAAGAGAATTCAGCAGATAAGGGCAGAGAAAAACATTACTCAGCAACAATTGGCTGCAGACTGTGATTTTGAAAAGAGCAGTATGTCAAGACTTGAAGCGGGGAGGGTTAATGGTACATTGTCAACATATGAAAAAGTTGCTAAAAACTTAGGTGTAGACATTATTGAACTGTTCAAGTTTTCAGATCAATCTTAATACATAATAGCTATTAATATTAATCTTTACTGTTTTCAACTTTTGAAATTTACTTCTTTAAAGCCTGTTTTTCCTCTCCTTCACATTCATCTTAACAAACCATTTTCTGCAAAACTATAGTGACCATGCCTGGTAATAATCATATGGTCAATAATAGAGAGTTCCATTAGAGCAGCAACTTTCAGTATTTTACAGGTAATATCTTTATCCTGTGAACTTGGCTGTGTATTGCCACTGGGGTGATTGTGGCAAAGTATAAGACCTGATGCATTACATTTTAAAGCAACAGCAAAAAGGAGCTTAATATCTACCACAGTACCGGATACACCCCCTTTAGATAATGGATATATTCCCAAAACTTCATTGGCTCTGTTAAGCATCAATATTTTAAATTCTTCCTGAAGCTCAATTGTGTTTTGGTTCCAGGAGCTTAGGAGTACATCCAAAGCTTCCCTACTACTCGTTACTTTAATCTTTTCACTGAGAGTTGTAGAATAAGAGACCTGTATTTCAGAAACAACATTTTTCATAGTTGACTATATTAATAGCCAAAACTTGTTTTATCAAGTCTTGGCTATAGTAGTTAATGTATTTTTTCGAGGAAGCCATTTTTAGAAAAGGCTTCTTCATTACCAGTTTATGAACGTGTCTATTGTAGCCTCAGACTTCTCAACAGGCATAGCCTTTGTAAACTTCGCCACAGGTGCATCATCAGGCTCGTAATCAAACCTGTGGGTCAAGGTAATAATCTCTCCTGTGTCTCTGATTGTGTATTCATAAGGCTCACATTCAACCTTGCTAATTTTACCCGGCATTTCAGTTCCGATTAAGGCCTTACATGTTAGCTCATCAAAAGTTGATGTAATGCTTGCTTTTCGTGCAGTAGCATAAAATTTACCTGTTTGATGTGACCTTACCATTTCAATGCCTCCTTGCACTTCCAGTACAAAGAAGTTTTTCCCATCCTCAGATGTTCTTTCCTTGTAATTAATGATTCTTACCATTTTTTAAAATTTTGAGTTATTCATTTGTGCCTTATTGTGGCACACTCATGATAAGTGAGGGTTTTGAGGGGGGGATAGGAATTTCGAAATTGGAGGGGTGGGGGAAGTGTAATAGTAGATTAAGCTCTCTTTATTATAAGTTAAAATCGTTGACCAACTACGTTGCTAAATTTTATAGACAATTTATAGACAACAAGGCAATATCAGTTGTTGTTGATATTTTACTGAATATTTGCTCGTCAATTTGTTATAATATATACATATATTTGAAAAATTAAGAACTTTAAATTCCTTTTGCTCATTATGAAAATTTTACATTTGACAGATTTACATTTTAAAGATACGAGCTCAACGAACTATAGTATAAGTAAAATTGTAAATAAAATATATGAAGAGACTAAAAACCATGGCATTCAATATATTTATTTTACAGGGGACTTAGTATTTTCCGGCAAGTCATATGATGATTTTTTAAAAGCAGAGGAAATTTTACTAACTCAACTTTCCACCAAATTTAATATACCCCATAAAAATATATTTATAACTTGTGGAAACCATGACGTTTATAGGAACCAAGAGATGTCCGTTATTACTGAAAAACTTTTCAATCTTAAAACTGAAGATGAATTGAATAGTTTTTTAAAAGATGAGAATCAATATAATGCCAGCTTGGAAAACATTAAAAACTATCTTGAATTTCAAAAACATTTTTATGAGAAAAATCAATTAGATGATACTGAAGTGGATATTTTATCGGATTTATATACAATTCATAAAAGGATATTCCATAATAAAAATGTATATATAGTCTCTATCAATACAGCATGGAGGGCGAATGATTCAAGTACTGATGCCGGAAATTTACTATTTCCTTCTGAAACGTTAAAAAGCATTATTTTGAAGTTGCCAAAAGAAAGCTTTAAGATTTTACTATTGCATCACCCTCTAACCGATTTAAGATATTGGAATCGTATATTAATTGAAGATTTGATATATGATAATTTTCACGCATTGTTTTACGGCCATACACACAAATCTCTAAATACATCCATAACTAAGAATTCTGACGGAATAGTAACTGTCTGTTCAGATGCATCATTATCAAAAATTAATAATTACGAATATGTCGGTTTTACAATTATTAACATTGATATCGATGACATGAGTATGGAACTTAAAAAATTTAAAATCGATAGTGAATTTCTTGCATATCCTAATGGATATCCATTTAATATACAAATTCCCGTTGATGATAAGAAGAGGGAACTTCTTGATTTTAGAAAAAAGGTTTTGAAATTATATGATATTGAGTTAAATAAGGCTAAAGAGATTTTCGTAAACAACTCGAAGTCATTATCAACATTTGAAGATTTATTTTCTGAGCCGATATTAAAAACAACTTCCTCAACCTCAATAAATAGCATTGCCAGAACTTCAAATTCTGCTAAAACGGTAACTTTAAAGGAGATTGAAGAAGATTTTGACAATAATTATTTTGTATATGGAAAGGATAAATTTGGTAAAACTGCAATTCTGTACAATCTATTTGTTCATTACTTAAAAAATATATCATTTTACAAGGTTCTTCCAATCTACATTGATTGTGGAGCAAAGAGTATGAAGGAATTGACTATAGAGGATATTTTTATACGCACGTATCAAATTAATAAATCATTCTTTCAACAATTAAAGAACGAATATCATTTAAGGCTTCTTTTAGATGATTATAATAAATGTGACACCAATTTTAAGACTACAATAGCAGATTTTATAACTAACAATAAAAACGTTACTTATGTTACAACTTTCGATGAAAATATTTTAAGCGATTTTCAGGAAATATCCATAGACTCAACAACGCATATAAAACTATACATTCACAATCTTACATCAAAACACGTAAGAAGTATTACCGAAAAAACTCTTAAATGTGATGTTGAAAAGACAGAAGAAATCATTAAAAAAATTAAATCAATTTTTAAGCAATTAAATTTACCTCTTAACTATTGGACTGTTTCATTATTTCTATGGATTTTTAATAACACTAATGAACAAAATTTCCACAACAATTTTGAATTAATCCAACTATATATTGACAATCTATTGGATAGGCAAAACATTGTTACAGATAAACAAATTAAAATTGAATATGAAACTTTGAAGATATTTTTAGGTGAATTAGCAAACCATTTAGTGAAAGAATATCATAAATCGAACTATAATATCAAATACGCGAAACTTGTTAATTTTATTGAAGAATATAAAGTTAGAAACAAAAGACTTGTTATCACTACGGAAGCTCTATTAACTTTAATATATGAAAAAGGAATACTAAAACAGGTTAATGAAGACCAATATACTTTTCGGTTAAAAGGAGTTTTTGAATATTTTATTGCATACTATCTGAAAGACAACAAGAGGAGCCGAGATGAAGTCATTCAAGATGACCATTTTTATTTGTCGTTTGGAAATGAACTCGAATTGGTTTCTGGATTTAATAAACGTGATTCAGATTTTTTAACTCAAATTCTTGATAAATCTTCTGGATTATTTAAGGAAACAAATGATTATTATAAGAGCATTGGAAATGCTGATGAAATTTTAATCACTAAAACATCGTCGTTAAACTTGAAGTTATCTACTTACAAAAAAGGTATTAAGACTCTTGTAAAAAAAGATATTGATACTGTAAGTGATGAAATGTCACAATTTCAAAGCACAGATAGTGATGTAAGACCGAAAAAAATGTATGATAAAATAGAATCTATTTCAGATCATCTCGAAAAAGTGCTTTTTATTATGTCAAGAGTTTATAGAAATTCGGATGTAACAGATGACAAGTTAAATAATAAAGTTTTAGATTTTATTTTAGAATCCGCTTGTAATCTTTGTTTTTTAATTATTGATGAACATGATGAAAAGGCCGATTTTGACGAAAATGTTTTTAAATTATTTACTAACTTCATACCTCTGGTAATCCAAAATTTCCTTTTTGATGCGTTAGCTCAAAATAATCTTGAAAATATCTTTTTAGATAAAATTGAAGAGTTAAAGACAACCAAAGGTAATGAACTTAAGATATTCGTTCTATATTATATGCTTGTTGATTTAGATATCAAGAATAATAAGAAATATATTGATGAGGCAATTTCTTATATTAAAATTAATAGCCTCAAACATGCCTCAATGTATAAATTGTTTTCTATGCTACTATTTGGTAGTTATAGTTCACATGCAAATAAGCAGTTTATTGAAACTGCTGCTTTAACACAAGCAAAGAAAATTGATAATTCTAAAAAGAATATTGAAACTACTTTAAAGACACTACAGAGTATATCTAATAAAAGTAAAAACGAGAAATAATAGGAAGTAAAACTTCTTAGAACAAAGAAATGAAATATCAATCGTATGACTTAGGTCAATTAAAAGGAGGAGAAATAGTAGAGGTAACCCTAAAGGGAAATTCTGCTAACGTTAAATTAATGGATAGCTCTAATTTTTCACATTATAAATCTGGAAGACGCCATACATTTTACGGAGGGCATGTTAAGCGTTCACCGTTTAAGATTCCTGTACCTCGCTCAGGGAAATGGTATATTACAATAGATTTAGGAGGATATGCTGGAAATGTGAGTTCTTCAGTCAGAATACTTCCTGGAATATTACCAGAAGCTCGCCAAACAAGGCTCTCGAATGTGCCTTCATTAGTACAAGATAGGGAAATACAATCAGAGTTTGGAGAAGAACCTATTGTGAGGAAATATGATGTATTTATTTCTCACGCATCTGAGGATAAAGACGATATTGTAAGGCCATTGGCACATGCTTTACAGAGCAAACAGTTGAGAGTTTGGTATGACGAATTTGAACTTAGAATAGGAGATAGTTTACGTCAGAAAATTGATAAAGGTCTTGCTAATAGCAGATTCGGAATTGTGGTTTTGTCTAAGAACTTTATTCGTAAGGGATGGACAAACTATGAATTAGATGGTATAATTACTAAATCTATAAGTGGTGAACAGATTGTGTTGCCACTGTGGCATAATATTACAAAACAAGAGGTGATGGATTTTAGCCCGTCTCTTGCTGATAAGGTTGCAAGAAACACTGCGAGTTTTACCATTGAAGAAATTGCTGATGAAATCGCTGAGGTAATTAATAATTAAATGATGATTAGGCACCCATTTGTGGGTGCCATTTTCAACTCAAAAACCAAGAGTAGTTGGTATCACTACTACTTAGTGCTTTAGAAATGCCTTCAGCAAAACCAAAGACATTAACTCCCCTTTGCAGAAATGTATCTACATAAGAGCCTTTATTAGCTCCTGTAAAGAGGTTATACATATTCCATAGACTTATGTTTCATTCCGGCAAAAACTCTCATCAAGGTAATAATCTTTTGCAACCGTATTTATATGCCCATCATTCAGAAGCAACTGTGGTAATTTCACTTTCTCCTTTTTTGGCAAAAAATTATATAGTCTGCTTTTCCCTATGAGTTGCGCAAATTGTTTCTCTGTAAGCTCATGCTCAGTTAAGTCCTTCATAGCTTGGATATGTTGACTGAGATTGTATGTCTCAATGCCCTGTGTAATCTTCTCTTCAAGGTCAAGTGTGCTCATTGCTCTTATTTCATCCTGAAAGCCATCTGTACTTATACATAAGTTACAGCAAACCATATTCTGAAACCCAATGAAGAACTTAAACCTCTCATGCGTCTTTTTGCTATAGAGGTTATCATGATTATACGCTCTTACACCACCTACAGTAAGGCTTAAGTCATTCCCGTTGACAGTTTCTGTGATTGCAGGTATGCGTATTATAAAAGCCATCCTCTCATAATACGTTGTTCTCTGATGCTCCTGAAGGTCTTTTGCGGCAATATGCAATGCATCAGATGTCCTTCCCTTAATTTGATGACTTACCCTTACTTCAGGTTGCTCAAAAGAGCCATCAGGAAAGAACTTACTAATGCACTTTTGGGTAACTTCAATAAATTCCTGATGTGACAATGTAATTTCATTGTCTTTAGTAAACACAGGAATTATACAGTCCTCTTTTAAATGAGTAAGGCTAACCTCATGTGTGTTAGCCACAATAAACGGACTTTTATGTATGGTCTGTTTAGGAACGTAATTACTCCTAATCCCAAAAGCAATATCATCATGTCTCTCCTCATGCTTTGGGCTTAGGAGTATTTGTGTTTCATTACTATTGATTGGTGTGAGTGCCGTTTCCATTTGATTTATGATTTAGATTAGTTAGTTGTTGTAATAGGTTTTTCTTATTTACGAAGTCTGCCTCAATGGTTTTAGCTACGTCAAAGTTCTTGTTGAATAAGTCTGTCAGCTCTTCCATAGTATTGCATTCAGTAACCAATATCTTAAGCTGCTCTTTAGTCATAGTACTATTGCACCATTCAAGTATTTTCCTGCCAGTGTGTGAGTTGATAATAAACTGTGGCTTACCCTCAAACAGGTTTGTCCTGTCCTTAGATGCTGTAGCGAAGTGCTTTATGTCTATATCGAACACTAAAGTAAACTCGTAACTGAGTTCATCCCTTTGTATAGCCTTAAGGCCTACCTTTTCAGGCACCATCTTGCCATTACGCTCACTAAGTACATAGTCCTGCTTAACCCTCAGGGTACAAATGAAATGAGCTTGCCCCTGAAGTATCTTATCAACAAATGCTTTCTGCCTTGGAGTAATTTTAGCCCAGTTGGTAAAGGAGTTTCCTGGCAGTGATGCATGATAATCTATGAGGTAGTCCCAACAGTGACTGATGCTATCCATAATGATAACTTCCATTCCTGCGTTGATACAAACATCCATAGCTTCAATATACCTTTCAGGAGAATAGGGTGGCTCTAAAGGCAGCACATTGTATTTACCCAAATGCGCATAAAGGTCTGCACTGCCATTTTCAGTATCAATGACAGCAACCTTTGATAAGTTGCCTGTTAAACCTTGTGCCAAAAGTAAGGCACTTAAACTTTTGCCTGAGCCACTTGGCCCCTGCAAGGCCATTTTGATTTTAGCCTTATTTCTTTGAGATTGTCTTAAATTCATAGTTATAATAAATAAAAAGGCCTACGCTGAGGTAGGCCATTGGTTAATATCAGTTTTGTAAATCGGAATAGATTCTTCTATGAGTTTCCTGTTGATAATATCTATATCATCTTGCTCAAATTCCTTAAGATAAGCAGTTGTAATACCTACATTACTATGTCCCATTGATTGGCTAATAGCTTCTGTACTGACTCCTAAATACCTCAGAATAGTTGCATAACTGTGTCTTGCAACATAACTTGTAACGGTACTATAAATGCCTTGTATTTCGGCAATTTTCTTAAGGTCACTATTGAACTGTTTAAGCTTCTTAGCCTTCCTGTTCTCAATTTGAACAGGTGTTAGGTCTCGATGCAGGAGTATCGGGAAGACATAGTTAGTTGTACTTTTTCTATCTCTGTATTCATCAAGTATCTTCATCACAGGGGGCAGAATCTCTATTCTAAAGCCAACCTTAGTTTTGGAGCGACTATACACTATGTAATTTCCTTGTATGTTATCCCAGGTCAACTTCATCATATCATAGAAGTTCATTCCCCTTGTGTAGAAGGAGAACATAAACAGCTTCTTTGACTGTATTAACTCTGGGTGCTGTTCCTCGTCAAGTTCCTCAATTAGCTTTATCTCTTTATGTGTTAGAGCACGTTTTAACCCTTTTCCTTTAAGCTTAGATACCTTATATGCTTTGAAGGGATAATATTTTTCATCAACAATGCCTTTTTTAATACCATCGTTAAATAATGCCCTAAGCTCTCTCATTCTTACACCTATCCCACCATCTTTACTACCTGTGCTTCTTAGATAGGTTTCATACTTGTCAAGCATCTCTACATTGACCTCTCTGAACATTAGCTTCTCATTCTTAGCAAACTTATAAAAAGAGGTCATCGTGTCTTTATATGCCCTTGCGTTGCCGGTTCTGCCTGCTAAGTTTAGGTCATTTATCTTTTCTTCCCAAAACTGTTTCATTGAAATGTTCACGTCCTTAGCTCCTCGAAATCTGCTCTCGAATTGGGTAAGGGTAAAGTCCAGCTTCTCTAACTCAAACTCATCTATTATCTTTAAGGCTTCCTCCTGTCTTTGTAGTAAAATCCTATTACGCTGAACATAATTATTATCACTTTTTTTTAATTTACTACTACCTTCATCCCAATCCTTTTTAAGGCATTTAATTCCCAGTGCTATAACTTTTGCTTTGCGGTCTTTTATAATGCTTAGAACAATAGGATATAGCCCTTCCTTAGTTGGTTTTTCTTTGAGTTTTATTCTTATACTTGCACTCATAATAAATGTGTTTTATAAGGTTGACATAATCCTGTAATACAATATATGGATTATGTCAACCATGTTAATTACTAATCAAAAAATGGAATTTATCAATGAGACTCTGCCGAAGGTTATTCCTTGTCTTTAGTAGGTCATACTTGGCTAATAGTTCACTAAATTTCTTCTTATGTATACTTTTGGTTTGCCTACTATATTGCTTTGATAGGTCAGTCCAGTAGCGTCTACTTGTATAGGTATTAAGGGCAGCTTTGTCGACTTCACAACTTATATACGAAAAGTCATCAATGATAACCATATTGTCAAACCTCTTTAGTAAGTAGTCAAATAACCTCCGTAATATATCTTTATTTAGAAGGTCAGTTATATTATACACATCAAGTTTGTTAAACTCTCTTTTCCTTATAAATTTGATTTCAAACCTGAGGATATTGTCTATAAGCCCGTATTGTTTAGCCTTGTCATACACTTTTATATAATAGTCAGTATGGTCAAACTGCATATACTCACCTTTCCCTTTAAATTTCAATCTATGGCTGTATTCTTCTCCTCCATGCCTGATGATGTTTCCTCTAATTATGTCCTCAGCAGGGATAGGAGTACTTATGTTTAAACCAAATTCAAGAACCGTTAACTTAGCATCATCCAATCCTATGAATTTACTACGTAGATAGTTTATAGTTCCAGATAGCTTAGAATATGTTAAATCATTATGATTCTGCTCTCCATTATTTTCCAATACATTATAGAGTTTATGAATTGAGTTCTTTATAAATACCACCTTGTTATTAATACCAACTTCCATGTTTTCACACGAAGCCTTATATGGATATAAGATTTCTCCACTATGGTATTCAAATATTGTATAAACCTTATCGAAGTTTTCTTTGAGAAGAATATATTCCTCAATATCCTCTTTATCATCGTAGACAAGTCTAATGAAATCTATCATAACATTAGGCTTTAAGGATACGGTTTATATAATCATTCACTTCGCTGTTTAGTTCTTCAGTGGAGGAAACCCTATTAGAAAGTAACCAACTGTCAAGCTCTGCTCTTCGGAAGTATATAATCTTACCTCCTGGTACGTAATAAGGTATTTCTTTACTACTCGTCAGCTTATATAAGGCAGACTTAGATAAGTTGAGATACCCTGCTGCTTCCTCTAAGGTTAGGAAGTTCTTGCTTAACACGTACTGCTTTTTTACTAAAGCTTCAATATCTAAAAGCTTTTTCTCAATACTATTCATCGTTTTATATTTATGAATAGGGGTGCACCAACTATTCGATTAGAGGTGCAAGATTAAGATATAAAAAAGGCTTTTATTTTAAAGTGTAATGCGGGTGTAAGATGTAGTGTAATATAAAGTGTAAGGTTATTAAATTTTGGAGAGGAAGGGTTTTACTGCTTCTGTTATTTCAGAATATTTACCTATATTATTATGCCTTAGATAATGATTTGCTTTATTAATATCATTTTGATTAAGTAGTTTCATAGACTTATTGTAAAATGCTTGACTGGCACTTATACGTGAAGCAGATAGGTTACTGAATAAAGGCTCAATAGCATTTAAATAAAACATGATGCTTCTATTATCCCTGTTGAATATGATTTTTCTATTTTCTTCTTTCGGGTTTGGAGAAATAAATACATCTAAAAACTCATCCTTTGTTACTATATCCGAATCAATTATGTTTAAAGTTACTGAAGCATAATACAGACTTCCCAAAACTTTCCCACTAACCTTTGTGCCAAAATAGGAGGATGTTGATAATTGTTTAGCAGGTCTTTTGATAGGGAAATTGGTGTTAACAAGTAATTTGTTGAGACATAGCCCTATTGTCTTAAGATGCTTTAATATAATAATTTTATGATTTGGAATAGAATTAACCTCTTTCTTTATTTTTACTAAGACATTAAGTTGTTTATTTATAAATAAATCAGCCTTACTATTCTGATATTGTATTTCACTTTCCCTTTCTTCAAGTAGCTTACAGGTTAATATAACGTTATTGGTAAGTAAGGTGTTGAGCTGGTCTTTAAAATACACTTTCCGTAAAGGATTATCTCCTTCTATATATTCACTTACGCTGTATTCAATATACCCTCCAATCTTAGATGATACTTGTGAAGGATTTATAGAATAATCATAGAAAGAGGATTCATATTTATGCAAACATTCCTTTGTTAGGAAGGTTTCAAAAAATTGTAGAGGTTTATATTTGGTACTGTCTTGGTAAAGTTTCATAATCAAAATTAAAGAAAATCATGATTTGTTTTACCTCTGTTTTACCCACATAAAACAAAAAAGCCCTTACATTGCTGTAAAGGCTTCTTCTTCAGTAGCTCCCCCTCTTGGGCTCGAACCAAGGACCCTCTGATTAACAGTCAGATGCTCTAACCAGCTGAGCTAAGGAGGAAACTGTATATTGTTCTGGTTATACCGATATTTCTGAACGTTTGCCGTAAAAGCGTTGCCTTTATTGCGGTGCAAATATATAACGATTTTTAGTTTTCGCAAATAAATTGGCGAAAAATTTAAAAGAATTTTTTAGCGTTTACTTAAAGATAAGCTGATATATATCCTTACCGAAGGTTAATACCATGAGGCTTAGCAGGATAATCATACCCACGGTTTGCACCGTTCCGGCTGCCTTATCACCCAGCCTGCGTCCGGTAATCATTTCGGCGATGGTAAACAATGCATGCCCACCGTCCAGCCCGGGTATTGGCAGCAGGTTCATAAAGGCAAGCCCTATCGAGAACAGCGCTGTAAACTTCCAGAAGAATTCCCAGTCCCATTCTGACGGCAGTGCCGAGGCAATGCCCACTACGCTTTTTACGTGCTTGTAGGCTCCTGTAGAAGGGCGCAGGATCAGTTTAAACTGCTTGATGTTATATACTACCAGGGCATAAGATTCTTCCACCGCTTTCGGCATGGCCGAAAAGAAGTTGTAATGCTCTGTTGTTGTCAGGCTGATACTGTCCCTTAACCTCTGCGTATAACCCATCGTACCGTTTTCGTCGACATTCACCATAAGTTTTACAGGCTGATTATCACGTAGGATATTTAGAGTGACTTTGCCATTCTTGTTTTTGTACGCCAGTTCGGCTGCCTGCCTCATGTAACGCAGCTTCTCATTATTTACGCCAACAATAATGTCACCTTTCCTGAGCCCTGCTTTTTCGGCATTTGAGTTAAGATTTACAGAATCTATTATGGTACTGTTTACCTTATAGTGAATGAAATCGCGGCCTTCTTTGTCAAGTATCTCCTTCTTGTCTTCATCGGTAAGCACAAGGGTCTCCACTTTGCCCTCGCGCTGAACTTTTATCGTATCACCCAACAGAATGTCTAAAACAAGCCTGTCAAAGCGTTCCTGGTACTTGCCGTCGACACTTACAATCTTGTCGCCATCGCGAAAACCAACTTTCTGCCCGGTTTCTCCAAACACGAGTCCGACATTTTGTATCTTTTCCGTTGAAGCATATGTTTTGCCATAGGTGCTGTATACTATGGTAAAAATCAGCCATGCCAGCAATACATTCACAATGATGCCTCCCAGCATGATGATAAGCCTTTGCCAGGCCGGCTTGGCGCGGAATTCCCACGGCTGTGGCTCGCTTTTCATCTGTTCGGTGTCCATGCTCTCGTCGATCATGCCCGAAAGCTTCACGTATCCGCCCAGTGGCAGCCACCCGATGCCCCATTCCGTTTCACCTATTTTCTTTTTTACCAGCGAAAAGCCCGCATCCATGAAAAGGTAAAACTTTTCTACCCTTACCTTAAACCATTTCGCGGTTATGTAGTGCCCAAATTCATGCAGTATGACCAAAATCGACAGCATGAGCAGCATTTGGCCAACCTTTACAACTATATCCATTCTTTTATTTTAGTTATCTGTAAACGCACAAAAATAGTGTTTTCTGATTACTTACATCGATTTAATTTCCGTATGCGTTTAAATGTTTGTTAATAATCGCCGCCATGGTTTTTTGGTTTCGATTTTACGGGGTAAATTTACGTGGCAGATCCAAAATCCGTAAGAATTGCTTTCGGATTGGTATCGACTGCATTAAAAAAAAGTACACCATGGCTCCATCACTCTTTTCACTGCTCCAGATAAAAAGTATTATACTCAAGAACCGCATTGTCATTTCGCCCATGTGCCAATATTCAGCGGAGGATGGGTTTGCTAACGACTGGCACCTGGTACACCTGGGGGCGAGGGCCATCGGGGGTGCGGGGCTTATTATTCAGGAAGCAACTGCCGTGTCGCCGGAGGGACGGATATCCCCACAAGACCTCGGTATTTGGAGCGACGGGCATGTTGAAAAATACAAACAGATAACAGCTTTCATCCTTTCGCAAAATGCATTTCCCGGAATACAACTGGCGCATGCGGGGAGAAAGGCGAGCATCACCGCGCCATGGCAGGGTAACCGCAAACTGACCCTGGACGAGAATGGCTGGCGTACGGTGGCACCAAGCCCAATACCGTATCATGAGAATGAAGCGCTGCCGCCTGTCGAAATGGATGCAGAGGCCATCCGTAAAGTTATTGCCGATTTTAAAGCCGCCACCAAACGCGCCCTCGAAGCGGGTTACAAAGTGCTCGAGATACACGGTGCGCACGGCTACCTGCTGCACCAGTTCCTCTCACCGCTGATCAACAAACGTACCGATGAATATGGTGGTAGTTTTGAAAACCGGACCCGCCTGCTTTTGGAAGTTGTGGATGCCGTAAATACGGAATGGCCGAACGACCTGCCTTTATTTGTAAGAGTGTCCGGGACCGATTGGGCTGACGGCGGCTGGAATGAAGATGAAACTGTAGCGCTCGCAAAGTTATTGAAGGATAAAGGCGTGGATATCATAGACTGTTCGTCAGGTGGGGCGGTGTCGTACCAAAAAATACCTGTTGGCCCCAACTACCAGGTTCCAATAGCCGAAAGGGTAAAAAGGGAAGCTCAAATTTGCACCGGTGCCGTTGGCCTGATCACCGACGCGCAACAGGCCGAAGACATTATTAAGGAAGGGAAAGCCGACCTGGTATTCTTTGCCCGCGAAGCCCTGCGTGATCCCAATATTGCCCTTACCTTTGCCCACGAGCTCCATGCCGATGTCATTTGGCCAAAGCAGTACGAACGTGCACAACTGGAAGACTAACGATAAATATTAATTTGAAAACGTCCTATTCCCCTCTCCTTTGGAGAGGGGTTAGGGTTGAGGCCTATGATAAAAACAGCACTACTCTCTTACGGAATGTCGGGCAAGGTATTCCATGCCCCGTTCCTCGAAATGCATCCCGGGTTTGAGCTTACCGGCTCGTGGGAACGCAGCAAAAAACTCATACAACAGGATTACCCCAACGTGAAAAGCTATGCCTCGCTGGAGGAGCTACTGGCCGATGATGTTGAACTGGTCATTGTCAACACGCCTGTGGATACCCATTTTGAATATGCCAAAAAAGTACTGGAAGCAGGAAAGCACGCCCTGGTAGAAAAAGCGTTCACCACCACCGTGGCAGAAGCCGAAGAGTTGAGTGCCTTAGCGAAAGAAAAAGGCCTGAAGCTGGCCGTATTCCAGAACCGCCGTTGGGACAGCGACCTGAAAACCGTAAAGCAGGTGCTCGACGAAAATCTGTTGGGCGACATTGTGGAGGCCGAATTCCGCTTCGACCGTTATAACCCTGTCCTCAGCCCAAAAGCATGGAAGGAAAGTGCCAATCCGGGTGCGGGCGTACTGCTCGACCTTGGTCCGCACCTTATTGACCAGGCGGTTTATCTATTTGGTTTCCCCGATGCAGTTTTTGCCGACATACGGCAGTTGCGGGAAAACTCAATTGTGGATGATGATTTTAGCATACTTCTGTATTACCCCGATAAAAGGGTTAAGCTGCATGCGGGCTTCTTTGTACGCGAAGGTGTACCGGCCTATGCGCTGCACGGACGTAAAGGCTCGTTCCTGAAGCAGCGTGGCGACATTCAGGAAGATGTTTTGAAAACCGGGCACAAGCCCAACCTGGCCGACTGGGGTACAGAACCCGAAGACAAGTGCGGGTTGCTCCACTGTGAGAAGAATGGTGAAGTTTTGCGCAAAAATATCCCGACACAACAGGGCAATTATTACAGCCTGTTTGACGGACTACATAAATCCATCACGGAAAATACAAAAGAACCCGTTACCGCCGATGACGGCATCAGGGTCATGAAGATAATCAATGCAGCGCAGCAAAGCAGCAAAGAGCGAAAAGTAATAGAGTTGAAAGAATAACCATTTTACCACATAGATACATAGGGTTCATAGTCTTGGCCATTTGTGGCGAAAATATAATTCCACATAGTTGAAGCGACGCTTCACTCTGTGATGCTAAATAAGGCCTTGATTATAGGAAATAAAAACTATGTGCCTATGTGGCTAAATCTTAAATAACACTTCAGGAAGTAATCATGGAAAAAAGACAATTAGGCAACACCGGCCTGCATGTATATCCCATCACCTTTGGGGGCAATGTATTCGGCTGGACGATAGATGAGAAAAAATCTTTTGAGCTGCTCGATGCCTTTACCGGCAGGGGATTCAATTTTATAGATACTGCCGATGTGTATTCGCGATGGAAGCCCGGCAACCAAGGAGGCGAATCGGAAGCCATACTTGGCAACTGGATGAAGAAGCGCGGCAACCGCAAGGACGTGATCATCGCTACCAAAGTGGGAAGCGACATGGGGCAGGGCAAGGTTGATCTGTCAAAAAAATACATCATGAAGGCCGTGGATGCTTCCCTGAAGAGATTGCAGACAGACTATATCGACCTGTACCAGTCCCATTGGGACGACCCCACAACCCCATTTGAGGAAACGCTCGATGCCTACGCTGATTTGATTAAATCCGGCAAAGTGCGCCACATTGGCGCCTCTAACCTTACTGCGGACAGGCTTAAAGAGGCACTGCAAACTGCCCAACAGCATGGATTGCCGTTATATGAAACGTTCCAGCCGCATTACAACCTGTACGAAAGGGCTGCTTTTGAGGACGGACCCGAACCGGTGTGCCTGGGCAATAACCTCGGTGTGCTGAATTATTATTCCCTCGCCAGTGGCTTCCTTACCGGGAAATATCGCTCTAAAGACGACCTTGGCAAAAGCCCGCGCGGTGGCGGCGTTGAAAAATACCTCGACGACCGCGGCTTCAAAATATTGGCGGCCCTCGATGAAGTAGCGAAAACGCTAAACACCACGCCGGCCACAGCAGCCCTGGCGTGGCTCATCCACAGGCCGTCGGTTACCGCACCCATAGTAAGCGCCACAACGATTGAGCAGCTCGAGAGCATTATGAAAGCGCCTGACCTGCCCATCACTGCCCATGAAATTGAGCTGCTGACGCAGGAAAGCGCCTGGTAAAAGGGTTGTTGCGTTGATTTGTTTATCGTTTAGCCAAACTCAAGATTTTCCATTATAACCATGCGTACTATGAAATACCTGATCATCCTGTTCGCTTTTGTAACCTTTGCCACTGCCCAGGAAAAACCACTCCAGCCTACCGGTTTGCAGATGGAAAACATCGCTTACCCATTTCCCGTAAAAGAGTTCCCGCTCAGGATACAGGGGGAAGATCTCGTAATGGCTTATATGGATCTGCAGCCGCAAAAACCTAACGGTAAAACGGTGCTCCTCCTCCATGGCAAGAATTTTCCGGCTATGTATTGGGAGCAGACGGCCAACGACCTGGCGAAAGACGGATACCGCGTCATCATGCCCGACCAGATCGGTTTCGGGAAGTCTTCTAAGCCCACTACTATCCAGTTTACCTTTCAGCTGCTGGCACAAAATACCAAAGCCCTTTTGGATAATCTAAAGGTTGCGAAAGTGTATGTCCTTGGACATTCTATGGGTGGGATGCTCGCTACCCGCTTTGCTTTGATGTACCCTGATATAACCGAAAAGCTCATCCTCGAAAACCCCATCGGGCTGGAAGACTGGAAAACCATTGTCCCGTATCAAAGCGTAGACGACTGGTATGCCGGTGAGCTGAAGCAGGATTACAAAAAGATGAAGGACTACCAGATGCAATTTTATTACGATAACAAGTGGAAGCCTGAATATGACAAATGGCTGCTGCCTGTAGCGGGGTGGACCATAAATAAGGAGTATGCTGTGATAGCCAAAACCTCGGCATTGGCCTATGATATGATATTCACCCAGCCGGTAGTGTACGAATTTGAGAATTTAAAGATGCCGGTGCTGCTCATCATAGGTCAGCGCGACCGTACCGCATTGGGCAAAAATAAGGCTCCTGAGGAAGCGCAGGAAAAGCTGGGCAACTATCCGGTCCTGGGGCGCGAAACCCAAAAAAAGATAAAAGATGCCACCCTTGTTGAACTTGACAATGTGGGCCACCTGCCACACATTGAGGCCTATGACAGGTTTATAACCCCGCTAAAGGGATTTTTGAAGAAGTAAAGTTTGGAAATTTCCATGGCGGATAAGGCATTCCGGTGAAGTTCCCATAAGGAGGTTCTGCTGCCTGAATACAATTTTGACAAAATAGTATACACCCTGTTTTAGTTAATTCTTTACTTTTATTCGGTAAAAGCATTCCAATGGAACAAGAGCTGATTGTTGCCGATGAACCTTCCAAACGATTAAAGAAGGCTTATAAGGATATGAAGGCATCCTACCTGAAACGCGTCAGGTGGGCCGTAACACTGTTCTATTTTGCCATGGGGCTCAACTTTGCCACATGGGTAAGCCGCATCCCCGACATTCAGGCCTACCTGCGCCTCTCCGAGGGCGATTTGGGGACAATATTGTTTGCCATCCCCACAGGACAGCTTTGCATGATGCCTTTTTCAGGTGGGCTGGCTTTGAAATACGGCAGCCACCGTACGGTTGTCATAGGCCTTTGTTTTTACGTCTGCGGGCTCATAGGGTTGGGTTTTGCACAGGAGCAATGGCAGCTTATGGTGGCGCTTTTCTTTTTCGGGATCTTCAGTAACCTTACCAATATTTCTGTCAATACCCAGGGAATTTATACCGAAGGGCTGTTCCGCAGGGCAGTGATGTCATCGTTTCACGGCGCATGGAGCCTGGCCGGTTTTACAGGTGCGCTTATCGGCATCGGGATGAAAAGCCTGCACGCCGGGCCGTACCTGCATTTTATTGTTGTGGCGGTAGCCATATGGGCAGTAGTTTTTTTCAACTACAGGTATCTTGTAAAAGCCAAAAGGCCGGATAAGCCCAAAGAAAAACGCAGGCGCTTCTCCAAGCCAGATACCGTCCTGCTTTGGCTGGGCATCATGTCATTCTGCTGTATGCTCAGCGAGGGCATCATGTTCGACTGGAGCGGGGTGTATTTCCGTAAGGTCGTTCATGCCGAAGGAGCCCTTAGCGGACTCGGGTATGCCTCATTCATGGCCTTTATGGCAATAGGCCGCTTTTCGGGCGACATCATCATTGCAAAATACGGACGCAAAAGAATATTGCAGGTTGCAGGCTGCATGGTGTCGGTAGGGCTGTACAGCGCGGTCGCATTCCCTTACCTGGTGCCGGCCACCCTTTCGTTTATGTTAGTGGGGTTGGGTGTCTCTACCATTATACCCATTATCTTCAGCGTTGCGGGCAACCGCCCGAACATTGCCCCCAGCATTGCATTGCAAACCGTGTCCAGTGTAAGCTTTTTGGGTTTCATGCTTGGCCCGCCCATAATAGGCCATGTAGCCGAAGCCACAAGCCTTCGTACCTCTTTTGCTATTATAGGCGTGTTCGGAATCGGCATAGCGCTTTTGGCTTCGTGGGTGAAGGGGATTGAGTAATTAGTGCTTTTCTGTAATAACATAAAAAAGGCCGGAAATCACTCCGGCCTTTGCTTATCTATGAATGCTGATGATTAAATCTCGTTCAGCATTTTTGATATTTCATCTAATTTTGGCGTCAGGATGATCTCGATCCTGCGGTTTTTCGATTTGCCTTCAGCAGTATCATTGCCTGCTATCGGGGCAAATTCGCCCCTTCCGGCAGCAGTCAGGTTTTGCGGGTTCACGCCCTTGTTCTCACGGATGATGTTCACGATGGCCGTGGCACGCTTGGTAGAAAGGTCCCAGTTATCGGTAATCTGGCCGCTTCCCTGGTACGGAACATTGTCGGTATGGCCCTCAATGAGTACCGATATTTCAGGGTTGGCCGCAAGTACTTTGGCTACCTCGACAACTGCTTTTTTACCTTCGGCGCCTACTACCCAGCTTCCGGAACCGAACAGCAATTTATTTTCCATCGAAACATATACCTTTCCATTCTTCATCTCCACGGTCAGGCCTTTGCCTTCAAAGCTGTTCAGTGCCCTTGAAAGCGTTTCTTTAAGCTTTTTAAGCCCCGCTTCCTGTGCCGCCATCATGCTTTCCAGCTCATTCACGCGCTGCGAGCGCTCCTGCAGTTCGGTTTTCAGCTTGTTTAGCCTTTCCTGTTCGGCGGCCAGCGCTTTTTCCTTTGCCTCAAGCTGTGCGAGTAGTTCACGGTTCTTTTTCATGTTGCTGTCCAGCGCGTCGCCACTGTTTTTTTCCAGTGCGGCATAAGACGATTTCAGGGTATTCAGGCTTGATTGCGATGCGGCATAGTCGGCAGCCAGCTTATCACGGTCAGCCTTCATCTTGTCCAGCTGTGCCTGCAGGTCTTTCGATTTCAGGTCCAGCTCGTTGCGTTCTTTTTCAAGCTTGGTGTTTTGGTCGGCCATCTCGCGGTTTTCCTTCTTCAGGTCGGCATACTTGTTCTCCAGGTCGGTATACACTTTCTTGGAAACGCAGGAAGTTGTCAGTGCTACAAGCAGCAACCCTACGGAAATTCTTCTTAGTATCATTTGTATTTGTTTTAGTGGTTATCCGGCCCTCCACCGGCTTTATTGTATTGATCGTTATTCAAATTCTACCAGTATGGGGCAGTGGTCGCTGTGCCTCGCCTCAGGCAATATTAGGGCACGGGTGAGCCTTTCGCGCAATGGCTCGCTCACCAGGGCATAGTCAATGCGCCACCCTTTGTTGTTGGCGCGTGCATTGCCAAAGTTGCTCCACCAGGTGTAGTTATGGGGTTCCTTATTGAAATGGCGGAAGCTGTCTATGAAACCGCTTTCCATAAAGCCTCCCAGCCAGGCTCTTTCGTTGGGCAGGAATCCCGAAACCTTTGCGTTGCGCACCGGGTCGTGTATGTCAATCTTCTCGTGGCAGATATTATAATCGCCGCAGATGATGAGGTTGGGTATCTCGTTGCGCAGGTCTGTGATATACTGGTGAAACTCGTCCATGTATCGGAATTTGTACTCATGCCTTTCCACATTCGTTCCCGATGGCAGGTACAGGCTCATCACCGAAAATTCTTCAAAATCCAGCCTGATGTTGCGGCCTTCAAAATCCATGTGCTCAATTCCCGTGCCATATACCACGTTATTAGGCTTGTGTTTGGATAGTATTGCCACGCCGCTGTAGCCTTTTTTTTGTGCAGAGAACCAGTAATGGTAGGGGTAGCCTGCTGCCTCGATTTCGTGTACCGCCACCTGGTCAACAGTTGCTTTGGTTTCCTGCAGGCAAATGATGTCGGGGTTTGCCTGTTGCAGCCATTCGATGAAGCCTTTGTTGAAGGCTGCCCGGATGCCATTTACGTTGTAGGAAATGATTTTCATTAAATTGTGTTTGATTTTCAAAAATAATTAAAAAAATAAAGTGTGAAACTTTTCTTAAAGATTCATTTAATGAACTTATGAACGGCATATTTATTGAGGTTAAATTAAAAATTAATCCAACCATAACGTTTCATCAGATTTACTATCTTTGTTTTTCGTGCGAAACACCAATGCAGAATGAGCCTAGTTACAGCCAAAGAAGTTGCAAAAGCAATAAAGACTGACAAATACGGGTTTTTAGGCACTTTCTCAGGCTGGTTACTGATGAAGGTCCTGAAAATCTCGACCATGAATAAGATATATGACAGGAACAAGCATCTTAGCGATCTTGAGTTCCTGAACGCCATTCTTGACGAGTTTCAGATAAAATTTGAAATACCGGAAGAAGACCTCAAGCGATTGCCAAAAAGCGGGGCCTATATTACGATATCCAACCATCCGCTTGGAGGGATAGACGGCATTTTGCTGCTGAAGCTGATGGTCGAGAAAGAACCCAACTTCAAGATCATTGCCAATTTCCTGCTGCACCGCATCGAGCCGCTAAAACCGTACGTGATGCCGGTGAACCCTTTTGAAAACCACAAGGATGCCAAATCGAGCGTATCAGGCATTAAGGATGCGCTGCGCCACCTGAGCGACGGTAAGCCACTGGGCATTTTCCCGGCGGGCGAGGTGTCTACTTATAAGGATGGAAAGCTGGTAGTTGACAAACCCTGGGAGGAAGGTGCCCTAAAGCTGATCAAAAAAGCCAACGTACCCGTAGTGCCCATTTATTTCCATGCCAAAAACAGCAAACTATTTTACTTCCTGTCGCAACTGAGCGATACGCTGCGTACAGCCAAGCTGCCGTCGGAGCTGCTTACGCAAAAGGACCGTGTGATCAAAGTACGCATAGGCAAGCCAATTTCTGTAGCAGAACAAAATGAGCATGAAGGGCTGGAAGCCTATTCGGAATTCCTGCGCAGGAAGACCTACATGCTGGCCAACCCGTTTGAAAAGAAAGACAGTAAACTTATCGATACATCCAACCTGAACCTCAAGATACAAAGGAGCCCGAAGGAGATAGCCGGGCCTGCAAACCTCGACAAGATATTAAACGAGATTGCTTTCCTGCGTAAGGGTGACTACCGCCTGCTGCAAAGCAAGAACTATGAGGTGTTTTTTGTTTCGGCAGACAAGATACCCAACATCCTGCATGAGCTGGGCCGCCTTCGAGAAATCACTTTCCGTGAAGTGGGTGAGGGTACCAATGAGTCGCTGGACCTGGACCGCTACGACAAATATTACCACCACATGTTCCTGTGGGATGAGCAGGCCCAATGCATTGCGGGTGCCTACCGCATGGGGCTTGGGTGTGATATCTATAAAAAATATGGCATTGACGGGTTCTACATGCACGACCTGTTCCGCTTTGAGCCGGAACTGTATGACATGATGAGCAAGTCTATCGAAATGGGGCGGGCCTTTATCATAAAATCCTACCAGCAAAAGCCAATGCCGCTGTTCCTGCTATGGAAGGGCGTTGTGCACACCACCCTGCGTTATCCGGAGCACAAGTTCCTTATCGGCGGGGTAAGCATTAGCAACCAGTTCTCAGACTTCTCCAAGTCGCTCATGATTGAGTTTATGAAATCGCATTACTACGACCCATACATAGCACAATACGTACACCCTAAAAAGGAATACAAGGTAAAGCTGAAGGATGCTGATAAGGATTTTGTTTTTGAGGAAGCGGAAGCCGACCTTAACAAGTTCGACAAGTTCATCGAGGAAGTGGAGCCGGGCAACCTGCGCCTGCCGGTGCTCATTAAAAAGTACATCAAGCAGAACGCAAGGGTTATCGCCTTTAATGTGGACCCGCTGTTCAATAACTCAGTAGACGGGTTAATGTACATACGCATTGCCGATCTTCCCGAAAGCACCGTTCGCCCTGTAATGGAGGAATTCCAAAAGGAGCTGGAGCGCAAGCTTGCCGAGAAAGGCGAGGAGCACCTGTAATAGTCCTGTTCGGTTATTTAAAAAAAACGAAGCAATCTTTCCATTATAGTGACATGGAAAGATTGCTTCGTTTTTGGCAGGATGTTAAGGCTGGGCTAACTTATTTCACTACCAGCTTATGGTGTTTTACCATGCCCGACGATTCCAACCTCATAAGGTACATGCCTGTACCTAAAGACGCAGTGTCAATGCGCGATTCGCCCGGTGCCAGGTCCTGTTCAAGTACTACTTTTCCCCTTATGTCCAGAATGCTCATCGCTACCGGGTTGTCAATGTCATTAAGCTCCACAAAAACCAGGTCGGCTGCCGGGTTAGGGTAAACAGCAAATGACCCTCCTGCAAAACTTTCCCTGCCCGCTGCTGATGCATCAATGATCTTATATACCGTGCCGCTGGTCCTTCCCGCAACATACAGGTCGCCATCGGGGCTTTCGCCAAAAGTTGTGAAATTATTGCCGCCAAATGTGGTGCTCCAGGTAATGGTGTTGCTGCTGTCCAGCACGCCTATACGGTTATTGCAGAAGTCGGCAAACACATATTTGCCCAAAAGCAACGGAAATTCTGAACCGGTATACACATATCCGCCGGTTATGGAACAGCCTCCCGTACCGTTATGCGTATACTGGGCAACAGGTTGGGTAAAGCCGGTTATGCCACTGCACTCGGACATATCATACTCAGCAAGGCCTTCATAGCACCTCCAACCATAATTGAGCCCGGCTGCTCCCTGCGCCGCAGAGTTGATTTCCTCGCGTACTTCCTGTCCTACGTCGGCTATCCATAATTCTCCATTTATCCTGTTAAAGGAAAACTTCCATGGGTTGCGCAGCCCTATTGCCCATATTTCATCTGCTCCCGCCACACCCAGATAAGGGTTTCCTGCGGGGCTGGAATAAGGCATACCATTATCTACGTCTATGCGCAGCATTTTGCCCAGCAGCGTGTTAATATTTTGCGCCCTGTTTTGAGGGTCGCCACCACTGCCGCCATCACCCATGCCGATGTACAGGTAGCCGTCCGGGCCAAATTTGAGGCAGCCGCCGTTGTGGTTGGCATAAGGCTGGTCTACGGTGAGCACTATTGAGGCGCTGCCTGCGTCGGCCTGGTTCTCGCTGCTGCTAACGCTGTAGCGGGCAATCACCGTATTGCCTGAAGTATTGGTATAGTTAAGGTAAAAATATCCGTTGGTTTCATAGTCGGGGTGAAATGCCAGGCCCAACAGCCCTCCCTCATTCGATTCGGTATCCACCAGCCCCGAGATGTTAAGGAATGTATTCAGGTCCGGGTCGTCGTCGCCATCGTTGTCGGCCATGAGCCGTATGTAGCCGCCCTGCTCCACGATATACATCCGTCCATCGGGGTCAAAGGCAATGTCGGTTGGGGCTTCAAAACCCGTACGGTATAGTTCAAGGTCGATATCCTGCGCCGCCAGGGATCCGGAGAGTGCCAGTGCGGCAAAAAGTAGATTTAATTTCATAGCTAAGTTGTATTGTGTTATCTTCCATAAAGTTACGGATTATAACACAATACAACTTACTGCTTAACAAAACATTAGAGATTTCCTACAGCAATGTTCTTCGGGTGCCGCACGCGGTAGCTCAGGCGTACCTTTTTAGTCTCGCCCGGTTTCAGCTTCATCTGCCATTGCAGCATGCCGGTTTCTTTGGCGACTTCGGCGCCGCTGCTTTCCAGCAGTTCCACCTCAAGGTTTTCCAGCGTGCTTATAGGGTACTGGTCTTTTACGGTAATGTTGGCGGCCTCTTTTTTGTTATTGCGCACAATGATATCGTAGGTAAACGTCTGCTCTTTTTTGGATGAAAGGAACTTGCTGCCCGACTTCTCGATCACCTTCACCCTTTCCACAGAGATCTTTTTGTCCCTGCCCATGCTCAGGCTCAGGGTATCGGTAGTCTGCAACGGGTCGATATACGTCTTCCCGGCATACATCCCTTCAAATATGATGTTGGCCTCACCCTTCAGCAGGTTGTATTTGGAATAGTCGGTTATCTCGGCAAGCAGGTAGGCTTCCTTGTCCACTTTAGGTACGGTAAGGTGTTTATAGGATGCAGGGAGCTTGATTTCGTTTAGGGTTACGCTATGCCTTTTGCCGTTTGAAAGAATGTCGTAAGGAATGGCAATGTCGAAGGAGACGTTGAGCTGGTTTTCATTAGCATTTGCTCCAACACTTCTGTATTCGGCTTTCTCTTTCATTACAACATCACCATTAGGTTCACCATATCCAGTGGTTATAGCTATTCCAGGGACTTGTCCTTGTAAGGTGTTTATATATCCCGAATTAGCTCTTTCCCTCATCTGTAAAGTCTGTAAAAACCATGGGTTTAGCCCCGGTGCCACGTTATTCTGGTTCGGCATCCCGCTGGAAAGGGTGAGCTTTACTTTCTTCCAGTCGAGGCCCGTTTGCTGTACCACCTGCGCTTTATATACCAGGTTGATCGGCTGCGAAATATTATCAGCCCTAAGGTCATAAAAAACGGTCCATCCGGCGTTTTGCGCCAGGTAGTCTATGGTAAGCGGCACGTTGCCGGCCACCTCGTTCATTACCTGCAATACCAGCTTTCCGTTGGAAATGTTTTCTTTTGCCTGCGTGTTGGTTTCAAGGCGGCGGTTGAGTTTTGCCAACAGCTCGTTCAGTTTCTTTTCTTTTTCGACCAATGCGTTGATGGCCGTGGCCGTTTCGGTGCGCTTGGCTTTGTAGTAGTCGGCCAGTTTCATCAGCTCGGCAACGCTAAGGCCCGACTGCTGCCCGCCCACCTGGGTGTTCTTGTCGAGCAGCTCAATGACTTTCATTTCCTGGGCCTTGGCGGTAGTGGTGCGCTCAAGGTCTTTCTGCACAAGCGTAATGCTGTCGCGTACCCTTTTCATGGCAGGCGAAGTCTCATCCGGCTCGTATTCCGAAATATAGTCGCGGGTAAATTGTACCGAGAGCACCGTGAGTCCGGATGGCGCTCCTATGCGCACGGTATTTTCGTTGAGGTAATCGGCTACATTCTTAACCACAATCTCGCTGCTCCCGGCAGGCAGGTTTACGGTTGCCGTCTGCGATAGCTCGGCACCGTTAAAGTACACCGTGGCTGCAACGGCCTTTGCCGTAGTGAATACCGGCTTTTGGGCAAATGCCATGCCGCAGGTGAGCAGGCACAATAAAAGTATCTTTTTCATAAAATGAAGTATTTATTGGTAGGAGCAGTTTTTGGCGGTGAAGGTTGGGACGGGGTGTGTTAATTTTTGACACGGATTACATTATGTTCAAAAGGGACTTAAAATTAAAAAGCCGATTTCGACAAATTGAAGAAAAACTCATCCAGTTCCATTGAATCACCAACAAATTCAGGCAGTTCGGTAATCCTCAATCGCGACCTCCCCCTTCCTGTTACCTGTACATCGCCATGTTGGGCGATGGTGTCTTCGGGAACCAGGAGGCCCCGGCGCAGCATCAGGTCCTTTATGAACTTATTGTGCTTTACGGCATACGGTTTCAGCTGGCCGGCACCGTCAAACTGCCACATGAAGGCCTTGGGCCTCGGCACGATGCTCGCCAGGAATACCGATTCGTCGAGCGATAGCTGCGATGGGTGCTTGTTGAAGTAATAATTGGCTGCCTCGCCAATGCCATACACGTCCGGCCCCCACTCAATAACATTAAAGTAAACTTCCAGCATGCGCGATTTGCCGGCTATGGCGTTGTTTTCCAATATGTAAACCAGCAGTATCTCTTCCAGCTTGCGCGAAAGGGTCTTTTCGCGCGTAAGGAACACGTTTTTCACCAGTTGCATGCTTATGGTGCTGGCACCCCGGGTAAACTCGCGGGTTTTGAGGTTCTTGATGATGGACTGGCGGAAAGCTTCTGTAATAAAGCCCTTGTGCCTGTAGTAGGATGGGTCTTCGCTGGTTAATACCGCATTTATCACATAAGGCGAAACTTCCTCCAGCGGTGTAAAGAACGGGTTGGAAGGCCCCACGACTATCGGGCGCTGGGCCCTGCCGTTGTCTATCGCACGGTAGGTAAAAGGCGTGTTGAGCTTGGCCAGGTCGGCGGCGCCGTATTTGGTGATCTTAAGCCCATCCTTTTTCAGGTTGCTGTCAAATATGAGTGCGCCGGGCTTGTTCTTGTTGTATTTGAATTCCAGGTCGTAGCTAAAGGTCCCTTCGGCCTCCATGCCTTCAAAATTGGTAAACAGACCTGTGGGCAGCGAGTTGATAAAGTCCTGCGCCGTGGTTTTCGGCAGCTTTACCTTCAGTTCGTATATAGTGTCTTCCGCCACGCTGTAGCGGGCATAGGGATTGAATTTTATATGGTTCAACTGTACGGTCGAGGTACTGTCTACAGCCATGAAATCGGGGCCGAAAAGAAAATGGTAATCAAAGCGGGCCTTGTCGATAACCACGTCTTTTCTGGCTATCCGCGGATTGTTTACCATAAAGTTGCCTATGGAGGCAAATCCGTCCACATGGAGCTCACCACCATCCATGTCGATGTTCTCCACATTCAGGTGGATGGAATCAAAACCTGATTTCAGGCCGAACCTTTCGTAAATGTAAGGGACCCTGATGCGGGAAGAATCGGAATTGAAGAATTTCAAATCGGCCTGCTTGCCCCTCGGGTCGGCCATGCCTTTCACTTTCCAGGTCTGGCTTATGCTGTCTGCCTTTACGCCGATGGTCGATTCGAGCTGTTCGTCGGCAAGGCGCATCTGTTGCAGGTTGAGGCTTACCTTACGGCCCATGTCGTCCAGGCGCAGGGTAAGGTTGTCCAGCCTCATGTCGGTAGGTACCAGGTTCAGGGCAGTGTTCAGTATGTTGTAGGCCCGTTCGGCATAGTTGGTTTCTTTCGGGCCGTCATCTTCCTGTTTGTCTTTTTTCCTTTTCAGGAAGGCATCAAAGTTTTTGCCTTTTTTGTTCCGTACCAGCTGTATGTAGCCGTTCTGCATTTTCAGCGTGCCCAGCTGCACATCGCCTGTAAGCAGCTTCAGGTAATTTACCGATGTTTTTATTTCCTGTACATGCAGCAGGGTGTCGGCATTGTTGGGCACCAGGGCGATCTCTTTCATCTCAATGCCCGAAAAGCCCTTAAAGGCTGCTTCGCCCACGGTAAAGCGGCTGTTGTATTCGCGCTCCATCTTGCCGGCAACTTTGGCTATGGCTTTTTCAAGCAGCATGTTCCGGAAAGCAAAAAAGCAGATGGTGCCAATGATGAGCAGTACCGCAACTATTTTTAAAAGTAAGAAGGCTATTTTTTTTATTCTTCTTTTACGCATCAGGGTTGTGATTTCCTAACCGAAAAGATAGCCCGCTACATCTTCAATCTTGGCTACCAGTTTTATTTCGATCAGGGTGTTTTTTAATGAGATCTTATTGTACTTAGATACAAAAATAGTGGAAAATCCTAACTTTTCCGCTTCCAGTATGCGCTGGTCTACGCGGTTTACGGGCCGTATTTCGCCGGAAAGCCCTATTTCGCCCGCAAAGCAGTAGCCTTTGCTCACCGGAATATCCTCATTAGAAGACAGTATCGCGGCTACTACGGCAAGGTCTATCGCCGGGTCATCCACATTGATGCCGCCTGTGATGTTGAGGAATACGTCTTTGGCACCCAGCCTGAAACCCGCCCTTTTTTCGAGTACAGCCAGCACCATATTGAGCCGTTTGGCATTGTAGCCTGTAGTGCTGCGCTGCGGTGTGCCATATACTGCCGAGCTTACCAGCGCCTGTATCTCTACCATCAGCGGGCGCATGCCTTCCATGGTGGTGGCTATGGCGGTGCCGCTCATTTCTTCATCCTTGTGCGAAATGAGTATTTCCGACGGATTGGTTACCTCCCTGAGGCCGCTGCCCAGCATTTCATAAATGCCCAGTTCGGCGGTAGAGCCAAAACGGTTCTTGAGCGAACGCAGTATGCGGTACACGTGGTTGCGGTCGCCTTCAAACTGCAGCACGGTGTCTACCATGTGTTCCAGTATCTTGGGCCCGGCTATGCTGCCGTCTTTGGTAATGTGGCCTATAAGGATAACGGGCACATTGGTCTCCTTGGCAAATTTTATCAGCTCGGCAGTGGTTTCGCGTATCTGCGAAATGCTCCCCGCGGTCGATTCTATGAAGTCGGTGTGCAGTGTCTGTATTGAGTCGATGATCAGCACCTCCGGTTCCAAAACCTCTATCTGCTTAAAGATGTTTTGCGTTTTGGTTTCGGTAAGCACATAGCAGTTATCGGCAGCGGGCGTAATCCTTTCGGCACGCATCTTTATCTGCTTCTGGCTTTCCTCACCCGATACGTACAGCGTGCGGTAGGGCAGCTTCAATGAGATTTGCAGCAGCAGTGTACTCTTGCCTATGCCCGGCTCGCCGCCCAGCAGGGTTAGCGATCCCGGCACAAGCCCTCCGCCCAGCACGCGGTTCAGCTCACCGTCGCCGGTATCCAGGCGCAATTCTGCCGCAGAGTCGATCTCTGTTATTTTGAGGGGCTTTGGCGCCCTTTTGGTTTCGCCTGACGATGGCTTCCAGGCCTGTTTTTCTTCTTTTTGTATTACTTCTTCAACTATGGTATTCCATTGCTTGCAGGCATTGCATTGCCCCTGCCATTTGGAATACTGCGTACCGCAATTCTGGCAGAAAAAGGTAGTCTTGAGTTTGGACATTTATCTTTCTTTGAGTTTTTCGGCCTGCTCCAGCATGAAATCCGTGGTGTATTCGCCAATGGGTTCAAGGTTATAGCTGCGCATGTAGGCTTTTATGGCTTTTTTACTGTCGCCTGTCTTTTCATAAAATAGCCCGGAGTAGTAGTCACTCAGGGTTGTTTTCGGGTATTGTTTTGAGGCCACGTCTGAAAGGTCGCGAAGTTCATCATACACGCCGTTTTTCAGTATGGCGGCTTCAATGGCCTTAAAATCGTTAAGCCTTATAGGGATTTTCAGGCCCAGGTCTTTTTCAATGATATCATATTTGTCGGTAAGGTATTTTACGTAGCCTGAAGGGAGCGTAACTATTTTTTCAAGATATTCCGACGATGATATGGGCTGGTAACAGGAAAAAATATCATACAATGATGCGGGTATGGCATGCGCCACAAGCGAATAATGGGAAGCGCCCTTAAAGTCATCGAAAAAATATTTCAGGTTGGGGTTGGTTACCGCCTTAATATTGGTGTCCAGTGTTTGTATGGCCTTGCGCTGGCTTGCCAGGTCGCCGTCGGCGGTAGCCAGGTAATAATATACGGGGGTTTGCAGCTTTGCCAGCTGTTCCGGCAGGTGTATCTCCATGTCCGTGGCCAGTTCGGGGCTCATGCTGATATAGGCATTGAATACCGGTTTTTCCTTATATAGGAAAAAGTTCATGAAGGTCGCTGTCAAGTTATGCCCGGCGATGATCTTGAAGGGGGCAATGCGGTATTTTTTTTCCAGTGACGGCACCAGCTCATAGGCCAGGAACTCAAAGAACCTTTCGCTTTGTTCAAAGGGCAGTCCGTTTTGTTCGGCTGTCTGCGTATCAAATTCGCGCTGTTCGGCATTATACTGGGTGAGCGCTACAATGATGACTTCGGGCAGGTCGTTCCAGTACTGTGTATACGCAACAATGCCCGAAAAAGGATCCAGGAGGTAGTCGCCGTCCATAAGGAAAAGCAAAGGATACTTCCTGTTCTTGTCAGTATCGTAGGATGGCGGCGTAAGGATGGTAATTTCGCGGCTCGAGTTGAGTTTTTTTGAGGGAACTTCTTCGATCTTGTATTGTGCCGAAACAGGCAGAAATACAGCCATCATAAAAGTTAATATGGTGTTTTTCATAGCATTACGGGGTTGGAGAAAATAGTTAGGCAAGATAACAATTATTTCTTTCTGTATGCAAGGGGAAGCAACAAAAATGATAATCCGCCTAAAAACAATATCTGTCCCGTTTGAGAAGTCCATACAATCCAGCCAAATGCAGCGCCCGCCGATTTGGGTACGCCATACACAAAAAGTATTTTGGCAATGGCAAAAGGAAAGAAGCCTGTACCGCCATTGGTAAAGGTTATAACGATGCTCCCTATAACGAAAGCCGTAAATACTGTGCCAAAGCTAAGTCCCGAAGTTTCAGGCAGGGCATAGATGGTGATGTAGAACATCAGCACATAGCTGAACCAAATATAGAGGGAAAGCAGCAGGAAGGGCCATTTGTTGGGCATGGTGAAAACGCTCAGCGCACCCTGCGTAAGCCCGCCTATCCGGATCTTTATTTTTTGTACCCACCCGAGTTTTGAGTAAATGAAGAAAAGCACCGAGCCCAAAAACAATATGCCTGCAATGGTTCCGTAAAACAGCAGTTGTTTAAAAGGGATGTCGGCCAGGTAGGACTGCATGGCGTCGAACTGGAGTATGGCTGTAAGGCCTACTACCAGTACCAGGAGTATCATGTCTACAATACGCTCGGCAATGATGGTGCCAAAGGCTTTGTCGAAAGGCACACCCGCATACTTGTTTATGGCTACTGCACGGCTCACCTCGCCGCTGCGCGGTATGAGCATGTTCATGATGTAGGTGATGCATACTGCGCCAAACTTAGCGCCCATGGGAGCCGTGTAGCCTATGTGGGCCAGGGTATACTTCCAGCGGTAGGCGCGGGCCCAAAAGCCTGTCAGGCCTATGATGAGCGAAATGAAAACATACAGGTAGTCGGCAGTGCGGAAGCTGTTTTTCATGCCCTCCAGTTCTGTGGGGGTAAACTGGCGGTACATGTATATAATTAAAAAAACTCCCAACAATAGTGGGAGTGCAATGCTTACTATCCTGCTTATCTTTTTTTTCAAAGCTACGTTAGCGAGTTGTCATTTTCGTTAGGGAAAACAATGGATGGCTTAAAGGTTTTGGCTTCCTCAAAGTCCATTATCCCGTAGGATATGATGATGATGATGTCGCCTTTTTGTACCTTTCTTGCAGCAGGGCCGTTAAGGGTTATCTCGCCGCTGTCCCTGTTTCCTTTGATCACATAAGTTTCGAGGCGTTCGCCATTGTTGATGTTCACAATCGAAACTTTTTCACCTTCAATAAGATTGGAAGCTTCCATCAACGCTTCGTCAATGGTAATGCTGCCTATGTAATTTAAATCAGCTCCAGTCACCTTAACGCGGTGAATCTTGGACTTTACAACTTGAATTTGCATGGCGCAAAGGTAATCAATTTAATGAAATATTGTCAATTAGCCGCACATTGCTTAAAAAAACTGCAACGAATGCCCTGTATTTCCTGTTTTCCTTTACGGTTGCGGGCTTCAGGTCGTCTTCTGCGGCAATCTCAAAATAGTCCATCGTAAACTCGGGGCGGGCGGCAAAAGCATCGTAAACATACGCTGTCACTTCAGCAGGGCTTTCATTTTCAAAACGTTGCCTTGCCTCCTTCAGGGTTTGGTAAATGAAGGCGGCCGCATCCTTTTCGCCGGTGCTCAGCCTCTGATTCCGGGAGCTCATGGCAAGCCCGTTTTCTTCGCGGGTTATGGGGCAACCCACAACATGTACCGGCAGTTTTTCCTTTTCCACCAGTTTTTTTACAATCTGCAGCTGCTGGAAATCCTTTTCGCCAAAATAGGCGTTGGCCGGCTGCACGATTTCGAACAATTTCTTAACAATGGTGCCCACACCGTCGAAATGGCCGGGGCGGAAGGCGCCTTCCATCTGGTTTTCGAGCCCGTCGAAAGAGAAATGTGCCGAAATGGTGTTGCCGTCATACATTTCGTTTACCGTTGGGGCGAACACAATGATGTCGTCGCTCACGGTCTTTATTTTTTCTACGTCGGCCTCCAATGTGCGGGGGTATTTTTCCAGGTCCTCGGGGTTGTTGAACTGCGTGGGGTTCACGAAGATACTGATTACGGTAACGCCATTTTCACGTACCGAACGCTCCAGCAGTGAGAGGTGGCCGGCATGCAAAGCACCCATTGTAGGTACAAAACCGATGGTTGTTTTAACATTTCTATAATCAGATAAAACTTTCGTTAAACCGGCTTTATTGTTGAAAATGAGCATTAACTTAAAATTAAAAATCGAAGCAAAATTAATCTTTTAGTTATTACCTGCGCAAAATTGTTTAATTTTGCGTGTTTTTACACCGGAATAAAATTAAGTATTGAAGATGGAGGATAAGAGGATATTGTATGTATCATCTGAAGTAGTGCCTTATTTGGCGGAGAATGAAGTGTCGTTAATGTCGTATGATGTGCCAAAAATGATCAATGACCAGGGTGGGCAGATAAGGATTTTCATGCCCCGTTACGGCAACATCAATGAGAGGAGGCACCAGTTGCACGAGGTTATCCGCCTGTCCGGGATGAATCTGGTGGTTAACGATATGGATATGCCGCTTATAATAAAAGTAGCTTCCATACCCAAAGAAAGGATACAGGTCTATTTCATAGACAACGATGAATATTTTAAGCGTAAAGCTACGTTTACCGATGAGGATGGTACGCTTTACCCTGATAACGACGAAAGGGCAATCTTTTTTGCCAAGGGCGTGGTTGAGACCGTTAAGAAACTCAACTGGGTGCCGGACATCATCCACGTTCATGGATGGATGGCGGCCATGCTGCCCATATACATGAAGCATTTTTATAAGGACGAAGCGCTTTTTGCCGATACAAAGATTGTAACATCCGTTTACGGACAGGGTTTTGAAGGTACGCTCGACAACGAAATGCTGAAAAAAGTGCTGTTCGACAACGTGCCCGAAAGCGATGTAAAGGTGCTGGAAGTGCCCAATTATGAAAATATCATGAAGGCGTCCATTGCCCATTCGGATGCTTTAATCATTGCCTCAGAAAACCTGCCCGAAGGGCTTAAACAGGCGGTTGAGGCTTCCGGGAAGCCTTACCTGGAGTATGTGCCGAAAGATAATTTTGCAGGTGCATATACTAATTTCTATAAAACTAAGGTTTTATAGATAAATTTTTTAAAAAAAACCTATGATCAATAGTTCCTTCGTAAAGAAATTCATTCTTGCCTTAAGCGTTATTTTCCTTGTGTCGTGCGATACCGATTACAATTCCATCGGCTCGGACATTATCGATGACGATGTGCATTATGGCATGACCAGGCTTGTTACACCGGTAACGGCATACGACCGTGCCACCAATGTGGTGCAGTCCAACAACCTTACGCTGAATACCCTTGGGGTATATGAGAACCCCGTATTTGGAAAAACCGTTGCGCACTTTGTAACGCAGGTGCAGCTGGCTACGACCAACCCAACCCTGTATGAGCCAATTGTTGATTCGGTGTACCTGTATGTGCCTTATTTCAGCGCACTGGAAGAGACCGACTCTGAGACGGGTGCAAGTACCTATACCCTTGACTCTGTTTATCCTGCTACAGGCGGTAAATTCAGGCTGGATGTGTACAGGAATGGTTATTTCCTGCGTAATTCCGACCCGGGTTCGTCTTTCGTAGACGGCCAGAAATATTATTCTGATGAGAAAAACCTTGTTGAAAGCAACCTGGTAGGCTCAAGGCTTAATAACTTTTCTGAAGCGCAAAATGACCAGTTTGCCGTTAGCGCAGCCGAGATTGAGCGTACTGCAATTCCGGAAGGACAAATGGCTGCAAAAATTGTGGAACGTAAAGCACCCGGAATTTTCCTCTATTTTGATAAGGATGAGTTCCAACAAATAATGTTTGGCGCTGCCGCACAGGGCAAGCTGGTGAACAACAACGTTTTCATGGAGTACTTCCGCGGGCTGTACTTTAAGGTAACGCAAAACGGCAACGAGTCGGTTATGGCGGTACCAAGGTTTGACCAGGGTACCATTACCATTAAGTACAGGGATTACATTGCCTGTTCCACCTGTGAGGGAGGCGAGCATAGTGAAGAGCCTGAAGCAAAGACCATGACGTTGAACCTTGACGGCAACACGGTAAACTTCTTTGAGAATACGCCAAACCCTGCCTATGCATCGGCTATAAACACATTCGACCCTGTACTGGGCGATGACAGGCTGTATGTAAAGGGCGGAGAAGGATCTATGGCGTTCATCGACATTGACGACAGCTATTTTGCAGACCTGAAGCGCGACCCTGTAACCGGGCAAAAAGTACTGGTGAACGAAGCCAACCTGGTGTTTTATGTAGATAAAGAAGCTATGGGTACTGCTGTTGAGCCGTTAAGGGTGCTGCTGTATGACATTAACAATAAAAGGCCTGTAATAGATTATTATAACGATGCCACCTATGTCACATCGGCGCCTAAGTATGATAAATACATTCATGGCGGTTTGATTGAAGTTGATTCAGATAAGCGTGGTTTCAGATACAAAATCAGGGTTACCGACCACATCAATAACCTTATCAATAAAGACTCAACCAATGTAAGGCTGGGCCTTGCGGTAACCGAGTACATTAACCTTTCGGGCAACGCGGCGCTGAAAACGCCGATAGCACTCCCTGGTTTTGACGTGAAGACATTGCCGGTATCGTCAGTAATGCACCCGTTTGGCACCATATTGTATGGGTCTAACATTCCGGTTGGCGACCCGAATTATGACAAGCGCCTTAAACTTGAAATTTATTATACCAAACCCAATTAATTAGCTATTTACTATGTGTGGAATCGTAGGTTACATCGGTCACAGGGAAGCATACCCTGTTGTTATAAAGGGCCTCAGGAGGCTGGAGTACAGGGGTTATGACAGCGCGGGCGTTGTGCTATACAACGGCTCTGACCTGACGCTATGCAAAACCAAGGGAAAGGTTTCTGACCTTGAGGAAAAAGCCGCTAAGGAAATAAGCACCGAAGGGACCATTGGCATAGGCCATACCCGTTGGGCTACCCATGGCGTACCAAACGATGTAAACTCGCACCCGCACTTTTCCAACTCGGGCAACCTTGTTATTGTGCACAACGGCATCATCGAAAACTACGAGCCGCTGAAGAAGGAGCTTATTAACAGGGGATATACCTTTAAATCGGATACCGATACAGAGGTGCTTATCAACCTTATTGAGGACGTAAAGAAAAAAGACAACCTGAAGCTGGGCAAGGCAGTACAGATTGCCCTTAACCAGGTGGTGGGCGCGTATGCCATTGCGGTATTCGACAAAGAAAGGCCTACCGAGATCGTGGCCGCCCGTTTGGGAAGCCCGCTGGCCATCGGAGTAGGCAAAGATGAGTTCTTTGTAGCATCGGATGCGTCGCCGTTCATTGAATATACATCAAATGCCATATACCTTGAAGATGAGGAGATGGCCATAGTGCGCCTTGACAAGCCGCTCAAGATAAGGAAGATCAAGGATGACTCATTGGTTGATCCGTACATCCAGGAGCTGCAGATGAACCTGGAGCAGATAGAGAAGGGCGGTTACGACCACTTCATGCTTAAGGAGATCTATGAGCAGCCGAATGTAATAAAGGATACGTACCGCGGAAGGCTTCATGCCAACGAGGGGCTTATCAAGATGGCGGGCATCGAGGACAACCTCCAGAAGTTTGTCAACGCTGACAGGATACTCATCATCGCGTGCGGTACCTCATGGCACGCAGGCTTGGTAGCCGAATACATTTTTGAAGAATTTACCCGCATACCGGTAGAGGTGGAATATGCATCGGAATTCCGATACAGGAACCCGATCATCCGTCCTACAGATGTGGTTATCGCGATATCGCAATCAGGAGAAACGGCCGATACGCTTGCCGCCATTAAACTGGCGAAACAAAACGGTGCCTTCGTATTTGGCGTGTGCAACGTGGTGGGGTCGTCTATTTCCCGTGAGACGGATGCAGGCGCTTATACGCATGCCGGCCCTGAGATCGGGGTGGCATCCACAAAGGCTTTCACGACGCAGATAACCGTGCTTACGCTTATCGCGCTTCGTTTGGCGCAGGCCAAAGGCACAATGAACAATTCGCAGTTCCACAGGTACCTGCAGGAACTTGAGGTAATCCCTGAAAAGGTTGCCGAAGCGCTTGAGACCAACGAAGTAGCCAAAGAGATCGCGGCTATTTATAAGGATGCTTCCAACTGCCTTTACCTGGGCAGGGGATACAACTTCCCGGTAGCGCTTGAAGGCGCTCTGAAGCTGAAAGAGATATCATACATCCACGCGGAGGGCTATCCTGCCGCCGAGATGAAGCACGGGCCTATCGCGCTTATCGACGAGCAGATGCCGGTAGTGGTGGTTGCCCAGAAGCAGGAGCACTACGACAAGATCGTGAGCAACATACAGGAAATAAAATCAAGGAGCGGCAAGATCATTGCGGTGGTAACCAAGGGCGACGTACAGGTAAGGGGACTTGCCGACCACGTGATCGAAGTGCCGGATACCGTGGACGCTTTGTCGCCGCTGCTTACTACCATCCCGCTACAGCTGCTATCGTACCACATTGCGGTAATGAGGGGCTGTAACGTAGACCAGCCAAGAAACCTGGCGAAGTCGGTTACGGTGGAGTAATCTTCTGATAGTATAATTTATAGACAGCCGGAATTTCCGGCTGTTTTCATTTAAGATTTTTGTATGGCTAGAGTAAAGTATACCGATGTGATGGCTGTCGTTTCGTGTGCAGGAATGATCGCATGGCTTTTGACACAATTTTTTGGAGGTATGGCAATATGGTTTTTTTCCTATCCGCTGATCATCTTTCCGGTATTGATTTTATATATTATTTCAATATTCAATACACTTATTGCTATTGGCAGGAAGGGCTTTGGAAGCAACAGGATAAAAATAATGTCCCATTGTGTCGTTGTCGTTCTTATCGTTGCATCTGCAATTTTTGATTCCGACCTGTTAAGGTCAAAGAGGATAATGACAGCAACACTTTACGACGACCTGTTTAGCTATACCCTTGTTTTAAGGCAGAATGGCTCTTGCCAGAATGAAGTTAATGGATTCATGGGCTTTAGTGAAGTGTTTAATGGGCAATATACCATAAAGGGAGATACAATCATTTTTTCAAAGATGCCGTATGACAATGAGGACTTCATTCCGGATACAATATTAATTGACAGAAGGGCAGGGGCAATATTTATTGAGAGGGATACAACAGGTAATTTCATTAAGGAGAAAGGATTTTTGAATCATTTTAAAATTGAAGAGTAGTCACCTCCGTAAAGTCTCCCGACTTCGTGGAGCAATAAGAAAGCGGTTGGGAAATTATTTCCGGCCTTTTTTTGTATGTTTACTTATCATATGCTCAATCATGGCTAAATATAAAAAGCTAATCATAGCATCAGTGATTTTCTTTCTCTTGGTAAATACTGTATATTATTGGGAAGGAACGTTAGGGATATTTTCGATGCTCACATTTCTTTTAATGGTGTTATATTTTATAGTGTTGGCCGTATTATTGTACGTCCAGATATTTAGGGCGATAACCGAAAAGTTGAGGGATAAGCCGCGGCTTTATTTAATTGGTTTAATGACGGGTGTTTTGGCTTTGGCTTTTTTCTTTCCGAATGGAATTGTGGATTTCGAAAAAATGGAAAGCGATGCTGTTCTTATTGCCCAAAGAGAAGGAGTAGCTAATTGTATGATAACATTAAAGTTACGAAAAGATTATACATTTAAGAGCAGGGAGGTATGTTTTGGGGTTGACGAGATAACGGGAACGTACAGAATAAAAGGGGATACTGTTTTTTTTGAAAGGAATCCGCTAAGGAGGAGAGGAAATTTTTATGAGTTTGCAGTAATAGAACGCCGGAAGTCTAAAAGTGAAAAAAATTTGGGTACACTGGTGACTTTTAAAAACAGTTCAGATACCACAGGGATGAGGTTCGGAATAGTTAAAATGAACTTGGCAAATAATAAGAGTAAACAGCTGAAATCGCTGAATTGATCACTGTCATTGAAATAATGAGGAATGTAACGTAGACCAGCCAAGAAACCTGGCGAAGTCGGTTACAGTGGAGTAACTGTACTGTATAAAATATATGAAACCCGTTAGGAAATTTCTTAACGGGTTTTTTTGTTGCAACTCGCTCCGCGAAGTCTCACGACTTTGCGGAAGTGATACAAGGTCTTTGACCTTAATCCTGCATGCCAGAGACATGCCAACGCATCCGCGAAGTCTCCCGACTTCGCGGAGCGTTTGTAAAATTATTTCCGGCCGCTTTTTTGCATCTTAAAATTCCCTACGTTTGCTAAAACCAATTTATAAACCATGAAAAATTTTCTTGTTGCAGCCCTGATGCTGTGCTCGCTTGCCTCTCTTGCGCAAAGCAAATTCATTGAGGTAGAAGTGACCGATACGATAACGCTGAAGCCTGTGTCATTTCAATGTAATATTTACCTGCAGGACGATTACAGCGCCATAGATACATCGGCAGTCGTATTTGATGAAAACTACGACCCGATGGCCGAGCAGGAGAAACAGAAAAATAAATTACAGGAAATAAAAAGGAAACTGGAGGCCAAAAAATATAAAGTGGGGCCGCTTTCGCCAAAAGGGGATATCATGGGCGTAAGATTGTACGGCATGAATGATAGTGGCTGGAGCGTAAACGTAAACAATGAGGCCGACATACAAAAGATAAGAGACCTGTTGGGCGTGGGTGCCTACGTGGACGTGGAAGTGATTAAATATGCCGATGAAGCCAAAGCTGAGGAACAGCTGATAAAAAAGCTCATTGAAAAAGCGAAGTCGAAAGCCGTGATCATCGCTTCGCACTCGGGACTGAAGGCAGGAAAAATACTGGAAGTGAAGGAAGGTAAAGGAGGCAGTGGCAGCGCATTTGAAACATTTATGATGGAGATGATGAAATCCAGGAGTATGGGCCGCGACAAAACAAGCTATTCCGGCAGCCTTGAAAAAACATTTGTGGTAAAGTTTGCGGCGGAGTAATTTTAGGATATGAAAAATCTGCTGGTAATTTTTTCGTTTCTTTTTTCGATGGTCTCTACCGCACAGGATAAATTTATCGAAGTGGAGGTTGAGGATACGATTACGCTGAAGCCGGAAAGGTTTGATATAGCATTATTTGTTGCAAGTGGAAGCCCTTACGAAAAAGTGGATGTGAATAATTCTTTTAATATAAAAGAAAATGAAAAGCGGCTAACGCAGAACATTGACAAAGTTAAACATCAGCTTAAGGCAAAAAGCTACAGATACAAGCAGGATGACACGCTGACAATGTATCCACCTTTGTCTGCCCCGTCAGGTGCCACTATAGTGGTAAGTTTGACAAGCGAAAAGGAGTGGGGCGAATTGAGTAAGCTTTTAAGTCAGTTTGATTTTGTCAATGCAACGATTACAAAATTTAAATTTCTAAATGAATCGGAGGCGGAGACAATGCTATACAAGAAACTTGTAGAAAGAGCAGGTATAAAAGCAGATGTTATTGCTGCGGCTTCAGGATTGATTATCAGAAATGTCATAGCGGTAAAGGAAGCTGAAGGTATGGATGATTTTGAGCTTAATCTCCATGATACTTACTTTGTTGGTGAGAACAGTAAAAAATTGCAAATGCAGGATGGTAAGCTTGTGGGCAGCCTTTATAAGAAACTGGTGGTAAAGTTTGGAGTGGAGTAATGTATGTAAAAACTAAGGATTTATTTTGATTTTGTTCACTTTTAAGATAACTTTGCGAATATGCCGAGAACAATTATATTTCACGGAAATCACTTTATAAGGTTTTATCAGGAACAGGACGATAAAGTTAAAAGCAAGATCCAGTATGTGCTTGAATTAATCAAGCAGGTGGACCGGGTGCCTGAAAAATTCCTGAAGCATTTATCCGGGACTGATGGCTTGTATGAGGTGAGAGTGGAATATCAATCCAATATATACCGGATATTTTGTTGTTTTGATGAAGGTAGGTTGATAGTTCTTTTTAATGGGTTTCAAAAGAAAACGGACAAGACACCAAAGAATGAACTGGAAAAGGCAACCGCGTTAATGAAAGAATATTTTGAACAGAAAGGATAAGTCATGAAAAATTACGACAACATAAAAACATTCGACGACCTGATTGAAGCAGAGCATGGCAGAATAGGTACCGAAAGCCGGAGCGCCTACGAAGAGCGCTCCCAAATGTTCATTATAAGTGAAATGCTGAAAGAAGCGCGCAGGGAGGCAAAGCTTACCCAGGAACAGCTGGCCGAAAAGGCAGGCACGAAGAAAAGCTACATATCTAAAATTGAAAACGGAAAAGGGAATATCCAGCTCTCTACACTCATAAGAATATTTGAAGTGGGGTTGAACAAACGGATAGGGTTAACATTCCTGTAATCGGAACATTTGCTCAAAACATTTGCCCTTAACTGATAATTCAAAACCATATTCCCAGCATTCCCCTCATTTATCGAAAAAAACGCAAAATTAAAATTGCATAATTCGTTTATAAAAAACTATCTTTGCACTCGAAAAAATAAGGTTTTTTCGCAATTCGTAAATCGCTGTTTAATAAATACATAAGCAATGTCTAAATCAATAGGAAAAGTTGCACAGATCATCGGGCCGGTTGTTGACGTAGTGTTCAGCTCGCAGGACGCCGAACTTCCAAAGATCTATGATTCATTAGAGATCACTAAGAAAGATGGTTCAAAATTAATCCTTGAAGTACAGTCGCACGTTGGTGAAAACACTGTTCGTACAATTTCGATGGACTCTACAGACGGCCTTAGCAGGGGGCAGGAAGTAACCGCAACAGGTGCTCCTATCCAGATGCCGATTGGCCCGGATGTTTACGGACGTTTGTTTAATGTTATCGGCGATGCCATTGACGGCCTTGACGAATTGCCGAAAGACGGTGCGAACGGCCTTCCGATCCACCGCCAGGCGCCTAAATTTGAAGACCTTTCAACTTCATCAGAGGTTCTTTTCACAGGTATCAAAGTAATCGACCTTATCGAGCCTTATGCAAAAGGTGGTAAAATTGGTCTTTTCGGTGGTGCCGGTGTAGGTAAGACCGTACTGATCCAGGAGTTGATCAACAATATCGCTAAGGGCCACGGTGGTCTTTCCGTATTCGCAGGAGTAGGTGAAAGGACACGTGAAGGTAACGACCTTCTTCGTGAGATGCTTGAGTCGGGCATCATCAAGTATGGTGACGAGTTCATGCACTCTATGGAGAACGGCGGATGGGACCTTAGCAAAGTAGACAAAGCCGGCATGAGGCAGTCGAAAGCTACCTTCGTATTCGGGCAGATGAACGAGCCGCCGGGAGCACGTGCACGTGTGGCGCTTTCAGGCCTTACCATCGCTGAGTACTTCCGTGACGGAGCAGGCGACAGCCAGGGGAAAGACGTTCTTTTCTTCGTTGACAACATCTTCCGTTTTACACAGGCAGGTTCAGAGGTGTCTGCACTTCTTGGCCGTATGCCTTCTGCGGTAGGTTACCAGCCTACGCTTGCTACCGAGATGGGTGCGATGCAGGAGCGTATTACATCAACTAAAAAAGGTTCGATTACATCAGTACAGGCGGTTTACGTACCTGCGGATGACCTTACCGACCCGGCACCGGCTACAACCTTTGCCCACCTTGACGCAACAACTGTACTTTCCCGTAAAATCGCCGAGCTTGGTATTTACCCTGCGGTTGACCCATTGGACTCAACTTCAAGGATCCTTACCCCGCTTATCCTGGGCGACGAGCACTACAACTGTGCGCAAAGGGTAAAAGAGATACTTCAGAAATACAAGCAGCTGCAGGACATCATCGCGATCCTTGGTATGGAAGAGCTTAGCGAGGAAGATAAACTGGCCGTATCACGCGCACGCCGCGTTCAGCGTTTCCTTTCGCAGCCGTTCCACGTGGCCGAGCAGTTCACAGGTATCCCGGGCGTTCTTGTAGACATCAAAGACACCATCAAAGGATTCAACATGATCATCGACGGTGAGCTTGACCACCTTCCGGAAGCGGCCTTCAACCTTAAAGGTACCATCGAGGACGTTATCGAGGCCGGACAGAAAATGTTGACTGAAGCGTAAAACCCGGTTGATGGTTGATAGTTGATGGTTGTCAGATTGGCCTCCAGCAACCGGCAACCGGCAACCAACAACTAAACGACTATGTTATTATTAGAAATAGTATCGCCGGAAGGCCATTTGTTTAAGGGAGGCGTTACTTCGGTAACCGTTCCGGGATCGGATGGCGAATTCCAGATGTTGGACCACCACGCGAATATCGTTGCGGTACTCGTTGAGGGAACCATCAAGATAGGTGTGCCTGATTTCAAGACCAACAAGGATTTTTCCGTAAAGTTCGACAAATCAGAAAAAGACCAGAAGTTCCTGCTTCACATAAAATCGGGAACCCTGGAGCTTAAAGACAACAGGATCATCATTCTGGTTGACTAAGTTCAGCCGGTGAAAATATAAATAGCCTCTTCGATTTGAAGGGGCTTTTTTTTGTATATTTAACTCAGCATCAAATCAATAAGCCATGAAGGTATATTTCTCACTGTTTCTAATAAGCTTCGCCATTATCCTTTTTCCGTTTTCGGGCGGTGAAGATGACCTGACGGGTGTATATGTAAGTAAAAATCCTACATTTGGCGAGAAAACGGCCATTATGTATTCACAGGGATATATGAATTTTTTGTTCCTGGGAGTAAAAGATGAGACATTAGAATTAAGGCAGGACAATACTTTTACCCGTACCTTAAATGCTTGTAAAGTTGGGCCGGTTAGTGATACCGGGAAGTGGAAGAAATCCGGGAAAACTATAATCCTTGATTTTGACACTCCGGAATATGAAGACCAATCTTTTACCATTTACAAAAAAACAAGGCTCTATATGGTAGCTGATATGGATATCGGGGAGGGTGAAACAATGCCACACCTCACGCTGCTAGAAAAGCAATAAAGATCTTTTATAAGCATAGCCCCTTCAATTTGAAGGGGCTTTTTTGTATTATTGCGGTATGCAATACAAAGAACAGGATGTCATAGTCGTTTTAGAAAATACTGGCACTTCGGCGATATTCAGACGGTTGATGTCACTGTTGCTTTTGCTTGGTTCGGTTGGCTTAACGGCCTACTGTTATTGGTACTCCCCATCTTTAGGTCATTATTTTGGGGGAGCGCTCCTTATACTGATTTTTGGCTTGCTTGCATTCGATAATTATGCTGAGGATCGCTTTAGGGTACGCTATTGCCGTACAAAATATCGTTTTGAATCTTCCCTCGGCACGCTGCATTTGACGCGAGGATGGAAACCGCTTCCGGAAACAGAGTATGTATCGGTCTTTTACCAATTGCACAGGGATGAAGATGGTGAAGTTACCGGATGTTACAATGTCAATGTGTGGCAGGAGGGCAACCGACACTTAACTGTTTTTGCCGATTACAATGCCGAAGTATGCCTGAAAGTTGCACGGAAGATTGCCATTGGGCTGAATGTGCCCTTGCTCGATGCTACAATAAAGAACAATTCAGTTTGGGTACGGCTGGATAAGGAGATGAGTTAATAAGGGGGAAAAGTTTTTTTGCTAAATTATTTTTTAGAATTTGGCCTTATTTCAAAATTGCTGTTTAAATGGTATTTATAGTCGTCAGTAAATTCTAAAATTTTTTTGCCATCTTCTGTTATGATTATCATTCCTTCAACGCTTGCTATATAAAACCACTCCCATTCCCGGATGAATTCAGAGGTTTTTATTTTAATAATCGGGTCGTCCCAACTCAGCCATGTGAGTAGATACTCATGATCTTTGAGTTCACTTTCCTTTAGCCAACTTTCAATTAATTGTTCATCTCCTTCATAATCGAAGAAAAATTGGTGGTGATTTGAAGTTTTATCCCAGTCAATCGTTGAATGGTCTGTTTTATAATAAGAGCCGGATGTGCCAAATTTAAGATTACTCAATAAGTTTATGAAATGGTCGTTTCCTAAAATACCAATTGATTCCATGTAGGTGACTCGACTGTGTAAAAAGTGCTGTTTGTTTGAAAATATTGACATAGCTATTATATTATTATTTTACCATCCGAAAAAACACCATGATGTCTCCTGGCTGGCATTCCGCACGTTGCATATCGCCTTTCTTTCCTGTTCTCAAGACAAGGGATCAGTCGAAGCGCCACGGTAAAGAAAATTCGGTCTGGGCATGGCTGGATAAAGAACTGAGTTAAACTCTTTGCTTGCGTAAATTTAACCTGTAAGTAAAATAACATCCTCCAATAATACCCAAAATTACCATTCCTCTCAGGATATTTGCGGTAAGGCAGAGGTCAGTCTCAGATGATAAAGAAATGCAATCTCCGGGATTTTCGACTTCATATCGAAGGCTTACCCCGTTATTGACTATGGCATAAACACTTAATGCTATGAGCGCTAAACAAACGATTATCCCGACTACAAACTTAGCCATGAGTATTAAAAAACCAACCTTACATTTGTCTCATAATCCCAGCCTTCCATCCAGGCAATTTTCCACTTGCCTTTTTCCTTTACAACCCTTATGTGGTAATGCTCCTGTTCCCAGTCTTTGCCAAAGCCCTTCCAGTTCCAGTAGAGTGTTGCGGTATCGGCAGTCATTTTTTCGACGACTACATGTATCTTGTCAAAATCATCCGTTGGACGGTCCTGGCATCTGCACCAAGGGTTGACATCCGACCCGCCAAAAGGAGGCATGTCTCCCTCATGCCATTCGGCTTCACCGCTGCGAAGCAATTCATCCTGCTTATTGAATATCCTGCCCATGTTATCCATGAATTCGGTGGCAAAAAGCCCTGACTTATCCATTTGAACTCTATAAAGGCTTTGCTCAATGGGGTCATAGCCCACAATCATGCTGTCCTTCATGAATGACCGGAATGTGTTGTGTGTTTTTACCGTGTCTTGCCATTTGTACACGTCTTTTACCAGCCTGGTAATTTCCTGCCTGTCCGGGTCGGCTTCCCGGGTTTCGGCTTTAGTAGCCGTTGCGTTTTCGGGTTCCTTTTCACCCTTGCAGGCAATAAGGAAAACGAATGAGCAAAGAAGGAGGGCTGTTTTTAAAGGTTTCATGTGAGGACTGGATTACAGGACTAAAGTAATAAATTTGGAGAATATTAAACCACAGGTGATTTTCAATTTTACCACAAAGCGCACGAAGAATTTCACGGAGGCCACAAAGCTGTATGCATAAAGGCCACAGAGGGTTACGCTTCGCTTTGTGCTCTTTTAAGAGTGATATTTCATCGTGCCCTTTGTGAAAGACTTTGTGTTCCTTGTGGTTAAAAAAGGACTCAGCAAGAAAATTTTTCCGTCTAACTCCCTGTTTTTGGAGAATTTTTGCTGTTAATTCGGGTTTAGAGGCGAATTTTTCCGGTTAGCAACTACAATTTATTCTCCTCCACATCCGAAATGAATTCCATGATGTCCCCCGGCTGGCAGTCCAGCACTTCGCAAATCGCTTCGAGGGCCGAAAAGCGGATTGCCTTGGCTTTCTTTATTTTCAGGATCGTAATGTCTAACTGTATTTTTTCTTTAGCGCGACACTATTTGGCTCGTAACTTGTCGTATAATTTCCATTTGCATCACGCTTATAAATTTTATAAGGTTCTCTGATTCTGTTGTGCTCCGATCTGGCTTTTAAGAACAAAGTTAGGTCTCCCTGCAAAAATGGTTCTGCATATTGTATTATCTCTCTGCATGCATTAGCAATGCTAAACCTAACTTCATCCCCAAAAGGAAAAGCAAATTCGTTGGTATTTGTTTCGGGGTCAGTTAAAGATTTTAACCGCCAAAGGGCTATTGAATTCCAATCTGATTCCAAAAAGTTGTCGCTATAGCCCTCACCCAATACAATGTTGTAATGGTAAGGATAATCTGTAAGATATGTAGTTCCTGAAACTTTGATGTACTGCTTATCTTTTCTAAAAACAATCTCGGTAAAGTATTTTTCAATTTTTATGCGATGCGTTTCGAATCCAAACTTTTCGATTTCAGGGCTAATCAAATCCAGAATCGTGTCGCCAAATAGTTTATGTTCTTCCGAAGGATTTATAAGATTCTTTTTCAATTCTGATTTGTTTTAGTTGTGGGCTATAATAGCAGAACAGAGTTGGGTGTTACGTTTTCGGATTCCTTTTCACCCTTGCAGGAAATAAGGAAAACGAATGAGCAAAGAAGGAGGGCTGTTTTTAAAGGTTTCATGTGCGGAATGTATTACAGGCCTAAAGTAATGAATTTGAAGAATATTAACCACAAGTGGTTTTCAATTTTACCACAAAGCGCACGAAGAATTTCACTGAGGCCACAAAGCTGTATGCATAAAGGCCACAGAGGGTTACGCTTCGCTTTGTGCTCTTTTAAGAGTGATATTCCATCGTGCCCTTTGTGAAAGACTTTGTGTTCCTTGTGGTTAAAAAAGGACTCAGCAAGAAAATTTTTCCGTCTAACTCCCTGTTTTTGGAAAATTTTTGCCGCTAAATCGGGTTTGGGAGCAAATTTTTCCTGCTAATTATATGTGTATGGCAAATTTTTCCGGTTAGCAGCTACAACTTATTCTCCTCCACTTCCGAAATAAACTCCATGATATCCCCCGGCTGGCATTCCAGCACTTCGCATATCGCTTCGAGCGTGGAGAAGCGTATTGCCTTAGCCTTACCGGTTTTCAGGATGGAGAGGTTGGCTGTGGTGATGCCCACGCGGTCGGCGAGTTCGTTGCTGCGCATTTTACGTTTGGCCAGCATTACGTCGAGATTGATGATAATGGGCATAGGCTAAATGGTTAGGTCGTTTTCCTGCTGCAGCTCGTAGCCGTAGTTGAGGAGTTTGCTTAACACTACCAGGGCAAGGCCTGAAAAAAGCATTATGATACTACCGCCAAAGCTCACACTGAGGTTCATGATCTGTCTCCCGCTATACAGGTCTCCCGCTGTTTCGGTAATTATGACTGACGATATGTATTTTTCAATGATTGTCCCGGTTACAAGCAGTAAAAACTGGTACAGCAGCAGGCTGTTGCCTATAAGCCAGATGGAGCGGCTAAGGGAAGCGTTAAATGTAAAGTCATTCTTTAGCCTCTTGAAAAGCTGCATCAGCCAAAACAGCACAAAAAGTACCACAGCGTATGTCGCGTAATTCCGGATGGCCAGTAGCAGTGTAAACCATAAGCTGTCGGGCCTGACAAGGATAAACCCTTCTGCAGATAACGGAGCCATATCGATTTCACCGATATCGACATTGAATTCATCGTCCGAATGCACCTGTTTCGATTGGGTTATAAAGGTTGTGTTGTAATCCGGGTCATTGAGGATGTTATTCGTTTCAAGCCGTCCGGTTTCGGAATTGCTTCCGGTTTTTAAGATAAAAGTACCACGATGGGACGGAGTGTTTTCGATCTTCGGCCGTTCGTAGCTTACCAGCGTATCAAAGGTTATGACATTCATCTTTACCGGAAGGGTGTAGCCGGTAACATGGTTGGGCATGAAGGTAAAATTGCGGTATGGGTCTTTCTGGAAAATGTCAAAAGCCAATGTTACTGCTGTCAGTACGCCGGCTAAGGCCAACAGCCCCGCCGATATGTAATACAGCCTCGAAACCAACCTGTCTTTGCGTTGTCTCTTTTTCATGATCATATTGTTAGCTGGTTCTCTTCCTGTATGAAGGTGCCTTTCTCTGCCATGCCCGAGATCAGGTAGATGAACTTCCCGATAAGGTACACAGCCAGGAATGAGGGTATCTCGCGGAAGAAGATGGTGAGGTCAAAATACAGCAGGCTGCCCATGGTAACGAACAGCAGGTACTTCGACTTTGCGAAAATGACCACCGTAGCCGCCGCCTTTCGGAACGACTCATCCTGGCCGGGTTCGAACATGCCGCCCTTTTTGATGCGCTTCAGGCTTCTGTGGAAACGCTTGAGGCCGGTTACGCAGTAAATGAGCAGCCCGGCATAAATAAGGCAAAAAGCCGCCCCGAACCATTCGTTGTTCCTGTAGGGTACCGAGGAAGTGATGGATGTGAAGTAATCACTGAAAAAATCCTTCACTAACAAATGTCCGTCTTCCAGATGGAAGAAAACTCCCATTGCCAGGTAGAAAACTGCCATGCAGGAAGCTGCTGCCATGGCCACGCGAACGGCCAGCGCGATGATGTTGATATGGTGCCTCATAATTTATACGTTTAGGTCGTTTTCTTCTTTAAGGCCCTTTGCCACCAGGAATACTTCGGAAAGCACGATGAAGAACAGGCCGAGCATTAGCACGAAGAAGGTATAGGTGTTCATTTCAAAATTCAGGTCGCCAAATCGTATGGCGTCATACAGGAACTCCGGTACAACGTCAAAGCAAAACCCTATGAGTATCGCTTTGCCTGTCTGGTCCAGCAGCACAATTACTTTATCATGGAATACCTGCTGCTTTTTGAAGTGGCCTAATACAGTTTTGAACAGGTAGAGAGCATAGGCCCAAAATCCTGCTGTGAGCAGCTTCGATACAAATACGATGTAGCCGTCGGCACCCCAGTCTTCGGCAGCAATGCCATTTATGGTAAATGGAATGTTATCGGGTGCAATGATGGCAATGGCCAGACACGGTATGCCAAATATGATGATGACCATCACAAGGATAAAAAGGATGTTGGTAAGCAGTTGGAGTAGTGGCAGTCGTTTCATGGTTTATATGGTTAAGTCATTTTCAAGTTTGATGTTGATGCCCTTTTTAACGATGTCGGAAACCCCGAGGAGGGCAAGACCAACAAGCAGGACGGTAATGTCGTAGATGACTTCTATCAGGAAATAGGAGGCCCTTTCCCTTGTGATGTCTGAAATATAGAACATATTGGGTATAAGGGTGGTCAATGCCGAGGCTGCAAGGGTATAGCCGCCGACGGTAAGGTAACGGGCGCTTTTGGTGTTGAAATATCCGTGCCGAAGGAACATGCCGCAGGCCTGTTTAATAAAGGACAGGGATATGGCCAGCAAGAGTATTTTTGCAAATACCATCGTTGTGGAGAGTAGTATTTCAGGGTTGGAATATTCGACAAAAAGCATCATTCCAAAAAGGGTCGCTGCCAGGATGCATAGTGCTGCAATGATCAGGACGGCATAATTTAAGATTCGAAATTTTATCATGGCGAATGGTTTTGATGCAAATATAAATAAATTATCGAAAAACAATAATATATATTTGAAAAACAATATTTTCTCTTTTATACCCTTTTGTTTCATCAAAAATCATCATGTAGTGGCCCTTAAATCATACAGCAGGTACCGCAAAATACCCCCGCATATACCATAAGTTCACTACTTTTGGAACATGGAAAAATTCCCTAAATCGCTTGCGGCAAAAATGGCACAGAGAGAACAGGAAAACGCCCTGCGTACGCTGCGCAAACCCACGCCCACAGTGGATTTTTCCTCTAATGACTACCTTGGTTTCGGCGCCGACAGGTCCATTTTCGATGCTGCCCACAATTACCTTTTAGAGCATGGCTTTACACAGAATGGCTCCACAGGATCGCGGCTCATATCGGGCAATCATGGTTTGTATGTTGTTGTAGAAGAGATGGTTGCGAAATTCCATAACACCGAAAGCGCCCTTATTTTTAACTCCGGATACGATGCCAATGTAGGATTTTTCTCATCGGTATCCCAAAAAGGCGACGTGGTTTTGTATGACGAGTACATCCATGCCTCGATACGGGATGGGTTAAGGCTTTCTAATGCAGCGACTTACAAGTTTCCGCATAATGATCTTGAGGCCCTGGAAGCCCTGGTCAAAAGGCATGAAGGTAAGGAGGTATACATAGTGACCGAGTCGGTTTTCTCAATGGATGGAGATAGTCCTAATCTACAGTTAATGAGCGAACTATGTAATAAATACGGTTGCCGCCTGGTTATAGATGAAGCCCATGCCATAGGCGTTTTTGGACAAAAGGGAGAGGGGTTGGTGCAGTCTTTAGAACTGGAAAACAGCGTATTTGCCAGGATTGCTACATTCGGCAAAGGCCCCGGGTGCCATGGCGCGGCTGTACTGGGTTCGCAACAGCTGAAGGATTATCTGGTCAATTTTGCCCGAAGCCTGATCTATACCACAGCACTGCCACCCCACAGTCTTTCCACGATACTGGCGGCCTACAGCCGCCTTGAAAACGCCCCGGAAAGAGAAATGCTTGCTGCTAACATATTGTTTTTCAGGGCAGAATTGCAAAGACTGGGACTGACGGATATTTTCATTGAAAGCCATTCCGCCATCCACTGTGCAGTCGTTCCCGGAAACGAAAGGGTAAGAAGCATTGCTGCGGCATTGGCAGGCAAGGGTTTTGGTGTAAAGGCCATACTGTCGCCTACCGTACCCGCTGGCAGTGAGCGGCTGAGGTTCTGCTTGCATAGTTACAATACAGAACGTGAGATAACAGGAGTATTGGGAACACTTAAGCAGCTTCTTCAGCCTTAGCAGCCTTTGCTTTGTTGCGCCGCTCCCGCCTTCGAAACCAGTTACTGTCTTCTTCCCCAAACAGATAGGCATAAGGCTGTGTATCAGGACTTAGCTCGAACAGCTTTTTGAGGATCGCAATTGTCGGGATGATGAGTATCATTCCCGTGATACCCCATATGGCACCGCCAATCAGCAGTCCTATAAAGGTTACCAATGCATTGAGGTTTACATTGCCACCCGTTATCTTGGGGGTAAGGAAAGCTCCCTCAAGTAATTGTATGAAGGTGAATGCAACTACAACTGCAATGGGATAAAAAGCGCTGTCCTTGGTCATTAGCGCAAATAGGAAAGGCAGTATAGCGCCTAGTGAGGGTCCGAGATAGGGGATGATATTCAGCATTCCTGCCAGCATCCCAAAAAATATGGCGTGTTCAATTCCCAGTGCAAACAAAACCCCGGTATTAACTATCCCAAGGATTAACATCACTTTTCCGGCTCCGACTATATATGCATGGACAATTTTCCGAATTGAAGTCATTTTTTCGAGGAGGCCTTCATTGTTTTGCCTGCGAAAAACTTTTGTAATAAAAATGGCAAGATGGTCTCTGTAAATAAGCAGGAAAAATATAAATACAGGTAAAAGGATAATATCTGAAAGCATGCCGATGGTAGAAAATATAAGCTGTGTTGCACTTGTGTTTTCCGGTTGCACGATTTCCACTGCTTTCTTCATTTCGAAACCGTTACCCATGCCGGGGTCAAATCCAAAAGTTTCATAACACCAATTATTAGCTATAATTACAAATGAATTGAGCTTATCAGTAAAATTAGACCCAAGATCCTGCACAAATCCCCGTACCTGAAAATAAATGAAAACGAATATTCCAATGATTAGTGTTAGAAATATTATCAGGCATATGAAAGCGCTTATCGAACGTGGAATTTTCCTGCGCTCTAAAAAATTGCAGGACGAAGTAAGCAGCATGGCGATATATCCGGATACTAATAATGGAACAAGCAGCGTTTTTGCTATTATCATAAAAAACACAATGATAATGATCAGCAGTGCTATATAAACCGTTTTTATGTAATTGGGTACCTTTACATCCATCAGTATTAATGTGTTAATTTATTTAATGATCCTATCAAAATTAGGAATTGTCCAACCGCTTATTGGTAATATTATATTAAAACTTTGCTAATCAGTTGGTAAAGAATTAATGCTGAAATTTTGGGTATAAACCTTATGAATGATTGAGTAAATTTGTATCTCACTATTCATTAGCCCATGAAACTTTTCATTACAGGCATTGGCACCGATGTAGGCAAGACCATAGCCTCGGCCATAATTACGGAAGCTCTCCAAGCTGATTACTGGAAACCTGTACAGGCAGGAGACATTAAGGATTCGGACAGCCACAAGATTGAACGATACATTTCCAATAGCAAAACCAGGATTTTCCAAAACAGCTATGTTCTAAATACACCGGCCAGCCCTCATTTGGCAGCAGAGATTGATGGTATAAGTATTGATATTAAAGAGATAAAAGAGCCCAAAACAGGCAACCATCTCATAATAGAAGGCGCAGGGGGTGTACTTGTGCCACTGAATGGAAATGATGTAGTAGCCGACCTGATTAAGCGTGATTATAAGGTGATATTGGTGAGCCGCCATTACCTTGGCAGTATTAACCACACGCTGATGACAATAGAAGTATTGAAAAGCAGAGGGGTAATTGTAGAGGGAGTCATTTTCAATGGCAATGAAAATACGTCCACACAGAGCATCATTCTCCAAAAAACAGGAATAAAAATGCTTGGCCGCATCGATGATGAACCCTATTTCGATAAAAACGTGATTCTTGACTACGCCGACCGTTTCAGGAATAATTTATTAGAGCTATAAATGAGTTTACAAGATAGAGACAGCCAATTTTTATGGCATCCTTACACCCAGCACAAAACTGCGACTCCTCCCATAGGAATTGTAAAAGGTGAAGGTGCATTATTGTGGGACGAAGAAGGAAAGCAATACATAGATGCCATTGCTTCGTGGTGGGTAAACCCATATGGACACAGTAATAAATACATTGCGGAAGCTATTTACAAACAGCTTACCTCACTGGAGCATGTGCTTTTTGGTGGATTTACCCATGAGCCAGCCGTTGTTTTGGCCGAAAGGCTTATGGAACTGCTTCCATCCGGTCAAAAAAAAATCTTCTTTTCGGATAACGGGTCGACTGCAGTTGAGATCGCCGTTAAGGTTGCGCTGCAATATTTTTACAATAAAGGGGATAAGCGTACTAAAATCATTGCTTTCGAAAATGCCTTTCATGGCGATACTTTCGCCGCTATGGCAGCGAGTGGCATATCCTTTTTTACCGAGGCTTTCCGTGGATCACTGATAGAAGTACAACGCATTCCCGTGCCTGTTGAAGGAAAGAAAGAGGAAAGCATTGAATCGCTAAAAAAACTGGCGTTAACCGGCGAATATGCCGCATTCATTTTTGAACCGTTAGTGCAGGGTGCGGCCGGGATGGTAATGTATGCTCCGGAAGTGCTGGACGAACTGATGGCTATCTGCAAAGGCAACAACGTCTTTACTATTGCCGACGAAGTGATGACGGGCTTTGGCAAGACGGGGAAAACTTTTGCCTGTGATTACCTTATGCGCCAGCCAGACATGATGTGCCTTTCAAAAGCGCTGACCGGTGGGACAATCCCAATGGCGATAACCACTTTTACACAGGAATTATTTGACGGTTTTTATGACGACGATGTGAATAAGGCATTGTTTCACGGGCATACCTTTACGGCCAACCCAACCGGGTGCGCTGCCGCACTGGCAAGCCTGGACTTGCTGCAAACAAACGAAATGCAGGATAACCTGGTCCGGATAAACAAAAAGCAACTTGCCTTCAGAAAGGAAATAGAAAGCCATCCGAGGGTTAAAACCGCTCGCGTGTTGGGTGTAATCCTCGCGCTGGAAATAGCACGTGAAGGCAATGAGGATTATTATGGTGGTTTCCGTAACAGGCTGTATGATTTCTTCCTGAATAATGGTGTCATCCTGCGCCCTGTCGGGAATATTGTATACATCCTTCCGCCTTACATTATAAGCGATGAATTGCTGGAAATAGTTTATGCAGTTATAAGGCAGGCAATTGAAGAGGTGCAGTAACCCAAAGGTTATTCCTGTTGGCACTAAGGAGTTTTATTGCGTACTTTTGCAGTAAAATCTACTGTATTGGTTTCACCTGTATCCATCATGTCCATTGGTTCCGTTTCCCCATTAGGCAGCAGTCCTGATGAGGTCTGGGAAAGCTATCTGGATGAACGCGCATTCATCACCAGGGGCGCACTCAATGTTCCTGTGGCAATCCTGTCTCAACGGGAAACAGATGAAGTAGCAGGGCTGCGCGATTCCAATCCTCACTACCGCCACCTGGATAATTCAGTGCTGTATGCCATCCTTGCCTCACGCCGTGCCTTGCGAATTGCAGGCTGGAATGACGGTGAATTCGGCATCAATATCGGTTCTTCAAGAGGGGCTACGGGATTGTTTGAAAAACATCATTCCGAATTCATAAATACAGGTATTACCGGGGCGCATACCTCACCTGTAACTACACTCGGCAACATTGCCTCATGGGTAGCCCAGGATGTAAGAGCTAATGGTCCGGACATATCTCATTCCATAACCTGTTCTACAGCACTTCATGCGGTACTCAATGGTGTAGCATGGCTAAGCAGTGGTATGGCTGACAGATTTCTTGTAGGTGGCAGCGAAGCTCCGCTTACACCCTTTACCATAGCCCAAATGCAAGGCATGAAAATCTATTCGCAGGAACAAGGTGAACATCCTGTTCGCGCTTTAGATCTTGAAAAAAAAGGCAACACCATGGTGTTGGGTGAAGGGGCAGCAATGACATGCCTTCAGGCCGGCAAGAATTCCCAAGCCCATGCTTATATTGATGGTATTGGTTATGCGACCGAAATGCTGGAACATGGCGCATCATTGTCTGCTACAGCGGAATGCCTGCAAAAGGCGATGCGCATGGCGATAAAGGACATCAATCCTGCCGAAGTAGATGCTGTTGTAATGCATGCCCCGGGAACTGTAAAAGGGGACCTTTCCGAATACAGGGCGATACAGGAGGTTTTTGGCGGAAATCTGCCCTTGCTCACGACCAACAAATGGAAGATTGGCCATACGTTTGGGGCTTCGGGACTTTTGAGCCTGGAGCTGGCAGTACTGATGCTACAGCACAATAAATTTGTTGAGGCACCATTTTATAACCAGGAAACAGGCCGCGACATTAAAAAGGTATTGGTAAACGCGGTTGGTTTTGGCGGCAATGCGGTGAGTGTTTTGGTCTCAAAATAGATGCTATCTTTGCACTATGAACTGGCTAACCTCCATTTTCGGAACAAAACAGGAAAAAGAACCCATTGACCCCATGAAAAAATACCTTATTGCCTGCCTGGGCAACATTGGAGCTGAATATGTAAATACACGTCACAACATTGGCTTTAAAGTCGCCGATCATATTGCTAAGCAGGAGGGAGCTTCGTTTGAAACAGTTAAACTTGGAACCCTGGCTGAAGTGAAGATAAAAGGGAAAACGGTTTTTCTTCTCAAGCCCAATACTTACATGAACCTGAGTGGTAAGGCCATTAAATTCTGGTTAGATAAAGAAAATATCCCGCTTGAGAATTTATTGGTTGTGACCGATGACCTAAATATCCCTTTTGGCACTATCCGTATAAAAGGTAAGGGCAGTGATGGAGGCCATAATGGACTGAAAAACACGCAGCAGGTACTAAATACAGGAGATTATGCGCGTTTTCGTTTCGGTATCAGCGATGATTTCAAGAAAGGCAGGCAGGTAGATTATGTTCTTGGGGAATGGGACGAAGAGGAAAAAGCAAAGCTTCCGGAACGCCTCGATATGGCTGCAGAAGCGGTGAAGTCGTTCGTACTTTCAGGGCTTGCCAATACCATGAGCAGCTACAATGGCAAATAAACCTTTCGAAATGGCTTCAAATTTGTATCTTTAGCTTTAAAGATAATTTCATGAAAAGATTAGTCCTTACGATGCTGCCATTTTTATTCATGGCCTGTGCGCCAAAAAAAGGAGTTACAGCTTTCATTAATGGAAAACACAAAATTGAAAGCCCGTGTCCTGAAGAAGGTGACTGCAAATTGGAAATACTGAAAGACAAAAGCCTTGACATTAAAGTGGATGATACCGGGAGATTGTATCATTCCATTACTGATACTCCTGGAAAAGTTTTAGTGCGCTATACCTATGATTATGATGCTCCTAAGGGTGTAATGGACGCCGGCTATACTGAAACTGTCATCTTTGAAACTGATGATGAATTTTCAAATCTAAATACAGGAAATATAAAAGGTACTAAAATGCTTTTCGGTGTACAGTGCTTCTGCCGTGGCAAGGCTGGATTTTATACGGTTAATGAAGGGAAAATCAGCTACAAAGACGAAAAATTGACAGTGAAAATACCTGACACCATTGTAGATGGGCAGCGGATTTACAGCATAGATGTTTCCTTGAAATAGAAATTAAAACGAAAGGCGCCTCAATTGAAGCGCCTTTGTTTATTTTGGGTTATAGTATTAATTCACCACAATCTTCTTCACGGCTTTTCTTGCGCCATCCTGAACGGTTACAAGATATACCCCTGACTGGATGTTCGAAAGGTTTACATTGCCTGAGAATAATCCTGTATTTTCATATGCGGCATTGTAAACTTCACGCCCCCTCAAGTCATGCACGCCAATTTGTATGGCATTTTCGCTTTCAGAGGTAAAGCCTACTGTAAAGCTCCCGTTGTTAGGGTTAGGATATAGTGTAAAATTCTTAAGGCTGAAGCCGTCCACAGCATTTACGGTTTGAGAACATATTTCAACGAACCAAGAGTTAAGAGTTCCTGTATCATCAGCACCGGCATCAGCAAAAGCCAATATCCAGTCACCCTGTGCCTGTGTTCCTTCAAATTCGGAAAGAGGCTCTGAAGGAATAAAACTTCCTGATGTCGTTGCGCCACAATTTACAGAACTTCCTGAATCACTGAAAGTAACATTCAGGTTGTTACTTGTCCCGCAAGCCATTTGCCACAATAATGCCTGTGAATTGTCCGGCCTTGCAATAATAAGTATAAGGTCACCAATGTAAGTGTGTGTAATGTTTACCCCAACATTCACTGTTTGAACAATAGAATTGTCCGGCACATTAATCGTTGATATACTATAGTTTTGACCATTGTCCGGGATATTGACAGCAGTATCATTTGTATAAGTATTACATTCTGTAACCACTTCCACTCCAATTGAAAACGGGGTCTGGTTAACCGCATAATAGATATTCCCTACGGCTTCAACCATAATTCGGCAAGAAATAGCTTCTACGTTGGGCACTGTAATGTTTTCCGACCCGTCATTCGGTGTATTGGATGCCAATACGGTAGGCCATGTAAGTCCTCCATCTGTTGAAAGGAGTATGTTGACATTTGAAGTATTAATTCCATTGCCAGTAGTGCCGGCTACATTCCAGGTTATGGCTTCGGTGCTACCCTGCTCCCAGGTAATGTTTGTTGTGTTTTGCGATGTTACTGTAAATGGCCCGGCAGTATTATTTACAATTACGTTCATGTTTTGCCTTGCCGTTTGGCCACCGTTGGGTGTATTGTTGTCCCTTACGGTAAGTGCAAAGTTGAGCGTTCGGCCCACTGTAGGCACTACTTCCCAAGTAGGAGCGAGATTGTTGTTTAATACGCTTGATAGTTCTGGCATGTACCTGTTTGGAGACGCAGAAGGATCAATTGACCTGAAGTTAGGGCCTGATGTACTTGTGGACAAGGGGGTAAAGTCTACAGTTGAGTTTGCACCATTGTTATTCGTTTGTTCCCAACAGTAGGTGAGCGCATCCCCATCAGCATCTGTACCATTGCCTTTTAATATAAATGCAGTTCCTTTTGGAATGGTACGGTTAGGTATTGCAGCGATAACGGGAGGGGTGTTATTGTTCTCTTCCAACATTGCACAGCCGCCATTGCCATTCACAAAATTAAACATCTGGTTTAAGCTTACTGCATGGAAATAATCATCGGAGTTGCTTTGTACATTTGGAGGGCTTATGCCTGCATAAGCCATGATTGTGCTTCCGCTACCAGGTTCTACAGCAGTGCTTGCGGTTCTTTGGTAAGAGTTGTTAAATGTGTGGTTAGCCCCAAATTGGTGGCCCATTTCGTGTGCAACATAGTCAATGTCAAAAGGGTCGCCCACAGGAGCCGGGCTACCGGTTACACCTTGCGCTTTAAACTGTGAACAGACAGATCCCAGTGAGGCTATTCCTCCCCCTCCTGTGCCAAATACATGTCCGATGTCGTAATTTGCAGAACCTATACCGCTATTGATGATAGGCTGTATTTGATCGATCATAGTGCCTTCATCGTTGTTTTGGAGGTTGTCTGAGGTTACAAAAATGATATTCTCATTATTAGGTACGATTTGCATGGTAAGTGACATATCCTTTTCGAAAACTCCGTTCACACGTGTCATTGTTACAGTCATTGCGGCAAGTACTGCTGCTTTTTTCTGCTCAAGAGTTCCGGCACCTACGCCGGCGGCGTTAATTTGGTAAGCAGCATATTCAATGGTGCAGGCAAGTGCAAGGCGATATGTCCTGAATAACCCGTCATTGGCCATTGTTGTGGGTGGCGGGGGCGGAACATTGTCCAAAGCAGGTTCGTTTACGCTGCAATGAAAAGTGCGGGCCGCTTTTACATTCGACTTTTTGTAAACAATGTAGTTTTGAAGATCCGCTGTGTAAGGATCGATGTATTGCGTGCCTTTGTCTGACATAATTATAGCATGCACACCGAAGATGGTCGTGCTGAATCGTATAGTAGTTGCAGGATTTTCAATGCCACGGCCTACATACGATTTAATATTAGGATGCTGCGCGCCAAGGTCCGGATGTAGTACAGGCGCTTCATATATCCTGAAATTTTCCATTTTGCCATCGGCTGTAGGAAATGAAATAAGCACATTCGAAGGCTGGCCCGAATTTCGCAACGGGGTATTTACCAGCATATTTTCTAGTTCAGGCTGGTTGATGCTAAAAGTATGGAAAATGAGCGGTGTAGAAGCTCGTTCCACCTTTCGGACCGTTGCGAGGCTTTCCCGTGGAACAGCGCTCCAAATCGGCACCTGTGCATAGGATAGTGCCGATCCTCCAATGAGCAATAGGGATAGTAGTAGTTTTTTCATAATAAAATTTACATTAATGCCTGCTAAAGTAGGAATTAAGTAGTTATATTTTAACATTCTTTGTGAATATAACATTTTTTTAGGTTGTATTCATTTTTGTCTGAAATTGTTTCCGCAAGCAAAAAGCTGAAAAACATGCCAAAATTTTGCTATGCACCCTGCATTAGTTAAATTTGCCAACTTAATACTTCGGTTTGAAAATCTTCAACTCAATACACGAATTCAGTTCTACTGCCAAAACCATAATAACACTGGGTACTTTTGATGGTGTGCATAAAGGACACGCATCCATATTGCGCAAAATTATAAGTAATAGCAGGGCATTGGGCTATGAAAGCGTGGTACTGACATTTTTTCCGCATCCCCGAATGGTCCTCCAGCAAAACAGTGCCATAAAGTTGCTTAGTACAATGGAAGAAAAGGCCCAATTGCTGGAAAGTTATGAGCTTGACAATCTTGTGATCCATCCGTTTGATATTGAATTTTCCAGGTTAACGGCTGAAGAATTTGTAAAAGATGTTCTTGTTGACAGGCTTAATATACATAAGGTAATTATTGGACACGACCACCGATTTGGGCGCAATCGCACTGCCAACATAGATGATCTCATACGTTTTGGCAATGAGTATGGTTTTGAGGTAGAAAAAATCTCAGCACTTTCAGTAAATGAGGTATCTGTAAGCTCGACTAAAATCCGGAATGCGCTTACCGCAGGCGATATAACTACTGCTAACGATTTTTTGGGTTACCCATATTTCCTGACCGGGACTGTAGTAAAAGGAAAACAACTAGGCAGGACCATTGGCTTCCCGACAGCAAATATGCATATAAAAGAAGATTACAAGCTTATCCCGGCCAATGGCGTTTATACTGTTTCGTCTGAGATTGACGGGAAAATAGTATACGGAATGATGAACATTGGGGTAAGGCCTACTGTTGAAGGTACAAGCCTGTCAATAGAAGTGCATTTTCTCGATTTGGATAAAAATCTTTATGATGCCCGTATGTGCATTGCCATCCATCACAGGCTCCGTGATGAGCAAAAATTTGAGTCCTTTGATGCACTTAAACTGCAATTGTATAAAGACAGGGAAGATACCATTGCCTACTTTAAAAAGCATAAGGTATGAAAGGGCTTTTCCGGCCAATAGATAACGCCCCACTTATTGTTTTCAGGATATTCCTTGGATTCCTGTTGGCCTGCGAAACTTTCGGAGCAATTCTTACCGGATGGGTAAAGAGCAACCTTGTTGAGCCGAAATTCACTTTTTCGCATATTGGCATGGATTGGCTTCAGCCGCTGCCCGGCAACGGTATGTACTGGTACTTTGCCGCTATGGGAGTATTGGGGCTACTTGTCATGGTTGGCTACAAGTACCGTTTTAGCATAGGGATGTTCACCCTTTTGTGGGCCGGAGCCTATTTTATGCAAAAAACATCATACAACAATCATTACTACCTGCTTATGCTGGTGTGTTTCATAATGCTGTTTCTGCCAGCACACCGATATGCTTCAATAGATGCCCGGCTGAATCCATCAGTAAAAAAGCTAACAATGCCTGTTTGGTGTTCCTGGATCATGATAGCGCAGGTAAGCATCGTTTATTTTTATGCTACTCTGGCAAAATTTTATCCGGGATGGCTTGATGGCACATTTACGCATGACCTGTTGGAACGCTCTATAACTAACCCTGCGCTGCGGGAGTTCATGACGCAAAAATGGTTTTATCTTTTCATAGCTTATGCAGGTATAGCTTTTGATATGTTAGTTGTTCCCTTGTTATTGTATAGGAAGACAAGGACAATTGCGCTCATCGCTTCGGTCATCTTTCATATCTTCAACTCAATTACATTACAGATAGGTATTTTCCCATTCTTTGCGCTTAGTTTTGTGGTGTTCTTCTATCCTCCGCAAAAAATCAGGAAGGTATTTCTAAGGCAGAAGCCCGAAGTCGCAGAAGATGGGGGTAATTATGAGGGTGCAGGGTTGCTGAAATATCTTTTCGTGCCTTACATTATTATTCAGTTGCTGCTACCATTGAGGCACTACCTTATCAAGGGAGATGTATTGTGGACAGAAGAAGGACATCGCCTGAGCTGGCGGATGATGCTGCGTAGCCGGTGGGGTGATACCGATTTCCGCATTATTGATAAAAAGACAGGAAAGAGGCTTTATTACAGTGTAAGCCACAACCTGACCCACAAGCAAAAAAGCGGCATGGAAACGCGTCCCGACATGATATGGCAGATGGCACAGCGTATTACGGAGTACTTTAAGTTTCAGGGCAAAGATGTAGCGGTATATGCCGATACGCATGTATCAGTGAACAATAGCCGTTTCAAAAGACTCATAGATCCTGATACAGACCTAGCGGCAGTTCAGTGGGATTATTTCTTTCACTGTAAATGGATATTACTGTACGATGAGCAGGGCAATTTGATTCAATAATATATGCTCAAATCAAAGTATATGCTCTGTCTTCAAATAGGTTACAAATGTTTTTATCAAACTTTTTACGTATTTAACAATCCTTTAATTTAATCATACTTATTGTATTAAAATTTTACTAATTCGTGTTTCTGTGTGCGTTTTTATAGCTAAATTCGGGTAAGGTAAACGTTAGAAAAGGAAGTGGCTCTAAAGACAGTTTTTTTAGTGACCCTCTTAACCGTTGCTGTTGATCTCTTAACTGATTATAAAACAAAAACATACTGAATATGAAAGTCTCAAGAATTTTAATTAATGGTTTGATCATCTTCATAGGGATAGCTGCATTTTTCCTTATTATGGAAAGTGCCGGGCTTAAAGACCAAATCTATCTCAGGCTGATAAATTTTATCTTCGTAATATACGGTGTCAACAGGACGATCAAGGGTAACTTTAAAGACCGTATTGATGGTTATTTTACTAATCTTGCCGCCGGCTTCCTTACATCGTTTATAAGCTTGGTGCTTGGCATTTTCAGCTTTATGTTGTATGCGGAATATAAAGGTGGTACCGACTACCTTCAAAACTTCCCGCACAGCTATATATTTGGTGGCGGAGAACCTGAAATAGGTGAATTCTGCTTCGGATTATTCCTTGAGGGCCTTGCAGCATCGATGATTGTATCATTTGCGCTGATGCAGTTCTGGAAAGATAAACTGGAGAAAATCAATGAAGTGGATGACGTTGCTCACAGGCCCCACTAATCTTTGTATGTGAAATGGCGGAGGGTTCAATGGAAATTGCTATTTTTGAAGCCACTTAAATTTCCGTTATGAGCATAAAAAGGCACGACTGGACCAAAGAAGAGATTATTGCTCTTTATAACAAGCCAATGATGGACCTGCTGTATGAGGCAGCATCCATACACCGCGAGCACCATGACCCTAATGTAGTGCAGGTGTCAACATTATTGTCCATAAAAACAGGGGGTTGCCCCGAAGACTGCGGTTACTGTCCGCAGGCTGCCCGCTACCACACCCATATAGAAGGTAACGACCTTATGAGTGTGTCGCAGGTAAAAGCACAGGCTTTGCGTGCAAAGGCCAGCGGATCATCGCGTGTGTGCATGGGCGCGGCATGGCGCAATGTAAAGGACGGCCCTGAATTTGACAGCGTATTGGAAATGGTCCGTACTATCAACAAACTCGACATGGAGGTATGCTGTACTCTTGGCATGCTTACCGAGAACCAGGCAGCGCGACTTGCAGAAGCCGGGCTGTATGCTTACAACCACAATCTAGATACGTCAGAAGAATACTATAAAGAAGTGATTTCCACACGCGGATTTGAAGACCGCCTGCAAACCATAGAGAATGTGAGGAAAACCAATGTTACCGTTTGCAGTGGCGGCATTATAGGCATGGGCGAAAGCGTTGAAGACCGCGCCGGGATGCTCGTGGCGCTGGCGTCGCTTAACCCACAGCCGGAATCGGTTCCAATCAATGCACTAGTGGCAGTGGAAGGTACTCCGATGGAAGACGAAAAGCCGGTGGAAATATGGGAAATGATACGTATGGTGGCAACCACCCGCATTGTGATGCCCGAAACACAGGTGAGGCTATCGGCAGGGCGTACCCAAATGAGCCGCGAGGGCCAGGCTATGTGCTTTTTTGCAGGAGCCAATTCCATTTTTGCAGGCGATAAGCTGCTCACCACACCAAACCCCGATGTGAATGAGGACATGAAAATGTTCGAAATGCTTGGTCTTGTTCCGCAGAAGCCATTCACCAAAGTATCGCAGCCTAAAACGGTGGAAGCCGAAGATTCGCAATATGAATCCCTTGGAGAAAAGCCACGTTGGACAAGGCCGGGCCACAAGATTGAACGCAACCTCGAGGCATCGGGCAAGAAAATGCAGGAGAATTAATCAGAAGCTAAGCAAATATAAACCCCAAAGATTTTGAATTCTTTGGGGTTTTGTCATTTATTATCGATATGTTTTGCAATCCTTACCAGCACAAATTAACCTGGCTTCCGCATAAAAAAGCTTTTTGATTTGATATAATTCTTATGCTTATATTTGGCGTACCCAAACCCTGAAACGTGAAAAAGCAAAAGAAATGTACCGGCAGCAAGGCAGCTTTCCTGGCATTATTGTGCTTTTTCCTTTGCACTTCGGCCATCGGGAATACTATTGAGCACTGCGATGCCCTGATAAAAAAAGGCATCGATGCCATGTGGGACAAGCAACACGTAAAATCGCTTGAATTCCTCACTGAGGCGCGCAACCTGGCCGAAAAGAACAGGTGGTATAAACAGCAGTTTTTGGCAACCAATAACATAGGGGCCAACTATTATACGATACTCGAATATGGAGAGGCACTGCATTACTATTTAGAAAGCTATAACATTGCTGTTAAAGAACTTGGCCCCAAGTATGAAATGGTGGTGCTGAACAATATTGCCATATTGTACTCTAAGGAAAAGAATTATGCCAAGGCACAGGAATACTTTAAAAAAGCTTATGACATAGCCCGGGAAAATAAGGATGGAACCAAAATAGGCCTCTATGCCATGAACCTTGGTAACCTTGCCAACGAAATGGGAAATGTAAAGGAAGCCAGGGTATACATACTCGAATCGTTCCCATACCTTAAATCCGATCCCCAAATGCTTGTACTGGCGCAAGTAGGCCTGGCCGATAACGACCTGTTGCAGGGCAACACGAGACAGGCAAGGGAAAAGGCCATGAACCTTTACAAAAGCGATGTTAACCTGAATTTTAATGATATAGGCACTTCGCTGATGCTTATCATCATGAAGGCCTACCTTAAGGAAGGCAATTATCCTAAAGCTATTGAAAGCGGGCACAAGCTTTTGGGTACAAAACCAAATGCCGATAACCGTAAGAAGGTTTTTGAGGTGCTCTCGGATGCGTATACCAAAAACGGTAATTATACCGAAGCGCTTCGTTACAAAGACTCCATCGTATCTGCCATAGAGGAGCTCGAGGAAACCAAGAACAAGATATTGCTCAACAGCAACGAGGCTAAATTTCGCATACAGGAATATAAAAACGAGTTGGCTATCAATGAGGAGAAAAGGTCGTCCGAACGCAACCTTTTCTACTTCATAATAGGGGGTATCATTGCCGTGGCCGCCATTATCGTGCTTATAATCCGGAACATTTCGGTCAAGCTTAGGCAAAAAAAGCTGATAGCGGAACAAAATGAAAAAGTGATTGCGCTGGAACTTGAAAAGGAAAAGCACGAAAATCTGCTGCTGGAAAAGCAGATCCGTGAAAAGGAAACCCAGGCGCTCTTGGAGCAGGAACAGCTAAAGAATGAAATAGAGTCGCGCAACCGTAAGCTCTCGGCCAAGGCGTTATATCTTTCCGGAAGGAATGAACTGATTGAGGAAGTGATATCCTCGCTCTCCCAGATACCAGACCTGGCAGGTGACCGGTCACTCTCGGGCCACATAAAAACACTGAAGGGGCACCTAAAGACCGACCACGAATGGGATAGTTTCATTACCCATTTTGAGGAAGTCAACCATGGCTTCCTAAACCGCCTTAAGGTAATGCATCCGTCTCTCAATGCAAACGACATCCGTTTCATATCTTATATCTACATGAATCTTAGCACAAAGGAAATTTCGTCGATGCTCAACATTACACCCGAAGCCGCACGGAAAAGGAAGGAACGCGTAGCATCTAAAATGGAATTGCCCGAGGATGTTTCCTTATACGATTATTTATCAAACGTTTGAGGGTTGAATAATCACGGATTTTAGGGTTTTATGTCACACTATTTCTGCATTAAATTTTTGTTATCTAATTGTTTTTACTGAAAATTGTCAGGTGAAAATTTACCAACAAAAAACAATTAGCATGAAAAAAATTACGATCCTTGCCCTGCTCCTTATGGCAGGCGTTAGCGGGCATGCGCAGTACAGCTATGAGGCTACGGATGACTATGGAAGGCTGGAGGGCATTACCTATGACCTGGAAACTGCGAATAAATTATATGCGGTTTCGCTGAACAACCACATTGTTGTTTCCTATGACAACGGTGTTACTTGGGATTTGCTGTTTGCCTACCCTAATACAGGTGCAAGGCTGACCAACCTGAGGATGCTGCCCGGCAATGAGAACCTGTGCTTTTCGGTACTGAATCTGGAGGCTGAGAACGGCATACATATATTTAATGTTGAGGACGGTGAAATAATTAGCACAATCCCTATGCCGGTGCTTGAAGGTGATGTGAATGTTAACAATTTTGATGTGTATGATAGTGAAGCTTCAACAATCATATTGAATATCAGTAATAGCGGCCATAAAGTTTTTTATACTACAACTGGTGGTGAAAACTGGACACAAGTATATGATGCCGGGGATTATAACGACGTTGCGATACAAAGTGTTGCCATTAGCCCAAATGATCCAACAAAACTGTTCATGACCCGCGGTGGCGGGCCTACTGACGTAGATGGCGGTATTTTCATTTCAGTTGATTCGGGTGAAACGTGGACGGAAAAACTCACTGGGGTAATACTGAACCCAATTGCTTTTAAGCCGGGCGTGCCTTCTGAAATAATGGTGGGCACAGATATGTTTGATTTTGATACAGATCAGAACCTGTACCGCTCTACTGATGGCGGCGAAACATGGAATATCGTTCCGTCTACCTGGACTGATATGGTAACTGATCATTTCACGGTAATAAAATACCATCCTACAAATCCGGAAATCATTTATGTGCTTGAAGAAAACGAGATAGGCTTTTCTGAAGATGGAGGTACGACCTGGCAAATAACAGCGTATCCTGAAGAGGTGTACTATGCGGGGCTTTCAGTCAGTGTTAACCCTTTCCAGAACAAGGAAGCTGTTATCACGGCAAATATGTATCCGGTTAAAACAGCCGACGGTGGATTGACACTTACTCAGGTAAAAGCCCCTTTCTATAATATTGCCAGCTTATCGGCGGTTAAGTTTGGCACTGCCGAACATTTATACTATGGTGCACAGGGCGGTTTGCTGCACAAAGACTACACAACAGGTGAAACTGACGCGTACAATATTGAGTCGGCGGCTACATTCAGCCCGAGCCAGAATGTGGTATTTGCGGATGCGCTGAACGAAGGCAGGCTGTTTATTTATGAAGGTGGCTGGATTGGCGGCAACTTGTATGTGAGTACAGACCACGGTGCTACTCGTTCTACGCTTATAAGTGCATCCGGGATTTCGGATGTGGCTACACACCCGGGCAATGACAACATCGTATATGCGGTATTGGAGGACTGGGGCAACGGATCAGTGCGCAAACTGGACATTACCGACCTTGAGAATGTGGTAGATACCCCAATAATCACTCCGGGGGAGGATGGGCCAATCGGCGGTGTGCTGGTGTATGCAGACCATGTAATTGTGGCTAAGAACGGTACGGTTTATAAAACAACTGATGATGGTGCCAACTGGACAGAGCTTTACACGGTGACAGGCACAACCATTGCCGATATTGCTGCGAACCCGCTTACTGCAGGTGGATTTGGTATTGCTACAGGGAACGGTGTATACACAACTGCCGACGGAGGCGCCACATGGACATCGGCTTTGGAAGGCGCAAATGCCCGTAAATTGGAATTCTCAGACCTTGATGCCGGTGTAATGGCAGTTGGTCTTTATAACAGTGTAGATACAGAAGATGCCTATATCAGCTACTACAATGGCGGCGAATGGATAACAGTTTCTGCAGAAGAGCTTAACTATATCCATTCGTATGGCATGGGCTTCAATTTCATAGGCGATAATATCAATGCCTACATTGGAACGGTTGACATGGGTGTAATACGTTACATCTTCCCAATAGAGGAGCTAAGCACAGACAGCCCGGCAATAGCAGCCAACAAAGTGATACTGGCGCCAAATCCGGCATCGGACATATTTACGGTACAAACCTCACAGCTTATAGAGGTTAAAAATGTTACGATTTACAGCATTACAGGCCAAAAAGTAGTCGAGTCGGCGCAACCAACAATCAATGTTTCGCATCTGGGTAAAGGTGTGTATGTAGTGAAGGCAGAAACAGCTTCCGGCGAGGCAATATCAGCCAAGCTTGTAAAAAAATAAGGAAGAGAGTTTATTAGTTTTTCCGATAGTTACCGGTTTGCAGCCCAATACAGGGCTGCAAACCATATTTAATGCCAATCCTGTTTTCAGGATACAGGCCCAAGGCCTGACAAACAAACAGCAAAAAAAATCATGAAAAGAATTATTACAGCATTATCCCTTACTATACTGTTTTCACTGTGTGGCTATGCGCAGGAATTCAGCGAGGATTTTGAAGGTGCCTGGACAACGGGTACCGGACCAAACACAGGGCCTGGGGGCGGATGGGGGATATATGATAATGGCATTGGCCTGGGCGTAAACTGGGTGCAAAGCCCGTTGAACAACCCGCTGCAGCCACCATATGAAGGCCTCCGTGCAGCCTATGTGGACAAACAAAACGTAGCTACGGGCATGGCCGAAGACTGGCTCACAACACCGCAGTTTAACGTGCCGCAAAACGCTCAGGTACGCTTTTTCTCAAGGCTTACCACACCGCAGATAGAAGGAAATATATACGAACTGAGAATATCCACGGCTGCGGTACAGGGTGATTTGGCCAGCTATGCGCTATTGGAGGACTGGACAGAAGATGAGATAAACCCCATATACAATGAATATACAGAAAAGGTAGTTGACATACCCTCTGAGTACTTTGGGCAACAGGCTTATATTGCGCTTGTTATGAAGAATGACAACGGCGACCGTTGGCTGGTAGACAACTTTAGCGTGGTCATAAAATGCATGCCGCCGACCGACATTAGCATACCCAATGTAACGCTCGATTCTGCGGAGATTGACTGGACGAATAACAGCGGGGCAACCCAATGGGAATTCGAGATAGTGGAGCAGGACCAGCCTTTTTCCGGAACAGGGGAATTTTATAGTGGCCAGCCCCCGATTTTAGCGGATGGGCTTGATGATTCTATGGTATATAAAGTGAGAATTAAGGCGATATGCGGTACGAATATGGAGAGTGACTGGAGCGAACCCTTCACTTTTTCTACAGCTTTTACCGCTCCGGCCAATGACGAGTGCAACAACGCAACAAATCTTACGGTAAATCCTACAGAAGTTTGCACCGCCACATCGCCCGGCATCATAAACGGGGCAACAGCGTCGGCACAGGGCAATACCTGTACCGGTACCGCTGATGACGACGTTTGGTTTGAGTTTACCGCCACCAATGTAAAGCACACCATAGCCATAGGCAATGTAACCGGCAACGACACCGACCTGGTGCATGCCGTATACTCGGGTAGTTGCGGTGCACTTTCGCTGGTATATTGCAGCGACCCCGATAGCAGCACCGCCAACGGCCTTGTTGCCGGGCAAACCTATAAAGTCAGGGTGTATTCCAAATCGGCCACGGCGACAACTACCACGTTTACCGTATGCGTGGGTACACCGCCCCTGCCACCGGCCAATGACAACTGCGCCACCGCGACAGCACTTTCTGTTAATCCGGATGACTCCTGCACGCTGGTTACGCCGGGCACTGTAGCCCTGGCTACCGGATCGCCCGAGGCCAACACCTGCGGGGGCAATGACGACGACGATGTTTGGTTTGAGTTTACCGCAACCAATACCTCCCACATCATTTCGCTGCTTAATGTGGCGGGAGGCACCCCGGACCTGTTCCATGTGGTGTACCAGGGCGATGTGTGCGGATCGCTTACGCAGCTGTACTGCAGCAACCCGGACAGCAGTGTGGCCAACGGGCTTAACATCGGACAAACCTATAAAGTAAGGGTATATAGCTTTACCGGTACGGGCGGGCAAACTACCTCGTTCGATATTTGTGTGGGTACGCCACCGCCACCACCGGCCAATGACGAATGCGCCACGGCTACCGTGCTTACGGTAAATCCCACGCTGGATTGCACCGCATTCGAAACGGGAACGGTAGAATGGTCTACGCCATCTGCGGAGGTGAACACCTGTACCGGTACCGATGACGACGATGTTTGGTACGAATTTACCGCTACGCAGACCACCCACAACATATCCCTGTTCAATGTAACGGGAAGCACCAACAACCTGGTGCATGTGCTGTATGAGGGCGATAACTGCGCCACCATGGCCCAGCTGTATTGCAGCGATCCGAACAACAGCACCGCGCAAAACCTTACCGTAGGGCAAACCTACAAGATAAGGGTATACACCTTCTCGGCGACAACGGGGCAGGATACGGCATTCAATATTTGCGTGACCACACCGCCGATACCGCCTGCCAATGACGAGTGCGCCACGGCTACCGTAGTGCCCGTGAACCCTACGGATGTGTGTGACCAAAAGGTTGCCGGTACGGTACTTTCGGCAACTGCATCGCCACAGTCGACAAGCTGTGCAGGATCGGCTGATGATGATGTTTGGTTCGAATTTACCGCCACAAATACAACACATCTCATAAGCCTTTCGAATGTAACCGGAAGCGCCCCGGATCTTTACCACTCGGTGTATTACGATTGTGCTGCATTCACACAGATGTATTGCAGCGATAGCAACAGCAGTGTTGCCAGCGGTCTTACGGTAGGGGAGGTATATAGGGTGAGGGTATACACAACGACCGCCCTGCCGGGACAAAACACTTCTTTTGACATCTGTGTAGGCACGCCGCCGCAGCCGCCGGCCAACGACGAGTGCGCCAATGCTGTTGCGGTTCCTGTAAATGCAGGGGCAGCATGTATAGAATCGGTTGCGGGTACGGTCTATTCGGCTACGCCATCGGGACAGGCCAATGTTTGCACCGGCACCGCCGATGATGACATTTGGTATAAATTTACCGCTACCGAAACCAACCACGATATTGCCATAACCAACATTACGGGCAGCACCAATGTTTTGGTACACGCCCTGTACCGCGGCAGCGACTGCGGAGCGCTTACGCCCATATATTGCAGTACATCCAACAGCAGCAATGCATCCTACCTTACACCGGGCGAGCAATACCTGATACGCATTTATACCTTTACGGCCGACCCGGGACAGACTTCGACATTCAGCGTATGCGTAACCACGCCCAACCAGCCGGTATTTACCGATGATACCACCTATACCGTGCCGGAACTGGTATCGGAAGTGGTAGTGAGTACTGCCTGCGCGCAGGTATCGAACCTGACATGGAAAACCGGCATTACAGAAGGCTTTGAAGGCGATAACGGTATTGCTTACTTTAATGCCAACGGCTCCGGCTTCCCTATAGAAGAGGGTGTGGTGCTGAGCACAGGAAGGGCTTTCCGTTCGCGTGGGCCTAATACTTCCGAACTTAGCGATGGCGCTGCGGCATGGAGCGGTGATACCGACCTGTTTAACTATATACAGGGACTGGGAATCGACCCTGACCTGGAAGATTATAATAACGCTACGGTATTGGAATTTGACTTTGTACCCCTTACCGGGCATATCAGCTTCCCATTTGTCTTTGCTTCCGAAGAATACGGACAGTTCCAATGCAATTTCTCAGATGCCTTTGCCTTTTTCCTGACCAATACGGAAACGGGCCAAACGACCAACCTGGCCCTGCTGCCCAATAGCAACACGCCGATTTCGGTTGTAACCATACGCGACGGGGCTAATGCCGACTGTGCCCCGGCCAACCCGGAATATTATGCGCAAAACAACCAGGGCAGCAATGCGATGGCAGCCGACATCAATTACAACGGGCAAACCGTTCTGCTCACGGCCCAGTCGGATGTTGAGGTAAACACGGTGTACCATATCAAGCTGGTTATTGCCGACAGGAATGATGAGCTGCTGGATTCGGCAGTATTCATAGGGCCGTTTGACATTGGGAATATCGACTTGGGCGAAGACTTTTTGGTGGCAACCGGCAATGCGCTGTGCGAGGGCGAAACGTATACTATCGACAGTGAACTTGACCCTGCGCTGTATACTATTGAGTGGCTGCGCAACGATGTGGTGATACCGGGCGCAACGGGCCCTTCGATCACTATAAACGAGGCAGGCAACTATACCATACAAGCACAATACATCAGTTCTACCTGTGTGGCGGTAGAGTCGAAGAATATTGAGTATTACGATTCGGTTGCAGCCACTACCGGCAACCCAGAAAACCTTGTGATATGCAACACCAACGGAACAGCCGAATTTGACTTTACCGGAAATACCGGAATCATCATCAACGGGCTGGATGCCGCTGATTATACCATCAGCTACCACGTATCGCAGGCCGATGCTGATAATGATGTGTTGCCGGTTGGCCCGCTGTATGAAAATACCTCGTCGCCACAAACCATATATGTAAGGATTGTGAACGACGTTAACGGCTGCATGGCCTTTAAGCAATTTACCATTTCTGCACAGGTAGTTAATCCTGACCTTGGTTTTGCCGAGGGTTGCCGGGGCAGCCAATATATGCTGGAGGTGCTGGCACTTGACGATTTTGACACTGAAACCGCTACCTATGCCTGGACAGGCCCTAATGGGTTTACCGCCGCTACAGGGGAGATAGAAGTGCCGGTGCCTGGAGAATATTCGGTGCTTGTAACCACTGCCGAAGGCTGTGTGGTAACGGCGAGCCGCATCATAGACGAGTTTAGCTGCGTGATCCCGAGGGGCATTTCGCCGAATGGCGATGGGAAGAATGAAACGTTTGATCTTACCGGAATGGATGTAAGGAAGATAGCTATCTTTAACCGCTACGGGCAGGAACTGTTTAGCTATGGCGCTTACGTAGACCAATGGCACGGGCAGGACAGCAGCGGCAACGAGCTGCCTACGGGTACGTACTTCTACTCGTTCGAAACCCTGCACGGGGAGACGAAGACGGGTTGGGTATACATTAACCGCGAAGAGTAGTTTAGGGAATAGGGTTACCGTATTGTTTTAAAGCGGGTTCGATATAAAATTACAAAGGCTGATTCTATATGAGCGCCCTGCAGAGACGTTGCATTGCAACGTCTCTGCGTTCGTCGAACCCACATTATTTTAACCACATAGAGACATAGGTTTGCATAGCCATTAAGCAGAGGCGGCATATTACACATAGATGAAGCAAAGCTTCATATTATGCGTTGCTTACACAAGCCTAAATGGAGTTTAGAAGAGATATATTTCTATGTGGTTAATTTTTTCGGATAGTGGGATAACAATAATACAGTAGTAAGGCGAAAAAACCTGTTTCCTTTTAAAAATCATGCATTTTAACATTAAACATGCCCATAAAGTACACGAAATTGAAAAATTTTCGTTTGCTTTGGAGGGAATTAACCAATTCAGGCCGTTTAACCAAACAAACACAAATCAATGAAGAAATTATACCTTGCAGCATTATTGGCTCTGGGTGTACTGCCAAATGCGACGGCCCAGCAGGACCCGCACTACACGCAGTACATGTACAACATGAATGTGATCAACCCGGCTTATGCGGGCTCGAAGGAGAATTTGGCCTTTGGGTTATTGTACCGCAAGCAGTGGGTTGACATCCAGGATTCCCCGAGTACGGGTACCTTTTCGGGCCACAGCCCTGTTGGTAAGAATGTAGGATTGGGCTTATCGGCGATAGTCGATGAGATCGGCCCTGTACAGGAGACCAACCTGTATGCCGACTTCTCCTATACCCTTCGCCTTGGCGGTGAACACCGGCTTGCCCTTGGCCTGAAAGCGGGTCTTACCTTCCACGACGTAGGATTGTATGACGACATCGGTAACGGCTATGTACCGGATGACAATGACCCTGCATTCCAGGAAAACGTGAACAACACGTATTTCAACGTAGGTGCAGGAGCATTCTACTACACAGAGAGCTACTATTTGGCTTTCTCGGTGCCGAACATGCTCAAGAGCAAGCACCTTGATGTACGTTCTACCGATAATGGCGATGCCTACGAATTCGGTTCAGAAGTATCGCATTACTTTTTGACGGGTGGATACGTGTTTGAGATTGGCGACAACTTCAAGCTGAAGCCCTCGTTCATGGTAAAATCGGCCTTTGGGGTAGACCCTTCGATAGACGGCTCTTTGAATGCCCTTTTCTTCAACAGGTTCGAGATCGGCGCTACCTACAGGCTGGATGATTCCTTTGGCGGCATGGTGAACTATGCCATCACCCCGAACCTGAGGATCGGCTATGCCTACGACCACATCGTATCGGACCTGAAGGTGACCACCCCTGCCTCGCACGAAGTCATGCTGCTGTTCGATGTGAACTTCCCGAAAAAAGTATCACGTTCACCACGTTATTTCTAACCTAAAGAGAGACATTTTCAATGAAAAATCTATATATATCACTTGGCTTTATGCTGGTGGCTATGAGTGTTGCGGCGCAAAACGCGGCTACCGCAGAGGCCGACAAGCTCTTTAAAAAGTTCGAGTACCTGGATGCGGCCAAAGAGTACCAGAAAATCAAATCGAAGGACGGCTATGTGTACAAGCAGATAGCCGAGAGCTACTTTAATGTATATAACAGCAAGGAGGCTGTAAAATGGTACGCCAAGGCGGTAGAGAGCAAGCAGGATGCAGAAACCTACTACCGTTATGCCCAGATGCTGAAGGCAGAGGGCAAATATGAGGAGTCGAACAAGCAGATGCAGAAGTTCGCCTCGATGGCACCGAAGGACCAAAGGGCGATTGCCTTTAACCAGGATCCGGATTACCTGCCGAAGCTAAAGACGCAAACCAGGCTGTTTGATGAGCAGTTGCTGGACATCAGCGATAAAAAATATGCCGATTTTGGTGCCGTACTGGTAGACAATACCCTGTACTTTACCAGTGCCAGGAACACGGCCAGGAGGACCTATGGCAGGAACGAGGAGCCTTTCCTCGATATGTATATGGCTACCTACAACAGCAACGGCACCATTAGCAACCCGACTCCGATAGAGGAAATCAACTCCAAATACCATGACGGGCCTGCTGCGGTGACTGCCGATGGCAATACAATGTACTTTTCGAGCGAAAGCTTTAAGGAGGGCAATTATGAGAAAGACACCCCCGGACAAAGGACAGGCCTTATATACCTGTTTGTTGCAACAAAGGTGAATGGAGTGTGGACGAACATAAAGCCGGTACCTTTTAACGGGAAAACGTGGTCTACCGGAAACCCGTCGATCAGCAAGGACGGCAAGACGCTGTATTTTGCTTCGAACAGGAAAGGTTCGCTGGGCGCTACCGACATCTGGAAAGTGGAAGTGAAAGGCAACAACACCTATGGTGAGCCGGTAAACCTGGGCAAAAAAGTGAATACGGAGGGCAATGAGAACTTCCCTTTCATAGCCGACGATAACAAGCTGTATTTTTCTTCGGACGGAAGGAAAGGCGTTGGTGCGCTGGACATTTATGTGAAAGACCTGAATGCCGACAGCGAGGCGCTGAACCTGGGCCTGCCTGTAAACTCACCGCAGGATGATTTTTCGTTCAGCTTCAATGTTACGGCCAACAAAGGCTTTTTTGCCAGCAACCGCAATGGTAACGACGACCTGTACCTTGCCACGCCTATATGCGGTGTGGATGCGGTAGTGATGGTAACCGACTCTAAGACGGGCAAGCCGCTCGTAACGGCCAATGTGGCGATACTGGATGCCAAAGGCAACATCATTGAAACGCGCAAGACCAATACCGACGGCTGGGTGACCTACAGCATTGACTGTAACACGCCCTATTCGCTGCTGGTGTCGGCAGACGGCTATACGAGTGTTTCTAAGCCGCTGGACAAGCATGCCGGAGGGAAGCAGGAGGCAAAAGTGTCGCTGGATCCTATAGAAAGCATCATAAAAGGCGACATGGTACAGCTGAACGATATTTACTTTGAATTTGACAAGAGCAACATTACCCAGGAAGGCGCCGCTGAACTGAACAAGCTGGTAGCTGTAATGAAGGCCAGGCCGAACATTGTGATCATGGCCAAGGCGCATACTGATAACAGGGGGAGCGAGGAATACAACCTTAGCCTGTCTGACCGAAGGGCAAGGGCAGTGGTGCAATATGTAATATCGCAGGGTGTTGATGAGAACAGGATATCGGGGCAGGGCTATGGCGAAAGCCAGCCGCGCGTAAACTGTACCGAATGTACCGATGAACAGCACGCACAAAACCGCAGGAACGAGTTCATCATCGTGAAGAAATAATTTGGCTACAGCATATTGTAAGGGCTGCCGGATAGCAAAAAAAGCTATTTAAGGCAGCCCTTTTTGTATAATGCGGCCTGGTTTTTGGAGTGCTTTTTTGGGCAAATTGTGAAAATTTTGGCTAGCCATAGTTTACAATTTCGCAACGCTTTATTAATTTTGCAGAGCTTAGTAACCCAGTAGTATGCCATTGAACCTAACCGAGATTGAACGTGTAAAAACCATCTCAAAGGAGGATTTTTACAATAATTATGTAAAAAAGCAAAAACCGGTTGTCATAGAAAGGCTGACAGAGGACTGGCCGGCATATACCAAATGGAGGCTTGAATACATACGGGAAATAGCAGGAGAAAAAGAAGTGCCGCTGTATGACGACAGGCCCGTGAGCCACAAAGACGGCTTTAATGAGGCACATGCGAAAATGAAGATGGCCGACTATATTAACCTTCTGCAATCAAAGCCTACAAATTACCGTATTTTCCTGTATAACCTGATGAAGGAGGTGCCGTCGCTCAAAGATGATTTTCGCTGGCCGGACATAGGGCTGAAGCTGGTCAAGCAATTGCCGATGCTCTTCTTTGGCGGGGAGAACTCTAAGGTGTTCATTCATTACGACATTGATTACTCCAACATACTGCATTTTCATTTTCATGGCAAAAAGCGCTGCATACTTTTTGCGCCCGACCAGACACCGTATTTGTATAAGGTTCCGCATGCGCTGATATCGAGGGAGGACATTGATTTTGACAACCCCGATTTTGAGAAATGGCCGGCGCTCAGGCACGCGCAGGGGCTGGTAGCCGACCTGGAGCACGGCGAGATGCTATATATGCCCGAAGGCTACTGGCATTACATGAAATATGTTACTCCGGGCTTCTCCATGAGCCTGCGGGCTTTCCCGAGGAAGATTAGCAATCTCTCCAAAGCGGTGTACAACATACTGATCATGCGGTACTTTGATAATGCCATGCGCAAGATGAAAGGCCAGGCCTGGATAGACTACAAAAACGAGCAAGCGGTCATCCGCACACACAAGAAACTTAATATACCTGTATGATCCCGCTATTTTAGCGGGATTTCTTTTATCTTTACATTGCAAAATGCAGCTGAAGGCAATGTATAAATCGTACACGGTAGATGAAGCAAAGAAAAAACTGGAGCATTATTGTGCTTACCAGGAGCGATGCCATGGGGAGGTTATACAAAAACTCAGGAGCCTGAACATGATCCCGCAGGCTATTGATGCCATTGTGGTACACCTAATCGATAATGATTTTTTGAATGAAGAACGCTTTGCGTGTGCTTTTGCGCGTGGAAAGTTCAGGATAAAGCAATGGGGACGCACCAGGATTGTAAATGAACTGAAAGCGAGAGACATTTCTATTTATAATATAAATAAAGCACTCAGGGAAATACGCGAGGAGGAATATCTGGAAAGCTTTGAGAGGCTTTTCGAGAAAGAATGGGAAGCAAGTGTTGAAAAAAGCCTGCAAAAGAAGAAAAAAAAAGTGATGGATTTTCTTTTAAGGAAGGGTTATGAAACTCATTTGGTGCTGGATAAAGTTTATAATGCTGTCTGAAATAATTAATAATTAGATATTTTGCATTTCATAAATATTTGTTAAATTTGACTGTAGCCAAAAATGACATAACGAATATTAAAGCTGAGACTATGGCTAAAAGAATTCTCCCATTCCTTTTTTTCTTACTGAGTACGGCAGCCCTTGCGCAGCACTATGATTTCAAAAAAGCCGAAATGGATGCCAGGAAGCTGATTTATTCGAAACCTGACAGTGCACTAACCATCATTAAAAGGACACTTGCCCAAAAAGGTGCACATGATACGATATACGGCAATACCTATAATATCTATGGTATGTATTTTGGGATGAAAGGCAACTCTGACTCGCTCATTTACTACACAAAAAAATCACTCACCTATCTTAACCGTTACCCAAGGAATAAAGCCCGGAGCCTGATGAATATGTCCATTGGCTACCGTAATAAGGCGGATTACAATGCGGCAATAAACCTTATTGAAGAGGCGCTGGAGCTTCATAAAAAAGAAAATAACAATGTGGGCGTGGCGATGGCCTACGGGGAACTGGCTTCCAACTATAACTACATGCTGGAGTATGACAAGTCGATTGACCTGCTGCTGAAGGCAATAAAAATACTTAAAGCAGAAAAAAATACCAAGCAGCTTGTAGCCATAAAGCAAAAACTGGCCAATACCTACCTGGCGAAAGAGAATTACCCATTTGCAATTGATCTGTATAGGGAATGCCTCGCTGAATTCAAGGCAGGGGGCATGGCCAAGAATTATTACATGACCCTGATGAACCTTGGCGAGGCACAAATACAGGTGAATGACATGGTGGGTGCACAAAAATCGCTTTCGGAGGCAGTCGTGGGCCTTGAGCCATTTGGCGATAAGGAAATGATAGGTATTTGCTACTCTAAAATTGGAAACCTTGAAAACGCTTTGGGACATTATGAGAAAGGCGTTGCTTCATTCCAAAAAGCAATGGATTACCTTGTGCCTTCGGGTTCGGGAAGGGTAGTGCGCATAGCGGGCGAATACGTCAACCTGCTGAATAAAGGCGGAAATTATAAAAAGTCGATGGAAGTGATCGCTTTGGTAGAGAAACTCAAAAAATTCAACAACGCGAACCTTCAGGACCGCATGGTATATAAAAATGCCGCCGCCGATACCTATAAAGGGACTAATAATGATAAAGAAGCAATTAAGGCTTACCAGCAAACCATTGCCATAATGGATTCGATTGCGGACCAGGAGCAACAGAGCGCTGTAGAAGAAATACAGGCAAAATTCCAAACTGAGCTGCAACGCGAAAAAAATGTAGCACTGGAGGCAAACAACCGCGTACTGCAGGCTACCATGGAGTCGGAAAAGAACCTGATGATGTTATATGTCTTGGTAAGCATAGCCATTATCGTGCTTATATTGCTGTTTTTAAGGGGTTATTGGCTGAAGGCAAAACTTCAAAAGGAAGAATTGAGATTGGTAGAATCTGAGAAGAATATGATTAGGCAACAGCACCAGTATGAGCAGGAGCTTACCAATGCCCAAAAAGAAATTATTGAAGAAAAGCAAAGAGAACTCACCTCGAGCGCATTGCGAATGGCCAATTACCAGGACGGCATCAACCAGATCATTGATAAGTGCGAATCGAATATTTACACAAAAGTTACAGAGGTGAAAAAAGATTTGCAGGGCATCATTAAGCAAAAAGACTACTGGAAGCAGTTTGAAACCAGGTTTAATACCCTGCATCCTGAATTTAGCAACACGCTTACCAACCGCTTTGAAAAACTCACCAAAAATGATATTGAATTTTGTTCTTTATTGAAGCTTAATCTTTCCAATAAAGAGATTGCATCCTTGCTGCAGATCTCACATGAAAGTGCCATTACCAAAAAATACCGTATCAAAAAGAAGATGGATATTAATGATGATGCCGACTTTGAGAAACTCCTTATGGAAATATAATATGCTTTACCGTGCAATCCTGCTGTTATCTCTTTTTATTCCGCTGATTGGATTCGGGCAGGAGCCTTTTGATTATAAAGCTGCCGAAGCCAGGATTAAAAAGCATATATTCTCTTCGCCGGACAGTACACGGATCATTATAGATGAGATACTTGAAAGGAAAGACCTTCATGATTCCATTCGTGGGACTGTCCATAACATTTATGGCATTTACTTCAGCCATATGGGGCAGCTGGATTCTTCGGAGGTCCATTATAAAAGGGCGTTGGCCTATTTAAAGAGCTATCCTAAAATACGGACGATGCCACTGATGAATTTTTCTGTAGACTACAGAAACAGGGGTATGTATGAGGAGTCTTTCCGATGCCTTAGCGAAGCGCTGGAAATTTGCAAACGGCTTGGCCTAAAGGATAAGGAGGCTATTATATATGGTAATATGTCGTCCAATTACCAGTTTATGCTCAATTATGACAAGGCAGTTGAATATTCTTTAAAAAGTATTGAGATACTAAAGCAGCAAAAGTCGCCTACACTGACTTCATCTACCCAAAAGCTGGCAAATATTTACCTGAAGATGGAGAATTTTACTTTTGCCAGGGACCTGTATGAAGATTGCCTTAAGTCCTTTATGTCTCAAAAGGATATAATGAACTATACTATAACCCTTATAAACTATGCAGAGGCGCTGCTTCATCTTAGTGAGCCCAATAAAGCTGAAAAAGCACTCCGCGAAGCCATCGGACGGCTCAAAGAGCTCAAAAATCCCGGCCACCTTGCAATAGCCTACTCCAAGCTGGGCAATATCGCAAAGGCAAAAGGCGACCTGAAAGGCGCAGGCAAGAATTATAAGTTTGCCGTTGATATCCTCACGGGATCAAACTCATTAAATTCGGTGCTTATTGCCGCGGAATATATTGAGGTGCTCAACATGAAAGAAGATTATAACGAAGCGTTGAGGGTAATAAAGCTTGTAAGGTCGCTTCCTGTATTTAATAATGTGAACCGGGAAGACAAGGTGAGGTTTGATGTCGCCGCGGCAGAAACTTTTAGTAAGACTAACAATGGCAAAGAGGCTATTGCCGGACTGGTGCGGGCTATAAAAGTTAAGGATTCCATTTCAAAGGCTGATGCCGGAAAATATTCGTCCGAAATGCAGGCGAGGTTCCAGGCCCAATTGCAGCGTGAAAAGAACAGTGCCCTCAAGGCTAAAAACCTGGGTCTGCAAAAAGAACGTGAAGCAGAAAGGGTGCTTATGTATGTGTACATTGCGGTGAGCTTTGGCATCATAGTGATAATATTGCTGTTTGCCAGGAGCCAATGGTTAAGGTCCAGGCTGCACAGGGAACAGTTAAAGAGGGCAGATAACGAAAGAGCTTTGCTTTTAAAGCAGCATGAACATGAAAAGGAACTTACAAATGCCCAAAAGGAAATAATATTGGAAAAGGAGAGGGAGCTTGCATCCTCAGCATTAAAAATGGCCAGCTATCAGGGCAGCCTCCAACAGATAGTATTGCATTTTGATGATGGAAACATCCGGACAGTAGCAGGTGCCAGAAAAGAACTCGAGGGTTTAATGAAGCAAAAGGATTATTTAAAGCAGTTCGAAACAAGGTTCAATGCGCTGCATCCTGATTTTGGGCAATCGCTTTTGTTGCGTTACGCGAACCTTACGCGAAATGATATAGAGTTTTGTTCGTTACTCAAGCTTAACTTATCGAATAAAGAAATTGCACAGCTCCTCCAGATATCTCCTGAAAGCGCTACGACAAAAAAATACCGCATAAAAAAGAAAATGGGTATTCCTGACGATGCTGAATTTGAAAAAACACTCTCCGGGATTTAAAAATACTCTCAAACATTCAGTTAATATAAAGAGGTGCAAGATTGCGCTTCTTGTCTATGGTTTTTGTCTATATAAATAGGTTTTTATCTATAAATAGCTGATTTTTAGCAAATACAAGGTGTGAAAAGTTTTTTTTGTCTATACTTTGTCTATTAAAATTTTGTTAATATTTGGAAATTATATAGTTACTTTGCCACAGAAATCAACTCCTTGCATTCCCCCTGCACGGAGTTGGATTGAGCAACCACTAAAACATTACTATTTGCTATTATGAAACATTTAACACTGTTTAAAGATAATTTTCGAGCCCCCAAATAACGAAAGTTACTCCCTGAAATAAGATGCTGCCCCCACATCTTATTCTTCTCCGATCCTCATACATTTTGATATTTTCAAGATGAAATCCTGGACACCATCATTAAAAAAAGATGGTTCTTCGGCAAGAACACAAGTCTTAAAATTATCCTAAAATCAAGAAAAATATTTTTTTTAATAAACAAGAATTGTTGTACATTTGCACCCGCAACCAAAAATCAGTTATGCCCCCATAACTGCCTAAAATTAAAAACATTACTACTATGAAAAAAGCACTATTTTTTCTGATGCTATTGCCGTGCCTTGCGGTTTCGCAGACGCTGGCAAAGTGGACAAATCAAACACCAGGTTCAATAGCTTCCAATATGAATGCTTACGCCTTTACCGGAGCAGGTGGAGTATCTATACAGGAAAATCAAAATGAAGCTTTTGGATTTCTTCTTATGGGATGGCACACCCAAGGTCTTGTAAATCCTACTTTGACTGAAAGTAAGTATTTGGAGTTTACTGCAGCTCCACATTCTGGTTTCAAAATCAATCCATCTCAATTTAAGATTAATCTCAACTCATCATCGCAGGCACCAAGGAAATTACAGGTGAAAGCTTCTGTTAATGGCTCGACGTGGGTTAATTTGACTAATGCTGCAACATCGCAGAACGAAGTGTCAATGAACCTCGAGCAAAATGTAAATCTGACGATGAATTTCCCTTCAGGTTATGTTGTAATGCCTTCGGAAACATTAAGGATCAGGGTGTATATGTATGATTGCTCCGATACATATTATACAAAGAACTTTTTAAGGAGCATGAACTATCCGACAGGAAATGCCGACGGGCCAACCCTTACGGGAACAGTAACCTCCGCTGCGGGTATAAGCCCTCTTCCTGACACAGACGCGATTTTCGAAGGTGCATCGGTAACCAGAGATGTAACCTCAAATGATATTTTTACAGGCACTACGCTAACAAATGTAGAAATCATTGCCCCATTTGTTCCTGCGGGCGAAGGTGCTGCTACTATAAATGGTAACAGCATTACCTTTACGGCTACCGCATCTACAGGTGCTAAAGTAATTCGTTACAAGGTTTACGGTACAGGTGGCTATTCTGCAGAGTCAACATATACGGTTACAGTAAATGCCTACCCAAGCCCTACGGCTAATAATGACACTGCTACAACTGGAAAAAATGTGCCGGTTACCATTCTGGTGCTTAACAATGATGTTGCCGGTAGCGGTACACTAAGTACAATCACTATTACGGCCCAGCCTCTGGGTGCCGGTGGTGCGGCGGTTATTGGCAACAATATCGTGTATACGCCATCAACTACCTTTACAGGTACGGCAACCATCAAATATAAAGTTACAAACAGCAACAACAAGCTTTCTAACGAAGCTACAGTAAGTGTTTCTGTTGTGAATGTTATTGGGGTAACGGCGAATAATGATAATATTTCTACGGCTAAGAATACTGCAATCACATTTAACCCGCTTGCTAATGATGTTGCCGGAAATAGTACAATTACATTGGTTACCCTTGCAGGCAACCCAAGCCACGGTTCTGTAACACTGAACCCTTTGACCAATGAATTTACTTACACTCCGGATAATAACTACATGGGCTCGGATTCATTTACCTATACGGCTAAAGATGCTTATAACGCAACGGCTACGGCTACTGTAAGCATATCTGTACTGCAGCCTACAATGACAGGTGCCCTGTGCGGTACATACGCTATTGGCACAACGGTACAAAATACCTATCCGCAGTTTACAACCATTACTGCTGCTGTAAACCACCTGAATGCTAACGGCATTACCTGTCCTGTAACTTTCCTTTTGATAGATAATGATTACAATAACGCTACAGGAGAGAGTTTTCCGATAATAATCGATCAATTTAACGGTTCGAGTACCAATAATACTGTTACTTTTAAACCGGCCCCTTATAAAAATGTAACCATCCAGGTTAATGATATTTGGGTTAATGGTTCAAATTACCAGGCTACTACCGTATTCCAGCTGGATAGGGCTGATAACATTATATTTGACGGAAGTAACGCTGTAAACGGTACTACAAGAAACCTTACAGTATTTAATAACAACTCGATTGATTACCGAAACCGCGCCTGTATATGGCTGGGTGCGCAAGGTAACAACGGCGCAGAAAATATTACCATTAAGCATACCAACTTAAAGCAGGGTTACAGGAATCAGCAGGGCTTGTATACAATGGGTATTTATGCGGGCCGCAATACTATTTCAAATGCAAATTCTGAAAATGGAAGGGATATTGATGTTACCCTGCTTGCAAATGGGAATAATGCCAATCTTTATGTATGGGATAACGACTTTATAAACACTAAGCAAGGTGTATATGTTCAGGGTAATGCCAACAACGTAACTACAGGTGTCAACATTTTCCAGAACGACCTTGGCGCAGAAGACAACCAGGAATCGGTAATACTCCCGGTTTCCCTGAATAACGTATCTAACTTCTCCGTATCTGAAAACCAGATTTACAACCTGTACCGTACTACTACTGCTGCAGACCTTATATCCGGTGGTATCAATGTGAAAGGTAATTCGACTAACGGATCTATCACGAAAAACAGCCTTAGAGAACTTCAGAGGCTTACTGCGGACGCCAATACCTTTGCCGGGATAGTGCTTGCTTCAACCAGCACCAGTTCAAACATCCTTGTAGCGAATAACTATATCCTTGACCCAAGGGCAAAAGGAAACGGTGGCGGCTACAGTAACGGTTTCGGTATGATTGTAGACAATGGCGGTGGGTACAGGATTTACCACAACACGGTTGTGCTTACCAAAAATCAAACGGAAGTTGGCTATTCTGCTGCACTATATGTAAACAGCAATGCCTCTAACCTTGATGTAAGGAACAATATATTTGTAAACAATCAGACACATGCCGGTACCAGAAGGTGTGCCATCATGGTAAACAATGATGTGGATAACCTGAATGCGATTTTCACTCACCTTGACTATAATAATTATTATTCTGCCGACAGGATAGGATACATTGCCAACCAGCAGGGTGTAAACCTTACATGGTTTGATAACCCAGACTTTGTATCAACATTCGGCGGATGGACATCTGCACTTAATGCAACGAATAATACTGCTAACGCCAATAATAAAGATTCTCATTCTATAAATATAGACCCGGTATTTGTTGCTACAGGCGATGTTCACCTTGCAACAAACAATGGTGAGATGAATGACAAAGGGCAGTTTATCGCTGAGATAACTAAAGATATAGACGGCCAGCTAAGGAGTACCACAACACCGGATGTGGGCGCAGACGAGTTTGGCGGTATATCGGTAATACCAACTCCGGAGCCCGGAACAGATGGAGGTATATACTGTACTACATCTACAACATGGGAAAATGGCGCCTGGAGCAACGGCCTTCCTGAAACGGGTAAAGACGTCATCTTCCGTTCAGATAAAACGTTCTCGCAGGATATGTATGCATGCTCAATTTTTGTTGAAAACGGCGCAAATGTTAACTTCATCAGCGAGTCGAATGCTTATGTAACGCACAATGTAAACGTTGAAGAAGGTTCATCGCTTACTTTTGAAAGCAGCTGTAATCTTATGCAAACGGAAAATACACAAAATATTGGTACTGTCATTGTAAAAAGGAACGGCTCTAAGCTTAAAAGGCTTGACTATATCCTGTGGTCATCGCCGGTAACCGGCACACAGACACTGCACGACTTTTCGCCAAACACGCTTGATAACAGGTTTTATAAGTATGTGAATGCGACCAACCTGTATTCATCTGTAGATAGCTATTCGACAACTTTTACAAAAGGAAAAAGCTTCCTTATCCGTATGCCAAACAACCATCCTACCACGCCAACCGTATGGACAGGTGTATTTGAAGGCACGCCAAACAATGGTAATGTTTACTATCCATTGGAATATTTAGATGCAACGCACCGCTTTAATGCGGTAGGAAATCCTTACCCATCTCCTATAAGCGTAGCTGCATTCATCGATGCGAACATCCATAATATAATCGGTACATTGTGGGTATGGAGGAAAACCAATGACTCTACCCAGTCCAGCTACTCTACAATCACAAGGGCCGGCTATACAGCAAACCAGGCTCCTGGAGGATCTTCAGCAGATAATGACCTTATTGGCAACCCGTTTGAAATTGCACCCAATGTAGGTGTGCTTAACGCAGGGCAAGGGTTTATTGTAAAGGCCAAAGGAGCGAATAAAGATCTTGTGTTCAGGAATAACATGCGTATGGATTTGAACTATGCGAACTTCTTCCGCACTGCCAACAATGACGAAACGCCTGAAGTTTATCTTTGGAGCCGCTTATGGTTGAATGTAAAAGGACCACAAGCTGAAAACTTCTCTCAAATCCTTGTAGGATATTCTTCAAATGCGACTATGGGCTATGATGATGGTTATGACGGTACTTCACTTTCCGGGGGCGATGTAAACCTTTCATCGATAATTACAGAAGGCGAAGAGGAAATGAAACTGGCAATCAATGCACGTTCTCCGTTTGTGAATACTGATGTTGTAAGGCTCGGGTTCAATACCGAAGTTGCAGGGACATTTACTTTAGAGCTTGACCATGTTGACGGCCTGTTTACAGGTGACCAGAATATTTATATTGTAGATGCGCTGACTAACAACTTCCACAATATTAAGGAGGGGAACTATACCTTCTCAAGTGAGATAGGCACGTTCAACGATCGTTTCACAATTGTATATGCTACTGAGGAAGAGCTTGGGACTACTGTACCGGTGCTTGATGCTAAAGATGTCATTGTATACCGTGACGGCAAGCAGATAAGCATGAAAGCGCCACAGGAAATAAGTTCGGTGACGGTGTATGACATGCTGGGCAGGACACTTTATGAGAACAGCAACATCAATGCCGAAGAGTTCGTGACTTCTAATATCGAAACTTCACAACAGGTTGTTATCGTAAAAATGACCTTTGCCGACAGGCAGGTTGTCTCCAAGAAAATAATGATGAACTAATTTTAGGTATTCAGTTAAAAATATGCCTACGGGAATCATACCCCATATTGAGATGGATTGCCGGGCAACGAAATTATAATGCGTAGTAAACATTATAATGTTTTAGTAAGTTTTTTTAGTGGATTTCCAGGCCTCCTTTAGTTGCAACTTAGGAGGCCTTTCACTAAAAAGTAGTTTTCATGCAGCCGCATTATAACAATATTTAAAGTTAATTATGGATGCTTCCGTAATGTTTTAGTAATTTTTTAGTTGGATGTAAGAGCCTCATGTTTATAATGACGTGAGGCTACTTATTTGTATATTAACTTAAAAAACATATAATCATATTCTGATTCTTTTTAGTAATTCATTGCTAATTAAATATTTATAGTATTTTTTCAGGTACAAAATATAATCTATGTGCAATAATATTCAAAAAATAGCTTTAAGATTTCCGATTGGCTTCTTTATTATTTTCGCTGCTATTCTAAAAGTCGGCGGTCTTTATGCGCAGTGTTCTCCCGAAGGTGACCAGGTTACCTACGGCGACAATGAATGGATAGGGTATGTATACACAAACGTAGATTTATCCGGGCCGGCCGGACCTACGGGTGCCTTTGCCGGAGCCTATTCCGGCTACATCCTTCCCGGACAGACATTTGACGTGCACCTTGCACAAAATGAACCCCTAACCGGGGACAATCTGTGCGGTTCCTTCCTGGACACTTATTCGATCAGATTCAAAATGCACCTTGACCTCGAGCCAGGCTATTATACTTTTACAGTGGGTGGTGATGACGGCTACTGCTTAAGCCCGCGGCAGTATCAATTCGCAAAGTTTTGAGACAAACCGCCTTTCATTACCGGAAGGTGTTATTTTGGTAAAAGTTGGACTTTATGACAATGCCTTTGTAAATAAAAGAATTATCATCCAATAGTCGACAGGAGTAATTTCGTACAAAACCGCGCCATGTTTAATTTTTACGCATTTTTAAAAATTTGAATAATTACATTATTCATTGAGAATTATTTATGCAATATGTTTGTTATTGTAGTTAAAAATTAAATAAAGCTGCCAACTTGTTATTTAAATATAAAAATAAAGTAATGTATTGGTTAATTAAGGTTTAGAAATATCTTTGCAGAACAGAACTGAGATATTAATTATTTATTTTTTAAGTATAGTATATTGTGAGGTTGCTCTCATAATGTTTTAGTAATTTTTTAGTTGGATGCAATTAAATCCCCTACCGTTTGGTTTGGGGATTTTTTATTTCTACTTATCTCAAAACATTAAGCTATAGTAAGAATTTGCCTGCATGCATAATGTTTACCGCCGATTTCAATAATCCGTTTATCGATAAAAACATACCGTTCATCGGAATAAGTTTTCACTCAATCGAATTGTACCTCACCTCCCGGGACTGCCGGCCTACCTTTGTCATGTAAATAATAAGGATTCCGAAAACGTAAGGTTCCTGATGAAATAAAAAGAAGGTTTTTGACCACGAAATATTGGATAGGTTTCTCTTATACTAAAATAGTAAAAATTAATGATTTGATTTCCTTATGGTTACATAGAAAATAAGTGTGACGTGGAATTATAAAATAGAAGTTGCAAGCATACATTTGCCCCAATAAAAATTTACATAAAAAGCATAGATTAAACCCCCAATTAAAATGAAAACACTACCACTTTATTTCGCCTTTTTACTTTTACCGCTTGTTGGCTTCAGCCAGGTTGATTTGGTAAAATGGGGAGGCGTTTATAACAATCAGCCTTCAAATGTGCCTACTTTTTTGGCTGGCTATGTTGCTGCAGATGAATTTACGGCAAGCAGCGACGTAAACCTTAATACAAACTGGAATGGCTTTGAAACCTCAGGATGGGGTGAAGCTAATGCCTTAGCGGATTACAGTAAATATTATCAAATGAGCTTCAGGCCGACTATAGGAGCTTCGCTTACCGTAACCAAAATCAGGTTTAAGTACCAGGGAGAATACAGGAAATTTGAAGTGCGTTACTCTAAAAACGCTGATTTCTCAGGCTCGGTATCACTTGGTATTACTAATCCTGCACAATTTTACAATACAGGCACGCAAAAAGATATTGCAACAAACATTTATGTTGCGGCAGGCGAACGCCTGTATGTAAGGATATTTGTATATGACAAAGTGGGTGGGACTACCTGGAAGATACTTCATACGAATGGAAACAATGTTCCGCCAACAATCCAGGGTGTGGTAACAGCACCGCAGCCATTGACAGGCACGTATACAATTGGCCAGGCTTTGAGCAACGATTTCAAAACCATTACAGATGCTGCCAACGCAGTGAACAATGTAGGGGTGCAGGGTCCAGTAACTTTCCTTCTTAATGATGCGGTATACAACAACACCCTTGGTGAAGTATTCCCAATCACTTTTAACCAGTTTACAGGCACAAGTGCTGCAAACACAGTAACCATAAGGCCAAATACAGGTGTTAACTCGAGGATTGATGCTTACAATGCAAACGGCACAGTACCGGTTCAGGCAGTATTCAAAATGAACGGTGCCGATAACATCATTATCGACGGAAGCAACATAGCAGGAGGTACTTCAAAAAACCTTACTATCGATAACAACGGACAGCTTACGTATACAAACCGTTCGGTTATTTTCCTTGCCAGCCCAGGCAGCAGCAATGCTCCGGAAAATGTAACAATTAAAAATGCAATCCTTTAGCAAAGTTTTACCAACGGCGATAGCTTCTACACTATGGGTGTATACGTTGGGAAAGATACATTGGCTAACAACAGCCTGAACATCGGGGCGGCAGCAGCTAAAGTGAAAAACCTTACAGTGAGCAACGTAACTTTCCTTAACGTAAAAGAAGGTGTTTACATCCTTGACAATTCAACTGCATCATCTGCGCTTCAAAATGTAGTGGTTGAGAAAAGCACTTTTGGCGGCACGACTAACGATGAAAGGACCATCACTGCCATCTATGTATCGAACCTGAACGGTTTTACCATCAATAAAAATAACATCACCGGAGTGTACAGAAGCCATAATAGCGGTGACCTTGGTTTTGCAGGCATCCAGGTTGCAGGCAACAGTACAAACGGGACCATCTCTGCCAACAATATCAACAAGGTAGAGAAAACGGTGGCAAACGGCTCAGGAATTGCAGGCATCAACCTTTCGTCTACATCGACTAATACGAATATTACGGTAGTGAACAACTTTGTGCTTGATGTAACAGGCCCAGGCAACTGAGGCGAGAACCAAAACGGTTTTGGTATCGGTATCTTCTCAGGTAGAGGTTACAAAATATACCACAATACTGTGAGGCTTACACAAAACCAGTATAACAACGCCGGTATCTCTGCAGCGCTTTTCATTGAAAACAATGTACTGAACCTTGACGTAAGGAACAACATCTTTGTGAACACACAGCCAACTAACTCTGCTCGTTTTGCCATCTACGTAGCAACAGCAGGACAGGCAACTTTTGCAACGCTGGATAACAACAACTACTACTCTGTAGATAAAATGGGCTCTATAGGCAGCTTTTACACGGTGGCAAACATCAAGACCCTTGCGCAATGGAAAACGGCTACGGGAAAAGATGGTAATGCGACAGAAGTAAATGTGAAATTCGTTTCGGAACAGGACTCGCACATCGCACCGTTTCAGGTAATCAACCAAACACTTGCGGCAGGCGCAGTGCTTAATGTAACAAATGACATTGATGGTGACTCAAGAAGCCTTACGGCTCCTTACAGGGGTGCTGATGAGTTCGGAAGCTCAAGCTGTGGCGATACTACAACCTACAATGCGGATGGCACATGGTCTAACGGTTTCCCTAACAGCAATAAGGCGGTAATCATCAATGGCATATTTGCTCCAACGACTGATATCCAGGCTTGTTCTCTAACAGTTACTTCAACAGGATCGATCATTCTTCCGGTAGGTAAGAACCTGTTCGTAATCAACCAGATCAATATAGCCGAAGGCGGAGTGCTTGAAATGAACAGCAACAGCGACCTTGTACAGGTAAGCAGCACGGTATCTAACACAGGTACAGCTACAATAAGGAGGAACAGCTCTTTGATAAAAAGGCTTGACTATACACTATGGTCATCACCGGTAACAGGTACGCAGACACTGCTTCAGTTCTCACCAAACACGCTTACAAACCGTTTTTATGTGTACAGCACTCAAAACAACCTGTACGCCAGCGTGCCGCCTGAAACAACAACATTTGCAATGGCCAAAGGTTACCTGATCCGCACACCAAATAACCATTCGGCTACAACGCCTACAGTAGTAAAAGGTGTGTTCCAGGGAACGCCAAACAATGGTACCATAACAATGCCGCTTGCCTACACAGATGCTACACATGCATACAACGCAGTAGGAAACCCTTACCCATCGCCAATAAATGTGAGTGAGTTCATCGATGCCAACATCAATAATATCGTAGGTACGCTTTGGTTCTGGAGGAAAACAAACGACAGCTCGAAATCAAGCTATTCAACCCTTACAAAGCTTGCTTACTGTGCCAATGCTGCACCGGGTGGTGAAAATGCTTATGCGGTGGATCCTCATGGGACCCTTAATACAGGACAGGGCTTTATCGTAAAAGCAAAAAGCGCTTCAAGTATTGTGTTTACGAACAGGATGCGTAAGGCAAACAGCTCAGACCAGTTCTTCAGGAATGCAATGGACCAGACAGAAGAAGGTGTAGCGGAAGCTGAGCCATCAAGGATATGGCTGAATGTAAGTACTGAAGGCGGAGTATTCTCGCAGGCGGTAATAGGTTACACCGCCGATGCAACACTTGACATTGACAATGGAATCGACGGGGTTTCATTTGCTGACGGAGATACTAATATCTACTCGCTGATTGGCGAGAGCAAGATGGCTATCCAGGGACGTCCGGCCTTTACTGCAGAAGACGTAGTACCTATGGGCTTTGATACTGAGAATGCAGGTACTTTCACCATCTCGATAGACCATATGGACGGGTTATTCCTTGGTGACCAGGCAATTTTTGTAAAAGACAACATGACCGGGGCGCTGCACAACCTTAAAGTGAGTGATTATACATTCGAATCGGAAATAGGTACTTTCAACACGCGTTTTGAAATTGTATATGCCGATGCTGCGCTTGGAACCGACAACCCTGTAGCTATCCCTGCGCAGGTTGTCATCTTCCAAAATGCAAAACAGGTAACTGTAACATCGCCTGAAAACATTAAGTCTGTTGTAGTGTACGACCTTCTTGGAAAAGTATTGTTTGTAAACAACAATGTAAATGCACAGGAACTTACAACCACTTCACTTCCTGCCCAAAACCAGGTAGTGATTGTGAAGGCTGTCCTTGAAAACGGCCAGTCGGTAAACAAAAAAGTCCTTGTGAACTAAAAAGTATAAAATTGGTAGTTTTATAAATTGGTTGGTTTGTTGAAAACCCCTTGCAGCACGTTTCTGTGGGGGTTTTCTTTTCAAAAGGCCAGGCACACAAAAGATGTTTATTAACTAAACAGGCAAAAAGCATAGATTGATAATTTTTTTATAAATTGGTTGGTTGGTGAAAACCCCTTGCAGCACGTTTCTGCAGGGGTTTTCTTTTTTAGGGATAGTGGGGAAATTCTTCTACATTTGAAGATCATGCCCAATATATGAAATACTTAACAATAGATGGCTGCCTTGGTTCTACCGGCATCAGGGACAAATATAATAGCGAATTCCTTTATCCTTCGGATTTAGGGTTAAGCCCGGCAATTATCAGCCAAATTGAAGTGTGGATGACAAAATATGAAAGTGAGCATTTTGAAGGCTTTGCCAATAAAGATGTCATTATAAAACTTGATGCTGAAGGCAGGGAAATTGCAAAAAAGATCAAAGAAGAATTAGCAGGAGTAAAGTTGGAATATTTTTCTGCAGGAACTATGGCTTGGGAAATTATCGATTGACTTAAATGAATTGTATGAAAACTATAATCACTTCCTTTTTATGTATAGTATTCGTGTCTTGTGCGAACAAGGCCGATAATGTGGAAACTACGGAGGCTGTAAAGACTGAAAATACTGGTTCAATTTTTCTTTCTAAATATGAAAATGAAAAATTGATGAAGCAATTGACAGATAAGGCAAGAAAAGGCGATACACGGGCTTTTAATGAGCTAATGGACATCTATTTTTATACCGGGCATGAAACCGACTTTTTATTTATTTCACTTGATGTAGCAAGTAAATTCCATAATACGGATGCCTATTTAGCAAATTATATGATATCCCGTTACACCGATAATGAAGATATGAAAAAGCTTGGGTATTATTACCTGCTTAAAGCAAATGAAGCCGGTAACGCGTCAGCGAAGTCAATACTGGAAGAGGAATTCAAAGGCGTTGAGATTAAACCTGCAGAAATCTATTGGAAAGAAGTTAAGCTTTAACAATCATCAGGCCTTGCAAAGGGTCTGTTGTTCCCACTAATGACATCAAATAAAAAAGGGAAGCGATTAAGCTTCCCCTTTTGTACCTGGAGTGGGAATCGAACCCACACACCTAAGTACACGAGTTTGAGTCGTGCGCGTCTACCAATTCCGCCATCCAGGCCGGTGATTAACGGGTGCAAATGTAAAAAGAAAATTTTAATTTCAGGAAAAATACGTGTAAAAATACTTTTTCGCTCGGATTAAATTCCTAAATTTGCACCTCGTTTACACAACACAACACTAACTAACTACTAAACAACAAATTAAAATGTCGTATTTTGAACCGGACGCAAAGATTTTTGCATGTTCAAACAGCACATACCTGGCCGAACAGATAGCCAAAAGCTATGGTGTGGAGCTTGGTAAGGTGACGTTCTCTAAATATAGTGACGGCGAATTCCAGCCATCGTTTGAGGAATCGATAAGGGGATTGAGGGTTTTCCTTGTGTGCTCTACGTTCCCCAGCAGTGACAACCTGATGGAGCTCCTGCTGATGATCGATGCCGCCAAGAGGGCTTCGGCCAGGCATATTACAGCGGTAATACCTTATTTTGGGTGGGCAAGGCAGGACAGGAAGGATAAGCCAAGGGTGCCGATAGGGGCCAAGCTGGTGGCCAAATTGCTGGAAACGGCAGGTGCAACCAGGATCATGACAATGGACTTGCATGCCGACCAGATACAGGGCTTCTTCGAAAAACCGGTAGACCACCTGTTTGCGTCGACCATTTTTGTGCCTTACATCAAGTCGCTTAACCTGGAGAACCTGACCATAGCTTCGCCAGACATGGGCGGATCGAAAAGGGCCTATGCTTACAGCAAATTCCTGGGCAGCGATGTGGTAATATGCTACAAGCAGCGCAAGGAGGCCAATAAAATTGAAACAATGGAGCTTATAGGCGATGTGACCGGAAAGAACATCGTGCTTGTAGACGACATGATAGATACGGGCGGTACGCTGGCTAAGGCAGCCGACCTGATGATAGAAAAAGGCGCATTGAGCGTAAGGGCGATTTGTACGCATGCTATTTTATCGGGCAATGCTTATGAAAAGATTGAGAATTCAAAGCTATCTGAACTGATTGTGACTGACAGCATACCGCTGAAGCAGGAAACTGAGAAGATAAGGGTGGTGACTTGCGCAGGCCTGTTTGCCGAGGTAATGCACATGGTGCAGAACAATACCTCGATAAGCGGTAAGTTCTTACAATAGAATTTTTTATTTATTAACTATATTAATTATTTCAAATGAAATCAATTACGATCAAAGGATCTGAAAGAGAAAGCGTAGGCAAAGCGGCAACGCGTGCGGTACGTAATGCTGGAATGGTACCTTGCGTGTTATACGGAGGAGATCAGCCAGTACATTTTACTGCAGAAGAAATGGCATTCAAAAACCTGGTTTACACTCCAAACGTACACACTGTGGTAATTGACCTTGCCGGCAAAACCTACGAGGCTATCCTTCAGGATATCCAGTTTCACCCGGTATCTGACAAAATCCTTCACATCGACTTCTACCAGCTTGATCCTGCTAAAGAGATCACTATGGAAGTTCCTGTGAAAGTTATCGGTAACTCTAAAGGTGTTATGGCCGGTGGTGTACTTCGCCTTAACCAGCGTAAGCTGAAAGTGCGTGCACTTCCTGCTAACCTTCCTGACTATGTAGAGGCCGACATTACCGACCTTGAAATGGGTAACAAGCTTTATGTAACCAAGCTTCCTACAAACAATTTCAAGCTGCTTAACCCTGATAACACAGTGGTTGCTCAGGTGAGGATTTCACGTGCTGCTATGAAAGCCGCACAAGAAGCTGCAAAAGCTGCAAAAGCTCCTGCAAAAGGAAAGAAAAAGTAATTTATCTTTTCAGCATACAAGAAGCGCTCCGGAAACGGGGCGCTTTTTTTATGCACTCCTTGACCGGGTCATTCTGAGCGGAGTGCAACGGAGCCGAAGAATCTCAGGATATGTATTACAAGAGGCTCTCATGTCCAAACATAAAGGGTCTATCTGTATATTAGGGCATAAAAAAACCATCGGAGGACCCGATGGTTTTTTGCTTATGAGGAGGGATGTTTACTGCACTACAAGCTTCCTTGTTGCAGTTTTGCCATCTTCAGTAATTTTTACTATGTAAACGCCTGAAGTAAGGTTTGATGTATTGATAGTGCCATTGTCAGTCGTGGTATTGATTACCTGTTTTCCAAGAACGTCGAATACAGTTACTGTTTTAGTGGCATTAGCGTCAGAAGTAATGTTTAGTACATTGCCGTTAAGAGGGTTAGGGAACATTTTAAGCCCGGCTATAGCATTCTCTTTTGTGCTGTTTACAGAGTTGTCTACAAATGAAAGATCATCGTAGTAGATGTATCCTCCTTCAGCAGTTGATGATTGTCTGTAGGTCCTTATCTGGTACCTGAAATGCGTTGCGTTTGCAGGAGCAGTAAGGGTCAGGGTTTTTTGTATCCAGTTGGCGTTGTCTGTAGAGTAAGAAAGGTTTTGGTCAGCATAGCGAAGCTCAGTTTCATTGTCAGGAAGTGCTGTAAAATCTTCACCAACCTGTTGCATCCACGAAGACCATATCCTTGTACGCGCATGGTCATCATTATCCAGGAACCAATAGCTTATGGTATATGAATGCCCGGGCGTTACGGGAATAAGGTCACCATATTCAAGGTACTGTGAGGATGATTGTGATTGATGCTTTAATGAAAAGCTTCCACCGTGTACTGTTGTACCCTGTGTAATGTAATTGTTGATGTAATTTTGCGTTGGGTGGGGTTCAAAGTTTTCTGCATTTCCACCTGTCCATGTTTCCGCATTGCCGTTCACAACAAGGTTGGTTTGTGCCGAAGCAGCAAAACCGGCAAGCATTAGCCCGAGGGCAAGAAAGTATTGTTTTTTCATTTTCTTTCAGTTTTTATTTTTACGGTGTAAAGGTAGTTATGATGTTATGCTTCTAAGAAAAGCCATTATTGTCAAATTGTTAGGATATGGTTACGACGCAATTCCGTATGCACTAAAAAAGAGGAAATCCCTACTGCCACAGGCGCAGTAGGGATTTCCGGTCATTGGGGGATTTCCGGCATTTAGAATATTATCTTCTTGCTTACTTTGCCTTTTTCGGTAGCTACTTCAACAATCAGCATCTGCTCCTGTGCCTGCAGCCCGCTTACCACAGTTTCGGCAGCGTTAATGCTGTTATTGCTGTACAATAGCCTGCCTCTAAGGTCATGAACGGTTACTCCGGTAATTGTAGCGACACCCGATGTAATGTTGATGTTGTTCCCATTTTTGTAAACAATTACGCTATTAGGGTCTGCCACCGGTATATCGGTATCCAGCGCCTCGGCATACACAACGTCAAACCTTCCTGCAAATGTACCGGCCTCTGTAGTAAATGCATAAGCACCATCAGTAAGGCTGTGCGTTACGCCCAGCAGGTTATCCCTAAGGAATATTTCCTGGCCTTGCATGAATACACCCTCTACATGGTCAATCGATAGGGTGTAGTTGCCGGCAGTTTGGGCTTTATAGCCCATCGGCACCTCGTCCGTATCGTCAAATGCCATCCTGGCCTGTATTCCCAGCTTGGTATCACCGGCAAATGAGTAGAGCGAAATTGCGCCATCACCTATTACTTTTCCATCCCATCCAAAGTCGATGTCAAGAGTGGTGTTTTCAGTATAAGCAATAAGCGACTGGCTGAACTGTCCTGCATCGTTCTTCAGGTTTAGCCACAGGCGCGACGCTGTAGAGGTTTGATCCTGGGCTGACCTGAACTGGTAGTTATGATGCACTCCCTGGCGCATATCGTTATCAAATACTATGCTTGTTGTCCTGGCCTGAACGATAAAGCCTTGCCCGGCATTGATAACCCATTCGTCATTCTCGTCAAGGTTATCAAATTCTCCATTGCTGCTATCCCCCCACGGGTTGTCACTGTTCACGATAAGCCCGCCCAGGGTAAGGGATACATAGCTTGAAGTATCAGCGTCATTTTTCTTCCTCCAGAAGAAAATAGATGAACCGTTTACAAGGTTATTGATATTGCGGGTATAAAACTCATAAACATTTATTGGTGACGGGTAAGGATTGCCTATTGCGTTGAATCCGCTTACATAACCCGGCTGGCCAGGGTCGTTCTGGCGAGCTACAACAGATACTGTTACGTCACCGTTGTTAGGCACCCCCACATAGGCACCTTCCCAAGCAGTTGGGTTAGTAGGATTGCTCTCGTACGAAGGGTGAATGTTAGATGCCCTTATAAGGTAGCTGCGGCCTTTGTCGAACTCAACATTACCTTCATTCATACCACTGGTCGTGTAGCCATCAGTAAGAGGGTTGTAACGGTAGAAACGGTTAGCAAGCGTGTGCGGAGAGAAGTCAATCAGGGTTTCGCCGCTTACCGGTGCTGCCCACATAGCATAGTCAAGCCTCCACATGGGTGCGCTGTTTTTCTCAACGGTCACAAATCCGCTGTTGATGTTTGGGCCATCATTCTCCTGGATAAGGTTGGCATTGTTTTGTATCGTCAGCTGGCCGCCGGTTATTATGCCCTCTTCGTCGATATCATTTACAACAGTAACAGCATTGGTTACAAAAAGGTTACTTCCTGTTTCTACGATAAGATGCCCGGTGCCTGATATGGTTAGCGTTTCAGCACTGGCTGTCTGCCCCGATGCAATTTGGGTTGTGCCGTTCATGATAGAAGCTGCGATAGTTTCACTTGGCACTACACCACACGACCAGTTTTCAGCATTGAACCAGTCGTTGTCCACATCACCCTCCCAATAGTTGGCGGCGGCGTTAAAGGCAACGCTTCCGGTAAGGTCAGCAGCAATGGCTGTACAGTTGGCATCTGTAAGCCCGGTCACTATGTAAGTAGTTGCACCCTCAGACGGAGTTACAGACAGAGCATATACACCACCGGCAAGGTCTGATGTTTCAATGGTTATTTCATGTTGTGCACTACCGTCAGAGTAGGTAAGTTCCCACGGGCCGACACCCGTAAGCGCTACAGCAATTTCAGCCTCGGCGCCAAGGCATAGCGATGACCCTTCCGATGTAATGGCGGCTGTAGGCCTTTCGTTCACTACAATTTCGGCAACCACACCGCTAAGTGCAGTAGTACATCCTGTAGCAGTATGTGTTACATTAAGTAGGGAAATGTCGTGTGTTCCGGCAGGGAGCGTGATTTCAAAAGAGCCTTCGCCGTCTGTATCAGATGTTACTTCGGCTACAGCTGTCGCGCCACCATTAATACTGTATGCAATTTCAAAAGCGGTATCCGGAAGCAGGCCTTGAAGGGCAACTACAGAAACTGTACCGTTGCAGGCCGGAGCAGCAATTACTCCTGCCACTCCGGGGGCAGGGTATACAGAAATTAACGTAGTGTTGTTGGCGCTGATTGCGCTTGAACAGCTTCCTTCGTCATTCCTGGTAAGGCTTATAACCTCAAGTGTTGCTCCATTGTCCGCATAAGCCGCTTCAATGTCAAATGTTGCATTTCCTGAAGCGTCTGCTGTTATGGTTGCTGTATTGGCATTGCCGGCAATGTTATATGCTACAGTTACTTCAGTACTGGCTAATAATCCGGTAAGGGTTACAGTTGTATTGCCACCCGAACATGCAGGGCCAGCTTGTACGCTTCCGAGCGTAGGCAATGCTTTTATTGCAATGTTGCTGCCATTGTCGTTAAGACTGAAAGTAAGCAGTAGCGCCGAAGACAGGTGCAGTACGCGTACCCTATAGTTACCCGGAGTCATTGTATTTGGCAATGTGGCCGCTATTGGGCTTGTTGCCGATGGCGCGCTGATGATGCCTGAAAAGTCGGTTGGGAATACACCGGAAGCATTCGATAACTGTACATAGTAATTACCAGATGGGAAAGTCCCGGTGGTAGTATAAGCAACGCTTATATTGTTTTGCGTGCCGGCACAATATGGGCCAAAAGCTGCAAAAGTTGTTGTGATAGACGGCGCAGTTTCTACTAAACCTTCAAGAGGCAGTTCATAGGTTGCGTTGCCGCCGCTAAACGTAAGTGTGCCTGTGTAAGTACCTACAGCAAGGCCGGCCTTCATCCTTACATATATCTGGGGGTCAGACAGGTTTACTGTACCACCGCTATAGCTAAAGCTGCCCGATGAGTTGAACCCTCCTATCCCAAGAGCAACTTCAAAATCTCCCGTTACAGAGAGGTTAATGTTTCCTGATGTTGGAGACAGGTTAGACCCTGTAACAGAGGTAATTTGTACCTGGGCCGATGCGCCCTGGCCCTGATAGGCGTGGAATGTTGTAATTGGGCTTGGAGTGGCTGAAATGGCAGGGGCAGGGGTTACAGTATATGTTACTACCCTGTTTCCTGTGCCATAGTAGTTGGTTGCTGAAACTTTTATATAATGTGTCCCAACAGGCGTAGTACCGTCAAATGATACCAAGCCGGTTGCTGTATTTACTGTTACGCCTTGTTGTAGTGGGTTATTTGCAGAGCCCGAGGCATTTGATCCTACAGCATTGAAGCTTGTTATTACAGGTGATCCACTGGCCGTTATCTGGTAGGTATCGGTATTGCCAAATACAGATGTGTCAGTAGATGTGCTGGTTACTACAGCAGCTGTGCCCGGTACTGCAGTAGCCTGTGTTATGTTTGCTGTAATGGTAAAATCATTGATGCTAAATGTTCCGCTATCTGATTGGGCATCAAAAGCGTATATTCTAATCTCCACTCCTGCAATACCATTGGTAGTTGAGGAGGTAACATTTTGCAGCGACGACAGGTCGATACTCATTGTCGATTGGTTCCCGTTATTAGTAATAGTACCGGATGAAATAGCCGATGCGTAGTTATCTATGCTTGAACGTACCTCATATTTTTTTGGACCCGTGTTGGAGCTTTGCCAGTAGCCTGTAATTGATGTAAAGTCAATTTGATAGGCTGATAAAGGTGCGAGCCTGAACGAGAAATAATCGTTAGTGCCAATGTTGTTGGCATTAGTCCACCAGCCGCTTCCGCCATACCTGCCGCTATATGAATTTATGTTGATACCTGATCCCGCACCAAGTCCTGTAGGCGAAGCAATATAAGTGGCGTTATAAGTTTGGCCCGAAGTGTATGGATTGGCTGTGCTTGAACCCGCCACACTATTAACCCAAATTGCAAGTGGGTTTGCAGATACATTGGTTTGCTGAACATCCTGTACTATGAACCATCCGTTTACTAATATAAGTTCATAATTATCAGCCTCTCCTTCAGAAACAGTTATTGGGTAAGCACCCGGTGTATTGGTGTTGGCTACCGTAACAGATGCTGTTGGCACATCTGCAATGTCCGATGTATTGTCGCCGGCCACAAAGCCGCTAAAGCTTACAGTAAAAGTTGGCATTCCTGCGCCTTTGTTAACAGTTTTGTTATCTGCAGTAACTGTAAGGTTCTTCTTTGTTATTGTGCCGGACAACAGCGGATCAGGTTGCGTAAGTGTATAATTGGCCGCTCCTGCACCTGAAAGTATGAGTGTAACATAATGTGTACCTACATCCGGCAAAGCGTATGTTCCTGTAGTGGCCACTACTGTCTCATCTCCTTCCTCAAGGCCTGTCAGGGTTACGCCGCTTACCTGGGCCGTTGTATTTCCGTTATAAACTTTGGTAGCGACTTCACCACCTTCAGCTGTAATTGTTTTAGGAGTAATATTTGCTGAAAGCAGCGTTGGCTCAGCAAGCACATAGTTGGCTGCATCACCTCCCAAAGTATAACCTGTAACGCTTACAGACCTTAGGCCTGCATTGTAGTTGTTAAAAGTGGCTATAGGTGTGCCTTCCACAGTCACAGCGTCATCATTTAGTACGCCAGTAGCTTGCGGAGTACCTGATACTGTTGCAACAGTAGTCCTGTCATATACTTTGTTTTCAGCAGCAATTCCTGTCAGTGTCAGTTGTTTTGGCATAATGTCTGCTGTCAGGCCGGTAGGTTGGATAATGGTATAGTTGGCTGCATCCGGACCTGTAAGGACAATGTTTGCAGTAACTTCAATTCCCTGTGCTACATCTGCCGAAGCGAATGTGCCTGCTCCTGTAAATGTAACCGTATCGCCAGGTGCAACACCTGCAAGCGTACCTGTAATGGTAGCTGTGGTTGTACCGTCATAAACTTTATTTGTAGCTGTGGCATTAGCAAGTGTAAGCTGCATGCCGTTGATGTTCCCCGTAAGCCCCGTTGGCTGGGTAAGGGTGTAGTTGGCAGCAGCGCTTCCTGAAAGTAAAAGGTTGCTAACCGCAATGCCTGTACCCGGTGTTTCCTGCGCAAATGTACCCGATACAATTTCTATGTCATTCTCGTCTCCGGCCACAATGCCATTAATAACTGCATTTTCAATCGTGGCGGAAGTGGTACCGTCGTATGTTTTGTCTGCAACATCAGCGCTGGCAACGGTAAGGTTTTTGGCTGTAATGTCTGCCGTAAGACCTGTAGGCTGTGTAATGGTATAGTTGCTTGCGTCTGTACCTGTAAGAGAAAGAGCAGGTGTTACCGGTTTGTTGTTTCCTGCTAGGAAATCGGCAAATGTACCCCCGCTGGTTACAGTCACGTCATCACCACTTTCTGCTCCGGTAGTTTCAGTAATTGTAATTTCGGCAGTAGTATTGCGGTCATATTCTTTGTTTTCGGCAAGAGCCGTTACGGTAATGTTTTTACTTGTAATATTGGCAGTAAGCCCTGTAGGCTGTACCAGTACATAGTTGCCCGCATCAGGGCCTTCAAGCGTAGCTGTAGAGGTGACTGTAATGCCATTATTTACATTAGGCGATGCAAAAACACCTGTACCAACGAAGGTTACAGCATCTGGTGCAACAATACCTGTTAGTATACCTGTTATGACTGCAACAGTGTTTGCATTGTATACTTTGTCAGTGGCAACGGCATTGACTATGGTAAGTTCAGCAGGAACAATGTTACCTGTCAGGCTGCCGGGCTGTGTAAGCAGGTAGTTACCGACATCAGCCCCGGTTATTCCGTATAGTGTCTCAACGGCAATGCCGTTGGCAACATCTACGGTTGCAAATTGTCCTGTACCGTCAAGGATTACTTCGTCGTCACCCACTATGCCGGTTAGCGTGCCTGTAACTTCGGCAACATCACCGCCATTGTATATTTTATCGGTTACGGCAGCATTCGCTACAGTAAGCATTTTTTGGTTTACGATAAGCTCCTGCGGTACCGCCGGGGCAGGATTGTAGTTGCTGTCGCCATCCTGCAGGGCAGTAATGGTTACGGTACCCGCACCTGTAATAGTAACGGTATTGCCTGATACTGTCGCCACATTTTCGTCAGAGCTGGTATAAGTTACGGTAAGGCCTGAAGAAGCTGTAGCGCCCAGTGTGAAGGAAGCATCGCCATAGGTAAACGGGTTAAGCGCGTCAAAAGTGATAGTTTGGTTATCCAGGCCGGTTTCAAGAATGTTTGCAAAAAGTCCTGTGGGCTGAGTAAGGGTATAGTTGGCAACGTCAGCACCTGTTATGGCATACCCCAAAACGGTTACGGGAATATTGCCGCCCGGCCCAATGTTGTCAAATGTAGCGGTTGGAGTTCCGCCAAGGCTAACATCTTCGCCAGTTACAACCCCTGTAAGTTCTGCAGTGCCTGTAATGGCAGCGTCCGTGTTCGAATCAAAATTCTTATCGGCTATCGATATTCCCGTAATGGTAAGTTCTTTAGCCGTGATGTCGGCAGTAAAATCAAAGAGGTCTTCTGCAAGCTCATATTTTGCGGCATGTGCTCCTGATAGTGAAAATTGGGCTACAACAGCTTTGCCAGTGCCTATGTTTTTATCTTCAAAAATGGCATCTGCTGCTCCCAACATTATTTCATCGGCACCCACTGCACCACCTGTTAGGGTAGCGCCAGTTATGGTGGCCGTATCGGTACCGTCATATGTCTTGCTTTGAGCCGCCGCACCGGTTATGGTAAGTTGTTTTTTATTTACCGTAAGGATCTGGTCTACATCTGTAGCGGGACTGTAGTTGTCGTTACCCGCCTGCGATGCGGCTATTAAAGTTTGGCCCGGGCCAACAATGGTAATTGTATTTCCGCTTACGGTTGCCACAGTTTCATCGAGGCTCATATAAGTTACCGGCTCGCCCGATGCGCCTCCGGTAGCAGTAAGTGTAAATGAAGGGTCGCCATAGGTTACGTTGCCCAACATGCCAAAAGTTATCGTCTGGTTGGCCTTGGTAATGTTGAATGAGTTACTATTTACAGTGTCCCAATCACTGTTAACAGGATTACTTGCTGTTAAAAAAAAGCCGTTTCCTGCGGTAGTGTGCACAAGTCCGTTAAAGGTGGCAACACCGCTTGTTGCATTAACGTTCACGGGGCTGCCGGTAAGCATGCCGGTTGAAGTTACGGATACTGATTGGTTAAAATCTGCATCGGTATTGTTATTAACGTCGCGGGCTGTTATAACTACGTTTGCCATTCCTGCACCTACGACGGCATTAGATGGATGTGTTGTAAAGGCAAGCCTGTCGGCGGTTACTTCAACGCGGTTGGCGTCGCCGGAAGTTGAACTCACCTGTTGCCCTGCATTGGTTTCGGCAAATTTAGACGTGTTTGATGTTGGCTGTGTTGTACTGGCAACCCTGAATGACATCTGAGTATTATCAGTAACCGTCGATTTAAAGGTTGCCCGAAGCGAGAAGGTTTTTGAGCTATTGTCGGGAGCTGAAAGTGTAGAAGTGAAGCCGGAAAAAGCCACGGAAGCCGAACCGGCGGTTGAGTTGACAGCTGTTTCAGCTATTTTGGTGTTACCATCAAATAGGGCAAGGCTCCTAAGGGCCGATGGATTGGTAACCGTAAAAGTTATTCCGGTAAGGCTTGTAACCAATGCGTCAGAATCGCTGGAGCCACCACCGTCGCGAATGTCAAATTGCGCCACCTCAATTGAATTGTGGGCACCCGCTGTATAAGCTATGCTTGCATCCTGGTATTGGGCATAATCTATGTTTGTTGGCTCAGCAAAAGTGCTGTTGCGTGCTATGTTTGAAGCGTTCGATTCTGTCGGAGGATTAGTCCATGTCAACACAACATTATCAAGGGCTATACCGTCCCTGCTTCCTGATCCGCTTCCAATTTCAGCATATGACCACCTGATCCAGACACCACCATTATCGTTATTGATTGACGCAGGAAGCGTTATGTTGTTATAATCAGTTACTGTTCCTTCGGCAATAGTTCCGGAAGCGTATGCTCCGGCAGACACAGCTGTGAAACCCGAAGTGGCAGATGTTGTGCTTACTTCAAGATTAAATGAATTGCTGCGTCCTTGCTCCCGGATCTTGATTACATCATAAGAAATTTTAAAATCTGTTTTGTTGGCCGTGCTGCCAATGTGTAATACAATAGAAGAGGTAGCAAAATTGCTGCTTGAGCCTAAGAGTCCGATTCGTCTTATATAGTTGTAATTGGCTCCGGTTGCTGAAGTGTTGTTACCCGTAGTCATCGTTGCATCCGCCGTGCTGCCATTGTAAGATGTCCAGCCGGTAGGATAGGAAGTACCTGCTGAGCCGGGTGTAGTATCAAAGTTCTCCGAGTAAGAAGTCCCGGAAAGCGTGACCTGTCCCCAGGAAACAACAGTAGTTAAAAAAAGGGTCAGTGCAAACAAGCCCTTTAAGGTTTTTTGATGTAGTAATTTCATCATAATTATTTTAGTTAATTTTTAGATACAATTAGGGTGAATTGTTACTTAGCAAATATTTAACATCTATGTTAATTATGAGGGAGTTATAAGTTGTATTACCGTAACCTGATGGTTATTATTTGTTTAGGTGCATGTTATGTAACTAAATTTTGTGTTAACTGATAAATGAAAAAGGGGCTGTCTCAAAAGGATAGCCCCTTTTTCATTTTAATTAAGTTTACTTTTCTTTGCATGCTGATTTTGACATTTTAAAGTCTCCTTTTTAGCCCATAAAAGGTTATACGTTT
>NZ_JAPCHV010000017.1 GCF_026107645.2 Flavobacterium sp. MFBS3-15 | reverse complement strand
ACAGGATAAAGTCAAACTAATATCTTTTAAAAAGAAAAAGTTCAGACAACTTGAAAATGTCTGAACTTTTATCAAATTTGTATAATCAAAAAATAGTCAACCTATTTTAGGACTAGTCAAATTGATGAAAAAGGGACTACATACTTTTTTAAAATTCAAAACATTGAAAAATCAAATTCATGCCTGTCAATTCATAAAGATGATTTCAGGCCGGAATTTATCGGAATTAGGCCTGATGATATAATTGAAATTCAAGCTGGTGAATTTGAAAACACTTTTCATAAAAATATAAGGCCGCAATATGACAGGGGATTTTTCAGCCTGGCATCGGCCAAAGATACCTTTTTTTCGCCTGAATGGTCACAGTTAATGAAGCGGCTCGAGTCACAAAAGGATGTTACATGGGCATGGCAGCTCCGTAAAATGACCCGGGAGGAAAAGGTAGTTTTAGACTATAAAAAATCAGGAAAAAAGTACGACCCAAAGGCCATCCCATGGGATACCACAACCATAATCCTTCCAAAAGTATGGAAAAAATAAAAGGTTGGCTACGGTTTCATTTAGCTCCGCAGAACCACTTGGTTAGGTTACGAGCGGAGGCACGGAGTGAGAAATCTCAGATAATTGCGGAAATATGTTGAGATTTCCCGACTCCACTGCGTTACGCTCGAAATGACACGGTAAACAACCTATTCTGACTGTCTAAAAAATCGAACCATCCAATATCCAAAATCTACTCCACGATCACCTTCTCCGTTTTAGGGATCAGGGCAATGCAATAGGGAAAGGTAAGCGCCATCGTCGCCATGCCGGAGGGTGATGTCTCAAGTACCCTGATGGTCGCAACATTATTCTCGATAGTGATGCTCTTCACACCGATGCTGTAGCCGCCGGAATTCTTCTGCCCCATGAACAGCGCTACGATGTTGTTCTTTTCAAAGTCTACTGATGGCACGTCGCTCCAGCCCAGTTCCTTGTAAAGGCCGGTTAACTGGCTTTGCGAAGTGATGACCATGGTCGACTCGTTGTCGCGCCCGCCGTAGGCTTCCTGTTTCAGGATTTCGAAAGTGATGGCGTTGTCCACAGCAATGTGGTTTACTACGTTGATCTTACAGGCGGCAAGCGCCAGCGCCAGTACTGCAAGGGTAAAAAATTTCTTCATGTGTGTCGTTTTTAATGATTGTTGCGAGGAACAATACAAATGCGGTGCCAGAAATTTTCTGGTTAAAATACTTAACTCATTTTAAAACGAAAACATCTATGTGAAACCTAAAATACAGTTCTTTACGACTCCCCTCTCCTTTGGAGTGGGGTTGGGGGTGAGGTCCGCGTGAGCGATCGAAGCGGCATCCCCGCAGCGCAGTGGAGGGATATAGCGTAGAGCGCGACGGCGGAGGTACGGAGCCGGCACGCCCAAAAAAATATTACTTATGCATCTTCAGCGCCTTTTCATACAGCCTTTCATACATCGGCATGATGTTCTGGATATCGAATTCCTGCGCCACTTTCAGGGCATTCTGCTTGAATTCCAAAAGTACATTATCGTCTTTAAGTATTGAGATCGCCTTTTCGGCCATGTACTGCACATCGCCCACATTGCCGAGGTAGCCCGAGTAGCCGTCGCGGTTCACCTCGGGAAGGCCACCGGTATTGGTTGAAATAACCGGTACGCCGCTCGACATGGCTTCCAGTGCCGCAAGGCCGAAACTCTCGGTTTCCGACGGCAGCAGGAACAGGTCGCTAAAGCACAAGATCTCACTGATCTCGTTGCTGTTCCCGAAGAAGATCACCTTATCGCTTATGCCCAGTTCCTGGCACAGCTGCTCGGCACGCGGCCTCTCCGGGCCGTCGCCTACCATCATCAGTTTAGACGGTATCTCCTTTTGTATTTCGTTGAAAATCTTAATGATGTCCGGTATGCGCTTCACCTTTCGGAAGTTGCTGATGTGCGTTACGATCTTCTGCTTTTCGGTAGCCATCATGGAGCGGTGGCAATCGGAGTTCTTGTCAATCTTATTCTTGTCGATCTCAATGAAGTTGGGTATCACATAAATATCGCGTTTGATATCGAACAGCCTGTAGGTCTCGTCTTTCAGGTCCTGCGAAACGGAGGTCACAATATCGGAATGGTTGATGCTGAAGCTCACCGCCGGCTTGTAGAACGGGTGGTTGCCCACGAGGGTGATGTCGGTACCGTGCAGGGTGGTTACCATGGGTATGCGTATGCCCTGCTCCTTGAGCATTTTCTTAGCCATGTAGCCTGCATAGGCATGGGGGATGGCATAATGCACATGCAGCAGCTCGATGCCGTGTAGCTTTACCATGTCGACCAGCTTGCTCGACAGCGCCAGCTCGTAGGGCTGGTAGTGGAAAAGAGGGTATTCGGGGACGTGTACTTCGTGGTAAAATATATTGGGGTTCAGCAATGCCAGTCGCACGGGCTGGCTGTAGGTTATAAAGTGTACCTCATGCCCGCGGCGTGCGAGTTCCAGCCCCAGCTCGGTGGCTACAACCCCGCTCCCGCCAAAGGTTGGGTAGCATACTATTGCGATTTTCATAAATGACGGTAAATAAAGTAACGAAATTACAGAAAAAAAGCGGGCGAATTAGCGCAATAGTACGAATTAACGTAATAATTATCATTACATTTAGAATGGGTTGGAATGTGGCCGGGCATCCTATTTCAGGTGAGGACGGCTGGTTGGCAGCAAAAAAATAGGGCAATACCCAAATATCACCCTAAAATTATCCTTAAAATTACAGGACTTATACCCTAAAATACCCCAACAGGGGATCTGAAATCCTCCGGTTATACCCCAAAATCACCCTTTTAGGTTCTTTTCGTACAAATTGATCCAATCTTCCATGGTCATTTTCGAAACCAGTTCGCCTATAAGGCCAAAAGGGATTGCCTCCGGCTTTTTAAAACGGATGCAGCTTTTGCCCATGTCGAGCTTGGTCTTTACGTGTTTTGGGTACTCGGCAGTAAACCAGTCAAGCAGGTCCTTGCTCGCATAAATGCCCATGTGGTATACAGCGATGAAGTTCTTTTGGGAGGCAATGCTGAGGAAAGGCAGCGGCAGCTTTGGGTCGCAGTGGTAGCCCGGCGCATAAGCCGAATGCGGCACTACCCAGCCTATCATCCCATAACTGATCCGTTCATCAAAACCCCCGGGCAGGTTCGCATTGATCACCTCCCTAAGCTTTTGCATGGCTATCTTCCTATCCTCCGGAAGCGCCTCCATATAGTCGTTAACTGTAATCATCCTGAATGGATTATTTTTTATTTTCTATTGATTATTGCCTATTTACCCCCCCCCCCGTAGGGAGATGCCCACTCTAAAGAGGTTAGACCCCTTCAGGGTCGCCTGCCTGCATGACATACCCGAGTGAAGCTCAATCTGAAATCTACAATCTGAAATCTGAAATTACTCAATGATTGCCTCCTGTATCACCTTTTGTATGTCCTCCCTGATATTCTCTTTAGACAGGCGGTTCTCCCCTGCTTCGGGGTAAGTCCTGTTAGAAAGGAATATGTATACAATACCTGTTTCGGGATCGGCCCAGGCCATGGTACCCGTAAATCCGGTATGCCCAAAGCTTGCTTTTGATACGCAACCGCATGTCGGGCCGGGGTTGTTGCCTATCTGCGGCTTGTCAAAACCAAGGCCGCGACGGTTGCCCTGCTTGCAGGCATGGCAGGTATTGAAGGTTTCAAAAGTTTTGGCAGAGAAATACTGCTTCCCGCCGTAGTTGCCCTCCTGCAGGTACATCTGCATGATCTTGGCAACGTCCATGGCGTTAGAAAAAAGCCCCGCGTGGCCGGCAATACCATCCTGCATGGCAGCCGCCATGTCGTGCACGTAACCCTGTATGGTCTGGTAGCGGAAATAGTTGTCAATCTCCGTAGGCGGAATTACCGACATATCAAATTTGTGCAACGGGTTATAGGTGGTAAAAGCAGCACCCAACGGCTTGAAGAACTGCTCGTCGCTAAGCACATCTATATTCTTACCGGTGTGCTTCTCAAGAAACTCCTTTAATAGTATGAACGAAAAGTCGCTGTACTTGTACTCTTTCTTTTTCAGCAGCTTGCTCCCGGCAATTTTTGCGATGATGGTGTCAGGGTAATCCCTCCTCAAATACAGGTTTTCAGCTACCTGGTGCGGGAAATCATAGCTATAGCTTTTGCGGTAGTACATGGTGTCGGGGTGCTTACCTGCATCAAGTGTTTCCTGGTAAAAAGGCATCCATGCCTGAAACCTTGCCTGGTGAAGCAGCATATCTTTAAGCTGTATCTTCTTTTTATCCGTTTTAGCAAATACAGGCAACATGTCGCCCAGCTTATCCTCCAGCTTTACCTCGCCTTTATCATACAGTTGCATGATATTGGGCAGTGTCGAAAGCACTTTTGTAAGCGATGCCACATCGTAAATATCGGAATTCTTTACCTTACTTGTATTATCATATGTATGGTAGCCAAAAGATTTTTGATACACTACCTTACCCTTTCGTGCTACCAGCACCTGCAATCCCGGTGTCATTTTCTCGTCAATAGCTTTTTTCGCCAACAGGTCGATTTTGGCAAGCACTTTCGAGCTCATCCCTGCATTCTCCGGCGTGGTGAAACCAAGGCGGTTAGTAGCGCGTGTCATGATGCCGTGGTTTACCCTGAATGCCGTGCCTATCGACACCGGCAGCCTGCCTTTAGCGCCAAGTGCACCAAATACAATCTCTGCGGCGACGGTTTGCGACATGGTGTTATTTTGGTAAGCCATTATAATACCCTCAATATTGGTATGATCTTTTATGGCAGACATGGCATACGGCTTGGCAAAAACCGTAAGGATCACTTTTTTATTCTTAGCGATGGTATCCAGCCAAACCAGTTCCTTTGCCGAAAAATCGTGCTTTTTCCACGCGCCGTCGGCTTTGTGGTAGCCCACTATTACTGTCGAATATTCCTTCAGCCTGTTTGTAAGCAGGTGGAGGCTGTCTTCCTTAACTTCAGTAACATCAGCATACTTCTGCAGTGTACCTAGGTAACCTGTATGATCGTCATCGCCCATTTTTACAAAGGCAATCTTCTCATTTTCCAATGCCATTATTGGTACGATCTCCTGCTCGTTCTTCAATACTGTCACCGCATTCTCGTACAGTTGGTAGTTCAGGTCGTCATACTCATGCCCGTTCAGTTCCTGATAAAGATTGTTCAGGTTTATCGGATTGTATTTGTTCAGCCCTCCCCTGTACTTGTATGCCAGTATTTTTTTCACCGAATGCTGCAGCCTTTCCTCAGACAGCACACCGTTTGTATAGGCTTTCCTGAATTTCTCGATTGCAACCGGTACATTTTCTGCAAAGAGCAACACATCATTCCCGGCAAGGAATGCTTCAAGGTCTACATCGCCTGGCGCCATGTAGCCGCTTGCGCCTTTCATATTAAGGGCATCGGTAAAAATAAGCCCTTTAAAGCCCATTTCCTTCTTCACTATATTGGTTACAACATTGTAAGACAGGGATGTAGGGTAATTAGGCGTAGGCTCAATGCTCGGCACGTTCAGGTGCGCGACCATGATGCTTGACATGCCTTCGGCAAATAATTTTTTATAAGGGTAAAATTCAATATCCTCCAGCCTCTCCCTTGTAAACGGGAGGTATGGAAGCGATGTATGCGAGTCGGTGCCCGTATCGCCATGGCCGGGAAAGTGCTTGCCCGTAGCGAAAACACCCTCGCTTTGTATGCCCCGCGTAAGAGCCAGCGCCCTGTCGGTCACATTGATTTTATCTTCGCCAAAAGAACGGTTCCCGATGATAGGATTGGCAGGGTTGATATTAATGTCGAGTACGGGTGCAAAGTTAAAATGAATACCCATTCTACGAGCCTGTATGGCCATTTGCTGCCCTTGTTTTTCAATAAGTTTCATGTCCTGAACAGCGCCCAGGGTCATGTTCCACGGATAACGGTAAGTGGAGTCGAGCCTCATGCTGAGGCCCCATTCGGCATCAATGCCAATGAAGAGCGGCACTTTCGCCTCTGCCTGGTAGCGGTTGGTAAGCCTCGCCTGGCGTACCGGCCCGCCCTGGAAAAAAATGAGGCCACCCACCTTGTAATCCTTAACCAACTTATCAATACCCTTAACGTGTGCAGAGTCTTTGTTGGAATATGCAGCAATCATGAACAGCTGTCCTACCCTTTCGTCAAACGAAAGGCTATTATACACGCTGTCAACCCATTTTTGCTCGCCTGCATTCGCGTAATCTTCAAACCCAACTGTCTTCTGTGCCGATGCCAATGCCGCGACAAAAAGGAAAACTAAAACCAAATATATCTTCAAAACTCCTTTGTTTTTTTAAATGATAAAATCATCATTACCTTACATAATGATGATTCCTTATTTTGTCTCGGTTATGCCGCCTTTTTTAAAAAAAACGGCTGTGCCAGCTCTCGCCTGCGGGCACCTCCCAATATTCTTCCCATTCCCCTACGGTGTTCACCAGATTATTAAAAACTATCGTATTAGCTGAAACCGACTTTTCTTTTGCCATTTTCTTAAAGTCGATGAGAGGCTTGTAAGCAATGTGCTCGCCGTTCTTAAATGTCACATTCATCTTATCCAGCAGGTCTACACCATACTTCTGTTCCAGCGACTGAATGAAATGCACCGATGCGTCTATAGAACAACCCGTAGCCGCCTGTGCTGACTGATTAATGGCAATAATGATAAACCTGTTATATTTGAGCTGGTACGAAGCCTCAAGCCCCGCGCCGTGTGCCGTCCATTCCTCAAGGAAATTTTTTAAGGCAATCTCTATTTCGGCCATCTCCTCATCGGAAAATTTCCTGTTCGACTGGTAAATCCAAATCCTGGACTCCTCAGGCAGTGTATCAAATGGAACGTACATAATCTCTTTTTCTTATAAATCCTTTGCATTGGCGATTAGTTCCGCCACATCCATAACTTTAATGTCGTGCTCCCTGTTCTTGGCTTTAACACCATCGGTAAGCATCGTATTGCAAAACGGACATCCCGCTGCAATGATTTCAGGCTGTGTTTCCAGGGCATCTTCTGTCCTTTCCACATTTACATCCTTATCGCCTTTTTCGGGCTCTTTAAACATCTGTGCACCACCTGCACCACAACAAAGGCCATTGGCACGCGAGCGTTTCATTTCTACCAGCTCGGCATCCAGCTTTTGCATAAGGTCGCGGGGTGCTTCGTAAATGTTATTGGCCCTGCCCAGGTAACAAGGGTCGTGAAACGTAATCTTTTTGCCCTTAAACTGGCCGCCTTCTATCGTAAGCCTGCCGTCGTCCAGCAGCGATTTCAGGAACTGGGTATGGTGCACCACTTCATAAGTACCGCCAAGCCCCGGGTATTCATTTTTAATGGTGTTGAAGCAGTGCGGGCAGGCCGTTACTATCTTCTTTACCTCATAAGCGTTCAGCACTTCAATGTTAGTCATCGCCTGCATTTGGAACAGGAACTCATTGCCAGCCCTTTTTGCAGGGTCACCGGTACAGCTTTCCTCAGTTCCGAGTACAGCAAACGGCACATTGGCACGGTTAAGTATACGCACGAATGCCTTTGTTATTTTCTTGGCCCTGTCATCAAAGCTGCCTGAGCACCCCACCCAGAACAATACTTCCGGCTGTTGCCCGGCAGCCATCATTTCGGCCATTGTAGGAACTTTCAAATCCTGACTCATATCTTACTAATCTTCGTCGTGTTTTCCGTCATCAAATACCTGAATGGTAACTTCTTTTTCTATCAGGTCTGTAAATTTCCCCCTGTAGCGCGTAGCTTTCACCAGGTGGTTGTCTATCCAGTGGTAGTTGCCCCCGCGCGGCTTGCCCATTACCATGCCATGGTATTTAAAGCCATGCCTGTTGAGCCATTCTTCGGTAATTTCCCTGTGTGCCTCGGTACGGGAGGTAAAAAAGTAAATGATATGCCCTTCGTCATACCACCTGTTCAGCGTTTCAAGAGCATCCGGATAAAGTTCGGCAGTAACCATCCTTTCCGGTTCCTCATTGGGAATATCGTCACATATAGTCCCATCAATGTCAATCAGGTAATTCTTAATCTCCGGTGGCAATACCGGGCTAAGGTGTTCGCCGTTCTCGGTAACCTGCTGTAAATTCTTTTCTATATTTTCTGATTTCATTATGCTTCGTCTTTCCAGTTTAACCTGTCCATCTGGCTGTACTGCCATGGCGCGCCATTGTTCTCAATATTCGTCATCATGCCATTCAGTTCCATGGGTGCAGCACTTTGTTCCATTACCAGATACCTCCTCATATCCATGATAATGGATAGCGGGTCGATATTCACCGGGCAGGCCTCCACACAGCCATTGCATGTCGTGCATGCCCATAGCTCTTCCGGGGTAATGTAGTCGTTCAGTAACGACTTTCCGTCGTCCACAAATGTTCCTTTATTTTTATCAATATTTCGCCCAACTTCTTCCAGCCTGTCGCGCGTATCCATCATGATCTTCCTTGGCGAAAGTTTTTTACCGGTCTGGTTGGCCGGACATGACGATGTACACCTTCCGCATTCTGTGCAGGTATAGGCATTCATCAATTGCACCCAGTTCAGGTCCTGAACATCGCTTGCGCCAAATTTTGCAGGTATCTCACCTTCTGCCATCGGCGGTGCTGCGGCAAATGGGTCGGCATTTGGATCCATCATCAGCTTCACTTCATTGGTGACCGATTCGAGGTTTTCAAACTGGCCTTTAGGCTTCAGGTTGGCAAACCACGTATTCGGGAAGGCAAGAAGTATGTGAAGGTGCTTCGAAAAATAAAGATAGTTCATGAAAGCCATGATACCTATGATATGCAGCCACCATGCAATCCTTTCAATGATAATCACAGTATTGATGCTCATCCCCTCAAACAGCGGCGATATAAAGCCTGAAATCGGGAAAGATCCTGCCTGGGCATAGTGATCCGCACCCTGCGATTGCAGGTAGCCGTCTGCCGCATTCATGGTAAGGAACAGCAACATCAGTACGGTTTCAAAATACAGAATGATGTTGGCATCGCTTTTAGGCCAGCCTTTAAGGTCACTATGTACAAAGCGCCACATTTTGATGACGTTCCTGCGTAGCCAAAAAATTACAACAGCTACGATTACGCCAAACGCAAGTATCTCGAAGAAGCCTATCAGGAAGCTGTAAAACCCGCCCATAAAGGAAAAAAGGCGGTGGGTGCCAAATATACCATCGATGATAATTTCAAGCAATTCGATATTGATGATAACAAACCCTACATATACTATTATATGCAAAATGCCCGCGACCGGGCGTTTTACCATTTTCGACTGGCCAAGGGCAATCATGGCCATGTTTGCCCAGCGTTCACCGGGATTGTCGGTCCTGTTGATGTCACGCCCCAATTTTATGTTGCGCACCAGTTTTTTTATATTCAGGGCAAAGTAGCCGAATCCTAAAGCAAGGACTATAACAAAAAGGATATTATCTATATATGCCATACAACAAGGTTGATCGATGTTCCTCAAACACTATTTCTTCTTTGGAGTTTCCTCATAAGGAGTGCCTTTTTTTCCAAAAACGGAGAAATGCACGTAGCGCTTAGGGTTATTTTTCAAATCTGCGAGCAGTTCTTTCAACTCGTTAGAGGCATCCGTAAGGTTATTGTACATGGCTTCATCCTTAAGCAGCTTGCCCAAAGAGCCTTTACCTGACTGTACATCGGCCATCAATTGGTCTACCTGTGCCATGGAATGCTCGAGGCTCCTTATTGCTGATGCAATCTGTTCCGGGTTGATTGAATCTGATACTGCGGCAAAGTTAGCAGAAGTCTTGTTAAGATTTGCCATTGTAGCATCAATATTTGCTTTATTTCCTGAAAGCGTTGCATTAAGGATCTTGGCCGATTTGCTGAATTCCTGCATTGTATTCCTCATTTCAGCAATAGAAATGCGCAGATTTTCCTGTGTTTGCTTATCAACAACATTATTAATGTTATGCAACAGGCTGTCAGCCGTCACCACAGTCGCTTCCACCTTGGTTTGCAATGGTGAAAGTTTTTCACCTACCACGGCCAGCATGCCGGGCTTTAATCCGGCCTTTAGCGTATCACCATCCTCTGCAGGAGCCTGGTTGGTAAGGTCCGGAATAATGGCTATCTGCTTTCCGCCCAATAATCCTGGCTCATACAATGTAGCATAGCTGGATTTTGATATTGGAAAATCAGTTTTCACCTGCATTTCTATCTGCAGCTGCCCTGTGGCATGATCTGTAAATGTGATACCGGTAACCTTGCCTACTACCAGGCCGTTAAGGGTTACCGGAGCTGACGGGGAAAGCCCCTCTACATCTTTATATACCACATAATAGGTTTTGTAAGAATTGAAAAGGTCCCTGCCTTTCAAGAACATATACCCCCAAATAAAAAGGAGTATTGAACCTATCACTAAAATTGCTGTCTTTGCTTCTCTTGTAACTTTCAAAATGGATTATTTTTTAACAAATGTAGGACAAATAAAAATATACAATGTGAATATTATTCTAAAACCGCTATATAATCCTTATATTCTTTTACCATCACGAAATGTCGCTATAAATGCCGAGGTGTAGCCTTTTGCTTTTGCCTCAGACAAAAGCACCTTAGCCTCCTCACGGTCAGTGGCTTCACCGTAAAAATACTTGATTACCGACGCTCCTTTTTCCTTTGTAATGTTATTTAGACCGTTAAAATTTGATGGCACCAGTTCCAGGTCCTTCCCGCTGGCCGCAATCTGTACCCTGTAGCTGTCGCCTTTCGATGCTGCGGCAACAGTAGCAGCAGCAGGCTTCACCGTCTTTTCAACTTCAGCCACTTCCTTTGTCTCGGTTTTGGGTTCACTATAGTCAACAGTGCCCGGCACAAAATATTCCTTTTTATAAGAGAGGATAGCCTTGGCAATGGATTCCGCAAGCTCATCCTGCCCTTCATCCGAATTCAGGTACTCCCCTTCAGGCTTATACGAGAGGAAACCCATCTCTATAAGTATCCCTGGCATTTTTGCATTGTGCAGCACCCAAAAAGGCGCCTGCTTTACACCCCTCTTTTTTCGCTTGAGGTCGTCAGTAAAGCGTTCCTCAACCCTGCTGGCAAGGTCAATGCTTTTATTGAGCAACTCATCATCAGGCTTTATTCCCGCCAGTGTTTCCGGCTTATTCGGGTCAAAACCCTGGTATTTTTCCCTGTCGGATTCGAGTTTTATTACTGAGTTTTCGCGTTTGGCAACCTCAAGATGCGATGCATTTTTGGTAGCGCCCATCACAAAGGCCTCAGTACCGAAGGCCAGCTTTTTAGGCTCACCATTACAATGTAACGACACGAAGACATCAGCGTTGGACCTGTTGGCAATTTCGTGGCGCTCATCCAACTCAACAAACACATCGGATTTGCGCGTATACACTACCTGCACGCCTTCCTTTTCAAGTATTTTACCAACCTTAAGGGCTACATTAAGCACTATGTTTTTTTCAATAAAGCCATGGTAAACAACACCATAGTCCTTGGCACCATGCCCCGGATCGAGTACCACGCGGAATTTAGAATTCCCCTGGGCATATAAGCCGCAGCAGGCCAATAACGTTATAAAAGCCAGTCGTAATTTCATCCCTTTCATTGTCATGTCTTTTTATATCCAAAATACCAAACAGAAACACTGTTTGTGACGCCTGAAACGTAAGGCGTTCTTTTGCAAAAATACCATTAATTAAGCCGTTTCCAAACCAATCAGTGGTTAAGGCATTGCCAAAATTCACTACCTCACTGGCCTACAGCAGGGTAATCCCAAAATTTTAAATCCTCCTGCCGTCTTTAAAAACTACAATGAAAGCCTCCGGGAAACCTTTTGCTTTCGCTTCTGCCAACAGCGCATTGGCCTGGTCTTTGTCAGATGTGTTTCCGTAATAATACTTTATTATCGATTTTCCTTTTTCCTTGGTTATTTCACTAAGCCCTTTAAAATTAGATGGCACCAGGTCAAGATCCCTGCCACTTGCGGCAATCTGTACTTTATAAATCTGCCCTTTAGGGGCCTCGCCTTTAGGGGCTTTTACTTTCGGCTCATCTTTTGCTAATGGCGCAACATAATCAACGTCGCCAGGAACAAAATATTCCTGCCTGTACGCAAGGATTGCCTTAGCGATTGACTCCGCCATTTCATCCTGGCCTGCTTCAGAGTCAAGGTACTGTCCTTCCTGAACATAAGATAAGAAGCCCAACTCAATCAGTATACTTGGCATAGCAGTGCGGTGCAGCACCAAAAAAGGTCCCTGCTTTACACCCCTGTCTTTCCTTTTAAGGTCACCCACAAGCCTGTCCTGAACCATTTTGGCAAGGTGGATGCTCTGGAATGCCGATTGCTCATGCTGCATCATCAGGCCTATAAACGTTTCAGGCTTGTTAGGGTCAAAACCCTCGTATTTTGTCTTGTCTGATTCATAACTTATAACCGAGTTCTCGCGTTTCGCCACCTCAAGGTGCGAGGCGTTCTTTGCAGGACCCATAACCCAGGTTTCGGCGCCGGTAGCCGATTTTTTTGGCTCGGCATTGCAGTGAATGGATACAAAAAGGTTGGCATTGGCTTTGTTGGCAATGCTGCAACGCTCGTCAAGCGGAATAAAAACATCGGTTTTGCGCGTATAACCCGTTTGCACATCCTGCTTTTCAAGTATTTTGCCAATTTTCAGCGCTACGCTAAGCACGACATCTTTTTCTTTTACGCCGTTGTAGGACGCACCCGGATCTTCCCCGCCATGCCCCGGATCGAGCATAACCCGAAACTTAGCATTGCCTTGCGAAAAAGCTGATCCCCAACATACAATAAAAATAAAGAATGCCAGTTTTAATTTAATGTTTGTTGATGTTGCACTACCCATAATCTCCTGTTTTGTTATAATTTCTTTTAACGGTTAATTTTGATAAATTTATTGTAAGTTTGACACTTCAAAAAACAAGCCATATTTTCTCAAAAATAGCATTAATGCGGGTGCGACGAAACTTATTATATATAATTTTATCAGCAATTTTCCTAACAATGGGAACCCATGAAGTTTCTGCACAGGATGACCCCGCAAAAACTACTCCCGCAACCATTGATACCCTGACTGTAATACCTGGCGATCTTACCGTTCTCGATACCGTTAAAAACGACTCCATAAAACCGAAAAAAGCGGGCCTGGACGCCACTATAAAACGCAAAGCAAAGGGCTACGAGAAACTTGACCAAAGGAACAAGACACTGCTGCTGCATGATGAAGCCGAACTGTACTATAAAGATATAGAACTCAAAGCGGGCCAGATTATTATGAAGTATGACCGCGACGAAGTTTTTGCAGGAAGGCTGAAGGACTCATTGGGCAATTATACACAATACCCCTACTTCAAACAGGGAGGCAATGTGGTAGAAGCCGATTCCATCCATTTTAACAGCAAGACCAAAAAGGCACGGGTATGGAATTCACGGTCTGACCAGGGAGAATTCAGGATAAGAGGAGAGCTTACCAAAAAGGAAAACGACTCGGTTTACTATATAAAAGGTGCGCGTTTTACGACATCAAAAGACATCAACAACCCCGAATATTACTTTTTAACCTATAAAGTAAAGTTCGTCCCCGGCGAAAAAGTAGTTGTAGGGCCTACCCAAATGTGGATTGCCGACGTCCCTACGCCACTGGTGCTCCCGTTTGGCTTCTTCCCGATGACCGACAAAGCCGAATCCGGCTTCATAGTACCTACCTTTGGCGACAATTCACGCCAGGGCTACTTCCTGCAAAATGGCGGGTATTACTTTGCCATGAGCGATTATTATGACCTGGCCGTACTGGGTGACTACTATACCAATGGCAGCTATGGCCTGCGTTTCCAGTCGAGCTATGCCCAGCGGTATAAGTTCAATGGTAATGTCAATTTCCGTTACGAGAACAACGTTCAGAGCGAAAGGGGCTTCCCTGACTATGCCCGTTCCACACAATACAACATCCAGTGGTCGCACAACCAGGACGCCAAGGCGAACCCAAACTCAAGGTTCTCCGCCAGCGTCAACCTGGGTTCCAGCCAGTATTACAGGCAGTCGCTCAACATGAATAATATTGGGTCGAGCCTCAACAACACCATGCAGTCGTCGGTTTCTTACTCTAAGACGTTCCAGACGGTGCCGGCGGTAAACCTTTCACTTAGCGCCACCCACAGCCAGAACACCAATACGGAACAGATCAACATGACACTGCCAACCCTGCAGGCAAGTGTTGACAGGGTATTCCCTTTTGCCCCGGCAGACGCACCCAAAAAAGGGCTTATAAAAAATATCAACCTACAATACAACCTCCGCGGAGAAAACAGGATACAAACGTACGACTCGCTGTTTTTCAAGCCGGAAATGTTTCGCGATGCAAAGTCGGGCTTGCAGCATACTATCCCATTGAGCACCAACTTTAAAGTGTTCCGCTACTTCAGCGTTTCTGCAGCAACCAACTACCAGGAGACCTGGGTAATGAATACCATACGCCGGGAGTTTGATGCCGATAGCGCGGCATCGGTTATACAGGATGTAAAAGGCTTTGATTCCTACCGCACGTACAACTTCTCATCGAGCATAGGTACAACCATATATGGTACGTTTCCGTTCGGCGATGATAAAAAAATACAGGCCATACGGCACGTAATCCGACCGTCGGTATCGTACAGCTACTCTCCAAGCTTTGACCAGTACTACGATTATTACCAATATGACGCAGCAGGTACGCTGCGCGAATACACGCGCTTTGAAAGCGGCCTTTTCGGCCAGCCTGGAAAAACATACTCCAGCAGTGTGGGAATAGCGGTAAATAATACCTTTGAAGCCAAAGTGCGCAATGATGATGACGACTCGCCTGATGCCGAGCCGAAGAAGATAATGCTGCTCAACAACCTCAACTTCACGACCAGCTATAACCTGGCCGCCGACTCGCTTGCATGGGCACCGCTTCGAGTTTCTGCCGGTACTAACCTTTTCAAGGACAAGATGAACGTCAACTTCGGCACAACACTCGACCCGTATGCGATTGACAATTCGGGCACACGCATCAACACCTACAACATTGACAACGGCGGAAGCCTGTTCAGGATGACTAGTGCCAACCTGACACTGAATTACTCCATAACCAGCGAAGACGGAAAATCCGGGGATGGCGAGAATAAAGAAAGCCAGACAGCACGCAACGGCGGCCGCGAGGACGACCTCTTCGGCCGTGCAACCGACCTTAGTGACAGCCGGAAGAGCATGTTCGACGAAGAAGAGGACAGTACTAAACCCGACAAGAACGAAGGCGGGTTCTTTAACGCAAAGCTTCCGTGGGACCTGCGCTTTGCCTACTCCCTTACTTATTCGAACAATAAACGGGAGCGGGAGATCATTGGCAATTCCATCATGTTCTCAGGTAATATCGACATTACCCCACGCTGGAAGATGGGCTTCTCTTCGGGTTATGACTTTGTACAAAAAGGCGTTACCTTTACCCAAATGCGTTTTGAACGCGACCTGTTAAGCTGGCGCATGGACTTCAACTGGATACCTATCGGCGACAACACCTCATGGGGCTTTTTCATCGGGATAAAATCATCCGTACTCAGCGACATCAAGTGGGATAAACGCCAGGTACCGGACAGGGTTATCAGGTAGTATGGAGGCGGTATATTCAAAAAGGCATCCTGTCAATTTTTACCTCCAGCTAATACTCCCATTATCCCTCGGTTTTGGTGCAGGCATCTTTTTCATAGTGATGGGAATAACTAAAAAAAATGCTCCCGATGCGAATGGACGCGAAGACATACCAATCCTGTTTGGAGCAATATTCATCTTCATAACGGTTTACTTTATTTACAGATTCATAAAAAATACGCCTTCGATAATCTTAAACGATAATTCCATCGCATTTGGCAATGCGCAATACTTAACAACGGATATTGACACTATAGAATATACCGGAAAGCATGCTTTTAAAGGTTGGAATATAAAACAGGAAGGAATGAAAATTTCTTTCAGGAATGGCGAAAGCCTTTGTATATTTGATAACCTTTATTCCAACGGGCACATTATGAAGCAGCATATCCAATTCATGCTAAACCCGGAAGAAAAATGTTTCAGGCCCATAAAAATTAACAGGGTCGAATCTGAAACCTTTGGGACTTTTGTTACATACAGGGGACTATTACTACTAAATTTCGCATACTGATAATTTTGAGTCTTATAATTTCCCCTTTATTTATGACAGAAAGAGACAATGAAAAATGGTTAGTAGCGTTCCCTGCGTTTTTTTTCTTGCTGCTTTCATTTTGGTCGTTCAATTATTTTGAACTCAACAGCAAACATTTCAGGATAAAAAACGAGCTTCAATTTTGGAAAACTATAACTTACCGCACTGATGACATTTTGGAAATAGTTATGCAGTCCAATGGCAAGGCACCTGATAACCTTACACTAATATTAAAAGATTTCACATCCCTTACTTATGCCGCTGCAGCATTGAGGAACCGCAACTGGAGAGCACTCCAAACCGCATTGGAAAAACAAAGCATAACCGTTAGAAACACTATAATATGAAAAAAATAATCTTTACCGAAAAAGCGCCTGCACCCATCGGGCCTTACAGCCAGGCTGTTATAGCAGGCAAGATGCTGTATACCTCCGGCCAGATCGCGCTGCACCCTGAAACCGGCGAACTCATTACTTCGGACATTGAGACCGAAACCAAGCAGGTAATGGAAAACATGAAGGCTGTATTGGATGCCGCAGGGACATCCTTTGAAAATGTGATCAAGTCGACCATCTTCATCAGCAACATGGATGATTTTGCAAAAATAAATGGGGTATATGGCAGCTACTTCAACGAAAGCAGCGCACCGGCTCGCGAAACCGTTCAGGTGGCAAAATTGCCTAAAAACGTGAATGTTGAAATATCAATGATAGCGATAGTATAAGTACAACGGATATTCAAAACAAAGGCCTGCATAACGCAGGCCTTTGTTTTGAATATTATTAATCGATTAGTTAAGCTCGTGGTATTCGATAAGCCCATCGATTGGCCTTCTTAATACATTGCCCAGTTTAAGGTGGTTTTTACCTAATACTTCAGCCAGCTCGGCTTTCAGGTAAAATGCTATTGAGCCGACAAAGTGTACAGGCACCTCGTGCGCATTGTCATATTGTGTAATGTAGTTATCTACAAATACCTGCATAGCATCAACAATAAGGCCTTTGATGAACGGCTCCTCACGGTTCTGGATAAGGAACTTCGCAAATGTAGCCAGGTAAGCGTTCGGGTTAGGTTCTTTATAAAGGTTGTGCTTGACCACATCGGCATCAAGGTTGTATTCCGCCTCAAACTGCTTTGCCAGGTGGGCGGGCATTTTATTGAAATAATAAGCACGCACCAGGTCACGTCCGAAACGGTTGCCGCTGCAATCGTCCATGGCGATATAGCCTAATGACTGAACTTTCTGATGCAGTTCCTCTCCGTCAAAATAACTGCAATTAGAACCTGTACCAAGAATACATATTATTGCTTTTTCATTGGCAGGGTTAGTCGCATATGCCGCAGCATAAGTATCTTCCTTAACGCTCACGGTAGCATTCGGGAAGAACTCCTCGAATATCTCCTTCATGAATTTTTTCATCCTGTCGGTACCGCAACCTGCACCGTAAAAATAGAGGCTGGTAACGTCCTTACGGTTGTTGTAGATATCAAAACGGGCTTCCAGCCTTTCAATGGCCTCCTCCTTATTGATAACTTCTGGGCTAAGGCCAAGTGTTTGCGTGGTAAAAAGCCTGTTGCCGTTGTCGTCTAGGGCGATCCAGTCGGCTTTGGTTGCACCACTGTCAACTAATAGTTTCATAATTTTAGTCAGAGTTATTTGGGTTAGTTTGTGTCTGTTATTTTTGGGTTATAGTTGCGCGAAGCTAATGTTAACTCCGTTTATAAAAAACAACAAGTCCCGGCTTCATGCGGAAAACCGGGACAAGTGTTTTAAATATTACAATGATGCGATGTGCACCGAAAGGTCAATAAGCTTGCTTGAATAGCCATACTCATTATCGTACCATGATACGATCTTGAAGAAAGTCGAGTTAAGGCCGATACCTGCTTTAGCATCAACGATGCTGGTCCTTGAATCAGAGATGAAATCCTGAGATACCACATCATCTTCAGTAAACCCAAGGATGCCCTTAAGCTCGTTCTCAGAAGATTTTTTAAGCACAGCCATAATCTCGTCATAGCTGGTTTCTTTTGCCACTTTCACGGTAAGGTCAACCACCGATACGTCAGCTGTAGGTACCCTCATCGACATACCTGTAAGTTTGCCGTTTAGTTCCGGGATAACCTTGCCCACCGCTTTGGCAGCACCTGTACTTGCAGGGATGATGTTAAGCAACGCTGCCCTTCCGCCACGGAAGTCCTTCCTTGATGGGCCGTCAACTGTAAGCTGGGTAGCTGTTGTAGCGTGGATTGTTGTCATGAGGCCTTCTACAATACCGAAATTGTCGTTGATCACTTTAGCAAGCGGCGCAAGACAGTTGGTGGTACATGAAGCGTTCGATACGATTTTGTCAGATGCTGTAGCCTTGTCGTGGTTTACACCCATAACAAACATCGGCGCATCGGCAGACGGTGCAGAGATAACCACTTTTTTAGCCCCGCCTTTAATGTGGGCTTCGGCAGTCTCAAGCGTTGTGAAGATACCTGTACATTCAGCAACTACATCAACCCCTACTTCATCCCATTTAAGGGTTGAAGGGTCTTTTGCCGCAGTTACCCTTATATGCTTACCGTTTACATAAAGCTGGTTGTCCTTCACTTCAACCTCGCCTGCAAAACGGCCGTGTACTGAATCATATTTTAAAAGATAAGCCAGGTGATCTACATCAAGAAGGTCATTTATGGCTACCACTTCAACATTATCCCTGTTGAAAGTTTCGCGGAAAACGATACGGCCGATCCTGCCGAAACCGTTTATTCCTAATTTAACTTTTGTCATTGTAAAAAGATGTTTTTTGGATTTATTTGTATATTAAATAGAAACGATATCTGAAACGCGTATGAGCTCTTTGTCAACCTGCGTTTTGCCTTTTACGGCCTGCTCCAGCGGCGTAAGCACCACTTCGTCTTTTATAAGGCCGACCATGTAATTGGATTTTCCTTCAATCAGCGTCTCAACAGCCTTCACGCCCAGGCGGCTGGCCAGCACCCTGTCAAAGCATGATGGGGATCCTCCGCGCTGCATATGGCCAAGGATGGATACACGCACATCATATTCCGGCATGTTTTCCTCTACATAATCCTTAAGCTCAAAAGCGTTTTTGCCTATCTTATCGCCTTCGGCAATCACCACAATGCTCGATGATTTGCCCGAAGCCTTACTTTTTCTTAATGAATCAAGAAGCCTGTCAAGCCCCATATCCTCTTCAGGAATCAATATCTCTTCCGCACCTGCACCAATACCTGCATTAAGGGCTATATGGCCGGCATCGCGCCCCATAACTTCAATAAAGAAAAGCCTGTTGTGTGAGCTTGCTGTATCCCTTATCTTGTCGATAACCTCAACCACAGTATTAAGCGCAGTATCATACCCAAGGGTAAAGCTGGTACCGAAGATATCGTTGTCAATAGTTCCCGGTATGCCAATCACAGGAAATCCAAATTCCTGGTTGAATAATAACCCTCCTGTGAAGGAACCGTTACCACCAATCACCACAAGCGCATCAACACCCTGCTTAACAAGATTGTCATGTGCCTTTTGGCGGCCTTCAGCTGTCATGAACTCTTTAGACCTGGCGGATTTGAGGATGGTTCCGCCTTTGTTAATAATATTATTTACCGCACGGGGGCCCATTTCTTTAAAATCCCCTTCGATCATTCCCTGATAACCCCTGTAGATACCCATACACTCTATGTTATGAAAAGCGCAGGTACGCACAACAGCCCTGATGGCGGCATTCATTCCCGGAGAGTCACCACCGGATGTAAGCACGCCTATTTTTTTTACATTAATTGACATTTTTCAGTATTTGATTGTAAAATTAATAATTTTATATTAATTATTTATTTGAATATACATTCTATTATCAAATACGCAACATTTCAAACGTTTTCGTTAATAAGTTTTTTTGATACATCTGTTAATAAAAACAAAAAATAAATGTTTATTCGCAAAATAAGGCAGTATTTTTTTATGTATGCAAAAAAAATAAAGGTTTTTATTTAAAGAATCATAATTCCGATTAATCGGTTTCAGGAATGCGTTGCGGATGGCTGTCCTGCGCAGGCTCCTGTTTCTTCCTTCGGCTCTCATCAAATTTGAGCCATTCGGGTGCGAGTTCAGAGTCGGGCGTATCGCTGTCATCGCTCGTCTGCACTTCCTGCTCCTCCTCTTTCCTGCCGAATAATTTACGCATCAGCTCCCCAAAGGTATCAAAATCCACTTCGTACTGAAGGCCAAGTCCCTGCGTATAATTGATGCCTTCACCAAGGAAATTAATATCGTTTTCACGGTTAAAGGCACGTCCCTTTAATGTACCGTCATCATTCAGGCGGTACTGCAATTCAAAGTTGCCCACCACGGCAGCATCGGTTACGCCGTTTACAGGTACCCCTAACTGGCCGTTTATCGTTATCCTGTCATTGATCTGCGACGACACCGTAACCCCCACCTGCGAATTGGTCTCCACATACGGGTTCCTGTCGGCCTGTACATAATTCAGGGACACATTGAACTTGCTGTCCTCTTCAGAAAACAGGTCGCCAAACAGGCTGCTCGCCCTTTCAAACAGGCTTCCATATACTGCATTGTTGGTGTTATTCGGGCTTATGAAGCTGCCTGTAGACAACAGCGCCAATGCCTGTGTCTGCCTCATGTCCATGTCGCTGAGCCTGTATTCCAGGTCGGCCTTCAGAACAGAACTAACGCCCGGAAAGCCAATGGTAAAGTCCGGCTCAGGCGCTGTAAGGTTACCGGTAAGCACGATGGCCACTTCGGTATCGATCGGCCTGCTGAAGGTGGGTGCCTCCAATAATACTGAAGGATTGGCCTTGGTCCTGTATACCGCTTCAAGGTTAAGCCTCGCACGCGTTGGGTCGCCTTCCCAATTGATTGATCCGCCCGGTTTTACAACAAATTTTTTATCAAGCAGCCCTGCATACTTAAAGTTATACAAACCATTAACCACACTAAAGTCGCCAAACATATTAAACTTACCCAGGGTATTGATATCCAAAAGAAGTGTGCCATATCCCGTTGCTGTCAGGCTGTGACCGGTATTTTTATCGATGATCACCTCGAGTTTGGCATCTGGGGTTACATCAAGGTCAAATTTCATCTCCAGGCCTTTCACGGTTTTGGTTTCCTTTATGATCCCTTTGAGCCTGTCTTCCTTCTCTTTAGGGCTAAGGAAATGGATAAAGGCAGCAGTGCTTCCGGATGCTCCAGTATTGTTTATGGGTATCTTTATGTCGGTACCCTCTACCGATTTGGCCTGTACCTCAATGAACAGGCCGGTAGCAGGCCCGGTTATGGTCGCTTCCCCGTCAATAAAGGCTGTACCATAATACATGGCATCATCAGAATCCTCAGTATCAAGCACCAGGATCTTATCGGATTCCAGCTTTAGGTCAAGCCCCCAATCCTTAAACAGCGTATGTTCAACACTGCCATTCAGCCTCGCCCTGGTATTGTACTTCGTATCTGTCAATTCAATATTCCTGAAAAATATGATTTCCTCAGTGAGGTCAATTACAGCATTTTGCTCAAAGTTATAATCTGTATTAAGATAACCAACCCTTAGCCCTGCATCCTTAAGGTACAGCCTTCCGTCTATTTCGGGATTCTTCACATTTCCCACTATAGCAGCGCGCCCGGAGGCCCGGCCCCGTATCTCAGGGAATACTGATTTAAGGAATACCGCCAATGGGCCAATGTCGAAATTGGTAAATATGGCGTCCAGCGAGAGCAGCGTCTGTTTATCTACAATTTCAATATTACCCATCGTGGAGAAGGTTTCCTCATCATTGCGGGACAATGTAGTATTGACGTTAAATTTCCGGAATGACCTGTCTCCCGTCACCTGCAGGCTCATGTCGCCTAAGAGGAACTTGTTAAGACGCAGGCTGTCGATGGTTATTGATGATGCCGGCTCAAACTCCTGCTTATCCTGCTTCAGGCTTACACCGCCGTTTACACGTCCGCCAAAGCTAAGGCTGTCAATATCCGGTGTTATCTTATGCAGGTCAACATCATTAAATGTCAGCTTAAGGTCTTTATAATCCTTGCCTTTCAGGATTCCCATAAGCTCTACCATCTGGTCGTTGTGGGACATCGTAATCTTATCGATAGAGAAGTCTGTCAGCTTTTTATTGAACACGATCTTGTTATCAGTGGTATTGTTCTCATTGATATACCACATGTAATCCTTGAAGTTGATTTCAGAACGCTTGAAGCCAACAACCGAGTTATTATTTTCATCAATCGTATGGTACAGGTCAAGGTTATAAAAATCTTTACCCAGATTGCCGCCTTTAAATTCCGAACGCAGGTAAAGCGTATCATTCTGTGTAACGTTTATGAGGCTGAAATCGGATATTTTATAATTCTTCATCCTAACGCTGTCCATGGCTATATAGGCGTTGTAGAGCGGATTCTTGTTATTTACATCTATTGAAATGTTACTGAAAACATTATCATATGCGGTAATGTTCGGCGAATCGAATGCCAATACAAACTCACCTTTATCAGCATTGATGCGGCCGCTTAGTTTTGTGTTTGTCCCCACCACCACATCGGGCAGGGCAATCTCCACAATCTTATTATAAATCTTCAGGTCAAACTCCATAAACTGGCCCTTTTTAACCTTGTGCGGCGAATAGTTGGTATACAGGCTGCCCAGGGCATTTTCCACAAGCCTGGCCACTTCTTTCGTATCGTACTTACCGCGTACACTGCCTTCAATAATATCCTTAGAGTTGAACGTTATGGTCCTGACGTTTTCTTCATCAAAAACCGATTCAATGAAAAAATCTTCAAAATAGTAACTGTCCCGGCTATTTTGATAGGATAGCCTTGATATCTGGAGCGTGCCCGCAATGTCATTCAGGTTGCTGCCCGTAGCATCCAGCATCAGGTCGCCCTTAAAGATGGATAAGGTATCGTTCTTTATGATATTGAGCATTTTCAGGTCGGCATAGTCTATCTGTGCGTGGAAGTCGAAACTGTTGCGTCTTTTACTCATATCAATCGAACCGTCAAAACCCATCAGCAGGTTGGGGTCATTGCTGTTTACACTCCCTTTAAAGTAAGGCCATTTCAGCCTGCCGTCAACGGTAACGTTGGTATAATTGTAATTGTTGAGGGCAAGCCTTGATATTTCTCCCTTTACAGTAGTATTCAATGACTCCTTATTGAATCCCTTGCCGTTAATATCCAGGTGCATCGTAGCGGTACCCAGCATTTTTTCACCTGCCAGGATGCCCAGGTTAAAATTATTCAGGTCAATGGTCCCTTTGTAGGCAGCGATATTTTTTTGGTTAAAATCTTTTATTTCAAGGTCGGCTTCAGCTTCACCCAGTTCTGACATTACATACAGGTCGGTGGTAAGGTCTTTTTTAGTAAGTATCACTTTACCTACCATATCCACACGCCCAAACTTTTCCAGCATCTCCGGAAGGCTCCTGCCCAATATCCTCGGCATGATGCCCCGAAGGTTGGCATAAGTAGATGTTACACGGTCAAAATCGCCATTCATGTAAAAACCCGGCCCAGCCTTGTCGAACAGGTGGCGGAAGTTCACCGTACCGATGATTTCGGACTGCTCATTATCCAGCAGCTTCAGGTCATGGAGCACAAAATTATTCATGGGGCCGGTGAGCCTTGTGGAGAGGTAGTATTTTTGGTTTTTGCCGAATTCGTTATAAAACAGGTTGAGCTCATTCGACGACACTGTGGCCCTGTCAACATTGAAATCAAACTTTACACGGTTCACAAAATCCTTCATGTCATCTTTGCCATAGGTTAGCGTAACCGCACCCTTCAGCGCCGACTCGCTGGTTACCAGTTCCAGCTTATCCAGCTTCATCTGTGTTTTGGTATAGGTAAAACCGCCTTTCAGGTTTTTTACAAACAACTGCCTGTGGTCGAGCAATGATAGTTTTTGTATATTGGCCGTTATGTCGCTCCCTTTAATAAAAAAGTCCTCCAGCTCGCCATTCAGCTTCTGGAAGTCAAGGATACGGGGCGTTACGGCATTTTCGTTGGTCAGGCGGTACCGGCCATTGGTTACCACAAGGTCGCCCACACGCATGCGAAATTTCCCGGAGCCCGGCTTACCGTTGTCAAAAGCTTTTACAAAATGGTCAAGGTTCGATGATTTCTCGCCCTTGTAGGTCTTCATGTGGAAGTTGAGGCGCTCTGCTTTTAGCGTGCCAAAACGCAGGTCGCTGTTGGTTACAGCACGAAAATTAAGTATGTTGGTCTGTACCCTGTCGGCAGAAATGAGCGTATCGTTATGGTGGTCCTGCACTAAAACTCCTTTAAGCTTAACGCCGCCAAAAATAGAGATGGCTATCTTGTCGATTTGTATGTTGGTACCAAAGTCCTTGTTTAGCGTATCGGTTGCGTAATGTGCTATTTTTGTTTGGACAAAAGGAAGGGACAAAGCAATGCCCAGAAGTAGCAGCAACAGGACAATGCCCATTAGTGTGCGAACAAGTATTTTTTTAAGTTTTTTGATACTCCCTAATTGTTTAAATTTGCCTTCTCAAATGATTAAAGGCAATTTAGCAACAAAAGTAGGAATTTTTACTGTTGTTAAATTTGCTTTAACCCTTTTTTATAACTCAAAATCCGTGCCTTAATTATGCCAGGGAAGCATGTTTACATTTTAGCCATCGAAAGTTCCTGCGACGATACCGCTGCGGCCGTCCTGCAGGACAGTAAAATGCTTTCTAACGTAGTAGCAAGGCAGGGTGTGCACGAGCAATATGGGGGCGTTGTCCCTGAGCTGGCATCGCGTGCCCACCAGCAGAATATAGTACCGGTAATTGACGTGGCGCTGCAAAAAGCAGGGATTGAAAAATCGCAGCTTTCGGCAATCGCGTTTACGCAGGGGCCGGGCCTTATGGGCTCGCTTTTAGTAGGAAGCTCCTTTGCAAAATCGCTGTCTTTAGCGCTAGGCATCCCCCTGATCGCTGTAAACCACATGCAGGCCCATATACTTGCCCACTTTATCGACGAGGAAGGCTTCGATAAGCCGGAGTTCCCGTTCTTGGCCATGACCATCAGCGGGGGGCACACACAAATCGTAAAAGTGAATAGCTTTTTCGACATGGAAGTGATAGGCGAAACTACCGATGATGCCGTGGGGGAAGCGTTCGACAAAAGTGCCAAGATACTGGGGCTGCCCTATCCGGGTGGGCCGCTGGTTGACAAATATGCCAAAGAAGGCAACCCGAAAGCCTATGCCTTTACCAAGCCTAAAGTGCCCGGGCTGGATTTCAGCTTCAGCGGGCTCAAGACGCAAATACTTTATTTCGTGCAAAAGAATGTAGCTGAAAACCCTGATTTTATCAAAGATAACATGGCCGACATCTGTGCGTCGATTCAGCACACCATCATCAACATACTGATGGACAAGCTCAAGCTGGCCGTGAAAGAAACCGGCATTAAGCAGGTGGCCATAGGCGGCGGTGTATCGGCCAATAGCGGTATACGCGGCGCTATGAAGGATGCCGAAACGAAATACGGATGGAAAACCTTCATCCCCAAATTTGAATATACGACCGATAATGCCGCGATGATAGGCATCGTAGGGTACCAAAAATACCTGCAGGAAATGTTTAACGATGCTTCGGTGGCATCCAAAGCCCGTATCGAACTATAATGCAATTATTCTACAACCCCGACATACAGCCCGGCGACAGCACATTTACCTTTGATAAGGAGGAAAGCCGCCACATCGTAAAAGTACTCCGCAAAAAAGAGGGAGACAAAATACATATTACCAACGGCAAAGGACAGCTATTTACCTCGGAAGTGCTTTTTGCCAATGAGAAAAAGTGCGGGGTAAACATCATTGCCGAAGAGAGTTTTGAACCCACCTCCTACTCCCTGCACCTTGCCGTAGCGCCAACCAAAATGAACGACCGCTACGAGTGGTTTTTGGAAAAAGCCACCGAAATAGGCATACATGAAATAACCCCCCTCATCTGTGAGCACAGTGAGCGCACCAATTTCAAGGCCGACCGTTTTGAGAAGATACTGCAAAGCGCCATGAAGCAGTCGGCACAGTTTTACCTGCCCAAGCTGAACGAGACTGTTCCGTTCAGCGCTTTTGTAAATGCACAACGGGAAGGGCAGCTGTTCATCGCCCACTGCGAGGAAACCGATAAAAAACTCCTTAAAACAGCCCTACAGCCCAAACAGCAGGTCACCCTCCTCATTGGCCCGGAAGGCGATTTCTCTACAAAGGAGATCAAGCTGGCAATGGATAAAAATTATATTCCTGTTTCTTTAGGCAATACACGCCTGCGTACTGAGACAGCGGCTGTTGTAGCGGCACATAGCGTGGCGTTTGTGAATGAGGGGTAATGAGGACAAAAAATAACTTTGTTTTCCTATATTTACATTCCAATTTTCCACGTTACTACAGCATGAAAAAACTTCTCTACATATTACTACTGTCACCTGCCCTGCTGCTGGCACAGGAAATAGCCGTCCTTAAATATTCCGGCGGGGGCGACTGGTACGGCAACCCGACCTCGTTACCCAACCTGGCCAAATTTTGCAACCAAAACATCAATACCAAAATAAACACCAAGACCGCTACGGTAGAAGTAGGTAGCGCCGACCTGTTCTCCTACCCTTTTGTGCACATGACAGGGCACGGCAACGTTGTGTTCAGCGATAATGATGCTGCCAACCTGCGCAACTACCTTACGTCCGGCGGCTTCCTGCACATTGACGACAACTATGGTATGGACAAATTCATCCGTAAAGAATTGAAAAAGGTTTTCCCGAACAACGAATTGGTACAGGTCCCCGTTAACCACGAGATATATAAGGGGCCATTTGCGTTCCCTCAGGGCATGCCGAAAATACACGAGCATGACAACAAACCGCCACAGGCCTGGGGCATTTTTGTAGAGGGACGACTTGTACTGCTTTATACTCTGGAAACCGACCTTGGTGACGGCTGGGAAGATGCCGAAGTACACAACGACCCGCGCGAGGTAAGGGAAAAAGCCCTTAAAATGGGAGCCAACATACTTAATTACGCTTTTAATAACTAAAGTGACAATCCAAAGAGCCCTTCCGTCTGATCATATAATCCTTACCCGGATTACCAAGCTGTCGAAAGCCTATTGGGGCTATTCGGCAGAGCAGATGGAGCAATGGGAAACAGTACTGACCATTACCCCCGAATATATCGCTGAAAATGAAACCTTCAAACTCGTTTCCGGCGATGAGGCCACCGGTTATTATTCCATTATAAAAAGCGGCGCAGAAACACTTAAGCTGGATAACCTTTTCATTTTGCCAGGGTTTATCGGAAGCGGTTGCGGCAGGATTCTTATGGAACACCTCTTTGCGAAAGCAGTTTCGGAAAGCTACACATCAATCATTCTGGAGGCCGACCCTAATGCCGAATCTTTCTATTCAAAATTTGGTTTCTCCGGTATCGGGCAGGTGGCTACCTCAACGCCCGGACGCATTTTGCCTGTAATGAAAAAATTGTTATAACCTGTATGTCATCAGGTTTTTCCGTAATGAACCTGAAATTATAAAAATGTCCTGCCAACTCTTAATCTTGTATTAAAACGGCAATAATCCAGGTTTTTTTCATACATTCGGTAAACAAAATTTAACAATCCATGCTTACCTCAAAAATTATCGCCAACGGTATATTGCGCGCCGTAGCTATTGGTGCAGCAATATATGTAGGATTGATGTTCCTGTATAAAATCCAATCGGTAATAATTTATTTATTTGTTGCCCTCATCCTGAGCATGATCGCCAGCCCTATAGTGCAGTTTTTAAAACGAAGGCTTAAGTTTCCGCATATTCTCGCGGTGATTACCACCCTTGTGCTTTTTTTAGGGATGCTTGTTGGGTTTGTATGGCTATTTGTACCGCTGATTATCTCGCAAAGCGAAAACCTTTCCCTGCTGGACACCGCACAACTGGAACAAAATATCAACAGCATATTCCAACAGGTTGACAATACTTTTGGCATTGACACTAAAAAATTAATGCAGGAAGCGGATGTGACTTCAAGAATCAACTTCAATTTCATTCCCAATTTCATCAACTCGCTCCTGGGGATACTGAGCGGATTCGGCATGGGGCTGGCTTCAGTACTGTTCATTACATTCTTTTTCCTCAAGGACAGGGAGCTATTTACCGCGAGTGCCAAAAAAATACTCCCGGATGCCCATGAAGAAAAGATACTTATATCATTGTACAAAATCAACCACCTGCTGAGCCGCTATTTTATTGGGCTCATTGTACAGATGACCATACTTTTCATCATGTATCTAACCGTTTTGCTGATATTTGGTGTGGAAAACGCCTTCATAATTGCCTTTATTACGGCCTTACTCAATATCATCCCTTATATTGGCCCGATAATAGCGACAGCTCTTGTGGTAATACTCACCCTGCTTGGCCACATTGGCCCTGATGATCAGGCTACCATGTTCTCCACAACATTGTATGTAGTCATAGGCTACTGTGCGGCACAATTTATAGATAACAATATAAGCACCCCACTCATATTTTCAAACAGTGTCAATTCGCACCCGTTGGAAATATTTATCGTAATTTTGGCCAGCGGTTTTGTTTTTGGGATCCTGGGCATGATTATAGCCGTGCCGGTGTATACCATCTGCAAAGTGGCCGCGAAGGAGTTTTTCCCCAAAAACCCGGTAGTCAGGATACTCACAAAAGATATTTAAGGTTTGTTTTCACAGCTTTTAGACCCAAAGGTCCAGCAATTCATAAAAGATACTACCGGCAGCCCGGTAGACAAGCTCGCACTGCAAAAGAACCCATTCCCACAATTGCAATGGGCCGATGTGCTGAACCAGATTTCGGCAAGGGCAAAGGCAAAAGACAAACTACCCACATGGTTTGAAGCGGAGTGTATAATTTACCCGTCCAAAATATCGGTAGAGCAAACTTCATCTGAAGCTGCTGCCGAATATAAAGCCGGGCTGGTATCGGGTGAGAGCCTCATCGATTTGACCGGGGGGTTTGGCATTGACGATTATTATTTTTCTAAAACAGTTGGGCATGTTACGCATTGTGAGCTCAACCTCGAACTTTCAGCCATTGCGAAGCATAATTTTGAAGTATTGGGCGCTGATACTATCCAATGCCTGCCCGGGGACAGCCTTGATATCCTGAACCTGCTGGACAGACAATGGGAGTGGCTGTACATTGACCCATCGCGCCGGAGTGATGCGAAAGGCAAGGTTTTCCTGCTCAAAGACTGCCTGCCCAATGTACCGGCATTACTCGACACCTATTTCAAATATACAAACAACATCCTCATCAAAACCGCTCCCCTTCTCGACATCAGCGCCGGGCTGGGCGAACTGCACCCGGTAAAGTCCATACACATCGTGGCTGTGAACAATGAAGTAAAGGAACTGCTTTGGGTGCTGCAGAAAGGTTATTATGGGCCTCCAATGCTGTATGCCGTTGACTTAGGTAAAAGTGACCGTGATGTATTTGAATCGGTGTATGACAACACGGATGAAGCTTTTTATGAGCTGCCGCAAAAATACCTTTACGAACCCAACAGCGCCATCATGAAGTCGGGTGCATTTGATTCTGTGAGCCGCCATTACAACATTGCCAAACTGCACAGGCACACGCAGCTTTATACTTCGGATGAACTTATTGACTTTCCGGGAAGGCGCTTTGCCATCACCGAAATCATCCCTTTCCAAAAAGCCGCAATGAAGCAGTTGGAAGGTAAAAAAATGAATATTACCGTGCGCAATTTTCCCATATCGGTAGAAGAGCTCCGCAAAAAATGGAAGCTTAAGGACGGCGGGGAGGCTTATGCTTTTTTCACTACCACTAAAAAGGAGGAGAAAGCGGTCCTGCTATGTTCAAAAATTTAGCATTTTACTGCACCGGAACCAGCTTATAGATCGCGGCGGCAGGCTCCTCAACAGCCACATAGATAAACCCATCGGGCGCCATGCGTACATCGCGTACACGGCCTATGTTTTTCAGCAGCTTTTCCTCACCAGTGATTTTTGTCCCGTCGAGATAGGACAGGTTAAGGTACTGGAAACGCAGTGAACCCGACAATACAGCACCTTTCCATGGTTTGTATTTATCACCGGTAACAAACGTCAGGCCCGACGGCCCAATGGACGGTATCCAGTAATGTTGCGGATCGGTGATGCCCGGTGCCGTAGTTTTATCAGTTATGGTAGTGCCATTGTAATTGATGCCATAGCTTGTTAGCGGCCAGCCGTAGTTTTTGCCCGGTTCAAGTATATTGATCTCATCGCCGCCGCGGGGGCCATGCTCGTTTTCCCAAAGCTCTCCTGTAACAGGGTGCAGTGCCAATCCCTGTGGGTTGCGGTTGCCATAGGTATACAGCGAGGTTGCTTTGCCCGATTTATCCTTAATCGGATTATCTGCGGGAATGGTTCCATCATCATTGATGCGGTGTATTTTACCCAGCTGATTGTTATCGGTTGTTTGCGGGTTTTCGCGCTCGTTACCGCGTTCCCCAACCGAGATGAACAAATGGCCTTTGCCATCGAAAACCAGGCGGCTGCCATAGTGGTGGCGTGTGGATTGGTAGGGCTGGGCTTCAAAAACTATCTGTTGTTCTGATAATCCGCCGCGTCCCAACTTAGCACGCATTACGGCTGTGGTGGCCAGGCGCTTGTTATCAGGGTGTGGCTTGGAATAAGAAAAGTAGACCCATTGGTTTTTAGCAAAATCAGGATGGATGGCAACATCGAGCAGTCCGCCCTGCCCTTCGGCAACTACTGGCGGCACTCCCTTAATTTCCTGTTTTTGCTTATTGAAAGCTTTATACATTTTGCCACCGCGTTCGGTAACCAGTATCCCGCCATCAGGCAGGAATGCCATTCCCCACGGGATATGAATACCGGTAACCACAGGTTCAAGCCTTACGGTAAGTTTTTCACTTTTAAAAATATCCGATTTTGGCCTGTCATCAAAGTCATACTCTTTGCGCTCTTTTATTCCTGTCAGGATATATTGGGCCAGTTCCTCAATTTCCTTATCGCTGAAAGTTTGTGCAAAAGCAGGCATGCCATCATCGGGCCAGCCGTTCTTTATGCCCTTAACAAGATCGTCCAGGCTGCTGCCGTGCTTCCAGTTCCGGTCAACAAAGGCATTCATCTTCTCGCCATGGCAGCCTGCACAATAGGCCGCATAGTTTTCCTTTGGCCCTTCATTTACAGAAACGGAGCCTTTTTCTTTATCAACAGCAGTATAGGGCTTATTGTGCTTAATGCAGCATATGGAGGTAAGCGCGGCCAGCGTAAGTCCGGGCAGTAACAGGTAGCTTTTCATGATATGTTTCTTGGAACGATAAAGCTACTACTTTCCGTATGAAATAGCAACCGCCTCAAAATTAAATTTGTGTTGGCATTACATTTGTAGCTATATTTGGCACCATTACTATAAACAATGAAGAAACTTTTATTATTAGCCTTTGCATTGGCCGCTCTTGCAGTGAATGCCCAAACTGAATGCAAGACCACCGAAGAAAAAAATGAAGACGGCACGGTTGTAAAATCAACTCCCGACCATATGATGTATGAAAAGGTATTCGCAGGCACCTCGCAATTCTTGTTCTTTTCGCTCTCCAGCCACGATGGCACCCCCGTGCTCAATTTCCAGCTGCTTGCCAAAAGCAAGGATTTTCCCAAAGTCTACTGCCTGGATAAGGCATCACGGATATTCATTCAGCTTACCAACGGCAGGATAATTACCCTTATAAGCGCCCTGGAAGAACAGTGTTCGGGACTGGTATATGATTCGGCCGAAAAGAACAACATAAGGATACTTTCGGGTATGTTCCTGTTCACAAAAGGGTCTTTGGAAGAGCTGGAAAAGAATCCCATATCATTTATCAGGGTCAAGTATGCTACCGAAACGGTTGATTACCCGGTAAAGAAGGAACTGAACAGCGAAACAATGGCTACAAAGTATTATCCTGAGAGCTATTTCATCAATACGCTGAAGTGTATTCAATAAAAAGGCAAATGTATTACCCTGACTGCTAAATACTTTAAAAATACATTTCAAAAAAATCAAAAAAACCTTAAAAAATAGTTGCAGATGATAATATCAAAAGTTACATTTGCAACCGCAAAAAAGGCTAATTGCCTTGTGTTAGCAGGAGAGGTGCCGGAGTGGTAACGGAGCAGATTGCTAATCTGTCGGCGTGCAAACGTCGCCAGGGTTCGAATCCCTGTCTCTCCGCTTTTTTCTTTTCGGGGTGTAGCGTAGCCCGGTCATCGCGCCTGGTTTGGGACCAGGAGGTCGCAGGTTCGAATCCTGCCACCCCGACTTTGAAGTCTTTCATTGGCTTCAGTTGGCCCGCAAATACTCAGTATTTGCGGGCTTTTTCATTTATACCCTAAAATGAAAACAGCATTTATATCAGTATTTTTGTGAGTAATTAGGTGAGTAAATTTCAATGCGAAAAAATTTACTCACAAAAACAGGGTTAAAAAATTGAATAACAAATTATTACAGCGATTTTTTAACATTTATTACTGCCAAATGTAGCCTCTTGAAGCCGCTCACGATTCGCAAGCCTTTTGAATCGGTACTTAATGTCATGTTTAATTTAAACCACATTTGGTATGAAGAGCACAAACACCTTTGGTATCCAGTTTATCATAAGGATTCCAAAAAATGAAAAAGCAACAGAGGCAACTGTCTATGCGCGAATTACTGTAAACGGCCGAAGGTCCGAAATTTCACTTAAGAAAAAGATTGACCCAAAATTCTGGGACGAAGCCAAAGGACGCGCTAAGGGAAAAAGGGATGAAAGTGCCGGCCTTAACAACTACATCGAGCGAATCAGGAGTATAATAGCGGAAGGCTACCATAACCTTATACAGGAAAGAAAACCAATTAATGTTGACAGTGTCAAAGCGCTGTTTACAGGCCAAGATGAAGATGCTATAACAATTAAGAAACTTTTTGAATACCATAACCAGGAGGCAGCTTATAAACTTGCACCGGGTACTATGAAGAATTACGGGACGACACAACGCTATATCGGGAAGTTCCTGCGAGACAAATACCACCGCCATGATATACTGCTCTCAGAGCTCACCTACCGCTTTTTACTGGATTTTGAAAGCTATCTCAGGTCGTACGTACCAAAAGACCACCAGCAGCGGCTACACAACAATGGCATAATGAAGCACATTGAGAGGCTCCGTAAGATGGTGAACCTGGCCATTAAGCTCGATTGGCTCGAAAAAGACCCTTTTGCAAATTTTAAAAAACATTTCGACAAAGTAGAGCGCCAGTGCCTGTCCTCTGAAGAACTCTCGCTATTAGAGAAAAAAGTATTTAAGATTGAAAGGCTAAGAAACGTTCGGGACATGTTCCTCTTCTGCTGCTATACAGGGCTGGCATTTATAGACCTTGCCGGCTTGACGCCTGATAATATCGTTAGCGGTATTGACGGCGGCTTGTGGCTTTACACGAGCCGTGCAAAAACCGATACCAGCGTCCGTGTACCTATTTTACCGCAGGCTAAGCGAATTATGGACCAGTACAAGGATAACCCCAAAGCGCAATCAATCGGGACGGTCTTTCCCGTGCTTTCCAACCAAAGGATGAACGGCTATCTTAAAGAGATTGCGGACATATGCGATATTTCCAAAAAATTAACCTTCCACATAGCCCGGCATACTTTTGCAACTACTGTAACGCTCAGCAATGGCGTACCGATCGAAAGCGTATCAAGGATGCTTGGTCATACCAGCATAAGGACAACACAGCTATACGCAAAGGTCCTTGAGAAGAAAGTAAGCGAGGATATGGGCAGGCTTAAAGAGCGTCTATGTGGAAATGAAGCCGATAATTTAGCTATTGCCAAATCTTAATACAGAGCCATGGAACCTACAGCAACAACTCAGCTGGCGCAGAGGATCTCTGAGCTGCTTACTGAAGCAAGGGGCAGGATTGTCCAGTCGGTAAACCATACGATGGTTTTGACGTATTACGAGATAGGGCGAATGATAGTTCATGAAGAGCAAAATGGCAATGAGCGGGCTGATTACGGAAAGCAACTCATAAAAACGCTGTCAATAAAGTTAACGGCAGATTTTGGAAAGGGTTTTTCGCAACGAAATCTGGAGCAGATGCGACAGTTTTACCTTGTATATTCAAAAGCGCAGACACTGTCTGCGGAATCTGAGGAGGATAATAAACCTGTCAGAAAATTTCAATTAAGCTGGTCCCACTATCTAAAATTAATGCGTATTGAAGATGTATACGAAAGGAACTTTTACGAAATCGAATCTTATAAAAACAACTGGAGTCTTAGGGAATTGGAAAGGCAATACAATACGGCACTTTATACACGTCTGTCGTTGAGCAGAAATGGATCGCAGGTTCGAAGGCTAGCCAAAGAAGGCCAACTATTGCAAAAGCCCCAGGATGCCATCAAGGATCCTTACATCTTAGAATTTATCGGCCTGCCGGAACAATCAACTTACTCTGAAAGCGAATTAGAACAGAAACTTATTGAGAAACTGGAACATTTCATGCTGGAACTTGGGACCGGGTTTACCTTCGTAGCGAGGCAACAACGTATTAGTTTTGACGAAAAGCATTTCAGGATAGACCTAGTTTTCTACAATCGGATCCTTAGGTGCTTTGTACTGATTGACCTAAAAATCGGCGAACTTAAGCATCAGGATATAGGGCAAATGCAGATGTACGTTAATTTCTATGACAGGAGAATGCGGCTTCCTGAGGAAAATAAAACTATTGGTATTATTCTATGTCAGGATAAAAGCGAAGCGGTTGTGGAATTTACGTTACCTGAAAACAATCAGCAGATATTTGCAAGTAAATATACGACGGTGTTGCCAAGTAAAGAAAGTCTGGCACAGATAATCATAAGCAAATCATGACTGAAACGGTATTATTCCTACAAAATTCTATAGCACTTTTGTACAAGCCTAATTACTGAAGATGTCAATATATAGCTCCACAAGTTTTGACAAGCAACACAATTATTATAATTATTTAGAAACTTATAGTAAAAGGTCTCACACTAATTATCGGGGCGGCTCCTGCTATAATACTTAGCTCGAAAGCTGCTTACATTATTCTGCTTTTTACTTCACGAGAATGTGGAAGCGTTCGCTTTGTTATTGTTCTTATGTCCGAAATTCTGGAATCGGGAATCCTCGGTAACAATGCGCCGAGGTTGAGAAATTTTGAAGCTTCGCTGGCTGCAAATTCTTTTTTTTCTAGATTTTCGTCACTTTTTCCCCAATAATCTGAATGACCGGCATCCCGATTTTCTTTTTGAAGGACAGGAGGATACAACGATCCGCCTTCTGTCCAATTCGCTCTCCCTAGAGCAATGGGAAAAAAGCCTTCTCCTGCTGCGGTTTGACCTGCAGGAAAAGCATAATGCAAAACTATGTCTTTTCTGGAATAAAGACTTAATGCACTATGGAAAGCCTGAAGGGCATTCCTTAATTGCTGTCCCGTACTAATATATTTCGTAGGTACTGCTCCGGCCATAAACACAACCTTGCCAATCACAAGCCCATTGAGATTCCCCTGGCTGCTCCTGATCTCTTCCAATGCCTTCATAGTTTCGAGAGTTAGGCGGCAGCCTAGTGAATGGGCTACAAAATCTACTTTTAAATATCCCATGACCTTTGCAGCATTGCATAAGTCCCGTGCCAATTTAGGAGCAACCTTCTTTGCTTGGCTTATCGCCTGCATATAATATAACGCACCTTGCCAACTAGACCCAGGCCAAAAAACCTGTAGTAGATTAGCATTGACAGAACTATTCTTTTTTATGCACTCAACAAATCGCCGATAGGCGCCCAAAGCATCGTCTTGGTCATTATTGTAACCATGAATGAGGAGTACTAACGATTGATGTGCTAAAGCAGTTTCGGGAGTTAATTGTCCGCTTTCACGAACTCTTTGCCCTTCACCCCAATAATTTATTGACGCTTCATTCATAACATTACTTACTTTTTAAACCTGAAAGAGCTGAAACAATATCTTTTGCCAAAGGTGCCATCATCCCACCAAAGAATGATAAGCCAATTGCAGGTAGTATAGGGACATTTAAAGAAAGTAGCAGACCCATAAGCAGGCAAGCACAAGCAAATACAGCTAAGTATTGATTTTTTCGCGCCCAATTATATTCAAGCTGGGTTTGCAATGCATCAAGTTTCCGTGCAATGAAATGATCAATCCTTGCACGGGCTTTCGTGGCTGCTTGAAGTTGCAGATCAAATTCAGGATTGCTAATGTCATTATTGGAAACCTTTGTCTTTGAAAGTATAAAACTAGACCAAATTTGAGCATCAGTTGGTGTCTCATTGGTATCTCTGTAACCGCTGCCTCCTGTTTCCCTGGCTGCAGCTTCAGATTGCGGTGATCCTGTTATAAAAGCATATAAATGGGGATACATGTCAGGATAGTCAATAGCTACGTTTGTCGCAGCCTGGATTTGAGCCATCATTTTATCAGTTGGCTGGTCGAACAGCGCATTGGCAGAGTCAATGTTGGCGACAGTCAAAATTAATAGTTCTTCAAATTGAGATTGGTTGCCAACCCAAAATCTTACCCGCGATTTGTGAAAATTCAGTTTCCATTTTAATATGGTTTTAAACATTTCAAGAAATGTCATAGTAATTGTCGCCACAGTGGCCAAAACAACAGCATAAGATAAAATATTCCCTATAAAGTTATCTACCAAGGGCGGGAGCTTTCCAATAATTTCGTTCATAGTAAAGTGTTTAATGATGTTATTTATTAGGATATTGTAATATGTATTATAATATATTGTTTAGATAATCATAAGAATTCCACGTTTAAATTACTTTAATATTTGCACTTCTTGGTTGCCTACTTATATATCTTATCTGCTAACCCTGTCTTGCTTCGAAGTGTCATAATACACAACCAAAAAAGTCTATCCCTTACATAAGTTAAAGCAACTTTTTTGCAGCAAAAAAGTTTGATTATCAGTAAGATATTTCACAAAGATATAATATTAGCATCTTGTGTAATATACCTATCACTAGGTATTTACATCAACTTTATTTGTTAAAAGTATCTATTATTAATTAATAACGCGTAAAACTACCTGTTTTAATCTATTAGGTAAAGTGACGGGAACTTTTCCCAAGATAAACCGGTAAAAGGCAGCTAATGTATTGCGGGTAAAGCCAGTGGTAAAAGCAAAAGACTACGGCATAATGGCTTTGCTCGCCCACTCACAAACCCACCCCGCGGGACTTATTCCGTTTCCTTTTGTTTTCCCGCTTTACCCGCACTGTTTATCTGCTTTCTTTTTCCGGTTTTCTTTTGGGAAAAAGTTATGCGGAGCGCAAGCGAGGCAGGACTGTAACAGATTGGAGGACTGGCAGAAGATATAAAAGGATTGTATCATTTAAATAAGGACGATTATGACAATTATCGGAAGAGTGACAAGGGATGCGGAAGTGCGCAACCTGTCAAACAACAAAAGTGTAGTGAGCTTTTCAGTAGCCGTGAACCACGACTACAAAGCCAAAAACGGGGAACGTGTAACCCAAACGGAATTTTTTGACTGTGCCTACTGGTTTTCTACAGGCGTAGCGCAGTACCTGACCAAGGGCAGCCTTGTAGAACTCGCAGGGCGTGTGTCTGCACGTGCGTGGATGGGCAACGATGGGCAGCCTAAAGCGGGGCTGAATTTCAACACCACCGACATTAAACTGCATGGGAGCAGCAACAAAGCTGAAACGCAGGCAGGACAGCCACAAACTGAAAAACAGGCACAGCCTGTAAACCAAACCGCAGCAGGCGCAGCACCCGTGTACGAAGCCGAAGTAGTACCCAATGGTACAGCCCCTGACGATGACCTCCCATTTTAAAACCGTTTAACCTTTAAATTATAATATCATGGCACATAATATAAATTTCAATGAAGCAACAGGGCAACACGCCTTTATGAGCGTAAAACAGCCCGCATGGCACGGATTGGGGCAGATTGTAGAAAACTACCCGACAAGCCGCGAAGCGATAGCCTTTGCAGGCTTGGACTACGAAGTAACTAAAGCCCCGATTTTCGCAAGGGGTGCAGGTGATTTCGACACCTACCCCGTACCCGACCAGTTCGCCACCATGCGAACCGACACCAAAGCCGTTTTTGGCGTGGTAGGCAAGGATTACCAAATCGTGCAGAATACTGATGCGTTTGCTTTTTTCGATGCTATTGTAGGCGGTGGCGAGGGCATACTATACGAAACCGCAGGCGCACTCGGTAGCGGGGAACGGATTTTTATTACCGCCAAGTTGCCCGGCTATATCCGTGTGGGCAACGGCGATGACGTAACACAAAAGTATATTTTCCTGACCACCTCCCACGATGGCAGCGGAAGCATTACCGCAGCCTTTACGCCTGTGCGTATCGTGTGCCAAAACACGCTTAACGCTGCGCTGCGCAATGCGACCAATGTAGTACGCATACGCCACACCGCAGGGGCTAAAGAACGTTTGGAACAGGCGCACAAAGTGATGGGCGTTGCCGATACCCTGTCGTTACAATTAGAGGGCATCTTTAACCAGTGGGCAAACGTACGTATTGAAGATAAACAGGTAAAGCAACTGATACAGTTGGCACTCTGCCCGAATAAAGAAACCTACAACCTTTTAAAGAAAGGGGCTACCGAGGAACTTTCGACCATGTACAAAAATGCCTGCGATGCTGCCTTCGAGTATGCAATGGCGGACGATACCCAAACGATGGCGACCACTAAAGGCACCTTGTTTGGCGCTTACAATGCCGTTACGGGCTACTACCAAAATGTGCGCAGCTTTAAAACGGGTGAGGACAAATTAAAAAGCATCTGTTTGGGCGGTACAGCGCAGGCACGGGGGCAAAAAGCCTTTGACCTGTGCGGGTGCTTTGCCAAAACTGGGGCGGATGCCCTGCAATTCAACTGATAGTTAACCGCAGCCCTGTTTTGCGGGGCTGCTTAAAAATGTATTGTTATGAGCGTATTAGCACAAACCACAGAACGCAAGGCAGTAACCACCTTAAAAAAAGTGCTGCCAATTATGGAAAGGCTTGATTATGTCGCCATGAGCGCAGCCGATGCCTTTGACATAGCAACCGCCCTGAACCTGATTAAAAGGGTAATCGAAAGCAATCCCGAACCGAAACGTAACCCCAAAAAATAAAACGTTATGCCAGTTACAAATTTTTTCGCCCATATCGCAGCCATCCCGTTCGAGGGCTGCCTGAACATTACCATAAGAAAGCACGGCGAGCAACTGACCACCTCCGTGCTGCTGCAAAATGACGGTTGCGGGGATGCCGCCAAAAACCATATACCGCCCCTGATACTAAAGGGCAGCGCAAAGGAATTGTGTGAGGGCTTCTTTGATGCCATTAGCATACCGCTAACTGAAACCTCCAAACTGCTCGTGAACATGGAGCAGTACCTTAAAGGGCAGGAAACCGCCAGGAAAAATGCAGCGATGGAAAAGAAGAAAACCGAAAAGGCGGACAAAGCCGATAAACCTGACAAGCCCACCACGCCCGAAGAAATCAAAGAAATGAAATACAAAGTGATTATGGCGGGAGTCGATAAACTCGAAGCAGCAGGCAAATACAGGGAAGCATGGATAAAAGTGCCACAGGCTTCCGAGTTCCCCGACAAAGCCGAGGAAATGCGCAACCGCAGGGCAAGCCTGTCGGCTAAATTCAGCCCCGACCTGTTTAGGACTGAACAGCCTGCCACAGCAGTAAACAATGTTGAACCTAAAACCGAGCAAGATGCTACAGACCACACTGATGCCGAGGGTATTCCTGATGAAGGATAAGGGCAATGAAAGTGCCCTTACTGACCCCGACCCAAAATGGAGCGTAGAAGCCGTGATGCATTTCTATGCGAATACCTACCCGAGCCTGACCACCGCAAAAGCGGTAGGGCCTGAAATTACCAATGATACTGTACAGTACCGTTTTGAAACCACGATGGGGACAAAAGGATAACTAAACCTAATGTTATGGATTATGCAAAAGATACTAACGGGGCAGTTACGGCTGCCCCAAAACAAAAGGCAAAAGCTACTGCACAAAAATGCAGGCGAGTTCCTGATAAACCTGCAGCGCAGGAAAGACACCGCCGAAGTGCTTGCCGACCGCCCGAGGTCAGCCCCTGCGAGGCTGCTGCCTATGGTTTTCTGAAAACCCGTTTTCTGCCCCACTACACGGGGCAGGCAGTCGCAGGCGGTAACGGGAAAGACAGTTTTTATCGCAGCTTCGCACTGCTGTGCAACCATTATGGTATAAACCCTGTTGACACCAAAGGGTATGCCTATCCCTATGGCAGGGAAGTTGCCCTGTACGAAGCAGGCAGGCTGCTCAACGAAAAGTATCCGCAGCATATTGAAATGGAAGTGTTGGAAGATAACGGAAATTTCATAGTGCAGGCAACTGAAACGTGCTATACGGGCAATACCTTATTTTACATTCCCGTGCTACCCGTGTATTACATGATGCAGGATAAGAAACACCGAAAAGCAGCACGGTTGCTGCTCTGTATTTTCAGCTACTTGTACCACGCAGCAAACATTCCTTATTACACAGAAGATAGCTTCCTGTATTGGCAGTACGAGATGGTATCGGAATGGGTAACAGGTGACCCCGATGACTGGGAACAGAAAGATTATTACGACTATGTAAGCCAGTTACGGGCTGCCCTGCATTACGGTGAAACAATGCTGCGCAGGTTGTGGAATTCCATACACCTTGAACGCTTCGGTGAGTGGCTAAAAGCCTTTACGCCTTGTGATGATTTGGACATGGAATGCCACGCCATAGCCCAAAAATTTTACGCCCTGTGGCAGCATTATCCTGAAACCTCAATTTATACGCATGCTGACACAAGCTGCCTGCCTGATTTCGAGGATGACGGATATGATGATTACGAATGTATTACAATGGAAAAATACATCGGTTTTGTCGCCTGTACTGATGGGTGGCTGTATGAAAACGTACAACAGTCGGTTAACGCCTACTTTAATGAAAGCGTGTCAAAACAGGAGCCTGTCCTGAAACGCTATTTTGACTGGCAACCGCAGGACACAGACAACCTTGATTTTGAATGCCGCCTGTTCCCGCTTTTAAATGAATTGTGCTACCTCTTAAACAACTATGATTATGGCAACGAACGTACAACTTTACCATCCTAAAGCCGCCCTTGTGGTATTTACCACAAATGGTTTTACTGCCCCTTATATCGAATATTACGATATGGATGAAGCGGGTTGCCCTATAAACCCACACCCGCTTACGGTCAGGGAAGCGCAAAGCCTAGCCAAAGCCCTAGATACCCGTGAGCAGGCAGGCAAGGCTTTCCTGCGCCCCGAGGGCATACTGCCTGATAATATGCTGCACCTTGACCCGTCCGATAACGGCAGTGTGGTATGGTACACCAAGCCCCAACGGCAAACACTGTACTTTGCCGAAAGCCTTGGATTGGAAAACGGCACGGTTGCCCTGCCTGCATTGGTGTGGAAAGCCAATAAAAAAGAGCTGCAAATCTTTGCGCTTATAGGCACAGCCAAACCCAAAGCCGAAACCCCTTTACATTATGCTCCATTCTTTAACCTCTACCAAAAAGGCTATGTTTGTATGGGTAATGTCAATGTTGCCATAAAATCCGCTGCCAGCTTGGAGGAGTTTATTAACGCATGGCAGGGGTATTTTTTTGAAAGCTATTTTTCGCACCACATCAATGACCACAACCCCGTAGCAGTTAACCTGTTTAACCTTTACAAGGAACTGATGGCAGACCCTGAAAAAAAATTTCCGACCGATACCCTAAGACCTACACCGCTAACCCTTAAAAACCTGTTGTAATGGAAACGAAATTAAAAGCCCACTTTATAGCCCCCGAACTATTAAATCCCACCAATCCTATAAGCGTGTGCCTTATCGGGGCAGGCGGTACAGGCTCACAGGTGCTGACCGCACTGGCACGGATGTCACACAGCCTGCAACAGCTGGGGCATGCAGGCTTTCAGGTCAGTCTTTGGGATGATGATGTAATTACCGATGCCAACCGTGGCAGGCAATTATTTGCCGAGGGTGAAGTGGGTTTATCCAAAGCCACAGCCCTAATTACACGTACCAACCGCTTTTTCGGCACGGCATGGAAAGCCATTGAAAAACCTTTTACTCCTGATATTGCCACAGGCAGGAATACAATTTATATTTCCTGCGTGGACAGTGCAGCGGCACGGTTCGTGATAGCCGAAGTATTAAATGATTTGGATTTAAGCTCCCACCGAGCCGATACGCCCCGATATTGGATGGATTTTGGCAACAGCAAAGACACAGGGCAGGTTGTTCTCTCAACCATTGGCAACATCAAACAACCTTCATCGGATAAGTTTGTGCCTGTGGGCAGCCTGCCACAGGTTACGGCAGAATATGCCGAACTGCTCAGGCAGGGTGACAGCGAAGACCTGCCAAGCTGTTCCCTTGCCGAAGCACTCGAAAAGCAGGACTTGTTTATCAACTCCGTACTGGCGCAGATGGGGTGCAGCCTTCTGTGGCAGTTCATAAGACAGGGGCTGACCCTTGAGAGGGGCTTCTTTGTGAATTTGGGGAATTTTCGCAGCCAACCGTTACCGGTTGGCTGATTATTCCGCACCCCGGCGCAAAAAGGCAATCCCTCCCTGTGGTCGGGAACGCCTTTTTGCGGTTTGGAAGCGGATGCGCCCTCACGGTAACAGCATCGGGGAAACCCCTGCTGCATTTACCGTGAGGGCGCGTATTTTGTCACCAGATATATCAGATATCTCTGCATTTGAACACTAATCGTTTAGGTTGATCACCTCACTTTATAAACAGTTAAACGACTTACTATAGGGTGTTTAACAATTCAACAGTTTCATTATCTCCGACTACTTTTGTAAGAGGGCAGCCCAAATCGCCTTATCGGATTCCGGCACGACCATTTTTACTATCTTTTTCGGTCTGGAAAGTCCAACATAAAGAATGCGCTTTTCTTCACGATCTTTAGCTGTAAGGCCTTCGTCCGGAGTTTCTAAAATGGTTTGGTAATTCTTCTGGGAAGCTTTTCTTCCCAGTAGCATCAATACTGCTTCGAAAGTCTTACCTTTAACAGAATGCACCGTACCAAAATAAAAAGGATGTAACCTGTCGCTATTACTATCCTCTGCAAAGTAATGGTCAATAAGTACGTGTCCGAACTGGTCTGCAATAGCTAGTGTGAAAGTATATCCCATAGCCAATAACGACTGATTGGCTTGGTTTGTCCATGCAGCAATTGTAACACCTTGAGTCGAGGGGAGACAGGAGATAAATTTAAAAACCTTTTCCCTATGTGCTCTTAAACCTACTCTGTCCACAAGGTCACTGACAAATATTTGGGTACAGTGAAATGGCCTATTGCCACCACTGTTTAAAGCCTCTAACAATGATTTTTCCATAAACTTATACCCCTCTGCAAAATTACCGTGTTCATAAAGATGCTTTCCCTTTATAGCCGACCTTACATGGTAATTATTTGCAATCCAAGGGCTTTCTCCAAAAACCGGTTCCTTCTTTCCAAGTCCAAGATATTTTCCATTTGATGAACCGCGATAAAGTACAGCAACACTCTCTTTGTCAATCGTTATATTTGCCTCACGGCATTGATCGAGAAAGGCACTTAGGGTAAGGGTAAAACTCTGTATACTTTCCTCTTCTGTTACTACCTTGGGATCTTTTTTTGTTGCCTTCTTAATTATCCGATAACTTAGTATTTCAGGTACTGCAGGATAATCGTGGATACCTTCTGCCACGGCTGTTATATGGTCAAAGGATGACAGATTCTTAAAAAAATTACAGATAAGCTGTGAACTCCTTCGGTTTTGGTCAAGCACGATTTTTTCCCAGGCATTGAATTTAGCATCAAAAAGTTCGGGCTTCGCATCATTCCATTCAAATATGGACTGGTCGCGGTCTCCAACAAGCATTATGTTGTGACATCCTGCTTCATATAAAAGGTCTATTATTGCCATTTGCACCTCTGTAGTATCCTGGCATTCATCGATCAGCAGGTGCGTAAACTTGTCGGCCAGGTTCCGCCTGATTAAAGGGTATTTCTGTAATATTCTCAAGGAAATATAATTGGCATCGGCCTGATTCGCATAACCTCTTTTAAATAAAGCCTGCTTTGATTTAATTATGTTTGCGATATTGCCATTCACGCTTCCGTTCTTGTTGTGATAATTCCAAGTAAAATGAAATGCCTGGTAAGGCGCAAGAGGTATTAACTCTCCTACAAGGTTAAAGGATGTTTTATCAAAATACTGGTCATAGTCCAGTGCATACCGCTTCATGTTCCAATGACCATGGGGTTCCCCAATCAATTCCGGACGCGATGGGCAACCCATTACCAGGTGACCAAAAGGCAAAAACACGAATGTATTTAAGAAACTGTCAATCGTACCCAAAAAATGAGGATGCATCAGGGGTATGTGCGTATTGAACTCACTCGCCAGTTTATCTTCAATTTCAAAGATAGCGGTATTGGTAAAGGAGGTAATTCCAAGGCGGATGTCCTTTCCCTGGCTGTCCCGTAATAATTTTGAGATGCGGGCAGCAATCGAGTACGTTTTGCCACTTCCAGGACATGCTTTTACGACAACTGCACCATCTGCGAAGTTTAGCACTTTTTGCTGATTTTCTGATAAGTGACCGTACATATTACAGTGATTTGTCGATTACCCATTTAATGGCATTTTGAAGATAAACAGGTACGCTAAAATTGGCATTCAAGGCTGGATCGCCTTCCAAGAGGTATACAAGGCTTTCGGCCAATTCAGATTTGTCCTTATTTGACTTTAACTTCTTAAGCAGATCCCTGCAAAATGAATCAATTCCATGCGCTGTGGTAACATAATTGGCGGAGTGCATCGCATTATAAGCCTGTGCAATAATAGCAGCGTTCTCTGCACTTGCAAACACTAATTCATATTCGAATGTGTTTTTGGCAAGTTCGACGTGGAGGTGATGTTTCCTTAGTGAAGCTGCCTTTGAAGCCCTCGCCGAAATAACATCATATTTGGATTGGAGAACGGCCTTAATATGAGTCTCGTGGTGTTCATAACCCGGCAGGGCATACGAACCCGCAGAGTCAAAATTTATAATCCGGTTGGAACTATCAATATGGCCTGCATTTTTTAGCTCTGCAAATATCATCGTTGCCATACTTTTAGTTATGCCCTGTCCGTCGTCTTTAAAGTCACCCTCCTTTACAATACTCCGGTCATCGTCGGTAATAAGGCTGCAATGGCTTGCAAGACGCTCCGGAAAGTTGTCGTTATTAAACAACCTTGCAAAAGCGTCAAATGCTACTCCGTTTATATTTACTATCTCAATCCCGTTCTTATCTAAATCGTACTGTTCACCCAACCGTTTTGCTAAAATAGGCAGCAGCAGGGCTTCCGAAATACCTTCAACAAGTATTACGCCACTCGCAAAAAAAAGCTGCGATTTGGTCACATCAAGAAATTTCCTCAGGTAACTCTTATTTTGCGGCGTAAGTCCAGAAATTCGGGGTGTAAAAACAGTTGTCTTGTAAGAGTCAGATTTTTGTACTATAAGTAGATTATCCAAATCCGACTTTGCGGTAATTGTCGGTGAATGCGATGTTATAAATATCTGTATTCCTAAGCCCTGCAAGGAATTCAGATAATTAAAAAAAGTATTTTGACGCTGTGGATGTAAATGTGCTTCAGGCTCTTCAATCAATAAAGCATAATAATGTTCAATCTTTTGTGCCCTCCTGCTACTAAGATCTCCTAATACGGTAGCCGCAAGAATAATATTATTCTCGCCAAGCCCGTTTTGGTCTACGTCAAAAAATTTTTGCATTTGTAAATTCGCACCGAGCACGTCAGCATTATAAACCTGCTTCCTAGTAAGAAGCCCTTTTACGATACTCTCATATTTGTACTCGAGCAATTTCAGGTGTACTTTTGATTCCCTTCTCTTTATATCAGCTTTTTCCAAATGCGAATTTATGAACGTTTGGCCCGTTCCTATCAAACCTGTCCAATCTTCATTTTGCAGCACCGCCTCAATTGCCCCTGCTAATTCTATCTTTTTCTCTGGTGTCAGTTTTACTTTTGAAGGTACGCCTGCAACATCCCTTTCATACTCTGTCATATCTTTAAACAGGGAAGTTACCTTGTTGCTTTGCGAATAGGGTCGCAATTCCTGTTCTGCATTTCGTAATGGTTCGAGGTACGAATAGTAAATTTGCTGCATTTCCTGCATATTCACGGCGGTGTCATGCCCCCCGGTGATGTTCCACCTTAATTTTTGATTACCCGATGCATCTAAGTCTATTTCGTACCGAAAATTAAGCCGCAGGCAGATGTTTGTTGTGTCAGCGGGATCCTGCCAAAGCAGCGAATGAAACAATGTACTGTCTTCAGCAGACTCAATTTTAAACTCTAACACGAACTCAATAGGCTCAGTCAGGTCGGAAATAACACTACGCTCAACATAAAAATCCTCCGGATTTCGAACGCCGATATCGCGCCATTGCCTACCAAGGCTTAAACAGATGCGCAGGGTATCTATAATAGCACTTTTACCGGCATTATTTTCACCGATAATAATGTTCACCCCTTTGTTAAATTGAATTTCAAGTTCGTGTATTGAACGAAATCTCTTAATCAGCAGTTTAGTAAGGTACATAACAGGTACGTTTTTGTGAGGTTGGTAACATACTCATAACGAATGTAATATTAAACAAAAACTTAAATATATTGTTACGAGCCATCGATTTAGTACTAATATTTTTCTCACAATAATCTAAATTGCTAATAAGAAGCATGGCTTATATCATTCGGACTTGGCCTATCGCTTTAATCCGATAAAATCTTTCAAATGTACTTTCACTATTTTGTATTGGATAAAACATACACTTTGTTTTAAAGCCTCTGAAACAACTTAAGCTGTCTAAGCGGAGCACCCCAGCAGGCAACAGCAGTATTTGATTTAGACCGCTAAAACTTCAGATCAAACTGTGTATTTTATTAAATTCTTCAATTGTCTTATAACCTAAAAAAGAGTGCCTCCGTTTTTTATTGTACCAGTTTTCAATGTAATCATATACTTCGTCTCTCATTTTTTTTCTTGTTAAAAGCGTAGTTCCATTAATTAATTCCAACTTCAACGATCTGAAAAAACTTTCGCAGACAGCATTATCATTATGATTTTGTTTGCGACTCATGCTTTGCCTGACAAACTTGTGGGCATTTATGGCCTTAGAAAACATCTTATTGGCATATTGGACACCTTTATCGGAATGAAAAATCAAATCCTCCGTAATTTTCCTGTTACTAACCGCCATTTCCCAAGCAGGCAAGGTAGTTTCTTTAGTGGTCATTCCATTACTCAGGCTCCACCCAATAATTTTTCTGTCAAACAGGTCCATAATTATAGTAAGATATACAAAGCCTCTGACCGTTTGAATGTAAGTAATGTCCGAAACCCAGGCTTTGGCAGGCGCATCAACAACAAATTTCCTATTTAAAACATTTGGAAATATATAATGGTTGTGATTGGAATCGGTGGTCGGTTGATATTTCCTTTTAGTCTTACTGCGGAGGCCAAGCATCTTCATATAAAGGGTTACCTGTGAACTCTGTATCCTAAAGCCCCGCTTATGAAGCTCTTTTGTAATTTTTCCGCATCCATAGGTTTGTTTATGTTCATTAAATATGGATACAATTTCCTGTTTAATTAAAATTATTCGGGATTCCGTATCGGACAGTTCCTGCTTTTTTCTCCGGTAATAGGTAGTCCGCGACACGCCCAATACAGCACACATCTTTAAAATTGAAAATTTACTCTTATTCGCTTCAATAAATTCTTTGGTTGCAATTTTTCCCTGAATGACAGGTCCGGTGCCTTTTTTCAAAATTTCCAAAGCAATTTCAGAATCTTTAATTTTGTTTTCGAGTTCAATTACTACAGATTGGTTGGGCGTTAATTTTAAGTAACCCGGTCCACAAAAGCTTCCTGCCCCATATTTTACAAAGTCCTGCCGCCATCTGTTAAGGCAACTTGGCGTAATTCCAAGTTCGCGTTCAATAATAAGAATTTGTCCCTTGCCTCGTTCATAACTTAATTTAACGGCATACTCCTTAAAAGCACGGTCATATTTTTTTATCATCTGAAAGGTGTTGATTTTTACCCGATGTGTTTATTTGGAATAATTTCCGGAGAAGGCTATCAATGCTTCTTCGATTTGCTCTTTTGTCACAGCATTGCCTGATTGTGAAAGTTCGGACTTAAAGGAATTAAAAAAGTTCTTTGGTACAGCATTATCCAAATATTTTCCCTTACGGCTCATACTCCTCGTGACACATTTATAAGAGTCCAGTTTACGGGTAAATAGTTTATTGGCATATTGCGGCCCACGGTCGGTATGAAACACTAATTTTTGCTCTATTTTGCGCCCCTGAACTGCCATTTCCCAGGCGGGTAGCGACGTTTCTTTTATTGTCCGTCCCTCACTAAGGCTCCATCCAATTACTCTCACGTCAAATAAATCCATAATAATTGTTAGGAATAAAAGCCCTGTTACTGTTTGAATGCCCGTTATAGCCGAGACCCAAACCTGATCAGGTTTTTCAGCGTTAAATTGCCGGTTTAGAATGTTAGGGAAAATACAGGGATTGTAAGGAATAAATAATGAACTATACTTCGATTTATTGCTGGTACTCAGCTTACTCACAAGGCCTAGCTTCTTCATATAAAATGTAACCTGAGCTGGTGATAATTTAATGCCCCGGCTTTTCAATTCTTCCGAAATCCTTATGTTGCCATACCGCTCCTTATATTCATAGAAGACAGCTGTTACTTCTTGTTCCAACAAAAGGCTCTGTCGTTGCCTTGGAGACTTTGCCTGGCTCTTCCATTTATGATACGTGCCCGTTAATATCCCCAAAGCTTTACACATTTTCCATAATGGGTACTTGTCCAAATTGTCCTCAATAAAGTGGAAGATCATAGGTTTCCCCCCAACGATATGTTTACTTGCCTTCTTAAAAATTTCAACCTGTAGCTCTGAATCCCTGAGTCTTTTTTCAAGCTTTCTTTTTTGTTCAGAAAATCTTCTTTGCTCAGGATTCCTGATTATTTTTTCGCAAAAACTTTCTTCCCCAAATTTTTTATAGGCCTCATACCATCTATAAACGATCGCATGCGCTAGGCCAAGTTCTTTAGCAGCTTTAAAACGATTCGTTGCATGTACCAGTTGTATTGCTTTCTTTTTAAAATCGCAATCGTATACTTTGTGTTTTTCCATTTATGAAAACTCGAATTTAGTATAAGCAGTTGTCATATGTTAAGGGCTTGCTGGTAGCATTTTCAATTTTTACTTATTTACCTCGTGACTCACAACCGCACGGGAATTGATGTCCAATTTTATTGATCGCATTGCTGCTCTTTCCAGGTCCGGTAACCCTCAAAAAGTTCCGCGATACCTTCAAATTCAATGAAAGCGATCAACTCCTGTCTGCATTTAGTTTTAAAACCTTTGAAACAGGTAATTTTTTGCAATGGGATTGCACTTAGTTCAGCAACCGAGGAAACCTCAACCATTTCAAAAAAGGAGAGCATCCTCTGGCTGAATGAAAATTTACTTTCAGAAAGCTTCATGTGAAGTTTAGATACAGTATATGCCATGGCCTGATCTTTAAATGGTAACCAATGCGGTAAGTGGCATTGACAGGCCAAAAAAATAGGCGCAGGCAACCACACTTACGGACACTGAGGCACTGGTATACCTAGACTTCGCATAAGCGAGCGCCCACGCCGTAGCATGAGCGTCTCTACTTAGCCTCGAAGTCTTTAAAAATTACCAGTTTTCAGTGACGAGACTTAAAAGCAAAAACACTTTAAGATTTTCAATATTTACACAAAGATAGCAACCTTTGACAAGATGTGCAATGCTACACCGGTGATTGCCTACTTAGAATTTCAGCCGGAGCTTTGTCAGGGGCTCTGCCTTTAAAAGGTCGGCATTCCTGACTTTTAGCCGCTGCCCGCGCCCGCCATTCTTCTCGACCATTTCGATTTCCAGTACCTGCCCCTTGGTTAAGGTAAAGACATCCAGCAGGTACACATTCCTTTCTTTACTGTGGCCTTCAACAGTAAGGAGTGGCTTGTACAAACGCAGCGGTTCCAGGGTACGTTCCTGGACTACGGTGCGCTTGGCCACCTTGCGGTCAACAATAGCGAAGCGTATAAAATCCGGCGTAAAGGGAACATGTGTGGTATTTTCAGTCTGGATATGGAAATAGTACTTGCCTCCATGTATATAGATGCCCCGCAGTGAGAAAGTAATACCATAACCTTCGGATTTGGCTTTCAACTGCCTTGCATTCTTGTTATAGAGCGCCTCCATTAGTAGACCTGTCAGCGTTGCCGGCGTTGTGCCGAGCGATTCAAATCGTATGTCAGCAGCCTCTTTCCTTGAAGATGACCGCATACCTTTAGAAAGGTTATGGCCCAAGATCACCGGATGGTCGCTATAGCACACGTCAAAGCTGTAGAACTGCCCATCTTCTGTAATTACAGAGAAATTGCATTCGGTTGGAAAGCCGGCTACTGCCGCTTTCACGCGCAGTACGTTATCTGCATCTTCCGCCTTCCCCGCGACAATATTGTCGCTGCCCATATCCACATACCGGATGCCGGAGGGAAAAATAATATGGGAGGTCTTCTCATAGGTTACTTCTATGGCATAGGGCTCCACTTTCCCTAAGGCAATCACCTCATCAGGGTGTACCTGTGCCTGCGTGTTATATGTGATACCGCATAGCAGTACAAGCATTGCGATGGTAAACTGTTGTATTTTCATTGGATTTTTATTTTAGTTATTTTTCTTTTGATACCAGGAACACCTGGTAGCCTGCATTAAGGTTCGCCTTTTGTGGCTTTACCCTTTTGGAAAAGTAGCCGGAGATGCCCTGTAGTAGCCCCCTGGTGGCATCTGAGGTGAGCTGCTGCCCGGCATTACGGTTGATCGTGAAGCTGCCGCCGGCAGCGTTACCCATATTGGCAAGTGTGCCATTTACTGCGGTTACTTCCGCTGCGTACGGCAGGTTAAGTCCTTTCTGCCCGTCAAGGTCATAGGCCGAGAGGTCTACCGGTATGATCCTGCCTTCTGTTTCAAGGGATACCACCTGCAATTGTAGGCGGCTGGTTTGGAATTCCGCTGTGGCTGTTACAATATACCCTGCGGGAAGCGTGACACCTCCAAGCCTTGCAGGCTGCAACAGGCGCAACTGCACGGTCCCCTCGCCGGTTATTTTTACCGTCTGGTGCACACAGGCCCTGAGCGAATTGGCAGGCTGTACCATAGCGGCTGCTTTACCCGCATTATAAAAATTACTTTGCATTGCCCGGGCTGCTTTTTGTAACGCCAGGGAATCAGGTACATTTTGGACGAGGCGGGATACTATAGCCTTCTTTGCCGGCAGCACTTCCAGATAGTTGCGGTTTTCTTTCTCTTCGGCTTTTTTGCCGACACTGTCTTTACTTCCTCCTGTTCCTGGGAAATATTTCGCTGCCATCTGGTACGATTTTTCCATGAGTTGCAGCCGGTCGAGCGAGCCGTTGCGGGACTGGCTTTGCTGCCCGAGTTGCTCCCTGAGCTTCTCATTTTCCTTACGCAAGGCTTCCTGCTCGGGGTTTTCCCTGTAGAAGCTACTTAAGGAACGTTGCATATTCTGGTAGCTGCCCAACGCAGGGTTAGCTCTCCTGCTTTGCATGGGAATATCCGGTGCTTCCTCCGGGTCAGGCTGCTTAGCCGCACCTGCAGTGCTGTCGGCCTGCCAGTAATCCGATAAGGTCATCAGCGCTTCACGTTTGGCCTTTTCCTTTTCCCTGAGCATTTCCTGCTCGTACGCCTTGCCCTTATCCGCGGGCAGTGCGTCCTCCGTGGCCTGCGGTACCGCGTCGTTGATGCCGATCGCAACAGCCTCTGCAGGCTGTTGCTCGTAATCCCCGCCGAAGATGAGATATAGGCAGGCTATAAACAGAATGGCCATTACACTGAACACCAATGGCTTTTTAAGCTTCTCCTTGCTAATCCTGTTGTGATTCCCTTCTCCGGCAGGCTGGCCGCTGTCCAAAAAGTGGCCTTTTGCTTGTTTACTCTCTTTCATTGTTTCCGTTTTTAAGTTCTCTCGTATTTTTTACCTCCGTCCCCTTATCCATGCCGTTTGCTAAGGGGTTCGTGATGTGCGTAACAGGCATTTCCCTTTGTTGCCCGACCTGCATGATAACCTGTATAAGTACTGCCAGCATGATGATCAGGTAGCCTGCGAAACTATACAGTACCACACGCTTCCTTTGATCCTGCGGCAGCTGCTTCCATTGGCTGTCCAATTTGTCGAGCCATGGTTCCATTGATAATTGAAGCTTTTTCATTGCTCTCTTATTAGCGTTCCACAACTTCCACATCCCTGTTCTCCAAGACGCGAAATTGCTCCATCGTGAAGCCCTGGGGGTTTTCATCGGACCGCACTGAATTAACCAGCAGGCACGAGGTTATAAGGCTTCTTCGCGTAACATTGCTGGAACGGATGATGTATTGCCTGGCATAGGTCCGGACCTTGTACGGGTAGCGGTCAAAGTCGCACTGTACGCTGTCCACCTCGGTGCGTTGCTGTACATTACCGGAGATGATACGGCTGTAGTAGCCCTTTTCTGCAAGGTCCTTGTAATTATTAAAGGCACTTTTATCTGCGAGGTTAAATGCCCTTCGCATATTGCTCTCAATCGCAGCCTTATCCGGTGCGAGGGTAAAGAAAAGCTCGTGGAAGCGCCTGACGTGCTCACGCGCCTCCACCGGGCGGTTTACCGCAGCATCCTGCGACAGGGCCACCATCAGCGACTTGCCTTGGTCCAGTACATACACCTTCTCACGCTGCTCGCGGGCAAAGCGGTAGGACTCCCAGACCGCATAGCCCGTGATGCCCAGGCACACCGTAGAGAAAATAATGGCATACAGCCGGATCTGCCGGAAACTGTTCTCTATGTTCCGTAAGGTTTTAAATTCCATAATTCCGTTTTAAAAGTTATTGGTTCATAAGCCTCCCGCTGATATTTCCCGTAGCAGCTCCCGTGGTTGCGCCGGCAATATTGCCCGCCTTTTGGGTCGCCTGGTTGACATTCCGCGTATAGTTCCCGGCTCCGCCGGCCTGTATGATCCAGCCCGTTACCGTCGGGATGGTAAAATAGCCGATAATGCCGATGATCATAAAAATGATGTACACCGCATTGGAAGTATCCGGGATAAAAGTGGGGTCGGAAAGCTGTTCGATGTCACGCTCCAGTATAAGGGATTGTATCTTAGCCAGCATCGCGCTGAACAAATCCGAAACGGGAAGCCACAGGTACACGCTGATGTACCGCGTGAGCCATTGGTGCAGGGTCGACTGGAAGCCGTCCCAAACCGAAATGGCAAACGCAATAGGTCCCAATATCGACAGCACAATCAGGAAGAATGTCCTGATGGTATCAATTACCAGTGCCGCTGCCTGGAACAGGATTTCCAGAAGTTCCCGGAAGGCATTGCGTATATCCTGTTTCAGCTGGAACATCCCTCGCTCCAGGTACATCCCTGACATGGTGGCAAGATCCGAAGGTGACCAGCCCAGCTCTTCGAGCTGCCGGTCGAACTCCTCATCCGACACCAGGTACGCCGTCTCGGGGTTGCGCAGCATCGCCTCATGCTCCAGCTGGTCTTTTTGCGCCTGCAGGGCATTGAGGTCCAGTACCTGTCCCTCCAGTATGCCATGCGTGCCGGTAACCACCGGGCTTAGCACCGCGTTCATCGTACCCAGTACCATAGTGGGGAAAAACATGATACACAATCCCAGAGCAAAAGGCCTGAGCAGCGGGAACATATCGATCGGTTCGGCACGGCTGAGCGCTTGCCAGACTTTCAGTGCCACGTAGAACAGCGCACCCAGCCCGGCAAGCCCTTTAGCGACAGCCGCCATCTCGGCCGAGAGGGGTAGCATCTCATCATAGAGCGCGCGCAGCATCTCGTGCAGGTTGCTGAATTCAATTTGCAGCACCATGGCTTACCAGTATTTTTGGCCGGAGGTTCCGTAGAGTTCCAAAACGCGCTGGGTATCGTTCCTCTTTTTGGCCCTTATAAAACTGACTGAAATATTCTTATGGGTGTAGTAGCGGACCAGGTTGTAGTAGTCCCTTACTTCGTTGTATACCCTTTCAATAACGTCCATACGCTCCTTATCGTTAAGGGAAAGCGACGAGGCATTGATGATTTGGCTCAGCTCGTTGAGCAGTTCCGTACTTTCGTTGAGCAGCCTGGAATAGCCAAAAGCTATGGCGTTGAGCTCCTGCGGGCTAAAGTTGGGGTCGTTCAGCATATGACCAAAATTCGTGACGTACATATCCGAAATATCGCCGACCAACAATACTGTCTGTTGTACCTTGCGTGCATCCCTTACGAGGTTGTTCACCGCTTTCAGGGCATCATAATATTCCTTGCCCTGCTCATACACTTTTTTCACTTCCTTAAAGCTGTCCAGCGTGTTGCTCGCCGTTGCCGAGGCTTCAATGATCTGGTCAGCGGTGTTGATAATGCTCTGCGCCAGGTTGCCCGGATCGGTTACCACCCATTGCGCCTTTGCCGGTGCGGCTGCCAGTAACAGGGCAGCCCACACCAAATAAAATGCTCTTTTCATAGTATTGATTTTAAATTATTGTAATTATGTCTCTCGGCGCTGTGCCGCGATACGCCGGATGGCGAGCTCTACGTTGCCACCTAATTCCGCGGCCAGTTCCATCACTTCCATCTTTTCGCTTTCCTCTGTGGTATAAGCGAGGTACTCCTCAAGGCTCACTTCAGTGGCATATACCGCCGATTGGGTGCCCCCAAGCCCGATCCAAACTTCCTTATAGAGCCTGGACGGGTCGTTGTTCATATTAATGGAAAGCACCTGCGCTTTTTCTTTCTCGGTAAGCCCCAGCATGGCCTGTATGTCGTCAAACTTGTTCATGTACTTGCGCTGGTCCAGCAATATTTTACAATCCGAATTGTTAATGATACTTTCCTTTACAATCGGCGATTGTATGATGTCGTCGACTTCCTGCGTCACCACGATGGCCTCGCCGAAGAACTTCCGGACCGTCTTGAACAGGTACTTGATGTATTCCGCCATACCTTCCTTGGCTATGGCCTTCCAAGCTTCTTCGATCAGGATCAGCTTGCGCTGGCCCTTGAGCCTTCGCATCTTGTTGATGAAGACCTCCATGATGATGATCGTCACGATCGGGAACAGTATCTTGTGGTCCTTAATGGCATCAATCTCGAACACGATAAACCGTTTCGACAGCAGGTCGAGCTGCTTTTCGGAATTAAGCAGGTAATCGTATTCGCCGCCCTTGTAATAAGGCTCCAGGACATTCAGGAAATTGGCGAGGTCGAAATCTTTCTCCCGGACTTGCTTGTCTTCCAGCACCGCCTTGTACTCGTTGCGCACATAGTCGTAAAAGCCATTGAAGGAAGGGTGTTCCTCCTGCCTGATACGCCCGATATAACCGCTTACGGCGTTGGAAAGTGCCACCTCTTCCGAGCGTGTCGGTGGATCGTCATCCCGCTTCCATAATGTCAGGATCAGGGTCTTAATGCTCTCCCTTTTCTCAATATCAAATACGCCATCATCCGTATAGAAGGGGTTAAAGGCAATTGGGTTATTTTCCGTGTAGGTAAAGTACACCCCATCCGCTCCCTTAGTCTTTCCGTGGATAAGTTCGCAAAGCCCCTGATAGCTGTTCCCGGTATCAACCAGTAATACATGGGCACCCTGCTCATAGTACTGCCGCACCATGTGGTTGGTGAAAAATGATTTCCCGCTCCCCGAAGGCCCCAATATGAATTTATTTCGGTTGGTAATAACGCCTTTTTTCATCGGCAGGTCGGATATATCCAGGTGGATGGGGTTACCAGTCAGCCGGTCAGCCATCTTCAACCCAAAAGGCGACGGGGAATCCCGGTAGTTTGTTTCCTGAGTAAAGAAGCACAGTGCTGGTTCTATGAAAGTATAGAAGCTTTCCTCGCTGGGGAAGTCGCCCGCGTTGCCGGGGATGCCCGCCCAGTACAAGGTGGCCGCATCGGTGGTATTGTGCCGGGGCTTGCATTCCATCAGTGCCAGCGCGCTCCCGGTATCGTTCTTGAGCTGCTTGAGTTCCGCCGGGTCATCCGACCAGGCCATCACATTGAAATGGGCACGGATGCTCGATAGGCCAAACGAATGGGCTTCGTTCAGGTAGCGCTCAATCCATTCCTTATTGATCTGGTTGCTGCGGCTGTATCTCGCCAGGGAGTGCATGTTCCTGGCGGACTTTTCAAACTTCTGGAGATTGTCAGTGCTGTTGTCCAAAAACAAGTACTGGTTGTAGATATGGTTGCAGCCCAAAAGCAGCCCCACGGGCGCGGCAAACGACAGCCGGCAGTCACTTCGGTCCGTCGACAGCTTTTCAAACCTTGTATCGGCACTGACGCTGCTTGGCAGGTCATCAGGATCCGATAAGGTGTGCACACACAGTCTCTTGTTGCCAACACGCACCTCTTCCCCGTGCAGCGCTATATCCTGTAGCGGCTCGGCTTCTGCGGTGGATAAGGTCAGGTATTGTTCCAACAAGCCCGGTCGTTCGTCCCTACCTACAATATCTTCTTCACTCATCCTGGTGATCCTGACAAGCCCGGAATCGTTAATGATACGTTCAAACTGCGCCACGGCTTCCATAAACTGGTGCACCGATTCTTCATCACGGGCTTCTTTAGGCACCAGCCTGCCACGGCATAGCGATGAGAAATTGCTCTGCATCCGCATGCGCTCCTTCGTGGTCTTGGTCAGGAACAGGTAGCAGTAATGGTTCAGGAACGGACGCTCGTTAAAATGCTGCTTGTATGACCTTCCCAAAAAGCTCAGTCCGTCTTCTGCAAGGTCGGGTGTATAGCTTTCCTTAATATACCAGTCTTGTTTGTGCACCACCGAATAATCGGGCAATGTCTTGACTGCTTTATGCCAGGCGGCATGGATGGCCTCATACTCCGATGAGGCAACCGTAAATAGTTCCGGCAGCTGCACCGTAAAGCAGGCTGTGATATCGGCATCTTTGCTCAGGATACAATTCTCCTCGACAGCCAGCAGCGGGAACTTTTCTTCAAGTGTCCTTTTTTTCGAAGTATTCCTCATGGTTGCTCTTTTTTAAGGTTGGACCTGATAAACCTGCCTGGCTTCCTGCCGCTGGTGATATATTTGGGGTGCCGTTTCCTGGCAGCGAGCTTCATAAGCCCATGCTCGCCATGTTTCCTGTTCAGGGCAAAGGTTTGCCAAACGAGAATTGAGGCGCCACCAACTCCAAGTCCAATGCAGGCGAAAGAACTAATCCCTGCAATGTAGAGGATCATGATCAGCACCAGTATACCGAGCAGCCCTCCGGCAAAGATGAAGAGGTACTGTGCCTTGAGGCCTTTAAATTCCACCGTCCTTCCAATCCCTTTGTTGATATTATACTTGTTCATAATGTCCATTTACAGGAAGAAGGATTGCAGGATCGTAGCAGCGACAATTAGGAAGATACAGGCGCCAAACCAACTGGCTGCTGTTTTACTGGTGTCGGGGTCGCCACTGCTGAATTTGTTGTACACCTTTACGCCACCGATGAGACCGACCACCGCGCCTATGGCATAAATGAGTTGTGTGGCAGGGCCGAAATACGAAGTGACCATCTGTGTCGCTTCCGTAATACCTGCAGAGCCGTCGCCCTGGGCGAAAGCTCCGGTTACTGCTAGCAGCATGGCTGCTGCAAACAGTAATTTTCTGTTTTGATTCCTCATAACATTTACCGAATTAATAGTTATTAATTATCTGCTGAATCTAGGATAGAGGCAAATATCTATCTCTCCCTAAACAAAAAAAATGGTGCGTCTTTTATTGGCAGTACTTGATACCCACCGTCGCAGAAAGTTTTATAGTGCAGGAATATTCCGCAATTCAACGGATTATATGCAGTGACTTTACTTGTTAAAGTAGACAGTCGTCTATTGTACAATCGTCTACTTAGGGCGAATTTGGTAAAATGGAAAATATTCAGGCAAAATTTGGTAAGAGAGTCAAGATGCTGCGAATCGCTGAAGGTTATTCTCAAGAAAAACTCGCTGAACTTTCAGATTTAGACAGGACTTATATACCTGGTATTGAGAGTGGCAAACGAAATGTTTCCCTGGTGGTTGTTGAAAAGATAGCTAAGGCTTTTAGAATTACCTTATCAGAATTATTAAACGAACTCTAAATAAATTTAACAGTACATGAGGTCAAACCCTTTATTAGTAGAGTTGCGAAAACTAAGAGAGTCTTCAAAATATGCCGTAGCGCAAGGCACTTCCTCTAACCTCGATAAATTCAAAAGATACCTTCACATTGAAAGAGATGTTGAAATTCATTTAAAAGAAATCATTATAGGTGCCAATGAGGTAAATACAGCACAGCTTATCTTAGTGTGCGGTAATGTTGGAGATGGTAAATCACATATATTGTCCTACTTGCATGACAAGCTGACCGATGAAATTTCAAAATTTGTTGTACACAATGATGCTACTGAAGCTCATAATCCTAAGGAATCTTCTAACGAGACCCTTTACAAATTACTTGATGGTTTCAAGGATAAGAATGTAGCGGCCTCCACTGATAAAATAATTTTAGCCATCAATTTAGGGACGTTAAGCAAATTCATAGAAGAATACGGTGCGGAATTTCAGCTTTTAAAATCCTATATCGCTAATAACAGGATACTGGATAATGAACTAATAAATAGTGACGCATTTGACGCGAAAAGTAATTTCCATCATATTAACTTTACCGACTACCATTTATACGTATTAACGGAAAAGGGGCCTGTATCAGATATTGTTTTATCGCTGCTGGAGAAGATCATAACGGACAATGAGGATAATGTAATATATAGAGGATATAAAGATTATAAGGCAATATGTCAGGATAAAATAGATTGCCCCATTTTGTATAATTACGAGTTTCTATTCGAAGAGAGAAACAGGGTCATTATATCGCAGTTGATTATAAAAGCGATTATTGTTTATAAAGAAATTGTCTCTGTCCGGACGCTGCTCAATTTTATTTACGATATTATTGTGCCGGTTGATCTTTCTGTTTTAAGCGATACCGATTACTTTGATGTAGTGGAAAAGATGCAGGCTGCGGAATATATCGCAAACTTAACTCCGAATTATCTATTCGAGCATCCTGAGCTATCCAGCTTATTTGAAAAGATGGAAAATCTGGATCCCTGTAATTCAAGAAATACAGAGACCGACGAAACGCTGTTGACATTGGTGAACACTGAAAACATATTCCACATCTTTTCTAACCATATTTCTGATAAGTACATTCAAAATATTGAAAACAAGCTGGAAAAAGGGAAAATTTCTGCATTAAGGTTGTCCCGTTTCTTTATACGTTTAAACTACTTCAGCAATTATTTTGAAAAAGACTATTTGAAAGACAGTGATTACGACGAGTATTTAATTTCGTTGTTTCATTACAATAACCACAACAGTGCATCGCTGCAGAATATTTACGGACTGGTTGAAAATGCCGCAAGCAATTGGAATGGCGATCCGAAAACAAGTGGCAAGGTAATCGTTAGCGTAGGCAGAAAGCAGACGAAGTATCGCATATTCAAAGATTTTGAAGCGGTTCCTGATATTAATTTTTTGCCGCAGAAGCATAATACCGTCCTACACCGATTTACACAAGAATTCGTCATATCTTTTAAAATTACAAACGACAAGAAGCCGCTGAAGATACACGTGGATTTTAGCTTATTTAAAATACTCAAAATGATTTCTAAGGGATACCGGCCTAACAAAAAGGATAACAACAATTACGTGTATTTTGTTAGTGCCGTCAATATGCTAATTCGTCAAAACAATAAACATGCTCCCTTATTTATTGACGAGGTGAATGTTGGAAAGCCTGTTGATTACAAGTTTTCAAAAAATGCCTTTAGCGGTTTTAAATTCGAGGTGATATGATGCAGATAGAAATAGACAATAATGAAATATATGGTCTTCAATCGAAATATCTTAATAAAGATCAAAAATTCAGGGGCCATTATACCGGAAATAAGATCAAATTATTGCCCTTTAATACAAAGTTGAGCGGTGGCGCTTTTGATGAAGATTTCAAATCTTTTCAGGGAGTAATAGGTGAATTATTCAGGATACTGAATAACAAATCACAAATTGAGCTGAGCGATAGTACGAAAAATTTTAAATCAGAGCTGAAAAGAATAATCCTAAACAACGCCGAGGGTAAGGTTCAAACTGAAAATGGCGAAGAACTGAAAAATATACTATCCTCTCTATATTTTGACGAGGATAACGGCCTTGTAAAATTTAATATTAAGACCTTATCGTATATGAACTTTATGAGTTCAAATAATGTTATCAGGGAAATTTCAAAGTTCTTATTCGAGATTTTTCTAAAGGATGATTTTGACGAAAGCATTTTCAATGAAGACACTATTGGTGAGAACTTATTAAATCAATTGATAATCCAGTGCCTGCCGGAGCTACCAGAGGCGGCACTGAAGACAAACCTGCCATCTTACCATAACTTGTTTCCGGGAGTTAAAATGCAATTTTTGGAGGATTTTCAGTTTTTAGCTACCCATAATGCTTTGTTCCTTAAACACGTCGAGGATTTTTTTAAATACTATTATTTCCATTACCTCAGTCAGGCTGTCTTGCATTTAAACGATTTTGGAAGTATACCTGTAAAGATTAAACCTATTTATTATACAATGGATTGGGAGACCCTATCTGAAACAAGGCTTAAAAACCATGCCATAGGTTGGAAAAAGCTCAGTGGCTATTCGGACTCCATTTTTGCCCATGTTAATACTGCAGAGTTATTGAATTACATTCAGATTGACGGCAATTCCGTTGGTAATTATAGTAATATCGCCGAAAAATATGCAGTGCTGAATCCGGAAGATAAACAAAAATTTAAGGAATGCATTTCAGAAATAATTTCCTTTTACATGGATAGCATTGATTTAGTAAGCGGAAGCTGGGAAGAGTGTAAACGCTTGATGGATCTCGAGATTACCACAAGGAACTTTACCGATCCGATCTCTAGAGATATATTTAGCCTTTGGTATACAATCAATTATCAGTTTCGCAATACAAAACGTGAAAACGCGGAAGTAAAATATGCTTACGGATTTTACCAGTTTGCAAAGCTTAATTATACAAAATATAGAGGACGATTAGGCAATACCACTGTACTATCGCAAGAGCTTTTACTACTGTTTACAAGGATATGCATAGGAAACGAGGAGAAAATCAGATTGAGGACACTATGGGATAAAATGCAGGACCGGGGAATTGCATTCGATGAAAGCACGAAACTTGAAATTATCAGGTTGTTTGAAAAGATAAATTTAATAGAGAAAAAAAGCGATAGCGGTGATGCACAGTATGTCAAGTCAACTATATAACTACGTTTCGGATTTAATTATCAATTACTTTACTGCTCAAAAAATTCAGCCAGGAGAGCGATTCAATCTGTACCTTGAAAATACGGAAAGTATTAAATCATTATATGAAGCCCTAAAGGATAATTCTTCTATTAACGCGGAATCTTTTTCGTATACGCATCCTGAAGGAGGAGAGCCTTATACTACCTTTAGTTTAGCGATAAATGGGGCACAGGTGATAGTGGCATCCAGTACTTCTGCCACAGAAGATTACTTTACAACACTGCGTAATAAAGTTGCAGATCAAAATGACATTTTTAAAGGCACAGCAATATTAATTTTGTTCAGCGGAAAACTGGACAGCCTGCTTGGTGGGAGCGGCAGCCTGATCAAGGAAGGCATGCCGTTACATCACACTCGTTTTAAAAGTCAGATAGAGCAGGACATTGAGCATAACTCTTCACTAAAAAGACATGAGAAGCTAATCTTAAAATCCGTATTGGATAGGAAGACAAAAAGTGTTGTTGAGGATAATAATTCCATATTTGATTATGAACAAGTTGTAAATTCGCTTCAGAAAGGATCAATTGAACGGACCGACTACAGATATCTTGGACTTTTCCCCCAGGCAGAATTAAGCAGTATACAGGGCGACCTTTCTAAAAATCTGGCGGGTAACTTTACTCTATACGAGAAATTCGAGAACATTTCCCTCAATGGAAATCTGGCCACAGATTTAGAACAGGATTTTCCTGACGCAGCACTTACAAGAATTGTAAAAGAGGACTGGCGTGATTTCGACTATTCAGAACTCGTGCGATGGATGGATAAGGAGAAAGAAAAGGCACCGCCGGTTTTTCAAACTGTCGAAGGAGACAATTTACTTCAGACACTTTGGTTTAAGACGGATGGAGATTCCGCATCGAAAAGGAGAAATGTGAACATAATTGTCTTCAACCCTACATTAGAACTGCCTCTTAAAATTACTGTTCGATATGATCAGTTTATGAAGAAAGAGGGATTAAGTGCAAGAAGTCAGTCGAAAGGCATCGGTGTTTCCACTAGTGGTTTCAGTATTATAGTTGAATGTAAGTCATTTGATGCAGAAAATTTGTTTAGCGTAGTTGAGTACAGGGATCCTGACACAGATAAGAAATATCTTATCAGGATTCTGCACCTGCCATTTAAATCAAACGTCCTTTCACAGTTCGAGGGCAATTTTCTACTGAACATTCAGAAATCCGGCTCTTTTCTTCAGATAAAAGAAAATGCTTCCTTAGTATTTAATCCTGTCGGCGAAATACCGATCAATGATGTAATAAGCCTCAATACGGTTTATAATGTAAGTGAGGAACAGAAATTAATACTGGAGAACGACTACTCATTAGCCCAGGAGGATCTAATTCACTTTAATGTAAATCTTCTTGGTATTCAAGTACCGATCGCGATAAAGAACGACTTTGAACTGCCAAAGCCAATTACAGGTCTGGATGTCTGGAAAGACAAAAGGGTACATAAACTTGATTTTAAATACATCACTGATGGCAATACTATAAAACTACTGTTTAAAAACAACGAGAAGATAGTACGGGATGAATTTAGGAACAATCTTATTCAGGAGCAGGAAATAATAAATTCTGAAGCATACTCATGGTTCTTGGGAAATGAAAATACTATTACTGTAAATGATATTCAATTAGATGAATCAATTAAGCTGGCCTTTGACAAATTAAGAAACTATTATAGGAACCGTCAAATACAGCCCAGCCTCGCATATCTAAATGCGGAGCTGAAAGGGATTGCATTAGAATTCGTACAGGCTTACATAAGACAGTTAGAGGACCTTAAGGCTAATGCTCCCTTAACAGCGGAACAGAAGAATTTGCTTTGGCTTGGCGTTGTTAAGGAATTAGGTGGAGAACAGAAAATAAAATTCAGCCCTTTGCACCCTCTAAATGTCGCATACCAGCTTCAATTAAATGAAGACTTAGGCGATGAAGACATATACAATGCCATACTAAAAAGGTTAAGCCCATACAATCTTGTGCCTTATATAGAAGGAAGATCAAGTGAAATATATGTTCCCATTGAATCAAGCCACTCACCGGAATGGTTGTATTATACCATTTACCTGAATTCTAAGCAAGCGCAACCAAAAACCTTTGTCTCTGGTTTGGTTGCAGATAAAATTAAAGACTTTACGACAAATTTTGAGTTTCTCTTTGCTCAGTCGAGCAAATCACCTGTAAAGATTAATGTTATTAATGTGGGGGATTGTAAAGAAATTGTTCAGGGTATTTTCGAATATTACAGAAAATACCTGAATAACAACCTAAATAAACGCTTGTCAGAGGTATTGCCCATTGAAGTCAGTATTTATGGCTCCGATAACATTGTTACAAAATTTGAAGAACTGACATTTTATGACCGGGTGGAGGATGTCGAGCGAAATTTAGGCATTGAATTAAAAACTAAAAATTTTGATAAAGAGGATCTTTTAAATGTATTTCTTGGAAAGGTAAAATTCTTTTCCAAAAAGATGCCCCAAAAGACAGAGGATTTTGAATATTCCCATATCACTTTTTATCAGTTTGATATTACAAAGACAGAACAATCCTATGATGAGATGAGCTTAGTTAAGACAGGCATCTCGCTTAACGGTTTGATTGCCGATGTATCTTCGACACCAAGGGTTCAAAATTACCGGACCGGTTTCGGGACAATGGACTTGCCTGGCCAGCCATCAGAGCTGATTAAACTTTCCATATTATTTAATGCCTTCGCCCGCGTTGCTAACAATGGGCATCCCTATGAGAGTAACAAGGCCCTTTGTACTACTATTAATTATGAAATTAAGGTACAATTAGAGAAGCTATACCATAATTCACAGTGGGTAACTTACATTGATCCAAAAGTTGATCTTGACTTTTTTAAAGAGAGTAAGGATCTGGTGATTATTCATTACAGTGATCAGTACAATAATTCCAACGGTTACGATGCTATTACCGTTAGCCGGAAAACCAATCAATACGAATTTGTAGTGAAAGAGTTTCTGGAAAAACATCATGTACGGTTTGATGCGGCTTCAGACACTGTAAACATTATTAATTTTTTTAATGCCATCAACGGGGATTGGTTGCTACGACTTATTCGCCAACAGAGCCAGTTCCCGCGTGAGAAGTTAAGTCTGTTGTCAGGAATCAAATCCTCCCTTACTTTCTTGCATCAGGAAAATATAATATGGGTGCCGATCTCTTTAGAAGAGATATTGAGGGTATCAGGAAATGCGGGATTAAATACCGGTGATGGATTATTTTCTACTAAAAATCTTGGTGCTATTGGTTCGTTTAGCGATGATCTATTACTTATTGGGTTAGAATTGTTCGAAGGCGAATTATTAATGTACCTGTACCCTGTCGAACTTAAAATCGGTGGGCTGAATATTGTAAAAAAAGGGATTGACCAAGGAAAAAGAACCGCTCATTTGCTTTATGAGCACCTCAGCAATGATGGATTCTTAGGTCAGTTTTATAAAAATTTCTTTGGTAAGCTGGCTTTAACTAATGCAGAGAAAATGAAGCTATTTCACGTGTGGGATAACCAAAAGTGGAATTTGATAACCGACAATTACAGGGCTGACCTGATGAATAATAATTTCACTATCAGTAATCGTTTGAACGATACGATAGGGGCTTTTGGGTTAATCCATTTTGGTAATGATGTTTATCAGAGAAAAATAAGTATTGTAAACGGTTTTATGAGGGTTGACCTGCGCGAAGAAGATGGCTATAACTTTTTGGTAAATTCTATTGACGATTTAATCCATCTTTTTCATGAAACCGAGACTACGATTGACAAGAATCTTTTGCTAAGAAATAACTACGCTGATATCACGGCGCCAACATATAAATTCCTAGATCCCTTTGAGGATATCGATCTAATATCCGACGATGCAGACATGGATGAGGTAAGCGAAGAAATTGTGAATATAGATTTGCCTGAAGAAGCTGATCTAATGCCCTTTTTGGGAACCGGTGAAGGGATAGAAGTACTGTTTGGCACCGATTTAAACACGCAAAAACAGGTAATCTGGCAGCCAAATGATACCAACAAAGTGATGCACACCAATACCGGTATTATTGGGACAATGGGGACTGGTAAGACACAATTTACTAAATCGCTAATTACCCAGCTGATAACAAATTCGGATAAAAATATTGGAGATGAAAAATTAGGCATATTGATCTTCGATTACAAAGGGGATTATATCAAGGATGATTTCGTAAACGCTACCAAAGCGAGAGTCCTGGAGCCTTATCACCTGCCCTACAATCCCCTCGCATTAGATGCTACAGAACAATCTAAACCAATGCTGCCCTTACATACAGCCAATGATATTAAGGAAACCATTTCCAATGCATTCAATCTTGGAAACGTACAAAAGCAAAAGCTACGCGATGTAATAGTTGAAGCATATGAAAGCAAGGGTATCTTTAAAGGCAACAGGGAATCCTGGCTGCAATCCGCGCCGACACTGGGAGACGTATGTAATATCTACTTAGGCAATGAAACCAATTCACAGGACAGTTTATATGCAGCCATATCGAACCTCTCTGAATTTGAAATTTTTGAGCCGGATACCGCTAAGACCCAGTCCCTGTATACCCTGATTCAGGGTGTAGTTGTCATTAATCTTTCCGGTTATGACGAATCGATCCAGAATTTAATTGTGGCTATAACATTAGATGCATTTTATACTCAAATGCAACGTCACGGGCATAGCTTGATTAACGGCCATAAAAGACAATTAAAAAAGATGATACTAGTGGACGAAGCGGATAACTTCCTGAGTAAAAATTTTACTTCGATCCGTAAAATATTGAAAGAAGGACGTGAATTTGGTGTAGGGACCATCTTATCCACTCAGTTTTTAAACCACTTTGCTACAAGTGAAAATGAATACTCGAACTATATCTTAACGTGGGTCATCCACCGTGTAAATGAAATCAAAACCAAAGAAGTAGACTCATTGTTTTCTCTTGAAACTAAACAGCAAAGGGAAAACCTTATAAAAACTATAAAGGGACTGGAAAAGCACCAGAGCATCGTAAATCTGGCGGGATCCGCACCTATATTGATAAAGGATAAGGCATTTTGGGAACTTAATAATACAAATTAATATATATCTTGATGGGAAGGACAATAAAAAATAAATATTTCTTTTGGGCAATAGTTTTTTTTGGAATGCTTGGTATATATATGCCCATAATTGTGAGGATATTTCAGAAAAGTAATAATATACTTTTGTTTGAAGAAACCGTATTTAATGTAGTTACATATTCAATCTCTATTCTTGTAACCTCAATTTATACCATAATTATAAATTCATCTGATGGCTCTGAAAGCTTTAAGAGTAAACTATTTGACCATATTGGGTATATAGTCGGTTCGATAGTTTTTGTGTTAGCCATAAATTATCTTGTTACACTAGAATCAAAATTATACAGCTACTGGTTTCCAATATTTTTAAGCGTATTAGGTTGCATAGTTTCATGGAGGATGTGGTTTGTAGCTAATAAAGACGAAGATTTTGGTACTGGAGCATTAGGTAATTAAATTAGAAAAAGATGACAAAAATTAAATTAAGAGCATTAAAGGTCTCGCAACCACTTGGCGATTTTTTTGTAATTAGTGTAAAGGCAAGTATTATTAAGCAAATATCATTTTCTGAGCCATTAACGTACTTGACAGAAGATGGCCTTCTGAAGGGTAATCAAAGGCCTATAAATATAAAGAGGCTCAGTGAGATTGGAAAATATATAGATACAGCTGAAATGACATTTCCAAATAGTATTATATTATCAGTTAATAATAATGAAGATGGAACAATAATTGAGGATAATAATAATCGTTGGGAATTGATAAACGAGAATGGCGAGTATTTTTTAGAATTCCCCGAAAATGTAAAATCAGCTTCTATTATCGATGGTCAGCATAGACTAAATGGATTCGACTACATCAGCAATAAGTCGAGGTTAGACATGGAGATACTGTGTTCAATCTTTTTTGATTTACCTAATCCTTACCAAGCTTATCTTTTTGCTACAATAAACGGAAATCAAAAGAAAGTTGATAAGAGCTTAGCTCTAGAGCAGTTCGGCTATTTCATTGAAAAGGAAAATAAAGAATCCTGGACACCTGAAAAGTTAGCAGCAAACATAGCACGAAAGCTAAATTTTGAAAAAACTTCACCGTTGTATTCTTTAATAAAATTAGCTCCTATTTATGACAATGACGATTTCATTGAATTGAACAAATCCAATTGGCTTATTTCAACCTCTGCTATGATTGAAGGAATTTTAAGTTTAATTACTACAAATTATAAGAGGGATAGAATCGAGATGATGAACAAGAAAATATTCTATGGGAGAGATCGAAAGATGCTGAAAAATTTTAAAGATTCTAGTCCATTACGGAATGAGTTTCTAAATTATGAGGATGATTTTATTGAAAATACTGTTTTCATTTTCTTTCAAGCGGTTAACGAAAAGATTTGGTCAAAGGTTAATGATAAATCTTACTTAAAAAAAACTATTGGAATTCAGGTACTATTTGATCTTTTAAAGGAATCTCTTAAGAGAGACAGAGAGCTAAACTCGAATATTATTGATTTAATATCCGATGTCGATTTTTCAGACAACTATTTTCAAGCGTCAGGTATAGGTAAAACAAGAATACGAAATGTCATTTTTATTTTGAACAAATTGAAATCAATTGATCAAATCGAAAATGAAAATGATAAAAGAGAGATTCTGAGATTGATAAAATAATTTGCATACAAATAGAGAAATTATGATAGCTAATAAAAAAGTATAAACTCTTTTATATTAGCTATCATCTACTTTTGAAACTTAATCATTATCCTCCTCTTCCGAAAATTCATCTCCATAATTATCCCAAAATTCACTTTCGATCTGATAATATAGTTCCCCTCGGCTTACGTTTTCAATATTCTTTTCCTTTAACCATAATGATAGCCAACAATAGGGGTCTAAAATATCATGCTCTGTTTCTCCTCCGTGTAAGTAACATAGATTTTTTAATTCCTGGAGCTTCTCACTATTGCCTTTATCGTTTTCCAACTCATTGGAAATAATTGCAATTTGAGCAAAAAAGTAAGGTAGAGACCATTCAAAAATACGCTTATTATCAAGTGTATTTAATAAACTTGTTGCCCAATTATTCAATATCAATGAGTGTTCTGATAATGCAACAACTCCAATTATTCTCCAGAGTTTACTTTCTAAATAAAGCCCAATTTCCTCAGTTACTGCAATTTCATACTGAACATCCTCTAATCCCGTTAAAAGTAAATCTTTAGTCAAAAAAGAATAATCTAAATCCGGATTAGTCACTCTCAATTTACCTATTTCACACAGCGAATTACCAATATATTGCTGTTGTCCATATTTAATAAATCCTTCAATCGCTTCCTGGTAATACTCTAATGACTTTTCAAAGAAACCAGAATCTGCATAACAATTCCCAATATGGTGTGAATTACAAAACATATTTGCGAAATCTTTTATTTCGCGTTGTATATGATAACCCTTTAAATAATACCCGAGAGCGGTTTTGCTATCATTTAAATATCTTTCATAAGTTCTTCCAATTTCGGATAACATATTTCCAATATTACCTCGAAATGTCTCATCACTTCCGTCTTCTTTTAAATTGCTCTCACAAATTGAGATTCCTTCCTCAAATTTTACAATTGCAGCACGAGGATTTGATTTTCTTAAAATTTCTCCCTCAATAAAGCGAACCGTTGAAAACCTCTTTCCGCTTAGCTCTTCACATTTCTGCATTTCCAAAAGGGCACTTTCAGTCTCCTTTTCATTGCCAATTCTCCAATTTAAAGTAGCAACCTGTGTTAGATCATCTACAGCTAAATCAAACTCATTTAATTCAATGTGGGCTCTAGCTCCTTGTTTATTAATATCTATACCATAAGAAAATTTCCCTCTAGTAAACAAATATTTGTACAATCCTGCGGATAATCCGGTTACAATTCTCAGATAATTTTCTCGATCACTATACTTACTACAATCATTACAATAAGACGCATGAACAGATTTCTTAAATGCAAAAAGATAATTAGGAAGTTCAATTTCATAACGAATGATAGCATATTCTATTTCATCAGAAAGCATGTAATTAGAATACAAGCTTACCGCTTCGAATATCAAATTTTCGAATGCTTCTATTTGTATTGAATGTAACAGTGCTTTAGAACTACTACCTGTTTTTTTTCTGACAAAAATTCGGATTGGATTAAGAATTATCGTTCGTTCAAAACCTAAAGAATCTATCTCGAAATCAATCAAATTGTATTGTGATAGAAACGCAATTGACATTTTTAAATCCGTCTTAGTTTTGAATGGAGAATCTTTACCTACCAAGATTTCCAAAAATGGCACTTTACATCCAGCTGGAAATAGGGACAGATACATCAACAGCCATTTCTGTTTTTCGTCAAGACCTTTATATGCTAGATCAAAGCACAGCTCTATGGAACTTGACTTCTTCCGTTCCGTATTATTAGGGTTTATGATAAATGATACTCCAGCTTCATCGATAGATTCCCATGCTTGCTGTGGCGATTTCATCATGTAGATCAATCCCGAAGTAATAATTAGAGTTAATGGGTGACCGTTCGAAAAAGAAATTATTTTCTTAATATACTTATCATCAATTTTTATGCTTAAGTTTTTTTTTGATAAGAGGATGAAACTATCTTTTTCATCTAGTCCTTTTGATATTTTAAGAACACCTAGATTTATGTCAAATGCTAAAGAGCTAAATTGTGTTGTGAAAATAATTTTGGCATTTTCTGCATAATCATATAATTGCTTTAACAACTGTGTTACTTTATCTGGAAAATCACTCCACAAAGTTTCTATACCATCAAAAACTAAAATTGCATTCTTATCATTAATTACATCTAACAATTCATCAAAATTATTTACCTGAAATCGATTAAATAATTCAATGACAAAATCCTGAAATCCAGAGAACAATTCAACATTAAACCAATAAACAGTGAGCTTTTTCCGTTCAATAAACTTTAGAAGCAATTGAGTTTTGCCCATTCCTCCAACACCTTCAATACTGATAATGTGATTTTTTTTGTACAGCTCAGATAATTCGTTCAGCTCACTTTCTCTACCTTTAAAATCTTGGATTAATTTAGGTAGTCTATGATTTGAAATTTCAATACTATACGATGAGTTTTCAGCTTTTAATTTCTCTATTAATCGCTCTTTTAATTTTACAATTTCTTCTTTAGTAATTATTTGATCATCATATTTTGTATGACAATCGGTGCAGAGCCTAATCAAATTATGAGGATGATGTGAAAAAGAATCTGCCCATGGAGTAATATGAGCATTATCTAAGCGGTGACCACTTCCACATCTTGCACATTTACCATTACTTTCAACTTTTAAGTATTCTCTAATATGTATTGGAATTTCAGGTCTTTTTCCTGATTCATTTATCGAAATTGGCTCATGTAAAAAAGTATTCCAATTTATAAGATCATTGATATTAAAAAAGTTGTTGTTGATGTCAGCATAAACTGCTAATTTCCTTCCATTATAACCTTTCTTTACAAATGAAAACAGAAGTTCCTTTGTAATACCCAGATAAATTGCAGCTTCGTCCTGATTAACTAGCATATTATACTATTTACTCACTTAAAGAAAAATATTTAAACTGTTATCGATCTTCTCACTCAGAAAATCAAAGCCATCCATATTGGCAAGACTGTTAACTTCATCTTTTAATAATTGAAGACCGTCATCTACATGCATTTTTATATAGCGGCCGATATCTTTATCCGTTTTATACAAGCCATAATGCACACAAAGTAAACCCAGGTAAATATCATAGTAATCTCCAAAAAGAACTCCTTTAGAGTATTCTTTACCACCTGCATCCTGGATATCATTTAAATCAAGCTTCCTGTTTTTGGATAGCGAATACGTAAAAGCAATTCTGGCAATCACATTTTCAGTTCCCAAACCTAATTTGCGGGTCAAGAAGGCTACCACCTCTTTATTCTCCTTGCTCGTCTTAACTTGAGTAAACATTCTCTTCCTTTTTTAAGTCCGTAAATAACTGGTCGACAGCAAATGCTCTGAAACTTGACCCTTCATGCTGATTTTCAATTACAAAAACATTATTTACATAAGGTTTCAGGTAATCATATTCCAGTTCCGATAGCTCTTTTTCCAACAATGGGAATAGGACTACCTGTTCCGAAATAGTGGGATAAAATTCCTTGATGATATTCTTAGAATGATATTTATCGAACTTCTGTAACGGGCTATCAATAAAGACAGGAAATTTAATACCGGACTCATCGACTAATGCTTTTAATAATGCTGTAGCATATAGTTGTTGTTCGCCTTTAGACAACGAATCCTTATCAATGACAGTATTGTTTTTGTCAAGCAGATCAATATCCATCACATCATCGGTTACGTTCACGCGGATATTGTGAATAAAGTCACTTTTATGCATGATTTTCCTAAGCCCTAGCATAATTGATTTCTGCAGCGAATATTTTTTATCTTCTTTGATCTTTTGAATAATTGTACTTATCTTTTTTAATAGATTTTCGGTTACTTCATATTTTTTTTGGTCGGTTTCTGCTAGCCTGAAATTTTTTTCATATTCAGATAAAACCTTTCTTGTCGAGCTCAGCTTAGCATTTAAGCTATCTGATTCTTCGATGAGTTTTCCTTTGTGTAAGGTCAGTACGGAAATCTTATCTTCTATTTCCTTTTTCTCCTCACGCAGTTTTTTTGCCAGTGGATTATCCTTCCGCGCCTCAGCTTGCCGGATTTGGCTATATACCTTGCTAAGAAACATGCGGTTGTTTTTTTCTTCCTGCACAACAGCACTAAACTGAATGGAAAAAGTACCTTTTATATTGTTGACTACTGCGTCAAAATTCCTGGCTTGCTCGACAGAAAAGTCTAAAAGTACCTTTGCTGAGTTGTGCTTCGTGTGAGTGTTTTCTTTTTCAGACAAAGTTTGCTTCAAAGCGCGATCAACAATAACTCTAGAGTCAGTATCTAAGTTAAGAGATTCTAATTTTTTTAAAAGCGCATTGGAAAAGGAATCTAATTCCCGGATTAGGACAGTTTTGTCTATTGAACCGGATTTCTGATTTTGCTCTAATAAAATCTGTTCCTTTAGCTGCAGCATTTTCTCCCCGGCAATTACTAAAGGGGCGATATCCATTAATTTCTTCAGTTTACCTTTAATTTCAACAGAATCATGTTTTAGACGGTCCCGCTCGGCTTTCATGCTCTGAAGTTCCTCTAAAGTGACTCCGTTACCTTCACGGATTAGTTTTTCCTGAAGACCTTCACTGATTTGTCTAAGATTATTTATGTCACGATCTATGTTAACCTGCTTATCGTGATTGATTTCAAGCAAGCCAATTAACTCACTTTCCTTGGTAGTTAGCTCGCGTAACTTAGTTTGTTGCATATCAGATGCGGCGCTTCTGCGAAGTTTTATCAACAATGTTTCGAGGTTCTTTTTTAAGTCTTCGTACTTCTTGATTCCCAGAACTTCCGAATAAGCCTTACTAAGGTTCTTTAACTCTGACTTAGTTTTTGCTTCCGCCAATGAGACTATCTTCTCTGCATCAAAGAAAAAGAACTTGGCTATCTCACGAGGTAGAATGAAATCATTGATAAAAACATCCAAACCAACTTCCTTTGTTAATTCGTTTTCCAGGCCATCGATAAAGATCTTTAATTCTTCTGCATCTTTTCTTAAATTATACGACCTTTTGATAACTACAGACCTACATGGTATTGAAGGGATTAAAATGTCCTTTAGCTCAATTTCTACCGAGAAAACGGGGAGAACTTTTCCATCGCTCTCAAACTCTGTTTTAATGTCACGGTTTAGAAGCGTTTTAATGAATTTTTCGTATCCTCCCGCATTCTTGATATCCTTTTTGTATTTATCTTCTACTTCACTCATCATCTTTCCGTAAAATACCCAAATTAAAGAAGTAAGGAAAGTGGTTTTACCAAAGCCATTTTTACCGGCAATAATATTTATATTTTTTGAATTGTTTGGAGAAAACACAATTTCGTTTTCCCCTTTGTAAATCCTGAAGTTATGAAATTTTATTTTACTGATTTTCATTGCTCGTTCTCATTTACAAAATTTTCAATCCTCTTTTCGACATCGTTATGAAGGCCATATTTGGATATCATTAATGTTTTTGTCTCCTGTAATGCAATGAGGTTATCAATCAAATGGTAATATCTAACATCTTCTTCGCATACTTCCCTTAAGATCCTTCGCTCGGTATCGTCGAGGGACTTAATATTATTCGTGCTAATATCTCTATTGTAAATTAATTTGTACAGGTCGCCCACAGTATGTTCAAAATAGCCATCTCTATTCCATATTACCTGAATTGCTATTAACTCTTGATTATTTATTAATGTAACATGTGGGCGATCTTTTTGAATCTCCTTCTGAACAGACAACAGGTCTTTAAGGATTTGGTATCGGTATTCTGAAGTATAATTGCCATTAAATGTCCCGTCTTCCCTGATAGCCTCCTGGCCATTTCTTCTGGTATCCGAACGATTCTCGGAGATGTTACGTCCTTCAACTAATCTGTTTCTAAAATCCAATAGAGGCTGCATCCAGTTCTGGCCGTTATTTACTAAAGACGACATGGACTTATCGTTCTTAACAACCGTACAGGTCCAACATCCAAATCGACTTTGTCCACAGGAATTGTGTTCTTTGTTTACCACCACTGTCGGGCACTCGTAATCGTCAGCACTAGCGTCAGCATATATTTGGAACAGAATTGAATTGTCAAATCCCCATGGGGACGGAACGGTATTTATAATGTACCACACCTCGTCTAATAGCATTTCTTTAATTGGAGCGTAGGTATAAGTATTGACCGAGGTTTGGTGTTTTGATAATCTTTTTCCGGTTACTTCATGGCGGCGTATTGACCGTTCGCGCGTTGCACTTTCATCGTATCGGGTCCCAAGTAAAACTATAGCTTCCCCCATTTGGTCAACTTGTTCAACAAGGAAATTTGATGTTGGGCGTATCTTCAACTTATCGGTACACCACCTGAAAGAATTGTTTGGTACCGGATAGCCTTTACCGATTACATTGATCCAAAATGTTTCTTCCAATTTGGGTGTAGTTTTTTGGACAAATATTGGTAAGTCCTGATCCCTGGCGGCCTCACTAATTTTTACAAGAACATCCTCGACATAATTTGCAATAATTGGATTCTCAACCATTGTATCATTGCAGACAACAAATACTTTTCTTCTTAGTTGGTAAGGGAACGGCATTTCAGTCCTGATCCTCTGTAAAGCAATCCAAACCAACATTAACAAAACGGTAGAATCTTTACCTCCACTAAAGCCTATAATCCATGGTCTCTCAGATTTATCTGCATAAGCATACTGATCAATGATTTCGGCTATAATTGCTTCGACTTTTTTATTCTTTATAGGGCTCACACTACTTTATATTTGGTACATTTTGGAAAAAATACACTTTATTATCAATCTATGCAAAAATAATTATACTTATCAAAGAATAGGTAACCGGAAGCAGTTATTTTGGTATCGTTGATACTATGATTTTTTTGTATAAAGATAGTTAGGAAAATTTAACCACCGCTGTCTATCCACTGGCTATGTGGCTGTCCAACAGGGTTGCTATTTTTCTGGATGCCTCCCCAACCTTGCTTTCCAGCAGGTTCAAAAGTTCGGTTCCATCGATTTTAGAAATAATACTTATCGCATCTTCTCTGTCAGAAGGTACAGCCGCATCACGCTCCAGCAACCATTCGAGGCTAGCAAGTTCATCAAAGGTAACCCCCATTGCAAAACCTTCTTCTGTGCCGTAAGCCGCTGACCTTTCCATTTCTTCCTCTTCTTCCATCCAATCCGGTAATATTTTTTCAGCCACTTCTGGCTCTTCCTGCGGAATCTTATATACCTTAGGTCTTCTCTCATTTCTTTTGTCAAAGTTATCGGTTGTGCTTAAAGTACCTTCCCTTTTGCTTTGAGCGGTACTAGGGGATGAATAATTGGAAGCATTTTTCGGCCTCCCAATAATATCAGGCAATCCGGCCAGCGGATCTTCATTATGTATTACATTATTTTTTTCTTTTTTTCCTTGTGTTATAACATATATTAACAGCGCAATTGCCAGTACTAACAGGCATATAATAATAGTCTCCATAATTATAATATTGGTTTATATTTATCATCAAAACTTTTTTTAATCTGGTCACTAAACTCTCTGAAGTGATACTCCAGCACATTCTCCAAATAGGAATAGAGGCTCACTTTGTCTTCGCTGATAACCTGTACGATCCGGGTAAGCCTCTCATGGAAATCCTGACGGATATAGACCGATTTTCCATGACGTGCGTTCCCCTAAGTATTTCGTAAAAACAAGGTTTCGTAGTCCTCTGAGACATTTTTTCGCGGCTTTTTATCTTTACTTACTGAAGGCTCTTTCACGGGGTTTTGTCCATCTGGGGCAGCCTTCGCCTCAAGCCCTTCCTTGCGGACACCGCCTGCCATCATGGACATCAGGTATTGCTCATCAATTTCCCCGCTGTCGCTGTTTATTTTATCTTCCTTTTCCATATCAATTACTATTCAGTATTTGTAAAAACTCATTGATAAAGGCATCAAGATTACAGCCCTCCATCAGGCGCTCATCGGCTGGTAACAAGCTAGATCGAAATACTGCCTTGGCATCAGGCTCGCTTTCTTTCCTGAACCGGACGCTATTTGTAATGGTATTTTTCATCAGTTTTAGCCCAAGCGTGCGGATAAATTCCCCATAGGATTCATATAATGGGTTGCGTTCCCTGCCATCAACCTGGTTCCAAAAGAGATAAACTTCTTTGATACTGACACTTTGTTGTTTCATCAGTACATCCGTGATTAACTGGGTAAATACCAGTGTACTTTCCATCACCACCCTGTCAGCGATTATTGGGGTAAATACGTAGTGCATCCCCGCCAATGCTTTAATAATCCCTGCCGAGTTTACCGTTCCGGGCAGGTCAAAAAAGAGTATGTCTATGGGGGCTTCTGACGAAGCGATAAACTCCTGGGCAGCTTCAAGCGCGTTTTCTGCTCTATGCTGAAGGATAGGATAGGCTTTTTTATTAAGGCTCAGGAATTGCCGGTGCGCCATCTTTTTAAACGCTTCATTTTCCATAACAGCTTTCATATCCCGTTCACGCATCTGCGCCAGGCTGTATTGGGGAAAATCGCAGTCGAGTACCGCAACATTGTATCCCAAACGGTAGTGCATCGAACTTGCTACAAGACTTGTAAAAGTGCTTTTACCAACACCTCCCTTTTGGGAAGCAAAGGCTACAAATAATGTGTTGTGCTGTGTTTCCATATTATTATCCGTAATTATTTATACTTATTTATGATGCCATACCATTTTACCGATACAGTTATGATTATACAGTGCTGCGTAAGCCGGCACTTATGACTGCTCTTTTGTGTATAGTAGCGGACAACGGTATGCGGGTTAGGGCACGTGACTATACGTATATTGACACTTACATATCTAAATCCTTACTTTTTTATTCATCTGTTTATAAATGTTTGGTAGTCTACCTATACCGCAGCACTTGCATTCCATTGTACCAGTGTAGCTACATAATTACGTTTATACATATCAACGTAATTACAAATGCAGGAACAATAGTACACAGCTAATTCGCAGACTTTCTCCTTTGGAAGCCATGGGCACTATACGACTTTCCTTGACCCTGCTTTAACTATCAATGATTTGAACAACAAGCCTTTACTTTGCAAGTGCCAAAGTGATTATCCCCAAATATGGATAAACGGCAGGAAGCCGTTTTCATCCGTGCTAAACTTAATCTGTCCAGCAGGGCGGATTTTCCTTTCGCGGGAAAGGAGCAAGTTATGTTTTGAGGCACCCGAAATGCAATCGGTGCCTCAAAACAACTTGCCCTTGCAGGGGGCTGAACATCCCTCCGAAGTCGGGTGTTTCAATTTAAAATGGATTGATGATGAAAGAACAGGATAACGAACAAAGAAAAAAAGGTGGGCGTAAGCCAAAGCTTAGCCCAAGTACCCACAGGCATGTGTTTCGTCTCAATGACGAAGAAAACGCAAAACTCTTGTCGCTGTATGAGACTTCTGGTATGCACAACAAAGCAAAGTTTATCATTTCACTTTTGCTGGAGAGGGAAATTAAAGTGGTAAAAATTGATATGCAGGCGATGGAGTACCATACGCAGTTAACAAAATTCTACACCATTTTCAGGTCGGTAGGCGTGAATTATAACCAGATAGTAAAAATATTGTACCGCAATTTTTCTGAAAAAAAAGCAGCAGCTTACCTCTTTAGGCTGGAAAGGCAGACCATTGAAATGGCTGCGCTGTGCAACAAAATAATTGAGCTAACCAAGCTATTTGAATCACAATACCTCAATAAAGAATAGTAATTATGATTGCTAAAATTGGTAAGGGAATGAATATTTTTGGTGCTGTTGCCTATAATCAGCTAAAAGTGGAAAAAGAAAACGGTAAGGTATTGATTGCCCATAGGATACCTGAGCCGCTTGATGGCCACCTGACAACAACACAAATCTGTCGCTCCTTCGAGCCGTACCTATTGGCTAATAATAAAACGGAAAAGCCAGTGAGGCATATCTCCCTGAATCCTGATCCTTCCGATAAAGTCAGTGATGAGCGCTTTATGAAAATGGCAGAGCAATATATGAAGGAAATGGGGTATGCACAGCAGCCTTACATTGTCTATAAGCACACCGACATCGAGCGCACACACATCCATATCGTGACAACCTGCGTAAAACTTGATGGAAGCAAGATACCTGACAGTTACGACCACCACCGTTCTATGGCAGCCTGCCGTAACCTTGAAAAGAAATTTAATTTAAAACCCGCGGATGAAAAAACACAGCAAAATGACAAGCTTTTTTTCAAGCCTGTTGACTATGCCAAAGGCAACGTAAAAAGCCAGCTTGCAGCAGTAATCCGGTATTTGCCCCTATATTATTTTTTTCCTAATCTTGGTACTTATAATGCACTACTTTCCCTCTTTAATATTACTTGCGAGCAGGTAAGCGGGGAAGCCTATGGCAAACCAAAAAAAGGTTTGGTCTACTTTGCCCTTGATGCTAAAGGACAGAAAGCGGGTAATCCCTTTAAATCTTCCTCGTTCGGCCGGCATGCAGGCTTGGACCATCTCGAAGCGCATTTTGAAAAGTCCAGGACGGAAATGGCAAAGCATCCTTCAAAGGCAATACTTAAAAATACTATTGAAACTGCTATGCATATGGCCAGCGGGGAGTTTGATTTTAAAAAGCAGCTACTCGGACAGGGTATCAATGTCGTGGTACGTCGGGCTAATCAGGGAAGAATTTATGGGATTACTTTTATCGACCATGAATCCCGAAGCGTATGGAATGGTTCGCAACTAGGTAAAAATCTGTCGGCGAATGTATTTAACGACTGGTGGAGCAAAGGGCTTACAACAAATACTGCTCAAGGTTTGATTGATAGGCAAGCTCCCACCGTGAGTACAAAAGAGGAAATGGGTGGCCCATTTCAATTTTTATTTGAAAACCGTGATGATGGATTCCTTAATGCTTTTGGAAACCTTTTACCAGAGAGCCAGCGGGAAGACTACGAAGAACGTGCTTTTGAGAATCAAATGAAGAAAAAAAGAAAACACAAAAGAGGAAACCAGTAAATTGTAAGGGACTAAATATTCGCTTTTTACATAATCAATTAAACGACTGCCTGAATTCTAATGGCGATAGTTTGGTTTTTGCCTTGAATAGTTTGTTGAATGATTGCGGGTGTTCGAACCCCAATTCAAAAGCTATTTCGCTTACGGTTAAATGGGTAGTGGTTAATTTTTCCTTGGCTTTTTCAATAAGCTTGAGGTGAATGTATTGCTGTGCACTTAAACCTACTTGAGACCGGAGCAAATCACTTAAATACCCCGGTGACAAATGCAGTTGTTCCGACAGGAATTGCACCTTTGGTATACCCTGGTTTAGTGTTTGCTGGGTATTAAAATAGTCATCCAAAATGGTGTCGGTTTTTTGCAGGACATCATTATTTACCACTTTACGGGTGATGAACTGCCGCTTGTAGAAGCGGTTGACATAACTAAGTAACAAGTCTATTTGGGAAACAATTACTTCCTGGCTGAACTCATCGACCCGGGCATTGATTTCCTGCTCCATGATCTTATACACCGATAAGATGATTTCCCTTTCCTGGGCGGATAGGTGTAACGCTTCATTCATCGAATAAGAGAAATAACCGTACTGCTTTATTTTTTTTGCCAAGGGGTAACCCAACAAAAAATCAGGATGGATAAGTAGCAAATAGGCATAGGTATTCCTGTTATATTCAGTCGTCCCCACCAACTGGTTGGGCGCTGTAAACAGCATGCTGCCTTCATTATAATCATAATAATCCTGCCCGTATTTCAACCTGCCACTGTTTTGCGTAATGAAGGTGATCTTGTAGAAATCCAGTACGTCATAAATTGGTGCCATTTCCGTATTAAAAGGATTGTCCTCATTAAAATGAACCAAACTGATCAGCGGGTGCTGAGGTTTGGGTAAGCCAAAGGCCTCGTGGCTTTCTGAAATGGAACGAAACCGGACTAAGTTTTTCTTTTTCATGGTTCAAATCTAATTAAAAAAACCTATGGCAATTGTAGTATTTGCCATAGGCTACTTTCTTTAATACTACCACGGAAGCACATTGTTTGCTCCGGCAAAATCAGCCGGCCCGGTAAAGCTTCCGGTTGGAAGGTCTTCGGTTAACGCTACGCGGATTGGTTCCAAAGAACCGTGCTCCACAGTATCGGTTCCCTGGAAGTTATTCAACGCTGTTGCGGTAAAACCGGGGCTTACCAAATGGACCTTAATATTTGTATTCTCAAGTTCTATTGCTAAAGACAGGAAGATCCCGTTGAGTGCCGTCTTAGAAGCTCCATATACGGCATCAAACGACGTACGGTACGGATTGTGGGGATTTGAATTTATGGTAAGCGAACCTAAAGCGCTGGATACAGTAACAATACGCGCAGATGGTGCGTTATGCAACATCGGTAAAAAGGCCTGTGTTACGGCAAGTGTCCCAAATACATTGGTGTCCCATACCGAGCGCAATTCATCAATTGGAGCGAGGCTTGGCTTTTGCGCGCCTAATATTTCTTCCATTGTACGCCCGGGCTTTCCGGCGTGAGATATGGCGGCATTGTTAACCAACAATGTAAGGTAACCAAATTCATCATGAATTTTCGATACTGCTGCATCAATAGATGCGTGATCTGTGATATCCAACTGGATGGCTTTGGCATTGCTACCTATTTCAGAAACAGCAGCTTCCCCTTTTTGCAGGTTTCTTGCCCCTACATATACTATATACTCTTCCTTGGCAAGGGCTTTGGCAATTTGGAATCCTACACCGGTATTAGCACCTGTTACTAATGCTACTTTCTTTTTGTCTGTGTCCATGATTTCTGATTTTTTAAATTTTGAATACAGCAAAATTCTTTCATCCTAAAAAGGGAGTTGTAGCCGAATCAGGAATTGTTGTAGCCTAATTGATGGCTTCCTAAGTTGAAGAGCTTTCAAAAATATATGTATAAATGCAGCAATCCGCAGCCAATTGCAGTCATCTCTGACTTTTAAGGCCCCTCAGTCTCTAAATTATAGCAATAACTACAAATAACTAATATAATGCAGGGAGAAGATGATATCAGGGGGCTTGCCAAAATAATGGCTTTTATGAGGGCGGTCAGTATCCTTATAGTATTGATGCACTTTTACTGGTTTTGCTACGGCTGGTTTTTGGAAAAAGGCTGGACATTGAACCTTGTCAATAAGATACTTTCCAACTTCCAGCGTACCGCTGGACTATTCTCACACGGACTGTACACAAAGGTTTTTTCTGTACTGCTTTTGGCGTTAAGCTGCCTCGGAACCAAAGGGGTCAAAAATGAAAAGGTAACGTGGGCTAAAATTAAAGTTATTGTAGTCGTAGGCTTCTTGTTTTTCTTTTGTAGCGGCTGGCTGCTTTCTTTGGATAGCGGGTGGGCTGTCACGGCGTACATTGCAAGTATTGTAACTGGTTACATTTGCCTGATGGTCGGAGGTGTATGGTCATCACGGCTTTTACAAAACAGCCTTATGGATGACGTTTTCAATACTGAAAACGAAAGTTTCCAACAGGAGACCCGGCTTATGGAAAATGAATATTCCGTCAATCTGCCAACAAAATTCTACTATAACAAAAAATGGAATAACGGCTGGATCAACATTGTCAACCCCTTTAGGGCAACTATAGTATTGGGTACGCCCGGTTCGGGTAAGTCCTTTGCAGTGGTTAATAATTACATAAGGCAACACATCGAAAAAGGGTTTTCCATGTACATCTACGATTTTAAGTTTGACGATCTTTCCACTATAGCCTATAACCACCTGCTCACGCATGCTGACAAATATACAGTCAAGCCGAAGTTCTATGTCATCAACTTTGATGACCCGCGCCTCAGCCATCGCTGCAATCCCATCAACCCTGATTTTATGACGGACATCTCTGACGCCTATGAATCGGCGTACACCATTATGCTGAACCTGAACCGCAGCTGGATACAAAAGCAGGGCGATTTCTTTGTAGAATCACCAATTATTCTTTTGGCAGCCATCATATGGTTCCTAAAGATTTATGATAACGGTAAATACTGCACTTTTCCGCACGCCATAGAGCTGCTGAATAAAAAGTATGCGGATGTTTTTACGATATTGACTTCCTATCCGGACCTTGAAAATTACTTATCTCCCTTTATGGATGCCTGGCAGGGCGGCGCACAGGACCAGTTACAGGGGCAGATCGCCTCGGCTAAAATACCGCTGTCGAGGATGATTTCCCCGCAGCTCTACTGGGTGATGACCGGTGATGATTTTTCCCTTGACATCAACAACCCAAAGGAGCCTAAAATACTGTGTGTAGGCAATAACCCGGATCGGCAAAACATCTATTCTGCTGCGCTCGGATTGTACAATTCAAGAATTGTAAAGCTGATCAATAAGAAGGGGCAGCTTAAAAGTTCCGTAATTATTGACGAGCTGCCCACGATTTATTTTCGTGGTCTCGATAACCTTATTGCGACCGCCCGTAGTAACAAAGTTGCCATCTGTCTGGGTTTTCAGGATTACTCACAGCTCACCAGGGATTATGGGGATAAGGAAAGTAAAGTGATACAAAATACCGTTGGGAATATCTTTAGCGGCCAGGTTGTTGGGGAAACCGCCAAGAGCCTGTCAGAGCGCTTCGGCAAGGTGCTGCAGAAACGCCAAAGCATGACCATCAACCGGACTGACAAATCCACTTCAATATCCACACAACTGGATAGCCTTATCCCTGCCTCTAAGATTTCGACCCTTACGCAGGGTATGTTTGTAGGTGCAGTATCGGACAATTTTGATGAACGTATCGAACAGAAGATCTTCCATGCAGAGATTGTAGTGGACACGAGAAAGGTTGCAGAAGAGGAGAAAAATTACAAGAAGATTCCAAGCATTAGAAATTTTACTGACAACAACGGGAATAATATACTTAAGAGGGAGGTGGAGGACAATTACAGGCAGGTAAAACTGGACATTGTAAACATTGTTTACAGTGAACTGGAGCGTATCAAAAATGACCCTGAATTGGAACACCTACTTAAAAGAGTTAATGGAAGTTTCTGAAAAGCTTCCGAAGAAACCCGACTGGATAAGAGAATGGGCTTCTTTGAATTTGAGATAATAAAATCACTTATAGAAAGACACATCTTCTCTTCACCCCTAAAAATTCTTGATATTGGAGGCGGTACGGGGAATATTCAGAATGGCTTGCAAGTAAAGGACATATGGTTCATTTAGTAGAGCCGGTTTTAAAACATATAAAAATAGCACGAAACAGATCTAATAAATCGAAAAACAAGTTTTCTGTACACATAGGAGAATCCCGAAAATTACAATTCCCCAATAATATGCGGACCTCATTATACTGCATGGTCCTAGCTATCATCTCCAGGAGAAAAAAGGTAGGGATTTAACCATTTGTGAAGCTAAACGAGTATCAAAAGAAAATGATGGAATTATAATGGGTGTATCTGTTAATTATACTGCATCAACTTTGGTAGGTCTTTTACATGGCTTAATTCACCAAAAGCCATTTTTCGAAATGTGTAAAGAAGAGTTAACAATCGGCAAACATAATCCCCCGATAGTTATCCTTGGCTTTTAGCTGAAGCATTCTATCATAAATTCGAAGAGCTAAAAGATGAATTTCTAAATCTACTACAAGGCAATAAAAGACAATAACGGTAGACTGAATGAAATTGAGCTAGGAGTAAGATTAGGATTTAATGAAGATGAAACCAACCGGATTATCGCTCAGCTCCTAAGCGAATACAAAATTGAGTATACCGAGAATAGGTCCTGTGCTTACAGTTTAATGAAGAGGACGGGAAAGAAGAATAAAAACATGTAAATAAGAAGTTGTCTGTAGACCTTAATTGTGGGAAAGGTTTCACAGCAAAATTCTTATTTATAACCTGCAGGGCTTAGAACTCAATTTTTATTATTTTAGTAAGCCAAGAAAAAATTAGAATGAAATATCAGATATTATCAGTAATCTTCTCAGTATTGTCAACAATTACATATGGGCAAACGAACAAGAAGGAAAAAGTAAAGATTGTTTTATTAGGAAGTATGCATTTTACCCCTTCCACACAAGACGCCTATAGTAACAAAGAACTTGAGCTGACACCAAAGAAGCAAAAAGAGCTGCAAGAGGTCGTATCAAAACTTGCAAATTTCAAACCTGATCAAATTTGCATTGAGGTACCTGTTGATAAACAGGAAAGTATTAATCGCCTGTATCAAAGATACCTTGCCGGCCAATACAAGCTTGAGCTAAACGAAATTGACCTGCTAGGTTTCCAGACTGCCAAGGTTTTAAATCTGCCAAAATTAACATGTGTCAATTATAAAGGAAAATTTGATACACAGGAAGCTCAGGAAGCGGCAAAAAGATATGGCCAGGAGACCGTGCTAAAAGATATGAATTTACATGCGCAAGATTTAGTAGACCAAATGAATGAAAAAGAAGCCCAGCTTTCCATGAAAGACCATCTTGTATACCTCAACAGCCAAAATACATTAAATAGAAACTTACAGTATTACATAAAATATTTTGTAAATATTGGAAAAGGGGATAATTATGAAGGAACAGACTTGGTCTCGGAGTGGTATACGACAAATCTCCGCATTTACACAAATATTTTAAGGATGGTAGGACCTGCCGACAATGCAATTTTGGTAATCTATGGGCAAGGGCATATCCCAATACTGAAACACCTGTTTGAATCAAATAACGATTTTGAGATCGTAGAGGTGGAAGATCTTCTACTTAAATAGGAATGTATTACTTCTACAATTTAGGATAAGTTGTCACAAACCTACTGATCAGCTTTTTTTTCCGTTAAAGTAAACACTGTAAGTTTTCAGTTTATCGATAATAGTTAGGCCAGTACTATAATCATCATAAATCTGATTTAAGACGAATTAGAGAGTGTTAAAATGCATGAATTGAAACACCTTAAGCCTAAAAGCTAAACGGGGTTTGCGATTGCAAGCCCCATTTAGTAATATGTTATTTTTCAAAAGCGAAAGCAACCTGGTGCTCATCGTCCAAGATCAACCGTGCGTTAAATTTTTTGCCGGATTTACTGACCATTCCCTTAAGTACATTCGTGGTCCTGTTCTTGACCAGATTTTCAATTTCTGCAGCAGGTAGTATCGTACCACAGACTTTTCTAAACTGAAGCCAGCCACATTGCTCAGCGGTGCACTTTACCACTTTGTCGGAAATATGCAAGTGGTGTTCTCCACACTTGGGGCATAGCAGTTCCGGGACAGCTTCATTTTTAACAGGAGCTTTTAATAACTCATCGGTGATACTTTTGGTGTAGGCCTCAATCTCAGATTGGAACTTTTCGCTGGAGAATGTACCCTGTTCAATACTTGCCAGTGCGATTTCCCATTCTGCTGTCATGACTGCGGAGCCTATACGCATATTTGCCACTATTTCATATACTACAAGTCCTTTTGAGGTTGGGATAAGTGCTTTCCCCTTTCGCTCAATGTACTGCCGATCCAGCAGGCCTTCAATAATGGATGCCCTTGTGGCGGGCGTACCCAGGCCAACGTCCTTTAAATCCGTCTTTGACGCTGCGGTGCAGTTTTCGGAAATGATCTGCTCCATAGCGGATAAGAGGCTGGCTTCAGTATACAGCTGTGGCCCGGCATGCTGTTTTTGTTTAATGGTGCTGGATGTGATGGTTACACGGTCACCTTCCTTTAACTCCGGTACATTTCTTTCCTCAATAGTATTGTCGTCAAAGGCATTCTGTATGGATCGCCAACCCGGCTCTGTTATTTCAGAAGCGGTCAGGCCGAAATCATAATGCAGCACCTGCAATGTAATACGGCTGACTTCTTTAGTACAGGCTTCAGAAACTGATTCCAGTAATCGCAGGGCTATCATTTTGTAGATGACATCCTCTTTTACCGACAAGGAAGATGGTAGCTTTTCAGTAATAAGCAGGCCATGGTGGTCGGTAACCTTACCTTCGTTGACAATGTGCCTGTTAAGCCTTCCGAATTTTATCTTGGTAAGATGCTTGTCAAGCTCCGGGTCGTGTTGAAGGCTTCTTATGAGCGCAGGTATTCCTTCCCATACATCTTGCGTCACGTATTTACTGCCGGTGCGCGGATAGGTAATAAATTGCTTTTCATATAAGCTTTGTGCAATTTCAAGTGTCTCGGATGCTGTTAAGCCATATTTACGGTTGGCTTCCTTTTGCAGCGCTGTCAGGTCGAACAATAAGGGCGCGGGTTCATGGACAGTTTCCGATAGTACGGCGGATACTGTGGCATGGCTCTGGCGCTGTACTGATTTTAAAACGTCTTCCGCTTTCTCCTGTGTATCGAAATGTAGTGCACCATTGCTCCTGAACTCTAAAAACGACTTGGTATGCACAAGCTGAAGCTGCCAGTATTTCGCTGGTTTATGGTCACGGTGTTCCAAAAATCTTTTGCAGACCAGCCCCAGGGTAGGCGTTTGTACACGCCCAAGGGAGTAAATTCCTGTACCTGCTGCTATACTGAGCGCCTGCGAAGCATTAATTCCGACCAGCCAGTCGGCACGGCTGCGCGCCCTGGCGGCGAGATACAGTTTTTCAAATTCTTCTCCTGGCAATAAATTGGCAAAACCCTTCCGGAGTGCTTTTTCGGTCAGGGAGCTGACCCAAAGCCTTTTAAAAGGTTTTCTGCAATTCAGGTACTCGTATATGTAGCGGAAGATGAGTTCCCCTTCGCGTCCGGTATCCGTCGCAGCGATAAGGCTTTCGCTTTTTCTGAACAGATCCCCAATAGTAACCAGTTGTTTTACGATCCTTTTATCGGGCAGCAGCCGTTCATTTCCTGACCCTTTTCGCGGGGTGAGCATAAAGGGTGCAGGGATTATAGGGAGGTTATCTTTTTGGAAACTGGGGAAGCCATAATCTTCAGGTAGTCCCAAAGTCACAAGGTGCCCCAGGGCCCAGGTGACATAATAGCCATTTCCCTGAAAAAAACCTTCTTTTTTTTCCGTAGCGTTTAGCAGCGCAGCCAGTTCACGGGCCACGCTGGGTTTTTCTGCAAGTACTGTAATCATGATGCTTCATTTATATTTTACATTTTCCTACCCCTCTTTTTCGTTGGGGCATCTTCCTGGTCCGGCTGTTTGTCAGCGGTATTTTCCTTTTGCTGTTTCTTATCGTCTTCCTTTGTAAGATTACGATCCCGGTCCATTTTATTTTCAGCGGTGTTTTGCGACGTTTGCGGGCTAGTCGCAGGCAGAGCCTCCTCTTTTGATTTGGATGGGTTATTAAAGGAAAAGCCAACTTTCCCACTTTCGCTGTTGTAGGTGATGTACCCTTGGTACTCCTTATCATTCTTGTCGATTAGCCCTGTGATATATACAGTCATTCCTTCTTTGAACTTACTGTATTGTTCCTCGGTCAGTTCTTTGCCCCTGAATTCCCTCGGTGCTTCATCATACGTTTTGCCTTGGGACTGGTTCTGGCCCTGGTTGCGGTCGAATATAAATTCGACATAGCGTTTGTCGGCATTAAACTGCACCGTGGCGTCAAAGGGATCTCCATTCTTGGAGGTCATCCCCTCAAGATAAAGCGGCTTACCTTCCTGCAATGCCTGTTTTTGCTGCTCATCCAGCTTAATACCCTTAATCTCATCAGGTATCTGCATCCACTCTGCCTTGTAAGCTACCAACTCGTTGGTTTTGCGGTCCACACTTATTACTGACGGCACAAATTCGCTTGTCTTTTGATTGTACAGGTCTACGACCCTGCCCATGTTTCCTGTTTTAAGCAAATTCTCTTTATCTTCTTTGGAAAATTCATGTCCAAAGAAGGGATAGTTCAAATTCGGTTCCTTACGTATCCCGTGCATGGCAACGACTACCTGTCCGGCATCGTTGGTCTGAAGCGAAAGTCTGGCATCCAGTTTCGCCACAGCATCACCCATGGTGAGTGTTAATGGTACCAGGTCGTTGGTCTTAAATCCTTTAAGCAGGGGTTCTATCAGGTTCATCTTTTCCAGGCGTTCCCTGCTTAGTCCTAAATTATTCAGGGATTCCCAATTTACTTGCTCGGGCTTAAATTTGTATTCTTCTGTTGTTTCCATTGTAGTATGATTTTTATGTTGATATTCGGAATTGATAGCATATTTTGAAAGTAGTTGCTGCGCATCTGCCCCAAGGTCATTGAGGTAACCCTGCAGTTCGCGGGCAATTTCTAATCCGAGGGAAAAGGGTACGCGGAAAAAATCAAATCGCGTTGGTTCTTTGAGTTGCCGCGTGAAGTTGCCGAAGAAGTTAGAGAAAAAGTCACCTTGGCGTTCAATCCGTAGAAAATCAGGTTGATTCTTATCGTTTATTTCCGCTGCTTTTACCTCGCCGTTCTTCGTTAGCTGCGTTACAGCACGCATTTTATTTTGCTTCTTGTCCAGTACAAGCAGCATCTCATTCAGTTCATCAGGATGTCCCGGTATTTGTTGATTGTCTTCCATAGCTACCGATTTTGCATTTTAAAGCTATGCCTTTAGGAATTCGCAATTGATGCGTGGGAAGCCTGAAGCAGGGCTTGTCACTCCCTGGCTTTTAGTCCCGGTAATCTTTTTTGGAAACTGTCGCGGATAAATTGGTGCACATCAGAAAGCTTGTAATAGAGTTTTCCGCTAATGGTGTAATAGGGCAGCCTTCCGCCGGAACGGTAGCGTTGCAGGGAACGCGAGCTGATCTTCAGCATCTGCAGTACGTCCTGGTTGTCCAATAGTTCTTCGCCATCAATAGCTGTATGGCGCTGTTCCACCTGTAGGATTTTCTCGGCCAGCAAGTCAAAGCGTTGCATAACACGTTCCATCCAGGCATGAAATTCATTTCTGTCGATGTTCATGATAGTACGATTTTGAATTAAACTAGCTACAAGTTCGTCATTACAGTAAGCTTTATCTGCCAAGGTGTGCCAATGGGCATAATATTTTTTTTACGGTTGCTGTAAAGGATCATAAAAAAGCAGCTCATCGGCTGCTTCAGTTTTCTAAAGGTCCTTGTCCATATAGTCTTCCAGGGAGTTCCGTAATTGGTCAATAAATAACGTCCGCTTGCCGGAGCGGTCTTTCATTCGATGAAAAGCGTGATGGATGTCACCCAAAGATATTTTAAAGAGGCTTTGAAAAATAAGGCTCAGCTTACGGATACCTATCTTACCATGGGAAAGTACCCCCGAGATATATAAGGCGTAGATGAGCTCTATAAGGGCATTTTTAGTGCCCGTCCATTGCAGGTCCTCCGGAATATCCAGTAAACCGAAGTTAACCGGCGTTTCAGGATCAATCCGTGACAAAAGATAGATGTAGGTATGGTCCTGGGCTATAAACCTTGCGACCAGATGGTCATAATAGGTGGAATACTGGCTGTCCATCTCAAAGTAGAAGCTGTCTAAAACGGTAGCATAATGTACCTGCTCCCGCAAAAAATAGTCAGCATCTTTATCTGTCCTGCCCGAACGGTAGTACCGGTAGAAGTCCATATCCAACTGGCTTGCATTATTCTGTTTTAAAAGCTTCAGCTGGCCCTCAAAATATTTGCGGTATAACTTGCCGCCCCTTACGGGGCAGGTAGTTTCAATTCTGTAGACATTATTGTAGTAGATGAGTTTACCCAAAACCAGAGGCTTCACTTCCTTAAAGAACTCAACTTCCTGCATTACATCGGCAAATCCGGCTATGCGTACCTGTTCCTTAATGCGTACAAGAACCCCTTGCAACAACGTGATCATGATCCCGGACTGTTCAATAAGGGAGGTATCGCCAAGCGACATTTCCTGCTCCTTGGTATCTATTTCTGATAGTATCTCTTTAAAAATCGCTGAACGTACCATAGCTCAAATAATTGATATAGCCGTGCACCGACAATAATGAAGCACTGTTATCTGTGCATGCCTGTTATTTACCGTATTCTTTTCTATATTCCATAGGCGTTATCTCAGTTTGCCTTTTAAAGAACCTGCTGAAGCTCCCCGCAGAAGTAAAGTGCAGTTGCTCGCTAATGGTTTCGATTGAATGTTGTGAACTCATCAGTAAATATTTTGCTTCGCTGATAAGTACCTCTGTAATACATTTTATAACTGTTTTTCCTGTTACCTCACGCACGGCTTTATTGAGGTAGCCGCTTGTTACAAATAGTTGCTTTGCATAAAATCCGGGGCTGTGCTGCTCCCTGTAATTTTGAATCAGTAGTTTCAGGAACTGCATGGTAAGCAATTCTTTCCTGTTGAACGATGTATTGGCCAAATTTGTGTCCTGCTGCCAGGCCGCCTGAAATATCAGCAGGCTCAACGCTGCGGTAAAAGATGCCTGCGGAAACCGGTTCGGATTTGTAGAAGTTTGGTAATAATAGTGGAGCAGTTTCATTATCCGCGCTAGGACCTTCGCATCAAACAAATCGGGCAAAATTTTAATACTCTGCTTGCTAACCAACACTTCTATAAATTGGCCGGACATTTTTATGTCTGTTATAAACTGCCATTGGACCTTTACAAAATAGCAGGCCATTTTTCTATTGTAACTCAGCACTTGGTAATAGTGCCGGCATAATGCTACAACTAGTTCATTAGAAGTGCAGGAAATTTTATTCCCGTCGATCATGGCTCTGAAAACCCCTGACCTGACAAAAATGAAGAGGAAATTTCCGCTACAGTTAACCCTATCGTTTTTAACCTGATTATCCGTTCCGGTATAGAAATGCACTTCTGCCGGGAACTTGTCTGCTATATCTTCCATATGCAATGAATTATAAAGCCCGACGGTATCCCGCGGGCTTTAAACAGTACTACAATTGTATTTTTTCCAACCCGGCGATACTTGTAATTAGTGGGTATTCAACAGCTGCCTGATTACTTTCAAGTGCACCCGCCAGTGCAGCAATAATATTACCGACTGATTTTCCCCAGTCCGTGTCCTCACAACAAGAGTGGTGCAGTGAGTAACGGGTTATGGAAGTGACTGCAAGTATTATTCGTTGCTCATCATCTGACAAGGTAGCAGAGTTTAGCGTAGTGTTTTCAATAGCAATAATATCGCTGTAAGCTTTACCGAATGGTTCGCTTGCCCAATGGCTGAAGTTGTCAAAGAAGTCTGATAAAATAGTTACCGCGGGTTCACTTAGTGAAGGGCTTTGCAGAACTTGTTCGAGTGCAATATCAGGGGTAGTCATACACGCGGCTAATAACTGCTGCTGTGTTATAGTTGCCGTTCCCGTAATTGGAGGCATGCTGCCCAACAGGTAATGGACAAGCAGCACGATATCTTCGTAATTGTCTGGTGTGTGAACGCCTGCCTTATAAAGTAACAATGCGTTTCTGTAGGATTGTCCAATACCATCATAAGGATTCGCTCCGTTACCGGCACTATTGCCAAGCTTCTTGAAGTATGTATCTGATTTATTATAAATGCTATTCAGTTGATCGGTTTCGTTTGTACATGCGAACAGAATAACCGATAAGAGGCCCATCGGGATTAAGTTTACAATTTTCATTTTTTCGTGTTTAAATGTGACTGATTCGTTTTAATCAGTTCATTCATCCGGATGACAAACTGGGTGGGCTGCAGGCAACCCTTGGCTTGTGAATTCGAAACAAAGCTATGGGCATTGCTGAGGCGTGGCAAGCGCATTAGGCTGTGGATTCTGAAATCTCACTATGGATTTTCTGAAAATTCACAGTCTTAAAATGTGTTAAATGAGAAGTGAAAACTGGGATATTGGCTATTTTTGATTTACCCAAACTTTACATAGAATTTACTAGCGCTGTGTTTTAAATAAATTGCTTAGAATTAAATTACCGTTTCGATAAATGGCAATCAGTCGCATATCTATTCTACTCTCATTCTGTATTTTTATCATTGCTTCCAAGCAGTCCATTGGGGCGTCTGAGCAGGACTCTTTAAAAAAAAGAGATTTTAAATACCTGTTCGCCGCGATAAGTAACTCTAAAGAACAGCCTGCCCGGCAGAAAATATACCTGCAGGCATTCCTGGTTAACGCAAAGGCAGCCAAAGACTGGGAACTTATTGCAACAGGTTATAAAAACTATGCTGATTATGCCGATGAACACATGGCCACCATTTATACCGACAGCATGGTTTACGCGGCTAAGCAATCAGGTGATAATAAATTAATAGGATCAGCCTACCTTTCAAAAGGAATTGCTTTCTATGCCCTTAAACGGCATGAGCTGGCTTTGGAGAATTATCTCATTGCCAAACCCTATATTGAAAAATCAAGGGATGAGTATTTAAAATATAAGCTCACGTACAATATCGCCCACGTGAAGTATTATTTGGGCAAAAATGAGGAGGCTATCAAGCTCTTTAATTCCTGCCTTCAATATTTTAAGGACACAAATTCCAGGGCTTATCTCAATACTTTGCATTCTTTAGGTTTAGTTTACAACAAGGCCGGCGACTATGGAAAATCCTTGGAGATGGTTCGGCAAGGCAACGCTGCAGCCAACGATCTGAACAACCATACTATGGACGCCTATTTCCTTCACCTGCAGGGCGTGAATGAATATTTCAGGGAGAATTATGCCACGGCTATTGAACATCTCAAAAAATCCATACCCGAAATCAAGGACAATAAAGACCATGGTAATGTCGCAGTGGCTAATTTTTATATCGGTAAGAGCCTTTGGGATTTGAAGCGACGCCGGGAAAGCGTACCGTACTTAAAACATGTTGACCAGGCACTGATCGATAACGATTATATCCGGCCTGATCTCAGGGAGAGTTTCGAATTATTGATTGATTATTATAAGAAGAAAGGGGAGCTGAAAAAAGTACTGTATTATGTAGACCGGTTATTGGTCGCCGACAGTATTTTAAGGGTTACCCATGATAAATTGTACGACAACATCCATGTCAATTATGATACGGTGGAGCTCCGGCAGGAAAAAGAGAATATTGAGAAGCAGCTCAGCCAGGAGATGGCTCATAAGAAAATATTAATTGCAGGATCCGTTTGCCTGGCTATAGTTATCATTTTACTTGCAATGGCGTTGTACAGGCACCGCAGGCGCAACCGCATTTTCCGTGAATTGATGGAAAATAAAAAACCTACAGGTAAACCTGTTAGCGACGCACCCAAAGAACTAAATATCCCGCAGGAAACAGTAGATAAAATCCTGTTTCGCTTAGAGAAATGGAGACAGTCTATGCGGTACCTGGAGCCCAACATTACGCGTGCCTCAATGGCGGTGTATCTGGAAACAAATGTACATTATGTATCAGATGTCATTTTGCACTGTTACGGCAAAAGCTTTACGGAATACATAAATGACCTGAAGATAGACTATGTTATTGAGCAGCTAAAGACCGATAAGCACAAACGTATGTTTACCCATGAGGCACTCGCTAAGGAAGCCGGCTTTGGAACTACGCAAAGTTTTGTAACAGCTTTTAAGGCGAGAACCGGTATTTCACCAAACTTCTTTAGTGCAAAGATCAGGAAGGAGATGGCGGAAGTTAAATTTAAGTAAAATGTAACTTTATTTAGATCAAACTCAGTTATCGGATAACTCCGGTTTTTATTAGCTCCTTAAATTGTTTTATTTCAAAGCCTAAATACTCCAATGTATACATTTCATCTCTCATTTTAAAAAAACTTGGATGCCAGTTGTTTTGCTCCGCAACTCTAATAATCTCGATACATTTTTCTCTTAGTTCACCTTGATCAAGTATCTCCAAGATAATTATTACAACCCAAATAATCATAAATGTTTCTTCCTCACTTGCTGTATAATTATAAATAAAAGGTGTTAAAATTTTTAATGCTTCCTTTGGTCTAATTTTCTTTAAGATCAAATAGTGACTAATAACCAAAGGAGTAATATCATTTATTTTTCCTGCACAAAATTCTTTATTTGTTAAAGCAATATATTTCCCTTCATTTTGAAATTGTTTTAATTCTTCAAGTGTTGGAATAATATTTTTGGCAACTTCTTCCCATTCACCAGAATAAATATCTAAACCTATATAAGTTGCTATTGCTTTTGCCGTTAGAATCCTATAAAATTCTTTAGGATATTTACTATTCTTAATCAGTGGGAAAAATGGTGGTACTGGGAAAATTACTCTGTCTTGATATACTTGTCCGCCATGCGCAACCAAATTCCTGTCTTTTACAAACTCACTAATAAAAGATTTTAAACGATAAGTAAGAATTCCTTGTTCTTTAAACATATAAAAAATCTTGCTACTAACAGACAAATCTGGTAAGATTAGTCCTTGAAGAAGTCTACGCTTTATATTGACTTCATTATTTAAATGGTTGCCTTCAAATAAAAAAACTTCTTCATAGAGGGACTTCGAAAATTCGTTTATTTGGATCTTAATATCTGACTTTTGCTTATCTTCATATTTGGTAGTTAACATTTCCAAAATGTGAAAATATGAAAGCAGTGTCTCGTCATCGTAAAGCATATTTTCAGCACTTTCATTTTCCAAATAAAGCCCCTTTCTCCATCTATCTAAAATTGAATAAATAAACTCATTATCATTGTTAGTGTCTATACTTACTTTGAAATCATGAAAATCTTTAAGCAAATCGACTCCCTCATATAAAAATCTTTCTTCAAACTCTTCCGTATAGTCTCCAACATAGGATAAACACATAATTGTTTCAAATGGTGTAAACACTTCCTGAGTAAAAAAGGATAATACACCAAAGGCAATTAAAAGCTTAGGTCGGGAATATGCTGCGCCATCGTTTACTGATTCATATACCTCTAAGTGATTTTGAAGAATTATTACTAAGTGAGGGGTATCAGATGCTACCTCTTTATTATGTTTACCTAACAATTCTTTACCAGCTCCTGTTATCATTCTAACACCCAAAAACTCAATATTTAACTCTAGATCAAAGTCTATCTCACGGGCGTAAACACTTACCACATTTTTCATTTTTCAATTTATTTAATTTCGGATAAAACTATTAGAGATAACTGATAGCTATAATATAAAACCTCCTAAATAAACACCGCCGGTATCGTCAAAACTTTGTGAAGCTAAGATCTTATCGATTTCATTCTTACTCATTGATTCCAATTGTTCCAATTCTTCAATTGAAATTCCTTTAAATCTCCTGGCAGTTACTCCAGTTGCATCCCCCATAAATCCCCCATCGGCTACACAACCATCAAACACAACATCAATCACATCTTCTGGATTAAACATATGATCCTCCAATTCTGATTTGTGCTTAGTAATGATGAAAAAATTCTCTGAATCTATTTGAAGAGTCGTACCTTTAATTCTCCACTCACGGAGCCAAGAGAAATCTTTTACATCAGGTTTTATATCTTCAAATCGCCACTGAATTTCTTCACTTAGATGCTCTTTCTCATCCATTAATCCGTAGATGACCGGTCTTCCACCAATCCCAAATAAGTAATCTTTTTTTACTGCAATTCCATAAGGTGCGTACATAGGGCTGCGGTAGCTGTCAAATATTTTAAACATTTCCGGCAAAGCTGTTAAAGGAGCTTCGGTAAAACAAAAGACACCCTTGTTTTTAATGTCTATAAGTGAATTGGCTTCAACAATCTTAGCCAAGGTCCTTTCTGCAGTTGCTCCGGAAGTAAAATGAAATAAATAATCGGATAAGTCTTCTCGTGCTTTTAGAATTTTTACTAATGTTGAATTCATATAATGGCTTTAATTATAGTATGGATTTAAGGTTTGGGAAAACAACTTTTTTATTTTCCCATTTGTAATATAGTATATTAATGCCTGATTCATTAAATCGAAGTTCTACATCTTCACTCAGTTTATTAGGTAAAACAGCAAATAATTTTAATCTATTTTTTATAGGTAAACTATAGATTAGCAATTGTCCTAATGCTGAGTAAAGGCATTGAGTAGAAATTGTCGTTTTTATTTCAAATAGATGCGTAATCTTATTTTTAGAATGAATGAAAAGATCTCGATTTCGATCTTTTCCAATAGAATATTTTAGCTTAACTAATTCTGCAGCTAATGCATTTACAACTATACCGTGAATTCTATTAATTATTTTTGGCTCATTGCTCTCGGTAATTGAAACTCCATACTTTTCATCTGAATATTTAAAATTTTTCAATTCAGAAAAAGTGTTACTGTACTCTATGGGAGTGCCTTTTTTTATCCTGTTTATAGAGTGAATAAAATCTGCAATTTGCTCGATGAAGAACTCGGACTCCAATTCTCCAACAAGAGCGAATTCTGTTTTCCGACCACCGTCCCAAGCGGTGATAAACTCACCATTATGTTTTCTAAAAAAAAGTTTTTTTCCAACTCCTTTAGTACCACCTCCAATTTTACCTCGATGGAGAATTAAAATTTCTCCATTTTCATCTTCAGCAAACACACCTGCAATTCTTCTATTAATTCCTTTAAAGGGAAAATTAATCTCGCCCACAAGGGAGATTCCCTTTTCTGATACAGGCTTTCCAACTCCGAAACCATTCCAAAATCTATTGTCTTCTTCGTGAAAGGAAGTCCAAATTTGTAAATCTGAAGAATAGTGTATGTTATCTCTGAAACTGCCAGCAGGGAACCCAACAAAAGCATATTCTGTTTCAGGAAGTAATTCAAATAGCCTTTGATGAAATCTATTTTGAAGGATTTTGATAGTCTTTTGATCGTCAATTATTTTAATCATTAGTTACAGACTTCTTAGGGAAGAGTAATTATTTAAAAATAAGCTCTGTGAAATAGTTGTTGATTGTTTCATTATTATTTTCAAAGTATATTTTTTTTAATTCTCCGTCATTAATAATCTTGGATAGGCAGTCACGAACGATATTATCACAATTCATACCTATCCTATTTAGGCTTTCCTCATTATTTTTGAATAATTTTTTATTAATTCCAGATCCATGAGTAACTGAAGATCTAAGATCATATATTTCTTTAATTTGTTCATATAAGTTCCTTTTTTCTTCATACTCTTCGCCTAAAAAATTTGCTATAGTTTCTGATAAACGATGTCTAAGCTCAGTCGTAGCTACAGAGAAAAGGCATTCAAGTGCAGAACAATGTAATGATACTTTAGTACCTATATCATACGTTTTTCTTGCTAAATCAATAAAATAATATGCTCGATTTATCCGATTTGCTTCAGCCCCTGTGTGGTCGAGAGAGCCACCTATTTTATTAAGGGTAATATTAAATAAAAAATCGAAATATTTTAACGCTTTTATTATTTCGTTTTGTGAATAATTTGTATCACTCTTGTTACCCAAACAATTTGAATAGTGGGAACTAACAGTGTTTGATTTTACTGTAATTTGACTATCATCACCATAGGATAAATGTCCAGTATTAAATCGAATCGCATTATCCTTAACAAGCCAAAATGCATTACTTGCTATAGTTGAGGCTTTAAGGAACCATGCATGTGTTCTATCATAATTTTCCGTTTTGGGAAAAACAAATTCTGACCAAACAAATTTCTTTGACGAAATTGCCAAATCATATTGGGCTGTACCAGTAATAGTTCTGACGATTTCATTAAAAAATCTATGAATTTTATTTTCGTCAAAACTTATATAGAGATTGTGAAGCTCCGATAATTGAATTTCAATATTATCGCAAATAAGTCCATGAATATTATAAAAAAATAGACATGAATAATTTTCATCTTTTTTCATATTGATTGATAAGTCATAATAATAAAGTGAAAGTTAAATATTTGATTATATAAAATACCTCTTTTAAAGAATTGTTTAAATACCCATTAATAGGTATTTACGCTAAACAAAAAAAGATGCTCTCGCACCTTTGATATAACAACTACTTCTTTCGTCTAATTTTTTTGAATTCTCTTATTTCAGCTTCTGTCATTGATTCGTAGATTTTTGCAAAATCTGAAAGTGAGTAACCCATTGCATTAATAATCATTAATAGAGTGGAGGAACTAGGTTTTGAGTTTGCATTAAATGTATCAGATACTGTTCCTTTACGCATGTCAATAGCTAAAGCAATTTTATTATAACTATCAGAAAGAAGTTCAATGTCTTCACAATTGATAAGCTTACGTAAACTTGCAGCAATTCTAAATTTAATATTTTCTTCTAACTCTTTTTTCACAAATGCAATTAACAATAAGTAGAAAAAATAATCGGTACGGTTTGGCGTACCGATTATTTTTTAATATATTTGATTTGGGAACAGTATTCCTTTTATTAAATTTGCGAAACTTCTATAATTATAAGAAGCATTCGCTTTGAATCCCGCCATTGAAAACTGGTAATTTTTGCAACGGGAAGATAAGTGCAAATGCTCACGCCATACGGCGTGGGCTCACTTATTGTTGCACGGTATACCAGTACCTCAATGGCAATAAGCTGAGTTTAAACCCACGCCTCCTTTTTAGGGGTTTCTTCTATACCCTCAGCTTGTATTCTTAGCGCACTTCTTATTTTTTTATTGGGTTTCGCAAAAGTTGTAGTTTAACTTTTAAATCGTTTTACGTATGGTTTAGTTTTTCATAGTTAAGTAGGCCCGGCCAGTACTGGTATTCCCATTTTCGAGTTGGTTAGGGAAAGGCCGGGTATCTTTTTCCTTTACCGGTATACATAAAAATAACCCTCAGACGTCGGCAAACTAACCTGAGGGCTATAGATCAATAAAACCCAATGTCTCATTAATCTTAACCAATGTTATGAAATTTATTTCAGCAAACAAAGGGCTAAGGGTGCTTTTCTATTCTCTTGTTTTAGCTACCCTGCCAATCAGTGCCTTAGCCCGGGCACATGCTTCACCAATTTCCGGAGCCTATTTTCAGCAAACCATTTCAGGTACCGTCTCCGATGGCTCAGGTCCCTTGCCGGGTGCGATAATTGTCGTCAAAGGGACAACACGCTCGGTAGCCACTGATCCTGACGGTAACTATTACATTGCCGCGAGTGCCGGTGATGTATTGGTATTTTCGTTCACGGGCTTTAAAACTGTTGAGGTAATTGTCGGCTCGCAGAGTACTGTAAACATTACCCTTGAGGAAGATGCTTTACAGCTTGAGGAGGTAACCATCAATGCCGGTTACTATAATGTAACCAAAAAAGAAAGCACGGGCAGTATTGCAAGAGTAACAGCCAGGGAAATACAAAACCAGCCTGTGACCAACGTGCTTGCCGCGGTGCAGGGCCGCATGGCAGGTGTCAACATTACCCAGAATTCGGGAACCCCCGGCGGTGGCTATACCATAAGGATAAGGGGAACAAACAGCCTGCGGACAGATGGCAACGCGCCGCTCTATATTATTGACGGGGTGCCTATTGCAGAACAAAATGCCTCAACACTGGCAGGAGCCGTCCTGCCGGGAGGAGCCGTCAATCCCCTGAATGCCATCAACCCCAATGATATTGAAAGCATCGAGGTACTCAAAGATGCCGATGCTACGGCCATTTACGGGTCACGTGGCGGTAACGGCGTGGTGCTCATCACCACAAAAAGAGGGAAAGCAGGCAAAACCTCCTTTAGCGTGAATTCAAGCTACGGCATAAGCAGCGTGGCCTCGCATATGGACATGATGGATACTCGGCAGTACCTCGAAATGCGGCGTAGTGCCTTTGCCAATGATAATATCACCGAAATTCCGGATTATGCCTACGATGTAAATGGCACATGGAGCCAGGAGCGTAATACCGACTGGCAAAAGGAACTCATTGGAAGGACCGCCAGTACTTCGTCATTGCAGCTCTCCATAAATGGGGGCAGCGAGAATACCGGGTTTATAGTAAGTGGCAGCCACAATGAGCAAACCACTGTCTTTTCAGATGATTTCAAGTACAGGACCAGTAACCTTTCCACCAACATACGGCATCACTCGACAGACAACAAATTCCGCATGAACCTCTCCGGGTTATTTGCCGCGCAGAGCAACAATGTGGTCAATGATGACTTTACCCGTCAGGCATTATACCTTAGCCCCAATGCGCCCCAGCTGTACAGTCAGGATGGGTCGCTCAACTGGGAGGACAATACGTTTACCAATCCTGTCGCTGCTTTTGAGAGCAAGTATTCCTATGAAAGTAAAGGTTTCAATACAAACCTTAACCTGTCCTATAAACTGCTGCCTGCACTACAGCTTAAATTAAACGGGGGCATAAACTACTTGGCTTTTTCTGAAAAGTCCCTCAGGCCGCATACGATGTACAACCCCGCATATGGCTTGACATCTGCCAACTCGATGGCTTTTAAAGGCACCCAAAACAGGTTTTCCTACTTGCTGGAACCGCAATTGCAGTACGATTTGGGTATTGGGGATCATGCTATTGAATTCCTTATCGGAAGTACATTCCAGCAAACCACGAGCGATGTGTTGAATGCAGAAGGGTACGGCTTTCAGAGTAATGCCCTGCTTAGCAACCTTTCTGCCGCAACCACGCAGGTCGTATCACAGGACAGCCGTACCGAGTATAAATATGCCGCGGTGTTTGGAAGGGTCAATTACAAGTTCAGGCAAAAATACATCCTGAACATTACCGGAAGGCGGGACGGTTCGAGCCGCTTTGGCCCTGACAACCGTTTTGCAAATTTCGGTGCGGTTGGCGCCGCATGGCTTTTCTCAAGGGAAGGCTTCTTTGAAGGTTCTTCCTGGCTGAGCCATGGTAAGATTAGGGGCAGCTACGGCACTACAGGTTCTGACCAGATCGGGGACTATCAATACCTGGACACCTATCAGGTTTCCCCAAACCTCTACGGGAATTATACAGGGCTTTTGCCCTCGCGGCTATACAACCCTAATTTCAGTTGGGAAAAGACAACCAAGCTGGAGGCTGCGCTGGAACTTGGCCTTTGGGAGGACCGCCTGAATGTATCGCTGGCATGGTACCGCAACCGCTCCGGAAACCAGCTGGTCGGGATCCCGCTGCCGGGTACAACAGGCTTTGCAACAATACTGGCGAACCTGCCGGCAACAGTGGAAAATACAGGTTGGGAAATTGAGGCTTCCTTTGACGCACTCCGCTCGGCTGCGTTCAGGTGGCAGACTTCGGTCAACCTAAGTATTCCCCGGAATAAACTAATAGCCTTCCCCGGGCTGGAAGGATCGACCTATGCCAACCGCTATGTGATCGGGCAGCCGGTCTCCATTGTGAAGCTATACAATTTTGAAGGCATTGACCCGCAGACAGGCCTCTACCGGTTTACCGACCAGAATGGAGATGGGACAATTACCGCTCCCGATGACAACACAGTTACCGAAAATGTTGGTGTCCGGTACTTTGGCGGCTTCTCCAATAACCTGTCTTATAAGAACTGGAACCTTGCTTTCCTTTTTCAGTTCGTAAAACAAAGACAGTGGAATTATAACAGTATGATGCCCACTCCGGGTAGTATGAACAACCAGCCAGTCGAAGTGGGTAATGTCTGGTCACCCGAAAACCCTTCGGGTATCTACATGCCTTATACCTCGGGCGCAGATCCTGTAAAGAACCAGCTGCACGGCTATTTCATGGAAAGTACAGCGGCAGTGAGTGATGCTTCGTTTATCCGCCTTAAGAACATACAGCTGAGTTACAGGCTGCCGGTGAACGGTTTTGTCAGTGATGCTGTACTGTACCTTCAGGGGCAGAACCTGCTGACTTTTACAAAATACTTCGGGCTGGATCCTGAGTTTACGCAACTCGGTTTTGTCCCCCCGCTCAAGACCGTTTCTTTCGGTGTACAATTAAATTTTTAAACAATGATACAGATGAAGACTACTATAAAACTATTACTAACCTGCCTGCTGCTTGGCACGGCATCATGTGAGGAAATGGTTGAGGTGGATATGTCAAACAACCAATTGGGGACGCAGCAGGTCTTCGCAGATGCCCAAACGGCCTATGCCGCCCTGTCCGGCCTGTACAGCGACCTGCGCACGCAGTCTCTGCTCTCCGGCAACAATTTTGGCACGGGTGCCTTACTGGGTTCTTATGCAGATGAACTGGATTGTTACTTCAACGACCTTAACGGCTATGAAGCCATTGCATCAAATACACAGTTGCCTACTAACAGTGTAATACAAACGGTGTGGAACAACACGTACCGCCAGATATACGCTGCCAATGCGATTATTGCCGGTGCTGAAAACGCTGTAGGGCTATCCCAGGCGGACCGGGATCAGGTGATCGGGGAAGCACTGACCGTACGTTCGATGCTGTATTTTAATTTACAGCAGCTCTTCGGCGCCGTTCCCTACACGAGGTCAACGGACTATGAACTTAACCGCTCACTGACTAAAACCGCCTCGGCAGCGGTATTGTCAAACCTCGAAGCGGACCTAAGCCATGCGATAGGGTTATTAACCGATGCTTATCGTGACGCGTCACGGATTTACCCGAACCGTAAAGTAGCAGAGGTGGTACTGCTCAAAGTATATATGTCGCAACAGCGCTATAGTGAAGCCGAGCAAGTTGCACTTCAGATACTGCAATCCCCCGACTATCAATTCCAACCGGACATCAACCAGGTATTCAACTATACCGGCAGCCATATCCTGTGGCAGATAAAGCCGCAATACACCGGCGACTCCACTCAGGAGGCATCCTTCTACTATTTCGATAACGCGCCGCCATCGGCCTATGCTTTATCGGAAAACCTTATTGCTGCCTTTGAGCCGGGTGACCTCAGGCGGAGCCTTTGGGTGGCAGATGTTACCGTTGGCGGGCAGCAGTATTACCGCCCTTTCAAATACAAGAACCTCTCCGGCAGCAACACGACCGAATACTCCGTTGTCTTCAGGCTGGAAGAAGTGTACCTGTTATTGGCGGAAGCCCTGGCAATGCAAAACCGGGTCAGTGATGCGCTACCCTACCTGAACGCCACAAGGCTCCGTGCAGGGCTTACGGCGCTGGAGCCAGCAAATCCCACAGCATTGCTCGATGCCATACTACAGGAGAAAAGGTGTGAATTCTTTACCGAACAGGGCATCCGTTTCACCGATCTCAAAAGGAACGGCAGGCTTGGACAGCTTAGTATGGTAAAGCCTAACTGGGAGCCCCATAAAAGCGTATGGCCGTACCCTCAGAATGAATTGCTTCTTAACCCAAACCTTGCACCACAAAATGAAAACTATTGATAGGATAAAGTTAGTATTGGCAGCTGCCCTTGTCCTTTTCGGCATACAGGGCATGGTGGCTCAAGGGCGTTATCAGGATGCGATAGCGCTTTCGGAAAAGTTCAACTGGTTTGATTCCCCTCAATTGAGCCCTGATGGGGAGCATTGCGCCGCGCGGATCGCTTACGAACAAAACCAGGACACGCTGGTAGTATTTGGTACCGGCAGTAGTAAAGCCCTTGGGAAAAAGGCGGTCCTGGGACAATACTTTTTTTTGGGATCAGGCCTGATGCTGCTGCCACCAACAGATGGTAAGGCAGAACTGTGGGATATGAAGAGGCACCGCAGCCTTTTTTTTGACAATGCCATGGAAGTAAAAGCGGTAGGGAAAGACGGAATTTTCGTTATCCGGTACGGCAAGGAAAAGCAGGATAGGCTGGAACTATATGACCGTAACGGGAAGGCGTTGGGATCTATCGATCATGTGATACAATACGATTTGTTGTCCGAAGGCAGGGTTGTAGTGGTTGGTAAAGCGGAAGGTGATACAGTATCAAATATATTCCTACTGGACCGCAAGGGGGCTGTTCCGGTGCATGCGACAACAAAAAGTATACAGTATGTAGTACCGGGATATCAGGATTCGGAACTCTTGGTTTTTGAGCGGACAGTTGGGGGACAACCTTTTTTGTATTGCCTTTCAGAAGGTAAGCAATATGTACTCAGCGATATTATACCGGTAGCTTTCGATGCCGCTTATGTTCAAAAGACAGCTTCTGAAGGCACTTATTTCCTCAAGTTATGGTCAAAGGAGGAAAAAGCGGAGGAGGTTGTCGATATCTGGTACACCAATGACCGGGACCTTGAAAATAAATACGAACATCGCGGCAAAGAGCGCTATTACCTTTGGGAACCCCAAAAAAAGGCAATCAGAGAATTGGCAAGCGATAAGGAATATACGGTATTGAATACCGGAAGCACTGAAAACATACTTGCTTATAACCGCTTCCTGCTTAATAAGTATATTGCCAATGCGCCCGATATCGAACTTAATGTCTGTCAAACCGATACATGCAGGCCTGTTGATATTTTTTCTCCGGAGATTTATGTGTCAGGTAAGGGAAACTATGTTTTGGCGCCTAAGGACGGGCAATGGACACTTTATGATTTGGCAGCTGGCAAACAAACAATTTTTGGAAATCAGTCCCTAAAGGTGCCTTTCTTTACAGAAGATGAAACTACCATCTACTTTGGAGGCGATGGCGGTCTGTGGTCGTACCAGATTCAAAAATCAGTGCTTTCGAAGCTGATTACCAAGGAAGGGCTGACGGTATCGATTGTAAATGGAGAAAACACCTGGCTCACCAATTACAATTTTTACCAGAATACGGTAGGCACGCAAAGCGGGCTGCTCTTAAAACTAACTGAAGACAGGGCTAGAGTTACCTCCTATGCTAAATACCATAACGGTAAATTGAAGGTTCTGGTAGCACCGACCGAAAACCTGATCACCAATATAAAGTTTGATACGCAGCTCAACAATATCGCCTACCTTGAACAAAATTTTAACCTCCCGCCAAGGCTGGTGTATAAAAGGGAAAACAAATCCCAAAGGGTGTACTGTAATGACTGGCGCGATGTTGGTGCTGGCCGCTTACAACGGGAAATTGTTCAGTATCCCGACAGTAAAGGAAACATGATAGAAGGCACATTATTTTATCCCGCAGGGTATGACCCGGACCAAAGCTATCCGATGGTCGTATATATCTATCAGTTAGAGGGATACCGTAAGCACACCTACCTGTTACTGTCCTTTAGCGATTCCGAAGGGTTTAACACGCGTGCACTCATCGAAAACGGGTACTTTGTTTTCTTTCCTGATATTACCGCGGGAGATGACGGGGCGGGTTTTGGGGCGCTACAGTGTGTTAACAATGCGTTGGATGCGCTCGGATCTGTTTCAGCAATAAACAGGCAAAAGATTGGCCTGATAGGGCATTCCTTCGGTGGTTATGAGGCCAACTTTATTGCCACCCAATCCAAACGTTTTTCGGCCTATGTTTCCGGATGCGGCAATATCGATATTATACATAACTACCATAGCTTTAACATCAACTTTGTACGGCCATCCTATTGGCGCTATGAAACCCATCAGTTTTATATGAATGGTGCTTTCACTGAAAACAAGGAAATATACTACAAAAATAATCCCCTGTATGAGGTGGATAAAATAACAACGCCCATACTGCTGTGGACGGGGCTTGAGGATGAGAATGTAAAGTGGGAAGAAACCCGCACCTTCTACAATGCCTTGCGCAGGAACGGCAAAAAAGCTATTGCGCTTTTTTATCCTGGGGAGGGCCATGCGCTGGTAAACCCGCAGGCAAGTAAGGATTTATCGGTCCGCATTATGGATTGGTTTGACTACCACCTGAAAGGAAAGCAGGATATTGAGTGGATCAAAAAAGAAATGGAAAAGGGAGCATAACTCCCTTTTCTTTTTTTGTTAAATCTTGTATAGCGGTAAGCCGCAGGTTGCATCATTCACCTTTTTCCGAAGGTTGTGGTTCACATTGTTGGCATCCCTCCAGGTGCAGAGTGTACTCCCGGCAGGTTCACACTGTACTGAAGTACTGATACATTTGACCATCGGGGCAGTATTATCAAAATAATAGCCTGTTTCCGGTACTGCTGCTGTATTAGCAGGTTTACTTGTGGCGAAGGCCGCGCCCACGCCTGCTGTAATGATTACAGCCGGTAAAAGAAATCCTCTTAGCGTTTTCATGATCGTAAAATTTAATTATTCTGCCTACTCTATTGGTTTTTCGGCTTCCCCCTCTGAAATACCCCAATATCGTTGCGCAACCGGTAACGAAGTATTTCATTGCCGGACAAGGCGTAAAAATACCTATCCGTCAAAAGCATCTGGGCCATTTTATTTTTACCGCGGTCATTTATAAAAAAACTACCCAAATAGCGTTGTTCATCAGTGGCATACATATCCACTATTGAGGCGTTCTCCCATATTTCACGCGATTCATACCTCCCAATAAGGTTGGACTGAATCAGTAAAACCTGGTTGTAAGCGGTCATGTTCTTATTTACCTGTAAGGGCGGCGCTTCCATCTTATAGGTGCCGTCAGGCAGCTGCCTTACCTTTACCTGTGCCCGGGAGACAGTATCAATGGTATTAAGTCTGCGTATAAGCTTCAGGCTCCGGTCCATAACCAGGAATTCATTCCGGTAGAAGTAACCGTAAATCAGTTCATCCCTGCTGCTGTCGCGTAACAACAGACCATCGGTGTCGAAAATCCCGTGAGCCTGTTTCTCCAAAAGGTCGTAATGAAGTGAAACATCAGGCACCTCTTTTAAAGCTACCGTCCCCAGTATATTGGTTTTTTCACGGTTGCTGAGTGTCTTAAATGCGAAGTAATTGGGCGTAATTATTTCCAGTTGGCTAAAGTAAGTATCCATAGCCGTCTTTTTTGCTTCCATAGTATCCAACAGGCCTTTAAAGACTACGGGTAGGCTTCCGTCATACACAAAGAAGTACGGATATTCCACTTTTATTTTTGCGGAACGGAAAGGTTGCCGGGATACATCAAGCTTAATAGTCCTGCTATGTGTCCGGGTAAAGGAACTGTCAATGATGGTAAGGATGTTAGGCGCCGTATAATTACCAAGGTATATCTTCCCCTCATGGCTTCCCGCAAAATAGTAAGAGTTAAATTTAAGGTCATAAATTTTATCCTCCAGCACCGGGTGCTGTAAAAACCGGCGGGTAAAATTATTTTCTCGTTTTATGATATGTTCTGAAGAAAGAAACAGTACAACTACTAAGCAGGTACCGGTAAGTACACTAAGTAATGGGAACAGTATGGTCCTCCACGATTGCTTATGGCCGGGCGTCGGGCTTAGTAGCAGAGCAGCCAGCGCCAACACTACAAACACGATGTTGAATATAAAATGTTCGGTCCATCCCATTTTCTCCAGTATCCCTCCGCAGGAGCAAGGAATAAAGTCGCTATAATTCAGTATAAGGTAAATGTAAATGGTGAATGCGCTCATCAACCCCAGCGCCAGGTAAAGCCCAATTTTTCTCAACGCAGGTTTCCAAAGTAGAAAAACAATACCGTACTCAACCAGTATAACAGCTGGTGCGACAATACCGGCATAGGCACTTAATAAAGGGGATTGGGCAATCTGAACCTGAAAGTTGCTGAAGTCCAGTAATTTTGAAGTGGCTGCATAAATGAAGAGCAGTGTATAGAGCAGGCAAACAGCTATTATAATATTTTGTTTAAGCGAAGCTTTCATCTTCCCGGCATATTTTTATTATATGCAAGGTAAGTGCTACGAGCGTGAAATTACTGCGCCAAAACAAGCCAAAATCACTCATAAACAGTCATTTAAAAAGTAATACTGCTTATGCCATCATAGTAAGATTTACAGGATCGTCGCAACGTCAGTAAGTGCTTCCTCGATTAGAAATGAAGAGATAAAAGTAATGACATCATTCTTTTTTATGGAAGGCGTGGTAAAATAATGGATATAAAAATCTTCCCCATCATCATCAAAATGGATGATATCGGTGAAAGACTGTGCAATGAGGCTTCCCTTAAGCTTGCGTATTTTTCGTTCGGTAGCGGTATCAATATCCTTTGGTATCCTTAAGCGTATAGTTGTAGTCATCAATCTGATTATTGTAAATGCTTCAAAGCTTTTATCTCATTACGGAGGCTGTTAAACATATCGCGGATGCTTTGCGGCTCCAGGCTGTCCGGCTCAAATTCATTGGTCGCGATGCTGCAGGCATATTCCCATATTTCCAATACATCGGAAGCCCTGACCGAATACGGCTCGTAGAAGGAATTGTCGGAGCTCAGTACCAGGCTGTTCTTGCCGTTCTTATTCAGGCGTTTGTATACAATGCCCTCGTTTTTAGTTAAAAGGATGTAGGTCCTGCCATCGCGTACTTCCCCAAGGCTTTCCACATACTTTCCGATAATGAAGGAGCCATCCCTGTGGGGCGGCATGGAGTCCCCGGACACGGGAAAAGCCCTGAACTTTCCGTTTTTAAGGAAAGGCAATGATATTTGCTGCAACCCTTCGATGAATTCGGGGTCACTATACCCATTCAGGTAGCCCGCCTTAGCTTTCTGGGGTATGATCTCTATCGTATTTTCCCCGCCCGCGTCTATGGTAATAGGTAACAATATGCGGTTGTCCTCAAGTTTCAGCAGCCCATCCATATCGATCTTGCGCAGGTCGACATTCAGCAGCAGGTCGATGCTCACATGGTAAAATTTGGAGATGCGTTTCAGTATATCATAGGGGGCTTCAGAAGTCCCGGACTCATACTTTACATAACGTGCACGCGCGATTAGCAGCGCTGAGGCAAGCTTTTCCTGGGAAATGTTCTTTTGGATCCTCAGGAACCTGATGTTGTCGGAAAATAAAGACATACGCGAATTGTTGCTATTTGGAACAGCAAATATATATTATTTTGTTCTAATCTGGTCTAATTTTGTTCGGTACTAAATGCTATGATTATGGAACGCTCGGTGGTACACATGGACCTTGATACGTTTTTTGTTTCCTGTGTAAGGCTGCAAAACAGTGCCTTAGAAGGTATTCCCCTGATTGTCGGCGGTGGTGACCGCGGCGTGGTGGCTTCCTGTTCTTATGAAGCAAGGAAGTTTGGCGTGCATTCCGCAATGCCAATTAAATTGGCCCTCAGGCTGTGCCCTGAGGCGAAAGTCGTAAAGGGTGATATGGAATTGTTTTCCCGCTATTCCAATACCGTTTCACAAATTATAGAGCAGCGGGCACCGGTCATGGAAAAAGCCTCCATCGATGAATTTTACCTCGACATCACCGGCATGGATAAGTTTCACGGTTCGTATAAATGGACGAATGAACTTTCCGCTACCGTCACCCGTGAAACCGGCCTGCCGATCAGCTTTGCGCTTTCGGTAAATAAAACGGTATCCAAAATCGCGACCGGGGAAGGGAAACCCAAAGGCAACCTGGAAATACCGCAGCCCATGGTACAGCAGTTTTTAAATCCCTTATCGATCCGTAAAATACCGATGGTAGGTGATGCTACTTTCAAGTTGCTGTCCCGTATCGCTATCCGCAACATACAGACTCTTGCCGAAATGCCCGTAAATGTGCTGCAGGAGATGATCGGCAAGAACGGTATTGAATTGTGGAAGAAAGCAAACGGTATCGACAATACCCCGGTGGAGCCGTATCGGGAACGTAAATCTTTATCGACCGAAGATACCTTCCACCAGGACACTACAGACATGGTATTCCTGCGGTCCGTGCTCTGCACCATGGTGGAAAAATTAGCCTACCAGCTCCGCAGCGAGGGCTGGCTTACCTCAAACGTGACCGTAAAGATCCGGTATTCCAATTTCGATACTGAGACAAGGCAGGTCACCTTAGCCTATACCTCGTCCGACCATACGCTCACTAAAGCCGTACTCGAAGCCTTCGGGAAACTTTACCAGCGCCGTATGAGCCTGCGCCTGGTAGGGGTCCGCTTCAGCAAACTGGTGCGGGGTTCCTATCAGATCAACCTGTTTGAGGACACACAGGAAATGATGTCTTTGTATCAGGCGATGGACAAAATAAAAAACCGTTTTGGTACTAATGCGGTAATGCGCGGCAGTGGTATCTTTCAATCAAAAGTGCTATAAGTATGTACCTTAACTGCCATTCTTTTCACAGCCTGCGTTATGGTACCATCCCGGTCAGCGAGCTGGTAGCCCAGGGAAAAAGCCTTGGTGTTACAGCTATGGCACTCACGGACATCAACACGGTGACCGGCATTTATGAGTTTTATAAAGCCTGTAAGGAGGAGGATATAAAGCCCCTGGTCGGTATGGAATTCCGGGAGGGGCACAAACTGCTTTATATCGCACTTGCAAAGAGCCGTCCCGGGATTGGGGAGGTCAACCGCTATCGCACCAAATACAACCTGGAAGGTTTGCCCATGCCTTCCATCGCACCCGGTTTAAAAGAGGTAGTTGTTATTTATCCTGTTGAGAATGTACCGGATACCCTGAGGGAGTATGAATTTATAGGTATCCGACCTGAAAACCTCTCGCTCCTGATCCGCCCCGAATGGAAAAGCAGGCTTTCTAAAATGGTGGTGCTGCAGCCGGTAACTTTTCGCAGCAAGACCGAGTATAACCTGCACCGGATATTGCGGGCTATTGACCTCAACACGCTGGGAAGCAAACTAACCCCTTCTGACTATTGCGGTGCGGATGAGCAGATGGCGCCCCCGGAAGAGATCATGGTACGTTACAGCCAATACCCGCAGATCATAGAAAATACGTTTGCCCTTATCAACAACTGCCATTTTGAGTACCAATTCGGCGTGCCCAGGAATAAAAAACACTACACAGCCAACCGTGACACCGACCTCGAATTATTGACCAGCTTGGCATATCAGGGACTGGCAAGACGTTATGGCACCGATAATGTTGCGGCGCGGGAACGGGTAGAAAAGGAACTCGCGGTGATTCACCAGTTGGAATTCAGCGGTTATTTCCTGATTACTTGGGACATTATCCGTTACAGCAATTCGATGGGATTCCTGCATATCGGGCGTGGCAGCGGAGCCAATAGTATTATAGCGTACTGCTTGGGTATTACCGATATTTGCCCCTTGGAACTGGACCTGTATTTTGAGCGCTTTTTGAACCTGAACCGCAAAAGCCCGCCGGATTTTGATATTGACTGGTCCTGGAAGGAGCGCGATGTGATACTGGACTATATCTTCAGGCGCTATGGTGCCGACCATGTGGCCTTTTGCGGCACGAATGTCGAGTTCAAGTACAAATCCATTTTTCGGGAAGTGGGTAAAGTCTTCGGCCTCCCGAAAGAGGAACTGGATGCCTTATCGGGTACCGCCATGGACCAACATGATAAGAATGAAGTGGTCCGGCTGGTGCACCGGTACGGGATGATGATGGAGAAATACCCCAACCAGCGCTCGATGCACTCCTGCGGTATTCTTATTTCTGAAGACCCGATAACGGATTTCACCGCGTTGGAAATGCCGCCCAAGGGTTTTCCAATCGTACAGTTTGATATGCATGTAGCAGAAGAGATCGGCTTTGATAAGTTCGACATCCTCTCCCAAAGGGGGATTGGGCATATTGATGATACGGTCAGGCTCATCAAAAAAAACCGCGGCATTACCGTGGATATCCGCGATACGTCCCTTTCAAAAGACGAAGCTGCGTGTAATGAGTACCTGGGCAGGGGAAAAACGATTGGATGCTTTTATATTGAAAGCCCTGCCATGCGAGGGCTGCTCAGGAGGCTGAAATGCAACAATTACAAAGTACTGGTAGCCGCTTCGTCGATCATACGCCCCGGCGTGGCCCAAAGCGGGATGATGAAGGAGTACATCTTCCGCCACAACTATCCCGATAAGTTTGAATACTTCCATCCGGTTTTCGAGGAGCAACTTGGTGAAACCTATGGCATTATGGTATACCAGGAAGATGTGATCAAGATCGCCCTGCATTACGGCGGGTTGGCAGCAGCCGACGGGGATATCCTGCGCAGGGCCATGAGCGGTAAGGGACGTTCTAAAGCGGCATTGCAGCGGGTTAAGGACAACTTTTTCGCTTCCTGCGCAGCCAAGGGACATCCCGAGCAGTTAAGTGCGGAGATCTACAGGCAGATAGAGTCCTTCGCGGGATACTCATTCTGCAAGGCACACTCGGCATCCTATGCCGTAGAAAGCTACCAGAGCCTGTACCTAAAAGTACATTATCCTGTTGAGTTCATGGTCGCGGTTATTAACAACCAGGGCGGCTTTTACCGTACCGAAGTGTATGTCCATGAGGCGCGGATGTCAGGTGCTGCTATCCATAATCCCTGTGTAAACAAGAGCGAGGTGGAGACTACGTTGTATGGCAAAGATATTTATTTGGGCTTCATGCACCTTCAGGGGTTGCAGGGGGAGGTTACAAAATGTATTGTGGAGGAACGCCTGGCTAACGGAAAATACAATTCGTTGGAAGACTTCATCAAGCGTGTCCCTATCGGGATTGAGGGGATACAGCTTTTAATTTATATCGGGGCCTTCCGTTCAACTGGTAAAAATAAAAATGAGCTTTTGGTCACAGCCCGCCGTATCATGATGAACTTTAAGCCTGAGCACCGCCAGCCGCAGCTGCTGCCGGAACCCGTTCGCGAATACAAGCTTCCGGAACTGAAACGCTCCCCCTTTGAAGATGCTTTTGATGAGATTGAACTTTTAGGCTTTCCGGTATCGGTAACGCCCTTTAATCTTTTGAAAACCAGTTACCGTGGTGATGTTCTGGCATGTGATTTGGTGCATCACCATAAGAAGCAGGTAAAGATGCTGGCGTACCTGGTGTCACGCAAGCATGTACCTACCAAAATGGGCGCCATGTATTTCGGCACATGGATCGATGCTAACGGGGAGTTTTTCGATACAGCCCATTTTACAGGTAGCCTGAAAGAATATCCTTTTAAAGGTGGTGGCTGCTATTTATTATTGGGTACGGTAGAAGTGGATTATCATTTTCCTACGATTACTATCTCCAAAATGGAGAAAATGCCATTTATTGCCGACCCGCGTTACAGGGAATCTGATGCCGAAAGCATGCGCACGCAGGAAAGGCTTCGTGAAGATGTTTCCATGACACACCGTGAGCCATATCCACAGGAGCAGGAGATTAACCTGCCAAGGCATAAAATGAATACGACTAATCAGAAAAAAGCAGGATGAAAAGACAACAGGCTATAGGAAATATTGACTTCAAGCCTGAAGCGACCTCAACCACTGAAAATACAACTATGACACTCTTTAACGATACCGATCTTTTTATAGTGGGCACCAGCCCCAAGAAATACTTTGACCTGCCGGACTTAGAACTAATGCAGTATGATGGTTTCATTCCAAAAGAAGACGCTGATAATTACTACACCAAGTTACTTCGCAACACACCATGGCACGGTTACCAAATGCCCATGTACGATAAGGTGGTGACGGCACCGCGAATGATTGCTTGGTATGGCGAGCAGGAAGAAGCCGGGGAAAATGCATTGCCTTGGACACCTGAACTTTTAGAGCTTCGGCAAAAAGTGGAACAGGAAACCGGACTTAAATTTAACGCAGTACTTTTAAATTTATATCGTGATGGAAATGACAGTGTGGCATGGCATTCGGATAAAGAACATAAGATCGGTAGCAATCCCAATATAGCGTCCTTGACCTTTGGGCAGACCCGTCCATTCCGCTTTCGGCATAAGACTAACAAGGAAATTGGTCAGGTTGAAATACCGCTGCATCATGGGACATTGCTTTTAATGTCTGGTACTACCAATACCTTTTGGGAGCATCATATACCTAAATCATCGAAAGAGATGTTGCCAAGGATTAATTTGACCTTCAGGCTAGTTAAAAATTAATCTGCAGCGTCTACACAATAAAGTATATTATACCGACTACAATATTATAAAGTTGATTATATACATTTGTACTTTACTAAAACAATGAAAATCAATATTGCTTATAGCAGTTTTTAGAAAATGAAGAAATGGTATTTCCTGTTCAGCGCTGCGGGCATAACTTTACTGCTTTGGTATGTGGCCAATACTAAGAAAAGAAAGAAAAATAAAAGTATGTATATCCCTCCTTACAAGACGCTTGCTCCCTCTATAACTAAAATTAATGCCCTTATAACATCACAGGACTATAAGTTTTCGCTCAGCAACCATCGTTTCGACGGGCAAACCGTTGCACTATCCAAAGGAGATGGCGAGTTCCTGTACTCGGTTTCTTACCCTATAGTCCCTGGGGTTCAGCGACATGAAGAATTCCGATTCCCTGAAGATGCTTTCATTTCACTTAGTGCAGCAAATAATATCCTTTTTATCACTGGCCAGGATATCCTTGTATCAGGCTTTAAGTACGATGATGAAAATATGCTAAAACATGCAACAGGAAAAATCACTTCTCTTGCAACGGTAAAGGGTTTATCACATTTTGATAACAACTATCTTCGTTGCATTGTGCCATTGCGTGAAGGGGATAATTTCAGCTTAAATGATTTCGCGCATAAATGGTACAATCATCCTCATGGTAAAAGCGCTGATTTCCTGACTGTCAACGTAGAGGACAACAAAATTGATTTTTTCAGATATACAACTGTCGAGGGAAATTTTATCTGCTTCGATTGTCATGAACCTGCTTTATTTAAAGATTTCCAGAAACAGTGTTTCAGTATCCTCCTTGCCTATGGATTCTTAAAAGGTAGGCTCATACATGATGAAGCTTTTTTTATGGTTTATAAAGACATCGATATGGTTGAGCCTCTACAGGTGGCTTATATTTCAATGCGAGGGAGTATAATTACGCAACAACCTGTCTTTACAACGAATGCGTACGGCATCCATAGCGATATCGAACAGGATAGTAGTAACGCTACGGGGCTTGGCGAACAGGAATGGATCAGGGAATTAAGCAACAAGCTATTATATTTTCCTGCTGATAAATTTTCTAATTTGGTAACCTTGTTATACAAAAACGAAAAGTTGCAGCGCTCAGCACTGATTTACCTTCAAAGTCACATCGCGGCATTGGAAGTACGCCTTCCCAATTATTATGTCGCTTTAGAAGCTATTACCGGTCATATTGCTGAAAACGCCACTGCTTCAAAAAACCAGTTCAACCCCATAAGCGATAAGAAGGTGGCCCGAAAATTTATTGATGAAGTCCTTCAGCTTGCGAAGAAGACGAAATCCGATTATAGGATGACTGACGATGAATTTAATCTGAATATAATCGCAAAAAATATTGAGCGTCTTAATGCACCACCAAATGCTGATAAGCTTGGCGATTCTTTTACAAAATTGGGATATATGCTCTCTAAAGAGGAAAAAAACCTTTTAAAAGACCGGAACCGATACCTTCATGGAAGTTTTCTCAAAACTGTAGGTCATCAAGAGGAATTTCGTGAAGCATTACATGTTGCCTTGAGATTACATTTTATGATAGCAGTATTGCTTTTAAAGCTGGCAGGTTTCTCAGGTTACATTATCAATTATGCTGAGGCATGGTCGTATATGACCGGTCGCCAAATTGGCGAGGATCGTCTGCGGTACATATGATACTTAATGATTATAAATGGTGTTACAATTTTAATGTCAGTATCAAATTCATAAACAATACTCAGCACAAAATAGCGAAATTGGGCTGAATTGGAAAAGGTTTATCAGGGTGGAGAAATCCTCTCATCTATAAGCTCTATACTTTAAAAACTGAAAAATAAAGTATTGCCATTAACTAACACACAACGTTTATAAATAATATGGGATTCTTCGACTTCTTAAAAAAGAAAAAAAATCTAGCCAATTCAATTGTAACGAAACCAATAGTTACACCCAATCCACAAGGCCAATTTGTTTTACAAATAAATGATTTTAGCGAGAAAATGCATCAATCAGAAGTACTAGGTGTAAACTTAAGTCCTGATTTTGAAAAGGAATTCGGTCATTTGGTAACTGGTAAACCTCGTAAACAGGGTGATATCATTGAGCTGATAAACTATGTTGCTAGAATTCAGCTCTGGGGCAAAGAAGTCGAACTCTGGTTTGACGCAGAAGGTATTGATGTCAACACATTTTTGAAAAAGGTAAATGTATCTTTGTCTTGGCTAGAACAGCAACAAGAACCTGTATGCAAAATGATTATCAATGATTTATTACTTCTAAAAAATGGAAGTTGGCTAGACCACAATGAACCCGCTTATACAGAAAAGACATTTTTGCAACGCATCACCCCGACCTCAATTGATTTCAGCAAAAATGGTAGTTTTAAGGTATCATTTGATGATGGCAATTTGTTTTCGGGTCATGAGATTGTCATTACCATTAGCTCAAAAAATAAACTTCTAAAAGCTTCAGTTAACTGATAATATCCGGACCAAACTATTTACAATTTAAAAGTCATTTATCTATAAGCAAAATCTACAAATTAGACAAAATCGCATCATTCCAATTAAACAATGAACTCTTTGTTGCCACCAACCTTTCTCAAAAGATCCTTTAGGAGTTTAAACGTTCCAGCGGAGAAGATATCTTGTCAAGGTTTGTATTTACACCATTTGTTAAGATTAATCAAAAAAAAATTATTTTTTAATCACAAATAAATCATCTAAATTTGTTAATATATACCGTATTAAATCGGCATGTGAGTAAAACGGTGAATGTTTTTTAAGAAGCGTACATAATTTATTGATATAAAAGTATTTGTGGTGTTTTGGAGTCGTCCTGCCACCCCGACAAAATCCTTTCTGTTTGCAGAAGGGATTTTTTGTTTATACTTAATGCCCTGCCTATGTACACAGTTTATATCTTACACAGCAAGTCAAAGTCCAAATTTTATGCAGGACAGACAAACGATATAGAAGATAGATTACACAGGCACAATTCAGGACAAAACAAATCAACAAAATACGGCACTCCATGGGTTTTAATTCACACCATTGAATTTGGGTCACGCCCGGAAGCAGTAGTACTCGAAACAAAAATTAAGAAAAGAGGCATCAGGAGATACCTGGAAGATATAAATTTCAACTTTGAGGTGTAGCGTAGTCCGGTCATCGCGTCCCGCAGCGGCGGGAAGGTCGCAGGTTGTTACCCCGACAAAAAGGGGCTGTCTCAAAAGTGAGGCAGCTCTAATTTTTTAAACAAATAAGGGAGCCCGAGGGCTCCCTATATTCTGCAAGTTTGTTAACTTGCGGTGTGTATAATAAATCAAAAGTAGTCT
>NZ_JAPCHV010000016.1 GCF_026107645.2 Flavobacterium sp. MFBS3-15 | reverse complement strand
GATTACTTTTGATTTATTATACACACCGCAAGTTAACAAACTTGCAGAATATAGGGAGCCCTCGGGCTCCCTTATTTGTTTAAAAAATTAGAGCTGCCTCACTTTTGAGACAGCCCCTTATTTTTTTTTCTGTTCTTAGCTTAAAACTTGAACCTTATGCCAAGTGCGATATCCGGACCGAAGTCATCTTCGCGGAAGTCATCGCCAAAGTAAACTTCTGGACGGAAGTCAAGTGATAGCTGTAGCGGTATGTCGAAGTTGTACTCGATACCTATGTCACCTGCCACGAACAGGAAGGTACCGCTGTCATCATCTCCGTCATATCCCGGAGGAACGTCGTCAAATTCCCATGTTCCTACACCACCACCTACACCGGCATACCAGTTAAAGCCACCCTCAATGTTCCAAACCCATTGATAAAGTCCTGTAAGCTTAAGGGCATCATAACGTTTAGAATCACGCCACCCAAGGTCAAGTTCGAGTCTGTTGTTGTCGCCTAAAAGACGTTGGTAAGAAATTTCCCCTCCAAATCCGTCGTTGTCGCCAAGGCGCAAACCTAGTGCATTTCTGTCCTGTGCGTTTGAGCTAAATGCCAATCCTATTAGCATAAAAGCAGATAACAATAGTTTTTTCATAAATGATCCATTAGTTGTTTACTAAGGCAAATTTATAAACCTCATTTTTGTAAGAATCAGGTTTTGTTAATGTTTTAACAGTTATGATTTTGTTAAACTTAATCTTACTTTTTATTATCACCTCATCATTGAAATAGAAAAGGCGCTAAAGCTTAAAGCTTTAGCGCCTTTTGTTTATGGACAGATAAAAGTTATTCTACACTGTAATCCACTAATATTTCCTCCTGGCTTTCAGATCCGGTTTGGGGAATTGGCAATTCGAAAGGTAATTGCCCCAATTCATACTGAAAATCGGTTACTACGTGAACCACGCCTATTCCTTCTGCGTAATATTGGCTCGATATTACTACATCCTGTGCAGACATGATGGTTAAAGGAAAAGGTATGCCTTCAATTGTGGCTGTTATCTCAAGGTTGAGTACAGTTTCTACTCTTTTTACATTAGTATAGGTTTGGTTGTTAATACTGTAAGTCGCAAGGTTTTCTTTTGCTGTAGTACCAAGTTCATAATTTAGGTTGAGGGGTATTCCTTCGTATTGTTGTGTTATTGTGCCGCTTACTTCGTCAAGCAGTGTGTTTGCTGCAGCACCTTGCTTAAAAATGGTAAAGTCGGAAACAGCAATTGTTGCCGGAAAATCTTCAGAAAAAGGTATTGCAGCGCTTCCGGAAAGAACCAATTCATCACCCGATGCGCGTACACCATTATTACTCATGGCTCCTGAAAAGAAACCTGTAGCCAGGAAACGGGTCTTAAGCTTTTTGTAAGTATTGCTACCAATTACAGTGTCATTGGCAACATAAAGTGAGTCCCTCCCGTCCTGGATACTGCCAGGCACATCGTATACCCAATAATTACCTGCTGCAAGGGGGAGGAAATTGGTAGCATCGCCATTATTATTGCTGCCGTTGCTGTCGTCACTGGAGCAGGATACGGCAAAAAAGCCAATGCTGAGAAGTAATAATCCGAATTTTTTCATAGGTTAGTTAAGTATAAGTTTATGCGAATATAATCCTTTTTTTCAAGCAGCTTAGTGATATTTTATTCTGTAAGAAAGACTATTTTTGTAAAAACACTTACTCATGGCAGGCAATACTTTTGGTACATTATTCAGGCTGACTACTTTTGGCGAATCTCATGGCCCGGCAATTGGTGGTGTCATTGATGGCTGCCCTCCGGGAATTGAATTGGATTTTGAGGCTATTCAGAATGAGCTTAACAGGAGGAAGCCCGGGCAATCTGCAATTGTAACGCAACGCAAAGAGGATGATGAAGTACAGTTTCTTTCAGGTATGTTTGAAGGCAGGACTACAGGGGCGCCAATCGGATTTTTGGTAAGTAATACAAATCAAAAGCCTGAGGATTACTCTCACATTAAAGATGTTTACAGGCCGTCCCATGCTGATTATACCTATGATAAAAAATATGGTATAAGGGACTACAGGGGGGGCGGAAGGAGTTCGGCCCGTGAAACTATCAGCAGGGTAGTGGGGGGGGCTGTAGCCCGGCAGGTTATTCCGGATATTACTATCAATGCCTTTGTGTCTTCCGTTGGAGACATATTTATAGATAAACCGTATCAGGCATTGGATTTTTCATTGACAGAAAACAATGCTGTCCGCTGTCCTGATCCGGTAACTGCAGAAAAGATGGAGGCTTATATTAAGGAGGTACGCAAGGAGGGTGATACTGTTGGCGGGACCATTACCTGCGTTTTGCAAAACGTTCCTGTGGGACTTGGCGAGCCGGTATTTGATAAGCTCCATGCTGAGCTTGGTAAAGCCATGTTGTCTATAAATGCAGTTAAGGGCTTTGAATATGGCAGCGGGTTTTGCGGTGCACGTATGAAAGGAAGCCAACATAATGATATTTTTAACCCTGATGGGAGTACAAAGTCCAACCTTTCGGGAGGGATACAAGGTGGTATCAGTAATGGTATGGATATTTATTTCAGGGTTGCTTTTAAACCTGTGGCAACCATAATGCAAAAGCAGGAAACCATTGATAGTTCAGGTAATGTAGTAGAAATGCAGGGCAGGGGCAGGCATGACCCCTGCGTGGTGCCAAGGGCCGTGCCTATAGTTGAAGCTATGGCGGCGTTAGTAATGGCTGATTTTTATTTGTTGAAATAATTCTTTATTAATTATAAACAGCAGATATGTTATTTTGTAAAGTTTTAAAATAGTTAATTTTTAGATTATTCTTTAGAATATTAAGATAATGAATGCGTTATCCTTTGTTTTTTTTGTCTTTTTGGTAATTGATCGTATCTTTGAGAAAACCAAAATACAGGATTTATGAAAAGACTACTACTTTTAGGAATTGCATTGTCAGGATCCGTTTTTGAGGGGAGTGCCCAAACCGTACTCATTGAGGATGGATTTGAAAACTATGAGGATTTTATCATCACAGGTATTGGAGATTGGCTCACACTTGATCTTGATGGTTCTGCAACCTATACAGGTGGAACAGATATACCGTGGGAAAATGCAAACGACCCACAGGCATTTATAGTATTCAACCCAAGTGCTGCGGGTGTTACTAATGCTACTTCCGGAAACGAGGTTAGGAATTTTGATCCCCATGGAGGTGAAAAGTATGCGGGTTCATGGGCGGCAGTTATGCCAGGTGACGGGGAAGGTGGCGCAGGTCCTAATAATGACTGGTTAGTAAGCCCGCCGTTAAATTTAGGCGCTTCATCAAATGAACTTACTTTTTGGGTGAAATCGCTTTCAAACAGTTATGGGCTTGAAAACTACCAGGTGGGCATTTATACGGGTACAGGTGCACCTTCAGCATCATCAGACTTTACATTATTGCCCGGAGCCGGCAGCCTTACTGCGCCTTACCCAACGTGGGAATTAAAAACTTTTTCCCTGGATGCCTATGCTAATCAAACTATCCGGGTAGGTATTCATTGCACATCTGTAAATGCGTATTTTTTCATGGTAGATGATTTTAAAGTTACTACAGCGACAGTTGCAGGTGTAAATGATAATCTTGCATCACAATTCTCTGTATATCCAAACCCTTCATCAGGTGTGGTAACTATTTCCAATAAAAATAATATTTTGATTGAAGGAATTTCGATAAGCGACATAAATGGGAGAACCGTAAAACAGATTAATGCCGGCAATGTGACTGAGACTCAGGTTACAATTACAGATCTTGCGGCAGGTGTATATTTAATGACACTTTCTTCGGATAAGGGAAGTATGACAAAAAAAATAATAAAAAACTAATTAGTTTTCAATATTATAAAAAAAACAGGCTGTTATGGTCTGTTTTTTTTGCTAAATTTTCATTCTACAAGTTGGAGATGATATATTTTTTCCTATTTTTGGGAAAAATTAAAATTATCATCATGAAAAAACATTTACTTTTAGGAGCCTTATTTTTCGGCTCTTTGATGTCAGTACATGCACAGAACACATGCGACGATGCATTACAGCTTACTGCGGGTACAACTGTTGTGGGTGCTATTGACGGTACCTATCTTACATTTGCAAATGGCGGATGCTGGCAAAGTGGTGCTACTGCTCCAAATGCAGAATGGTATTATATCATTCCTGACCAAAACTCACTAATCAGGATTAATACAAATATTGCTGCTAATAATCCTGTAACAGGTGATACTAGGATTTCTGTTTATACAGGATCCTGCGAAGACCTTACATGTTATGCAGGCAATGACGACGTAGATCCTGACAATGGGCCATTTCTTTCGGATTTAACTTTCCCTGCGGCGGCAGGTGAAGTTTATTTCATCGCATTTGATGACCGTTGGTCAGCAGCATCTTTCAGTGTAGAAGTTACTGTTACTCCAACTTCATGTTTTGGTGTTGAAACATTTGAATATGTTGCAGCTCCTACAACTACAACTGCTACTATTGGTTGGGATGCTCCGTCACTAGGAGTTCCTACGGGTTATATTTTTGAGTACGGACCGATGGGCTTTACACCTGGTACAGGTATGACTGAAACGGTTAGCGAAACTCAAATTGCTCTTGATGGCCTTACACCAAGTACTGATTATGAATTCTACATTACAACTGTATGTGGCGAAGGCAACGAAAGTGAAGTTGTAGGTCCAATTTCTTGGAGCACAGTTTTTGAACCTGCTAACCTTCCATATACTTATGGTTTTGAAACGCCAAGCCTTAACGGTTGGTCAGTATTTACTACTACCGGTGCTGCAGGACCATGGGACACAATGGTGGGTACATCTGCTGCATGGGCTCCGCAGGAAGGTGAAACAGGTATGGCTGTTGGTGCATTCACGACTGCAATCGATTCATGGTTGTTCTCACGTGGATTAAATCTAACTGCTAATCAACAAGTAACTATCACTTACTATGTTCGTGAAAGGATAGGCGCAGGTAACGGTGGTGTAAACAACCTTATAGTTACAGTTGGTAACGACGCTACTGTAGCTGCACAAACTACAACACTTGCTACGCACAATGATTTTGCTACTTCTACTGAATGGTCACTACAGACAGCCACATTCACTCCATCAGCTACAGGTGTTTATTTCCTTGGTTTCCATTGTAACTCTCCTGCACAGGTTGCAGCGAACTTCGGATGGATCACTCTTGATAATGTAACTGTAACTGGTACTGCAGGTACAAATGAAAACCTTGCGTCTCAACTGTCAGTTTTCCCTAACCCTGCTACAAATGTTATCAACGTGATTAATAACAAAAACATCCTTGTTAATGGTATACAAATCGTTGACCTTAACGGACGCACTGTAAAATCAGCTAAATTTGATGGTGTTACTGAAGCTCAGGTTAACATTTCTGACCTTGCTAACGGTGTTTACATGATGACTGTTTCTTCTGACAAAGGAACTATGACTCAGAAAATCGTGAAAAACTAATTACAGTTTTCCATAAAATAAAAGAGCCCCGATTATCGGGGCTCTTTCTTTATATACACTTTCGGAAAAGGAAGTACTGTTACAGGAACTTTGCCTTCATTTCCGCTGTCGGTACCATGCACTCGTCTTTTTTTCCGTACCATTTGTAGCGGTTGCGGGCTACATAATCATATACTTTGTTGGACAACCAATTAGGTAATACTGAAAACATGCCCATCAGTAGAAATACTCCGCCCAGTTGATTTGCAATCTTTATGGCAGCCTCTGCTTTGTAGTAATAGGCATGCCCGGGCTCATAAAGTATTATCGAATCGGTTTTGGATGTGTCTATGCCAATATGGCTTATGATTTGTTGTCCCAAGTCCGATTGCAGCGCTACAAATCTGAACACGTCCCTCTTGTCGCGCTTAATGATAAATTGGACTGTGGCATCGCACAGGTTGCATACCCCGTCAAACAGTATTATCTTTTTATCTTTGGGCAGGTTTTCCATAGTTTATTTCTTTGCCGCTTCCACGAGTTCCAACGATTCCAAATCTACTTTTGAGGTAAAGATGCCGTAGTTTACAGTTGCCTTCATCTTTTCGATTACATCGATGGTACCAACCGATTTTCCATCGAGCATGCGTACACGGTCGCCTACTTTGAGGATGGCTTTCGGTTTTTCTATGGCTTTTTCCTTTATCTTCTTTTCTTTTTTCTCCTGGCGTATTTCCTCCACCTTTACCTGTACTTCGGCAATGACCTGCTTCTGTACAATTTCCTTTTGTTTTTTTTCCTTTGGTGTGGCTTTCTTACGCTTGGAGTTCTCGATTTCTACCATTTTCAGGAATTCGCCAATGAGTTCCTTTTTATTCTTGCTGTTAAAATATTTCTCGCTAATGTCATCAATCTTCTGGCCCATGTAAATCAGGCGCTGGTTGGCATCATATAGTTCCTGGTAGCTTTCCAGCTTCTGTTGTATTTTGGTGTTGATGTTCTCCATCTTTTTGCCCTCTTCACGAGCCTTTATTTCTTCCTCTTTGAGTATCTGCGAGGTCTTTTCAAGCTTAGAGCGCTCTTTCTGGAGGTTGGCGATTGTCTTGTCAAAACGTACCTTACTTCCTTCAATTTTCTTTTTGGCACGGTTAATCAGCCCATAGGGTATGCCGTTTTTTTGTGCTACCTCAAAGGTAAACGAGCTTCCTGCCTGACCCAGTATCAACTTGTACATAGGTTCCAGTGACTTTTCATCAAAAAGCATGTTGGCATTGGTTGCATAGGGCAGTTCGTTGGCCAGTATCTTCAGGTTCGTGTAATGCGTTGTAATAATGCCGAAAGCCTCCCTGTGATAAAACTCTTCGAGAAAAGTTTCTGCCAAAGCTCCACCCAGCTCCGGATCTGATCCTGTACCGAATTCGTCAATCAGGAAAAGTGTCCTGTCGTTGCACTTCTTCAGGAAGTAATTCATGTTTTTCAGCCTATAGCTGTACGTACTCAGGTGATTTTCTATGGATTGGTTGTCTCCAATGTCGGTCATAATCCTGTCAAACAGGAATGTTTCACTACGTTCGTGTACGGGAATCAGCAGGCCACATTGAAGCATTAGTTGCAGCAGCCCGATGGTTTTCAGGGTAATGCTCTTACCTCCGGCATTGGGCCCGGAGATAACTATGATTCTGTTCTCTTGGGTCAGCTCGATCGTCTGGGGATAGGTTGTTTCACCTTTTCTTTTATTATTGATGTACAGGATAGGGTGGTAGGCCTCCCTGAAATAAAGCCTTTTTTCGTTGGTAATGTTCGGCAGCAAGCCGTTTATCCTGCGGGCATATTTTGCCTTGCCGGAAACTACGTCAATGTCCGACAGAAAATCCTGGTAATCATATAGCAATGGCACAAAAGGCCGTATTGCATTGCTCAGTTGCTTTAGGATGCGCTTTACTTCTTCCTTTTCCTCATATTCATAATTGCTCAACTCACGTGACAGTCGCAAAGTAGCTTCTGGCTCAATGTAAGTGATGCTTCCTGTTTTGGAACTGCCAAGTATGGATCCTTTGACCTTGCGTCGGTACATGGCCAATACTGCCAAAACCCGCCTGTTTTCCACTACGCTTTCTTTTATATCGTCCAGGAAGCCCTGGCTGTTGTATTGGGTAAGCGCGCTGGCAAAACTCTGGTTGATGCGGCCTTTCACTAGTGCCATTTCACGGCGTATCCCGGCCAGCTCAAAAGACGCATCATCTTTAACTTCACCATACTTGTCCACTACCTTGTCAATGTTCTTGAGAATCTCTTTGGTATATTCCACCTGTTCAGCCCTGGCGTTTAGGTTAGGGTAGTAGTCGTTGAATTTTTCCAGGAACTTTATCAGCGTATTTACCGTATCCGACAGGTTGGCAATCTTACGGAATGCCGAAGCATCGAGGTAACTATCCTCAATGGCCAAAAACTTTATTTCGTTGGTAATCGGCTCAAACCCATGATTGGGCAGGGCGTTGTTATTATCAAACGAGGAAACATATTCCGATGTCTGCCGCAAGGCCTGCATCAGTTCCTCCTTATTTTTAAAAGGGGTAATGTGCATCGCCTTTTCATGGCCCGGCTCGGTAGTGCAACCTGAAGCCACAGTTTCAAGGACAGTATGAAACTCTAAATCTTTAAGTGTCTTATCTGTAATCGTAATCATTCTTTTTGTAAAGCAAATTCTATGCAAAAATACTACATAATCGCTGTGGCTGAACATTTGGCAGAAAAGTTTAAGCAGGCTTTATACATTGGCTATACAAGCCATTGCTTATATTTGCGTATAATTGAAATGCAATGAACGTAGCTATACACGATTCGTGGAAAAAAGTGCTTGCCGGTGAATTTGACAAGCCTTATTTTGAAAGCCTTATCGGTTTTGTAAAGGATGAATATGCCCAAAATACCTGCTACCCTCCCGGAAGGCAGATATTTTCCGCATTCGACCATTGCCCTTTTGATAAGGTAGAGGTGGTGATACTCGGCCAGGACCCCTACCACGGTCCGGGGCAGGCGAATGGCTTGTGCTTTTCGGTAAACGACAACATACCCATGCCTCCATCGCTTCAAAACATATTTCGTGAGATACAAACCGACCTGGGCAAACCTTTTCCTTCAAACGGTAATTTGGAACGCTGGGCCAGCCAGGGTGTGCTTTTGCTCAACGCTGTGCTTACAGTTAGGAAGGGTGAAGCCAACAGCCATCAGGGTAAGGGATGGGAAAATTTTACCGATGCCGTTATCCAGAAGATTTCCGATGAGAAGAAAGATGTAGTATTCCTGCTTTGGGGCGGCCCGGCCAAAAAGAAAGGTGCGCGTGTAGACAGGGACAAACATTTGGTACTGGAATCAGGACATCCATCGCCGTTGAGTGCGAATAAGGGGCATTGGTTTGGAAACAGGCATTTCAGCAAGGCCAATGCTTTCCTTGCAGAGAAGGGTAAAAAACAAATCGAATGGTAATTTGATCATAAACGGTATGAACGTAATAATCATTGAAGACGAAAAACCTGCTGCACGCCTGCTGCAACGAAAATTACAAAAGCTGGACATCGAAGCAGGGACCATGCTGCACTCGGTAGAAGAGTCAATAGAGTGGTTTCAGCGAAATCCGCAGCCTGACCTGATATTCCTTGACATACAGCTGAGCGATGGTCTTTCTTTCGATATATTCGAGGCCATCCCGATAAGCAGCGCGGTGATTTTCACCACGGCCTATGATGAGTATGCCCTGCGTGCCTTTAAACTCAACAGTATTGATTACCTGTTGAAGCCTATTGATGAAGACGATCTTGAGGCCTCAGTAAACAAGTTTAAAGAACGCGTGCCCCAACCCCAGCAGCTTTCGGTGGATTTTGACCAGATCAAGCGCATGCTGGCGAATCCCCAGGAGAAAAACTATAAGAAGCGGTTTACGATAAAAATGGGGCAGCACCTAAAAATGATCAGCGTAGAGGATGCCGAATGCTTTTACAGCGAAAATAAAGGAACTTACATTCATACAACAGATAACAGGAATTACCTGCTGGAAACTACGTTGGAACAGCTTGAAAATGAGCTTGACCCGAACAAGTTTTACCGCGTGAGCCGTAAGTTCATCATATCGGTCGACGCCATCAAGGATATAGTAGTATATACCAATTCCCGCCTCAAAGTAATCCTGCCTACCTATAAGGACGATGAAGTAATAGTGAGCCGCGAGCGGGTAAACGATTTCCGTGATTGGATCAGTTAGGTAATGTAAAACCTTCAGGAGATTTGGTAATAATCATAAATAATTAAGCCCAGCGTTTTGCTGGGCTTACTTATTGTTAAATCAGGCTTATGTCTTGGTATAGGTACGGGCTACGCCTTTTTCGGTCATTATGAATTGTTTCTTCTCCGGGTTGAATATGATTGTAATCCCTTCCTTTTCGGATTTAAAGAGATGAGTACCTGTCGATTCCAGGGGTATGGAAGGCTTTCCGGGTATCTTGCAGAGCAACCTGTCGCCTGCATCTACTATCACAATAATATCTTCACTACCGGTGGTCGAGTAGGCACCATGATACGTTTTAAAATCCTGTTGTTTTGCCAGGGCGCGTGATGTTCGGGCGTTAGCATTTGTTTTATCCTGTGCCGCAACAAACTGTGCCGCAAACAAGACAAAAAGAACTGCAAAGAATTTTGTTTTCATAATTTTAATTTGTTGGTTGTCCTGCTAATTTACTGAAAATAAGTTATGAAACTGTAATGGGCCAATTATTTTCCGTCCTTGTCAACCACAGGGCGGTTATCGCGGTTGGCCAGTTCCCATGCCGTTACAAAAGCAAGTTGTGCCCTTTTGGCTAACAGGTCATATTCAATCTTATCAGGCGTATCGCCGGGCTTATGGTAATCGGCATGTACACCATTGAAATAGAAGATGATTGGTATACCTTTTTTTGCGAAGTTATAATGGTCCGACCTGAAATAAAACTGGTTTGGATCTTTCCTGTCATTATACTTATAATCAAGATCCAGCTTTGTGTATTTTTTGTTGGCTTCTTCGTTTATGTTATGCAGGTCGGTACTAAGTCGATCCGATCCAATAACATACACATAGTTGCCATTGTCTTTGTGATTATCATCCCTTCGGCCTATCATGTCGATGTTAAGGTCAGCAATGGTATTGGCTATAGGAAACAATGGGTTTTCGGAATAGTATCGTGAACCATGCAGGCCATGTTCTTCTCCGGTAACATGAAGGAAAAGTACAGAGCGTTTCGGACCGTATCCATCTGCTTTTGCTTTCATAAATGCCTGAGCTATCTCAAGCAGGGCAACTGTACCAGAGCCATCATCGTCGGCACCGTTGTATACTTCACCATTCTTCATGCCCACATGATCGTAATGTGCCGAAATGACTAACACTTCATCCGGCTTTTCAGTTCCTTCAATATAGGCCCATATATTTTCAGAATCTCCCAGTTTAGGGCTAAATGATTTGGCCATATATGCGGATGGCACTTTTTGGTAAAAATTTTCCGCCCCCTCAGGAAAAGAAATATTATTAGCCTCATATTGCTTTATAAGGTATTCCCCTGCTTTTTTCTGGCCTGGCTCTCCTGTATTTCTACCCTCCATTTCGTCACCGGCAACGATGAAGAGATGCTTTTTGAGGTCTTCCGGCGTAATGGAGTTCATATATTTTTCGACATTCGCCTTGGCATAATCCTTTGGTGTGTTTTTTCCTGAACTGCATGAAAGTACAAACAGCGACAGTGAAGCTAATAAAAGTGCTTTTCTCATGATGGTTATTTTGGGTATTAGTAGAGTAAATATAGTGTTTTGTTACACGTAAAATGTAAGTAACACGAATTACACCAATTTGCCAGAATTGAAATTGTAATTTTCAGCAATTATTGTTTGAAGACCTCCTCTAAAAATAGTAAAAAATGCTCCCATGAGCGTTTGTCTGCCGTTGCGTTATACGCTGCTCCTTTAGAGTTGTCGTTGCCGGCTTCTTTTTCAGTAAAAGCATGTACGGCACCGGAATAGTATACCATTTGCCAATCAGCTTTGCCATCTTTCATTTCCTTTTGGAAGGCTTCAATGTCCTTTTGTGGAACATAAGGGTCATCTGCACCATGAAGTATAAGTACTTTAGGTTTTATTGTCCCGTTAGGTCGTGAGGCATCCTTGCCCAGCCCACCATGAAGAGAAACTACTCCTTTTACATTCAGCCCGCCCCGTGCGGCTTCCAATGCTCCTGTACCGCCAAAGCAATAACCTATTACAACAATATTGTCTTTATCTGCGCCGCTGGCTATTAGCGCATCAAGGGCTGCCTTGATTCTTTTTTGGTAGAGCTCAGGATTATTTTTGTAATATCCCGATTTCTCACCGGCCTGTTGCGGGGTAGTGGGGGTGTTGCCCTCCCCATAAATATCGGCAACAAAGGCGTAATAGCCCAATTCGTTTAGCTTAGTCGCGACTTCCTTTGTATGGTTATTGATGCCCATCCATGCCGGGAGGATAAGAATGCCTGGGTTTTGTTTAAGTGGTTTTTTCGGCACTCCTGAAAAACCGTTTAGCTTTTGAGAGCCTTCTTTGTAAGCTATAGGCTTCAGTTGTGCATTTACCTGTAGTGCCATCATCAGGGTAATGATTAATAGTTTAATTTTCATTGTTTGGATATTTTTTATAAAGTTAAAAAAGAAAGCCTTCATACGCAATGGCATGAAGGCTTTCATCGAATCAGGCATTAGCCTTAAATATTCTTATGAATGCTGCAGCTCGTGTTTTCCTTCTTTGATTTCCTCTACCATTTTTTTATTAAATGCAGGCAAGTCATCCGGGGTACGGCTTGTTACCAAGCCATTATCTACCACTACTTCAGCATCTTTCCAGTTGGCACCGGCATTCATGAGGTCCTTTTTAACAGAGAAAAAAGAAGTAAGCTCGCGGCCATCTACCACTTCGGCATCAATAAGTATCTGCGGGCCGTGGCATATTGCTGCTACAGGTTTCTTCTCGTCGAAAAAGCTCTTTACGAATGCTACGGCATCTTCGCTTCTCCTTAACTGGTCTGGATTAATAACACCTCCCGGAAGTACAAGTGCATGGTAATCGCCCGATGTCACTTGGTCAAGGGTTTTGTCAACCTTGTAGTCGCCGCCCCAGTTGCCGTTGGCCCATGCCTTGATGGTGCCACTTTTCAGGCTAACGATGTCGGCTGTCCAGCCTTGTTCCTCGAGGTATTCTTTTGGTGATTTCAGTTCGCTTTCTTCAAATCCATTGGTTGCCAATATGGCTACTTTCTTGCTCATAATGTTTTATTTTTAATATTTAGTTTGATACCATAAAATTACTCTGCATGAAGGGCAATTGGCTATAACGTGATATTAAAGTTCTGCCAAAGTTTGTTAATGCAAAATCGTTGAATGATAAAATCAGCTAATTTTAGGATGATTATTCTGATACCATGGAAGATATATTCGAATGGAGGCGGTTATTGTTTAATGACTTGCCTTTTAAATTCCTTTTTGAAGTAATATTTCGTACCGTTATAATGTTTACGGTGGTGCTGCTCACGCTCAAATTTGCAGGCAAAAGGGGAGTGAAGCAACTTTCAGTATTTGAGGTGGTCATTATTATTTCATTAGGGTCTGCAGCAGGTGACCCAATGTTTTATGAAGATGTTGGGTTGATACCGGCCATACTTGTTTTCCTGATAATTTTGTTAATGTATAGAACTGTGACATGGTTGTTGGGCAAAAGCAAAAAGTTTGAGAATTTCATTGAAGGCCGGGTGAAATGCCTGATTGAAGATGGCCAATTCTCCATAACCAGTTTTGAAAGGGAAGACCTGGCACAGGACGAATTCTTTGCTGAATTGCGACTGAAATCCATCGAACACCTGGGTCAGGTGCGTAACGCATATATAGAGACAAATGGGGCAATCAGTGTTTTTTTCTATGATGATGCTGATGTAAAGTATGGCCTGCCCTTGCGGCCGCAGCTGTTTTTGCTTAAAAGCAAAAACATCCCTAAAGCCGGAATATATGCCTGCACCTTTTGTGCCAATACCCAGCGCCTGGAACCCACATCTGGTATCTGTTCGGTATGTGGTAAAGGTGAATGGGTAGAAGCGATAAAGACAAAACGGATTGTTTAGGCTACAAAAAAGGCCGTCCTAAAACATTTAGACGACCTCTTTTCCAAATATATAACTTAACTTAACCTCTTGATCTACCGCCCTGGCTGCCACCCGACCTTGATGGTGCAGATGAGCTTTGCCTGCTTGCAGCAGGGGTACTTCTTACTGAGCTGCCACTGCCTCTTGAAGGAGATACAGATTGACTGCTTCTTGACGGCGCATTTTGTGTGCGGACGGCAGGAGTGTTATTCCTTTCAATAGATGAATTGTTCCTTGCCGGTGTGGCCTGGCTCCTTGCCGGTGTTGTCCCTGCTGACCTGACAGTTGTACTATTGCTGCTTCTTGACGGAGTGCCGGATGTTCTTACAGTAGCGCTGTTCGACCTGGTAGAAGTAGAAGCCTGCCTTGATGGTGATGAGCTCCTAACACTATTGTTATTTCCGCTGCTTCTAACTGTATTTACACTTGTGTTTCTTGAAGTGCCTGTCGAAGTGGAGCGTGATGAAGAACTTGTAAAAGAGCTACGTGATGACCCTGTAGAATAAGAAGCGTTTTGCGATCTTGAACCTCCACGGCTTTGCTCTAATGCATACCTGTTCGATGCTCCGTTGTTCCTGCTGCTAAATCCTCGTCCCGGGTTCTCTCTTTCGTAAGCATTGGATCTTCTTCCCCTATACATTGCTACAGCACGTGTACTTCTCCTTGTGTCTACATAATGGTAGCTGTTCCTGCTATTTATATGTACATGGCAGTTATTCCTGTATCGGTATATTGGATAAGGTGCCCAGTAACTGTAATATCTTGGATAATATCCCCAGTACCAGGGTGAATAATAGGGACGGTAGCTGCTTACCCAAAAGATGTCGAACAATACGGGCCTTGTAACATAAACCGGTTCATATATATAATTAGCGCCGTACATATAAACATCACCAACCACCTGTACTTGCACATTGTTATTGCGGTCCCTTTCCACTTCAATTGTTGCTACATCCTGGAATGTGTCCACTCCAAGTACGGACTGAAGAATGATAAGGTGGGTATTGCCTTCAGTAGCTTCAATTACTCTAAGATAGTCTACGCGGTTATCGCCATTAAGGTCGAGGTTGGATATCTGTATGTCCGGGTCGTTGAGCCTGCGCTCAAAATCTTCAAGGTCGCGTGAATCACCAAATATTGAAGCCACCGCTTTTAGGTCGAGGTTGTCACTGATGTCGGACTTTGCCCTCACAGTGGTTACATCCTGGGCAAATATTCCGCCAATGCTTGCAAGGGCGAAAAAGACTGTATGGAATATATTAGTTTTCATGATGCGTAAATTAATGCCTGATAGAATAAAAAATTGTTACTTGATTTGGTTTATCCAATTACTGTGCCAATAATTTTTTTGTACATTTACTTAATAATAAAAGCCAGTAATTACGGGCTTTTTTCAATAATAAAAAAATGATTGAAGTAAGAAAAGCCTTATATGAAGATTATAATATTATTCGTGAGATTGCTGACCGTACCTGGTATACTACTTACCTTTCCATACTTTCATCTGAGCAACTTGACTATATGCTCGAAATGATGTATAGTCCGGCGGCATTTTCAGAACAGATTTTAATAAAGAACCATCATTTTCTTTTGGCATCAGAAAATGGTAATATTCTTGGCTTTGCATCCTATGAACTCAACTACTATACGGAAACCGCGAAAGTTCATAAATTATATGTTGTTCCCGAAGCGCAAGGCAAAGGCGTAGGTCAAAAGCTTCTGTCGGTAATTGAAAAAGAAGCATTGAAGAACAACAATGATAAAATTGTGCTCAATGTGAACCGTTTTAATAAAGCTGTCAATTTCTATAAAAAAGCGGGCTTTGAAAAAGCAGGTGAGGAGGATATTAACATTGGGAACGGTTATTTGATGGAAGATTTTATCATGAAGAAGGAACTTGTATAATCTTTTTTAAACTTAACACATAAGAATATAGTGTAAAAGGTTGCTAGAGCTCATGAATACAGCCTGAAAGTTTAATTCATTTATTTTTACCATTCTTCCTTGAATGCAGCCATCATTAATATTTACCTGAAATTAAAAGTAATATCGTGCACCATAATTTACCATAACCTTCTGTAATTATTATGATGCCAATAACATACGTTTAATTTCTTTACAGGTAACTTTGGGTTTAAGATAATTCTAAACTCAAATGCTATGATCATACAGATACCCGACCTTCCGGATAACATGGTTGGCTTCCGTGCCGACAGAGAAGTTACCAAAGAGGATTTTGAGATCGTAAAGCTACAGGTATCACACCTTGTCGAGAAGACAGGTAAGCTAAATTATATGCTTGTCCTAGACAATTCTCCGGCAGATTTCACTTTAGGCGCCTGGTTTCAGGATGCACTCCTTGGAATTCAAAACATTACAAAATGGAACCGTGCTGCTATTATTTCTGACTCTGAAGTCCTTAAAACCTTTACAGACATATTCAGTAAAGTTATGCCAGGGGAGTTCAGAGCCTATAAGCACACACAATATGATGAAGCTGTGGATTGGGTTTCAGAACGCAGCCAGGACGAAGGATATAACAACTAACTAAAAAATAAAAAGCTATGTCAGGATCAAGCACGTCGAAAGACAATTTTAAAGACCTCTTCAGCAAGGAGGCAAGGGAAAAAATTAAAGAAATGGCAAACGATATAGGGATGTGCATGTTTTGCACAGAACTATCTGTAAGGCCTATACCTACGCGACCCATGAGTGTGGTAGATGTGGATGAAGATGGCAGCTTATGGTTCATCTCATCGAAAAAAAGCAATAAAAACTTTGAGATAAAGCATGATGATGAAGTGCAGTTGATATTCGCTAAAAACTCTGACGCACATTTTCTTTCAGTATTTGGAAAGGCTATTATCTACAAGGATAAAGCCCATATTGATGATGTATGGACACCTATTGCTAAAGCCTGGTTTGAGGAAGGAAAAGACGACCCGGATGTTACCGTGATAAAAGTAGAACCTATAGATGCCTACTACTGGGATACCAAATATGGAAAGATGATATCTATGATTAAATGGGCTTATGGCGCAGTAACAGGAGATATGGATAATGATGCCGGAGTAGAAGGCAGGCTAAATGTAGATAAAAGCCTGTAATGATAAGGTAATCATAGATCAGAACACTAAACTCCCCGCGATTATATTCCGGGGAGTTTTTTTATGTATGAAAATAATAACCGAAGATTTGTTTCCTCACCTTCACGGCTTTTTTTTTTCGTAATCTAATGAAGATTCCATCGGGGGTATGAATTTAACATCTCTTTCTTTTTCTTTCTGCTCTACATATACGGCATACTCTGCAGGTTCAATTTTTGCCCCTTTAAAACTTGTATAGGCCCGTGTGAACTCGGCCCCGAAATACAAAATTGCGGCAGTATAATAAACCCAAAGCAATATTACAATAATAGACCCGGCTGCACCATAAGGTGATCCTGCTGCAGTGGTTTCAATGTAAATACCGATTAGATAACGTCCTAAAAGGAACAGGCAAGCCGTAAAAAATGCCCCGGCACGCACGTGTTTCCACGAAATTTTAGCATCTGGGAGAACTTTAAATATCACCCCGAATAATACAGTTATTACTAAAAAACTTATGACCAGGTTGGCTGCGTTCAAAAGAATAATTGTCAGGTCCGGGAAACGTGCCTTAAGCATGTCGCTTATGGTTAGTAATACGCCATTAACAATTAGCGATACTATCAGCAAAAATCCAAGGCCTACAATAATGGAGCCTGAGAGCAGCCTGTCTTTTAGAAATTTTACCCAACCTCGTTTTGGCTTGGCTTTTACCTTCCATATTATATTGATAGAATCCTGAATTTCACCAAAAACCGTTGTGGCACCTATAACCAGTGTTATTGCACCTATGATAACCGATAATGTAGTTTTACCGGAGAGTTCGAGGTTACGTATTATCTGCTGCACCTGTAGTGCGGCTTCGCTACCTATAAGGCCGTTTATTTCATCAAATATCCTGCCTTCGCTCGCCTCTCTGCCATATACCGCACCCGCAAGGGAAATTATCAGCAGTAGCAGTGGGGCCATAGAAAAAACAGTATAATAAGACAAGGATGCGCTTAATTTCAGTCCTTTATCATTCATGAATCCATTGAAAGTATCTACAAGGATGCATTTAATGTTTTTATATGTGGTTTTTGTGAAGATCTTTTTCATTTGAGCTATATTCATTTACTACCATAAAAATAATTATAGCATCAGGCAAATACTACACTATTAACATAACAATAAAATAAACAATTACAGATTTGATCATGTATATGAAGAATTGACTTACAAATTTGAAAATGTCAATTATTTCATAAATTTAGTGACGACCTTCAGAAAGCTTTGTGCATTAATAGTAATATACTTAACTTTATAGAAGAAAAGCAGCTAAGCTGCATAAAAGATTTGCCATGAAAATAGTGATTGTAGGAGGTGGCTTTGCCGGGGTAAACCTTGCGCAGGAACTTGCCGGAGATAAAAGAATTGAAGTTACGCTCGTTGATAAAAACAATTATAATTTCTTTCCCCCCCTTATCTATCAGGTGGCAACAGCTTTTCTTGAACCTTCCAGTATCAGTTATCCTTTTCGAAAGCTTTTCCGTCATGCCGGCAATATAGGTTTTAGGATGGGGGAGGTGCTTTCTGTAAACATTTCTGAAAAAAAAGTCATATTGCATAATGGCGAGTTGGATTATGATCGCCTAGTTTTTGCAACGGGCGCCGAAACTAATTATTTCGGTATGGAAAACGTTCGCAAAAATGCCATACCCATGAAGACCCTAAACGATGCAATAGAAATGCGTAATCAGCTGCTGCAACGGATGGAAAAGGCAACCATCTGCAAAAACAGCAGGGAACGCCGTAAATACCTCAATATTGTTGTTGCCGGTGGCGGCCCAACAGGTGTTGAGGTTTCGGGTATGTTTGCCGAGATGAAAAACGGTATTCTTCGAAAAGAATATCCGGAACTCTCTACAAGTGCAAGCCACATTTATCTTGTGGATGGGGGAGATGCGCTGCTTTCGCCCATGAGTAAAGATTCGCAACAGGATACATTGGATGCGTTGACTAAAATGGGTGTTGTTGTTAAGCTTAATACGCGCGTTACCGATTTTACCGACGACACAGTACATCTCAGCACAGGCGAGACCATCCATTCTAAAAACCTGATATGGGCGGCAGGTGTATCTGCAAAAGTATTTGAAGGCATTCCTGTTGAGAGCTATGGGCCAGGAAGAAGAATGCTGGTCGATGAGTACAATAAAATTTTAAATGTCACAGATATTTATGCCATTGGCGACACCTGCCTGCAAACTACTGATACCGACTGGCCAAAAGGACATCCTCAGGTAGCGCAGGTGGCCATACAGCAGGGGAAAAATCTTGCAAAGAACTTTAAAAATGAGCTAAAAAATAAGCCTTCTAAAGCATTTAAGTACAATGACAAAGGGTCTATGGCCATTATTGGCAAGAACAAGGCTGTTGTCGATTTACCAAAGCCAAAAATGCACTTTAAAGGATTCATCGCCTGGCTAATGTGGCTGTTTATTCATCTTATGTCCCTCATAGGTTACCGTAACAGGATTGTTACTGCCTATAACTGGATGATTGCGTACTTCTCCCGCGACCAGTCATTGCGCATGATAATCAGGCCGGATAAAAGGTCTAAGACATAGCTTTACCGAAGCAACCCCATATACTTTGATTTTCAGAATTATTCGATAATTATTTATGGGGTCGTATGGATTTTTAGCTAATGCGATTGGCTTCGCTAAAATTATATTTTTATAAGTTTTTCGATTTGGCTTGAATTTCCCGAAGCAATTTTGACAAGGTATATTCCTGATTGCAAATTTTCAATATTGATTTGATCAGTATGGAAAACTTTTAATGCAACCTTACCTGAAATATCCAATACAGAAATTTCATCAGCAATCCCTTGTCCCGGATTTTTAATGGTAATTGTTTGTTTGGCAGGATTGGGATAGATGACAAAATTTTCTTTTGTTTGGTCAGTTACAGATAATGGCGGAGGGCAAAGCACCTGGGTTGGCCATAGCATTTCTTCTGTAGAACCTATGCCTAAATTTCCGTAGCCGTTATGTCCCCAGCCCCATATTGTATTGTCGCTCTTAATTCCCAACGCATAATGATATCCCTTTGCAATTTTTTCCCATTCCCCTTCTTGTAAATTTACAGGTGTAGTATAATATTCCATCATGCCGGTTTCGGGATTCCTCACATTACCCCATTCCCATACTGTTCCGTCGGATTTCAGCGCTGTGCTATTGTACATCCCGCAAACTATTTGTCTCCAGTCGGAGTCAGTTCCGATTTGTACCGGATTATTTCTATTTACAAATGTACCGTCGCCTAATTGCCCATTATTATTTAATCCCCAAGCCCATAATGTACCATCAGTTTTTAAAGCTAAAGTATGTGAATAACCGGTCGCAACCGTATCCCAATCTGTATCTTGGCCAATTTGCTCGGGTAGCGTTGTATCTGCATTTGTTCCGTTTCCAAGTTGTCCGGCATCATTAAACCCCCATCCCCATAAAGTGTTGTCTTGTTTGATTGCAATTGTGTGTGCCTGGCCGCATGCTATAGTTTCCCAATTATTATCAATTCCAACCTGTATTGGGGCGTAACGGTCTGTTTGTGTTCCGTCACCCAAGTTTCCTAAATTATTTCCCCACGCCCAAAGAGTATTGTCGTTTTTAATTGCTACTGTATATCCAAATCCTGTAGCTGCAAAACGCCAATCAGAATCTGTACCTAATTGTATCGGTGTATGGATTTCTTCTGTTGAACCAATGCCTAATTGCCCGAAGTAATTCATTCCCCATACCCACATAGTACCGTTACTTTTAATAGTAATAGTATGGGCAAAGCCTTCACATACAGAAACCCAATCGGTATCATATGTAATTTGTACAGGTAACAATTGGTCAACCGTAGTACCGTTGCCTATTTCTCCAAAATCGTTAACACCCCAGGCCCACAGCGTACCATCGGTTTGTATTCCAAAACTTGTTGCATCTCCGGCAAACACATTCTCCCAACATTGAGAATGACTATAAAAACTTAGGAGTAAGGCAATTGGCAGAGATAGGCTTTTCATAGGTTTTTTCTTAATAGATGCAACATTAATAACAAGGTTGCGTGCTAACAATTAAAAAGGATACCCAATTGCCAAATTGAATACTAAATTATTCTTCCTCCAGGTTTTTCCTCCAAAATCTATTTCATCAAACACCCAGCGTTCGCCTTCCGGAAGCCATGGCTTACGTAATGGGAAGGCCAGGTCAAGGCGGAGTACAAGGAATGTAATGTCAACACGCAAACCGGTTCCCGCACCTACAGCCAGATCTTCATAAAACTTATTGCTAAACTCTGCTCCGGGCTTGTCTGCATTTTTATTCCAAAGCCATATATTCCCTGCATCCAAAAACAATGCACCATTGATAACACTGAAAAGATTTGCCCGATATTCTGTATTTAATTCAAGCTTAATATCGCCACTTTGGTCAGGTAAAAAGCTGTCGCCATCTACATTGGTCCTGAAGGTTCCCGGGCCTATAGACCTTGCCCTGAATGACCGTATACTGTTGGTTCCTCCAATAAAAAACTGACGCATGAAAGGCAATTCCGTCGAGTTGCCGTAAGGCAAGCCTACACCGACAATAATTCGGCTTGCCAATTGTGATTTATCGCCCACTTTCATGTAATGCCGAAAATCTTGTTCGGTTTTTACAAACTGGCTAAACGGCACGCCCAATATCTCCTCGGGTTCTTTCGTTTTTGCATCGGCTCCGGTAGTAAGGCCAGCAATGGTTCCCGCAAGATCAAGCGAACCTTTGTAGTAAAAGGTATGCTTGCGGAACTTTCGCATAGTATTGGTGAATGTGTAAGAGTAAGTAGGCCCAAAAATGAGTTGCTTATCTATTACTTTCTGCAATGCGTCCGCAGCACCTAAATCACCGTCTTCAGTTGCTTTGCTTATTTGATCATAATACTCTTGGGTAACTGTAGCGGGGCTAACATAGTTTACATCAAAAACATTCAGTTGATGTTCTGACCGTATGTCGTCCTTCCATAAGTAGCTAAACTGGGTACGGAAAGAGTTTAGCGAATACAGCCTGGCCCTGTTTTGATATTCGTAACTAACCATGGCGCGTGTCCTCGGTACAAACGCACTTGAATCCTGTATTTTTATTGGGGTAATGAATCGAGGCCATGTAATGCTTGCCTCACCACCCACGCGATATACATTATATCCTTTGTTTTGCCCGGAAGACTGTATTTCAGCCCCTCCAAATAACGATAGTGAAAGGAGTTCGGCAGCCTTAAAAGCATTCCTGTTACTCCAGTTTATACTGGCTTCGGTACCATTGTAGTTTGCAGAATTGGTTTTGGCTAAAATTTCGAATCGCACTGACTTTTTAGGTAAGGGTGTAAGATAGTAATACGTGTTGAGCACTGTATCAAGGGAATCTGAAGGGCGGAATTCGTTCTTTACAAATTTGAATGTCCCAAGGTTGACCAGTCGGTTTAGGGTAAGATTGTGTTCTCTGCGGCTGTAAACATCTCCTTTATGGAAGAACATCGTTCGGTCATATATAATGGGGCGGAAGGTATGTTCCGGGTCAATAATGGTAAGGTCTTTAAAGCGTTCCACTGCTCTTGGATCATTTACAAGCGTGTCTTTTGCGTTCGCTAAAGAATAATTCGGATATATAATTATATCACCGATGCTATATACCCTTTTTGCTATTTCAGGGGTTTCACCTTTTACCTTCACAATCAGGTCTACCTGGTGGTTACCTACAGTACTGTCAACCTGTATAAGAATATAGTCAGGATTAAAGTAAAAGTACCCCTTATTCTTCAGCCTTTGGTCAATGCGCTCGCGTTCTTCCTTAATTACATCCAGGTCATAGGGCTGCCCTTTTTTAAGGCGGCTCCTGCGGCGGATATTTGCCACTGTACTGTCAAGTTCTGTAGCCGTAGAATCTCCTGGAAATATCACTTTACGAATCTTATATTGCTGTTTTGGTGTAACCGTATATTTAGCTCTTGCTCTTCGGTTGCGCGAGGTAGAATCAGCTGCGGTTCGTACCTTAAAGTACCCTTTGTTTTCAGCATAGTTTTGGAGTATATCGGCATTATAATCCAAATCTACCTGGCTGAAAAGCACAGGTGGTTCACCCACCTTATTCTTTAGCCAGTATTTAAAACCACTGTCCTTGGAAGGAGTGCCTGCAATGTTATATATCCATAGCTTTGGCCTTAATCCCAAAAAGCCGCTATTGGGTTTGGGGCGTAAAAGTCCTTCCATGGTTTTCTCCATAGCTTTGCGCTCCTTGCGGCTCATAACTGTATCTTTTATTTCAACTTCACCACCTACATATAGCATGTCGCCCTCGGGAAGGTACTTGGTGTTGCTGCAGCCGTAAGCAAAAAGCAATCCTATTATCAGATAATATGAAATTTTATTTATTCTCATCTTCTTCATTAGTGCTGTTTGGTGGCAAGTCATCCTTCTTATCTCCTTTTTGCTCAGCCTCTGTTTTTCTCCTCTTTTTTTCTTCTCTTTCGCGTTTTCTTCGCTCTCTTTCCTGCCTTGCTGCTTCTTTTTCTTCCTCAGTTCGGTGGAATAGTTCACTGAATTTATTATAGTCCATGGTAATAATGAAAGCAACCCCGGTTTCCACTACCTGTCCCTGTAACGCTATCTGGTATTCGTTTTTTCGGTATGCCCTTACCATATAGCGACCATCTTTAGTAAGTTGGTAGTCTACAGCAACATCACCTGCAATGTTGGTGGTTTCCTCATTTGCCTGTTGTGGGCCTTCCAGCCCAAAACTGCTGCCTACCGTCACTTTTAATCTGTCGTTCAGTAGTCTTTTGGATATGCCTACATTAAGGTCGGTACGATTTTCCTGTTGCCCGGTGGTATAATCTTCAGTAGCTTCAAGGTCAAAGTTCAGTTCAACCCCATTGATGAGGTCACCTGCAAGGTTGTTCAGCTGCTGCGAAAGGAGTTTACTCACACTCTGTCTGGCCAGTGCCTCACCGCTGGTTCCGCCTGCTTCGCTGGCAAATGGATTTTCGCCTATAAATCGGTTTAGCAGTAATATTGCAAACACCTGCTTGTTGAGTTCCGAAGGCTGTTCGCGTATCTGTGCCAGTTTGGTGTTAGTATCAGCCAGCACAAAAGGGGCAACATTATAATTCCCTTCGGGTACGATAATGTCGAATGAAAGTTCAGGCTTAAGCAGTTCACCATTTATTTTCAGGAGTGTATGGATTGGAATTTTCTGCTTGTACATGTTTCTTCTGGCAGGGTCGGTTATTTGATTCTCAACCAAGTCAATAGGGGGGATATCAGCCTTGTATACGGCAGTAATGTTCACATCGGCCTCTGTAGGTTCACCTGTCCAAAGGATATAGCTTCCCTTCTGAATATCAAATTTTCGTTTGATGAGGTTAAAGGTCATTTGGTACGCTCCTTCGTCAAATTCATAACGGCCGGCCAATGTGGTTTTTCCTGATTGGTCAATGCCGCCCGTGAGGTCTGCTTCACCCTTTAGTTGTAGAAAGTCACCATTACCCTTATCTATAACGAGGTTTAGCTCAGCTTCTTTTACAATTTGTATGTTTACAGAAACATCCATTCCTTTAAACTGGGTAGCGTTCACAGTTTCTTCGATTTTAAGGCGCTGTTGCATTTCCATGTTGTCCTGGTCGATAAACTCTACTATACCCTCCCTGTCGGCAATCGATGGATCCTGCTGGGGGAGTACCACAGTAAACTCGGTATCTTCGTTTACCTTGAGGTCGCCGTCAATCACAGGGGCGTTCATAGTGCCTTTTACATTGAGGTGTGTATCGATGAACAGCTTGCCGTAATAAAAATCATTGTCTTTTGCCTTCGAGTTTACCGCCCTGAAATTCTCCGCATCCACCGTTAAGTTAAAGGCAAAATCCCTGTAATCGGTGGTCGCGATAGTACCGTTGATGGTCAGCTGGTTATTCTTTTCATCCTCGATGTCAAAGTTATCGAAACGTATGCCGCTTTCATTAACGGTAATATTATCGTTCATGCCTTTAAACTTCGAGTTCAGCTGCGTTACCCTCAGCACCACATCGTTGAATTTCAGGTTGCCGCTGATGTTCGGGTCACTCGCCGTGCCGGTAATGTCAAAACGTCCTGAAAGGTAGCCTTCGCAATCTTTAACCTGCCCGAAGCTCAGCGCCTGTATACTGGCAATATTTAGCTTTTCAATATTAAGGTCGAGGTCAAAATTCTGCCCGGTGGTATTGTAATTGCCGTCAAGGTTTACCTGGTTGTCCTGGCCTGTTATTTCCACTTTGGCAGCGTATGTATTCGCTACTTCATTATTTACAAGCACTTTAATGTTACCCACGGTATCTTTCGCCACGGCAAAATCGGTAATGTCCAGGTCGGCTACAAACACCGGGCTTTGCGTCAGGTCGCGCACCTCGGCCGTACCGTTTATCGTCCCTTTGAATTTCTGGTCATCCTTCTGGATCATGTTGGTGAGCGTCTCGATCTTAAAGTCTCGTAGCTCTACATTTAGTGGGCTGTTTGGCGCTTCCGATTGTGATTGCAGCTTAATTGCCCCACCTTCATTGCTTATTTCAAAATTGTTCGCATAAATACCATCTTTACCAAAACGCAGCAGGTTGTCTACAGCAACATCCCAGGGTTCATAATTCAGTTTTAGGCCATCGGGATTCAGCTGCAATTCGGTGTTGCCCTCATTGGCTCTCAACTGTCCGGTAACCAGGTATTGTTCCTTTTCTTTAGCATCCTCTATACGAAGTGTATACAAAATAGTATTGTCCTTAATGTTACCCGTAAGGCTGGTATGTGGAAGTACGAATTGCTCGCCCTGCACCTGGTCGATCACCACGTTGTAAGCCAGTGCATCCTCTTCATTTTTAATATCGATCTTCGCACCCGAAATGGTATAATTACCATATACAACCCGGGGTATGCTTCCGTTCAGTACGATGCTGTCGTTCACACTGTTGTATGCACCTTTCATAGTTATCGGCTCCAGCCTTTCAATCGCCGGAATGAGCTTGTAAAGTACAGGATCGTTGTCAATAACTAATTCTATGTCAAACTGTTGCGGGCTTGTGGTTTTTTTTTGTGCTGACGGATTACTATTATAATACTTCGTAAATGTATTGGACACTGCTGTACCCACTTCGGCAACATTGTATTTACCAGTTATTTTGGCGCGGGCAACAGATGATTGCAAAGTAATGGAAGTAGTATCGGGTTTAGTCAACGCGACAATACTAATGGAATCCAGCGCAAACTCCTCTTCGGCATTGGCAAACATAAAATGGTGCAGGCTAATGGTGCCGTTCAGGTTATACGGATCGGCGTCGGCAATATCGGCATCAACGTTGCCGCGCAGTTTTAGCGGTCCTGCATGAAGGTTGAGCTTGTTGAGGTCGGCAATGTCAACATTCAGGCGTATTTTTCCATTAGGATATTTATCTTTAAACCCACCGCTTGCAACGAGCTGGAAATCGAGGTTTGGGTCGTCCATTGCAGCCTTTATATCGAAGGCACCTTTATTTATTTTGCCATTGATTGCCAGGTCGCGATAAGTATATCCGTTAAATTCTGCTTTAGCCAGTTTCCCATCCACCAAAGCATTCGCTGTCTGCGGGTTTAAGCCTGTTCCTTTTACTTTAGCTTTTAATGTGACTTTACCCAGGGAATCATTCTTTATCAACTTCCCTATATCGAAGTTCTGTATGTCTGCATCGGCATCATAGCGTTCATAATTTTTTCGCCTTTGATCAAATGTGGCTTTTACATTGGCATTGCCAAAACTGCTCACGAGATTTATGTTGGTACTGAAATTTTCAAGTGTACCTTTAAATTTGGCTTTCGCCAAAAGGTTTGCCGGAAGCTGTATGTTGGCAGGTATTGTACCGGGTGGAATGTAGCTGTTGATGTCCTTAGACGTCGAGCGGAATGCTTTTACATTCAGGTCCATGTAAGCAGTTTTCACGTCCGGCAGCCCCTTAATCCTGCCACTTGCCGTGATGGAAGTCGACCCAATGCCGCTCACTTCAAGATTGGCTATATACAGGTCTTTCACCTTTCCTTCCATTCTACTGCTTATGTTCAGTGTACCATTCGGGTTGCCCTTAAACGGCGGTGTGTCGGCCAGTGTAGGTACAAAAAGCAGCACATCCTTAAAACCAACCTTACTGCCTTCCAGATTAGCATTTACGCCAAGCTCGCCAATGTCGGTTTGCAGCGATTCAAGTGAAGGATAGGATACGATGATTTGGTCTTTCAATAAAGTACTTGGAGTTTCAAGGTACAGTCCTTTCAGCTCGGCACCCTTTGGCCCGTAAAAGAACTCGGTACGCAATTCTTTAATGTCCACACCGCTTTTATCCCTTAAAGTAAACTTGTCAATATTTCCCGAAATGGCATCCGGGCCATACGAAAAATCTTTAGCGTTCAGCGTCAGGTTAGAAATGTCAAGGTGGTTGTAGTCGATGCCTTTGGCTGCCGGGGCAAAATTCTGGTTGTCAAATTTAAATGCTACATCATCAATATCGGTATTCCCCAATTTGAATTTCCACTGAGCCTGCTGTACCGCTGCCGATTGTGCCGGGAGCGCCTCCTGTACCTGCTTCTCAAATTTGCCGAAAGCAAGCTGGCCTTTAAGCCCTTTTAATTCAAGGCTTTTAAGGTCAATCAATTGTTTCCTGAGATCAATTTCGTTAACATCAAGGTTCAGTGTTTTCAATACTATACCTGTATCGAGGCGGCTGCCCTCATTGTCATAGCCAATGTCGATATTGGAGAGCGCTAACACGCCAAGTTTCAGCTTCAGGTTGGGTTGCTTCGAGGCTTCCTCAGCTGCTTTCTGGGTCGATTGTGCCACCTGTGCAACCATACCCTGTTCAAGAGTGAGTTTGAGGCCGTCGAGGGTTATTTTTGGAATTTCAAACTCCAGCTTCTCAAGGTCAAATGTCTTAATGCGGGTATCAAAATGTCCAATGCTTGCAGCAAGGTTATTCCGGGTAATAGCATCATCATACCTGATCTTAATGCGATCAAGGTTAATCTTATCTATTGAAAATTTCATCGGGGCCGATGTCGTGTCCTTTGGCTTGTCCGAAGCAAAAGCCCTGATGATGTAGTCGAAGTTGAAAACCGAGTCTTTATTGCGCTTTACATTCGCAGTAATGCCTTCAAGGTTAATCGAATTGATCTCTACCTCGTTGCTAAAAAGCTTGAAAAGGCTGATGTCTACTGCCAGTTTCTCGCCGGCGAGCAGCGTGTCGCCCTGTTGGCTTTCAAAGTAAAAGCCTTCCAGTATCACCTTTTTCGGCAGGCCGATCTCGATGCGGTCGAGCTCGACTTTAGTGCCTATTTTACCCTCCAAATAGCTGACAGCTTCATCTTTAGCCAGATTCTGAAAATAAGGGATTTGGAGCAACAATACAAGTAGCAGGAACAACCCAATAACGGAACCTATTATCCACAGGACTATCTTTCCGGCTTTACGTAAATATTTTTTGACCTTTGCATTCATTTAGTGTTAAAAATAGGCATTAAATGAACAGCTTTATTCTAAAGTTTTGCTAAAAAATCTTACAATATTTATCTCTATTACATAGATATGGTTGCTTGGATTTGTTGTAGAGAAGTTGCGCTGCAACGTCTGCTATACATCAATTATATTAAACGTTGCGCTGCAACGTTTGCGGTATATAAATTATGTCAGACGTTGCAGTGCAACGTCTCTACACCCTGCCTGTAGAAAATCCGTGTCATCCGTGTTTCTACACATCAAACCCTCCGACCTCCGTCACCTCTCCTGGCTGCAACCTGCCCAAAGCGACGTTGCCTACGCGCACTCTTACCAGCCGAAGCGTAGGAAAACCAACTGCCGCGGTCATTTTTCGTACCTGCCGGAACTTGCCTTCGGTAACGGTTACCGAGAGCCATGAAGTAGGGCCGTGGCGCTCATCGCGAATCTTCTTTCCTCTTTCGGGAAATGCAGGGGTTTCATGTAAAATTGATGCTTCACAAGGTTTAGTAACATACCGCGTCCCTTTAAAGCCGATCTCCACACCGTCTTTAAGCTGTTCTATAGCTTCTTCAGTTACCGTGCCATCTACCTGTACGTAATATTCCTTTTCTACTTTCCTGCTCCGTACGATCTCGCTCATCATGCCATCTGTTGTGAGCAGGAGGAGCCCTTCAGAGTCTTCGTCCAAACGCCCGATGGCCATAGTATTTTCTGGAAAATCATACAGCTCGCCCAGCAGCTTTTTGGTGCGTTTAAGGTTGTAGGTAAATTGGCTCAGGTAGCCATAAGGCTTGTATATGATGAAATGGCGGTGGCTCATTGTCTTGGTTTGCGAACCCAGGCAGAGTCACGCATTTTTAGTTCTTTATACATGCCGCTTTCATGCAGGGCGCCATATAATACGGCAATTTTTTTAGAGCGTTCATCTGAGATCGTGCCGGCAAGGTAGCTGTTTCGGTAGTCCAGTATCATGGCATTCGATTCATTGCTGTTAATCTTGCCACAGTTATATTTTGTGTCGAAGGGCGATGCATAGTCGCAATCGTTCAGTATGATCGGGCCATATTCGTTTTCATATACCCGCACCAGATGGTTCATCGGTACATCTACGATACGGCCTTTAATAGTATCCACCCCCAGGGCATAGTATTTTGGCTGGTTGACAAGTCCTTTCCTGTTTTTAAATTTGTAACCCATTAATGTGCCGTTTATGGTGTCAATATAACCCGAAGAGGTTATGTTTATTCCTGTAAGCTTTCTGATTTTCCATTTTAATGTGTCTTTTTGCTGTGGCGTGAGAGAGTCGGTTACGCGGACACTCTCCATATATACAATGTATCCCTCAGCCTGTAAGGAGTCAACCTTCCTTTTTACATTCCTGTAAAACTCCTTAGGCCCAATGTGTTTCATCGGTATATAGGCTACATCTTTGTCACCGTTAGTGTAGTGCGAAACAGTTGCTTCCTTATCGTAAGCCCCAATCATGTGCAAACCGATTGAAAGGCACGATGTGCAGAGCAAACCGGTTATGGAGAGCAGTAAGAGTAGTTTTCCTTTCATTATTTTTGAATGTAGTTGTATACCTTCTCCTCCAGTTGTTTATGATATAAATTAAACAGTTCCGTCTGGGCGGGTTCAAGGGCTGTAATCTTTGCTTCGTTGGTGTGCTTCAGGTCTTGTAAAAAAGCTTCGGCTTCCGCCAGGGTCTCAATGCGTATGGCAATTTCGGCGGAGGCCTCATCGGCCCATTGTACTATAATATCGGTATCCGAATCCTGGAGCACCGAATAGAAGTCGGCTGTATGTTCCTGCTCATACTCGTAAGCAAAAAGACTGTAAATTTCAGCTACTGCACCATCAATTTTATCTGAATAGGAGAGGTAGCGCTGCAACAGGCTTCTCCGGTCGGCAGGAGTGGAGTTGGTTATGTTTTTTTGCAGTACAATTATCTCATCTTCAACAGACTGATCGTGAGCTTTTTCAGTTACCGCATTTGCAGAATCGCCGGCTTGTTCAGTGGTTATTTCGGTTCCGTTTACCGGCTTTACCGAATCGTCTTTGCACGACAGCAACGCCAGCAGCGCAAGGGAAAGAATGATTTTTTTCATGTCCAAATATAGCGAATGTAAAATTGTATCAAAAATATTTTGTGTAACCAAATGGTTTCTTATATTTGTGTAACCAAACGGTTACTTTTAATTAAATATTGAACTATGCAACCTGAAACACTTGAAATCAAAGCAGGAATCCAGATACAGAAGCCTGTAAATGAGGTTTTTGAAGCTGTTGTGAATCCTGAGCAGATGTCTAATTACTTTATTTCCCAGTCATCCGGGAGGATGGAAGAAGGCAAAACCATTACCTGGCGCTTTCCGGAAATTGATATGGATGTACCTGTACGCGTAGGTAAGGTAATACAGGATGAGTATGTCTCTTATCATTGGGATAATGCTGATAATGAGATGCTTGTGGAAATAACCCTGACACCCAAAGGCGAGGATACAGTTGTTATTGTTACCGAGAAAAGCGCCCCCAACAACGAGGCCGGAATCAATTGGCTGAAGGGCAATACCGAGGGCTGGGCCAACTTCCTGGCATGCCTTAAAGCCTGGCTGCAGCATGGAATCCACCTGCGGGAAGGGGCTTTTGACTATCGGTTTGAAGGCAGGCAATAATGGAGACCAGGAGAAGGGATGTATTCCAGGCGATAGCCGACCCCACACGGAGGGAGATCATCAATATGCTGGCGAAGAAGCAAATGACCGTAAATGCTGTGGCAGAGCATTTTAGTATGACCCGCCCGGCTGTTTCCAAGCATTTGCGCATACTTGCCGAGTGCGGTTTGGTAACCATGAGGCAGGAGGGAAGGGAGCGCTTTTGCCGCGCCCATTTCGATAAGCTTAAGGAGGTATCCGAATGGGTGGCCCGATACAAATCGTTCTGGGATGAGAAACTCGATGCCTTAGGTGACTTTTTGGATACCTCAGATGCCTGATACCCTAAAATCATCCCGGCAGGGCGGTTTTAAGGTATGCCAGGAGGTATTTTAAGGTCAGTACCGGGGTATTTTAGGGTAGTATGCAAGGGTATTTTTGGGTAACCCCAAGAGGACTTTTAGGCCCGGATCGAAAACACCATAAATAATGCAAAAGTCCGCAGGTGTTTTGACGGCGAAAATGCGTGTTTGCATCACTATGACAAAAATGAAACAAACCATACGTTAAACCATTACTATAAAAACAGCGACCATGAAAGATCCATTGATTATTGAACGTACGTATAACGCCCCTACCGAGAAAGTGTGGCGCGCCATTACCGATGTGGAGCAGATGCGCCGGTGGTATTTCGACCTTGAAGATTTTAAGCCTGAGGTGGGTTTCACCTTTGAATTTACCGGCCAGAGCGATTGCGGCGACTATGTCCATTTTTGCGAAGTGACCGAGGTAGTAGAGGGCAGGAAGATCACCTACAGCTGGTCGTATAAGGATTATGAGGGAATGTCGCACGTAACCTGGGAACTGTTCCCCGAGGGTGACCAGACCCGCCTGGTGCTCACCCACACCGGCCTCGACACCTTCCCGCCGCTCAAAGACTTTACTAGGGAGTCCTTCATTGGTGGCTGGACGTACTTTGTACACGATGCATTGAGGAAGTTTTTGGAAAGCTAGCCATTTATTTCAGGCATGAGTAAGCACATCCCTGCTCCCTCTCCTTTGGAGAGGGTTGGGGTGAGGACGAAAAAAAAGCCGTCGCAAGACGGCCTTAATACTATACAATAAATTATTACGAATTCTCAGTCTTTAGCAAACTGGCAATCTGCTCGGCCAGTTCGGTGCCAATGCGGTCCTGTGCCTCCAGTGTGGCCGCGCCGATGTGCGGTGTCAGGGAAACCTTAGGGTGCATCAGTACCTGTACGGCAGGTTTTGGCTCTTCTTCAAAAACATCGAGGCCGGCAAAGCCTACCTTGCCTGAGTCCAGTGCATCGATCAGCGCTACTTCATCAATAATGCCGCCGCGCGCCGCATTGATGATGCCCACGCCGTCTTTCATGATCTCAAATTCCGGTGCGCCAATCACGTAGCCGCTTTCCTGTGCCGGAACGTGCAGCGTGATAAAGTCGGCATGCTTCAGGATGTCCTCCATCGGCTCGGTCGGGATGTCCACATTGATGAACTGCCCGTTGTAGAAGTCAACGCGTATTTCGGCATTGCCCACAAATTTATCCGAAGCAATGACACGCATGCCCAACCCAAGCGCTATCCTCGCTACCGAACGCCCTATGCGACCGAAACCGATGATGCCCAGCGTTTTGCCGCGCAGCTCGATGCCGTTGGCGTAAGCCTTTTTAAGCCCTTCGAAATTGCTGTCGCCTTCCAGGGGCATGTTGCGGTTGGCATCATACAGGAAGCGTACGCCGGTAAACAGGTGCGCGAATACCAGCTCGGCCACCGAATCCGACGATGATGCCGGGGTATTGATTACATGGATGCCTTTTTCGCGCGCATATTCCACGTCGATGTTGTCCATGCCTACGCCGCCGCGCCCTATGATCTTAAGGCCCGGGCAGGCATCGATGATGTCCTTGCGAACTTTGGTAGCACTGCGCACCAGCAATACGCTTACATCATTGGCATTTATGTAATTAGCCACCTGTTCCTGGGCTACTTTGGTCGTGATCACTTCAAATCCGGCTCCTTCAAGCGCCGTAATGCCGCTTTTTGAGATGCCGTCGTTTGCTAATACTTTCATTCAGATTTCAGATTTTAGATTTACTTCGTCAGTTCGGGCTTTGCCCTCGGGTCAGATTTCAGATTGAGCTGCACTCGGTTTCTGAATTACTGAGAGTTTTTATTTCAGATTTTAGATTTCAGATTTGCTTCGCCAGTTCGGGCTATGCCCTCGGGTCAGATTGAGCTGCCCTCGTGTTTAAGGGCTAGAGTGGCAACCTGAAACTTTAAACTTTAAACAAATTAAACATTCTTTTCCAACTCTTGCATGACATCCACAAGCACCTGCACGCTTTCTATCGGCATGGCGTTGTAGATGGAGGCGCGGTAACCGCCTACCGACCTGTGTCCTGCCAGTCCGCTGATGCCGGCGGCCTTCCACAGCTTGTCGAACTGTTCGGTGTGCGACTCATCGTCCAGGAGGAAGGTAACGTTCATTTTGGAGCGGTCTTCGGTCCTCGCAGTGCCTTTAAATAAGGGGTTGCGGTCAATCTCCGCATACAGCAGCTCCGCCTTGGCGTTGTTCTTTTTCTCCATGGCTTCAATGCCGCCATTGTTGTTCAGCCATTGCAGCGTAAGGTAGGAAGTATAGACAGCAAACACCGATGGCGTGTTGTACATGCTTTCCTTATCGATGTGCTGCTTGTAGTCGAGTATCGACGGGATGTGCCTTCCGGTCTTGCCCAGCAATTCTTCTTTTACCACAACCAGCGTTGTGCCGGCAGGGCCCATGTTCTTTTGTGCACCGGCGTAAATAAGCCCGAATTTGGAAAAATCCAGCTGGCGCGAAAAGATGTCCGAGCTCATGTCGCAAACCACCGGTACCCCCGTTTCAGTGAAGGCATGCATCTGCGTACCGAATATGGTATTGTTGCTGGTGCAGTGAAAATAGTCTGCATCGGCAGGGATGGCATATCCGGCAGGTATGTGTGTATAATTATCAGCTTTGGATGATGCTACTACAAGGGTATCGCCAAATTCGCGTGCTTCCTTGATTGCGCCTGCAGCCCATGTCCCCGTATCCAGGTAAGCCGCTTTTCCGTTTTTGGTCATCAGGTTGTACGGCACCCTTACAAACTCAAGGCTTGCCCCGCCCGAAAGGAAAAGCGCCTGGTAGCCTTTGCCGGTTAGCCCCATCAGCTCAAGCGCGAGTGCCCTTGCTTCGTCCATCACGGCCACAAAATCCTTACTGCGGTGCGATATTTCAAGTATGGAAAGTCCGGAATTATTATAGTCAAGTACTGCCTGGGCGGCTTTTTCAAAAACTTCCTGTGGCAGGATGGAAGGGCCTGCACTGAAATTATGTTTTTTCATTTATATGATGTTGTTTTGGAGATGCAAAGTTCAGTAATAGGAACTAAAAATGGCAAAAAAAATTATAAATAATTTCGCTATATTTTTGATAAAAATGCAATTGTGTCCACATTATCGGCATAATCCCACAGGGCCGGTTTTTGGGTCTGCCCAAAAGGGATGCTGCCTTGCATGACACCGCTGCCCACTATGCACTGCAGCTGTTCATGTTCGGCCCCGAGGCGCTGCCTTACATCGTCGATATTGTCATAAAATTCATAAAATACGCTCGATATGGGCGATGCATAGCCATTGTCTTCTTTCAGGGTAAGGAATTCATTATCCAGCAGCTTGAAGTTGCTCATCAGGAACACCGCCTTATTGTAGTCGTAGTTGTTGGCATACTTCTCATAAAAGATGACGTCCTTATAATGGTATATCGCTGCAAAAAAATCTTTGAAATCGTACCCTTTCGGCACAAACAGTTTTGATACGTTGCGGCATCCCAACCCAAAATAGCGGAAAATATCTTCTCCCAACCCAACCAGTTCTTCATGCGTCTCATGGCCTGTAAGCACGGCTACCGAATTGCGGTTCTTGCGGATGATAGACGGCCTGTCCTTAAAGTAATACTCGAAATAACGGGCGGTATTGTTACTGCCTGTTGCGATTACGGCATCAAAGTCTTCCAGTTTGCCATCGGTAAAAATGATGCGTTCCCGAATAACGGGCTGCACGGCAATAAGGTATTGGGCCAAAAAGGGCAGGAGGTGCTGGTCGTTGGAGGATGTTTTTACCAATGCCGTATGGCCGGTAATGAGCACCGAAAGGAAATCGTGGAAGCCTACCAGCGGGATGTTGCCGGCAAGGATAAGGCCAACGGTTTTGCCTCCTGAATTTGTAAGGTCGTAGGGAGCCAGCCATTTATCAAGGTTTTCCGGCGTCAGCGCTTCTGCCCACGAGTTCACCGAAAAATATACCTGTTCTTCGGTATACCAGCCATTGTGCGACCTGGAAAGCGCTATGAGCGCGATGAAGCGGTCATAAAATTCCTCGTTATGAAGCACTTCGGGATTTTTATGGTTGGCATCCAATGCGAACTGCGACAGGAACTTGCCCAGCTGTATGAATGCGTTTTTTGTTTCTGTTAACGTCATTATTGTTGCGTATGAATGGATTTGGACGTAATTTTGCAGCAAATTTACGTATTAATACTAAGACATAAGCCATGGCTATCATTATAACAGACGAATGCATCAACTGCGGGGCCTGCGAGCCTGAATGCCCAAACACGGCCATTTATGAAGGCGCCGACGACTGGCGCTACAAAGACGGCACCGCGCTGAAGGGACGTGTAGTTTTGCCTACAGGTGAAGAAGTGGATGCCGATGCACCGCGTACCCCGATATCAGACGACATCTATTACATTGTGCCGGATAAATGTACCGAATGCAAGGGCTTCCACGAGGAGCCGCAATGTGCCGCCGTTTGCCCGGTAGACTGCTGCGTGCCCGATGACAACCACGTAGAGAGCGAGGAAACGCTGCTCAACAGGCAGGCCTTTTTGCACAATGAGTAAAAAAACAATCCCGGATATTCCGGGATTTTTTATCTTTACGCATGGCCAAAACCTTTTTATATTTTCTTGCGATAGCTTTACTCATTAACTTCGTAATTAAGGGAGCGCTTTTTATCAGTTACCATAAAACGGAAGGCACTGTGGCGGATTTAGAAGCTCTAACGTCGATCAGCTATAGTAATCAGGACCCTTTTATAACTGATGCCATTGCACCGGTCATTTCATATACTATTGACGGGGTGGGATACACAATGGCCAAAAGCCGATGGGGTTTCTGGACATCGTATGATGTTAATGAAAAAGTGACGGTACTATACACCGATCCCGACCATCCTGAAATCAACCGTTTTTTCCCTTACTGGCTAAGGCTTGGTGATATGTATTGGATATTTGGCGGTGCAGTGCTTGGCACGATACTTACAGAAACAGTGCAATTTTACAAAAATCAAAAAAAAGGCAGCTAATGGTCAAACAGTACATAACCTCTATAATTATCCTTCTGGCGTTTAATTTTATTTATAAGGGTGTACACTATTTTATGTACGACAGGGCCGATGGCGAGGTAGTGCGGCACGAATCGGTTTTGCTCCATTATACGGTACACAACCGTTCCGGCAACGATGAAGAGCACCAGAAATGGGTGTCTGCCCCGGTCATTCTTTTTCAGGCGGGCGGGGAGGATGTCGAATTTAACCTGGCCGATTTGGAAATGGTAGAGTTCCTGGACGATGGCGATGAAGTGACGGTGCTGTACGACACAGCCAAAGATGAATACAATGTTGCAACCATCATCAATTACTGGCTTACCCTTTATGACATTGCCCTTGGGCTGGTGCTGGCATTGGTAGGCCCGGTAGCTTTTGCCATATTCAAAGCCCTTAAAAAATGGTTTGCCTCAATGGAATAAAAACAAAAAATCCCGAAGCTCGCACTTCGGGATTTTTTCAGTTTTCATAGCAAATAATCAAACCAATCTATTTATTGTTTTACCCTGGTATACGTTTCTACCGTAACACCGTCGGTACTCTCATCATAAGTCTCTATCACAAAATTTCCGTTGGCATCCGTATAGCCCAGCGAAGTGCGGTCGCCTGAACGGTAAATGTATTGCCCGTTTGAGGTTCTGCGCAGCACGCCGGTATTATTCACATCATCTGATGACGATACTTTGAAGCCATTTTTGTCCGGCACGAAGATGTAGCGGTGGCCGTTGGTTTCGTAATACGTTGGGATGCCGTCGCCCGATACGGTGGTAGACGTATTCACCTGTACAGGGGTGCGTTTCAGGTCCTTGTTCAGCTTTTTGCTTTCAGCATCCTGAAGCTCGATGTTCTGTACGGCATTGGTGTTTTCGGTTTTCACCACTTTTTTAGGCTTGCCGGTACCGTTGTCTACGGTAACTACAGTGGTCTTGCTTTCTTCGGTTACGTTCTTGTTTACCTGCGCATTCAGGGTCAGCCCCAGGGCAAGCATTATCATTACAGCTATATTTTTCATAATTATCATAGTTTTAGGTTATAACTACAAAGGTACGCGCACAATGTTAAATGTGTTTTTAGGAAAACATAAAGTATTTATAATGTTGTCAGTTGTAAAGTTGTAAAGTTGTAAAGTCGTAAAGTCGCAAAGTTTCAAAGCTTCTGGATTGAATGAGGCTTGTAACATTATCACTTTTTGACTTTGGAACTTTGAAACTCTGTAACTTTGAAACTCTGTAACTTTCTCCCTATATTTGCACCCTCAAAAACCACATATATAAATGAAAGCAGGGATAGTAGGATTGCCCAATGTAGGGAAATCGACACTTTTTAATTGTTTGTCTAACGCCAAGGCGCAGAGTGCAAACTTTCCATTTTGTACCATCGAGCCGAACATTGGCGTAGTGAACGTGCCCGACCCGAGGCTTGAAAAGCTGGAGGAGCTTGTAAACCCGGAGCGTGTTGTCCCTGCGACGGTTGAGATTGTGGACATTGCCGGACTTGTAAAAGGCGCCAGCAAAGGCGAAGGATTGGGCAACCAGTTCCTGGGCAATATCCGCGAGTGCAATGCCATCATCCACGTGCTGCGTTGCTTTGACAACGACAACATTGTGCACGTAGACGGCAGCGTGAACCCCATCCGCGATAAAGAAACTATTGATATCGAACTACAGCTGAAAGACCTCGAAACGGTTGAAAAGCGCCTTGAAAAAGCGAAGAAAGCCGCAAAGGTAGGCGCCAAGGAGGCCCAGCTGGAAGTTTCGCTTTTGGAAAAAATAAAAGAGGCTTTGCTCCAGGCGAAGTCGGCGCGTACGGTACAGCCGCAAAATGAGGAGGAGACTGCCATGATGGACAGCTTCCAGCTCATTACGACAAAACCGGTGCTATATGTGTGCAACGTGGACGAAAACGCTGCCGCGACAGGCAACAAATATGTTGAGCAGGTACGCGAGCTGGTGAAGGACGAGAACGCCGAGGTAATGTTCCTTGCCGTGGGTACCGAAGCCGACATCACCGAGCTTGAAACCTACGAGGAGCGCCAGATGTTCCTGGAAGACCTTGGCCTGAAAGAGCCGGGCGCCTCCGCGCTTATCCGTTCGGCCTACAAGCTGCTTAGCCTGCAGACGTATTTTACGGCAGGTGTGAAAGAGGTTCGCGCGTGGACCATCAATATTGGTGACACTGCCCCACAGGCTGCCGGTGTGATCCACTCCGATTTTGAGAAAGGGTTCATCCGCGCCGAGGTGATTGCCTACAACGACTACGTTACCTACGGCACCGAAGCCAAAGTGAAGGAAGCCGGAAAGCTGAAAGTGGAAGGCAAGGAGTACATCGTGAAGGATGGCGACGTGATGCACTTCAGGTTTAACGTGTAAATAGTATCTAGTATTGAGATTTTAGTATTGAGATATCGAAGTTAAATAGTAAGAGCCTGCCGGATACTTTCCGGCAGGTTTTTTAGTTTTATTTGCAGGCGCTCCCAACCTTTTCCACTCAAAAGCCCTCTATGCTTAAAAAAGCCCTTATGAAAATCGGAATTGTCTTAGCCTTCATGCTCCACACCCTTACTGCCTGTGCCCAACAGCCCTTTGAACCGGAGTATATTATGGACTATAAATATGCCGTAAAAACCGGTGCGCTGTACAGTGAGGTGAGTGTGGAAAACGGCAAGCCGAAATACGGCCGCGCGGCAGACAGCCCCGCATCGCTGGCAAAACTGCTCCATGTTCCCGAAACATCGGTAGTGGAGATACAATCACTTCAAAAAACTACAGAGGGAAAGATGCTGGAGGATTTACTGGAAATCCAACTCGATTACCCAAAGGTGGAGCGCGCCTCGCAATACCAGGTCGTGAATTTTTTGCCTAACAAGCTGATGGTGATCCGCAATATTTCTACTGTATACCCTGATCATGAAAACCTTGTGTTCTGCACGCTGGAGACGCAAACCATCTCAGGGAAAACACTCCTTAACGTATATAAAGACGGTAACATTGCCGGACGCATTTACCCGATGAAGGACGGCTACAAGCTGTGCATGTTTTACGGCTATGGCAACGCGCGGCCCGTTGCAGTACCCATTACCGATGCCGAAGGGCTGCGCAAAAAAGTACGCCTGCATTTTCCGCTTACCGAAATCTTTACCGAAAATGGCAGGTATGGGCTCAGGTTGCGCGATGGAAAAAAAGAAATCATCCCCGCTGTGCATGATTCCATAAGCACAGTAACTGCATCGATGGTGGCGGTGCATTCAGGGAAGAAAATCACGCTGCTGTACCGTAACGGCGAACCGGGTCCGCAAAACATCCGTGCCCTGCAGCCGCAATCCGATTCGTATGCGGGGGTGCTGGTGGGCAATGAGGTATTTTACCTTACCCACGAGGGCAACTTGTTGGAGAAACTCCCCGATATGAGGATGGACGGCTGCGGCACTATCCCGCATTACAGCGATACCATAGTAAAGCAGGGCGGCTATTACAAGCACAGACACACCTACCGATATGGCGAAACGAGGGTTACGGAAACAATAATCGCCAAAATATCCGACTTTAAGGAGGTAAAATTGCTTAACGGCAAGACAATTTCCTATGGCCTTACAACGGCCTATTACAGTCCCTACAACACCAACCCTAAAGGCTATATCGTAACGCTGAACAGTGGTGCAAAAAGCATTATCGAACTGAAGAGGGACGGCACGTATAGCCTATCCCTGGAACCGGATAACTATGCTTTTACGGCACGGGAATACGACATGGGCCTGCCGTTGCGATTTAAAAGCGATGGCCTGCACGGTTTTTGGCCGCAGAATGACAGCGCCCGTTATAAGGAGCTTTCGGAATTCGACAAAGGCTTTGCGAGGTATACGCTACCGGACGGCAGCAAAGGCTGGCTGTCGCAGGATGGGGGAGAGTATGGGGATGAGTAGGAATTATGAATTGTCAATTACGAATTACGAGTTGTGGATGGTGGCCGTTGTCTAATTCTGCCCAATACCCTCCAGATCCTCTTCGCTCACAATCGTCCTGGCCGTTTTTGCCGCTTTATAATAAAGATAAAAAAATATAAGGGATACATACAGGAACAGGCTGATGCCTATGATATATCCTGTAAGAACCCCGCCCGACATGTTTTGCGATTCAGGATTGAGTAATTCGCCCATGTAAACCGATAGCTGCATGAGAAGGAAAAATATGGCCAGTACACGGTATATGATAGCTTTTCGTTTTGCTTTTTGGCGGGCTGTTTTACTCATAAGATGTTGATTAAAAGTGTAAAACTGCGACTATTCGAGCCTGCTTTGCACTTCTTCTTTCAGTAACGGCAAATGATTGGTTTTAATTGCCCAAACTACCGAATCATCAACACTGTCATAGGCATGGATAAGCCTGTTGCGAAAATTTATTATTTCGCGCGAATAGGATAAGGCCTTGCCGGTATTTTCTTTTTCAAATTTGTTGACTGCTTCACCGATGATACCCAATTGCCGCTCGACCGCGCTCTTGGTCTTTAAATCATTGCAATACTGTACAAATGATGGTGTTTCAGCCAAAAAGTCCTCGATCATTTCTATGGCATGCAGGATATCAAACAAGTACTTATCAGACCGCTGCATCGTAAATGATTTGTTTGGTGGCTTCTATCTGCTTTTTGAGATAAGGATTACGTACTTCACCGGTTACTAAATCAACTTTCCGTGAAAAGAGATTTTCCAGTTCCGTCCATAAACTCATTATGGTTTCTCCCTTTGCTACCGGATTTTCTTCATCAATTTCGGCAATAAGGTCGACATCGCTTTGACCAGAATTAAAATTTCCATTAGCCATAGAACCAAACACAAACAGCCTGCTAACTTTATATTTTTTACAAAGTTCAGCAAGCTTATTCCGTTTCATTTCTATTTCGGGAGCCAGTTCCATATCCCAAATATAGGAAGTTTGCCTTTATATTCGGTACACTCTGTAAATATTCTTATTTTTACCCTAAACGAATGAACAAATCACCAAATCACCAAATTACCGAATCAACAAATAAACTACATATGAAACTACTCGCCTTTGCCGGAAGCAGCTCTACAAAATCCATCAACAAGCAACTCGCTACTTATGCCGCAAGCCTGTTTGATGGGGCTGAAACCGAAATACTCGACCTTAACGATTTTGAATTGCCTTCGTACAGTGTAGACAAAGAAAAGAAAATGGGCCAGCCGCCCGTTGCCCGTGTGTTCCTCGACAAGATCGAATGGGCCGACATGCTCGTGATCTCTGTGGCCGAGCACAATGCCGGGATGACCGTGGCCTTTAAAAACATATACGACTGGGCTTCGCGCCAAAAGAAGCTGGTTTTTGATAATAAGCCTGTCCTTTTGCTGTCGACTTCACCGGGAGGCTATGGCGCGAAAAATGCATTGGAAGCCGCCAAGATCAGCCTGCCGCGTTATGGTGGCGATATCCGTGCGGAGTTCTCCCTGCCCAAGTTCCAGGAGAATTTTGATGTAGAGGCCGGCAAGATATCCAATAAAGAGTTCGACGATGCGTTAAGGGATATTATACGCAATTTCGACCATGAACAAAAAGGTTAGGCAGGCACTCAAATTTACAGGCAGGTTCCTGCTGGCCATCGTCGCATTCCTTGTGGTGTATGTGCTGGCGGTAATAATCTGCTCGCACATCACCGTAAACGACGAACCGGAAGCCAGTAGCGATGTGACCATTTTCATCAATTCCAACGGCGTACATACCGACATCGTTGTCCCCGTAAAGAATGACGTGAAGGACTGGAGCAAGGAGATCCTCTATGCCCATACCAAGTCTCAGGACAGCATCATGAAGTATGTAGCGTTCGGGTGGGGCGATAAGGGCTTTTACCTCGACACGCCCGAGTGGAGCGACCTCAAGGCCAGTACTGCGGCCAAAGCGGCATTCTACCTCGGTACCTCGGCCATGCATACACGCTATTATTCCGACCTCAAAGAAGATGACAGCTGCATAAAGCTCACTATCAGCAAAAAAGATTACGAAAGCCTGGTGCAGTACATCAATGAAAGTTTCCAGTTCGGTGAGGATAAGAAAGTCCTCTGGATCGCCAACCACAGCTACGGGCAGTACGATGCTTTTTATGAAGGTACGGGCAAGTACAGCCTGTTCTATACCTGCAACACCTGGGCCAATAACGCACTGAAAGCCGCCAACCAGAAAGCCGCACTGTGGACGGTTTATGAAGGCGGGATATTTACGCATTATCGATAGTAAGTAACAAAGTTTCAAAGTTTCAAAGTTTCAAAGTTTCAAAGTTTCAAAGTTCAGGTGTCCTAAAAACTTTGCAACTTTGAAACTTATAACCTTGCAACTATTTTGGCATCCTTCTTGGATAGCAATATGCATGAAGACAATTAATCTACTCTTTATCAGCATTTTTTCGATGGCATTAGCTAACGCACAGGATTATGCAAAAGTCGATGCGAAAGTAAAATCGTACCCCAAAACATTTGCCACAACCGAGAGGCTGGCTTCGCAGATTGCGGCCGACTTTACCCGTCAGGATGATCGGGCACGTGCGGCCTACACCTGGATTGCCATGAACATCAGCTATGACCGTTCGACCAACGCACCGGGACGCAAGCCCATCCGTTTTTCGGCTAAGAACGAAGCCGAACGCAGGAAAAAGCTGGTTGCCATTGAGAACGACCTGGCCAACAAAACGCTGCTTTCCCGCAAAGGGGTATGCCACGGCTACTCCATGCTATACAAGGTAGTTGCGGAGAAGCTGGGCCTGCAAAGCCAGGTGGTGTATGGCACGGCAAAGTCGGTACCCTCAGACATTGGCAAGGCGCCTGCCAAGGGCAACCACGCGTGGAATGTGGTGCAGGCCGACGGGCAGTGGAAGCTGGTAGATGTTACCTGGGGATCGGGCGGCATTTCGGGCGATTTGGGGTATGATGACAATTACTTCTTTACCAGTCCGCAACAGTTTTTCCTGAACCATTTTCCCGACGATAAAAAGTGGCTGCTCACGGGCAAAAGCGAGTCGGAGTTTGCGGCACTGCCCTTGCAGTACAATCTTGATTATGAAATCATAAGCCCGACAACAGGCATACTAAAATCGAACGGTTCGAAGTTATTACAGTTTAAGATACGCGGCCTGAAAGCAGGCGACGATGTGCTGTACCAATATACGTCGGGCGCCTTCTCGCACAAGGTCACCCCAAAGATCACGGGTGGGGTGGGAGAGTTCACGATTGTTCTGGATAAGTCGGCAACAGGCACGCTTACCATATTTGCCAACCGCAAGTCGGTAGCAGCGTATAAAATTAATTAATCTAACGTAATATTGTTCATTACGTTTTGTCAGTTCGAGCGCAGTCGAGAACAACAATATCATATTATTTGGAATTTTGACGCATCTCGACTGCGCTCGATGTGACAATATAAACGTTAAACAGTACCGGCACTCTTTTTGGATAAATAACACACATGAAAAATATACACAACCTATTCTATACTATACTTTTGCTGATTTTTTCTGTAACTGCACAGGCACAGGATTTCGCAAAAGTAGATGCCACTGTAAAAGGCTGGCCTGATTTCGCAGACACAGATAAATTTGCCGCCAAGGTCAATGCCGACTTTAAACGCGAAGATGAAAAGGCACGCGCCATATTTACCTGGATCGCAACGCACATCAAATACGACCTCGCGGCCTATGGCGTGAACGAGCGCCCGGTGGCTTATTCGTTTAAGACACAGGCAGAAAAGGAGGCTAAGGAAAAAAAGTTCAAGGAGGACATGGCGACGAAAACCCTGAAATCGAAGAAAGGCGTATGCCAGGGCTATGCCACGCTTTTCTACATTGTTGCGGATAAGGCGGGGCTTGAACCGGTGATCATCACGGGTACGTCCAAGTCGCATCCCGCCCACATCGGTGCCGCTCCCGGCGCCAGCGACCACGCGTGGAATGCGATAAAAATAGGCGGTGAGTGGAAGCTGCTCGATGCCACCTGGGGTGCGGGTACGGTAACGGGCGAGAAGCCGCAGTTCGGTTTCCGCTTCAATGACAAATACTTTTTTACCGACCCCAACGTGTTCTTCCTGAACCATTTTCCCGATGATAAAAAATGGCTGCTGACCACAAAAACGGAAAAGGACTTTGCCGAACTGCCTCTGTACTACAGCAACTACCTGATGGGCGGCTATGAGTTCGTAACCCCTGATGGCGGTACGTTCACCAATAAACCGTCGACCTACATCCCTTTTAAAATAAAGAACCTGCAGCCGGGCGACAAGGTGCATTATGCCTTTAGCAAGGAGAAGGTTTTTAAGGATGCCAAACCCGTGACTACCGGAAGCATAGCGGAGTTCGATGTGCCGCTGGACCGCAATTCGAATGGCGTGCTGACGATCTACATCAACCAGAAATCGGTGGCGGCGTATAGGATTAGGTAATATTTGTCTGCTATAACACAGAGGAACACAGAGCAGGCACAGAGATACACAGAGAGGAAATTAATTTTGAGAAGCATCTTCAATGCGAGAACACAGAGATGATAGGCTACTCTATGTTCTCGCGCCAGGCGCCATCTAAATTACTCCGCGAATCTCTGTGCCTGCTCTGTGAATCTCTGTGGTAGTTCTTCAAAAATATACCTCAGAATACTTGTCGCACTTGTTAAGACCCTTTTAATAAGTTTCTGCCTGCCTGCTTTCATTTTATGCGCATTTACGCTATATTAGCGGAAAATCCATAAAATTTTATGCTGGAGCAGAATCAGTACACTGAAGACAATATCCGTTCACTCGACTGGAAGGAGCACATCCGGATGCGTCCGGGTATGTACATCGGAAAGCTGGGCGACGGCTCTTCCCCTGACGATGGTATCTACATCCTTATAAAAGAGGTTATTGACAACTCCATCGACGAATTTGTGATGGGTACGGGCAAGACCATCGAGGTGACGCTGAAGGACAAGACCGTAAGCGTGCGCGACTTTGGCCGTGGCATACCGCTGGGCAAGGTGGTGGATGTAGTGTCGAAAATGAACACGGGCGGTAAGTACGATTCCAAGGCGTTTAAGAAGTCTGTAGGTTTGAACGGTGTGGGTACCAAGGCAGTGAACGCACTGTCCAACTACTTCCGTGTGGAGTCGGTGCGCGACGGGCTCATCAAGGCCGCCGAATTCTCCGCCGGTGAGCTGACCTTAGAGGAAGACCAGGCGGAAACCTCCAAGCGCAAGGGGACGAAAGTGACCTTCACTGCCGATGAGGCCATTTTCAAGAATTACAAGTACCGTAACGAGTACATCGTAAAAATGCTCAAGAATTATTGCTACCTCAACACGGGGCTGACGATAATTTACAACGGCGAAAAATACTTTAGCGAGAACGGGCTTAAGGACCTTTTGGGCGAAACCATTGCCGAAGAGGACCGCATTTATGACATCATCCACCTGAAGGACGACGACATAGAAATTGCCATGACGCACAGCAAGACCCAGTACAGCGAGGAATATTACTCGTTCGTAAACGGGCAGAACACCACACAGGGCGGTACGCATTTGGGCGCCTTCCGCGAGGCGATCGTGCGTACTATAAAGGAATTTTACAACAAGAACTTCGAAGCATCCGACATCCGTAAATCTATTGTGAGCGCGATTAGCGTAAAGGTGGAGGAACCGGTTTTCGAATCGCAGACCAAGACCAAGCTTGGGTCGACCGACATGGGGCCCGATGCGCCGTCGGTACGTACATTCGTCAACGATTTCATTAAAAATAAGCTGGACAACTTCCTGCACCGCAACCCGGAAACGGCCGATGCGCTGCTGAAAAAAATATTACAGGCCGAACGCGAGCGCAAGGAGCTTTCGGGCATCCGCAAGCTGGCGAGGGACAGGGCCAAGAAAGCCTCACTGCACAACAAAAAGCTGCGTGACTGCCGCGTGCACCTTACCGATGCCAAGAACCCGCGAAGCCTGGAAAGTACGCTGTTCATAACAGAGGGGGACTCCGCTTCGGGATCGATAACCAAGTCGAGGGATGTGAATACGCAGGCGGTCTTCAGCCTTCGCGGTAAGCCGCTGAACTCCTATGGCATGAGCAAGAAGATCGTGTACGAGAACGAGGAATTCAACCTGCTGCAGGCCGCGCTCGACATTGAGGAGGAAATGGAGAACCTGCGTTACAACAACATCGTGATCGCTACCGATGCCGACGTTGACGGTATGCACATCCGTCTGCTGCTCATTACGTTCTTCCTGCAGTTCTTCCCCGAGCTTATCAAGGAGAACCACCTCTACATTTTGCAGACGCCGCTTTTCCGCGTACGCAACAAAAAGGAAACGATATATTGCTACAGCGAGGAGGAGCGCCGCAACGCCATAGAAAAGCTTTCGGGCAAGCCGGAGATAACGCGATTCAAGGGATTAGGGGAAATATCGCCGGACGAGTTCAAGCACTTTATCGGCCAGGAGATACGCCTCGATCCGGTACAGCTGGACAGTGCGACCTCGATACAAAACCTGCTGGAGTTCTATATGGGCAAGAACACCCCTGACAGGCAGGAGTTTATCATTAATAATTTGAAAGTGGAACTGGATGCGGTGGAGTAAATTTTTAATAATTGTTGCCGTAACATTTTCATTATTCAGTTGTAAAAAAGCTGAAGAGAAAGCTGCTGTCCAAAAAGAAGTAAAACTCCCCAAAATGGAGGAGACTTTTCCTTTTTCAGAGGCAGAGAAGATAGAGTTGATTTCTTATTCCGGCAGATATTCGTGGGATAGGGACAGGGAAAATTTCAATGTTATCGTCGAAGATAAAAAACTGGTAATTGATACTAGCTATATTAAAGAGAGAATAGTAATTAATGAGAAACTCGAAAAGGATCTGTTTAAAGCCATTTATATAGATGACCCACCTACTGAAAGTGCGGCTTGTTTCGATCCCAGACATTCAATTCTTTTTTACAATAAAAATTCTGAAATAATTGCTTACATAGAAATTTGCTTTATGTGTGGGAATTATGAAACATCCAAAAACTTTACTCACGGCTTGATGAATGTGGGTTCTTTTTGGATGATTTTCAAAGACGCAGGGATAAAATATTTTAAAGAGTAGATGAACGAAGAAGACGAAAACATAAACTCCTTTGAAGGAGAGCATTTTTACGAGAGGGACGGAAACGCCGATCCGCAGGATACCATAACCAAGGTAACCGGCATGTACAAGGACTGGTTCCTTGACTATGCATCGTATGTGATCCTGGAGCGTGCCGTTCCAGCCATTGAGGACGGCTTCAAGCCCGTACAGCGCCGCATTATGCATTCGCTCCGTGAGCTGGATGATGGCCGCTACAACAAGGTGGCCAACGTGGTGGGGCATACCATGCAGTACCACCCGCACGGCGATGCGAGTATTGGCGATGCCATGGTGCAGATAGGGCAGAAGGACCTGCTTATCGATACACAGGGTAACTGGGGCAACATCCTTACCGGCGACGGTGCGGCGGCTTCGCGTTACATCGAGGCACGCCTTTCCAAATTTGCCCTCGAGGTATTGTACAGCCCCAAGATCACGCCGTGGCAGCTGTCGTATGACGGCCGCCGCAACGAGCCCATCAACCTTCCGGTAAAGTTCCCGCTGCTGCTGGCACAGGGCGCCGAGGGTATTGCCGTGGGACTTTCCACGAAAGTGCTGCCGCATAACTTCCTTGAACTTATTGATGCTTCGATTAAGATATTAAAGGGCAAGCCGTTTACGCTGTACCCCGATTTTCCGACCGCGGGCATTGCCGATGTTTCCAATTACAACGACGGGATGCGCGGTGGGCGCGTGCGCGTAAGGGCAAAAATTGCGCAGCAGGACAAGAGCACGCTCGTTATTACACAGATACCCTTTAGCACCAATACCACTACGCTGATAGACAGCATCCTGAAAGCCAACGAGAAGGGCAAGATAAAGGTCAAGAAGATAGAAGACAATACTGCCGCGGAAGTGGAAATACTCATCCACCTCCCACCGGGCGTATCGCCCGATAAGACCATCGATGCGCTCTTTGCCTTTACGGCCTGCGAAACGTCGGTGGCGCCGCTGGGCTGTGTTATCGAGGACCACAAGCCGCGATTTGTTGGCGTGAGCGAAATGCTAAGGATATCTACCCACCGCACGGTCGACCTGCTGAAACGGGAGCTGGAAATTGAATTGGACGAACTCGAGGAAAGCTGGCATTTCCAGTCGCTCGAGCGGATATTCATCGAGAACAGGATTTACCGCCTTATTGAAGAGGAGGAAACCTGGGAGGGCGTGATAAAGGCCATCGACGAAGGGTTGAAGCCATTTACCCAACACCTGAAGCGTGCCGTAACAGAAGAGGATATTGTACGCCTTACAGAGATCCGGATCAAGCGCATTTCCAAATTCGACATTGACAAGGCACAGCAGAAGATCGAGGCCCTTGAAGGCGAGATCGAGCAGGTGAAGCACCACCTCGACCACATTATCGACTTTGCCATTGCCTATTTCCAGAACCTGAAAGACAAGTATGGCAAGGGCCGGGAACGCAAGACCGAGCTCCGCAGCTTTGACAATATCGAGGCGACCAAAGTGGTACTGCGAAACACCAAGCTCTACGTAAACCGTGAGGAAGGCTTTGTGGGCACCGGACTGAAGAAAGACGAATATGTAGCCGACTGTTCGGATATCGATGATGTGATCGTGTTCCTGCGCGACGGCAGCATGATAATTACCAAAGTGGATGTCAAGACCTTTGTGGGCAAGGACATCATACACGTGGCGGTATTCGACAAGAACGACAAGCGTACCATATATAACATGATTTACCGCGATGGGAAGTCGGGGCCATCCTACATCAAGCGTTTCAACGTTTCGGGTGTGACGCGGGACAAGGTGTACGACCTCACTGCCGGGACAAAAGACTCGATGGTGCTCTACTTCTCCGATAACCCTAATGGCGAAGCGGAAGTGATTACGGTACTGTTACGCCAGGTGGGAAGCGTGAAAAAACTGAAATTCGACCTGGATTTTGCCACTATGGCAATCAAGGGGCGTGCTTCGAAAGGCAACACTGTTACCAAATACCCGATCAAGAAGATCGAGCTTAAGGAGAAAGGGATTTCTACGCTTAAGCCACGCAGGATATGGTTTGACGATACCGTGCACCGCCTCAATGTTGACGGCAGGGGGGAACTGTTGGGCGAGTTCAGGCCAAACGACAGGCTGCTCATCATCAACCAGTCGGGCAAGCTGAAGACCATCATCCCCGAACTTTCCACCCATTTTGATGAAGGCATGATCGTACTCGAAAAGTGGAACCCGAAAAAGCCGATCTCCGCCATTTATTTCGATGGTGAAAAGGAACGCTACTATGTGAAACGCTTCCTGGTAGAGAACGAGAATAAGGAAGAGACGTTCATCTCAGAGCACGACAAATCACAGCTTGAGATTGTATCGACAGACTACAGGCCTGTTGCCGAGGTGGTTTTTGCCAAAGTAAAAGGCGTGCAAAAGGAAACGCTTACGGTGGACCTTGAAAACTTCATTGCTGTTAAGGGCATTAAAGCGCTGGGCAACCAGCTCACGGCCGACAAGGTGAAGCAGATAAGCCTGCTGGAACCCTTGCCGTATGAGGAGCCTGTAGAAGAAATCCCTGAACCGGAAGTGAAGGAAGGGCTTGACATTACCGATGAGAATACGACCATCACACTGGATGATGACGGGCAGATAACATTATCACTGGAATAGTAAAGGGCTGTTATAACCGCTTTGTCATTTCGACGCAAGGAGAAATCTCAGAATTGAATACCTTGAGATTTCTCGACTCCACTGCGTTTCGCTCGAAATGACAAAACGGTCAATGACAGCCCATTTCTTTTTTATTCATCCGTAAGTGTTTTCATGAACGCCACGATGTCGTCCATTTCCTGTTGGGTAAGGCTTAGCTGGTCAAAAGGCAGGGTTTGGTTATCTACGGGCAATCCCATTCCGGCACCGCCACCTTTATTATAAAAATCCACAACTTCTTCCAGGGTATTATACACCCCGTTGTGCATGTAGGGCGCTGTTTTCGCCACATTGCGAAGCCCCGGCGTTTTGTAGGCATTCTTCAGCTGCGGCATTTGGTTATAAATATAGCGGCCTGTATCCTCGCTTAGCTTCGTACCTTTGGCATCAGCAGGCGTGCCAACCACTTCATGCTCTGTCTTGCTGAAGGATGGCGGTACCGTCCCGTTGAATATGGGTGTAAAATGACAGGTAGCGCATTTGGCCTTGCCCATAAAGAGGTTCAGGCCGTTTATCTCATTCGTGGCAAGCGCTTTGTCATCGCCACGCATGTACTGATCAAAACGCGAATTAAATTTGTTCAGTGTACGGATGTAGCTGGCAATGGCGTTCTGTATCTGCCATTCCTTCGGCTCTCCTTTCCCAAAAGCGGATAGGAACAATTTTTTGTATTCTTCGCTGGCGGCCACTTTTTTGGCAATATTGGCCATCGAACCATGCATCTCGTCGGCATTGCTTACAACGTCCACGCTCTGCTTTTCCAGGTCGGGTTGGCGCAGGTCCCAAAACTGCCCGTGCTGCAATGAGGCGTAGGTTAGGGTAGGGGTATTGCGCTTCAGGTTGTTGCCGGAAAGGCCGGTGTTGGTTTTAAGGCCATCGCTAAAGGCTTTTTCTGGTCTGTGGCAGGATGCACAGCTACGCGTATTGTCGCCCGAAAGCATGGTATCATAGAAAAGCTTTTCGCCCAGTAGGGCTTTTTCTTTTGTAAATTTATATTCCGGTGAAGGAGTAAAAGCATCTACGTCAAAAGCATTATCCGAAAATAGCGTTTCGGCATTGGTACGCAGCGCATTGGTACGGTTCACATACGGGATGTTGGCGGCTTTTTGCAATTCCGAAAGCTTTTTGGAAACCGGGTTGAGGTACTGCGAAATGAACACCGCCCGGTTGAATGTGTTGAAGTCGTTGTTATCGGTGCAGTACTTTGCGGCTTTTTTTGCAAGTGCTGCTATTTCATCTTTAATGGCTTTGGCATTAGTACCTGTATCGATCATAGCAGCCAGTTGTGGCAGATATTCCAGTGATGCTTTGGCTTCGGGTATGGAGGCCATTGCTACAGGTGAGTCGAACCCTGTAATGCCCAGCGTGATGATGCGATACACCTGTAGTTTGGCGGCATCCATCACATAGTCGTTGCTCATGGTTATGGCATCGAGGTGCTTCTGGCAGATCATAATGTTGGAGGCCAGCGTATTGATCTCGCGTACCAGTTCCTCTCTCGTTTCAGGATCAAACTCAGGGAACAGCAGCTCTTCGATTACCTGGAAGCCGTGGGGTGGGAATTCCCTGTTTTCTTCCAGTTCCAGTTCGTCGAGTGCGGGACCGTTAATGAATCGTGCCACATCGGGTATAAAATACTCAATGGCCCATTCCGACTTTTTGTATTGCAGGCGGCACTCATTGAATTTAGCCTGCAACTGTTTTGTGTCGTCCGACTTTTTTGCAAGGTCAGAAAATTGCTTTGTGAGGGTCAAAAGGCTGTCGGCCTCAGCAAGCACTGTGCTTTTTACCGAAACAGTATATTCGTTATCCTTTTTACAGCTTGTCAGTGCTAAAAGGGTTATTATCAGCGATAAAAAATATCTCATATACATAATAATAAAAAGCAACCCTTTCGTGAAAAAGGGTTGCAGTAGTCAAAAATAATTAGTTGGTTTATTGTTCTACGTTCCTGATGATTACCACCTGGCCACCTTCTTTGTTGGTGCTGTTACCACTACCGTCGGCATTCCTGAAAGCATCTTTCTGCCATGTGTGCGGGTGGATATTCACTGCAAAAGTACCCGGAACACCAATGATGTCTGAAATGTCCTCCATTGCACCATATTCCCAGCATCCGAAGCGTGTTTCACCGGATTGGTTGTAAGCCGCTACCCATGTTGGGTCGTTCCTTTTGTGGTTCATGTTCAGCCACGGCTTGTTGGTTTTCGTATTGATGTTGTACTGCCATATGTAGGAGTCGTGCTGTGCAGCCGTGTAGTAGCTGTCGCCATCTTCCTGGATGTATACGAAGTTCTCGGTAACGCAAAGGTTATCAGGGTTGATGATACCGGTACCCGGAGTTGAGTCGCCTTCCACGATTACTTCAAGCTTGCCTTTCAAAGGATCATTGGCATCCATAGTCAGGTGGTATACGCGGCCCCACATCGTGTAGCCTTCAACCGGCTGGTTAGACGAAGCTTGGCCGGTAGCCGTAAAGTAAATGTCACGGTTTTTAGACTTGCTTCCTTTACCGTAATCTACGTCCTCAACCCTTGAGAAACGGATGGCGCCAAGGCCATTCACGGTTGTGTTTATTACCGCTCCTGTAAGGTTTTTGGCATTAGGTATCTCTACGAAGCTAACATCGTACGACTGTCCTTTCTGCATCGTCATTTCTACCTGGTTGCCATCATTCCTTTTCAGGGCATACAGCTTACCGTTTTGCAGGTCGCCAAGGGTATTGCTCATGTACATGATAAGCTGGCCTGCGCTGGCGTGCGATGATGAGTATGACTGGTCTTCACCGATGAATACGATTGTCTTTCCTGAGAAAACGCCTTTAGGAAGGGGCACTGCGTTTTCCATGCTTGCTTTGCCCAGGGCAGGAAGTACCCTGTCGGTATTTCCGGCATTGCTCGTAAGCCCAAGCGGGTCGATGCCGTGAACCATGCTTTCCTCTCCGCTTTCGCCTGCTGTAAGGAATACAGGTCCAAAACCATGGATTTGCGGAGTAGCAAGCGTTGCAGAGCACAACCTTGTCATGCCGCCAAGGCTGTTCACGATGTACTCGCCTTTTACCGGCTTAAAGGTTTTGTCGAGGTAAACCCTGGATACCGATTGTGAAATTTCGTGGTTGCTGATCATGATGTAGCCATCGCTGTCAGGGTCTTTCATGAAACCCGCTCCGTCCGGCTGTCCGGCAAATACGAAAGAAGGCGATTGGGAAAGCACATCGGTCGAACTGATAAGGGTAGAGATCTGCATGTCCTCAAAGCCCGTCATCGGAAATACGAAAGCAGGTACTGATGAATGGCTGGCAAAGTCAATCTCCTTGTTTACCGATGTTGAATTGTTGTCGTCCTCGTTGCAGGATACGAGGGCAAAGCACGCTGCCCCGAGCAGTGCAAATTTGTTGAATTGTGTCATGTTGAAGTAGTTTTTGTTTGAAGTAAAAGTACCCTTCAACGGTTAAGCGTGCCTTATGCGAAAATCTTCAGGCGGTTAATTTTAAATCATCAAATGGTTATGCAGGTAAAGAAAAGGTGTTGCTATTTTTAATTTTAGGAAAACGGTATTTTTGGTTTGGAAAACATATACCATGAAGACGTCAGGAAAACAGGATGTATTGCGCAATTATATATATTTACGTGTGAAAAATAAAATAATGCCTGATGTCGCATCCAATAATTTGAAAAAATGATCACACCATCCTACCTTTCACCCAACGACAAAGTCGGTATTATCAGCACCGCCAAGCGCACCGAACCCCAGGAAATAGAGGAGGGGTTAGCCACGCTGAAAAGCTTGGGGCTGGAGCCTGTTATCGGTAAAAATGCCTTTAATGAATATGGCTTCCTTTCCGGTACCGATGCCGAACGGCTGTCCGACCTTCAGCAAATGCTGGATGATGAAACCATCAGGGCTATTTTCTTTACCAAGGGAGGGTATGGTACATTACGTATCATAGACAGTGTCGACTGGACGAAATTTCGCCAAAACCCCAAGTGGCTTGTAGGGTATAGCGACATCACGCTGCTGCATTGCCACGTGCATCATTTTGGCATACAAAGCCTCCATGCTGTGATGCTGCAGGCGTATACTAGGGCTTCTTTCGAATCGGTTGAAACCATACGCAGGGCGCTCTTTGGCGAAAGTCTGGAGTATCAAATTCCATCGCACCCCCAGAACCGTTGGGATGGCGGGGTAATTGAAGGTACACTTATTGGCGGCAACCTTTCCATGCTTTATTCAGTGATTGGGTCGGCTTCAGATTGTGATTGGGAGGGCAAAATACTTTTCATTGAGGATATTGACGAATACCTGTACCATTACGACCGCATGCTGGTGTCGCTGAAGCGTGCCGGTAAGCTCAAAGCCCTTAAGGCAGTTATTGTTGGCCAAATGGTGTATATAAAGGAATCGACACTGCCTTGGGGCAAAAATGACTATGAAATTACCCTGGAACATTTCGATTGCCCCGTGCTATTTGATTTCCCTGCAGGTCATGTGGCGGATAACAGGGCATTGATCATGGGAAGGGACATCCGTATATCCGGAAAAGAAACCATTAAAATTAATTTCGTATGATGAGTAAGCTGCTGACCGATAAAGATTACCTCCTTGAGCGCTTTGCAGGAAAGGGAGGGTGGACGTATGTGCGGATACCGGAAATACCACAGGACAAGGGTATGCCCTTTGGCTGGGTGAAAGTTAAGGGTACGATTGATGCCTATGCCATCAATAATTATAACCTGATGCCTATGGGCAATGGCGGCTTATTCCTTCCTGTAAAGGCCGAAATACGCAAAAAGATAAAAAAGGAGGAGGGTGACTATGTACGTGTGACATTGTACCGTGACAATTCTGTTTTTGAAATACCTGAGGACTTTACATCGAGGCTTGAAGAATATCCGGGATTATACACAATTTTCAAAAAACACAGGAACTGGGAGCAGAAAATGTGCATTAACTGGATTTATTCAGCTAAAAGGCCTGAAACTGTGAATGAAAGGATATTAAAAACAATCGGAAGGCTGCAGCGACGTGAAAAGATAGTTTAAATATTAACAATCATGCATTTACAAAAATGTAATGTAATGCGAAAAGTATAGCAGTAATAAGCATTCTGCTGAAATTTTACTATAGTTATTGTATTTTATATGTTAAAATTTCAATCACTTGTTGTTTTTTATAATTTTATTATATTATATTTGGCTTATAATTAATTCAAAATTAACACTGCCTATACGCAAAAACTACTTTTTAGGAACGTAAGTTCAGATTACCAAAATCAATCAAAAACGCTAAAAAGTAAGTGCTATGGCTAATGTTGCAATCCCAGACGCTGTTCTTGTTAGTAATTATGTTGGCGGAGACGAAAACGCTCTTGCCATACTAATCAACAGGCACCAATCGAAAATTTACGGTTTTATCTACTCTAAAGTATCCGACAGGGATATCGCTGACGATATCTTCCAGGACACTTTCATCAAGGTGATAAAAACGCTGAAATCCAACTCCTACAACGAAGAGGGTAAGTTTCTGCCATGGGTAATGCGTATTTCGCACAACCTTATCGTAGACCACTTCCGCCGGAACAAGAAAATGCCAATGCACCGCGAAACAGAGGAGTTTTCCATTTTCTCTATCATGACGGATAACAGCCCGAACATCGAGAGCAGGATCATTACCGAACAGGTGGAAAGCGACCTGCAAAGGCTTATTGAGGAACTTCCCGAAGACCAGAAGGAAGTACTGCAGATGCGTATCTACCAGGACCTGTCGTTCAAGGAGATAGCCGATTTGACTGGCGTTAGCATCAATACCGCCCTGGGCAGGATGCGCTATGCGCTCATGAACCTGAGGAAGGTGATCGAAAAAAATAAAATTATTTTGACCAATTAGGCAATATAATGAAGCTGCATGGCGTTGTATAGGGAAATAAACAATCTATATGGCAAAAATCTACTCTGAAGAGAAATTAGCAGCTCAGACAATGTTACCTAAAAAAGAGACAATCGACTTTATACTTAACTACTCCAAAGCACTTAAAATAGTTAAGACAGATAACGGAACATACGAGAATATTGCTAATTAATTCGAAAAAACCTCCCGCAGTAATTTACGGGAGGTTTTTTTATGCTTTGTTTGGTTCCAATTCGACATATCTTTGGCGCAAGCGACACTTGGGGAGCCTTAAAGGCGGTATGGTGTTTGTTGTTAATTGCAAGCGCAGTTTACGGAGCGTGGCAATCTTTGCTCAGTTACTGTTGTTGATGTAGAAAAATCGCTTAGTCATTCTTCCTCGCAATGACGGAATCAACAGTGAGTATCGTTTATTTTACCTTCTTTTTTCCATACTCCTCCAGCACCTCTTTCCTTCCGATAGTCGCCGTAATCACATCCTTTTTCAGATCCCAGCCGCGGGCGGGCGAATACTGCCTGCCGTACCAGATGATTTGCAGGTGCAGGTCGTTCCAGCGGTCTTCAGGGAAAAGTTTTTTAGCATCTTTTTCTGTTTGTACCACATTCTTACCATCGCTAAGTCCCCAGCGGTACATCAGCCGGTGGATGTGTGTGTCTACCGGAAAGGCAGGTACGCCAAATGCTTGGCTCATGACCACGCTGGCCGTTTTGTGGCCCACGCCGGGCAGCGCCTCTAAGTCGGGGAAGTTATCGGGTACTTTGCCGCCATGCTTGTCGATCAGAATTTCCGAAAGCCCGTGTATCGCCTTTGCCTTGGCCGGCGATAGGCCCACAGGCTTGATGATGTCACGTATCTCTTCTACTGACAGCTTCACCATATCATACGGGTTATCGGCCTTGGCAAACAGCAACGGCGTGATCTGGTTGACGCGTACATCGGTACTTTGTGCACTCATCAGTACCGCTATTAGGAGTGTATAAGGGTCTTTATGGTCCAAAGGGATGGGAATTTCCGGGTATATTTCGTCCAGGGTGTCAATTATGAATTGGGCTTTTTGCGCTTTGGTCATTTTAGAGTAGCTTTGCAGTACAAATATAAGCGAATGACACCACTAAAAAAAGGAGACAAGGCGCCTGAATTTTCGGGCATCGACCAGGACGGCAACATGCACAAACTATCCGATTACAAAGGCAAAAAGCTGGTAGTCTTTTTTTATCCCGGTGCCAGTACACCTACCTGTACAGTGGAAGTCTGCAACCTTCGTGATAACTTCGGGCGTTTCAGGGCCCTTAATTATGAGCTGCTTGGTGTAAGCGCCGATACCCAAAAGAAGCAGGGCAACTTCCGCAACAAGTATAATTTGCCATTCCCCCTGATTGCTGATGAGGACAAATCGGTTATCAATGCCTTTGGCGTGTGGGGGCCTAAAAAGTTTATGGGGAGATTATTCGACGGCATTAACCGTACCACGTTCGTAATTGATGAGAAAGGTATCATTGAGGAAGTGATTACTGATGTGAAGAGCAAAATGCACACAGAGCAGATATTGAAGTAATCTGCTTTTATTGTCCGGCTTTTATTTTAAACCGCATTACATGGGTATAATCAAAGTAAATATCAATAAACCTTATGCTTTTATTATCTATCACGTAATCAAATTCAAATAAATTGCCCTGTTTTTCCTCGTAGGGAATCACGTTTTTTTTATATTGCAGTGTTTCCTCCCCACGAAACCCTTCTTTTTCCTCATCATTGCTAAAATCATCGTAAATATCCTGAATGTCGAATACATTCGTTGCAATTTGTATCTCTTTGACGGGATCGGAATAATTCAATTTGAAATGAATCGTATCGCCAACCTTTGCATTCAATACACCTGTTTGCGGCTTGAGTATTCGAAATCATTCTGTAAATATCCCTATTTATAGGTATGTTTTTGCTTAACTGTTACAGTTATTTTTGTATAACGCTCAATTTTTGATGTAAATTGTAATCCGGGTATTTGAAATTGTCAAATGTTGTTTTGATAATTGACTATTTGGCAAACCTCATGCACTACGGCATTTATATCAAAATAATAGTTATTTTTCAAATGCCTTTTAAATGCTGATATATGCCTGCTAATGTTTATTCTGAGCTCAAAAAAATATGGGCTAATATTACTACCGAAGAGAATGTTACAGACCTGACGTTTGATATCAGGATGCACAAAAAACTTCTGGACATTTTTCAGGTGGGTAATTATTATTATATGATTAATAATGTAAGGAAATCAAGGTTTGAATTGGTCAGCCCTGAAATGGAGAATGTTTTGGGATATGCTCCGGAAAATTTTGACCTTACCGTGTATTCCGATGCGATACATCCTGACGACATGCCTTATTTCCTTAATTTCGAAGCTGCCGTGGCACAGTTCTTCTCCAAAGTTTCGGGTGAACAGCTTTTTAAGTACAAAGTACAGTATGATCATCGCCTTCGCCGTGCCGATGGTGAGTATGTCCGCATACTTAACCAGTATGTAATCATTCAGCACGATGCCGACGATGTGCGCACGTTTATAGTGCAGACCGATATCACGCACCTGAAAAAAGATTCCAAGCCCATACTATCCTTCATAGGACTTGATGGGGAGCCTTCTTATATGAATGTAGATGTAAAAGACCTTTTCAGGATCAGGAACGGGATATTTACAAAAAGGGAGAAGGACGTACTCAGGGAACTTGCCAACGGTAAGAGCAGTTTGGAAATAAGCCTTTACCTGAATATCAGCAAGCATACTGTTGATGCACACCGTAAGAATATTTTAAAAAAATCGGCAGCAAGATCCACGGGTGAGCTCATACGTCTCGCTTTTGATAACGGTTGGGTCTAATCCTTTAATAGAGCCTGAATTATGGCTACGGAATACCGGCTTGAAACATTTTCAATGAATCTCGGAAAGTCGATGTGCGAGTTTTCGTCTGCCGTATCTGATATGGTGCGGATTACTGTAAAAGGCAGGTTGTGCTCATAGCATACCTGCGCTACCGCGGCGCCCTCCATTTCTACGCAAAGCACTGTGGGCAATGCCTCGTTCAATTGCTGTTTTTGCAATTCTGAAGCAAAGAAACGGTCACCACTGGCTATATCGCCAATGTGGAGGTTTGGGGCCGTTATGCCGAATTCTGATAAAATGCTTTTTCCTATGTTTTCCTGCAATGTTCTGTTGATGAACAGGGGAGCTATGGCCTCTTTTATTTCATCCATTCTTTTTTCAGGGATTTCAAGGTAAGTCATCCCCAAAAGCGGGATTTCAAATCGCTGCATCAAAGGCCTGGCGTCCAGGTCATGCTGTATCAGCCTTTTCGCTGCCACAACATCGCCTACTTTAAGGGTAGGGTCGATAGCACCGGCAACTCCGGTAAAAATCAGTTCTGTGATTTTGAAGGCATGGATGAGTGTGGCAGCGGTAGCCGATGCAGCAACCTTTCCCCAACGGGAGAAAACAACCACGGCGCAGGTGCCGTTTATCGTTCCAGACGTATAAGTCCTCATGCCGATAATGGTACACTGCGGGTTATCCATTAAAGAAATGACACCGTCAATTTCTTCAGGCATGGCGCCCATTATGCCTATGATAGGGTTAGTCATATTAACTTATGTGACTTTGTGGATTTTGATAGCCAAACACTTACGTGTAAAGTATGGTCTTTTATTACTCCCGGGTAGTAGACAGGCATAGTCAAGCTAAGCTTCAGGTTTTGTGGTACTCAGTTTCCCACTATCCGAATTTAATAGCTATGTGTCTTTGTGGTAAAAACCATTGTCTACAACTATGCGGTTACTGTGATTGGCTGGCCCCTTCGGGTCTGGGTTCTTCCGCAACCAGTTTCTTTGGGTCGTAACCAAAAAGATGATTTTCTTTAATGACTTCCGCAATACCGGATGGCAGCATGGCTTCCCAGCCTGTTTTTCCCTTACTGATCATTTTAAGCACTTCACGCGAGAAAATCTCCAAATGTTCCCTGTTAACGTCGCTGATGTCGACCACCTTGCCGTTAAATTTAAAGAACTTGTATAGTTCCTTCATGCGTGGATGCACCTTCAGGTTTTCAGAGTCGATGACATTTCCTTCCTCATCCTTCATAGGGTACAGGAATACTTTGAGGTCACGATAGAATAGTTTTCCGAATGCTTCCAATATTCCCCCACTAAGGTGGCGGTAATATTTTTCGTCGAATATGTCTACCAGGTTGCTCACTCCCATGGCGAGGCCCATACGGGCTTTGGTATAAGCAGAGAAATACTCTACAACCTTATAGTATTCCTGAAAGTTGGATATCATAACTGTTTGTCCTAGAGAACATAGCAGTTCGGCTCGATCCATAAAATCACGTTCGTCGATTTCACCTTCGGAGCGCAGGTTTGACAGGGTTATTTCAAAAACTACGAGGGCTTTGTCTTTGTCTACCTTATTTTCTTCAAGGAACATTTTGTATGATTTCTCATACATGTCCATATTCACTTTCGTCACCGGCCGGAAGCTTCCGCGCAGGGCGAGTATGTTTTTTTTGTAGAGTACGGCGGCTGGCAATACGTTGTGCCCACTGGGGTCGAACATTACCGCATCGGTCATGCCGTTCTTAACCAGTTGGAGGCTCATCAGCCTGTTGTCCACATCGGCAAAGCGCGGTCCCGAGAAATTGATGGTGTCGATTTCAAGCTGGTCTTTGTCCAGGTGGTCATACAGGTAGCGCAACAGCTTTTTAGGCTCGTTGTATTTGTAGAATGCTCCATATATAAGGTTAACACCGAGTATGCCCAGTGTTTCCTGTTGCAGGCGTGCATCTGTTTCCTTAAAGCGTATGTGCAGGATGATTTCGTTGTAGTCCTCATCCGGTTCTACCTGGTACTTGAGGCCAACCCAGCCGTGGCCCTTGAACTGCTTTGCAAAATCGATGGTAGCAACCGTATTGGCGTAGCTGAAGAATACCTTATTCGGATGTTTATCCCTCTTAAGGCGCTGCTCTATGATGCGTACCTCATGGCTAAGCATCTTTTTCAGGCGGCTTTCGGTAACATAGCGTCCATCGTCTTCCACACCATATATGGCATCACTGAAATCTTTGTCATAAGCCGACATTGCCTTGGCAATGGTGCCGGATGATCCGCCCGACCTGAAAAAATGGCGAACAGTTTCCTGCCCGGCCCCGATTTCAGAAAAAGTTCCGTAAATATTTTCATTAAGGTTGATGCGCAATGCCTTGTCTTTTATCGATGGCACATGTTCAATCATCCTGTCGCCTTTCAGCGTAATATCAGTCTCAGTTAATTTCATAGCGGGAAGCGATATGTTGCAAAGTTAGCAAATCAAAGAGGTTTTTTAAAACAAATAGTGTTATTTTTGTAAAAAATTACCTCTTTTGAAAGTTTGGTTTTTAGGTACGGGAACGTCTCAGGGAATCCCTGTCATTGGCTGTAATGACGGGGTATGCCGCAGTGCGGACCACCGTGACAAACGCCTCAGGGTATCGGTATGGATCCATTGGGATGACCATTCCTGGGTGATTGATTGCGGGCCCGATTTCCGGCAGCAGATGCTCACATCGCAATGCCAAAAACTGGACGGCATTCTATACACTCACGAACATTCCGACCACACCGCCGGGCTTGACGATATCAGGCCGTTTTTCTTCCGGCAGGGCGACATACCCATTTACGGGCATGAGCGAGTAATAAAAAATCTCCGTCAGCGTTTTGATTATGTGTTTACAGAAGTTGACAGGTATCCGGGAGCACCTTCGGTTACTGTTAACGAGGTAGTGCGGGGACAGGCCTTCGCTGTTGGTAATAAGACCTGCGAACCCATAAGCGTAAAGCATGGCGATCTTGATATTTTCGGCTACAGGATTGGTAGCTTTGCCTACCTTACCGATGTAAAGTACATTACACCGGAGGAAACTGAAAAACTGAAAGGGCTTAAAGTACTTGTGGTAAGTGCCCTGCGACATGAGCCACACGATACCCATTACAACCTGGAAGAGGCCCTTGCGCTGATAAAATTACTTAAACCGGAGCGTGCCTATCTTACCCACATAAGCCACAACATGGGCTTTCATGCCGAGGTGGAGCAAACGTTGCCCGAGAATGTTTTTTTAGCTTACGATAATTTAGAAATTACTATTTAACTCATGAAGAAGAATATCTTTTTATACCTGTTCATTTTTGCCCTGCTCATCAACGTGTTTACCTATATGTACTTCACTAACAAGCAGAAATTTGAAGCTGGCCGCATTGAAAAGCTGGAAGCCGGCAGGAAGTCGCTGAAGGATAGCCTTGAAACTGAAAAAAGCAGGGTGGTTGATGCCAATTATTTTAGATTGTCAACCAATGACAATGCATTGGAATATTTCGAGAATGAAGATATAGCAACACTTGAGGCCAGGATAACGGACGGCGTCATGAGCCTGAACGCTAATAAAAATGGCAATCCACTTGTAGGTTATGACCCTGTTAACGGCCAAAACTGGATCATCAACAAAGTACAGGTACTCAACCACCGCTGGATCATTGCCGACTTCAGCAGTGGCAAGGCATGGGGCGAAGTACTCATCAAATATTTCGTGGAACCCGATGGCAGCTTTAAATATGAAACCATCGAAACGCTCCTTCATGCCGGTACGGTAAACTAATTTTTTTCGTACATTAGCCAACCTTTATTATGCATTTGATGAACAAGATACTTTTGCTTTTTGTGGCGGGTTGTTTCCTGCAGTCATGTGATTTTATAATGAAAGACCGCAGTGACGACGAAGCCGACATAACTACTGACAAGAAAGTCCAGTTGGGTACCGATAAGGACAAAAACGGCTGTGTAACCTCAGCAGGCTATAAGTGGTCGCAGTTGCGAAAAGAATGTATCAGGGCATTTGAAGAAGGCTACAGGCTCAATTCCATAGACCAGTTGGAAGGCGAAAGCATTGTAAAGAGCGCTTTCGTAATTTTTGAAGACGATGGCGACAAAGCCGAACTTTTCCTTCCTGATACCGAAACATCGGTTATACTGCATAGGGATTCCAAAAATGGCCCTTATGTCAATGGGCAATGGAAACTTCATAAGCAGGATAGCTACAAACTCCAAAAAGGTTCGCAGATACTTTATGCCGGCGCCAAAATAGAGGAGGGGCAAATAACCGGTGATGATAAGCCGGAAGGCATATAAACCCAGGGTTTCTGTTTCAGAGCTGCAACCCGGAAGCCATAACTTAAAACCTGAAACTTTATCGGTTTAACCAGGAAAGCAGATCGTAAAAATTCTGCGGCGCCACGCCATGCCCAACCGGGTATTCATGATATTCAGCCTGAAGTCCCAATGTATTTAAGAATTCAGGTGCTTTACGCGCCCATTCTACAGGAATTACCTGATCCACTATTCCGTGCGAAACAAAAAACTGCAGTTTTGAAATGTCCTTGTGGTTAAAATTTTCGGCAATGATATCACCATTCAGGTAACCGCTAAGGGCTGCTACGCGTTGTATTTTTTCAGGATAGGATAGCGCTACTGCATAACTCAGTATTGCACCCTGGCTAAAGCCGATCAGCGTTATACTGTCTTTATCTATAGGATAATGTGCCACGGCCTCATCTATGAATTTCGCAATTACGTCGCGCGATTGCGAGGCCTGCACTTCATCCGAAAACTTGTTCATGTCAGCATCAAAATTGATGGCATACCATGCGTGGCCATACCCCGGCAGGTTATAGGGCGCCCGGGCAGATATGATGAAATACTCATCCGGCAGCTGCGCGGCAAAGGAGAACAGGTCTTCCTCATTGCTGCCATAGCCGTGAAGCAGTAACAGCATAGGATTCTTTTCTTTTTTTACTTTTGGCTCACGGACAAGGTGGTATAGGGATAAATCCATTTATTACAGGTTTTTAAATAATTTTTGGAACAGCGGCCCTATAATCGGCAATAAACCGTACTGGCCTTGCAAGGCACTGATAAATCCAAAAATCCATAGTATAAAAAAGAAGATATAAAACCCCATAGAGATGGCCCAGCTGTCAAAATAGCCGATGGGGTAGCCTAAGGCAAAAAATGCAAGTTCCAACCCCAGTGCCTGGCGGATATGGAAGGATGCGAAAGGATTTTTCTTTTCGCTGTTTTGTATCATTGCGATGATGGCTCCTATGATGGTAAGATAACTGATGATGGCATTGGTCTTGCCTTGTTCTACTGTATTGTCCATTTAATAAATGCTAATTGTACTTTTTGGTTCAATGTCGGTGCGGCTGTCAAAAATTACATCGCGGTAGCCTGCCGAACCGTTTTTAGTATCAATGTTAAGTGATGTGCGGCCTATTTCTACACCGTCCTTATCGGCTACTTTAAAGTTGACAGCGCCGCTGTAATTCTTGTCGTTGATCAGGTAGATTACCAGCTTGCTGTGTTTTTTGGTTACCGAATCCTTTTCTATGTAAAATTTCCCGGTGCCAATGCCTTTGTTTTTCAGCTCTTCAGAAAGTGCGATAGTGCATCCCCGGCTGTCCTCAAAGTGCGAGGATACTTCATCCACTACTTTTTCGGTAGTTTCCTTTACGGCCTTTCCACCTTCGTTGATAACATCACGGGCTTTATCTTCCGTTTCTTCTTTGCATGCGATGGCTAGTGTCAGCACAGCACCGAGAACCAATAGCTTTTTCATGATTAACCGTTTAAAATTAATTTTCCGTTATTGTATATGCCATACGCTTTGCCCTTCATTGGCTGGCCGAGGAAAGCGGAGTTTTTCGATTTCGAAAGGATGTCCTTTTTGGCGAATGCCCAATCTCCCGTTGGCGTAAATAGTGTAAATCCTGCTTTAGAGCCTTCGGAAATGTCGTGGCTGCCAAACCCGAATATGGTTTTCCCTGCCGTAAATTTCTCAATAATAACCTCAAGCGGCAGCACGGTCATCAGCGCCCCGAAAGCGCTCTCCAGTCCCGTAGTACCATCTTTAGCAAGGTCAAATTCCAGTTTCTTGTTCTCGATGTCCAGCGGGTTGTGGTCGGAGGTGATAAGGTCAATCGTACCATCCATCACACCCTCAATCAATAGCTTCCTTTCTGCATCGGGACGGAGTGGGGGAGCGACTTTATAGCGTGTGTCAAAATCACCCAGCACTTCATCGGTCAGTACTAAATGGTGTACCGAAACGCTGCACGTCACGTCCATTCCTTTAGCTTTTGCCTCACGTATCATTTGTATGGATTTTCCTGTAGAAATAGTTGGGATGTGCATTTTGCCGCCGGTATATTCTAAAAGGAAAAGATTACGTACAATCTGCAGTTCTTCTGCGAGTGCGGGAATGCCTTTCAGTCCCAGGCGTGTGCTTACAATTCCTTCGTGAACTACACCTTTTCCTTTTATTTTGTCATCCTGTGCATAAGCAATAACCAGCCCGTTGAAATCCTGTACGTATTGCAGCGCTATCTTCAGGATATTGGCATCGGCAATGGCTTTGTTGTAATCGCCAAATGCCACCGCACCCGCATTCTTCATATCGAATAGCTCGGCCATATCCTTCCCTTCACTTCCTTTTGTCAATGCGCCTATGGGGTGGAGGTTAGTGGCATATCCGGCAGCTTTGTTCACAAGGAAACTGATGTCGCCCTGCCTTTCTGCAATGGGATTGTTGTTGGGCTGCAGGGCAATGTCGGTAAAGCCGCTTTTGGCTGCTATATCAAGGCCATTGGCAAGGGTTTCCCTGTCCTCGTAACCCGGCTCACCCAGACTTACAGAACTGTCAAACCATCCTTGCGAAATGTGCAGGTTGTCGAGCTCAACAGCTTCATAACCTTCCGCGGTTATATTGTTGCCTATTTGTTTGATAATGCCATTTTCCACCTTAATGTCAACAGGCTTGTTGTGAAACGGGCTGTTTTTATCGATGATGGTTGCATTTTTGAATATCAGGTTCATTTTACAAATTTTTGTATCAGTAGTTCGAGTAACAGGAATATCAGTGTGCCGATAACGAACCATTTCCAAAGTTCGCTGGCGGTGCGTTCCGATTTAATGTCATTATACACAGTGCTGACGGATTCGGTTTCGGTAAAGTCCTTCAATATGGCTTTGTTTTGCAGGCCCAGGTTGCTCTCGGTGCGGGCGTGGTTAAAGCTGATGTTTTTCAACGCCTCATTACCTTTTGTGACAGCATAGTTTCCTGCTGTTTCGGGGTAATCGCCAAAAGACAGCTTCACTTTATTGTTCAGTACCTGTTGCATCGGGATAAAGTCGGAGTCTGCATTACGCACAGTAAGCACTTCATCTTTAGATAATACCGCATCCAGCAGCATGCTTTGGTTTTCGCCAATGGTAATAGCACTTATGCCTGTCTTGCCACTGTTTTGTGCCATGTTATAAAAAGTTGGCACTATGAGCGGCGAGTTCTGGAAGTTGCTGTTCATTTTATTTATCGCCGCCGAGAATACATACACGCTGCCCAGCTTGTTGCTCATAGAGGTGAGGAACGGCGTTTGGTCATCGTATGTCAGTACCGGCAAGGCATTCCCCGAAAGAGTAAAGCCTGCATTAACGGTTGGGTATTGGAAGTTGTCGGTTTTCTTTTCAAACACCGTTTGGTACAGCGGATGGTTGAAAGAGATTTTGGTGATTTGCCTTTTGTTTTGCGTCAGGGGCTTGTAGGCAGCGCCAAAAGCACCCAGCAATACATTCAGGTTTTGCAGGCTGCCTTCGGACGATGGAATAATGACGATGTTGCCGCCTTTGGCATAAAAATCTTTCAGTGTAGTTATGAGCGACTGCGGTATTTCCTTTAACTCATTTAATATGATGGCATCCTGCTTTTCGAGGCTGTTGTAGTCCAGGCCGCTCAGTTCCGATGCCGTAAAGTTAAAATCGTCATCGGTATAAATGCGCGCCAGAAAATTATTTTTGGCTGTTTCACCAATGGCAGTAACATTCGACTTTTCAGGCTTGGAGATGCTGAAGTAGTAGGTGTTGTCATATGCCAGGCTGTTATCGTTTACCGATACATAGCCGTGGAAATCTTTTTTCGGGATGGTAAATGCCGCTGACTTTCTCTCTGTGTCAAATTTTACTATGGTCTTTGCGGTAAGATTGTTTCCATTATAAAGCGCAACAGGGATTTCATCCTCAAATTCGCCGTAAGCCTGCATGTCGACTTTTATCTCATAAAAGTTATCCATAGCCTGCGATATGTAAACGCTGTCGATGCTGATATTGCTGGTATTCTGCGCTTCGGCAATAACGGCATAAAGTGGGCTTGTTGTAAATTTCTGCAGGTCTTTGCTGTCTAGGTTCACCGCATCGGTAATGACTACGATGTCCTTGCCGGTATTCGGTTTTTTGGCCTGTGCCTTGGTCAGTAAAAAATCGGGGCGGAAAGGCACGTCGCTGTACGGCAGGTTCTGCAATTCTTTTTGCATCGACTTGATGTCGGTATCCCACCAGGCGTTGGTATTGGTAATCAGTGAAAATTGCTGGTTCTCGGGCGTGTTTTCAAGAAGATCCTGAACGGCACGTTTAAGTAGTTCGCCCTTGCTCCCCCTGGCTTGCATGGAAAATGAATTGTCCAGCAGAATCACCATTTCGTTTCCTTTATTGCTATCGCCCTTAGCCTTAAAAAAAGGCTGGGCAAATGCAATGATAAGGCAGGCAAGGAGGAGGAGCCGCGTACAAAGCAGCAGCCATTTTTTTATTTTGGAGCTTTTGCGGGTCTGCATGCTGAGTTCCTTAAGGAACCTGACATTGGTAAAATATTCTTTCCGGAAACGGCGCAATTGGAATAAATGGACCAGGATTGGAATTGCCAGCAGGAAAAGGAAGTAGAGTATCTCCGGGTGTTTGAACTGCATTCGTTTATAGGGTTTGTCAAAAATACAATTTTTCTAATAATTATCCAGCCACGAATTACACGAATTTCACCAATTCTCATGCCTGCGTACATCAACGGCAAGGTTAGGCAAATTTGCTGATTCGTAGCAAGAGTACAACGTAAATACCAGCGTTAAATTTTTGCCTCCCTGCATTAATATCTTACTTTTGTTAACCAATCCAAACGACACACTATGAGATTAGCCGTTATGTTGACCTTTTTCGGAATGTTGGCAATGAATGCCCAGGACTACAACCTTGTGGTAGGTACATATACCAATAATTGTGACAGCAAAGGCATATATGTTTATGACTTTAATGCTGAGACAGGTAAATTTAAGCTGAAAGCCACTACTGATAAGATAGAGAATCCGAGTTTCCTGACGGTATCGACCGATAAGAAATTCATTTACAGTGTGAATGAGTCGGGTCAGAAAAGCACCATTAGCGCGTTTAAATATAACCCGGCAAATGGGAAACTGACAGTTTTAAATAAAAAAGATTCCAAAGGCGAAGACCCGTGCCATATTACCAATGACGATAAAAATGTGATCGTGGCCAATTATTCCGGAAGCAGTATTGCAGTGTTTAATAAAAAATCCGATGGTTCGCTGACGGATGCCAAACAAATAGTTAAGCATACAGGTAACAGCGTGAACAAAGACCGCCAGGAAAAGCCGCATCCGCATATGGTGTATTTTTCGCCTGATAAAAAGCACGTTTTCGTAAACGACCTTGGTACGGATAAGATTTATATTTACAGCTATAATCCAACTGGCGGTGACAAAACACTGATTTTAAAAGAAACTATATCCGTTACGGAGGGTAGTGGCCCGAGGCACCTGGCATTTAACCCTAATGGCATTTTCTTTTATCTGCTGAACGAACTTACCGGTACTATTACATCCTACAGCTATGAAAATGAAAAAGCTGTAAAAATACAGGAAGAAAGATTGGCTCCGGCTGATTTCAACGGGCAAAACAGTGCGGCAGACATCCATTTCTCCAATGATGGAAAATTTCTTTATGCCACCAACAGGGGCGATGCCAACACGATTACAGTATACCGTGTCCATGCTAACGGTCTCCTCAATATGGAGCAGCAGATAAGCACCCAAGGCGTATCGCCGCGCAATTTTGCTATTGATCCCAAAGATAATTTCCTTTTGGTGGCCAATCAGAAAACCAACAACATCGTGATTTTTAAGAGGGATAAAACTACCGGTATGCTGGAAGATACCAGGCAGAGGATTGAGGTGTGCTCGCCTGTCTGTTTGGTGTTTACTCCGGTTAAGTAAACGGCTACCCTGATGAAAAAAGAAAAAAGCTCAAAGGAAAGAAAGCACCAAACAAGAAAACAGGATGTAAGGAAAAACATTCTTGAGTTTGTATTATCAGCAATAATTATCCTGGCTTTATTTTTCCTTAATTCAATTAACAGGGGCATATTCCTCAATGATGGTTATTTTTACCTTTTTTTCATAATTGCATTTTTAATAAGCGGCGCATATTTTTTTACAGCGTCCGGAAAAATTAGCAATCTATCTTTCAGTAACCGGTTTTTGGCATCTGCTGGGGTAAGCGTTTTAGTTTGGGGTGTGCTGAACGCATATAATATTTACTATTCTAAGACGCAGCCTTTAAAAGAGGAGGTCGTGAAAATAGAGGATATTGGCCTAAAGTCCGGGAGGCAATGGAAAGTTACTTTATATTTTGATGTCGAAGGGACATCAAATACCTATTCAGGAAGCGGCCTTGATAATATTCCCATTAATGAAGAAAACAGGCAATCTTACAGAAAACGATTAAAGGTAAAGTTAGCCTACAGGAAAGGAATCCTTGGTTCGTATATACTTTCCGGTCCGATAAGGGTAATAAAATAAATCTTTATATATTATTTTCCCTTTTTCTTCTTAGCCGCTCTTTTGGCCTCAACGGCACGGTTGCGCGGCGCAGTTTTTCGGGGCTTGGTTTTGCCCGGGCCACCAAGGTTCACTTTTTTATTCTTGTCTTTCTTTTCGTGGAATGCCTCACCGCCACCTTCAGGCTTTTTAATCTTGAATAATTGCTTTACCTTGAGTCGGTCCTTTTCAAATTCAAGCCGGCGCTCTTCTATTTTCAGGCCTTCGGGAAGTGGAAGCAAATCAAGCTCTTTTTCCATCAGCACTTCAGCCTGCACCTGTATGTCTTCTTCTTTTGGTCCGATGAAGCTTATGGCGGTACCTTCCTTATCGGCACGGCCCGTACGGCCAATGCGGTGGATGTATTGCTCGGCAACTTCCGGGAATTCCATGTTAATAACGTGGGTAATGTCAGAGATGTCTAGGCCACGCGCCATTACATCAGTGGTTACTATGCCCCTTATATCACCACGCTGGAACGATGCCATGGTATTGAGCCTGTAATTCTGCGATTTGTTGGAGTGGATCACGCCAAACTGCCCCGGATATTCTTCTTCCAGCGCGTCGGCAACAAGGTCGGCCGTCTTTTTGTTGTTGATGAATACCAGTACGCGGCTAAGACTTTCATTTTCCAAAAGCATTTTCAGCAAATTGATTTTGGTAAGGAAGTTCGGTACACTATAGGCCAGCTGGGTTATTTTCTCCAACGGTGTTCCTGACGGTGCAAGCGAAACCTCTTCCGGAAAGTCAAAAAAATCATTTAGCATTTCGTCCACTTCATCCGTCATTGTTGCCGAAAAAAGTATGTTCTGCCTTTTTTGGCGCATCATTGACAGTATGGAAGTCACTTGGAAGCGGAAGCCAAGGTTGAGTATTTCGTCAAATTCGTCGATAACCAACTTTTGCACCTCGTCAAAACGCACTACACCGTCGAGCGCAAGGTCCATCATGCGGCCCGGTGTACCTACAAGTACATCGACACCATTATACACGCTTGTTTTCTGAGTATTGATATTAACGCCGCCATATACGCCAAGTGTGCGTACCGACATGAATTCGGTTAGTTTTTCTACCTCTTCCACCACCTGCACTACGAGTTCGCGTGTAGGTACTACAATAACTACACGTGGCGTATCAGTTTTCGCAAATTTCCACTGTTTGAGTATTGGCAGGAGGTAGGCAAAGGTTTTACCCGTACCCGTTTGTGCTATGCCCATCATGTCCCTTCCGGAAAGTATTACCGGCATTGCCCGCTCCTGTATAGGAGTGGGTGAGGTAAAGCCAAGGCCATCTATGGCTTTTTGTAATGCTTTGGGCAAATCGAGATCGTGGAATGTGGCCATGAGGTATATTTTTTGGCAAAGATAGGGGTTTTTAACTCAGCCATAAAAACTTTAGCCAACCAGGCCAATTACCATGCAGACGAACCATTCCCTGAAGAAGTCAGGGATATACCGATAACAATGGCTGATAGTGTTATAATGGTACCCCAAACAATGCGGCCATATCCTGTTATTCCGTAGCGGTATTCGGCAGCATTATTAAGTTTTCCCTCCGCAAGCGCTTTGAGGTATTGTTTCCGGTATTTTGAAATATTCTTAGACATAGTTTATAATTTTATATATAACGTAGAAATAATTTCAAAATTGCAATTTTTATACATTAAAAATGCTAATTCGTTGTTAATTTTGGATATTTTACATTAACTGCAATATCTGTTCTTTTTATTTGATGGCAATTGTGTTTTCTAAATTTCAATATAACAATAAGATAGCGTAATAATTAAACACAAATATAGAAGTGAGTGAATTATTTTGTTTATATTAGTAGTGGTTTACTGATAGATAGAAATCTTACCTGCGTATTACGTTTTCAACCTTAGCAAAGTTTGTAAGAATAAATTTTAACGTGCCTTTTTACTTCTTCCTAAATATTAAAGTGATGAAAACCGAATTCAAATGGAACCATATTATTCTTGCAGATGACGACGACGACGATTGCACGATATTCACAGAAGCTCTGGCATCGTTGCATCCCGGCCTTAAGCTGAGCATTTCTGCTAATGGCGCTGAACTAATGGATCATCTTGTTCAATCTCCTGAACCCATACCTGACGTAATTTTTCTTGATATAAATATGCCTTTAAAATCAGGCATTGATTGTTTGCAGGATATCAGGAGCAACGCATCCTTAAAAGATAATATTATAATCATGCTTACGACAAGCAGTAATAATGATGATATTGAAAGTTCATATAATGAGGGAGCTAATTTTTTTATAACCAAGCCAATAAGCTTTGGTGGTTTATGCGGCCTCATTACAAAGGCTTTTTCTTCAGTAACCGAATACGGTTCAACACAACCGCCAAGAAAAGATTTTGTCTTACACGCCTGATTATATTTCTATTTGAGCTTTTTGATGGTAAAAAGCTCATTGTGGTCTTCAACTTTTGGATACATCCTGACAGAGTACTCGCTATGGAAGCATGACCTGTACCTCATATTGCGTTCCTGGTGCTGTTTTGTCAATACCATAGTATTGAAAAGTATAAAACCATTTACTGTCAGCAGGAAATTAATACGATTGATCCAAAACTCTTCAAATAGAAAATTAGGCATTTCGGTATCCCGGAAAATATCTATTATAATTAGATCGTATTTTTCTTTTGTTTTCAAAACAAATTCAAAAGCATCGTCCACAATTATTTCGCAGTTGGAAATCCTGTTCAGTCCAAAATACTTATTGGCGATCTCTACCACAGCAGGATCAATTTCAACTCCCGTTATTTTTCCTGTAAATTTAATTTCTTCAGCAAGCGTTTTAATAACGCTTCCTGCAGCCACACCAAGCACCAACACATTTTTAAACCCGCGTATCCTTTCAAAACCAATGTATTGTAAACCTTTCCGCAGTATTCGTTGCAGGCTGCCATAGGAATAATTAGTGTTTCTGGAGTCAAGCACCAATTGGCCATTATTCCATGTTACTTCGAGCCTTTGGCTGGTGGCTGAATGTTGTTTATGGATATTTACAGGGATAAAAAAACTGAGTAGTCGTTTTAGCATGGCAAATTCATTTTTTCCGACCATTCCATTCCGTCTGGCAACTCCTTACTGCTCAATTCAATATGTATCACTCTTCGCTGTGCGTTATTAGTAGTGCGCCCGGAGCTGTGGAGAAGGAGGGGCTTCATCAGCATTATTCCTCCCTTAGGGACATTACAAATGGTTTCGGTTTCGATGTTCCGGTCAATAGTTTCGGGCCGGTAAATGCCTTTAGTATGTGAGCCGTTTATAACTTTAAGGGCGCCATTAAATTGATTGGCCTCGTCAAGATGAACGCGTACCGTAAAAATATCTTCCAGGTAATTGTTTGGTGGCTGAACGGCAAACTGTCGTTGTTTTACCGTCCAGGGGCCAAACCCTTCGGTATTGGTTTTTTCCCTTACTGATATTGTAAGATCCTGGTGGTAAGCTACAAACCAGTTGGATTCTCCCGGCTTGTCAAAATAAATGGATTTTACTATAAAGTAACCTTTTCCCAAAACATCAGTAATAATTCCTAAAAGATTAGCATTAAAGACAATGGGGAGTACATCGGGGATTTCTTCCAAAAAACGGCGTATTGCAAACAATCCTGTGGATTTCCTGAATGTTTCCGATGAAGAATCTGCACTTTCAATAACTGAAAGGATTTTTTGAATTTCTTTATCTGTATATATGCCTTGAATTATTGAAAATCCCTTTTCCCTGATTTCTTTTGCGGTTGTAATAATTTGCGCTGCTTCTGCCATTTGAATAAAGGGTAAACAAAAATTTCCGATTTGTAAATATATAGTAATTTTATAACCGCTTTTTTATAAATGATATGAAAAAAATATACTGTTTCATCTTTTCCAGGATAATGGGCTGGAGGATAGAGGGAAATATGGATGGAAACCTGAAAAAATGTATTATAATCGTGGTTCCGCATACCAGTTGGATGGATTTTGTAATAGGTGTGCTTGCCAGAGGCTCAATTGGGTTAGAGATGCATTTTGTTGCAAAGAAGGAGCTATTCAGGTTTCCATTCGGGAGTTATTTTCGTTGGATGGGAGGCGCACCACTTGACAGGCAAAAGAATGAGAACAAGGTGGATGCAATTGCGTGCATATTTAAGGAGAGGGATATATTTCGTCTTGCCATTGCCCCTGAAGGAACCCGGAAAAAAGTAGGGGAGTGGAAAACAGGGTTTTATTATATAGCTCTAAAGGCAGGTGTACCGGTTATTGCAGTAGCATTTGATTACGGAACAAAAAGGGTAGTATTATCACCTCCATACTATCTGACCGGAGATAAGGAATCAGATATTAAAGTGCTGGAATCCAACTATAAAGGTGTAGTTGGATACTACCCCGAGTTCAGCTATAAAAATGATTAAGAACAGTTTAACGCTTTATTAGGTAAATTTTAAAAAATACGGTCGTATCTTTACAATGCAGATTTGAAGGTACAAATTAGTCAATAAGATCAACTTAAGTACTACCCATTAGAAGGGGTTATTTGTAAAGAAAATTTGTGTTTGTTTTATTGGTTAATGGCCCCGGCCTGCTTTTTATAAAGCAGCCGGGGTTTTTTATTGTACGGCTATACATTAAAATCTATCGGATGGAATTATGGGAAGGTAAATAATCTTTAAATGTCCCATCCGTATAAAATACAACGATCCTCTCAATTTGTTTTCCTGAACTACTGACTCCAAACTTTGGTGTAGTAGCTTGGGTAGCTTCCTCTGTTTGCGAAAACAAATCACCAATAATTTTTTCCTTATACTCATGGGCAGGAAAGGGGTGAGGTTCATCAATTACGTCAGGCCTCATATTGTTTCCGTTATTTTTTGGAAATGCACCAACTCCATTCAATAACCAGTATAAGTCAACCTCCGGAAAATTCTCAACGATTTTCATTACAAAATCCAGGCTTGGCTTATTTCTCCCCGACATTAAATGGGAGAGGCCCGAACGTTGCACACCCAATTTGTCGGCAAATAAAGAAGCTGTAAGAGAGTAATATTCAAGTATGGCTTCAAGGCGTTTGATAAAATCATCTGGGTTTACCATTGTGAATTATATTATAATTGGTAGTAATTTACAAATGTAAACATTTTAAAAACACCAAAAACATATTTATTATAAACAATAGATTCACATAAATTGAAACTTTAAAAATAGTAATCTAAAAAACTGATTATAAAACACATAATCTCTATAATATACACTTCTACAATTAATATGGAAATTTACTAGATGTAAATGTTACAAATGTAAACAATTCCCGAAGAATTGAAATTTACAATTGTAAAACGAATCATGTTTACCTTTGTAATCAAACAAAAGACTGATGGATTTACAATTGTTATTTGATACGTATAAAGAAGATTTACTTTATGGAAGATATGTTACTAATATTCATATTGAACCTTTGCTTAAAAAATATGAAGAAGAATTTCAGGTACGTATTGAGGGATATTCTGTACTGGAAAAGCCTATCTACAGCATAATTGCCGGATCAGGAACAACAAGAATATTTATCTGGTCACAGATGCACGGAAACGAATCAACAACTACTAAGGGCCTCTTTGATTTCATTTCATTTCTTAAAAGCGATGAGGTTTTATCGCAACAGTTAAAAGAGCATTTTACATTTTATATTATCCCTATTCTTAATCCCGATGGCGCGGAGGCTTATACAAGGGTAAATGCAAATGCAATTGATCTCAACCGCGATTCTGTGAACCTTAGCCAGCCCGAAAGTAGGATTTTAAGGAATTGCTTTGATGAATTTAAACCCCATTATTGCTATAATATGCATGATCAAAGGACGATTTTTGGGGTAGGTGATGAGCCTAAACCGGCCACAGTATCTTTTTTGTCACCTGCTTATAACGATCAAAGAAACATAAATGACTGCCGCCAAAAGGCAATAAATCTTATTGCAGCTATGAATGACACCTTGCAGCAATATATACCAGGGCAGGTAGGGCGTTTTGATGATTCGTTCAATATAAATTGTATTGGAGATATGTTTCAGTCTTTGGGGGTGCCAACAGTACTGTTTGAGGCAGGTCATTATAAGGGTGATTATGAAAGAGAAATTACCCGAAAATTAATTTTCTTTGCATTATTATCAGGATTTCATGCGATTTACGAAAACGTTATAGTTGTTAACAAAACCAAAGATTATTTTAATATTCCTCAAAATAAGATTGTTTTTTATGATATCCTGTTCAAAAATGTCAAGATAAATTATGAAAATAAAGAAAAATTCACGAATTTTGCATCACAATATAGGGAAGTGCTATTTGATAATTCTGTAATTTTTCAAGCTATTATTAGTGAAATAGGTAATCTGGATGGTATTTATGGTCACGCAGAAATTGACTGCAACCGGGAAGAATTTTTCGGAACTGATGGAAGCAAAATACCAAAAATAGATGAAAAAGCAGATTTTTCTATCGGAAAAGACAGGAGATTTGTTAACGGACAGGAGGTTTTGAAAGCTTTTTCTATATAAATGTGAAAAATAGTAATTATAGGGTTGAGATTAGCCCTGCAAACATTAACCAACTTAAAAAAAATACATTTATGAGCAAGTTTCGTTTAGATGAAGTTGATCACCAGATTTTGGATATGCTGATTGACAACACCAGGGTGCCGTTTACTGACATAGCAAAGAAATTGCTTATTTCTGCTGGTACGGTACACGTGAGGGTTAAAAAGATGGAGGATGCCGGTATTATAATGGGTTCTTCACTTACGTTGGACTACGAAAAACTCGGTTATTCATTCATAGCCTATGTGGGAGTATTCCTCCATAATACATCTCAGACAAAATTCGTTCTCGAAAGGATCAACGAAATACCTTTTGTTACAGTGGCTCATGTTACGACAGGTAAATTCAATATTTTCTGTAAGATACGTGCTAAAGATACCAAGCATGCCAAAGAGGTTATCTTTATGATAGACGATATCGAAGGCGTATACAGGACTGAAACAATGATTTCGCTTGAGGAGAGCATAAATGACAAAAAACGTCTTATGCACACCATATTTAAAGATCTGTAAGATTTTTATGAAAAGTTTATAACCCCCATGTTTCACAGCATTGGGGGTTTTTTATTAAATTCAACAAAAAAATATAAGTATGTATCCTGCTACCCGAATAGAACGTTTTAATGAAGAAGTACAGCTCAAATATCAGCTTTTCAACAGTATATTCCTCACACTTCCGTTTCAGTCCATAGATAACACAGGGGCAATGCTCCCGTTATTTTCGGAAGTGTGTGAAGAAGGTTACAGGAATAACAAAAATCCCGAGCAAATTTTTGACGAATTTGTTGCAAAATATTTACAGGACGCCACGACCGAAGAAAAGGTAGGGCTTATGTTCCGTTTCATACAATATGTAGAAAGGCAGGTGGTATTGTTTGATGCCATTGAAGATGCGGCCTTTAATAGCCTCAATAATGTGGAAGGCAGCGGTTCTATACGTGATAGCAGGGAAAAGGCTGAAAATCGTGGTCAAATGGATGAATTAAGGGAATTTCTGGAAGATTTTCAGGTACGCACAGTCCTTACTGCACATCCCACACAGTTTTACCCCGGATCTGTACTGGGCATTATTACCGACCTCACCTCTGCAATAAAACGCAACAGCCTTGCCGAGATAAAGCTGTTGTTATCTCAACTGGGGAAAACCCCATTCATTAAAAAAGAAAAACCTACCCCTTATGATGAAGCCGTGAGCCTGATATGGTTTCTCGAGAATGTTTTTTACCACGCTGCAGGAGATATTTCTTCATTTGTGCAGGATAGTATTTATCAGGAAGGGGCTTTAAAGCATCCTGTATTGTCATTCGGCTTTTGGCCGGGTGGGGACAGGGACGGGAACCCGTTTGTAACCACAGAAATAACATTGAAAGTTGCTGACAGGCTTCGATGCTCGGCAATGAAATGCTATTATAATGATATTAGAAGGCTTAAACGAAGGCTTACCTTTAGCGGTGTGGAAGAACTTATTGCCGATGTAGAGCAAAAATTGTATAGGTCGGTATTTTATTCCAAAGGGGAAATTTACATTACACTGGAAGAACTCAAAAAAGCATTGGTAAAAATAAGGGATCTTGTGGTTAAGGAACATCAATCACTATATTCGGATGACATAGATGGCCTTATCAATAAGGTTAACCTGTTCGGATTCCATTTTGCCTCTCTGGATATCCGCCAGAATAGTAAGATACACGATAATGTATTTGAAGAGGTTATTAGGTACCTTGCTAAAGAGGAAAGTGGCCTTAAAGGCTATAGTGAAATGGATGAGGCATCGAAAATTGAAGTGCTTTCAGGATTGGAATCCCAAATTAAGCCCGAATTTTTTGCTGATGATGCCCGCAGTACCCTGGAGTCGATCCTTACCATAAAAAAAATACAGGAGAATAATGGCGAGGAGGGTTCTAATCGGTATGTGATAAGCAACAATGAGAGCGCTTTAAACGTAATGGAACTGTTGGCTATGTTCCGAATGTTAGGTTGGAATGAACCCACTGTAGATATAGTGCCGCTTTTTGAAACTGTAGACGACCTTAAAGATGCCCATGGGATCATGAAGCTGCTTTATACCAATAAGGATTATGCTGCACACCTGAAGCGCAGGGGAAACAAGCAGACAATAATGCTCGGCTTTTCAGACGGTACTAAGGATGGTGGCTACCTCATGGCAAATTGGAGCATTTATAGAGCAAAAGAAAATCTTACACTTATGGCCCGTGAATATGATATTAAGGTAGTATTCTTTGATGGCCGCGGCGGGCCACCGGCAAGGGGAGGGGGCAAAACCCATAAATATTATGCTTCCCAGGGTGCATCCATTGAAAATAACGAAATTCAGATTACCATTCAGGGACAAACCATCAGTTCTAATTTCGGAACGCTGGATACCTGCCGCTTTAACCTTGAAAACTTGTTGAGTGCCGGGATTACCAATGGAGTATTTGAGAAGGATAAAAAGCAATTTACAGAGGAGCAAAAGGAAACGATTGACGATTTGGCACGCCTGGGGTATGAAAAGTATACAGCCTTCAAGCAACATCCTAAGTTCCTGCCTTATCTTGACCAGATGAGTACGCTGAACTATTATGCTAAAACCAATATTGGGAGCAGGCCGTCGAAAAGGAGTAAATCTAAAGAGCTTGATTTTGCTGACCTGAGAGCAATACCTTTTGTAGGGTCATGGAGCCAACTCAAGCAAAATGTACCCGGTTTCTTTGGGGTTGGCTACGCACTTGCTGAGTATGAAAAGAACGGGCAATGGGAAAAGGTACAGGCACTGTATGATAAGTCGCTTTTTTTCAGGACACTGCTTGAAAACACAATGATGTCGCTAAGCAAATCGTTCTTCCCTCTTACAGCCTATATGAAGGATGACCCGGAATTTGGTGAATTCTGGCAGATTATCTATGACGAATTTAATGAAACCAAACGTGTACTCCTGAAAATATCAGGTTATTCGGAACTCATGGAGAACTATCCTGACGGCAAGGCTTCAATTAAGATGCGTGAGCAAATTGTTGTTCCTTTGCTTACCATACAGCAATATGCACTTACAAAGATAAGGCAGATAAAAAGTGGCAATGCTGATGATGCCCTGCTTGAGACTTACGAGAAAATAGTGACACGATCCCTGTTTGGTAACATTAACGCAAGCAGGAACTCTGCATAGTAATTATAAGATTGAAGCTACAAAAATGTCTAATTTATCTGTGCATAATTGGCATTTTTGTAGCTTTGCTTATTAAACGCGGATTATAAAAAAATGAAGATAACAGATATTGCAGCTGACGAATATGCACCCTATCAGGAAGCCTACATTAAACTGGTAGACCCTGAGTATTCACTTGTTGAAGAACTTGAGATAAGCGTTCATAACCTCGTCCATTTTGTACGCGAGATTCCTATGGATAAATATGATTATCGCTATGCCGAGGGCAAATGGACAATCAAGGACATCCTGCAACACATTATTGATTCCGAGAGGGTATTTGCTTATCGGGCACTGCGTTTTTCGCGAAATGACTCTACAATGCTGCCCGGATTTGATGAAAATGATTTTGCGGCCAATGCAGATGGTGAAAGGAGGAGCATCAACGACCTGCTTACAGAAATGAGTGCCCTGCGCCATGCCAATATCATGATGTTCAAATCATTCAGTAATGAAGCAATGCTGCGAAAGGGAATAGCATCGGGTTATACGGTTTCAGTTCGGGCTTTAGGCTTCATGCTAATTGGCCACCAAAACCACCATATCAAAATTTTTAAAGAAAGGTATCTTTAAAATAGGCTATTCCTCAATATATCCCTTTCCTGACGGCAATTCAAAAATTTCAAGGCCGAAGTAAGCTACTGATGCGATGATATGATCGAAGATGTCGGCCATGATATATTCGTAATTCAGCCAGCGCTTGTCAGATGTAAAAAGGTATATCTCAATGGGTATTCCCTTTTCTGTAGGCTGCAGGTGTCGGCACATTATAGTAAGTTCTTTATTGGCGCCGGGATGTGTTTCTATATAGCTGTTGATGTATTTACGAAATACCCCAAGATTAGTAAGATTGCGTCCGTTGATGGATAATGACTTATCAATGCCGTGCTGGCTATTCCATTTATTAATGTCTGCCTGCCTGGTTTTTAGGTAATCGGCAATGAGCTGGATTTTGGTAAGGTCTTCAATTTCATTTTCGTGAATGAACCGCACGCTATTGGCCCTGATCAGGATATGCCTCTTGATGCGCCGCCCGCCCGAATCCATCATGCCGCGCCAGTTCCGGAATGAATCAGATATGAGGCTGTAGGTGGGGATTGTAGTTGTAGTATGGTCAAAGTTTTGCACTTTAACCGTAGCAAGGTTAATTTCAATTACAGTGCCATCTGCTCCAAATTTGTCGATGGTTATCCAGTCGCCGATGCGCACTATGTCATTCACAGTAACCTGTATGCTGGCTACGAAACCCAGTATGGTATCCTTAAAAACAAGGATTATGATCGCAGATATCGCCCCAAATGTTCCCAGCAGGGCGCCAACGGTGGTGTTGAACAGGATAAGCACCATGGCAGTAATGGCAAATATCCACAGTACAATCATGATTACCTGTATATAGCTGTCTATCGGTTTGTCATTATATTCAGGCTGTAGTTTGAGGTAATCTTTAAGTGAATTGAAAACACTCCTGATGATCCAAAGGCTCAGGAATATTATGGCAATACTCATGCCTTTAAATATCATGTTCTCCCAGTAAATGAAAGCTTTTAGCACTTTTGGGAGGACACTGTAAATGAAATATAATGGAAAAAGATGGGCTACATAGGACGCAGTCTTGTTTTCGACCAGGAAGTCGTCAAAAATGGTCTTTGTTTTTTTTGCGACGATAGATAAGGTAAACTCTAACAGCCTTTTACCTATTCTATCCATCACATAGGCTATAATTCCAATCACGACGAGGTTGACAGCAAGATTTCCGTACAAAGCCGTGGTATGGCCAAGTTCGATTCCCCTTAGTGCTTTATATGCCCAATTAAAGAAATCCATTTAAGAATTTGCTGTTGAACTAAAATACTTACGTTCCATAACAAATGTGCCAAAAGGCGGGATTGAGGCCAGGCAAATTATGATATATTTTTTCCAGGTCCAGTTCATTTCATATTTAAGGATAGTAGCAAATGCGATATAGACAGTAAAAAGTACACCATGTGCCATCCCGGTAGGGCGGATGTATTCGGGATTATGCCATATATATTTCAATGGCATTGCGACAAAGAACAAAATAAGCGCTGAAATACCTTCAAGGGTGGCAATGATCTTAAATATGCGTATCATGAAATGGATTTTTTTTGCAAATGTAGCGATAGGAGTCGACTTTTTAAGAAGAATTGCACTGGTAACCCAAATTTTATGATAAGTTCAAAAGGATCTTGACTAAAAAAAGCTGTTCGTTTCCAAACAGCTTTTCTAATTATATAACAGTAAATTTGAATTCGTTAAAAAGCAAGAAAAGCTTTGTTGTATTCCTTAAGGTCAAGAATATTATTTTTCTTGGTTAGGTCGCTAAACAGTGAAAGCAGGTATTCAAGGCTTTCAATATTATTGTCGGTTGCATCGTTATTGCCGGTAACCAGTTCGGTTTCTTCATCAACTGGCTCGTCATCAGGTATCGCAATTAGGAAGGCACCGTTTTCCTCAATGTGCTCGTAAGTAAGGCGAAGTGCCTTTGTAAGCACAGGGTTTTGCTCTTCCATCGAAAATTCGCGCAATTTTTTAAGGTCGGCGACAAGGGTCTCCGCATCAAAGCCTTTCTTGAACAGGTCAAGCTGTATCTTATTGATCAGTTTTTGTGCACTTGGGTTTTCCACAATTCAGTTGTTTAGTTTTCGACTTTATTTCAGGACTGCAAAAATACTATTTTATATGTTTTTTCTGCATCTTTTTTCGATTTTATTGCGTCAGGCAAAATTTACCTGTAAATTTGAAAAACTATGAGTAAACGCGACTTAAAAAAATACCTTGCCTCACTGCCAAAGGAAGAAATGCAGGAGCAGCTGTTGGCCCTGTATGATAAATTTGCCGATGTAAAGCAGTATTATGACTTTGTATTTAACCCTAAAGAGGACAAGCTGGAACAGGAAGCAAAGCTAAAAATCGCAAACGAGTACTTTCCGGCAAAAAGCAAGCGTCCCAAGCTGCGCCGGTCAACCGCACAGAAGTACATTAAGCATTTCCTTACTTTAGGAGTTGATCCATATGTCGTAGCGGATGTGATGCTTTTTAATATCGAGACTGCCCAAAAATATTCTGCAAAGCGGGAACTCAAATACTCGTCATTTTACAAAAGTATGCTCAATTCATACAAGCAGGTGGTAGACTATGTGACAGCCAATGGAATGGCACCCAATTTTACAGCGCGAATTGCAGCAGTAAAAGACGAGTCTTTCCGCCAGTATTGGGAAAACCGTAAGGAATTTGAAAGGATATGGGATAATTTTGAGTAATATATTCCCGGATTCTGTTTCTTCAAATTCGAAGTAAAAATTCTTATCTCTAAAAAATACCCTAAATTTGCAGCAATTATCAAATGATGGAAGACAATTTTAAAATGATCGCCAAAACCTTTTTCGGTTTTGAGGAAATACTGGCGAAAGAGCTGCAGGTATTAGGCGCACAGGATGTAGAGCAGGGAGTAAGGATGGTGAGCTTTAAAGGTGATAAGGGATTTATGTACAAGGCTAACCTGAGCCTGCGCACAGCCCTGAAGATACTTAAACCGATATATCACTTCCGCGCTTACAATGAGCAAAGTCTTTACAAAGGCATAATGGGTGTGGACTGGTCCAAATACCTCAACGCCGGGCAATCGTTCGTTATAGATGTTACCCTCCATTCCGATCATTTTAACCATTCGCAGTTTGTGGCGCTTAAGGCCAAAGATGCTATTGTGGACCAGTTTCGCGAGCGTTACGGCAAAAGGCCAAATATTGACAAAGACCATCCTGATGTACGTATCAACCTGCACATCCATTCCGACCAATGCTCTGTTGCGCTTGATACTTCCGGAGATTCGCTTCACCATCGCGGTTACAGGACCGCTACCAACATAGCGCCTATTAATGAAGTGCTTGCCGCAGGTATGTTGCTGCTTTCCGGTTGGGACGGACAGGGCGATTTTCTCGACCCAATGTGCGGAAGCGGTACCATTCTTGCAGAAGCAGCCATGATTGCATGTAACATACCTGCGAATATAAACCGTAAGGAATTTGCTTTCGAAAAGTGGAGCGACTGGGACAATGACCTGTTCGATACCATTGTCGATTCCCTGATGAAAAAAACCAAGGAGTTCCATTATACAATAAAAGGCTACGACAAAGCACCGTCTGCCGTGCATAAGGCTAAAGACAATATTGTTAATGCCAATCTCGACGAGTACATTACCATTGAGCAGCGCAATTTTTTCGATACCGAAAAAGAAACCCGCGGACCGTTGCATATGGTTTTCAATCCACCATATGGTGAAAGGCTCGACATAGATCTCGAACGTTTTTACCGTGAGATCGGCGATACCCTCAAGCAGGGATATCCGGGAACGAATGCATGGTTTATTACAGCTAATCTTGAAGCCCTGAAATTCGTTGGACTCAAGCCTTCCCGTAAGATCAAATTATTCAACGGTAAGCTGGAGGCAAGGCTGGTGAAGTACGAAATGTATGAAGGAAGCAAAAAAGCAAAATTTCAGGGAGAGTAAATATTTCAGATCATAGGTTTCAGAATTCAGATTTAACTTCGCCCGAGCGTAAATCGCGAAGCCATAAAACAGACAAACATGAGCAAAAAAGTAAAAGCATTACTATATAATTTCTTGGGCTTCCTGCCTTTTTTCCTTCTGCTAAGCTACCTGATACAGGAATTTACAGGGCTTTCGGGCTTTTGGGTACCTTTCACGGCTGCAGTCGCAACAACTATACTGGCACCTAAGTTCCAAGCCATAAAAGTCCAGGGTCAGGACAAGATTTTCATGAAGTGGCTTTTTATCAAAGGTATTAAGGAAGTTAAATAGATTGGGAAAAGTTTAACAACTACAGTATATCATGATTGCTTTGGGGTGGTGTATATTTGTCATGCATCGCTATGAAATTCCATTACCCCATATTATTTTTACTGTCGTTTCTATTGTTGTCCTGCTCGGATGAAAAAGAGTACGTGCCCATAACCGGCCCAGACCTTCAACAAATACTCAATCTTCCCGATGTTCCTTATAATTACAACGAGGAACTCCCGCCTTATTTCTTCCAGAATGATATCGGACCCTTGCCTAGTTCTGTAAACGGTATTGACAATACACCACGGGACAATCTCATTACGGATAATGGCGCTACATTGGGCAGGGTTTTGTTTTATGACCGCAACCTGAGCCTTAACAGGACTACTGCCTGCGGTTCGTGCCACCGTTCAGAGAAAGCTTTTGCCGACTCGAGTCCTTTTAGTCATGGATTATACGGACAGCCAACAAAGCGGAATTCTATGACTTTAGTGAATACCCGCTTTTACCAACGCGGACGCTTTTTTTACGATGAACGCGCTTCATCGTTGGAAAACCAGGTTATTTTACCCATTCTGGACCATACAGAAATGGATCTTACAGAAGCAGAAATTACACAGCGTATTGCTGAGCAGCCTTATTACGGGGCTTTGTTTGTAAAAGCTTTCGGGTCGAGCGTAATTACTGTAGAGCGAATAGAAAAAGCATTGTCACAGTTCATCCGAAGTATGGTTAGCCATAATTCAAAGTATGATACGGGTCGTGCACAGGTTGCCAATATGCGTGATCCGTTTCCAAATTTCACAGCAGAGGAAAACAGGGGAAAGGATCTGTTCATGAAGACTTTTGCCGAAGGAGGCGTAAATTGCTACGCCTGCCATACTACCGAAGCATTTGTAAGCCCTAATATCGGACCGATAAACAATGGCCTGGACGCGACTTCTACAACCGACCTTGGAGCTTACGGATTCTATACTTCAAATCCGGGACTTACAGGCGCTTTCAAAATACCCACGCTTCGCAATATTACCCTTACCGGCCCTTATATGCACGATGCGCGTTTTGCAACACTTATGCAGGTAATAGACTTCTATAACAGCGATGTAAAAAACCATGCTAATCTTTCCCCTCTGCTGAAAGATTCAAATGGGCAGCCAAGACAACTTAATTTAAGCGATTCAGACAAGTTGGCCTTGTTTCGTTTTCTTTATACGCTTACTGACCAGGAAATCATGAGCGATCCAAGATGGCTGGACCCGTTCATAAATCAACATTTATAATATAGCAGTTCTAAAAAATTAACATTTTCGCGGAAATTACCTGTTTTTATAAAACAGGTAATTTCTACCTATACCAAACAAAACTGATTGCTGAATTTTACGGTATCTAAAATCCACTAAAAAATTAGTAAATGATCAGTTTTCCAACGACAGTATTGAGGCTTTCCGCCAAATGGACAAAAAATGAAGAAGTCTGCAGGAATATATCGGGATTTCCCGATGCAATGCAACTGGATGTTAATGAAGGTTACGAGGTGATTCACTTCATAACTCGCTACATGGCATGTAGGGGCTGGGGGTCGGAAATTACCTTTCAAAACATTGAAACCTTAATTAAGACGCGTCTTCCTTTTGGGGTTCGAAGCCATAAGGATGTTAAGGACTGGCTTGACAAAAATTTTAGGATAGCTTGATTACGTTTATGGCCAATTTTAATAGCGCAGATCTTCGTAAAAAATATGATTGGACAACCTCTAAAGCTACAGCAGAAGTGGTTCAGGGTTTTCCTGCTAATGTAGTTTTTAATTCTAACCAGGGACATGAAGTGCTGCACTTCATTAATCGCTATATGGAAGACATTGGCTGGTCCACTAAAATATCGTTCAATAATATCGAAGTGCTTATAAGAGATTGGTTACCATTAGGTAAGCATAACCACAAGGAGGTAAAAGAATGGCTTGATGCAAATTTAAGACTCAGAAACCAAAAACAATAGCTTGTGTGTGTGCTATTTTTGAGATTTTGAAAAAAAGCCGTCCGGAAACCAACGGACGGCTTTATTATTTTTTATACTGATAATTAATACAGTTCAGGAAACTCATCCGGTTTTACTTCGCTTATTATGCTGTAAACTTTCTCAAAAATATCTTCGGCAGACGGTTTTGAGAAATAGTCGCCATCGGTTCCGTAAGACGGCCTGTGGGCTTTGGCGGTAAGCGTTTCCGGCTTGCTGTCTAAATGCTTGTAGGCGTTCTGCTCGTCCAGTATCTGCTGCAGTATGAATGCCGATGCCCCACCGGGAACATCCTCATCGATAACCAGCAGCCTGTTGGTCTTGGCTACACTCTTCACGATGTCGTGATTGATGTCGAAAGGCAGCAGCGACTGCACGTCGATGATTTCGGCATCAATGCCGACCTCCAACAGTTCTTTAGCAGCCTGCTCCACAAGTCGCAGGGTCGAGCCGTACGATACCAGGGTAATGTCGGTACCTTCTTTTATGGTTTCCACCACGCCTATAGGGGTCTTAAACTCCCCAAGATTGACAGGCATTTTTTCCTTCAGGCGGTAACCGTTCAGGCATTCCACCACTAGTGCAGGCTCGTCGGTTTCCAATAGTGTATTGTAGAAACCTGCCGCTTTAGTCATGTTCCTTGGCACCAGCACATGGATGCCGCGGATTGCGTTGATGATCATGCCCATAGGCGACCCCGAGTGCCATATCCCTTCCAGCCTGTGCCCACGCGTACGGATGATCAGCGGTGCTTTTTGCCTGCCGGCTGTCCTGTATTGCAGGGTGGCGAGGTCGTCGCTCATAATCTGGATGGCATATAACAGGTAGTCGAGGTATTGTATCTCTGCAATGGGGCGGAGGCCACGCATGGCCATCCCGATGCCCTGCCCGAGTATGGTTGCCTCGCGGATGCCCGCATCGCACACACGGAAGTCACCATATTTTTCCTGCATGCCTTCAAGGCCCTGGTTTACGTCGCCTATATTGCCACAATCCTCACCAAAAACCAACGTTTGTGGGTGTTTGGCAAAAATAGCGTCAAAATTGTTGCGCATTACCATACGGCCATCGGCATCTTCCGCATTCTCATCATATTGCGGTAATACTTCTTTTACGGAATGTATATTCTTATCCGACTGTGAAAACAGGTGCGAACTGAACTTCGGCTGTATCTTTTCGGTGTAGGCGGATATCCATTGTGATAGCGCGCTCTTGCCGCTTTCTTTCGACACCATGCGGAGTACCTTTCGTGCAGTAACCAAAAGGTCTTTGCGGATAGGTTCTTTAATGGACGAGAGGTCATTTATATATTTTTCAATGAATACCTTATTGGCGCTTTGTGCAGCCACGGCAGTCAGAACAGCAACAAGCTCTTTCTGCTCTTCCTTAATAGGATTTACATAAGCAGCCCATGCGGCTTTTTTGCCTTCAAGTACATCTTTCTTTGCCTGCTCTTCAATAGAGGCCAATGCATCTTCGTCTGCAATGTTGTTTTCAAGCATCCACTTACGCATCTGGGCAATGCAGTCGTATTCAGCTTCCCACGCAAGTCGGTCGGCGTTTTTGTATCGCTCGTGCGACCCCGATGTAGAGTGGCCCTGCGGCTGTGTCAGCTGGTATACATGGATAAGCACAGGAACGTGTTCGTTACGTGCAATTTCAGAAGCTCTTTCGTAAGCCGAAACAAGCTCAGGGTAATCCCATCCCTTAACCGTAATTATTTCATATCCTTTGGCATTATCGTCACGTTGGAAGCCTTTAAGGATCTCCGATATGTTTTCTTTAGTGGTTTGGTAGCGTGCGTGAACGGAGATGCCGTAATCGTCATCCCATACGCTCATTACCATAGGCACCTGCAATACACCCGCCGCATTGATGGTCTCGAAGAAAAGCCCTTCGGATGTGCTGGCGTTGCCAATTGTTCCCCAGGCAACTTCATTACCATTTATGGAAAAATTCGTCTTGTTCTCAATTCCGGTTACGTTTCGGTATATTTTAGAAGCCTGTGCCAGTCCCAAAAGCCTTGGCATTTGCCCGGCGGTAGGAGATATGTCGGCACTTGAATTTTTTTGTTGCGTAAGGTTCTTCCAGTTACCGTCAGCGTCAAGACTGTGTGTGGCAAAGTGGCCGCCCATCTGCCTTCCGGCCGACATAGGGTCATGCTCCAGGTCGCTGTGGCCGTAAAGACCCGCGAAAAATTGCTGTATGTCAAGCTGGCCAATAGCCATCATGAAGGTCTGGTCGCGGTAGTAGCCCGAACGGAAATCACCATTTTTAAAGGCTTTTGCCATGGCAAGCTGTGGTACTTCCTTGCCATCGCCGAATATCCCGAACTTCGCTTTACCTGTCAGTACTTCGCGGCGCCCCAAAAGGCTACACTCGCGGCTAACCACGGCAAGCTTATAATCATTGAGCACTTCGGCCCTGAAATCTTCGAAAGAAAGCGATTTTTTAGTTTCTGTCTCAGTCATAAAATTGGTGTTGTCAGGTTACAAATTTAATTAAAAGAATGAGATAACATATAAAGTGCGGGCTAAATTTGATTTCACTTTTAATAATGAAATTAGCGATCGGGGTGGGTTGGATGAATTTTTTCCAGTGAAACAAAATAAAAATTACACATAGTATATTTATTTTGAAGTTTTGTAAAGATTATAAAATGAAATTTTAATCAGGAATTCTTTAGGCAGAAGCTTACGACAGACTATGAAGGTAATGAATAGAGGAATTTGAAACTCCAACACCATTAAAACCACTTCCTTGTAAACAGGTTGATAAGCGTACCCGGGCTAATGGTCACTACAAAACGTATTTTTTCGCTATAAGCCTGGTCTTCACCAAAGGCCCACCCGTTTGTGGAATATACCGGGAAATAAAGTTCGAAATAATCAGGTACTAAGTTGAGGCGGATACCGCTGTCGTAAACAAATTGTGCATCGTCAAAATGGTTTTTGAACATCCCTGCATCGCCATATACCTCCACCCAGTTCCAAATATTGAAACTACCATTCACTGTGGTCATCCATTGGTTGGCATAGCGGGTATCCAGTTTCGATTTAAAACCGCCTTCTGCCATAATGAATTGCTGGCTGAACAATCCTGTGGTTTCCGAACGGCCGTAGAAATTGTAGTCAAACATATAATCAGTCGGCCTGTCGAGAGCAAAGCTAAAGAATTCCGATGTGGTGTTGCGGTACAGGAAAGCACCTGCAAACAGCCTCAGGTTAATCTGCCTGTTGTCATTAAAAAGCCTGCGGAACTGTATTTCACCTGACAATTTCCCGAATCGTCCTGCCAATTGTAAATCGGTAAAGAAGTTGTAGTGGCGGGTAATTTCCGACTCAAATTTACTGTAACGCGCGTTGAAAACGGAGTAGTTTTCATTTTGGTCTGAAGTTACCACATATTTGGAGTCTTCCCTGTTCACCAATACCTGGCGGAGTACTATGGTCTGCCTTTTATTCTCTCGGTAGTCGTCTTCACGTATGCGGAATTGGACTGACGGCGTGAACTTGATATATCGTGCATCGGGCGCGTAATGAAAGGTTGAACCGCCTACCGCATAGCGAATGTTGAACAGTTCCTGTTCACGGATATATTGATTGTACATCATCGAGAACGAACCTATCAATTGGCCAGTCTTAAGGGAATATACAGGGTTTAGGTCAAAGATGAACGGCTTGTCCAGCATCGATTTGTTATGGAACCTTAATCCTGGTGACACACCGTCATACAGGTTGAAGATGAAGCTGGGCACATAAAAAAGCTGGTTGTACCTTGGATCTTCAATATCCTGGAATAAAGTAAATTTATAGGGTTTGTCATTGGGCCACAGCCCGCCCAGCTTGCGCCAGTTGTTGCGCCGGTTAAATTCGGGCATCTCATTATTGTAATTGATGGCCAGCCTGTCGGCATCCTGCCTTGCAAAGGTAAATGTACTGTCGGTACTGATGTTTTCAAGCCATTGCTTAAAAACCACATTGCCTTTCTTTATGCCATAAACAGATACAGGCACATTGGTACCCGTTACATTTTTTATGGTCACAGTAACCGAATCTTTTGTTTTGTCCACATCGCCAAACTTATAGTCGATGAGTTTCCGGCTATCTACAACTGTTTTGAAAAACCAGTCGATGTCTTTGTTTGTCTTCGATTTTAATATCGTTTCAAAATCCTTACGGCTTGTTTCCGGTTGGGTGTTGTTCAGCTTATAAAACTCGGCCACCGACTGTTCCACCGCGTTATTGCCAAGATAATCATCCAGGTAGGTAATTCCCAGCCCGGCCTTATACTTTCCGGCAATCTGCTCGTTGAATTTAATGAATGTATTCTTTGGGTCGCCAATAGGCTGGTCGAGGTTCTTGCGAGCCATCAAAAGCCACAGGTAGTTATACTGCTCGTTAAACCCAATATTGAACAGGTTATGTCCCTTCAGTATACCAACATTCGACAGTGTACCCATCATTGTTTGGTCAGGGTGGTACTGTTGCATATACTTTTTCATAAGTTGCATCTGGATGGCGTCATATATCCAGTTGTCTTTTCTGGGATCAAGCCTCAGTGTATTTTTAAGATAAATGTCCAGGTATGTTTTCAGGAAACGCAATTCATATATTGTCGCATCCGGAAAAGGCCTAAGAAAAGACGGTAACTGATTAAGGCCGTAAACCGGATTTCGGTCATATTGCGCCTGTGTTATCAGTATTTTTCCGTGAGGGTAGGGGCCAAGGTTTTCGGCGGTAAATTTTACGATGTCGTTTATCAAAGCGGCACGCTGGATGTCAGGTACACCGTTGTTTTTCAGGTTAGTGCTTACTTCGGCAAGACTGCTGGTGTGTATCTCAAAAGTGTTTTTCTTTTCCAGCGCCAGCATGAACCCCATGCGTGCTTTGCCTATAAAGTAGTATTCCTGCTTGTCGCCTTTTTCTGTTTTGTTGCCTTGGTAGAGCTCACAGGCTACATACGTGCCTTTGGGAACGGTCAGCGTCAGTTCATAATCACAAAGCGAGTTGGCAATGTCGTCAAGGTTCTCGTTGCTGTAGCGGACGAATTTATCGCCTTCCAGTCTTGCAGGTGTCAGGTACCAGTCCTTTAGCATGAAGCTACCGTTATTGTCAAATCCGTATCTGGTAAAACGGTCGTTTGGCACTTTTACAACATATTCTAATGTAAAGCTTACTGTACGCCCCGGATAAATGGGGTTAGCCAGCTGTAATTCGACAAGATCCGGATGGCCCTTGGGCCGTTTCCAGTTAAGGGTTCGGTTGTTATTGTCCGTTACAGAAGTTATAGTAGTACTCCCGCGGTCATCGTCCTTCGCCAGATGGAAAGCACGTATATACTCGTCTGAAAAGCGTTTCGCTAATGGTGTTTCCTTACCCGAATAGGCATTGTTCCAGTCATTTAGGATAAATTCATTTAGCGTATCGGATGATATGTTGTGAAATATGATCTCCTGCCGGACCGTAATTGTTTTGGCTTCAAAGTCCACCTCTGCAAACAGGCGGTTTTGATGCTGGGCATGCAAAAAGCCTGAAAACAGTAGTAAAAGCAATAGGTAAAACTTTGTAAACTTCACTTTATAGATTACGGTATTTGATGCTGCATGGATTTGTTTGGCGTATATAACTTTGTAAAAGATGTAAAATTGTGCGCAGGGTTGCTTTTGATACTGTTAAAGCTCATAACAATGTATGTCTGTGTCATTTGGCTTCGCCGAACCACTGCTTTAGGTTTCTCAGAAAGGAGAAATCTCAGTAAAAACGCTGAGATTTCCCCACTCCGCTGCGCTTCGGTCGAAATGACACAGATACACATATTAGAAGTTCGGGCTCAGGCTGTATTTCTTGTAGAAGGTATCGATAACCTCCAGCACCTCGTCCTCGGTATCTACTATCTTTATCAGCTTCAGGTCGTCCGGGCTGGCGTTATGGTAGCGTTCGATCATTATGGTAGTGATCCAGTCCATCAGGCCGCCCCAAAATTCCCTTCCGACAAGGATGATTGGGAACTTGGCTATCTTTTTGGTCTGGATAAGGGTAATCGCCTCGAACATTTCGTCCAGTGTACCGAAACCGCCCGGCATTACCACAAATCCCTGTGAATATTTCACGAACATTACTTTCCTTACGAAGAAGTAGTCAAAATTCAGGTTTTTGTCATGGTCGATGTACGGGTTGAAATGCTGTTCGAACGGAAGCTCGATGTTAAGCCCTACTGACGGGCCTGCGCCCCGGCTGGCCCCCTTATTACCCGCCTCCATAATACCTGGTCCGCCGCCCGTGATCACGCCGTAACCGGCATTGGCTATTTTTTCTGCAATCTTTTCTGCTAATAGGTAGTATTTATCATCAGGCTTGGTACGTGCTGAACCGAATATCGATACCGACGGCCCAATTTTTGCCATGGTATCAAAACCATTCACGAATTCTGACATGATTTTGAAGATTGCCCATGAGTCGTTACTACGTATCTCATTCCACGGCTTTTGCTTCAGCCCTTCGTGGATCCATTCGTCTTCACTGTTATATTTTTCTTTTGCCATAATTATCGTCTTAAAATTTTAAACAAACGGCGCCTAAGATAGTTCTTTTTTAAGAAAATGCGCCGTATAGCTTTTTTTGTTTTTCGCCACTTCTTCGGGAGTGCCTTTCGCAACCAACTGGCCGCCGCCCTTACCGCCTTCATAACCAATGTCTAAGATATAGTCGGCAAGCTTTATCACGTCCATGTTGTGCTCTATAATGAGTACCGTATTTCCTTTGTCCACCAGCTTGTTGATGACCTCCATAAGCACACGGATGTCCTCAAAGTGCAGTCCGGTTGTTGGCTCATCAAGGATATAAAAGGTGTTGCCGGTATCTTTTTTAGACAACTCCGAAGCCAGTTTTATCCTTTGCGCCTCACCACCCGATAGTGTTGTACTCTGCTGACCCAGCGTGATGTATCCAAGCCCCACGTCCTGTATCGTCTTGATCTTGCGGTATATCTTGGGGATATTCTCGAAGAACGGCACCGCATCGTCCACCGTCATGTCCAGCACATCGCTAATGGACTTTCCTTTGTAGCGTATCTCGAGCGTTTCGCGGTTAAAGCGCTTGCCCTGGCAGGTTTCGCATTCTACATACACATCCGGCAGGAAGTTCATTTCAATAACTCGCAAACCTGATCCTTCACACGTCTCGCAACGGCCACCGCTCACGTTGAAGCTAAACCTGCCCGGCTTGTAGCCGCGTATCATGGCCTCCGGTGTTTGTGTAAACAGCGAACGTATCTCGCTGAACACATCTGTATAGGTGGCAGGGTTGGAGCGCGGCGTGCGTCCGATAGGCGACTGGTCAATGTCAATTACCTTGTCGATATGTTCCAGGCCTTCTATTTTTTTGTAGGGAGCCGGTTTCTTTACACCGTTGAAGAAATGCGCATTAAGTATCGGGTACAGGGTTTCGTTTATCAGGGTCGACTTCCCCGAGCCCGACACGCCCGTTACGCATATCAGCTTGCCCAGCGGCAGCTCTATCGAAACGTTCTTTAGGTTGTTGCCTGTAGCGCCGGTAAGCTTCAGCGTTTTGCCGTTACCATCGCGGCGCTTTTTGGGTACCGCGATCTCTTTTTCTCCATTTAAATAGGCCGCCGTAAGCGTATGTTCTTTCAATAGTTCCGCAGGAGTTCCTTTACTGACGATCTGCCCGCCGAAACGCCCTGCTGCCGGGCCGATGTCTATTACATAATCGGCGCGCTCGATCATGTCTTTGTCGTGTTCAACAACAATAACCGAGTTGCCAATGTCGCGTAATTGCTCCAGCGATTTGATGAGTTTTTCATTATCCCTTTGATGCAATCCGATGCTTGGCTCATCGAGGATGTAGAGTACGCCTACCAACTGTGAGCCTATCTGTGTCGCCAGCCGGATACGCTGTGCCTCGCCGCCCGAAAGGGTGCGCGAACTGCGGTTGAGCGACAGGTAATTAAGCCCCACATCTACCAAAAAGCTAAGGCGTGCCTTTATCTCTTTCACGATCTCCGAAGCGATGGCCCTCTGCTTTTCAGATAAATTCTCATTCAGGTTTTCGAACCATTGGGCAAGGTCGGATATGTCCATAGCCGATAGTTCGGCAATGTTCTGGCCGTTGACCTTGAAGTAGAGCGATTCCTTCTTCAGCCTCGAGCCGTGGCAAACAGGGCATTCCACCTCGTCCATGAATTCCTTGGCCCAACGCTTTATGGAAGCCGAACCGCTTTCGTCGTGCTGATTCTTGATGAAGTTGGAGATGCCTTCAAAGTCGATCTTATATTCGCGGTTCACCCCAAGTGTTTTGGAGGAAACCGTAAACTTTTCCTTGCCGCCATTGAGTATCATTTCCATCGCTTCCGCGGAAATTTTCTCAATGGGGTCGGTTATCTTAAACCCGAATTTTTCCCCGATGGTCTCCAATTGCTTGAATATCCACGAGCTTTTGTATTCGCCCAATGGCGCGAAACCGCCCTGCTTGATGGACAGTTTCGGGTTCGGGATTATTTTTTTAAGGTTGATTTCGTTTATGACACCCAGTCCGTTGCAATGATCGCACGCCCCCTTCGGCGAGTTGAATGAAAAGTTGTTCGGCTCCGGGTTGGGGTAGGAGATGCCCGATGAGGGGCACATAAGGTTACGGCTGTAGTAGCGTGCCTCGCCGCTTTCATGCTCGATCACCATCATCACGTCCTCGCCGTGATACATGGCGGTCTTAATGCTGTTCGCCAGACGGGTGTCGGTTTCGGGAGTCGTGTCTACGGTCATGCGGTCGATCACCGTTTCGATGTCGTGGACCTTGTAGCGGTCCAGTTTCATACCGCTCTCAATGTCTCTTATCTCGCCGTCTACGCGCACCTTTAGGAAGCCCTGCTTGGAGATCTGCTCGAACAGCTCGCGGTAGTGGCCTTTACGCGAACGCACTATAGGTGCCAATATCGTAATGCGCTTACCGTCAAACTTTTCTACGATGAGTTCTTTTATCTGCTCGTCCGTATAGCTCACCATCTTTTCGCCGGTGTTGTAGCTGTAAGCATCGGCGCCACGGGCATATAGGAGGCGCAGGAAGTCGTAGATTTCGGTGATGGTCCCCACGGTCGAGCGCGGGCTCTTGCCTGTCGTTTTCTGCTCGATGGCGATAACGGGGGAGAGGCCGTCGATCTTATCCACATCCGGGCGCTCCAGCCCACCCAGGAACTGGCGTGCATAGGCGGAGAACGTCTCGATGTAGCGGCGCTGCCCTTCGGCATAAATGGTGTCGAACGCAAGCGACGATTTCCCCGAGCCCGAAAGCCCGGTAATGACTACAAGCTTTTCACGCGGAATGGTAACGTCTATGTTCTTGAGGTTGTGGGCACGGGCGCCCAACACTTCTATATTTTCTGAAAAATCGGTATCTGGCATAGCATTTTTGTGCAAACCGCAAAGGTACTGATTTTTGGGGAGAGTTTAGGTGAGGGTGGAGGATAAGGGAATGTTAAATTGAGGATTTTTTATTGATTGTTTTTTTTCACGCTTCCAACCTTTAGCTTTGAAAAGTTATCTTATTTTTGAAACCATATACTATGCCGCACATATTATTAGCAATATCGTTTTTAATTCCGGGTTGTATATCTGCCCAAATAATCATAACACCGGCAGATTTGGAAGTTAATGCCAAAGCTAAATATGTCCATATTACGGATCCATGGATTGATATTGACAGAGACTATACTTTTGATATTGACGGGAAGCTTCTAACTGCTGTAACTATTGAGCATACTGTTATTAACAAAGAGGATATTTATAAAAGGGAAAATATCTATGCAGATGATGTTATAATTATGGAAAAGGTGTATTACGATAATGTATTTACAAATTGTAGAAAGTTCATTTATAAAGATGACAAATTAATTTTAGAGGAGTGGGTCGATCCAATAACAGATTCAGTTTTTTCCACTATTACATATTGTTATGAAGAAGGAAAGTTAAGAACAAAACAATATAAAGTTAATTCAGAAGAGTTTATAAATGAAGAGATTACTTATGATGACAAAAATCATTTAAAGGAAACTAAGAGTTTTTACAATGATGAATTAAGTAATATCGAAAAATGTTATAAAGACAAAGATTATGAAATTGTGGAGAATTATGATGTTCAGAGTGATAGCCTGAGAATGTCATCTACAACGTATTGTTTTTTTGATAATAAATCAAAAGTGATAGAAAGGGGGTGGTATGAAAATTGTCATTATGGTAAATGTGAGTACAGTATCGACACTTTTGAATATCTTGATAAGGTAATAACAAAAGCTTTATATTGGTCATATGGTGAAATAGATTTTGAGCGTTATTTTGATGAAAAAGGGAATATAACAAAAGAGATTAGATATGATAATGGTGGAGAAACTACTATTTTTAAGAATAAATATAATAGTTACGGCGACCTTATAAAGGTTGTGAGAATTAAAGATGGTAAAGTGGTTGGAAAAAAGAAAATAAAGATTAAATATTGGAAATGAATTACAACTACGACACTCCCCAAAACGCCATCTTTTCTTTAGAATCCGCATACAACAATAAAGACATCGAGGGGATAATAAATTCAAAAGACTTCATTGCTGAAGCAAAGATAATTTTAGAAAATGCTTCTTGTGAGTATGACTTGAGTGATAATGAATTGATTTCAGAAACGGCTGAACTTTTAAAACTTACGTTGATTAAATGGTTACAGGAAAATGGTTTTCCTGATTTTACTGATGCAACTGTTGAGTTTTCTGATATATCTGAAACTGATAGCAATCTATTTTATTTGAACGAAAAAATAACTTACCCTGATGGGACTTTTTACTACAACAAAATATTTTTGACTTTTAATGGGGTCGAATGGAAAGTAGCTATTATTGAGGAGTAAAGATTACCGCGCTCCGTTCCTCCGCTCGCAAAGGCCGTTACACTCATGCCGGAGAATTAGTGAAAATTAGTGTAATTCGTGGCTAAGATTTTTAGAGATGTCTCCACTTCGCAAGCTCCGGTCGAAATGACACGTAACCTCACTCCCTCTTCAATAAATTAATACTCACTGTAGCCGTATCCGCATCCGGGAAGCGCCTGAAGATGGTTGGGTCGGGGAAGAGGCCTGCCTCGGCGGCGACCTTGTTGAACACATCTATTTCTACGATGTACTGGTCGGAGAAGCCGTGGGTAGCATCGTAGGCAGTGGCGGGCGTGCGGCCTAGGTTGGCCGCGGTAAGCATGGGGTCGATGGTGTGCAATTCTATTAAAAGCAGGCCGAACTTGCGCACGTATGGCGACCATTTCTGCAAATGCTCCAGCAGGTTATCTTCGACAAGGTTGTTGCTGATACGCCTGCCTCTATAGGCAAATGCCCCGGTCGATTGGCTCACCCTGTCTTTGCTAACGTGTTTCGGATCCTCCCAAATGCGGTTATGGTCCAGGAACGTGCGCACGTTGAGCAAGTCCTTCAGGTCGATGTTGTAATTTTCCATCAGGTCATCCGAAAGCAGGTCCGGGCGGCCAATATCGCCCCAGATCACTTTCGCCCATATATCGGCCTTGATGAGGTTAGCACGCGTTACTTTTAATGCCGCCTGGTTATAATCGGCGCCTACGAGGAAAAGCGGGTACTCATCGAGCATTTTGCCGCGGAGGGTCTGTCTGTCGATCACCTCAAAAATGTGTTGCAGGAAAGCCCCGTTGCCGCATCCCATGTCGAGGATGCCCTTTGGCTGCTGCTCAATAGGCAGGTTGAACAGCCTAACGAGAATTTCATCGATGACTTTAAAGTAGGCATCGTGCGCGCCGCCACTTCCCCATACGTTCATTTCGCGGTCCACGTGTATCTCGTTTTCGCCATCCGCGACCATGCGCAGGGCCGTTGGGTCGCCAAAAATCATTTCCTCTATGCGGGCAAATGTGGGCAGGTAAGAAACCGTAACGCCATAGGCGCTGGCCCTTTTAGCATAGAACAGGCCGGTTTCGGTAAACTGGTAGTTGCCATTCTTCTCTGTAAACCAATCAAGATGCACGAAGAAATCCAGTATCTTTTTAAAATTCTCCGGTGATTTATGGAACTCCTCCGGCCTGAAAGAAGTTTCCATGAAGTATTTGTGGAACATCCCGTTCATCGCCAGCCGCACTATAGTTGGCCCTATGATGTAGCCCTCAACGTGCTTGAGTATCTGTTGCTGTAACCCATTTACAGTCTCATCTTCAGAAGCCTCAATCCCGTAATTCTTTTTATACTTCTCAAAAATGAGGTTAAGCTTTTCGAATGGCGCATCTTCAAACAGCCTGGGGTGGAACTGCGTTGAAAATTGCAGCAGGTCGACCACATCATCATACAAGTAAAATAATGAAAAAGCTGCCTCCGTCTTTTCATTGACCGAAACCGTTATTTCTTCCTTCACATTATCCACTTCATAATCCACAAACCCCTGTGATGCCAGCACCCTCAGGCCGACGTTCAGGTAGCCTTCATTGGATTTGAAAGTAGTAATCAGGTCTGATAACTGTATCTTTTTTTCCTTCAGTATATGATCACAAATGCCTTTATTCTTCAATGCGATGGCAACCGGTGCGACGGCCAAACCGTCAAGATGCCTGAAAATATAACTGCGGAGCTGGGATTTATCAGTCATGAATGTGTTGTTAATGATATTCTCAAAAATAACTAAATAAATTAACAATTCTCAAATTCAAAAATCGTATTTGAATGATTTTTTAAGCTAAAAGCCACGGACTTTTATCGACCGTGGCAAAGATTAAAAAACGGGAGACTAACTAAAACTATCTCCTTAAGGAAGCCAGCCTTTCGCTGATAGCGGTAAATTCCTGCAATGCTTTATCTTCAATAGGGCGGGCGATCTGAGCAAACCAGTCGGGGTGGTTGTCGCGCTTTCCGGTCTGCATGTTGATGTGTATGAATTTCGTCCACAACAATGCCTTCAGTTGCCGTTCCTGCTCATCCCACATGGCCATTTCCACCACCAGGCTATCTTCGGAATATTTAACGAGCGCGCTGTGTATGCATACCAATTCACTGTAATTGGCGGGAGCGAGGTACACGATTTCGTGTTTTGCCACCATCCATCCCGAGCCCTTTTGGTACAAGCTTTCCATAGGTATGCTGTGGAATGCTCGCAGGTGGTCTTCACGGGCATTGAGCATATAATCAATGTAGCGGGAATTATTGAGATGCCTGAAGGAATCGCAATCGCTGAACCTGATCCTGTAAAATGTCTTTAGTTCCATAATCGTTTGATTGTTTTGATGGAACAAAATTCAATTTAAGGCAGGGTTTTTCCTTTGACATTTGTCAAAATCGTTAACCTGTGGCCGGGAATGGCTAAACTTTTGCCCTGATCCTGCTTAGAGTTTCCTGTGTAATGCCGAGATAACTGGATATGTATCCCAAAGGTACCCGTTGCAATAATGAGGGTTGATTTGCCACAAGGTTATTATAGCGTTCCTGTGCGGGGATGAATTGCAGTTCACCAAGGCGGCGGTGTATTTCTACCATTTCCTGTGTGATGAGGTAGCGCCCCAGGCGTTCGATGTCATGAAATTGGTCGTACAGCTTTTCAAGTTCAACATAGGGCAGCGACCATATTACAGAAGGTTCTATCAATTCGATTTGCCGCCCGTCAGGGGTATTGGTAACATATCCGCTCATTGAACAGGTAAACGAATTTTCAGCCCTGAACCTGTCGGTAATTTCCTTACCGTCTTTAAGGTAAAAGGTCCGCGCAAGGCCCCTTTCGATGTAGTATACGCTACGGCAGATATCTCCGCAGGGAACCAGCACATGGCCTTTCGGCAGGCTTTCTTTTTTCAGCAGTGAAAGCAAAGCTTTTCTGCTTTCAGGGGACAGTTTTACAAATGGTGCAATGCTGTCGAAGAAGCTGACAGTCGGGGTAGTTGTTTCCATACCCAAATGTAGTAAAAACTAAAAAGCCGCCCTATTATATATCAGGCGGCCTCTCTTTTATTCACTTAGTATTTCCTCATTTTCACGGTCGAGATATCCCTGTACAATATCAATTGCATTGGTAACGACATCGCTAAGGGCGGTTATGTAACTGCCTTCCTGAGCGTTATCAATGGCATGCTTGAGTGCGTCCGTTTCTTTGGAAATTATCTCAGAGGTAACGTTCCGTCCCGTACGTGCAATGCCTTCCATGATCAGGCCGTTGATGTTTTCATCGGTGCGTCCGCGCAGGTGCTTATCCTGGCGTATGATAATATGGTCAAACATACGCCCGGCAATCTCCGCACACTCCCTGATGTCCTCATCACGCCTGTCGCCAACACCGGCTATGATACCTACTTTGTGCGTGGCCTCAACATTTTGAAGGAATTCCTCAATGGCACGATAACCGGCAGGGTTATGTGCAAAGTCGATAAGAACGCTAAATTTCCTGAAATTGAAGATGTTCATGCGGCCCGGTGTTTGTGCAGCTCCCGGAATAAATGTTTGCAGCGAAAGGCTGATGTCTTCGGTTTTAAAGCCCCAAAGGTAGGAGGCAAGAGTAGCGGCCAAAACATTGGCAATCATGAACCTGGCTTTACCGCCCATAGTTAGCGGGATATGTGAGGCTTTTTCAATGCGTATTTTCCAGCTGCCTTTCTGAATAGTGATGAAGCCATTCTCGTACACTGCAGTGATCCTTCCTTCTTTAGCAAGCTCCTTTATAAATGGATTGTCTTCTTCCATGCTGAAATAAGCCACATTGCAATCCAGTTCCTTAGCAATTTTGATACACTCAGCATCATCACCGTTCAGGATTGCCCAGCCGGTTTTCTTAACACTGCGTACCACTACGCGTTTTACTTTTGAAAGATCATCGAGTGTATGAATGTCGTTCAGGCCAAGATGATCCTCCTGTATATTGGTAATGATACCTATATCACAACGGCTAAAACCAAGCCCGGATCGTAATATTCCGCCCCTTGCTGTTTCCAGTACGGCAAACTCTACTGTTGGGTCCTTCAATATATATTCTGCACTGAAAGGCCCTGTAGTGTCGCCTTTTTCAAGCATATGATTCTGTACATAGATTCCGTCTGATGTGGTAAAACCAACTTTAAAGCCATTATTTTTAACGATATGTGCCAAAAGTCGGGTGGTAGTGGTTTTACCGTTGGTCCCTGTAACTGCAAAAATAGGGATGCGGCTTTCCTTTCCGGGAGGGTAAAGCATGTCAATAACCGGCGAGGCTACGTTGCGGGGCAAACCCTCGCTTGGTGCAAGGTGCATCCGGAAACCAGGTGCGGCATTCACTTCGAGTATAACGCCGCCATTTTCTTTGAGTGGCTGTGTGAGGTTCTCGGCCATGATATCGATGCCGCACACATCCAGCCCGATAACCCTTGATATACGCTCCGCAAGGAAAATGTTCTCGGGGTGCATCATATCGGTAACGTCTACCGATGTACCGCCTGTGCTCAGGTTGGCTGTCGATTTAAGGTATACAATCTCGTCATATCCCGGAACGGTTTCAAGATTGTACCCTTTTTTTTCCAAAAGGTCTGTTGTATCCCTGTCTACTGTTATCTCTGTGAGTACGTTCTCGTGGCCGTAACCCCTGCGGGGATCGGTATTTTCTATATCAATTAGTTCCTGTATGGTGTTTTTTCCATTGCCTTTCACGTGTGCGGGAACCCTTTGTGCGGCGGCAACCACCCTGTTGTCAATAACCAGTACCCGAAAATCGAACCCTGTTATGAATTTTTCTACAATAACACGCTGGCCGTATTTTTGCGCAAATTCAAGTCCCGCTTTGGCATCTTCAATATTTGTGACGTTAATTGAAGCGCCTTTACCATGGTTGCCATCAAGGGGCTTCAGTACTATTGGGTAGCCTATTTTCCTGATGATTTCTTCCAATCCTTCTTCATTACGGCATATACCGCCGCTGGCCACAGGAATTGATGCAGCTTCCAGCATGCGCTTGGTCTCTTCCTTATTGCAGGCAATGTCCACGGCTATATGGCTTGTTTTGTTGGTTATTGTAGCCTGGAAACGCATCTGGTTGATGCCGTAGCCCAACTGTACGAGCGAGTTAGTACCCAGCCTTATCCATGGGATGTCGCGGGCTACAGCCTCTTCTACGATGCTGCCTGTGCTTGGGCCAAGGCGGTCGCGTTCGCGTATCTTGCGCATCTCCTGTATATCTGCATCAATGTCGTATTCAGTACCGGCAATCAGCGCTTCAGCAATCCTTACGGCAGACTCAGCAGCATAAATCCCTACGTTTTCTTCAATATAGCTGAAAACTACATTATACACACCTGGGGTTTTGGTTTCCCGCGTACGGCCAAATCCTGTGTCCATTCCGGCAAGGGTCTGGATTTCGAGTGCGATATGCTCTATCACATGCCCCATCCAGGTGCCCCGTTCAACTCTCATAAAAAATCCTCCCACACATCCTTCAGAGCATCGGTGGGTAATAAGGCTGGGGATCAATGCCTCAATGCGTTCGCGAAAACCGGGTATAAGGTTGGTGGGTGTCTGTTCGGTCTCTTCAAGGTCAAGGCGCATCTGGATTAGTTTTTTTCTGTAAACGCTCCAAATGTTTGGGCCACGCAGGGCCTGTATCTTCAATATTTTCATAAAAGCTGGCGGGTAAATTAAATGTTAATAGGTGTTTTTGGCTAATTTATATCGATTCAATTGCAGATGTCGATTCATCGTGAGAAAATTAATTAAAAATATGATTAAAAATAGATGTTTGATTATTTTTTTTGTAAATTTCTTCTAACGTATGTTTGAGGTTAAAGGATATATTATTTTAATTTTAATTATTTTTGGCCCATGAATGTACAGGGAAAACTTATAATTATAGGAGGAGCCGTTGATAAAGGGAGCTTTACGGAATCTTCATTTGATAACAATGTAGCCAACAATCTTAATTTTTTTGAAACCGGCATATTAAGGCGAATTATCCGCGAATCAAAACATGGCGAGGAATCGCGCATTGAAGTTATTACTACAGCATCAGTAATACCGCGTGAAGTAGGGCCCGAATATGTAAAGGCTTTTGAATATTTAAAAGCAACCAGCGTTGGGTTAATGCATATTGAGAAAAGGGAACAGTGTTCTGACCAGGAAGTGCTCGCCCGCATCCAGGCTGCCGATGTGGTAATGTTTACCGGTGGTGACCAATTAAGACTTACCTCCATATTGGGTGGAACCAAACTTCACGACATTATACTTGATAAATTCCAAAATGAGGAATTTATATATGCAGGCACATCTGCCGGGGCAGCGGCGGCATCAAACAATATGATCTACCAGGGCAGCAGCCATGAAGCTTTACTTAAAGGAGAAGTTAAGATAACAAGTGGCCTTAGCCTGATACAGAATGTTATAATTGATACGCATTTTGTCCATAGGGGCCGAATTGGAAGGCTTTTTCAGGCTGTAGTCGGCAACCCACGAGTGCTTGGCATAGGTCTTGGTGAAGATACAGGATTACTCATCACAAATGACGGGAAGATGGAAGCCATTGGTTCGGGACTGGTAATATTGGTTGACGGACGAAACATAAAGGATACTAACCTTACCCAGGTAGAACTGGGCAGGCCAATATCTATTAACGGGCTTACGGTGCATGTCATGAGCATGTATGACATATATGATCTGAATACACACTCACTTGAAATTCATAATTCCCAGTATTCTTCGGCGCTGGTTATTCCTGTTGAAGCAGATGATGACCTGGCCCAACCTGACAGGATCGATACTGAATAAAAATTAATTACATGAAAGTAATCATCCACGGCGGATTTTTCAGCGAGTCGCATACCGATGCAACTACCAAGCTGGCGAAGCAGGAGGCAATGAGCGCCATTGCAAAAGCTTCTTTTGAATACCTGAAGGAGCATACTGCCATGGAGACGGTGGCCTATGCTGTGACCCTGCTGGAAGATGATACTCTTTTTAACGCCGGTAGCGGTTCGCAGATACAAAGTGATGGAAAAATCCGCATGAGCGCTGCCCTGATGGACGGGACAACCCAAAAGATGAGTGGTGTCATCAATATTGAGGAAGTAAAAAATCCCATACAGGTGGCGGTAAAACTCATGACTTTTGACGACCGTGTCCTTGGCGGTGGTGGCGCTACCAATTTTGCACGCTACAATGGCTTTGAGGCTTATTCTACAGAAACGCCACAACGCCGTGCAGAGTATGAAGCCAAACTGGAATCGAAAGGTTTGGGTACTGTAGGTTGTGTAGCCCTGGATGCTGCGGGCAATATCGCTGTAGCAACCTCTACTGGCGGTAAGGGCTTTGAGATTCCCGGACGTATATCCGACTCCGCTACTGTAGCCGGAAATTATGCTAATGAATTTTGTGGCGTGAGTTGCACCGGAGTGGGAGAGGACATTGTAAGCAATGCCACTGCTGCAAAAATTGTAACCCGTGTTACCGATGGCATGCCATTAAAAGAGGCTTTCGCCAAAACGTTTGAAGAGCTAAAGCCATACGATGGTTTTTGCGGTGCCATTGCTATTGACCGTAACGGGAATATATACCACCAGGACTCACATCCAAGCATGGTTTTTGCAAGCTGTGATGGGGCAGGGGTGGAGGTTTTTAAGTAATTTCTGGAAAATCAGCTGCCATGGCTAAAATCTGGCGATAAAAAGAATTTATAAAACAAAAAATCCCGCCGGAGCGGGATTTTTCTATTGTAAGTAAGATAAATATATTGTTTATAAAACGTTCTTATTTAACCTGGTTTACTATTGCAGCAAACGCTTCCGGGTGGTTCATGGCAAGGTCGGCAAGAACTTTACGGTTCAACTCGATATTTGCTTTTTTAACCTGGCCCATGAATTGAGAGTAGCTCATTCCGTGAAGACGTGCACCTGCGTTGATACGCATGATCCACAGAGCGCGGAAGTTCCTCTTCTTTTGTTTTCTGTCACGGTAAGCATAAACCATTGCTTTTTCTACCGCGTTTTTGGCTACTGTCCAAACGTTTTTACGACGTCCAAAGAAACCTTTGGCCTGCTTCAATACTCTCTTGCGACGAGCTCTTGAAGCTACTGAATTTACTGATCTTGGCATAATTTTAAATGTTTTTGTAGCAGGCGCCCATTATTATTTTCGGGACTTAAAAGCCATACTCCAGGGTTATTAATTGTTTTAACCGAAACAGCGGCGTATTAGATAAGCCTCAATTGCTGTTTAACGCTCCTCTCATCTGTTGGGTGTACCAAAGCAGAATGAGTAAGGGCAAGCTTACGCTTCTTCGATTTTTTAGTCAGGATGTGACTCTTGAAAGCGTGCTTTCTTTTGATCTTACCTGAGCCAGTGACTTTAAAGCGCTTTTTGGCTCCGGATTTGGTTTTCATTTTAGGCATTTTCTTCCTGTATTTTGATTTATCTTACTTACTTTTTTTAGTTTACATAGGCCGTCAACCGGGACCGCTACTGAAACTTTTCTTACACTTTCTTCTTCTTCGGAGCGATGAACATGATCATCCTTTTTCCTTCCAGTACAGGCATAGATTCTACTTTGCCCCATTCTTCAAGGTCGGTAGCCAGCCTAAGCAACAGGATTTGTCCCTGTTCCTTATAGATGATCGAGCGGCCTTTGAAAAATACGAATGCTTTTAGCTTCGAACCTTCTTTCAGGAATTTCTCAGCGTTCTTTTTCTTGAACTCATAGTCGTGCTCATCGGTCTGCGGGCCAAAACGAATCTCCTTTACAGTAATCTGCGCGCTTTTTGCTTTAAGCATCTTGTCGCGCTTCTTCTGCTCATAAAGAAACTTCTTGTAATCCATGATTTTACATACCGGCGGCTCGGCATTGGGAGAGATCTCCACAAGGTCCAGTTCCTGCTGCTCGGCAAACTGTAGCGCCTGTGAGGTTTTATAAACCCCCGGCTCTATGTTTTCGCCCACGAGCCTTACCTCGGGTACACGGATGAGATTGTTGATCCTGTGCGGATCTTTTTTTTCTACGCGGGCTGGGCCCCTGTTGTTTCTGATTGCTATGGCTCTTAAATTTTAAGTTAAACTTAGAATGCTTTTAATGTTTTATCTATTTCTGCCTGCACTGCTGCGGCAAATTCTTCAATTGTCATGCTTTGGTTCGACTTGCCTGCATCGCCATGGCGTCGCACGGAAATCGTCCCGTTTTTCTCTTCTTCCTCGCCAACGATCAGCATAAACGGTACTTTCTGCACTTCTGCTTCGCGTATTTTCCTGCCTATCGTCTCGTTACGGTTGTCGATTAGGGCGCGAATTTCGTGATTTTCCAGCAATTCTAAAACTTTTTTAGCATAATTTTCATATTTCTCGCTAAGAGACAATATGATAGCCTGCTCCGGCATGAGCCAAAGCGGGAAGTTTCCTGCTGTATTTTCTAATAAAATAGCAATGAAACGCTCCATCGAACCGAACGGTGCGCGGTGTATCATCACTGGCCTGTGCAGCTCATTATCAGACCCTTTGTAACTAAGGTCGAAACGTTCCGGCAGGTTATAGTCCACCTGAATGGTGCCTAATTGCCACTGGCGGCCGAGGGCATCCTTAACCATGAAGTCCAGCTTAGGGCCATAAAAGGCTGCCTCGCCATATTCTACCACGGTGTTAAGGCCTTTGTCACGTGCAGCATTGATGATGGCATTTTCAGCCTTTTCCCAGTTCTCTTCAGAGCCGATGTATTTTTCCCGGTTCTCTTTATCACGTAGAGAAATTTGTGCACTGAAGTTCTCAAAACCAAGCGAACTGAATACATACAGCACCAGGTCAATCACATTCTTGAATTCAGCATCCAATTGATCAGGTGTACAGAAAATGTGCGCATCATCCTGGGTAAATCCGCGAACACGGGTCAGGCCATGAAGCTCGCCACTTTGCTCATAACGATATACGGTGCCGAATTCAGCATAACGCTTCGGCAGGTCTTTATACGACCACGGTTTGGTGTTGTATATCTCGCAGTGGTGTGGGCAGTTCATTGGCTTTAGCAGGAATTCCTCACCTTCATTTGGCGTGTGGATAGGCTGGAAGCTGTCAGCACCATATTTTGCATAGTGGCCCGATGTTACATATAGCTCTTTCTGCCCGATGTGCGGTGTTACTACCTGCTCATAGCCGGCTTTCTTTTGGGCTTTTTTAAGGAACTGCTCCAGGCGGTCGCGCAGTGCCGCACCTTTTGGCAGCCACAATGGCAATCCCTGGCCCACCTTGCTGCTAAAGGCAAACAAGTCGAGTTCCTTCCCCAGTTTCCTATGGTCGCGGCGCTTGGCCTCTTCCAGCAGTTCCAGGTATTCTGTAAGGTCTTTCTGTTTTGGGAAAGAGATGCCATACACCCTTGTCAGCTGCTTGTTTTTCTCATCGCCACGCCAGTAAGCACCTGCCACGCTCATGATCTTCATCGCCTTGATGATGCCCGTATTCGGGATGTGCCCGCCGCGGCAAAGGTCGGTAAAGGTCGCGTGGTCGCAAAAAGTGATAGTACCGTCTTCCAGGTTCTCAATCAGCTCTACCTTATATTGGTTGTTCTCTTTTTTATAAAAGTCAAGCGCATCTGCCTTAGAGGCTTCACGCATTGTAAATTCATGCTTTTCGCGGGCAATTGCCAGAAAACGGTCCTCGATGGCTTTAAAGTCTTTATCAGTTACAACATTGTCTCCAAAATCAACGTCGTAGTAAAAACCATTATCAATTGCAGGGCCGATAGTCAGTTTGATGCCCGGATACATTTCCTGCAACGCCTGCGCCAGTACGTGCGACGATGAGTGCCAGAAAGCCTTTTTGCCTTCTGCATCGTTCCAGGTATATAATATTAGAGAGCCGTCCGTCGTCAATGGGGTTTTTGTTTCAACAGTTGTACCATTAAAGGAAGCGGAAATCACGTTTCTTGCTAATCCTTCACTAATGCTCATGGCAACGTCCATAGGTGTAACACCCGCGTCGAACTTTTTCACCGAACCGTCCGGCAATGTAATATTTATCATCGTTTTTAAATTATTGACCGCAAATATAGTGGAATAAGGGGAGATTGTCAATAGCATTTATTAGGTTATGCATCGCCTGACTGATGTCCGGTTTAAATTAACATAACCTTGTCAATATTTCATTTTGGCTGTAGTATTTTAGCTATATAAAAATAAGAAGCTATGCCTGAATTTGTAGTAATAGGAAATGAAATATCGATAGCAGCCATAAGGAACTATCTGTTTGCCAAAAGAATAGAAAAAGGTGATTCGCTCGTGCTGAACCCGATGGATTATGAAAAACTGACGGAAGAGATTAAAGCGTCGGAAGAGCCAATCGACATTCCGCTGAATGTGCTGGGAGTACTTATAATTAAGGATACTTCCGGTGATGTTCCAAATGGTAAAGTTCAGATTGTAGGAGACGATAAAATGTAAAATTATATGTAACCTGAATAACTACTATTAGTCCAAAAGCTTCGTGATAACGGGGCTTTTGTTTTATAAGTGACTGCCGTTAAAGTTTAGGCTTTATTTAAGAGCATGTTTAAAATATAAGCGCTAATTTGTATCAATCGTTAAAACACCAACTGATGACCGATAATTTCAAAATAATACACGATGCTTTTGCCCAAGCGGGTGTGGATGTGCAGACTGCCGAGTACAGTATTACCGAATATTCCTTAAATACCGGCCTAAGCTTTAAGTTTGGCAATCTTGCAGAGCTGCTTTTGTTCCTGGGTGCAACCGACTCCGAAAGGACAGAGAAGATAAAAGCGATGGTAGTACAAGCAAATGTGGATCCCAACAATTTTTTCTACGTGAATTTCTACAAACCTAAAGTTGCTGAACTGTAATCATGGATTTAGGCTACCTCAAAATAAAGATCGATATCAAGGCGGAGCATGACACGCTCAAAAAGCGTTATGATTACAAGCGGAAAGAACTGAAAAAGGAGGAAATAAAGCGTATTTTCGACGGATTTAAGGAGTTTTTTAAAACCGATGGGCATTTCAAGTTCAAGGAAAACGAGCACAGCATTGCTGCCGAGTACCGCGAGCATGCCATAAAACTCGACATCGATGTGTATAAGAATATTGATAGCCCTGATTTTGAGATTGTTGGTGTTATAAAAACTTATGAGAAAGACACGTTTGAGTTTGTAGCCGAAGGAGTATGCAACAAGGAAATGACCCTGCAGCCTGCGGAGGCAGATGAGAACGAAAAGCTGGTAATGGAATCAAAGTTTTACCAGGATTTTCTGGACGGGGAAATCGAATATGACTTCATATACAGGATAACGGGCAGGGAAGGGGAGTATGAGTCAATGCAGGCGCTTATGGTCGCGTTATGAACAATCATTTGTTCAAATAAACTTCTCCGAAATGTTAAGGATAACATAAAATCCCTTAAATTTGTATCATACTAAAATTCAACAGCCTGCGTTGTAACTACTTCGGTTTCAATGCCAAAAAGCATTATTATTACTAACTAATACTGATTTCCTTTTGCTGTAACATTACATTATTATCCCTAAAGTAAAAGGCATGAGATTATTTTCTCTCATATTATCAATAATCGTATTCATTATATCACTGTACTTTTTCGTGCTGGAATTTCCCGTGTCCGGAGATGTCAACGACCTGATATACATTGCTTTACTCGCTATCCTGATGATCATTTGCGTCGTGGGCGTCATCATCAACTGGAGCCTGCTGAAAAAGCGCAGCAATACCATGGTGTTTTTCGTGTCGAACGGGTTTTCGAAGAAAATTTCCCAAAAATAACACACCTTCCATTTTTCATTTTTTTGGCATCGGGTGATTTGACGCGAAACAAAAATGAAACAAAAGACCAATTTTTTATTGAGGACATCCTCCTGGATATGGCAGGGCCTTTTTATACCCTTTTTTCATCCTGTTGGGGGTACCCTATGGTTTTGACATGGGTATTTTTGATGATACTGCCGATGGTTTTAGGGCACTGCCGGTGTGAATTTTGAGTCCGGGCGATTTTCCGTCCGGTTAAATAATGGGAAAATGCATTTTTGAAACAAAAGCGGAACTTTCCATTATTGAAATGTCCGGAGATAATTTTAATGCCCAATCCAATTTTGATGCAAACCCTAAAACCGCCACCGAAGCTTTCACTATTATACTGTGACTACAACGACAATACCCTCACAGCCTCCTCCAAACTCGCCACAGTAACGTCCGCAAAACAGTATCCATGCATTCCTTTTATTATGGTGCAAATAAATTGCCAATCTTAACCCAATTAAAACAGTAGTAGCTCTTTATAGGCATACATTTACAAAAACAACAATTTATGTCTGATAAGAAACAGTTTGGCGTATGGATGGACGGCCACCATGCAACGGTAGTAGGTAAAGGAACATCCGGCGACGGTGATTTCGTAGTGCTGGGCCATGTTACCAACCCCGGCGCGGAGGGCAATTCCAGCGAGAATGCAAAAAACAACCATGAGCAGGGGCTGACGCAAAAGTTCTTTAAGGAAATTGCGGCGCTGATGCAGAATGTAGACGAGATCCACATTACCGGTACGGGAGATTCCCAGGAACAATTCATGAAATTCCTTGCCGGCACGCCACAGTATAAAAATGCATTAGCTGACGAAAGCACTTCCAATAAAATGAGCGATGAAAAGCTTATCGAAATGATTGCGGCTAAGTTCAACTAAGCTCCATACATACTATACTGAGCCTCGCGATTGTGGGGCTTTTTTTAGTTATAAATGTTGAATTTCACAAGAATGGCTTTACCATAGGTATTCATTACTGAGCATTAGCCGGTCTTTTAACTCTTTCCAATTCTTCCAAAAAAGAGCAAAACCACTTTCAGTAAATCCGTCAGGAGTTACTATCTTTTCGTTCGGATTTCCATAAAATAGCTCAACATCGTTAACAAAATCCATTATCGCAGTTTTATACTCGTCAATAGTTACGGTTACATTGGTATTTAAGGTAGATAACTGAACGGCATTATCTTTGTGAAGTACGTTCCAGTCAATACCGCAATTGCATCCGCCAATTACTACCGAGTCCCCACTTTCATTAGAATACATGAAATGCCCGCAACAGGGGATAAGCTGGCTTTCGAAATCTCCAATGGCATAGTCATTAAAGACTGTACGCATTAGTAACAGCGCTGCTGCGCTTGTGCACCAGAAACTGTCGTTTTCAGAAGAAAGAATCTCATTTCCGATCTGTACAAAAACAGTTCCGTGGGAACATAGGTCTGCCTTATCATCTAAGCCATCATCCTTAATCCAGTGTTGACGTATTATTTTCAGTTCAAACTTATCCATTGTAACTATTATAAAGATAAAACCCTCACAGCCTCCTCAAAAGTACTTACAAAATTTATTCTCCTGCCTTTGTTGCTTTCATAAATGAAATCCCTCAGGCTGTTGCTGTCATATTTTGAAAAATCGCCGATGATGGCCAGCCTCCCGCTATACGTCGAGAACTTCTGCAGGATGTCGCCCGCCAGCCCCGTTTTCAGGTCGAAGAACGCAGGAGGGAGGTTTTCCTCACGGATGATAAGGCTGTCCGCGCCCTGGTAATGGCAGTTGATCAATAGCTCCGCGGCTTCCTGCGCGTCGTGAAGGATGTCGTTGGATTCAAGGTGGGCTATGGAAGGGGCGGGGAAGGTGATGGTCATGTTACTTGTTCAATTTAGAAAGTTTTATTTGGAGTGATTCATGCATGCCATTTTTACCGTCAGTATAGGCTACAGCCCCTTTTGTATAAACTGCTTTGGTTCCTGCATAAGGAATTGAATCTTTATAATGAAAGAATATTGTGTCATTTGTAATTTCAGCTTTACCGCCGAAAAGGTTTCTATCCCGTAAACCCCTGGTTTCAAATTCAAACGTACTATCGGGATAAATGCGCAGGTACACCCAACCCAAGGGGGCTTCCCTGTCGGCGAGGAGTATAGGCTGTTTTTCTTTTACTTCTTTTTGGCAACTAAAAAGGAATAACACGATGAATAAGTAGTGATAGTATTTCATGCTTTTGGTTTACAATTGTCGATAGCGCGAGCTTCCAGCTCTTGCCGGTAGAGTTTGTTTTATTCTTATTTGCGCGAGAGTAGTGTTCGCCAGCGGGGGGGAATTTATAAAATTAATCTATTATATTTTAAATATTAGTTCTTCGAGTTCTTCTTGACTAGGAACATTACCATCTTCAATTACTTTAATTAATGCGTTTCTAAAATAAACGAAAGAACTTATAACGTGTGAATAGTCGACATCTTTTGATGTGTGTGCCGCGACTGAACGTTCATTATATAGTTTTGACAATTGTTTAAATACATCCAGTCTATCCTTACCATGCGTGTGTAAATACGCAGCCAAATTTGAAGAAACTCTATATTTTAGCTCACCAGTATTTGGCGAAAATAATTGTTCTATTGCTCCCCATATTGATATTAATGCTAGTGATGCTTTTCCAGAAATTGTAGACGTGTCAAATGCTTTCAAGGCATGGTGAAACTTTTGATTTTGCTTGCATAATCTCAATGTTTGGGGGAGGTATTCTTTTAGCCAATTTAACGTGTCTTCGGCTATTATGGCTTTTGTTTCTTTTGGCACAGTAAAAATTCTAGGTTTAATTTCGTTAGGATATACTGTGGGACTAGCATCTTTTGTAAGAACTTCACTAAACGATATGTCGGAAAAAGTAGAATTGATTATATAAGGATGTTCTGCCAGCCTCAATAGGGCCGTTACAAACCATATAATTTCTTCTTTATTAAAAGTCTCATTATATAGATAATTATCTTGAATCTCTATTTCTACCAAAACATCAAATCCGATTCCTCCTTTTGTTGCTTTTACATCACCGTGAATTTTAAGTGGGGTAGTTTCTTTTGGTGGGCTAAAGGCAATCATGAAAGGCGCAAATAAATGGGCATACGTCTTTCTAATTATAATACCTTCCATTATAACGAATTCATTTACGGATATTTCGATTTTGGAGAGACCACCATATAGATTATTATTTTCCATAACTAATTTAAATTTTCTCCTACAACACTTTAATTTCATCCCTTAACTTCGCTGCCTGTAAAAAGTCCAGTTCCTTAGCGGCTTTCTCCATCGATTTGCACTTCTCAAGAATTTACGTCCTAATCTTCCTAACCCCAATCCCCAACATCTTAACTACCAACCACACCTGCCCCACAAAATACGCCACAACAAAAATTATAAATATCGGCATCAGGACCGTGAGGGAGATTTGCCATTCACCAACATACCCATCTGCTAATCTTAAAAATTGGACTAAGACAAGGAGTGGCAATGTCAGCATAAGGTAAAAGAGAACATCATTCCGCGTAAAGGCGTTTCGGAAAAATACTATATATAAAATCGTTACCAGTAAGAACCAATAAAGGAAAAATCCGGATATGAAAAAGGGCGGGTAAACAGTGGTGTGCCATCCAGGAACTACTGAAGTCGCAAAATCGAAATTAAATACAAGCAATACGGCTAAAGCAATGATTATGAATGCCAAAAGTGGTTTTACTTTCATTGATGCCTTAGTAAATAATGTATTGCACCTCATTTAAAATCCTTGGCCCAATATAAGGGCTCAGGCTGTTTTTAGTAACTACTTCAACCTTAGTATTGCGGAAAAGGTTTTCCACTATATCATGAAAGGCCATGAGGTTATCGAACGTCGCTTTGCCCGGCTCAAAGTCGATGAGCAGGTCAATATCACTGTTTGTCGTTTGTTCATTCCTGATGTAGGAGCCAAACAAGCCAACGGAATGAATGCCGAACTTTGAAAATTCCCTTTTGTGGATTTTCAATTGATGCATTATGTCATTTCTTGTTGTCATACCCAAATGTATAAAAAATAAGCATATACACACACACCTTTAATCAACCCGAAACTCCAAACCCTAAACTCTGAACTCCAAACCCTGAACTAAAAACTACACTTTCTCCTGCAACGCCTTAATCTCATCCCTCAACTTCGCTGCCTGTAAAAAGTCCAGTTCCTTAGCGGCTTTCTCCATCGACTTGCGCTTCTCGCGGATGATTTTCTCAATGTCAATTTTCGACATATAGGTCGTGTCGGGTTCGGCGGCAACTTTGGGTGCATGCTCAATCTTGTAGGCGTTGCTCCTGCCCAGGGTCGAGTTCTCGATCTTCTTGTTCAGGGCGGTAGGCACAATGCCGTTGGCCACGTTAAAGTTGTGCTGCTTCTCGCGGCGGTAGTTGGTTTCGTCAATGGTGCGCTGCATGCTGTCGGTAATCTTGTCGGCATACATAATCGCCTTGCCGTTCACGTTACGCGCGGCACGGCCTACAGTCTGTATCAGCGAACGGTTCGAACGCAGGAAGCCCTCCTTGTCGGCGTCCAGTATCGCTACGAGCGACACCTCCGGCAGGTCAAGCCCCTCACGCAAAAGGTTTACACCAATCAGTACGTCGAAAATGCCCTTCCTAAGGTCCTGCATGATCTCCACACGTTCCAGCGTGTCCACCTCGCTGTGGATGTAGCGGCATCGGATGGATACTTTCGTCAGGTATTTGGCGAGTTCCTCGGCCATGCGCTTGGTCAGGGTGGTCACAAGCACACGCTCGTCCAGCTCCACACGCTGGTGTATCTCTTCAATAAGGTCATCTATCTGGTTCAGGCTCGGGCGAATCTCGATGATCGGGTCAAGCAATCCTGTCGGACGGATTACCTGCTCCACATATACGCCGCCGCTTTTCTCGAGCTCATAGTCGGCAGGGGTGGCGCTTACGTACACCACCTGGTTCTGCATGGCTTCAAATTCCTCGAATTTCAACGGGCGGTTATCCATCGCGGCCGGCAGGCGGAAACCGTATTCCACGAGGTTTTCCTTACGCGAACGGTCGCCGCCGTACATGGCGTGCACCTGGCTTACGGTCACGTGGCTTTCGTCGATCACCATCAGGAAGTCTTTCGGGAAATAGTCCAGCAGGCAGAACGGGCGCGTGCCGGGCAGCCTGCGGTCCAGGTAGCGCGAGTAGTTCTCAATGCCCGAGCAGTAGCCCAGTTCGCGTATCATCTCAAGGTCGAAGTTGGTGCGTTCCTCCAGGCGCTTGGCCTCCAGATGCTTGCCTATTTCCTTAAAATAGTCCACCTGCTTCACCAGGTCCTGCTGTATGTCCCAAATGGCGCTTTGCAGCACATCGGGACTGGTAACGAACATATTGGCGGGGTAAATGTTCAGGCGGTCGTATTTTTCAATGACTTTGGAAGTCGCTTTGTCAAAGGCCTCAATCTCCTCGATCTCATCCCCGAAAAAGTGGATGCGGAACGGCTCATCCCCATAGCTCGGGAATACCTCCACCGTATCGCCCTTGATGCGGAAGGTGCCCGGCGTAAAGTCGGCTTCGGTACGGGCGTAGAGGCTTTGCACGAGGCGGTGCAGCAGCTTGGTGCGCGATATCATCTCGCCCCGCTTTATGGACACGACGTTCTTCTGGAACTCGACGGGGTTACCGATACCGTACAGGCACGACACCGATGCCACAACCAGCACGTCGCGGCGGCCCGAGAGCAGGGAAGAGGTGGTGCTGAGGCGCATCTTTTCGAGCTCCTCGTTTATCGAAAGGTCTTTTTCTATGTACAACCCTGTTACAGGTATATAGGCCTCGGGTTGGTAGTAGTCGTAGTAGGACACGAAGTACTCCACGGCATTGTTCGGGAAAAACTGCTTGAACTCGCTGTACAGCTGCGCCGCCAGCGTCTTGTTGTGGGCCAGCACCAGCGTGGGTTTCTGCACCTCCTGTATCACATTGGCCATGGTAAAGGTCTTACCAGATCCTGTTACCCCCAGCAGCGTCTGGAAGCGTTCGCCCATCTCAATTCCCGCGCTCAGCTGCTTTATCGCCTCGGGCTGGTCGCCCATCGGCTTATACTCCGATACAACATTAAATCTCATTCGTTTCGCTTTTTTACAAATATACGAAATATGGGGTAGCCGCAGTCGCAGTTTTCAGTGCTGTGTGTCATTTCGACCGCAGCTTGCGGAGTGGAGAAATCTCAAGAAATAGAACAAATAAATCACGTACTGTCGGCACGTCTCGCTCCCCTCTCCTTTGGAGAGGGGTCGGGGGTGAGGTCTAACCAGCAGGATCGAAGCTGCTCCCCTCTGTAATCGCGAGGAAGAATGACGAAGCGACTTGAGAGGGAGGGGGTGAGGTTTATTAAGCAAGATTGTTACGTCCCGTCACCCTCCCCTTTGGGGAGGGCCGGGGAGGGGACTAATGGGCAGGAGTGAAGCTTTTTTCACCCACAGTCGCAGTTTTCAGCGTCATTTGTCATTTAGCTTCGCTGAACCACTGCGTTAGGTTTCGACCGCAGCCTGCGGAGTGGAGAAATCTCAAAAAACAGAAGAAATCACGCACTGTCGGCACGTCTCACTCCCTCTCCTTTGGAGAAGGGCTGGGGGGTGAGGTCTATTAAGCAAGAGTGCTACGTCCCGTCACCCTCCCCTTTGGGGAGGGCCGGGGAGGGGAGTAATGGGCAGGAGTGAAGCTTTTTTCATGAGCGGTTGGCCGGCGCTTCCCTGCCACCGTCATTCCTGCCCTCCGCTGTATCCCCGCCGAAAAAAGCGGGGGATGCCGCTGCGGTCAGGGCTAAGGGGTTGTTTTTTTTTGTGTTTGCCCAAAGGTTAACAGATAACTATTGGTAAAAGTCCCTGTTTGTAGTATCTTTACGGCCTATGATGTCAAAAAAATGTAAATATGCCCTAAAGGCGCTTATTTTCCTCGCTAAAAACCAGGATAAAGGCAACCTATTTACAGCTGATATAGCCACACAGGAGAATATCCCTAAAAAGTTCCTCGAGCAGATATTGCTGGTGCTCAAGCGTGCCGGTTATGTGGGCAGCCAGACCGGGTATGGCGGGGGGTACTTCCTGCTGAAACCCGCGCCATCCATAACCGTGGCCGACATCCACCGCCTTTTCGACGGCGCCATAGCGCTGGTGCCCTGCGTGGCAGTTGACTATTACCAAAAATGCGCCGACTGCAATGATGAGGTGACGTGCACCATGCGCCGCGAATTCATGAAGATCAAGGAGCAGACACGCCTGGTAATGAAGGAGACCAGCATTGCCTCTTTCCTGGAGGAATAACCCCTAAACGCTTTCTCAAAAATACATTCCGGCAGGCAACTACTGCCGGGCATTTCCACGTATGGTTTATTGTGAGGAAAATAGCTATTAAATTTTTTTTCAAAAAGTTTAAAAATAAATTCTATCGTATTAGTAGAATTACTATTTTAGCCGAAAATTTTTTAGCCGATGAACACCAATACCCAAAACACTACCAAAAGAGATTCTATTTTTTTACATTCAAATTCTACTAATTTGGTAGAATTTATTCTATCTGTACCCTCAGCATTTTTGGGGAGAAAGAGGTACTTCCTGTTGTTTGCCATTTTACTGTGGGCAGCAGCCGGGGCTATTGCACAGGAAACGATAACGGTTACCGACACTGTAAAGCCGGTGGAGGTAAAACCGGAAGAGCCGGCGCGCACTTCGTATTATGTTGAAGCAGGTTCATACGGGACCAAGCGCGAAACCGACCCGCCGGGGTATGTAAGGAACCTGGGCAAGACCGGGATTGCAGAGCAGCTGGACTGGCTTGACCTTGGATTGGATTACAGGGTTAGGGGAGAGTACAGGAACAACGACATCCGCAGGCCGGACAGCCACAGCACCGATTACCCGATTCTTTATAAAGGAAAAATATATGTGGGCATCCGCAATATCATCGACCCGCTGAGGCTTGTGATAGAGATGCAGGACAGCGACAGGACCAACGGGCAATACCCTTTGGATAACCGCGACGTAAACAAAAGGGAAATGATACAGGGCTTTGCCGAGCTTTATTTCAAAAAGGCATTCGGTACAGATGCCCTGGGTAACAACCGCCCATTCATGATCAGGTACGGCCGCCAGGCTTTCGAATTCCTTGACAGGAGGCTTATAGGACAGAATTTATGGAGGAATACGACCAATAACTTCCTTGGATTCAGGGCTGCCCTCGGGCAGGAGAAGAATGACTGGCAGCTTGACCTGTTAGCGCTGCGCCCCATCATCAGGATCATTGACGATAAGGATTATGCCGACAATGACAGGCAATTCGGTGCAGCCATAGGCCACTGGAGGAAATGGTCGGACGTAGTGACGATTGAGCCGTATTACCTTGCCCTGAGGCAGGACCGCAACATCGGCCACCGCATGATACATTCGCCGGGGGTGCGCTTTTACGGATGGCTCAACAAATCGTGGAACTACGACTTTACAGGTACCTACCAGTTTGGCGATGATGGCGAAAGGAAGCAGGACGCCTACATGATCACTGCCGAAGTGGGTTATAAATTCCAGCACTCATGGAAGCCGAGGGTAAGCGTGTTCTTCGGTTACGTAACGGGTGATAAAGACCCTAATGATGACAAGACCAACAGGTTTGAGCGTTTTTACGGCTTTGCCAGGCCCTGGTCGGGTGATGATTACATCATCCCGGAGAACGTGGTAACGCCAAAATTCAAACTCGAATTTGAACCTGTTAAAGGGTATAAGATAGACACAGGCTACAGCTTTTACTGGCTGCAAAGTGCCACCGACCGTTTCAATAACCTGCTTGCCGGTACAGGAAACCGTGACAATACCGGACAGAGCGGTAAGTTCCTAGGGCATGGATTCGACTCAAGGCTCCAGTTCAAGCCGGTAAAGTTCATCGACCTTAATGTGGGGTACATGTACTTCTCTACAGGCGAGTTTGTAAACAACAGGCAGGATGCCGCCAATGGAGAACACTCAGGCGCCTCGCACTTTGCCTATATCGAGATGACATTCAATGCCCTCGACCTTTTTATCAAGAAAAAATAAATAATAATAAACCTCCTTAAATTCAAACAAAATGAAAAAAACAATTACCATTGCCTTATCAGCCGTAGTGCTGGCAGGGGTTTTGAACTCTTGCGGTTCAAAAGAAAAAGATACCGACACGAACGCTGACGGTACCGCAAAAATCGAAGGTACAATCACCATGTCGGGTGCGTTTGCACTGTACCCGCTGGCCAACGTATGGGCTGAGGAATTCCGTAAGGAATATCCGGATGTGAAGTTCAACATTTCGGGCGGTGGCGCCGGTAAGGGCATGACCGACATGCTGAACGGCGCTGCAGACATTGCCATGTACTCCAAAGAGATCAGCAAAGTGGAGACAGACCAGGGCGCTTACGGCTTTGCCGTGACAAAAGATGCCGTTATCCCAACCATTGCTGCAAACAACCCGGTGCTGGCACAGCTTAAGGCAGAAGGCATGAAGCGTGAGGAGCTTAGCGCCATTTTCCTTAAAGATGCCAAGCAAAACTGGAAGGGATCATCTGAAAAAGTAAATGTGTACACACGTTCTGACGCTGCGGGCGCTGCCGAAACATGGGCAAAGTACCTTGGCGGAAAAGCCCAGGAAGAGCTTAAAGGCGTGGCGGTATTCGGTGACCCGGGCCTTGCGGATGCCGTTAAGAAAGACAAGAACGGTATCGGCTACAACAACGTGATCTATGCTTACGACATCAACAGCGGCAAAAAATACCCGGGACTTGAAGTGCTGCCTATCGACGTGAACGGCAACGGAAAGATCGATGCAGAAGAAAACTTCTATGAAACGCTTGGCGACCTTACAAAGGCCATTGCCGACGGAAGGTACCCTTCGCCACCGGCACGCGAGCTGTTCCTGGTGACTAAAGGCAAGCCTGCATCGCCGGCGGTAAAGGCATTCCTGAACTGGGTGCTTACAAAAGGGCAGGACTTTGTAGTGAGCAATGGCTACATCCTGCTTGAAAAAGATAATGTACAAAAGCAGATACAAAAACTATAGGGCATGCTGAAACCAAGATATATTGCGGAGAAGTTCCGGAAATCGTGGATGCTCTTTACATTGTCGATCATACTCATACTGCCATTCGCCATAGGGGCATCGCTCCTATACAAATCCTGGCCCATCGTTTCGGGTTCAGGGCTTGGCGATGTCCTCTTTGGCTCCGACTGGATGCCTATACAGGGTAAATTCGGGTTATGGCCGTTCATCGTCAATTCGATAATAATTACGCTTACCGGGTTAGTTTTAATGATTCCCGTCTGCCTTGCGGCAGCCATCTACATCACGCAGTTTGCGCCGTTGTGGGTCAGGCGGGTTTTACGAACGACAATCGACATATTAGCGGGTATTCCTTCGGTCATCTTCGGGCTATGGGGTATTATTACCATAGTCCCACTTATATCAGAATGGGCAGTACAAGCCGGTGCAGAAAATGCAACCGGCTATTCTGTTTTAGCGGCGGGAGTGGTTATTGCGGTAGCGACAATACCCTTCGTGCTGAACATGCTGATAGAATTGTTTGAGGCGGTTTCAATGGAACTCATGGAAACCGGCCTTTCGATGGGTGCCAGCAAATGGCAGACCATCAGGGATATAATCATGATGAAGATAAAGCACGGCATTATCGCATCGTTTACGCTGGGGGTCAGCAAAGCCTTTGGCGAAACCATAGCGGTGCTGATGGTGGTGGGCAATATCGTACAGATACCCAAAAGCGTTTTTGATGCGGGTTATCCGCTTCCGGCGCTCCTTGCCAACAACTACGGCGAGATGATGTCGATACCCAAATATGATTCGGCGCTTATGCTTTCGGCGCTCATACTCCTTATCATCGTTATCCTGTTCAATTACTTTGCCCATAAAGTAATCAGCCACTATCACCTAAAAAGCAGCTAAGCCATGAGTAACAGAAAACATACTGAAGAAAAGATCGTAAAAGGGATATTGTTCCTGTTTACGGTAATCATAGTCGTCGTGCTTTTCAGCATCATCTGGGGCATTTTTGCCAAAGGCCTTCCGGCGCTCAACTGGCAGATGCTTACCGATGTGCCTAAGGGCGGCTACTATTTCGGGAAAGAAGGCGGTATACTCAATGCCATTGTGGGGTCGCTGTATCTTGCCATCGGCGCATCCATACTGGCGCTCATCATCAGCATTCCGTCAACATTATTCATCCATACCTACCTGTTCTCGCATCCGCGTTGGCAAAAAAGGATCAGGCTGTGGCTGGATGTGCTTTTGGGTGTACCGGCTATCGTATATGGCGCTTTCGGCTTCAACCTCATGCTGCTTTTCGGCTGGCAGAGTTCGCTCATGGCGGCCATTGTTACCGTGGCGCTGCTCATCAGCCCTGTCATGATGCGCTCTATGGACGAGTCGATACAATACGTTTCCAAAGGGTTGTACGAGTCAGCATTGTCGCTGGGCTATTTTAAGGGCGAAACGGGTTTCCGCTTCCTGCTCAAGCAGTCGCTTCCGGGTGTTACCACCGCTTTCCTTTTGGCACTGGGCAAAGGCATCGGCGATACGGCATCGGTACTCTTCACCGCAGGCTATACCGACTACATCCCCGAAAGCCTCAGCGAACCGGCGGCAACACTCCCGCTTGCCGTATTCTTCCAGCTCAGCTCCCCGATACCCGAAGTTAAGGCCCGCGCCTACGCGGCTGCGGCCGTTCTTATCATGATCATATTGGTGATAAGCGTAGTATCAAGGGTGTTAAGCAACAAACTTTCAAAAAACAGAATACAATGATAGACGATAAAGCACTTCCTATAGACCAGGAAATTATAAAGAAAGATGAGGCTAAAGGGCTTCATAACCTCATATATGTCAATAACCTGAGCCTTTGGCACGGGAAACAGCAGACACTAAAGAATCTGGAGTTGAATATCCGCGATAAGGGCATTACCTCACTGCTTGGGCCATCGGGCTGTGGCAAGACCACGTTGCTGAAAAGCTTCAACAGGCTGACCGACCTATATCCGGACATCCGTACCGAGGGTGAGATACTGTTTGAAGGAGAAAACATCCTCGACAAAAACATTGATGTGTATGACCTGCGCCAAAAAATGGGGCTGCTGTCGCAAAGGCCGCACCCGCTGCCTGGCACCATTGCCGACAACATACGCTATGCCCTGAAGCTGAAAGGCGTGAAGGACAAGAGCGAACAGGACGACAAGATTGAGTATTACCTTGATAAGGTCGCTTTGTGGAGTGAAGTGAAGGACAGGCTGAAGAAGCCGGCCAGCGGCCTTTCGATAGGGCAGCAGCAGCGCCTTTGCCTTGCCCGCGGACTGGCCATACAGCCAAGGGTAATCCTTGCGGATGAGCCTACGTCGGCGCTTGACCCGATATCGAGCCGCAAGATCGAGGAACAGTTCAAGGAACTGAGCAAGGATTTTGCCATAGTACTGGTAACGCATACGCTGAGGCAGGCAAAAAGGCTGTCCGATTATGTGGCGTTCATGTACCTGGGCGAGATCGTGGAGAAAGGCCGCCCTGAAGTGATCTTCGAGGACCCGAAGACCGATACCTTTAAAGAGTACCTGTACGTAGGGCATTAAAAAAACTGTTTATGACAGGTTCACAAGCATTTTTTTCATTTGTTTGAGGGGCATCCCGGTTTTTCGGGATGTCCCTTTTTGTTGTTATTGGATTTAGAAATCAATAAGGCCACTTCCCCGTAAGCCATTCCCTAATTTCTTTATCTAAAATTTCATCCTCATAGAAATTGCCATTGGCAACATCTCTTTGAGAAAGTAAGATTTCCTTTTTCTGTTCTTCTGAAAGTTTCATCTTTAATTATAATTCGTTGCTGACTGAAAACTGCGACTGCGACTGTTAACTAATCAAAGCACTCCATCAATAATAAATCACCTTCACTGTGCTCTATTTTTACGATGCCGTCGTCCAATGCCTGGTTGCTGCTCCCGGTGCGGTAGCCTATGGTAAGCTCGTCGTTATCCAGCTCGTACTTCAGGTTTTTGGAATGGATGCCCGAAACTTTCCCGATAGGTATCAGCGAAAGGGGAGTACCTGCGGGATACCATTTTTCAAACTTTTGCGGCAGCAGGAAAACTTTAGAATGGTCGTCCAGCACCACGATCTTTATTTTGTCGCGGTAACGCACAATGTTGGTAATGTTGGTGATGGTGTGGTCGGCACGCCTGCCGGTGGCCCATATCACGTTGACGGCAGGAAAGCCGCGGTCAATTAAGAAATCCAGCGCCTTTTCGAGGTCGGTCTTGTCCTGGTCGGGCGTATACACTATTTCCAGTGGGTACTGCATTTCGCGGTACTGCTCCGGGTCGAAACCCCGGTCGAAATCGCCCAGCAGCACATCGATCTTAACGCCAAGGTTGATGACACGCTCGATGGCACTGTCCAGCACTACTACAAAGGGCGACCATTCGAGCAGCTGGCCCATCAGCTCCCTGCTGCATTCGGCGCCGTTGGCAATGATGAGTGCGGGTTCCTGGTCGTCGCGTACGATGTGGTGTGATGACATGAGTTTTAATTTGACGTAAAAATAAGATTTTAGGGAATGCGGATGACGCAGATTAGGCGGATGCCCACTGATTTAATTTATGCTTTGGCAGAAATTACTTTGAGTCCTTCATTAAACTAAAAGAAAACTTTGCGTATTCTATGACTTAAACAAGTTTAATTTCATATTTTTTACTAGCTCTTAAGCAGCATATTTCATCAGATCTACATAAGGTGTTTCACGTTTCACCACAGCAAAAATTCTTGC
>NZ_JAPCHV010000015.1 GCF_026107645.2 Flavobacterium sp. MFBS3-15 | reverse complement strand
GACAACAGCTCGTTTAAAGGCTTCACTGTACCTAATACTCGGGGATAAACCTGTCCCCTTAGAATCCTGCTTTTTCATAATATTGACATTTATTAGTCAACTTTTTTCAGGACGAGACAATACTATAAGAATCCCCCAAAGCCATTACAGCCCGGGGGATCTTGCTTAAAAAGGATAACTAACTTATCTATTTCCTGCCTACGACCATTTTGCGGGCCTGTTTGAATTTTCCTGCTGTTATTTGGTAATAGTAAATACCTTCGGATAACCCGGATGCATCAAATTCAACTGTGTTTGTGCCGGAAGCAAAAGTGCCGTTAGCAATTTCACGTACCAGCCTGCCCTGGCTGTTGTATAGCTTCAGGGTTGCCTTACTGTCATTTACAAGGTAAAACGGTATTTCGGTATTGCCCACAACCGGATTAGGGAAATTTTGCCCAAGCAGGTTTTTGTCCGTAACGGTATTTCCGATATTATCAAGTCCAAGTGCGTCGTGCTCGGTTTCAAAGAAATACAATCCCTCATAAAAAACCTGATTGCCCGCATTCCCTCCCAAAAGCAGCCTGTTATCGGGATGGGAGATAAGGGCCTCACCATAGAATTCAGCATATTCGGGCCCGACAAAAAACTGCTCATCGCCATTTCCTTCGGCATCAACAGTAATCAGTGTAGCAATAGGGAAGGGTGCGCTGTAGATTTTGTGCGGGAAAGGGTCGATGATCTGCTGGTCCATGATAAAGCAATTGTCAGAGCCATCGATGATGAAGTCGTTGTAATAGCGCATGTTTTCCGAAGCAAAGTTCCAAAGCTCGTTGCCATCGGCATCATATTTTACCAATGCGTTGTTAATATCGCCATTCAATGCCAGGCTGTAGCCTATGACAGCGATTGAGCCATCAGAGAATTGCTTTACTTTATATGAACGCTCGTCTTTATCGGGTTCGCCAAATTCCTGGCTCCACGCAATTGTACCATCTGCATTTACTTTGGCGGTAATCATGTTGGTGTAGTAAGTATCGGTGTTTTCAGCAAAGCCATTCACATATACGGCTCCACCGCTGTCAATAAGCAGATTGGTGCCGGATGAGTTGGAACTTTCAATTGGCGCTTCCGCCACCCAGCCGGGACTTCCATCGGCATTAAATTTCACTACGGTGGCATTTACCTCCTGCGACATAAAATTGCCCGACCCCGAGTGTCCTGCAAGGATAAGCTCGCCATTATGGCTTACACTACCGCCGTTAATTGCATAAATATTATCCGTTTCGGTGCCGCTTCCGTTATAGGTTGTCCATTGTATGGCTCCGGCACTGTTTAGCTTTACTGCCACAAAAGAGCTATGGTCTGAAGCCTCGGTCTCATATGCGGTTCCACCTAAATACAATGCCCCATCATTGCCGGCTTCCATTACATAGACCGCCTGATTAATAAGCTCTACTTCGGTTTCCCAAAGCTCATTACCCACAGGTGAAAATTTCTTGATAGTTAGCGCAGTCTGGTCCCAGTCGGGTAGCAGGCACACAAATACATTGCCGTCCTTATCTGCGCGTCCAATGATACCGTTAGCAGTATTGCCGTTTTCGGCATTAAACACCTGTTCCCAGGCAATCGTGCCGTTTTGGTTATATTTCACCACAAAGTAATTTGCATTGAGCATGTTGTCTGCAAACGTATAATACTGTCCGGTGGATATTGTACTATTGTTATTGTCCGGAGACGAATACAGCATAGAGGCGCTTGGGTTGCCCATGTTGTTATACACAACGTTCCATTCGGTTTCCGGGGCTGTATCTCCAAAAGCAGATTTCACGGTTTCTACAACGGCCCCCTGTGCACTGTAGTATGAATTGACAACCATGTAGGCATTACCATTGACATCAACGCCTACGCCCGCCATGTCGCCCATGCTGGCAGTACCTTCTGTAGTAACGATCACAAACGCCGCCTCTCCGAGCAATGCACCTGTCGGCGAATATTTCTTAACACGGGCCGCTACATTTTGTTCCCATTCTTCGGCACCCGGAGTCATGCCATTGGCCGCTACCACAATATTACCGTCATTGTCGAAAAGGAGCAGTGAGTTTACTGCCTCTATAAGGTCGGTTGTAGTGCGGGCCCAGTTTTCGGTGCCATCAGGCTCATAGGAAATGAGCACATTGCCATCGGTAGAAAAACCTCCCCTGTGCAGGCCCGCCACATAAACTTTGTTGTTATGCACTGCAACGGCATAGCCACTGGTGTTTTCCTCATCTGTCCTGAATTCTTCAACCCATTGTTGTACGCCTGAAGCATTATATTTTATAGTCCCGGCATGCCCAATGAACGTATCGAACATACCTGTTACATAAATGTTACCATCAGCGTCCGTCGTTATGCCTCTTGCAACCGAGTTGGTTACTTCCGAAGGGTTGGCCGGATCGGTGCTTGGGTAGTTATAGGCCTGTACCCAAAGCTCGGTGCCGGTTGGGCTGTATTTTACGGTGTGGTAGTTCAGCCAACCGTCGGGATTAGGGCTGTAGCCGGTCACAATCACATTGCCGCTGTCGTCAACAGCAATGGCCGTAGCCTCGTTCCAGCTGCCTTCGCCCGGGCCATTTTCCCTGGCATTCCAGGCTTCTGAGCCATTGGCATTGTATTTAAGTGTGATGTAATCAATTGAATTACCCGAATAGCTGATTCCTGTGATGAAGATATTACCATTTGCATCAGATACGATAGCTGCAGGGATATCTACACCTTCACCGGGACCTTGGTAAATGGCTGTCCATAATTTTGCGCCTGTGGCCGGGTTATACTTAATGGTCTTAATGTCCATGTCATTGCCATTCCAATGAATGCAGGTTGCAACAAGGTTGCCATCATCATCAAGCAATAGCGTCATACCGGTTTCCACAGCATATTGCGCGGTGTTTTCGCGGGTTTCCCAAATTACTGTTCCAGTTGGGCTTACTTTAATAGTAAAATAGTCGCCCCCAGGATGCTCACTGTTACCGCTCCCACCCGTGATGTAAGTATTTCTTCTGCATCGGTAACCGAAGCAAGCGGCACATCATTGCCTTTAGTGGTAAGTCCGCCATAAAACTCATAGCTCGTGTCCATTGTAGCCATAACCGGCTGCCTTATGCCAAGCTGTGCAAGCATTTTTTCCTGAGGGTTGTGGAACACTGGTGTTGCAGGTAGCTTATTTTGCCATCGGGTAAGCTTTGAAAGAACGCCGGTCATATGCGATACCTCAAAGCCTTCCTGGTTTCGCAATCCCTCATATTCTTGTGCTGCTGCAGCCAATGGCAACGCGGCAAAAGCAATGACGGCCGAAACGATTGGGGTAATAATTTTCATAGCGAATTAAGTTTTGATTAATTAACAGTATTGTAAATGTATTGAGAACCCCCATTAAATAAGCGTTAACAGTGTTGACATATGTGTTGACAGAAATACCAACATGGCTGAAACAAAATGATTTAGCAATATGTCGCTTTTTTTCAATACACGCTTTAATCAGGACTATAATTTTGCAGCATCAATCATCAAATCAATCAAAATGAACAATTACAAACGTTATAATGTGTTTAACAACATACACAAAGGCCTTAGGGCAATGTTGTTTGATACGCAATTGAAGATCCAACAAACTGACTTCAACCAACCCGAAGCAGCAGCCGTTATCGAACAGCTCGAAACGGCGCTGTTTTATTTTGACGAGCATGCCGACCACGAGGACCGCTACCTCATTTCGCCCATTGCAAAGCTTGAGCCCCTTATAGCAATGGAGCTTGAAAATGACCATTTGGTAGACCATCACCTTAGCGGACAGCTAATAAGCAGCATTGCCCAATGGAAAAGTGCTGAAGACTTCAAAGGAAGGGAGTTGGCCTGGAGGCATATATTTTATGCCGTAAATGAGTTCATCGCCTTCAACCTGTACCACATGAACAAAGAGGAGAATCAACTGCTATTGTTGCTGTGGAAGTATTTTACAGATGAACAGATAATGGCAATGGAGCACGAGCTTGTTCAGTCTATCGATCCTGAGGTTCTTATGGCCGAAAGCCGATGGATGATGCGCGGACTTAGCGTACCGGAAATTGCACGATGGCTGGAAGGAATTCGCATTGGCGCGCCAAAGCCGGTATATGATATATATGTACAGATTGCCAGAGAGGAACTAAAAGGAGAGCGTATGGCACAGGTGGAAGATAGCTATGAGCTGAATTATTAACTCAATGCCCAGTATTATGAATATCTGTTATCGTGAAATACAACCCTCTCCAGAACTGATGCCATATGTAGACTGTTACTGGTTACAGTCGTTTACCGATTCTGCCGGGCAAACATCGCCCATACAGAGGTGTCCGCCCTTTGGAACAGTTGAACTGATAATCCACCTGGACGACAACCATTGTGATGTGCTTTTTGACGATGTTTGGCAAAAACTGCCCCGTGTTTTTTTGGCCGGACTATACCGCGACGCTGTAGTGTGGCGATCACCTGGAGATACACGTAAATTTGGAATACGCCTTAAGCCTGAAGCTCTACATTCGCTGTTTAAGGTTCCGGCTTCGGCATTGTATAACGATTATACTTCTATTGATAATATTGGATTCCACCAGGCGGTTTCGTTTGCAGAAAGCCTCATAGGGCTTCCTACGCTGGATCAGGTTATTACTAAAACAGAATCGCATCTGAAAGAACAGTTGCTAAGAACCCGTAGAGAAAGCAATTATTTTATTGAGGCTGCCAACCTGATGCGCACTGCAAAAGGTGATATAAGTGTAGAAGAGGTAAGCAACCGGCTTTCGGTAAGTCAGAGGCAATTGCAGCGTGTGTTTAAAGACCAGGTAGGTACGACCCCAAAAACATTTGGGCGTATCATTCGCTTCAGCAATGCTTATAAAGAAATGCAAAACCTTGAGAAAGCCGGTGGCTGGGCGGGGCTTTCGTACCTGTTGGGCTATGCAGACCAGGCGCATTTCATACGGGAGTTCAAAGAATTTTCAGGCCTTATCCCGCACGTGATGCTGAACGATGAAGACCAGATTTTCGGGAAAGCGATATAACAGATAAAAAAAATTACTTTCCGAAAATCCTGCTGACATACTGTTGTCACAACGTGCTAATACCTTTGCTGTATAAACCAAATAAAGTAAAGATATGGAAACAATTGCAACAGCTACAGTAATTACCCCCGAGGCTTATTTAGCGCTTTGGCAGGGCCACAGAGGATTGACACGCCGGGTTATAGAGGCTTTCCCTGAAAAGGAATTGTTCAGGTTCTCTATAGGCGGGATGCGTACCTTTGCCGTACTGGCTATGGAAATGACCGACCTCGCCAACCCCGGGATGGAAGGTATCGTAACAGGAGAATGGAAAGACATGAACAGCCTGCCGCACAGCTCGGGCGAGGGAATGCCCGAAAACAAGGAAGAGTTATTGGCCTTATGGGACGAAACTACAGCTAAGATCAACAGGCTGTGGGAAAAACTGGATCCACAGGACTTTCAAAAGCATATCGTGGCATTTGGAATGTTTCCCGGTACAGTAAGCAGCACGCTTCAATATTTTATAGATAACGAGATACACCATCGGGGGCAGGGTTATGTATACCTGCGTGCACTCGGCATAGAGCCGCCTGCCTTTTGGGACAGGTAACATAAAAAGTGACAAGCCTCATATTTTTGAGGCTTTTTTATTGGTCATAATTTGAAAAAATACAATGTATATTTCCCATAACATGATGAGTGTCATGTTTTACACGGCAGTAGCGCCCGAAATTTGTACTATAATTTAAATACAAAAGGTCATGAGCTACTATCAAAAAAATTTAGAGGCATATACAAGAGGGAGTATGGGTTTTAATGCGCTTGCTGTAATGGTGCAAAGCTGCATAGGTGGTATTGCCGCCATGATGGTGCTGCAAAACGGCACTAGCCCGGCTCAAATGATACAGTTATTCTTTGTGGTTGCGCTGTGTAGTGGTTTCAATGGTGCAGTATTGTCACAACAAAAGCCAAAGCTGGTATTCGACCTGCTGTTGTTAAGTGTTATTGGCAATAGCCTTTTCGCACTTATCAATGCATTTATATAATAATTTTGCCGACATCTAATCAGAAAAAGCTATACGTGCGTACGGCTTTTTTTATGTCCCTGCCGTACAGGTTGGGTTATGAAGGACAGGAAAATTACAAGAGTTGGCTATGAAGCACATGGTGTTCGCCTTTTTATGCAGCTCAATAGCTTTTTCTATCATGCCGGTGTGCTGTACGGTAACCCTTGGATTCAGAGTGGCACATGTAAATTTTCCGCTGCCATTTGCGGTTTCTTCCATAACGCCTGTCGCTGTGTCTGCATATTGAGTTACAATTATCCCGGCTTCGGCACAAAGGTGCAGGTACCATAGCATATGGCACGATGAAAGAGAGGCAAGCAATAATTCTTCAGGATTATACCTTGACGGGTCTCCGCGAAATGCCGGATCGGATGATCCCGGAATCACCGGTTTTCCATCAACAGTAATTGCATGATCCCTTGTGTAGCCCGTATAGTTTTGTGTGCCTTTTCCGGTATTGCCGGTCCAGTTTACAGTTGTCGAATAATGATGCATTTTCATTGTCTTAATTTTGAGTGTAATATAGGGATTGTTAATAAATTAAAAAGCCGCACATTGCTGCGCGGCTCTTAATACAGGCGTATAAATTGGTTATTCTTTTATTATTTTGATGGATGCCGATCCTTGTGCTGTAGTTGCTTTTACAATGTAAATGCCTGCCTGCAGCGATCCAAGAGCGATTGTTTTTGCATTATCGGCAGCGCTTACCAACATTCCAAGAGTGTTATAAACCTCGATCTTCTCTATTGAAACTGACTCTTTCACATCCAGGGTAAGTACATCTTTCACAGGGTTAGGGTGTGCCACAAGGCTTAATTGATGTGAAAAGCTATCCCTCCCCAGTGCCGGTGTAAAAGCGCTGGCATCAATGGTGCTGGTGCTCTGTGCCAGGTTAGTAAACATGGCTTGCGGGGTTTCAGCTTCGCGATCCAACGGTGCATATAACTCAAGGCTCGATTTTAGCATGGCACCGTTGTTCATGGCCCCAATTTCCAGTTCATTCATACCCGAACGGTAAAAGAACCAGTTCCTGTAATTTACATTGGCCGGTGCCCCTGTGCCGTGCAGTGTAAATACCTGTGCTTCTAGGTTTTCATTCACGCTGCCTGCCGCAGTAGCATCCTGGTAAAGGATGGTTTCACCACGCGCATAAAAATGCGTAAGCGTTACTTTGTGCCATGTACCATCATTTACGATACTAGTTCCTGTTATGCTGCTGCCCGATGGTGATGTATATTTTACAAATCCGTTTGCATCGATTGATACAGTTCCCGGTGCGGCTGTAGTTGAAAAGGCCAATAGGTTTCCTGTGCCTTCAGTCTGTACGTCGAATGAAACGGTGAAAGGGTGTATCATTGCATCAGGGTCAAAAGAAAGTGAGCCGCCCCCCGATACAGGATCAGGAGTTACATATGTTGCTGTAGAAAGTACCGGTTGTGGCTTTTCTGCTTCCAGCGCATCAAAAAGCGATGGTACGATAGCATAGAACAGTTCGGTATGGCCAGCCGTGTTCGGATGCAGGTAGTCATCCTGGTAGCCGGTAGCCCAGTTTCCGGTTCCGTTGTCTACAGCGCCCAACATGTTGGTGCTCGGAACATCCCATTGCGCCATTTCAAGGTTCATCTGCTTAATGAAATTGTAGTCGGTCAGGTTGTAGTCACCACGGGCATAGTTGTTCATTACAACAGGCACTTTGTCTTCGTCGCGTGCCATTTGTACCAGCAATTGCAGGTTGGCTCCATAGGAATCATAAGCTACCTGGCCGGTTTCGTGTACACCTTCGTTGCCCAGCACAAGTCCGAATGCTACATATTTGCCGCAATCACCATGAAGGTCTTTTTCAAAGCGGTTCAATACATTTGTTGTGTTGTTGCCGTTTACAGAGATGTTAGACCTGTAGAATGGCGAGCTGCCTTCCGTTGCCCTTTGTCCAAGCAGTTGATTAAACTGATAGGCGTATCCCTCCATATTGGTTGCTCCCTGGCCATTCATGCCCGATGAGCCCATAAAGGATATTTTGTATTCGTCCGTGGTAACGCATTCTATGCCATAAGTATAATTCGAAAGGTCAAGTGTTATTATGAAGTTGCCGTACCTAAGGTCGATGTCCTGCATAGCTATGCCAAATTCATTGGCATGCGCTTCCATAATCACGCTTCTTTGGCTTCCTGTTACTTTTTTCATTACATAGTTCCATGACTGGTTGCCTTTAAACACAAAGCGCGGATTAACATCTGATGTTACCACTGTCATGTCAAGTGTTGCGCTCCATACGCCGCCGCCCTGGTAGGTAAGCGGGGCGTCACCACCCCATCCGCCGGTGATGCTGCTGCCTACTACGCTCCAGTTGATAGGCGTGATGGTGTATGTATTCGTGTTCAGGTTTACGGTAATAAGTACCGGCCCTGCCTGTGTGGGGTCAATGCCCTCTCCATTAACCGCAAGGCTGCCGGCCGTGGTGGTGCCGCCATATACTGTTGCTCCGGCATCCTGCGAACTGTAAAAGCTAAAGGTCCCTGCTTCGTTAAGCGAAGTATAAATCTCAAATACATTGCTCACGGTGCCCTGTGTACCGGTTACCATATGCATTTGGATTGCAGTTGTTATGGCATCGCCGTTTTCTGTAGCCGTACCGTTAAAGTAAAGGGCAGTATTCTGGTTCGAAACATTAATTGTTTTTGTGCCGAATATTTCCGGATTTTGAGCGCTGGCAGCTTTAACCACAACAACGCCGTTGCCCACGGGGATAAGAACACCCGCAGTATTTATCACCGCGATGTCTGTGTTGTCTACGCTCCAGGTTACATTGGTAAATGTAGCATCTGCAGGTAATATTGCAGCCGTCATTTGCGATGTCTGGCCACTTGCAGTAATGTCTGAGCCGGCAACGGTTACCGAAGTCACTTCTGTGATAGGCAGGTTGCTGAATTCCTCAATCTTCATCACATTCATGTAGCCGAATACATCCTGAGCAATAGAAACACTTACAGTAATGTTGCCCTGTGCGTTTGGCATCAGTATAGGAGTCGCAAGGATCGTGTCGATGTTGCCCGTAGTACCGTTGCTGGTTTGGATCTGGCCATTAAATGTGTTAAGGCCTGCAAATGCAAATGCTGTCTTTCGAATGGAAGTGGTAGGCCTTGAAGCAAAAACGTGGAATCTATATCCTTTTGCCGGGTCAAGGTTTTTGAAAGTTACCTGCCCTGTAGAGTTGCCCGAACCTCCTGTTTCAAGATAAAAGTAGTCCATCGTAGCGGTACTGATGGCCAGATCGCCCAGCAAAGCTTCTGTTGGGGCGGTTGGTCCATAGTTTACAGAAGTGTTCACGATAAAGTTATCGGTTACTTCCATGTCAATGCCTGTGTCTGTATTGGCTGCGTTCAGGATGTTGATCGTGCTGCCAAGGGCGCCGCTTGTAGGATTGTTCCAATAATGGCCGTTTAGGTCGGGACTGGGAGTTACCAGCCCGTTGGTGCCTGCATTGGAGCCGAAGTCAATGTACATGGTTTGATCAAGGGTCTGCCCATGCATTGCAGTGATTCCCAATGCCAGGGATGCAAATAGTAGTAGTTTTTTCATACGAATTTTGGTTAGGTGATACTAAATCGTTTGCGAAGAAAGGGCATACTTTCGCATCTTAAATTTGGAGTAGGGAAAAAGTGGACATGAAAGGAACGTTAGTTGTGTTAATTATCTTTAAAACAAAAAGTTGTTGTGTTTTTCACTACGAAAAAAAGTGGAAGTTTTATTTTTCAGAGTGGACAAAAAGAGCTTTTTTTTTAAAGAAAAATAGGATAATTAGTATCCTGAAATTACTTTTTTTTCGGTTTTGAATGACCCGATCTGCATCACTTTTGCCTCAAAATCATCGCGAGGACCTAATGCTTTATTTTTAATCTTTACACGGTAATTGTAAATGGTGTTTACAGAATAGCGTAATAGTTTAGCAATTCCCGAGCTGTCGGATATACCAAGGCGGATAAGGGCAAAAATGCGCAGCTCCGTCGTAAGGAGTTCGCCTTTTTTGAGGGTAATTTGCTCTTCCGGGGCAAGCAGCTCATTGATTCGTTCTACAAAATCCGGATAAATATGGAGAAATATGGTGTCAAAATTTTTGTAGAATACTTCCAGTTCCTCATCAATGAGCTGCGATGATTTTGTCCTTTCAAAAAGTTCTGCAACCTGCTTGGCCACAATCATTTTTTTTACAGTTTTACGATAAGTGTCCAGTTTATCAAGATATTCCGAACACAGGTTAAGGAGGTTGCCTATGTAATATTCCTTCACGCGATTGGTTTCGCTAAGTTCTCCATACAGCCCTCCCAGCTCGGTATTGGCTGCCTGTAGCTGCACATTAAGCGCATTTAGTCTTATGTTGGCCTCCTGCAGGTTTTTGCGGGCGCGGGAAAGGCTCTTCAGTTGGCGCACAATATACAATACGGTGAAAACCAGCAATACTGCCATAATGCTCATCACTACCAGGTATCCCTGTAGTTTTTCCTTTTGTGCCCTGATCTCGGTTTCATACGTTTTATTGATTATGGGCAGTACATTGGAAATGGAAACCGACCGTAGCCTCGAGTTGTAAAATGCAGCATCTTCAAAGGCAAAGTTGATGTAGCTGTGTGCGCGGTCAATGTCGCCTTCCTTAAAAAGCTGTAGCGCCAGGGCGGTAAGCGAGGCATTGTCCTTTACAGCTGCCCGTATGTCCGATATCGCAGAAAGGCTAAGGTATTTTTTATAGTTCTGTACGTCTTTTTCGGCCAGGTAGGTTTGCGCCAGGAAAAAGGCAATGCTTGAGTAGCTGCGTGTGCCGGGCTGTGCCATGGCAAGCCGCCGCAAATTGGCCTCCCGTGCTTTAGCAAACGCACCCTCGTCCCGGTAACGGGTTTCGGCTACCGATAGGTATAGTTCCGATATGGTATCAAGGCCCTGCACCAGGCTGTCGGCATAGGCAGAATACCGTTGGGTATATTTCTTTTTAATATCTTCGGCGGGGCTGTAAAAACGCAGGCGGTAGTTGAGCCACATTTTTGCATAAAAGTATTTTTTGAGCAGGCCGTCCGGCAAAAGGCGCCTGTCTACCTGCGATAACGTATGGTCGGCCTCGATGTAGTTTCCCGAGGAAGAGAGTATATCGGCCAGTTGTATACGCGCTTCATAAAGCAATGCGGCATTGCCTGTTTTCTCAGCCAGCCGGATATTGGCCCCGAGATAGGTTAGTGCCGAATCCAGTTGGTACGGAATGTATTCCTTTGCGAGGCGGTTGTTATAGTTCCAGGACTCTGTATCAGGCAGGTTGGGTTCGCCCAGGTATTGCTTCAGCTGGTTGATACGTTGTTCCCGTGCGGTCACATAGGTTTCTCGCTTAGCCATTTCTTTTTCAAGTACAACAAGCAATGAGTCCGTTGCCTGGGCCGAAATGGTTTGGCAAAAGCAAAGCAGGGCAATAAGGGCAGCGATCCGTTTCATTTATTGAGTTGTAACTGCCAAATATAGGGAAATAGGACATCTTAGGCACAATACACTTGGATTTAGCCAATATATTAAATATTGCAGGGAAATCATTTAAACTGTATTTGCTCTTTTCCTACGGGTTCAGCAGTGCTTTCCGGTTCAATATAAGCTCGTCCCGGGTGGGGTAGCCTTTGTTTCTCCTCGCCCATGGCAAATCCCATTTTGTAACCAATATTATCGTTTGTGGTGAGGAAAACATTGTCGTAATCTTCATCGCCAGCTGGAATATACAGCATTACTTTTTTATTGACGGTATCGTCTGTCATCCAGTCATCGCCTTGCTTTGTTGAAGTCCATGCTGTAATCGATGGTTTGTAGATAATGTCATTCGGGTAATGCATATAATTTACAAAAAAGCAGTATGTAACAAAGTCAGTGTCATAAGGAAAGGTCACAGCAAATCTTTTCTCTGTCAGGACAGTAAGAAGAGGCAGGGCTACAAACTCGTTTTGGTTGTAAACGTTACAAAACTTTTGTATGGCATTTTTTACATCATCAAGACTGGCATTCTCTATAAGTACAATCTTGTCGTTTTGTATTTTGTTTGTAGGCAGGATTGCGTCATCCGGCCTTTTCTCATTTTTGCTGTTGTCAGTTGGTTTGCAGGATTTAATGATGATTGCAACAATAAGTAAACCGACAATGATAACGAATATTTTCATTTGTTTTAAAAGTATGATGTGGCAATAAATATAAATAAATAATGCAGCACATTGCTGTGCTGCATTATAATCAATCCAATAAAAATGTGAATTATCCGCCGCCAAGTATAATCCACTTGCCTTCTTGGTGGAAACCTTGTCCTCCACCCGCAGTTATTGTTGCATAACCACCTGACATGGTGAATGTATATGTCCATGGGTCGCTGGGTAAACAACCGTTATTCAGGTACAGTACATTTCCTGTTGCAGTTAGAGAACTTCCCTGCGAACCTCCGCTGCTTAGTACAGATACCGTACCATCATATTGAACGAATATAAGGCCGCCTGTAGCTGTAGAGCTGCACTGTGTATAGAATCGTACCATTATCAGCGCGCCTTTTTCTACATAGACCTGTGGGATCGCCGTACCTCCTGTAGTTTCCATATACTGAGGGTGCTCGCCCGGGTCGCCGTTACATACATATTTAGTAAGCGAAGCATTTATCTCTCCCGACTCCAGTGTACCATTGCCGTTGGCATCAAGGCCGTACTCCAGCTTAACACCGCCGCCGGCACAGTTTGCCCCTGCAGCTTCTGTTGTGGTTTTTACAATAGTATTTATGCCATTAGCCCCCGTTGCTCCTGTAGGACCTACTGCTCCCGTAGCGCCGGTTGGCCCTGCCGGTCCTGTTGCCCCAACTGCCCCAACTGCTCCGGTAGCACCCGTAGCCCCTGTTGCACCCGTAGCTCCGGTTGGCCCTGCGGGTCCCGTTGCTCCTACTGCCCCGTTACATACATACCTTGTGAGCGATGCATTTATTTCACCGGCATCAAGAACACCATTGTTATTTGCGTCAAGCCCATATTCTACTTTCATGCCACCGACTGAACAGTTGGCTCCGGCCGCTTCAGCCGACGTTTTGGCAAGTGTATTTTGTCCGTTGACCCCGGCTGCACCTTGCGGCCCTGTTGCGCCTACTGCTCCAGTTGCGCCCGTAGCACCTGTAGCACCGGCCGGTCCTGCGGGTCCTGTTGCTCCGGTGTTACCTGTTGGCCCTGCCGGCCCTATTGGTCCTATTGGTCCCGCCGGTCCTGTTGCGCCCACTGCACCCGTTGCACCTGTTGGTCCTGCGGGTCCTGTTGCTCCGGTGTTACCTGTTGGCCCTGCTGGCCCTATTGGTCCTATTGGTCCCGCCGGTCCTGTTGCGCCCACTGCACCCACTGCACCCGTTGCACCTGTTGGTCCTGCGGGTCCTGTTGCTCCGGTGTTACCTGTTGGCCCTGCTGGCCCTATTGGTCCTATTGGCCCCGCCGGTCCTGTTGCGCCCACTGCACCCGTTGCACCTGTTGGTCCTGCGGGTCCTGTTGCTCCGGTGTTACCTGTTGGCCCTGCCGGTCCTATTGGTCCTATTGGCCCCGCCGGCCCGGTTTCACCTATTGCTCCTGTTGCACCTGTAGCTCCTACAGGCCCAGCCGGCCCTTCAGGTCCTGTAGCTCCAGTTAAGCCTATTGGCCCTTGAGGACCCGGCGTTCCGTTTAGCGAGTATAGCGCATACGGCACACTCATTAATTGACTAGTGCCTGATATTGTGTAGTTGGTACCGCCTTCAGGGTCGGTTTCCGTTTTGATGAAGTAAGGACCGTTCGCCCAGTCGATGGCTGCAAAAGTACCCGTAACAGCTGTGCCTGAACCTATTTCCAGGCTCACCAGCCCGTTAGCGTTTGTTGACGTGTTTTGTGTTTCCACATAAACCGCTGTTCCTGTATCGGTACCCTGTAGTACGCTGATCCTCATTCCTATGGGCGAAAGAGTTACCAGTTCACTGTCGCTGTTCCGTATAACAGCCTGATAGCTCATTTTTTGGGGGGACTGCGCAAAGGCAAGCGATCCAAAAAACAATATTCCTAATGTTAGTATTTTTTTTATCATCAGTTTGTCTTTTTAATGATTTTGAATGTTTTAATTTCCTGCGAACTGTTTACCACCTTCAGATGATATACAGCATCGTTTAAGCTCCCCATTTGTATTTGCATTTCGGGATCTGTGATGCGCTGGTTTTCAATCAGCCTACCGGCCATGTCGTACAGTTGGTAGGAGAGATCTTCAGTCGTTGCTCCCTTAATGCTTAGGATCAGGACATCTGTTGTAGGGTTCGGATAGGCCTTCATGATTAAATGGATTTCAGCAGGGTGCTTGATAGATAGCACAACCGAAATTTCATAAGGTTGCTGCACACCTTGTGCAACACTTCCATTATTGCCTGTATGAGTAGTATATACTACCTGCCCAATACTGTACGCTGCACTGCCGCCACTACCGGAGGCATCGCCACCGGAGGCATTTGCAGAGTCCTGTGCGTGCAAGAGCCCTGTGCATAACAGGCCGGATGCAAGCACTAACAATGGTTTTGATTTGTTTTTTGTCATTATTTCTATTTTTGTGGATTTCTTTTCTATTTCTGGGATGCAACCTGCAAACAGGGAAACCTTGTAAAAATGTAAGCGTATGCCGGGCACTTTTCGAAATGCTATCGTAAAACGTAGTTTACCACGCAGTTTACAGTTGAATGATCCTTAAAAATATAATCGCAGAAAAGGGGCTTTCTGACTCTTTTGTGTTAACGAAAACCAAAATTATTGTTAACTGGACAAACTTATATATTTATAATGCATTAGGTGTAAGAATGTTGCGAAGCGCAAGATTTTGTATGTGAAATGCACAAAACGCAACAATTGCGGTTATTTGAAGTATGGAAAACAATAAAAACAAAAAAAGCAGCACATTGCTGTACTGCTTTTGGTAGCCTCGCCAAGAATCGAACTTGGATCAAAAGTTTAGGAAACTCCCATTCTATCCGTTGAACTACGAGGCCATTATTTTCGAGGTGCAAATATATAGAAATTCTATTTATGTTTGAAAGCTAAAAATGGAAAAAGTTTATTTGTCATGATTGTGGCTACCCAACCGGTAGTAGTATCGTAAACTCCGTTCCAACTCCGGGCTCGCTAATCACACTAATCTCTCCTCCGTGATTTTCAACGATTTTTTTGCACAGCGCCAGGCCTATGCCTGTCCCGGAATTGTCCGTAAGGCGCTTGAACATTTTGAAAACCTGCTCGCCATACTGCTGTTCAAAACCCATACCGTTGTCTTTTACTGTTATTTTTGCAAAAGATAGTGAAGAATTTAGGTGCGGGTACAGTAAAGTCAGTTCAGACGCGGCTTCTTCGTACGAAATTTCGATTAAAGGGTTTTCAGAGCTAAATTTTATAGCATTATTCAACAGGTTTGCAAACAGTTGGTGTAATTGTGTAGGGATGCCTTTTATAACAGGCAGCGGTGTGTTCTCCAATTGCACATTCTTTTCAGCTATGAGCAATTCAAAATCTTCCTTAATGGTGTGAATCACCTCATTGAGATCAACTTCCTCAAAAAGTTCGTCGGCACGGGACAGCTGGGAGTATTTCAATACATCTTTTATCAGGTTAGACATGCGTTGGGCAGCCGCATTGATTTTTTCGAGCTGTTTTTTAGCAAGTGTTTCGTTATGGAGGCTGCCTTCCAGCATTTCGGCAAAAATCTGTATTTTCCTCAAAGGTTCCTGCAGGTCGTGCGAAGCTATGTAGGCATACTCCTCCAACTGCTTGTTACGGAATTCAATCTCTTTCGCATAGTCCTGCATCCGGTCGTCTGCGAGTTTTCTTTCAGTAAGGTCGCGTGTTACTTTACTAAAGCCAATGATCTTGTTTTCGTCGTCGTGCAATGCCGTTATAACCACCAACCCCCAAAATTTGCTGCCATCCTTGCGCAGGCGCCAACCTTCGTGTACTGCCCTGCCGGTGTCATGTGCCTTGGTAATCAGCCGTTCCGGGAGCTTGTCTTCACGGTCATGCGGTTGGTAAAACAGCCTGAAATTCTTTCCTATTATTTCCTCATCAGTATAGCCCTTTATCTTTTCAGCGCCAAGGTTCCAGTTCTGTATATAGCCGTCCCTATCCAGCAATATGATGGCATAATCCTGTACTTCCTCGATCATCTTATGGTAGCGCTCCTCACTTTCCTTAAGGCTGAAGGTACGCTCCTCGACCTTTCTTTCTAAAAGTTCCGGGAGCGATCGGTATTTGTTCTCGCCGGCATAAAGCAGTTCATCTTCCAGTTTTTTATCGGTAATGTCTTCAGCCACATTAGTAACGCCTGTCATCCTGCCGCCAGTGTCCAGTAGCGGATGTACGGTAAGGATGATGTTGCGTTGTGCCCCATCAGGCCTCTCAATGACCAGTTCCTTTTGTTTAGTGGCGCTGATACCCGAAATAACTTCAGTTACAGGACACCTTTCCTTTTTAAGGGGCGAGCCATCGGGCTCATGCAATTTTAGGAATTTGTACCATTTTATGCCCATCTCGGGAGCCTTTCCCCAAAGTCTTTCAGCAGCAGTATTATAAAAAGTAATGCCTCCCTCTAAATCACAGGTATATATGGGTGCCGGAATTGATCCAAGCAGTGCGGTAAAGCCTGGCGGGTAATTATTTCCGGACTGTGGAATGGGATTATTTTTTGGGTTGGAAGCCTCCATAATGAAGTAATACCTGATAAAGATAGTAAAAAAATAGTCAGGCTTATGCCCCAAACTTATTCTATGCTTACAGATTTAAGTAAGTATGAAGTGGCAATACCATTAATAATATCGCTCAATGCCGTAGTAAGAGCCGAAATGCTTGCCGGCTTTACCAGGAAGTGTGCTGCACCCAGGGCCAGTGTATCATTGGCATCTTTACCGTAGGATGAGGTCGTGTAAATGATAACGGGTACATTCGTGAGCCTCGTTATCTGTTTAACGGCAGCCAGGCATTCACATCCTGTCATGTAAGGCATATTGAGGTCAATAAAAATATAATCAGGGATAAAATCGGGGTTCTCATCGATAAATTTCAACGCCTCAAGACCGTTTTTTGCAGAAATGAAAACACATGACTTATCTACGGCCTCTAAAGCGATTTCAAAGATTTCCCGGTCATCATCATCATCATCAATAAGAAAACAGGTGCGGTTCGGCATAGGAAAATTTTAGGATGTTAAATATACAATAAAACCTCCGGTGCGTCATAAACACCATGTTAAACAGTTGTTAAAAATCAAACAAAGATTCCGTCTTGTTTCTCAAGTTGAGGATATTGCAGCAGCAAATCTTTGAAATGGGTATTGAGATTTGGAAACTCTTTAATAAACATTTCAAATGAACTGTCGGTACTTTCCATAATAAAGTGATTGATTATCCTTAACGAGGAAATAGTGAGACCAAGGTCAAATTTATCGGCTACACCCAGCGCTGTAGTGTATTCCTGCAACTGGCTTACCACATTGCAGGATGCTTTGTCGAGTCCATATTTGCGTATATGTATCCATGCCAGTCTTATGTGGGCTTCGTGAGTAAAGAGGGCAGGGTCGAAGGAGCAGCTTTCAAACAGCCGTTCGAATTCGGCATCGGTAAGTGTAAAATGAGTTTCCATGGCAACAGCTTTTACTTAATAGATGCAGAATAGGCAATAAAGGTTGTGTTGAAACGGAAATTAATATCTAATTATCGATGTGAGGATGCATTTCCCTTTTTTCAAGAGCCAGTTTTTTCATTGATTCGTCACCATTTTCCAGATAATACAAGTATTCCCTTAGTTTCATCCTCTCATCGAATGTCACGAATTTTGCTTTCATGAAATCGTTGTGCAGATAATCCCTGATTCTTTTTCGGTATTGTTCCGGATAATATTTTTCAAGATAAAAAAGTGCGTGGGGAATATGTTTCCTGAATGCCAGCTTTTCAATTTTGGGCAATAGCTTTTTATCAAATTTTTTATGGGAAAATGCCTGAAAATAGTCAAATTCGGTCACCGGTTTTTTCGAAATAATAATCAGGCTGTCCAGCTTATGCAATGTTGCATCAGAATTGAAAAGCAATTCAATGTCCTGTTCGGTGGGTTCTTTGCCGTCCCGGATAAGGCTTTCATAAAGGCGGGTCGTGTATACATCATAATATTTATCATATACAGCTTCATAACTGTATCCGCAATTCATTATTGCAACAGAATCCCTTTGTTTAAGTGATGCCTGAAAGATTTTGACCACATCTCCTTTTCCCGAGGCGATAAGCCAGCAATTGGCATACACATATACAAATGGGTTTTTATTGGCAGCGAGCACCTCAATTTCGCCGGCAAGCAGGGTTTTTGCAAATTCATTAACCTCCTGCTGTTGCGAGCCGGGCAGGTACCAGGTAGGAATGAAAGCATTTAGCACGCCTATATGGTTAAGCGCATCTATTTTTTGCTGAATGTCCTGCGAGACACATGATAGAGTACACAAGAGCAAAAGCAACACTTTGTTCATCTTTAAGGTTAATAGGTGATGTGTTAAACGTAAAAATACTGCGAATAGTACTTCGAAAACGTTATCATTCCCACATATTTTCCCATTTTTACCTTTGCTTAAAAAAAATCGTTACTTTCGCAAATTGATTTTTAGAAGGTACTACCAATGAGTAAGAAGTTTACTGAATATAAAGGACTTGACCTTGCCGGACTGGCGGGCGAAGTGCTTGATTTCTGGAAGAAAGAGCAAATATTTGAAAAAAGCGTAACGACCCGCGAAGGCAAGCCGCAATATGTGTTTTTTGAAGGCCCGCCAAGCGCGAATGGCCTTCCGGGCATTCACCACGTGATGGCACGTGCTATTAAAGACATCTTTTGCCGTTACCAGACGCAGAAGGGCCACCAGGTAAAACGCAAGGCAGGCTGGGATACGCACGGCCTTCCGGTAGAGCTTGGTACCGAGAAAGAATTGGGCATTACTAAAGAAGACATCGGCAAAACCATTTCGATAGAAGAATACAACGAGGCCTGTAAGCGCACGGTAATGCGCTACACTGACGTGTGGAACGACCTTACCGAAAAAATGGGCTATTGGGTGGATATGGAAGACCCTTATGTAACCTATAAGCCCAAATACATGGAGACCGTTTGGTGGCTCCTGAAACAGATATACGACAAAGGCCTTTTATACAAAGGATACACCATACAGCCTTATTCGCCAAAAGCGGGTACCGGACTTTCTTCGCATGAGGTAAACCAGCCGGGTGCCTATAGGGACGTGACGGATACCACGATTGTGGCGCAGTTTAAAACGGTTGCCGATTCACTCCCTGACTTCCTGAAAGGTTTTGGCCAAGTGGACATCATGGCATGGACGACTACACCATGGACGTTGCCTTCAAATACCGCGTTGACTGTTGGTCCTAATATTGATTATGTTTTGGTAAAAACCTTTAACCAGTACACTTTTAAAGAAATCAATGTGGTGCTGGCAAAGAACCTGTTAGGCAAGCAATTCGGCAAGAATTATTTTGAAAGTACTGAAGATGCCGACTTTGCTAATTTTAAGGAAGGCGATAAAAACATACCATATAAAGTTCTGGCAGAGGCCAAAGGCAAAGACCTTGTCGGCATACGCTACGAGCAACTACTGCCTTTTGTACTGCCATACCAAACCCCTAAAAATGCCTTCCGGGTTATATCGGGCGACTTCGTTACCACCGAAGATGGTACCGGTATCGTGCATACCGCGCCAACCTTTGGTGCTGATGATGCCAAAGTGGCTAAGGAAGCCAAGCCGGAAGTTCCGCCAATGTTGGTATTGGACGAAAACGGAAGCCCGGTGCCGCTTGTGGACATGCAGGGTAAATTCACTTCGCATGTGGGCAGCCTCGACAATCCGAACGGGAAGCCGCTGGAGTTGGCAGGCAAGTATGTGAAGAACGAATACTACGACGCAGGCACCGCACCGGAAAGGTCGGCCGACGTTGAGATATCCATCTATCTTAAAGAGAACAACAAAGCCTTCAAAGTAGAGAAATACGTACACAGCTACCCGCACTCCTGGAGGACGGACGAGCCGCTGCTGTACTACCCGCTCGACAGCTGGTTCATAAAAATGACCGATGTTAAGGAGCGTATGTTCGACCTGAACGATACCATCAACTGGAAGCCTAAGGCGACCGGCGAAGGGCGTTTTGGCAACTGGCTCAAGAATGCTAACGACTGGAACCTGTCGCGTTCCCGATACTGGGGCATACCGCTCCCGATATGGAGGACTGAGGACAAGACTGAGGAAGCACTTATCGGTTCGGTGGAAGAGCTGTATAATGGTATCGAAAAAGCAATTGCCGCAGGATTCATGGCAGAGAACCCGTTCAAAGGATTTGAGCCGGGCAACATGAGCGAGGAGAATTACGACCTGGTTGACCTCCACAAAAACGTGGTGGATAAGATCGTACTGGTTTCGCCATCAGGCAAGCCAATGCACCGTGAAAGTGACCTGATCGACGTTTGGTTCGACAGTGGCGCCATGCCGTATGCGCAGTGGCATTACCCTTTCGAAAATAAAGAACTCATCGACAACCACGAGTCTTTCCCGGCGGATTTCATTGCCGAAGGGGTAGACCAGACACGTGGATGGTTCTATACGCTGCATGCCATTGCCACATTGGTATTTGATGAGGTGTCGTATAAGAATGTCGTTTCAAACGGATTGGTGCTCGACAAGAACGGCCAGAAGATGAGTAAGCGCCTTGGCAACGCGGTAGACCCGTTCACCACCCTGGCCGAGTATGGCCCCGATGCTACCCGTTGGTACATGATAAGCAACGCCAACCCGTGGGACAACCTGAAATTTGACATCGAAGGCGTGGCAGAAGTGCGCCGCAAGTTCTTCGGTACTTTATATAATACGTACTCATTCTTTGCGTTATATGCTAATATTGATGGTTTTTCTTACGAAGAGCCTGAAGTGCCTCTTAACGAAAGGCCTGAGATCGACCGCTGGATACTGAGCGAACTGAATACCCTTATAAAGGATGTAGACAGTTATTATGCTGACTATGAGCCTACGAAAGCCGCGAGGGCAATATCTGACTTTGTGCAGGAGAACCTGAGCAATTGGTACGTTCGCCTGTGCAGGAGGCGTTTTTGGAAAGGCGAGTATGCGCAGGATAAGATTGCGGCCTACCAGACGCTGTACACCTGCCTTGTGGCTGTGGCCAAGCTGGGCGCGCCGATAGCGCCGTTCTTTATGGACAGGCTTTATAAAGATTTAACACAGGCTTCACAACAAGAGAAGTTTGAAAGTGTACATTTGGCCGATTTCCCGGTGTATGCTGATAACTATGTTGATAAATCGCTGGAGAGCAGGATGGAGAAGGCGCAGACCATTTCGTCACTCGTGCTTTCGCTACGGAAAAAGGAGATGATCAAGGTACGCCAACCGCTGCAAAAGGTAATGATTCCGGTACTTGACGCAAAACAGAAAGCTGAAATTGAAGCTGTAGGAGAGTTAATAAAAGCTGAAGTTAACGTTAAGGAAATCGAGTTGCTGGATGATGCTTCCGGTGTGCTTGTAAAGCAGATAAAACCAAATTTCAAGGCTTTGGGTCCGCGTTTTGGTAAAGATATGGGTCTGGTAGCCAAAGAGATACAGTCGTTCTCGCAGGAGCAGATCAACACTATAGACAAAGACGGCAGCCTCGATATTGCAGTTTCGGGAAAAAGTATTACTTTAACCTCTGCCGATGTAGAAGTTTCATCGCAGGATATACCGGGCTGGCTGGTAGCCAATGCAAATGGCATAACTGTTGCACTGGATATCACGATAACCGGCGAACTGAAGCAGGAAGGCATAGCCCGTGAGCTGGTGAACAGGATCCAGAACATCAGGAAAGACAGTGGCTTTGAAGTGACTGACAGGATTAAGATATACCTTCAGGAGAATGCGGATCTTGAAGGGGCGGTAAAGGCAAATGAAGAGTACATCAAGAGCGAGACCCTTACCGATGAGATGGTTTTCCTGCCGGTAGTAGAAAACGGAACCCAAATTGAATTTGACGAGATAACAACCTTATTATTAATTTCAAAATAGATAGAGAAATGGTAGATGAGCAAATACGATACTCTGATGCAGACCTTGCAGAGTTTAGGGAATTAATTACAAAGAAAATTGAAAAAGCAAAGGCAGATCTTGACCTTATACGCAGTGCCTATATGAACGACCTGAATAACGGTACCGACGATACTTCGCCAACGTTCAAGGCATTCGAGGAAGGGAGCGAGACCATGTCGAAGGAAGCGAACTCACAGCTGGCCATCCGCCAGGAGAAGTTCATCCGCGACCTGAAGAACGCGCTTATCCGCATTGAGAATAAGACCTATGGCATTTGCAAAGTAACGGGCAAACTTATCAACAAGGAGCGCCTGAAACTGGTTCCGCATGCCACAATGAGCATCGAAGCCAAGAACATGCAACGATAATTTCAAGACCGCCTCAGGGCGGTTTTACTTTAGCCACGAATTACACTAATTTTCGCAAATTATCAGTGGTATTGCAATTTGTGAAAATTAGTGTAATTCGTGGCTAAAAATCTCTTATCTAAATTAATTCCCTTATTTTTGCGGCTAAAATTCTGTAAATGTCCTTAAAGAAAGCCTACCTTATTGTCATTCTTGTGTTGATCATCGACCAGGTATCCAAGATTTACATCAAAACAACCATGATGCATGGCGATTGGTTCCGGGTATTGGGGCTGGATTGGTTCAGGATAAATTTCATAGAGAATGAAGGCATGGCGTGGGGGGCAGAACTTCCGGCATGGCTTGGGGGCAAACTAACTCTTACACTTTTCCGCATACTGGCGGTAGGTGGAATAGGATGGTGGCTTTGGGATGCGGTAAAAAAGCGCCAGTCGCCTTATCTTATTGTCTCAATCGCGTTGATACTTGCAGGCGCTTTTGGCAATATCATCGACTCGGTTTTTTACGGAGTGATATTCGACCATAGCCACGGACAGGTAGCCACAATGTTTGCTGATGAACCGTATGGTACATTATTCCACGGAAAAGTAGTGGATATGTTCTATTTTCCTTTATTTAGCGGGCAATGGCCATCATGGTTCCCAATTTGGGGTGGTAAGCATTTTTCTTTCTTTAATGCGATTTTTAATGTTGCCGATACGGCAATATCAGTAGGTGTGGGCATACTTATCGTTTTCAATAAAAAGGCATTCGCTAAATAGTTGATTTGTTGATTTGGTTACTTGGGTTTAACGAATTAACGCATTAACGAATAAACGAATAAACTTTCTCCGGTGTTACACAATAATCAAGCGGGACATCCGTGTCATTCGCTTCTATAAGCTCTTCTTCACCCTCAAAAAACGACAACCCTATCTTTATAACGTCGGGCTTACATTCATTCAGGAAACGATCATAGAAGCCTTTGCCGTAACCCACACGGTGGCCTTTTTGGTCGAAGGCCAATAATGGCACGAATACTACATCCAGTTTATTGGAAGGTACTTCAATGCCATCGACAGGCTCGGGGATGCCGTACTGGCTTACCATGAGTTTGGTATTATCGGTTAGCAGGTAATGTACCATAGCCATGCGCTCAAAATCAGACCGTGACACGATCACTTCCTTATCCTTCCCGGCAAGGATGTTCAGGATAAAGTCGGTTTGCACTTCCTTTTGGTTCTCCATCGTCAGGAACAGGTGGAAGTAGGTCTTGCCCCAAATATCCAGCGTCAGCAGCCGGTTAGCAATGGCAAGGCTTTTGTCTTCGGCTTCTTCGGGGAGGAGGGCCTGGCGGAGGTTTTTATATTTGAGGCGTAGGTCTTTTTTTTTCATTGTTTATTTGTTGATGCGTGGATTTGGTTATTTGGAACGAATTACCGTATCCACAAATAACCAAATCAACCGACGCTACACCATCCGCTGCGATATATGAAATATCGCATCGCCCTGGTACACTATCGGTGAGTCGTTGGAATTGATGATATATCCCGTATTGGGTGCCTTTACTTTCTTTTCGAACTTGCCGAAAGGGTCGGTAATACAGGCAATGATCTCGCCTTTTTGCACGAATGCCCCTGCTTTGGTCTTGTTTTGGAACAGCCCCGAATTGCGGGCCCGTATCCAGGCGGAATTTTCAATATAAATTGAGGGCCTGTCGGCAGGCTGGGCTTTTTTAGAGGCATCGAGCATTCCGAAATGGGCAAGGAAACGCTTGGCACCCCGTACGCCATGGTGGGTTATGTCGGCATCGATGTCTAACGATTTGCCACCTTCAAACAGGAGCATTTTCACACCCAATTTGTCGCAGGAATTCCTGAAAGAGCCGTTGATATTCTTTGAATAGAGTGTAAATGGGGCATTAAACACATCAGATAGCTGTTTCAGCTCTTCATTGCCCGGCACTATGCGTATTTGCGGCGCATTGAAGCGGCTGGCCCCACCGGCATGGAAGTCGACGCAATAGTCTACATGGGGTATTACTTCCTTTAAAAGGTAATAGGCAAAACGGCTGGCCAGTGATCCGTTCTTACTGCCGGGGAATACGCGGTTAAGGTCGCGCCCGTCAGGGAATTCACGGCTTTTGTTCACAAACCCGAATACATTAATGACCGGTATACAGATGATGGTGCCTATGCGCGGCTTGTTAATATTGCGGACGATGATCTGGCGTACAATCTCCATACCGTTGATCTCATCGCCATGCAGCCCTGCCGAGAATAGTACTACCGGGCCGTCATGTTTGGAGCGCTCCACTATTATTGGGATCTTGAGCTTGGTCATTGTGTGCAGGCGGGCAATTTCCATGTTGATGGTTTTGCTGTCGCCGGGCTTTATCTCCTCGTCCAGTATTACAAGTTTGCGATGCTCCATAGGCTTTGTGAAAGGATAAAAATACTAAAACTTATCGAAATGGAAAATCACCAATTACAGAAGTGAAACAAACCCCTTATTTTGCTGTTACATCAAAAGATTTGTTCACTAACTTTGTACCATGCATACCCCTTTAGACTTACAAATACAAACATTGCCCGATAGCCCCGGCGTATACCAGTATTTTGACAAAGACGACAAATTGCTGTATGTCGGGAAAGCGAAGAACCTGAAAAAGAGGGTGATGTCCTATTTTAATAAAATGCATGATTCGGGCCGGATCAACGTGATGGTGCGGAAAATCGTGAGCATAAAGCACATCGTCGTACTTACCGAAAGTGAGGCCCTTTTGCTGGAAAATAACCTGATTAAAAAGCTGCAGCCACGCTATAATGTACTCCTTAAGGACGACAAGACCTACCCTTGGATATGCATTAAAAAAGAACCCTTTCCGAGGATATTTTCAACACGGAAAATAATAAAGGACGGTTCGGAATACTTCGGTCCGTACACCACGTTTAAAGTAGTTCATACCCTTTTGGATCTTATAAAAGAGCTATACCCGCTGCGCACCTGCAACTACGACCTTAGCGAGCAAAATATCCGTTCCGGTAAGTATAAAGTGTGCCTCGAATACCATTTGGGCAACTGCAAAGGCCCGTGCGAAGGTCATGAATCGTTTGCGGTGTACCAAAACCATGTGGATGCCATCCGGCAGATCCTGAAGGGTAACTTCAAAGAAAGCCTCAAGGATTTTAAAAAGCGCATGCAGGAGTTTGCCATGGAAATGCGCTTTGAGGAAGCCCAGCAGATCAAGGAAAAAATGGACGTCCTGGAAAACTACCAGTCCCGCAGCACGGTATTCAATCCCAAGATATCCAACCTGGACGTGTTTTCCATTATTTCCGACGAAAGTATGGCTTATGTGAATTTCATTCAGGTATCGCACGGTGCCATCATCCGTAGCCATACGATGGAAATTAAGAAGAAACTGGACGAGCCTGATGAGGAATTGCTGGAGCTGGCAGTGGTAGAATTGCGCGAACGCTTTCATCTCCGCTCGAAGGAGATATTAGCTCCGTTCCCGCTTGAACTGGGCGAGGGTGTAAATGTAACCGTTCCAAAGCTCGGCGATAAGAAAATGATACTCGACATGAGTGAGCGTAATGCCCGCTATTTCCGTCTGGACCAGCTGAAGCAGATTAAAATCGTAGATCCGGACAGGCATACCAACCGCATTATGGCGCAGATGAAAAAGGACCTGAGACTGCCCGAAGAGCCACGCCATATAGAGTGTTTTGACAACTCTAACATACAGGGTACCAACCCGGTTTCTGCATGTGTGGTATTTAAGGACGGCAAGCCGAGCAAAAAGGATTACCGCCATTTTAATATTAAAACCGTGGAGGGGCCTAATGATTTTGCTTCGATGGAGGAAGTTGTTTTCCGCCGGTACAAAAGGCTTTTGGAGGAAAACGAGCCCCTGCCGCAACTCATTATCATCGATGGAGGCAAAGGGCAATTATCCTCAGCATTAAAAAGCATTGATGAGTTGGGCTTGCGCGGGAAAATCACTATATTAGGCATTGCAAAAAGGCTTGAGGAAATTTTCTACCCCGGCGATTCTGTGCCACTGTACCTGGATAAAAAAAGCGAAACGCTCAAGATAATACAGCACCTCCGTAATGAGGCGCACCGGTTTGGGATTACCTTCCACAGGGACAAGCGTAGCAAAGGCGCGCTGAAAACCTCAATGGACAGCATTCCGGGCATCGGCGAAAAGACTATGGTGACGCTGCTTACCCATTTTAAGTCGGTAAAGCGGCTTACGGCAGCGCCTGAGGAAGAAATTGCCAAAGTGGTAGGTCCGAGCAAAGCAAAAAAGATTACTGAATATTATAAGGCGAATACAAAATAATGAATAGATTTTTTCTCCTGCTGTTATGCATGCTTGTTTTCGGCCCTGTAAAAGGGCAGGAGAAGAAGGAAGGCAAACCCAAAGTAGGCGTAGTATTGAGTGGCGGCGGCGCTAAGGGCCTGGCACACATAGGGGTGCTCAAGGTGCTCGAGGAGCAGGGGGTTGAGGTTTCTTATATAGGCGGTACAAGCATGGGTGCCATTGTGGGAGGCCTGTATGCGGCGGGTTATTCTGCTACGGAACTGGATTCTATATTCCGGGCTTTGGATCCTGATGCCATGCTGAGGGATTACACCCCGCGCGGTTCGAAGAACTTTTTCGAAAAGCGTAATGACGAACTGTACGCACTCAGCCTTCCGTTTAAAAACTTTCGCATTGGCTTTCCTACAGCACTATCCAAAGGACTCTACAATTACACCACCATAAACCGCCTTACCAATCATGTGCGCCACATCAGGGACTTTAATAAGCTGCCTATTCCTTTTGTATGCATTGCCACAGATGTGGAAACGGGCGAGGAAGTCGTGCTGCGGCATGGCGTCCTTCCGGATGCCATTTTAGCCAGCGGGGCATTCCCGTCGTTATATGCGCCGGCGGAAATAGACGGCAGATTGCTGATTGATGGGGGCGTAACTAATAATTATCCTATTGAGGAGGTAAAAAAGATGGGGGCCGACATCATCATTGGTGTCGATGTGCAGGATCCGCTCAAAACACGCGACGAACTCAAGGGCGCTACAGGCATACTGGTGCAAATCAATAATTACCAGATGATCAATAAGATGAAGGGCAAGCGGGAGCTTACCGATATTTACGTAAAACCTGACATTTCAGAATTCAGCGTAGTATCGTTTGAACAGGGCACCGAGATCATAAAAAAGGGTGAGGAAGCCGGCCGTGAAATTATTGAAAGGCTAAAGCCGCTGGGCGTTGGCCATCCCATAACCAAGCCACGCATACCGGCACAGGATTCTGTATACGTAGAACAGATTCGCATAGACGGACTCAATAATTACACACGATCCTATGTAATAGGTAAGCTGAGCTTTAAGCCGGGGAGTAAAATATCGTACGATACCTTCAACAGCGGTATCAGTACACTCAATGCAACCCAGAACTTTAATGGGATATCGTACTGTTTTGACAAAGGCACCCGCGGCGAGGTGCTCAACCTGAAGCTTGCCGAAAATCCCATCAACCGCTATCTCAAATTTGGGTTGCATTACGACCCATTATATAAGAGCGCCATATTACTCAACCTTACGCAAAAAAATCTCATACGCCGCAACGACGTGGCCTCGGTAGATGTGATACTGGGAGACAACTTCAGGTATAATCTCGATTACTACATTGATAACGGTTTTTACATCAGCTATGGGCTTCATTCCCATTACTCGGGCTTTAACCGCAACATTTCTGCAGATTATGCTGTGGGGGAACTCACCGGGATCCTGGGTACGGAATCGGTAAATGTGGATTATTCTGACTGGACAAACCAGCTGTACCTGCAAACCATTTTTGCCCAGCGGTTCCTGATTGGCGGCGGTGCCGAGTACCAGCATATCAATATAAAATCGGAAACCATACAGGACATCGACCCGGTATTTGACGACAGCGATTACATTTCGCTCTACGGGTATCTCAAGTTCGACTCTTACGATAGCAAGTTCTTCCCATCTGAAGGCTGGTTTTTCCAGGGCCTCGCAAAGGCTTTTGTCTACTCTTCCGACTATACCGGGGGGTTTGACCGCTTTACGCTGATAAAAGGGGAAATAGGTACGGCAAAGACACTTGCCAGGCGCCTGACCATAGACCTCAAAGCTGAGACCGGATTTGCACTGGGCGAAAACCAGGTGCCTACCTTCGACTTCATGCTGGGCGGGTACGGTTATAACCTTACCAACAGCTTTGTGCACTTTTATGGCTATGATTTCCTGAGCATTTCGGGCAACAGCTACATAAAAGGCCTGGCAACCCTTGATTATGAGTTTCTTAAAAAGAACCACCTGAATGTAACCGCCAACTATGCCAATGTGGGGTACAACCTGTATGAAGAGGGCTTGCTGTTCTCATGGCCAAGGTTTAGCGGCTATGCCGTTGGCTATGGCATGGAAACCATAATAGGGCCGGTGGAAATCAAGCACAGCTGGTCGCCAGAAACCCACAAGCACCTTACCTGGGTGAGCGTAGGGTACTGGTTTTAGGTTTTTTTAGGTGATTTTAGGGGTATTTATGGTTTTTTTGAGGCGCTTCAGGATGATTTTCAGGCCATGCCCTGATGACTTTAGGGGGTATAACAAGGGTATTTTTGGGTACATCCGACAAAAATCCGGTGACCTTTGCCGAAAAAGCGTTCCTGATGCACGGACGCCGAAATGCATTTTCCGGTAAAAATTCCCCAATTAGCAATCCAGCCTTTTCTAAACACACCAAATCAGCTCCTTCCGAATAAACATTTCGTTAAAAACCTCATAATTTTATTAAAAACCCTATATTTGGGACTTTAATAAAACCAAAACTATATGTCAATCTGGAGAAGGAAACCTTTAAATTTATTGCTGGATGAGGCCAGCGAATCCGAAAAAGGACTCAAGAAAACCCTTTCAGCAACAGGGTTAACCGCCCTTGGCGTAGGGGCCATAATCGGTGCGGGGCTATTTTCAATTACAGGTATTGCTGCTGCAACCAATGCCGGACCTGCCATAACAATATCGTTTTTAGTAGCAGCATTGGGTTGCATATTTGCCGGGCTTTGCTATGCAGAGTTTTCTTCCATGATTCCTGTTGCGGGCAGCGCGTACACTTACTCGTTTGCCACTATGGGTGAATTTGTTGCCTGGATTATTGGATGGGATCTTGTGCTGGAATATGCAGTAGGCGCAGCAACGGTTTCAATAAGCTGGTCACGATATCTTGGCAAGTTTCTCCACGGCTATGGCATAGATATCCCGGCCGAATTCATGCTTTCTCCTTTTGAAGGCGGTATTATTAATATTCCCGCGGTAGTAATCGTTATGGTAATGTCGCTCGTATTGATGCGGGGTACAAAAGAGTCGGCATTTATAAACGGGCTTATTGTTGCGCTTAAGGTAACTGTTGTGCTGGTATTTATTGTATTGGGCTGGCAATATATAAGGCCGGAGAATTATACGCCTTATATTCCTGATAATACAGGAACGTTTGGTGAATTCGGCTTTAGCGGGATTATCCGTGCAGCCGCCATTGTGTTCTTTGCCTATATTGGTTTCGACGCTGTTTCTACAGCGGCGCAGGAAGCAAAGAACCCCAAACGCGACATGCCCATTGGTATTTTGCTTTCGCTTGGTATCTGTACGTTGCTATATATACTGTTTGCACACGTAATGACAGGAGTTGTAAACTTCAGCGCTTTTGCCGGTACCGACGGTATTGCCCCGGTTGCCATCGCGATAGATGCCATGGGTCCGATGGATACTTCAGGCGCTATAGCCCCGGCCTATCCATGGCTGAATAATGCTATCCTGCTTGCTATTCTTGCGGGTTATGCATCGGTTATCCTGGTAATGCTTATGGGCCAGAGTCGTGTGTTCTTCTCGATGAGTAAGGACGGCCTTATGCCCAAAATTTTCTCCGATGTTCACCCTAAATTCCGTACACCGGCCAAAAACAATATGCTTTTTATGGTGCTGGTAAGCCTTTTTGCCGCATTCGTTCCTGCAAGGGTGGTGGGTGAGATGACCAGCATCGGGACGCTGTTCGCCTTTATATTGGTGTGCATAGGCGTACTGATTATGCGTAAGAAAATGCCGGAAGCGCCAAGGGCTTTCCGAACCCCGCTGGTTCCATTGGTGCCGATACTGGGCGTAGGCGTATGCCTTTTCATGATGGTCTTCCTTCCGCTCGACACCTGGATCAGGCTCATCGTATGGATGATGATAGGTTTTGACCTGTACCTTTTTTACGGTATGAGGAAAAGCTACCTTAATGCCGGCCAGTTTGGCTCAGGCAGCTATAAATTTGTTTCGGTGGCGGGTATCGTTATGGTATTGGCGCTGGTAGTAGTGGCTTTTATACACCACGAAGGGGCGAAAGCCGATGCATTGCTCCACCCGGATCCGGAAAACCCATATGTGCCGGTGCTGTTCTATTTTTCCGTAGTGTTTGCTGCGATTCATGCGCTGGTATTTGCTTTTACATATGGAAAGACTTCTACAAAATAAAAACAACAAACACACCCGGAGTCCCGGCAGCGAAAGTTGCCGGGATTTTTTTTGTTGCCAAGCCTGAACTCCTGTGCCCGGATTCCCTTCCCCTCCTTTGGAGGGGTGGCTGAAAGCCGGGGTGGTTACACAAGTGACGGAAGCAAAAGAAGGCAAACCACCCCACCCTCCGGGCACCCCTCCAAAGGAGGGGAAAGCTTCACTGCTGTGTGGCTTCATAATCCGGGTTTAGCCACCTTTACACTGAAATTGATTCCTTATGGGAATAGTGTGCTGCGTATCAATTCGACAAAATGTATGTATCCACACGAAAGTCCTGTGGATGCCCGGATTCCCTTCCCCTCCTTTGGATGGGTGGCTGAAAGCCGGGGTGGTTACACAAGTGACGGAAGCAAAAGAAGGCAAACCACCCCACCCTCCGGGCACCCCTCCAAAGGAGGGGAAAGCTTCACTGCTGTGTGGCTTCATAATCCGGGTTTAGCCACCTTTACACTGAAATTGATTCCTTATGGGAATAGTGTGCTGCGTATCAATTCGACAAAATGTATGTATCCACACGAAAGTCCTGTGGATGCCCGGATTCCCTTCCCCTCCTTTGGAGGGGTGGCTGAAAGCCGGGGTGGTTACAAGTGCCGGAAACAAGACAAGGCAAACCATGCCGCCCTCCAAAGGCGGGGAAAGCTTCACTTTTGCTTTTAGCCATCTTTGCCGTTTTCAGGCTGGTATTTTGATAATGGCTGATGAATTCTTACTTTGGATATATTTGAACAGTTTTTTATCCCAATTATACAATCAAAAAACCAAATTTTTCCGATATTTGTAATATGAACACGCAATGGGCCGGTTTATTAGGATATTTAAAATACCTCATTAAGAGAAATCCCGAATGAGGCGATAGTGGTATGCGGACTATTGTTTAATAACTAATACATTTAAAAATGCCTATATATCACAAGCTTGGGAATTTCCCCCAAAAGCGCCATACACAGTTCGAAAAGCCGGATGGCGGGCTCTACTATGAGCAGCTGTTCGGTACCGAGGGCTTTCACGGCCACTCCTCGCTGCTGTACCATGTGCACAGGCCTACGCAGGTAAAGGAAATACTGAAATCCTACTCTGTGGAGCCTAAGATTGCCATCGACAAGAACATCAAATCACTCCTTTTTAAAGGCTTTGAGCTAAAGCCGCAGGACGATTTCCTGGACAGCCGCAAGGCCATGCTCGTTAACCGCGACTGCATCATCGGGCTTGCCGCTCCAAGAAAATCACTTAGGGAATATTTCTATAAAAATGCCGATGCCGACGAGATGCTTTTCATCCATAAAGGCAAGGGTACGCTGCGCACTTTTATGGGCAACATCCCGTTTGAGTACGGCGACTACCTTATCATACCGCGCGGCATGATCTACCAGATCGATTTTGAGACGGAGGATAACCGCATTTTCTACGTAGAGTCCATCGCGCCTTTCTATACGCCAAAACGCTACAAGAACAGCAGCGGCCAGCACCTGGAGCATTCGCCTTTCTGCGAAAGGGATTTCAAACTGCCGGAAGAAATAGAGACATACGACGAAAAAGGCGATTTCCTCATCAGGATTAAGAAGGAAGGCATGATGCACGAGGTGGTATATGCCACGCACCCGTTCGACGTAATAGGGTGGGACGGCTACAACTTCCCGTATGGCTTCAGCATCCATAACTTTGAGCCGATAACCGGGCGCGTGCACCAGCCGCCTCCGGTACACCAGACGTTTGAGACGTCTACTTTCGTAGTGTGCTCGTTCTGCCCGAGGCTGTACGACTACCACCCGAAAGCGATACCGGCGCCGTACAACCACAGCAACATCGACAGCGATGAGGTGCTGTATTATGTAGATGGCGATTTCATGAGCCGCAACAACATCGAGCAGGGGCACATTACCCTGCACCCGAAAGGCATACCGCACGGCCCTGCGCCGGGCGCGATGGAGCGAAGCATTGGCAAGACCGTAACCGAAGAGCTGGCCGTGATGGTAGATACCTTCCGCCCGCTGATGGTGACGGAGGAAGCCATGGGCCTTGACGACGGGCAGTATTATAAATCGTGGGTGGAGTAGTCCTCTCCCCGGCCCTCTCCAAAGGAGAGGGTGACGGAGCGTAACACTCTTGCCGGAAGCTTACCCTTGAAGAGATAAATACGCCACTAATTACGTTCTCAATATCCATCCCAGCTCCCTCTCCTTTGGAGAGGGCCGGGGAGAGGAAAAAAATAAACAACAACAGTATTCACGTTCCAATGCCTCTCTCCTTTGGAGATGGGGTAGGGGGTGAGGTCAGACACAACATCCAATCCCAGCTCCGTCCTTTGGAGAGGGCCGGGGAGAGGAAAAAAACAACACAGCAACTGACATCACGTCAGTTAATTAAAACATAAACTAAATGGAAAAAGAAGTTAAAAGTGTCGAGTACGGACTCGAGAAAATATTTGAAGGCGCACAGGATTTCCTGCCGCTTATGGGTACAGATTATGTAGAATTCATAGTGGGCAACGCCAAGCAGGCGGCACATTACTATAAAACGGCTTTCGGCTACCAGTCATTGGCGTATGCCGGCCTGGAAACAGGCCTGAAGGACCGTGCGTCTTACGTGCTGGTGCAGGACAAGATCCGCATTGTGCTTACCACGCCGCTTACGGCCGATTCGCCGCTAAACGACCATATCGTGAAGCATGGCGACGGCGTTAAGGTAGTAGCCCTTTGGGTGGAGGATGCCCGCAAATCGTTTGAAGAAACGACGAAGCGCGGTGCCAGGGTATTCATGGAGCCAACGGTAGAGACCGATGAGTTTGGCGAAGTGGTGCGTGCCGGCATCTATACCTATGGCGAAACAGTGCATATGTTTGTAGAGCGCAAAAACTACAATGGGGTATTCCTTCCGGGCTACCGCGAGTGGAAAAGCGACTACAACCCTGCGCCAACCGGCCTTAAGTATGTAGACCACATGGTGGGCAACGTGGGCTGGAACGAAATGAATACGTGGGTAAAATGGTATGAGGACGTGATGGGCTTTGTGAACTTCCTGTCGTTTGATGACAAGCAGATCAATACCGAATATTCGGCGCTGATGAGCAAGGTAATGAGCAATGGCAATGGGCGCATCAAGTTCCCTATCAACGAGCCCGCAGAAGGCAAGAAGCGTTCGCAAATAGAGGAATACCTTGACTTTTACGGTGGGCCGGGCGTGCAGCATATCGCTATCGCTACCGATGATATCATCAAAACGGTATCTGACCTGAAGTCCAGGGGTGTTGAGTTCCTTTCGCGCCCGCCGCATGCGTATTACGAAGCCATTCCGGAGCGCCTTGGCAGGCACATGGGCATGATGAAGGAAGACATGGTGGTGCTGGAAGAGCTGGGCATCATGATCGATGCCGATGAGGAAGGCTACCTGCTGCAGATTTTCACCAAGCCGGTAGAGGACAGGCCAACGCTTTTCTATGAAATTATCCAGCGTATGGGTGCCCGCGGATTTGGCGCAGGAAACTTTAAAGCGCTGTTTGAGAGCATAGAACGTGAGCAGGCATTGAGGGGAACGCTATAATAATCGCTCTTTTTTGAAAGATGTATAAAAATTAGACCGCATGAAAGCTATTTTTTGAAGTATATGTGTTAAAGTTGATTTTTTGAAAAGAAATATTCAATAAACTATCTACTTTTGCACTCGCAAATCGGAGGGAGGTCATAGGCCCCCGCTTTGTAAAGTAAATTTTTCATAATTTATAGTTTTTTGGTTGGTTAATAGCATAAAAACCCGGTCATTATTTTGACTGGGTTTTTTTGTTTTAGTATTTTTGGAACAGAAATTGCATTTAAGGTGGTTATCCACAAAAAACAAAAATTTACTATGAGAAAATTGATAGCGATTATTTTGCTTCTGACGACCTTTAATGCATTTCCACAAAACGCTTTTACAACAGGGGAATATTTTAAGTTCCGCATCCACTACGGTGTTGTAAATGCGGGCTATGCCACACTGGAAGTTAAGGAGGCACTGAGGAACGGAAAGAAGATCCACCATGTGGTAGGGAAAGGGTACACGACCGGAATGACAAAATTTTTCTTTAAGGTAGATGACACCTACGAAAGCTACTTTGACAAAGCGACCGGCAAACCCTACCAGCACCTGCGCAAGATAGACGAAGGCGGCTATGAAAAGCACCAGGAAGCCTATTTTCAGCAGGCGAACAATACTGTGACGGTAAAAGACCGTAAGAAAAACAAGGAAAAGACCTATACAGTGCCCGAGCATGTACAGGACGTAGTGTCGGCATTTTATTACCTTAGGAACCATAAGGACATCGACAAGCTGAAAGTGGGCGAATCCATTTCGCTTGACATGTTTTTTGACGACGAGGTGATAAAATTTAAGCTGAAATTCGTTGGCAGGGAAGATTTAAAAACTAAATTTGGCACCGTTTCCTCAATGATATTCAGGCCAATGGTTCAGGCCGGCCGTGTATTTAAGGAAGAAGAAAGTTTAACCGTCTGGGTTTCAGACGATGAGAATAAAGTTCCGTTACGTATTAAAGCAAGCCTTGCGGTTGGGTCTTTAAAGGCCGACCTCGATTCCTACAGGGGGCTCGCCCATCCGTTTACGGTTAAAAAGAAATAAGCAAATGGAGTTGACAGACCCAATACTGGAAAAAATAAATGACCTTGACGAAAAATTCCGGGCGATAAACCAAAAGACAGAGACCCATCTTGAAGGGCTGCTTTGGGCTAAGCCGATAACATATTGGGACTATATACAGACCGATGCGCTGCTTAATTTGCAGATTCAAAGGACAACGCTGCCCGATGAGATGGTGTTCATCATGTACCACCAGATCAATGAGCTGCTGTTTAAGATGATACTTTGGGAAGTGGAGCAGCTTTGCCACAACCAAGCACCTTCCACTTCTTTTTTTACCGAAAAGCTGATGCGCATCAGCCGCTATTTCGATATGCTTACCACCTCGTTCGACATCATGCGCGACGGCATGGAGGTAGAGCAGTACATGAAATTCCGCAACACGCTTACCCCGGCCAGCGGCTTCCAGAGCGCACAGTACCGCCTGATAGAATTTGCCAGCACCGACCTCATTAACCTGATCGACTACCGCTACCGCGCTACCATAGACCGCAATACACCCTATGAGCATGCGCTGGAGCACCTCTATTGGCAAGCCGCGGGCAAGGACTACCACACAGGCGAAAAAAGCTACCTGCTTGCCGAATTTGAACGCAAATACAAAGGGGAGTTCCTTCGATACATGGAGGAATACAACACTATCAACATCTGGCAGAAGTTCAGGCAGCTGCCGGAAGCCGATCAAAAGGACCCAATGCTCGTGAGGGCGATGAGGCATTATGACTATACGGTGAACGTGACCTGGGTAATGGGCCACTACAACACTGCCAAAAAATACATTGAAAGCGTTTCCGGGCCGCAGGAGGCCACCGGCGGAAGCGACTGGAAGAAATACATGCACCCCAGATACCAGCGCAGGATATTTTTCCCTGAGCTTTGGAGCGAGGAAGAGCTGAAATCCTGGGGAGAAAATGTATAATCGATAAAACAAGTGAACACAATTGAAGTACCTGACTGCCATACTATTACTGCTAACGCTATTTGCCTGTAAGGAAGACGAAAAAACCGAAAAGACCAAGCCTGTTGCCAAACCCGCGCCCGTAACCAAAGAATTCGGCTTTACGCTGGAAGAATTCAAAGTGGTGCGCGATACCATTGAAAAGGGCGATACATTCGGGAAGATACTGGGCGAAGAGGGCTATGATGCGGCACAGATACACAAGGTGACCGAGGCGATTAGGGATTCTTTCAAGCTAAGGGACATCCGTGTGGGCAAGCCGTTTACGATGCTCAAGGGCAAGCAGGCACCTAACAAGCTCCAGCTGTTCATTTACCAGCCCGATAACCTGAGCTACTATGTGGTCGACCTGCGCGACTCCATTGCCAAAGCTTATAAAACCGTAAAGCCGGTAACCATAAAACGCCGCGTGATCGCCGCCGAAATTGAGGGCTCTCTGGCCGAAACGCTTTCTGATGCAGGGGCATCTCCCGCACTGGCACACGAACTCTCCGAAATTTACGCCTGGAGCATCGACTTCTTCAAGATACAAAAGGGCGATAAGTTTGCCGTAACGGTGAACGAAAAATACATCGATGGCACCGAATATGCCGGGCTCGACAACATCGAGGCTTCCTATTTTGAATATAAGGGCAAAAAGATATACGCATTCCCGTTCAAGCAGGATGAGAACGCCAAGCGATACGATTATTATGACGAGGAAGGCAAGGTGCTCAAGAGCATGTTCCTGAAGGCACCACTGCAGTTCAGCCGCATCAGCTCGCGGTTTTCGCCAAGGCGCTTCCACCCCGTGCAGCAACGCTGGAAGGCACACAACGGTACTGATTATGCAGCACCGCACGGCACCCCCATCATGACTACGGCCAATGGTGTTGTTGAACGTACGGGCTACACCTCCGGTAATGGCAACTACGTAAAGGTGAGGCACAACGGCACCTATTCCACACAATACCTGCACATGTCCAAGATAAAAGTGAGGCAGGGGCAGCGCGTAAGCCAGGGCGATGTGATAGGGCTTGTGGGCAGTACCGGCCTTGCGACAGGCCCGCACGTGTGCTACCGCTTCTGGAAGAACGGCGTACAGGTGGATGCCCTGCGCCAAAAGCTCCCAAGCTCAGAGCCGATGTCGGCCAAACACAAGCCGCGCTTCATTGCCTTTATGACCCCACTTAAAAAGGAGCTGGACAGTATTTCGAACATCAAATTCCAAAAATAAAATTCACATGGCACTACAAAACATTAATCCGTCCGGTACCGCCGCATGGCAGGAATTGCGCGCGCATTTTGACGAAATGCAGCATGCCTCCATGCCCGAAATGTTTGCCGCAGACAACGGCAGGGCCGGGAAATTCCATATACAGTGGCAGGATTTCCTGGTTGATTACTCCAAGAATATCATCAACGAAAAGACGCTTTCGCTGCTGCAAAACCTGGCTAAGGAAGTTGATCTTTCGGGCGCCATACAAAGCTATTTCGGCGGGGAGGCCATCAACCGTACCGAGGGCAGGGCAGTGCTGCACACAGCTTTGCGTGCCCCTCAGAATGCCGATGTGAAGGTTGACGGCGTGAATGTGCTGCCGGAAATATACTCGGTTAAAAACAAGATGAAGCAGTTTTGCGATGAAGTCATCAGCGGAAGCAGAAAAGGGTACACCGGCAAGGCCTTTACTGATGTGGTGAACATCGGTATCGGCGGTTCCGACCTTGGGCCTGCCATGGTGGTGGAGTCGTTGAAATTCTATAAGAACCACCTGAACGTGCGCTTCATCTCTAATGTAGACGGCGACCACGTGATGGAAAGCCTCAAGGGCCTCGACCCGGAAACGACGCTGTTTGTAGTGGCATCGAAAACGTTTACCACACAGGAAACGCTTACCAATGCTGAAACAGCGAGGGAATGGTTCCTTACTTCGGCGAAGCAGGAAGATGTGGCGAAGCACTTTGTGGCCGTATCGACCAACATTAAAAAGGTAACGGAATTTGGCATTGCCGAGGCCAACATTTTCCCGATGTGGGACTGGGTGGGCGGACGCTTCTCACTATGGAGCGCGGTGGGCCTTACCATCGCATTGGCAGTAGGATTTGAGAACTTTGACGACCTGCTGAAGGGCGCCAACGAAATGGACGGGCATTTCCGTACGGCTGATTTCGGTGAGAATATACCGGTAGTGCTGGCCTTGCTGAGCATTTGGTACAACAATTTCTTCGGTGCCGAAAGCGAGGCGCTGATTCCGTATACACAATACCTGCAAAAGCTGGCTCCTTACCTGCAGCAGGGTATCATGGAGAGCAACGGCAAGAGCGTGGGCCGCGACGGCAACCCGGTAAATTACCAGACGGGCACCATCATATGGGGTGAGCCGGGAACCAACTCCCAGCACGCTTTCTTCCAGCTGATCCACCAAGGTACAAAGCTCATACCAACTGATTTTATAGGCTATATTGAGCCATTGCACGGCAACAAGGACCACCATGACAAGCTGATGTCGAACTTTTTTGCACAGACCGAAGCGTTGCTTAACGGCAAAACAAAAGCGCAGGTAAGCGCAGAGTTTGAAAAACAGGGCGTAACAGGGGAGAAGGCGGATTACCTGCTGCCGTTCAAAGTGTTTGCGGGGAACAAGCCTACCAATACGCTCCTCATCAAAAAATTGACACCGAAAACGCTGGGCTCGCTTGTGGCATTGTACGAGCACAAGATATTCGTACAGGGCGTTATCTGGAACATATTCAGCTACGACCAGTGGGGCGTGGAGCTGGGCAAGCAATTGGCTAACTCCATCCTCGACGAGATCAATACAGGTGAAGTGAAGCAGCACGACGGGTCGACGACGCTATTGTTGAAAACTTTTTTAGGTAAATAATTAGCAGGCATAGAATTTTAAAAATCCCTGTGGTTCATTGCGATCACAGGGATTTTTTTGTTTGAGGGGGATGTCAAATTAAGTTGTAAGCATCTTGATGCCAGCAGGTAAACTTCTATTAACAACTATTAACAGGAGATTTTGGGTTGACTTTCGTACGTAATGTGTTATATTTGCTTTTCCTAAAAATCAGAAAACTATGTACGAAGGTGTTTTAGACATCCATTCCTATTGGGCTTACGCGGTTTTGGTACTGCTGGTTATCGCCATCCTGAATGCATTTGCGGGCCTTTCATCCAAAAGGGTTTTTACCCCTAAGGACAGGCAGATCTCGATGATCGCCCTGGTGTTTACGCACGTACAGTTTGTTTTGGGATTGGTATTGATTTTTGTTTCGCCGGCTATGGCAGTTGCCAAATCTGCCGGAATGGGAGCAGTAATGAAAGACCCTCACCTGCGTTTGCTGCTTGTAGAGCACCCGCTTGTAAACCTGATAGCGATCACCCTTATCACGATAGGATGGTCGAAACACAAAAAGACAGAGGAATCTGCTAAAAAATTCAAGAGCATCGGAATATTTTATGCCATCGGTTTAGTGCTGCTTTTAAGCAGGATCCCCTACGGACAATGGTTCGATTAAGCTGACCGTACTAAGCCCCCTGTGGGCTTTTTTATCCCTGGCATATTATTTGTTTAATAAAGGACCAAAATAAACTTATTATGAAGAATAGTAGTCTTATTTTCAGTGCCGCTTTATTATTTTTAATAATAACTGGCTTCGCAACCACCGAAACGGTTGCCGTAAGAAAGATTGAAAAACCGGCTGCCGCCATCGTGGCAGATACCACCGAAGTTACCGCACCCATCGCGGAAAAACCCGCCGGCCCCAAGCTTACCCTGTACAAAAAGAGCGCCCTGGCAACCTATTATGCCGACAAGTTCAATGGCAGGAAGACAAGCAGTGGCGAGCGATTCCATAACAAGCATTATACTGCAGCCCACATGAAGCTCCCGTTCGGGACGATGGTGCGCGTTACCAACGAGGCAAACGGCAAGTTTGTAGACGTTAAGGTAAACGACCGCGGCCCGTACAGCAAAAAGCTGGAGATCGACCTTACCAGGACCGCCTTCATGGAAATTGCATCCAATAAAAAGTCGGGTACTTTCAAGGTGAAAATGGAAATCATAGAAAAGAAGTAACCTGACCCATGGGTAAAAAAGCCCTCATCCTCCTTTCCTTACTGTTTATCGCAACTGCCTGTTCATCGTCCAGGGTAGCATCGTCCAACGGTGCATTCAGTTCGTATGACAAGAATGCCGTTGCCTGCTACTATGCCGATAAGTTCAACGGCAGGAAAACCGCCAGCGGCGAGAAGTTCAGCAACAGCAAGTACACCGCCGCCCACAAAAAGCTGGCCTTTGGCACCAAGGTAAAAGTGACGAACAAAGCCAATGGCAAGTCGGTTGTCGTGACCATCAACGACCGCGGGCCTTTCAGCAGAGGCAGGGATATTGACCTTTCCAAAAAAGCCTTTATGGAAATCACCGACAATAAGAATCACGGCGAACTGAAAGTATCGCTGGAGGTAGCGAAGTGATTTATACTATGAGATTTCTCCTTCGTCGAAATGGAATTAAACGTTCTTCCATTTCGTCGAAGGAGAAATCTCAGTTTTTATTGCCAGTAAGTTTATGACTGTCCTACATAACAATAACCAGCGAAATATATCCACACCATCTCCTATAGCTCGCTTTTAACTGGTGGAGCCATTTTGCAGGCTGCGTTGATACATTAGATATGGAAGCGGCTATAAAAGACCACCCGAAGATGGCTTTGTTTATCTTTTTAATTTATGTTGAACTTATTTAAAACTTTCAAATACGTTATTGGCTGCTTTTTTCCAGTAAACCAGTTGTCAAATCATACTTATCTCCGCCCATATTAATGTATTCTAATTCCTTATTGTTAATTTTTTTCAATCTAAAATTTATTGCATTCAATGTTAATTTGTTATTATCTGTTGAGACTATAAATTTAACAAGATAGTTTTTATCTGACTTTAATTTTTGAGGGTTGATATACGGAGTTAAGTAATAGTCTGTAGGAGACAATTTTAGATTTTTTGCAAAGTCGTAGTCGAATGTTATAAAAATTGGAGATGATGTTCCCACAGTCTTTCTGAATTCAGTAATATGATTTTCCATTATTGTATCTAACAGTGTTTTGCTTTGTGATAAACAACTAATAGTTAAAAATAACATAGCGCTTATTATAATATTCTGCATAGAATTATTTTTTAGGTGTGTAACAAAATATTTCTGGGGCATTATTGCTTGCCTTACCATTTTGATTTATAAAATCACCTAATGACATTCCATCAGCGTCTATAAAATAAATGGGATTGCTTTGACAGTAATTATATGGAGACCATCTCCTGCTATTCTCCTCCAGCGGGTCAATATTCATCCACCTACCCAACGCTGGGTCATAATTCCTTGCGCCGTAGTCGTACATGTTAAGCCCCAGTTCGTCCTGCAATTCCTTGCCGTTGTACTTATACTTCTACAAATTCCATATTCGTGTACGGCTTAATCCCTCCTGTACACCCTCACATAGTCAATCAGCGTAGTGCACGGGAATACGGCTTCGGGTACAATGGCCCCACCGTATGTCATGTTGTCGTTGCCGCCCACACCTGCAGATAAGATCATGTAAAATTTATGGTCAAACGGTTCCCACTCCGGGAAGTGGTGCGAGTACTCCGACTTGAATACCCTTTTGCCGTCTACAATTACAGTGGCATCGGCATCCTGGCCGTCGGGGGCATTGCCGAAGGCATCGCCATCGTTAAAATAGTTGATGTGGTATACGTGCTCATCCACGCTGAACTCGATGCGGTCGGCATACCAGTCGATGCGGTACAGGTGGTAGCCGCCGCTGCCGGCATTCGGGTCAGTGCCGGTTACAGGCCAGCCGCCATATTGCGGATTGGTTTGCGGTTTTTGCTGCTGCTCGTAGTTGTAATAGCCGCCTTTGTGGCCGTGGTTCCAGCTTTGGTACTGGTTATTTTCCCAAAACCAGGCATAGTGCACGCTGCCCAGGTTATTGTAAGGTATGGCGCCAACATATTCCATAATGTCAATTTCGCCGCCCTGGGGCCACATGATGTGCGGCTGGTCGGCGGGCTTCTCGGCAGGCATCATCCAGAAGGCAAAGCCCTGGCCCTTGTACTTCACGTCGCGTGCCCATACGCGCGCCTCTATGCGCGAGCCAGGCCCGACAGAAAATTTCCCCTGCGTGTTTATCCTGCCGCTGGTATAGTCGCGGTCTACATATTGCTCCCTTCGGGTGGTGATGGAAAGTTCGCCCGGCGCGTTAACCGTTCCCGTTCCCAGCTTTACGTTCTCAACCCTGTTGGTGGCCCTGTCAAGCTGTCCGGTGCCAAAGTCGCCGTTTACGCCCGTACCGGTCTCGTAGTTCCATTTGGTAAGGTCCAGTGACGTTCCGGTGAATTCGTCGTTCCAAAGTAGTGTATAACCCGCATACTGGGTAATTACAGGCTCGCCTACGGGATCCGGGTCGGGGTTATTGTTGTTGGGTTCGTTGTTCCCGCCGTCGTCTGAGCCGCAGCCGGCAAGGGCCAGCAGCAGCATTGCGCTGAAGATGTGTTTCATAGATGTCAGTTGTTTTGGAATCGTAAATATATTTAAAATAACGTGAGTTCGATTTAAAATTGATCACAAGGCCTTATTCCATATCGAAATTAAACTTATGCGTCGTTGCAGAGACGTTGCATTGCAACGCCTCTACGCTCAAACCAAAACAGTTTTCCCGGTTAAGAGTAGTGGAAAGTTATATCTAAAGCATATCTTTTGAAAATAAATATTTCATGCCTTGGTTATATCGAACCCACGTTAAAATACCAATGGCGTCTTCACCAGGACTAACCGAAGCTAAAACAAACTCAATTGCTCTCCCTTGGTCCCGTCGAACAGATCCGTCCTCAGGCGGAATATCTCATCCTTGTCGTGCGAAAAGTACTTTTGCCTGCCGACTTTAAAGGTGGTATGGATCATTTCAGCAATGTTGCCCTCACCCGTACGCCGTTTGTATACCTGCTTTTCCCCAAGTTTGCCGCCATGCATGGAGGCGATCTGGTGGAGCACCTTGTCTTTTCGGTCAGGGTAATGCTGTTCGAGCCATTCTATGAAAATGGGTTCTACGGTATCGTTAAGGCGGACGAGCGTATAGCCAAAGCTGTGCGCGCCTTTTTCGGCTATGGTTTTCAGGGTGGGCAGTATCTCCATGCTGTTGAGGCCCGGAATGATGGGCGCTACCATGATGTTGACGGGGATGCCGTTTTGCGAAAGCGTTTCTATGGCCTGCAGCTTGCTGTTGACCGACGAGGTGCGGGGTTCCAATGCCCTTCGCAGCTCCTCATTGGTCGTGGGAATGCTCAGGGAAACCGTTACCAGCTTTTTCTCGGCCAATGGCACAAGTATATCAAGGTCGCGGGTCACGAGGGCATTCTTGGTCAGGATGTTTACCGGATGGCGGTAGTCAAGAAAGGTTTGCAGTATGCGGCGCGTTATCTGCAATTTGCGCTCAATCGGTTGGTAGCAGTCGGTGTTCCCGGAAAGGAGTATCGATTCGGGTTTGTACCCCCGCTTTTTAAAGAATTGCTCCAATAGTTCGGGCGCATTTTTTTTGACCATGATCTTGCGTTCAAAGTCGATGCCGGCGCTGTAGCCCCAGTATTCGTGTGTAGGCCGGGCAAAGCAGTAGGCGCATCCGTGCTCGCACCCCTGATAGGGGTTCATGGAGTAGGCCATCGGCAGGTCGGGGCTTTTTACCGGGTTGACAATGGTCTTGGGAAATACTTCAATGATCTCTGTCTTTGCTGCCTGTTCCTCATAGTCATCCTGGTATATGCTGGTCTCATACCTGTTTTTTATAAAATGGTTGTGCACGTTGCTCACAGCGCCCTGCCCCTTGATTTTTTCCGGCTTCATCATCCTTTACTTTCGATAAAGGTAAAAATAATCATAAGATTATTTTCTAATATAGGTGTAAAATTATCAACATAAAAAACCGCCCGATACATTGCTGCAACGGGCGGCCCTACATAAAACAAACAATTAATCTAAAATAATCGGAAAGTCCAATTATGCTTTTAGCGCCATCCGCCGCCAAGGGCTTTGTACAAATTTATGATGGCGAGGTATTGTTGGTACCGGTTATCGATAAGCTGGAGCTCGCTGTTCAGGGCATTGTCTTTGGCGGTAAGTACCTCAAGGTAGTTTACCAATCCGTAGGTAAGCAGTTCATCCGAATAATCGGCTGCTTTGCCCAGAGCGTCCACCTGTTTTTCACGTATGGTTATCTTGCGCGATTCATTTTCGTAGTTGGCCAGTGCATCGCTCACTTCTTTGCTGGCATTGATTAGCGCCTGCTGAAACCTTACCAGAGCCTGCTCCTGCTGTGCTTTTGTTATCTCGTAGCGCGTACGAATCTGCCTGCCGTTGAATATGGGGGCCGTAAGCCCTGTAACGATATTGGCGAAAAGCGAGTTGGTACTGAACCAGTCCTTCAGCTCAATGCTCTGCAAGCCTCCGGTGCCGGTAATCCTGAACTGCGGGTAAAAGTTGGCGCGTGCCACATTGGTCAGCTCAAAGGCATTCACAAAACCAAACTCTGCCGCCACCACATCGGGACGGTTGCGCAGCAATTGTGTAGACAGCCCTACTTTTATTTCCGGGTTCAGCTGCTGCGCGTCGAACGTGCCGCGTGCTATCGTGTGCGATGGTTCGCCCAGCAGTATGCTCAGGCTGTTTTCCAAAAGTACAATGTTGTTCTTCAGGTCCTCAATGATCAGCTCGGTGGCATATTTTTGCGCTTCGGTCTGCTTTACGCCCACCTCGTTTACGCTGCCTGCGTCCTTCAGCGCCAGTATGGTTTCAATGCTCTGGTCGCGGTTGATGAGGGTTTCCTGCGCTACTTTCAGCTGTGCATCCAGCGAAAGCAGTTGGTAGTACAGTGCAGCAATATCGGTAATTACCTGGGTTTTTACCGCCTGGTTGGCAGCGATGGTCTGCATATAGGCTGCCGCGAAGGCGCGCTTATTGCTGCGTATTTTGCCCCAAATGTCGGCTTCCCACCCAAGCGTTGCGGTAACCTGGTACTGGTCTACGTTGGTCGCGCCGCCGCTCTGGCTGATGATGCGTCCAAACTGGGTGTTTTTGGAAAGCTCCTGGTGGGTCCAGTCGGCCCCCAGGCTAAGGGTAGGGAAGTAACCCGCTTTGCCCTGCTTCAGGCTGGCTTCGGCAGCCGCAATGTTTTGCATGGCAAACCTAATGTCAAAGTTATACTGCAGACCCTTTTTAATGTGGCCCTGCAATGCAGGGTCGGTAAACAGCTTGTCCCACGACATATCGGCCATCGATACAGTATCGGCAGCCACTATTTCGGTGCGGTACAGGTTTTCGGCCTTAATGTCCGGCCTGCTGTATTCCCTGGCCGCAAAGCACGATTGCAGCAGCAATCCGCCTACGGTAATTATCAGTATTCTGTATATGGTGCGTTTCATTAGTGTCTGTTTTAGTCTTCAGTAGATTCATGTGCAGCTTCCCTTGCCTCGCGCCTCGCGGTCATTTTTTCCTGCAGGCTTTGGAATATGATGAACAATACCGGTATTACAAATACACCGAATATCGTACCTATAAGCATCCCGCCTACAGCGCCCATGCCTATCGAGCGGTTACCCACTGCGCCTACACCGCTTGACAGCGCTAAAGGAAGGAGTCCGAAGATAAAGGCGAACGATGTCATGAGGATTGGCCTTAAACGTGCCTTTGCGCCCGCTATGGCAGCTTCGGTAAGCCCCATGCCGTGCTTGCGCCGCTGTATGGCAAATTCTACGATAAGAATGGCGTTCTTCGCCAAAAGCCCTATGAGCATGATGAGCGCCACCTGGAAATAGATGTTGTTTTCAAGGCCGGCCAGCTTCACAAAGCCGATGGCCCCGGCAATACCCACGGGGAGCGACAGCAGTACCGCAAGCGGCACTACATAACTTTCATACTGCGCACTGAGAAGGAAGTACACGAATATCAGGCTTAAAAGGAATACCCCTATCGCCTGGTTGCCCGCAATAATCTCCTCGCGCGTCATACCGGAGAATTCGTAAGTATAGGTTTTTGGCAAATGCTGCGCGGCAACTTCCTGTATGGCCTTGATCGCGTCGCCCGAGCTGAAGCCAGGGTTGGCTTTACCGTTTACGTTTACCGCTTTCAGCATGTTGAAGCGCGATACCACTTCCGGCCCGTAGATTTTCTTGAAGTCGATGAACTGGCTTATGGCTACCATCTCGTTGTTGGCATTGCGTACGTAAATGTTGTTTATCGATTTTTCATCGGCTCTGTCTTCCGGTTTCGCCTGGATCATTACCCTGAACTGCTTTCCAAAACGGTTGAAGTCGGTTGTGTAAAGCCCCCCGTAATATCCCTGCATGGTGTTGAATATGTCATTTACCGCAACACCGGCATCCTTGGCCCTTTCCACATTGATATCCATCTGGTATTGCGGGAAGCCCGGGTTGAAGTTGGTCATGGCATATTGTATCTCGGGGCGCTTCATCAGTTCGCCAAGAAACTCGTTGCTCACCTTACTTACGGTTGCCCAGTCGTCATCGCCAGTATCCTCAATCTTGAATTCGAAGCCGTCGGCCGAACCGAAGCCCTGTACGCTTGGCGGCGTAAAGAACAGCATCCGTGCATCCTTGAAACCGGCTGTTTTGGCAAACAGTTCGCCTACAATGGCATCTACCGACTGGTTTGGTTCCTTACGCTCTTTCCAGTCTTTCAGCCTGATAACGCTAAAGGCATACGAACCGCCGTTCACCCTGTTCAATAAGCTGAATCCAACAATGTTCATCCTTGCTTCTACCATAGGCATGGTTTGCAGCAGCGAGTCATATTGTTTTACCGCCTTCTCGGTTTTTTCCAATGTTGTTCCCGGAGGCATGGTAAGGTCGGCCATGATGATGCCGCGGTCCTCATTTGGTATAAACCCTGACGGGGTTGTGCTGAAAAGCAGGTACGTTATCCCGCAAAAGGCAAGCAGTGCAATGGCTGTTATCCATTTTTTCCTGGCAAGGAAGCCAAGGGAACGGGTATATTTATTGTTCATCGAGTCGAAACCGGCATTGAATGCGGTAAAGAAACGCTCTTTAAGGTTCTTTTTATGGTGTTCACCCTCTTCGTGCGGCTTCAGCAGCAATGCACAAAGTGCGGGGCTGAGCGTTAACGCGTTTACCGCCGAAATCAGGATGGCAACCGCAAGGGTAATGGCAAACTGCTGGTAGAACACACCCGACGGCCCTTGCAGGAACGATACCGGGATGAATACCGCCGCCATAACCAACGTAATGGAAACGATGGCGCCGGTGATCTCGCTCATGGCCGAAAGGGTCGCTTTGCGCGGAGACCGTTCGCCTTCGTCCAGCTTGGCATGTACCGCCTCGACCACAACTATGGCATCATCCACCACGATACCAATGGCCAGCACCAGTGCAAACAGCGTAAGCAGGTTGATGGAGAACCCGAATATATTCAGGAAGAAGAAGGTGCCGACAATAGCCACCGGAACCGCTATGGCCGGGATGAGCGTGGAACGCAGGTCCTGCAGGAAGAGGAACACTACGATAAATACCAGTATAAAAGCCTCTACCAGTGTAGAGATCACTTTTTCTATAGAAGCGTCCAGGAAGGTTTTGGTATTGAACGGTATCACATACTCTATGCCTTCAGGGAAGCTCTTTTTGCTTGTCTGCATGATATCCATCACTTCCTCGATAATATCGTTGGCATTAGAGCCCGATGTCTGGAAGATACCTATGGCTACCCCATCCTTGCCCATACCGTAGTTCTTCTGGCCGTAGTTGAAGGCCCCGAGCTCTATTTTGGCTACATCTTTCAGGTGTACGAAGTTGCCGTTGCCGGTCGCTTTAACTACGATGTTTTCGTAGTCCTCTACTTTGGACAGGCGGCCTTTGTACTTAATAACGTACTCATAGACGCCCTGTGCGTTTTCGCCGAATTTACCGGGAGCCGCCTCCACATTCTGTTCCTGCAGCGCAGCCTGGATGTCTTTTGGCGCCAGGTTTAGCGAAGCCATCTTCTGGGGGTCTATCCATATACGCATGGAGTAGTCCTTACCTCCAAATACGTTTACCTGCCCAACACCTTTTACGCGTTGCAGCTTTGGCACGATATTGATCTTGGCAAAGTTCTGTACAAAAGTGCCGTCATATTCCTTGTTGTTGCTGTACAGCGAAAGGAACATCAAGGCACTCGTCTGGCTTTTCAGCGTGGTAACCCCGGTCTGCACTACAGCAGAAGGGAGCTTGCTGGTGGCCCTCGATACCCTGTTCTGTACGTTAACCGCCGCAATATCCGGGTTTACACCCAGTTCGAAGAACACGCTTATTGTCGCTGCGCCGTCATTCGATGCGGTTGAGGTCATATAGGTCATCCCTTCCACACCGTTGATCTCTTCCTCAAGCGGAACGATAACGCTGTTAAGTACCGTCTCGGCATTTGCCCCGGTGTAGGTAGCGGTTACCTGCACCGTTGGCGGGGCGATCTCGGGGTACTGCTCTACCGGCAGCGCCATAAGGCCAAGTACGCCCAATATGGTTATCAATATCGAAATTACGGTACTCAGTACCGGCCTTTCTATAAATGTCTTTAGCATCCTGGTTTATTTCTTTGTAACGGTTGTTGTTTTGGTTTGTGTTTGGGATACTGCTGTAGTATCGGCAGTTGCGGCAGGAGCCTCCTGTGCTGCAACCGGCTGCGGCACTATGGCCATGCCGTCTTTCAGTTTGCTTGTACCTTCCGTAACGATTACCTCGCCTTCCTCAAGCCCTTCACTAACAATATAGTTAAGCCCGGATGTAGTGGCAATGTCCAGTATTTTCGATTTCACGGTGTTGTCCTTGCCAACAACATATACCATCTGCTTGCCCTGCATGTCGAATACGGCATTTTGCGGCACGAGTATCACTCCTTTTTTCGCGAGGGGTATGCGTACAGTAGCTTTGCTGCCGCTCCTGAGTATCGCCTCCGGGTTGGGGAAGTCGGCCCGGAACTGTGTGGTACCTGTCTCGGCATTCGCCATTCCGTTAACAGCCTCTAATTTTCCTTTTTGCTCATATTCGCTGCCGTCAACAAGCAACAGGCTTACTTCGGGTGTGTTTTTAAGCTTCTCCTGTAATGTTGCACCTTTAAACTCCCTGCTGAAATTAATCATCTGCTTGTCGTTCATTGAAAAGTAGGCACGCATGCCCCTGGTATCCGAAACGGTAGTCAGCGGCATCTCGCTGGTGGCGCTTACGAGGCTGCCTTCTTTATACGGAAGGCTCCCTATAACACCGTTTACCGGTGAAGTTATTGTACCATAGCCAATGTTGGCAGCGATACTGCTGTAGGCCGCTTTGGCCTGCGCCAGTCTTGCCCTGGCAGTCTCAAGCTGTACATTCGAGATGATTTTGCGGTCCACCAGCGGCTTCAGCCTGTCCACCTCTACCTGTGCGGCAGAAACATTCGCCTTTGCCGCCGCGGCATCCTGGTTAAGCGTCTGTGTTTCGAGCTTAAACAGTAGCTGGCCCTTTTTTACCTGCTGGCCTTCGTCTACATATATCTTTTGGATAAAGCCATTTACCTTCGGGCGTATCTCTACGTTTTGCTGGCCTTCAAGGCTCGCTGTATATTCTTCAAAAATCACGGCATCCTGTTTGGCAATCGCCATTACCGGGAACGGCATTGGCGGCGGGGCGGCCTGTGCGGCCTGCTCTTCTTTTTTGCCGCAGGATGTTATGATAAGTAAGGCAGCCATCGCGCCTGCTAAGAATCTTTTTTTCATTGGGTAACTATTTGTTTTCTGATTGATGATTATTTGTTGTTGTTTTCTATTTCCTTAAACTTATTTATGGTGTTGGTAAGCAGCTCTTCCATCTGCAATACATGTTCCTTATACGCCTTTGTCTTTTCGATATCGCCCTTTTCGGCGCTGCACATAGCCGTCTTTTGGCGGTAATCCAGCATCTTGTCGATGATGATTTTTTCAAGTTCAACCATTTTCATGTAGTTGCTGAAACGCTCACTGAAGGGTGATGGCTTGTAATATTTTTTGCGGTCGCCCGGAAGCGTATAGTAGTTTATTTTCCCAAGCTTGAGCAGCAGGTTCACATTGGTGGAGACAGAACTTTTGCTTGCCCCCATGCGTTCTACCAGGTCTTCAAAAGTGATGCCCCTGCCACAGGCATCGAGTATGATGGTGGCAAAAATGCGCGACCCAAGGGGCGGCATGTGGTGGAACTTTTCAAAATGGATCCCGAACAACTCAATCAATTCCTCACGCTCTTTCTGTACGTCGGCCATATTCAAATTTTTTTGCAAAGGTAAACTTTAGTTCGTTTGGTTCGGTTGAAGCCGAACTAAAGTTTGCGTTAAAAATTTGTTAAGAAATTTAGGGCTAAAATTTTAAGGGGGTATAAATATCTGATTTTCAGATTCAGGAAATCATTTTTGTAATGTTGCTTACAATCATATCAGCATGTACCCTTGAATTTTCTATAAACCATTTGTGGGTTTCCATGCCCCCGCATACCACACCGGCAAGGTAAAGCCCGGGCACATTGGTTTCCATGGTTTCGGGATTATACTGCGGGGTACAAAGCAGGTCATCGCTGATGCCGATGCCGCATTTACGAAGAAATTCAATGTTGGGCCGGTAGCCGGTAAGGGCCAGTACAAAGTCGGCATCAAGGGTAACATTGCCGTCCGGCGTAAATACATCCATTTCGTTTTCCCGTATTTCTGTCACCCAGGAATAAAAATACGCCTTTATGCTCCCTTCGGCAATCCGGTTTTCCACATCGGGTTTTACCCAATATTTTACGCGCGGGTTTATTTCGCCCTTACGGATAACCATCGTTACATCGGCCCCTTTGCGCCAGCATTCCAGTGCGGCATCTACAGATGAGTTGTTAGCGCCTATGACCACTACTTTCTTAAAGGCATATTCATGGGCTTCCTTGTAGTAGTGGCGCACATGCGGGAGGTTTTCACCCGGCACGTCTATTGTAATGGGGATGTCATAAAAGCCGGTGGCAATGACTACATTTTTAGCATTATACCATCCTTTGGACGAATGCACCACAAACTGCCCCGAAGGCTGCTTGTTAACGGACAGGACATCTTCGAACAGTTGAATGTTGAGATTATAATGCCGCTGGACATTGCGGTAATATTCCAGCGCTTCCTGCCTCCCGGGCTTGGGTGCAATGCAGCTGAAAGGCAAACCGCCAATCTCAAGCCGCTCGGCGGTGGAAAAAAAGGTCATGTACAACGGATAATTGAACAGGCTGTTGACCAATGCTCCTTTTTCAAGTATCAGGTAGCTGAGGCCCTTGCGCTGTGCCTCTATGCCACACGCCATCCCTATCGGCCCTCCGCCTATAATGATGAGGTCATATCGGGTTACTTCGGCCATTTGGTATAGGGGTTATTGCTCAGGTAAGCATTGTAGTAGCGCTCGTCTCCGGTAACTTCCATGCCCAGCCATTCCGGTTTTTCAAAGGCTTCATTTTCGTCGGCCAGTTCCACCTCGGCAATCACAAGTCCTTCATTTTCGCCAAAAAATTCGTCCACCTCAAAAATGTGGCTGCCCAGTTTCACTTCGTAGCGCACTTTATCTATTGCACCGCTTTCGCAAAGAGCCAGCAGCTGTCGGGCGTCGGCCAAAGAAATCTCTTTCTCCCATTCCATGCGGGTAGTGCCGGTTTCATTGCTTTTCCCTTTAATGGTCAGGTAGCCTGCATCGCCCTTGGTGCGCACACGTACGGTGCGCTCCGGGTGCGAGTTGAGATAGCCCTGTGCTATTCTTTTTTGTGAATGCGCTTCCTGCCTGTAGGTATCGGAAAGCACGAGGAACTTGCGCTCTGTTTCGGTCATGGTATTCTAAATTACAGGGCAAGTTAAGTAAATAAAAGCAAAAAACAGGTAGGTGCAAAAAGCTAAGGTTTGCATAAATTAGCACTGCCATAGCAGTGTATCCGCAATCATTTGTAAATTTACCCCGTAACCATTGGCTCAATGAAGTTCAGGAAAACCAAGCATAATATCACAATCGAAGAATTCTTTACCTTGAATTTCGACAGCAATAACCTGTGGGAATATAAGGCCGACGAAACCGATCTGTTGGCAGAGCTGGCAGACCTGTTCCGTCCGAAAGACCCGCACCGGGCTGAAACGGTGAGCCTTGAAAGCCTGCTGCAGCTGCTGAGGGATAACGAGCGGTATTGTACAGGGTTGTCGCTTTACCTGAAAGGCATCCTGAAGCAGAAGAAGTTCAGCCGCATCCTTACCGATGCAGGCATCCTTGGCGAGGCGGTATTTTTCTCGGAGGTACGCAAGCGCCTCTTTGCAAAGCTGATACCCGACCAGCCGCAAAAGGATACCCTTGAGTATGTGCTCAACCAGGTTTTTTACCTGAAAACCGATCCGATTTGGGTAGAAAAGATACCCATGGAACAGCTTGAGGAATTTTACCACCTGGTGAAATTCCGGTCGCTTTATGTTTCGTCAGAACAAAAAAGCCCGCTGGCCGAACTCCTGTATGCCATGGAAGTACTCATTCACCGCATTACAGGGCGCGCCCTGGAAAGCGAAGTGATACAGATGGTGCCGGAATATGAGGGACTCGAAAGCCCGTTCCTCGCCATACAGAAGGAATTTGCACTGTTGAGTGCCCGCCTCCTCGAGGAGCAGATCAACTATGTGCCCCCTGATGATATCGGGTACCGCCAAATGCTTGTGCTGCACCACCAGTGTACCGACTATGTTCGTGCGGCTTTCCGCAACAGCGAAAAATATGGCATATCACTGCGCGTAAACCAAAGCCTGTTGCGTATCCGCCAACAGCTGGAACGCCTTGGGGTGCTGTTGCCATTACTGGCCATTGAGCAGGACCGCGAAACAGCCCAGGATACCATCAGGCTGGGTAAAAGCCTCATTACCTACAATTGCGACAAGAATAATGTACGCAAGCTCATCAACGAAAGTACCCAGCTGCTATCGTATGAAGTAACACAGCATACCGCCAATACCGGCGAAAATTATATTACCAAGAGCAGGCTGGAGTACCTCAAAATGTTTTGGGCGGCATCGGGGGGCGGCATCATTGTAGGTATTCTTTGCATCATTAAGGTATTCCTGTCGAAAATGGAAACCAGCGCCTTCGGCCACGCGTTTTTCTACAGCCTCAATTATTCGTTCGGCTTCATTGCCATCTATGTGCTGGGCTTTACTCTGGCCACCAAACAGCCTGCCATGACTGCCGCGGCACTGGTGCGCGCCATCGAAAGTGGCCGAAAGAACACCGAGGTAGACGACGAGGAGAAGCACCGCGCCTTTGCCGAGTTTTTTGCAAGGGTATTCCGGTCACAGTTCATTGCCTTTTTGGGCAACGTGCTTGTCGCGTTTCCGGTATCACTGCTTGGGATCTGGCTCATAGATTATGCCTTTTCATACAATCTTACCCTAACCAAGTGGTATGCCATGATGACCGATCTTAGCCCTATACACTCCCTGGCTATACTGCATGCGGCCATTGCGGGTGTGTTCCTGTTCCTTTCGGGTATCATAGCCGGAAGCGTAGCCAACCGCGACAAGCACCGTCATGTTTATTACCGGATAGAGGAGCATCCTGTACTCAAAAGGAGCTTTGGCCGCGTGCGCACGCAAAAGCTCGCAAAGCTCTATGAACGGAAGTGGGCGGGCGTGATCTCGAATTTTTGGTTCGGCGTATTCATGGGCAGTACTGCCTCTATTGGGGTTTTTTTGGGACTGAACCTTGATGTTCGGCATATTACCTTTGCCAGCGGAAACCTGGCTCTTGCCCTGTATGGGGCTAACTGGAATGTTTCCAACGAGCTGCTGTTTTGGGGGATATTTGGCATAGGAATCATCGGGCTGGTCAACTTTATGGTAAGCTTCAGCCTTTCGATGGGACTGGCTTTCCGTTCGCGCAACATCCCGTTGTCGGAACTTCGCCCCATATCCAAATCGATATGGAAACATTTTAAAAGAAGGCCGGGCTCGTTTTTCTTTCCTTCCCTACGCAAGCAGTATTAGTTGCAGTCAGAGTCCGTTGATCATTCCGGATATTCGAAGTATGTGCTGTTTTCCCTAACTTTGGCTTCCATATATTGCTGTACGGATACTGAAGTTTCCCCGGGCAATATTGACTGAAAAACTGAGACTAAACTGTGACTGAGGCTGAAAATCCCGAAATACGCCAGCGCAAGATCATCCATGTAGATATGGATGCCTTTTACGCGTCTGTTGAGCAGCTGGATAATCCGGAACTGCGGGGCAAGGCTATTGCCGTAGGCGGCGGCTCGAGCAGGGGAGTGGTTGCTGCAGCAAGTTATGAGGCCCGCAAGTTTGGTGTGCGCAGCGCGATGAGCGGATTTTTGGCTAAAAAAAAATGTCCCCACCTCATATTTGTAAAGCCACGGTTTGAACGCTATACAGAAATATCGCGCCGCATACGCGAGATATTTTATGAATATACGGATAAGGTGGAACCCCTGTCACTGGATGAGGCTTATCTTGACGTTACCCAAAACAAAAAAGGCAATCCCAGTGCCACACTTGTAGCCGCCGACATACGCAAACGGATATTTGAGGTGACGGGGCTTACGGCTTCGGCAGGGATATCCATCAATAAATTCATTGCCAAGGTTGCCAGCGACTATAATAAGCCCAACGGGCAAAAGACCGTTAATCCGGATGAGGTGCTTGAGTTCCTGGAAAACCTGCCGATCGGTAAATTTTATGGCGTAGGCAAAGTGACAGAGGAAAGGATGTACCAGTTGGGTATTTTTACCGGAAAGGACCTGAAGGAAAAATCCGAGGAATACCTTTCAGAGCATTTTGGAAAGTCGGGCAGCTATTACTACTATGTAGTACGCGGCATCCATAACAGCGAGGTAAAGAGCAACCGCATCGCCAAATCGGTAGGTACGGAGCATACTTTTTTTGAGAACCTGGTGTCGGAAGTGTTCATGGAAGAAAAGCTAAATGACATAACCAATGAGCTGGACCGCCGCCTCGGGAAAAAGAAGATTGCAGGCAAGACCGTCACCCTCAAGATAAAGTACAGCGACTTTACAGTGCAGACGCGTAGCAAGACATTGCCATATTTCATTTCCGACAAAAGCCTGATCCTCGAAACGGTAAAAGAACTGCTGTATCAGGAAAAGCCGAAGGATTCGGTGCGGTTGCTGGGCATATCCTTATCTAACCTGAACACAGATACCGACACCGGCAAGCCCAATAAGACAGTCGCAGTGCAGCTGAAGTTTGAGTTTTGAGCCCCTAACCCCCTTAAACGGGGAATGCCACGATTGCTGTCAAGTGATCCTGAAGCCTGAATTGCTTATAAATCCATCTTTTGCCCTTCCGCTTCATAGTAGGCGTCCACATTCAGCTTTGGCTGTGTTGCTGCCATTACTGCCAGCTGGTCGCAGCGCTCGTTTTGCGGGTGGTTGTTGTGGCCCTTTACCCATTTAAAGTCTACTTTGTGCTGGCGGTATATTTTGAGGAAGCGCTTCCACAGGTCGGGGTTCTTCTTGCCGGCATAGCCTTTCTTTTCCCACCCGAACACCCAGCCTTTGGTAATTGAGTCAATCACATACTTGGAGTCGGATACTACGAGCACAGCTGTATTGGGTTTGGTCAGCTTTTCCAACCCCACGATAACCGCCAGCAGTTCCATGCGGTTATTGGTGGTAAGCCGGAAGCCTTCGTAAAATTCCTTTCGGTAACCGGTGCCCACCTGTTCCATGACAACGCCATATCCGCCCGGGCCGGGATTTCCTTTGGCGGCGCCATCGGTATATATGTGGACTGTATGCATTTACTTCAAATTTCAGATTGTAGATTTCAGATTTAGCTTCACTCGAACCTAAAATTGTGCTATGTAGAAGAATCTTCTATAGCCAGCAAATACCAGCAGCCATCAATGAAAGCGAATTTGATGTCTTCATGGATGCCGTTGTCAATTCCGCGGGCCTGGTAAAAAACCGAGTCTTTTTCTTTTTCAATATTTATGGTGAAAGCGCCATTTTCTGCTTTTGCGGCTTCCTCATCTTTTGTGAAATCGAGGAACCGGTAGTTTAAGACGGTAATATCCTTCCTAAGTAATTCATAATCGCCGTCACTATTCAGGTAGGTATTCTTTAGCGGGAATTTTACGTGCTGCCTTTGGAAAATGCTGTCCGACTGAAACTTTCTGAAAAAAACGTCAAAATCAGTGTCACAGGGATCTTCCTTGTAAGCTTCCTTAAAATGCTTTTCGGGAGCAGGCATCTCTATGGTTTTTTCCTGCTTTTTCTCGCAACTGAACAATAGCAAAAGTGAACACACAAAAAATAACTGTTTCATGCCTCCGTATTTAAAAGTTTTTCAATAACCTCCGGAAAATGCTCATGCTCCAGGCTCAAAACCTTGAGCGCCACCTCTTCGGGGCTCAGGCATTCCTCTATGGCAATTGCTTTCTGGAAAATAATGTTGCCTTCATCATAATGCTCGTTTACATAATGTATGGTAATACCGCTTTCCTTGTCCTTATTTTCATGCACGGCACGGTGCACGTTCATGCCATACATGCCTTTTCCGCCATAATTGGGCAGTAGCGCAGGGTGAATGTTGATCACTTTATGGGGATACTGCTTTATAATATCGGCAGGGAACTTCCATAAAAAGCCGGCCAGTACAATGATGCCGGGATTGTAGTTCCTGACCTTTTGCAGTACAGTGCCGTCATTCAGCTCTTCGCGGGTGAAGATAATGGAGGGTACGTTATGCTTGTCTGCTATGGCAATGGCGCCTGCATTTGGGTTGTTGGTAAACAGCGCTTTAACGCTGTATCCGTCCTTTTGCCCGAAGTATTCCATGATGCGTTGTGCATTGGAGCCGCCGCCGGAAGCGAACAGGATTATGTTTTTCATCAGGGCAATTTTTTAGTGGTTTAAAAATGCGTAAATAATCTGCAAAATAACACCGATTTCATAAAATTGTAAAATTAATTTTTTATTTTAGTGGTCACATTTTTTGGTGAACACGCGGTTATAAGATAAGTTTTTTTATTTTTGCCGTTCAATTTAAATTCTAAAATTAAAGATTATGTCAGACATTGCATCAAGAGTAAAAGCGATTATCGTAGACAAATTAGGTGTTGACGAAAACGAAGTTGTAACAGAAGCTAGCTTCACAAACGATTTGGGAGCTGATTCCCTGGACACTGTTGAGCTTATCATGGAGTTTGAAAAAGAATTTGATATTCAAATCCCGGATGATCAGGCTGAAAACATTGCTACTGTTGGTCAGGCAATCTCTTACATCGAGGAGGCAAAAAAATAATAAATAACAGACATCCATGCGGTACGTATTGCATGGATGTTATTATTTATTGGCTTTGCATTCAACACTAAAACAAAATGAACCGCTTTTATCGGGAGCATTCATAACAATATTAAATAATGCCCATGTTTTCTTACTAATTTATTGAGGGATACATGGGTATTGTTCTATAATTTGAAACTATAAAAACGACTTTATGGAATTAAGAAGAGTAGTTGTAACTGGACTTGGCGCACTTACGCCCATAGGCAATACAGTAGAGGAATACTGGAAAGGCCTGGTAAACGGTGTGAGCGGTGCGGCTCCCATTACCTATTTTGATACTACCAACTTCAAAACAAAATTTGCCTGCGAAGTAAAAAATTTCAACGTAGAGGATTTTATAGACAGAAAAGAAGCAAGGAAAATGGACCGTTATGCCCAGTATGCCCTTGTTTCTACAGAAGAAGCTGTAAAGGATGCCAACTTTGACTTTGATAAGCTTGACAAAGACAGGGTAGGTGTAATATGGGGATCCGGTATAGGGGGGTTGGAAACCTTCCAGGAGGAAGTGATGAATTTTGCGGCCGGAAACGGTACCCCGAAATTCAATCCTTTTTTTATCCCAAAGATGATCGCTGACATTGCAGGAGGCCACATTTCTATTAAATATGGTTTCAGGGGGCCAAACTTTACTACAGTTTCTGCCTGTGCATCATCAACCAATGCGCTGATCGATGCCTTTAATTACATCCGCCTTGGCCATGCCGATGTTATGGTAACAGGGGGCAGTGAAGCAGCGGTAACCATTGCCGGTATGGGCGGATTTAATGCCATGCACGCGCTATCTACCCGCAATGACGATCCGCAAACCGCATCAAGGCCGATGGACAAGGACCGTGAGGGCTTTGTACTGGGTGAAGGTGCCGGCGCACTTATACTTGAAGAATATGAGCACGCCAAAGCAAGGGGTGCCAATATATACTGCGAAATTGGCGGGGGCGGCATGAGTGCCGATGCCCACCACATTACCGCACCGCATCCGGAAGGGTTAGGCGCACGCAATGTGATGCTGAACTGCCTTCGCGACGCGGGCCTGAAACCTACCGACGTGGATGGCGTAAACATGCACGGCACTTCTACACCACTGGGTGATATTGCCGAATCTAAGGCGATACTGGAGGTGTTCGGGGAGCATGCCTATACACTCAACCTGAATTCTACGAAATCAATGACAGGCCACCTGCTTGGGGCTGCCGGGGCTATAGAGACTATCGCTTCGATACTTTCCATCAAGCATGGCATGGTTCCGCCTACCATCAACCACTTTACGGATGATGAGAACATAGACCCTAAGCTCAACTTTACCTTCAACAAGGCCCAAAAAAGGGATATGAAAGTAGTTATGAGCAATACTTTTGGGTTTGGCGGCCACAATGCATGTGTGTTGGTTAAAAAACTTGATATGTAATCCTTATATGGGTTTCTTTAAAAAAATATTCTCAAAAAATCCCCGTCTTCCCCAGGAAGGCGGGCTTTTTTTTGAGGAAATAAACAAAATGCTGGGGTTTGTCCCGCTGAACCTTGAGCATTACAGGAGGGCTTTTACGCACAGGTCTTCCAATAAGGTGGATGAAAATGGCCACCCGGTTAACTATGAGCGCCTGGAATTTTTGGGTGATGCGATGCTGGGATCGGTTATAGCCGCCCACCTTTTCAATGAAGTGCCTACCGGCGATGAGGGCTACCTTACCAAAATGCGCTCCAAGATCGTGAGCCGTGAGCACCTTAACGAGTTGGGCCGCGACCTTAACCTGATCAAATGGGTAGAGAGCAAAGTATCGGCTCAGCATTTTGGGGAGAACATACACGGAAACCTTTTTGAGGCGCTTATAGGGGCCATATATCTGGACCGCGGGTTTGGATACTGCGAGAAGTTCATACAAAAAAAGGTGGTGCAGCCTTATGTAGACATTGCCAAGCTTGAAGGTAAGGTGATAAGCTATAAAAGCCTTGTTATCGAATGGTGCCAAAAAGAAAAGAAGCCATTCAACTACGAAGTGTACGAAGACAACGGGAAGGAAGGACAGAAACACTTTGCCGTAAAACTTACCATTGGAGGGCGTGTAATTTCGCGTGCAAGGGCCACATCCAAGAAGAAAGCGGAAGAAAAAGCCTCACAAAGAGCATTTTTTGCATTTCAGGAAAAAATTAACAAAAAATAACACAAGTTAATAGTTTACTCAAACGTTTTCGTGAAAAAATTTACATAAAGTTTAATTTTTCTTCACATATTCTGAGTTATATGCAGTATATTTACGGCTTATTTGGATACTTCGTATGGCTATTCACAAATTATCGATCGACGATTTCATTACAATCGACTATGGATTGATTGCCATACATTCCCCACTTGAAGATTACCGCCTGGCATATTTCCTTAACAGGGAGCTTGCTATCCTTTTGGAAAAAAGTGCTGAAGATATCAGCTACAGTATTCGCGGGGGCGAAAGCGGCTTTTCGAGGTTTGCCTACGAAGACGGCAACGATACCCTTTGGAGCCTTGTGCAGAACAGGCACAGTATTGTAGGAACCCAGCCGGGATCAGAATCGCTGTTCGGGCAAGCCGGTATGAATGTTGCAACCAGTACTTTCCTCTTACCCGAACTCAAAAAAGTGGATTATATACTTAAAATAGAAAATACGCCCGATGTTTTTGCGTTGGATACCGTAGTAGGAAGCCTGCTGACGGTAAAACACATCACAACGGCTTATATTATTGACCACAATAAACTAAAATCGAAAAATAACTTAATTTTTTAAGAGAATGTTGACAAACAAGAAAACTAAAATTGTAGCCACATTAGGCCCTGCCTGCAGCACAAGGGAAGTGATCAAAGACATGATCGAAGCCGGTGTAAATGTATTCAGGATCAATTTTTCGCATGCCGACTACACCGATGTACAGGAGCGCATCGACATCATACGCGGACTTAACGATGAATTTGGATACAATACTTCCATCCTTGCCGATCTTCAGGGACCAAAGCTCCGTGTTGGGGTGATGAAGGAGGATGTTATCGTAAATAAAGGTGATACAGTTATTTTTCAGACTGCAGATGATGTACCAGGGACAGCTGATAACGTATACATGAACTATAAAGCTTTCCCTGCCGATGTAAATGCAGGTGAAAGGGTTTTGCTTGATGACGGCAAGCTTATTTTTGAAGTGCTTGAAACCAATAAAAAGGACCGTGTTAAAGCGGTTGTGATACAGGGTGGCCCATTGAAATCTAAAAAAGGGGTAAACCTTCCAAATACTAAAGTATCGCTTCCTGCCCTTACTGAAAAGGATATCCGCGATGCTAAATTTGCCATCGCTGCCAGCGTAGACTGGATTGCACTTTCTTTCGTAAGGACACCTAAAGACCTTGAAGAGCTACAGGACCTTATCTCAGAACATTCTGACCATAAAATTCCGATCATAGCTAAAATAGAAAAGCCTGAAGGTGTGGAGAACATCGATAAGATCGTTGCGTTTTGCGATGGCCTGATGGTAGCGCGTGGCGACCTTGGTGTGGAAATGCCTGCACAAGAAGTGCCGCTTATCCAGAAGAAGCTTATCAACCGTGCCAAAACAGCACGCATACCGGTAATTGTAGCCACACAGATGATGGAAACCATGATTACAAGCCTTACGCCAACCCGTGCTGAGGTTAATGATGTAGCCAACTCGGTTATGGATGGTGCCGACGCGGTAATGCTTTCGGGCGAAACATCGGTAGGTAATTACCCGGTGCAGGTTATCGAGAAGATGACCCAGATCATCGAGGCAGTTGAAGATTCACCGCTTATCCACGTTCCGCAAAATGTTCCGCAGGTAAGGACGAAGCGTTTCATCACAAAATCCATTTGCTACCACGCGGCACAAATGGCTAATACCATCAAGGCGAAAGCGATAAGTACACTAACGAATTCGGGATATACCGCATTCCAGATCTCTGCATGGAGGCCTGCATCGCATATTTTGGTATTTACGTCAAATAAGAGGATACTTACGCAACTCAACCTGCTTTGGGGTGTAAGGGCCTTCTATTATGATGCCTTCCTTAGCACCGACGAAACGGTTGAGGATGTAAACAACCTGGCTAAGGAAAAAGGTTTTGTTGAAAAAGGTGACATACTGATTAACCTTGCTGCGATGCCTGTGGCAGACAAAGGAATGGTAAATACGCTGAGGGTGTCTGAAATCGACTAAATGGCATTTGTTTTGATATAAGAAAGCTGCCCACAGGGGCAGCTTTTTGTTTTGTGTCAGGAAAAAACTATATTTGGATAAATTTTTATTGAAACTATGAAATCAAGCAATCCTTTTTTTAATAACAAATCGTTTTCGCCAACCTCCCGCTATGGCGCGCAGGAAGATGCTTATGCTGTAAGCCAAAATGAAACCATGACGGTGAAAGGTGCCATCAATAAATCGATGTTCCTTTTTGCTATACTGGTTACGAGCGCATTCTTTGCAGGTTATTTAATGCTGTTCCAGGGTGTTCATCCCTATGCACTTACATTAGGTGGTGGCATAACCGGGTTCATCATCGTGATTATTGCCGGCTTTAAGCCGAATTATTCAGGTGTACTGGCACCCGCATATTCTGTATTCAAAGGGCTGTTTGTAGGAGGTATTTCCGTCGTGCTCGAAGTTATGTACCCGGGGGTTGTGCTTAAGGCAGTTGGTGGTACTTTGGTAACCTTTATGGTTTGCTTCCTGCTGTACAGGTTTGGGATAGTGAAGGTAACAGAGCAATTTAAGTCAGTTGTCATTGCCTCCGTGCTTGCTATTATGACCTATTACCTTATCTCGTGGATCATATCAATGTTTACCGGCAACTACCTTGTAGGGCATTCGTTCCAGGACAGTTCGCTGATGAGCATCGGTATCAGCGTGTTTGTGATTGTAGTAGCGGCGCTCACCCTTTTTCTTGACTTCGATATGATTGAGCAGGGCGCACAAAGGAGACTGCCGAAATACATGGAGTGGTTTGGTGCCATGGGGCTAATGATTACATTAGTATGGCTATACATGGAGTTCCTTAAGCTGTTCGCTAAAATATCAGGAAGGGATTAATTTGTTTAGGGTTTAGCGTTATTGGTTCGGGGTTGCCTGAGCCATTAAAATATAAAGGCCATCCGCACGGATGGCCTTGTTTTTATCCCAATACCTCAAGCTAAATGTGGATGCATAGGCGAAAGATGGGCCCTTAGCGATTTTTAGCAGTTTTTTTGACCATTTCAATAAGGTTTAATTCCCGCTTAAATGTGATAACGTTCTTTCTGTTTCTGCCAAAGGCAGTTACAGATGATTGTTTTTTAAGATCACATATACTGTTTATGTAGACTTTTTTATCGTTTAATAGTATTGTGATTTGCTCTCCCCAGCTGCCTTGCAAAAAGCTGGTCGGTGTTGATGCAGTATAATAATTTTTGCCTTTTGATGTTTGTTTCCAGTTTAATCTCATGGCAACCTTGTTGATCACTTCAGCAATTTCATCCTGAGAAAGCTCGGTTTCGATCATTACAAACCGCAGCCTTCTGTATTGTATAAACAAAAACAGAAGCCCGATAAGGCAACTAATTATAAAGAAGATCACAGACCTTTCAAATTGATCTTCATCTTTCGCCGAAAACATAATGTAAATTCCCAATATTGAGAAACCAGCTAAGGCAATAACAATCAGGTAGTGCTGTATAGCCTCGCCACGCCTCAATTGCAATCTGCCACTGTCGATGCACTTTTTTAATTTTTGATATTGCATTGATTAAGACTTTTTAGATACTTTTTTAACCCAACACCTCAAACCGGTCACCTTTCAGCTCAAATAGTTTATCAGAGACTAAATAATTCCCTGTTTCAGAGACTTCTTTTACGAGGTCGTACATCTTATGCAGGTTGGCCCAATCCTTGCTGCCGGTAACGACAAGGAGGTCGCGTGCCGGTATGCCGATGATGATATCGCCGTTCACGTCAAAATTGCCTTTGTTCCAAATGTCGAGCAATATCATGCTGGCTTCATAGGTACCACCGGCCGTAATCATGTAATAGCCTTCTTCACCATGGCTGCGTATATCAAATTTATCAAGGTTGCGAATGGCAAGCTCACGCAATTCATCCATCTCCAGGCCAAGTTTCTCCTGTTCATCGCTCGTAAGGTAGCGAAGGGCATGCTCGGTATCGACCACGTAAAAAATATCAAGATCGGAGTTGTATGTCTCGAGTACCTGTTGCGCCCCGGCCTTTGGATTGATTTCCAAAAGGCCCTTTATAAATTGCTTACCTTTAATGACAGGCAAAATGCTCTCCGGGCTTACCGGCTCGTTGGGCAGGAAAGAGTCCGCTGAAACACTTGCATATTTCTCGATGACTTCTTTTAGCTTTTTGGTGTCGTGGGAGTACTCTATATAGGCGTTGTCGAGAAAATGGCGATGCTCGTCGGAATCATCAAGTTTAGAGACTACTTCAAGCCCATTGATGGAAATTATGTCTATGCCTTTTATCTTTTGCCTTAGCGCCTGGGCAAATTTGTTTGCAAATTCTGTTTCGGTGAGTTTCTTTCGCCTGAAAAACATGGAATGATTTTTTTTGATAAATATATAGAATGTCTGACAATCTAAAAATCATATCCAAAAATCTAACTTAAAAATCCCATGAAAAAGACCCAAAAATAATCGCCGTAAATACAATGAGTACTACAACCTGGGCAGTAATGTACCGCCCGATGGGCTGCTGTTTTTTACGTTGTCTGATGAATTTCAAAATATTCAAAAAGGTAGGTGGCAGCACGATCAGGGCAAGATAAATGTAAAAATTGGTCTGTGTAAAAGTAAAGCTGCCTTTTTCCATTCCCCACGCCCATACGGAAAATACCGGGTAGAGGTGATGTACGATAAAAATCCAAAATACCTCGAGCAGGAGTATGCCCCAGCCGCCTGTATAGTCTTCCTTTTTGCTTTTTACCGGCTCGTTTTGCGCCTGTTCTTCTTTTTGGTTTTCCATGATTTGCTTTAAAGCATAAAGGTATGAAAAAGGAACGCGGATGACCGGGGTTTTAGCACTTGTGCACAGATTTTTCGGCTATATCAAAGCTGCTTCTCCTTTTCCTTACTAATTTCTATCCTTCCCGAAGGTGTAATTTTTCCTTCTTTATACACAATGGTTGTTGTAATCGGCGCGCCTTTGGGCAGGTCGTCTTCATCGCATTCAAAGGTTTGCATAGTGTCAGCCACACGGATCGTTAAGTCTTTGCCGATCTGCAAAACTTCCTCGCACTTGTAGCATGGACCGTCAGAGCATTGCCCTACTGCCAGGGGTTTTGAGTCAATCTCAATACCGTCAGGGTGATAAGTTGTGAGAATGGGCAGCATGCAGTCCGCAGTTGAAAATGTTATTACAGCTACGCAGCCATCATTAAGGCTAAATTTACCGAATATATAATCAGGCCTCCTGTTGTATGGATAGCTTGCCGCGCCATCTAAAATTTCAAGGTCGGGCATCTCTCCGCATGCTTTTACCTGTATAGGAAAAGAGAGGCCGGGAAATTGTGCCAGGAAATTTTGGAAAGCATTGCTTGCCTTTGGAATTTCCTTTAACGGCGGGACTTGCGCCTTATGGTCAATGCATCCTGTAACCAAAATCATCAATAGAAGAGCCAATACTTTTTTCACTTCTGTGTTTTTCCAAAAATACACAAATAGCCAATAAATTCCGCTTGCCACTTTGATTGTTTTAACTTGCACCGCACCAACTTATACACTATCTTTGCGCCTTCAAAATCATACCCTTTATGAACAAATTACTGATTGTTGGCACTGTCGCTTATGACGCTATTGAATCGCCATTCGGCAAAACCGATAAAATACTCGGTGGCGCTGCAACTTATATTGGCCTTTCGGCTTCATTTTTCAAAGTACAGTCGGCCATAGTGTCGGTAATCGGAGATGATTTTGACCAAAAGCACATCGACCTGCTCAAGAGCAAAAACATCGACCTTACAGGTCTGGAAACAGTGCCGGGCGGAAAAACGTTCTTTTGGAGCGGCCGCTACCATAACGACCTGAATTCGCGCGACACGTTGTCGACTGAGCTTAACGTGCTGGCTGATTTCAATCCGGTTGTTCCGGAGCACTTTAAAGATGCCGATGTAGTAATGTTGGGTAACCTGCACCCAATTGTACAATCGGGTGTGCTGGACCAGATGACAGCCAAGCCAAAGCTTGTAGTGCTTGACACGATGAACTTTTGGATGGACTGCGCGCTGCCGGAATTGCTTGATGTAATGAAGCGTGTGGATGTGATAACTATAAATGACGAAGAGGCACGCCAGCTTTCGGGCGAATATTCGCTGGTTAAGGCAGCTGCCAAAATCCACACCATGGGCCCTAAATATGTGGTCATCAAAAAAGGGGAGCACGGAGCCTTGCTGTTCAACGACAAGCAGGTGTTCTTTGCGCCGGCACTGCCGCTTGAAGAAGTATTTGACCCTACCGGTGCGGGCGATACCTTTGCCGGCGGATTTGCCGGCTACATCGCGCAGAGCGAGAATGTATCGTTCGATAATATGAAGAATGGCATAATCTACGCGTCTAACCTGGCATCATTCTGTGTGGAGAAATTCGGAACCGAACGAATGGAAACGCTCACAAAGGGAGAGGTTCAGGACCGCCTGCAACAGTTCAAATCGCTAACGCAGTTTGAAATTGCGCTTGAAGAAGAAGAATAAAAATTAAAGGCCTCATTGCGGGCCTTTTTTTAATGATAAAAACAACAACAACGACAATACAACAACTATGAGTGACGCTATCAAGCACGAATGCGGCATCGCACTATTAAGGCTGCTGAAGCCTTTGGAATATTACAAGGAAAAGTACGGCTCGGCGTTTTATGGTATACAGAAAATGTACCTGCTGATGGAAAAGCAGCACAACCGTGGGCAGGATGGTGCAGGTTTTGCAAGCATCAAGATGGATGTACGGCCAGGCCAACGCTATATCAGCCGTGTCCGGTCGAACCAGCAGCAGCCTATACAGGACATCTTTGCCCAGATTAACGAGCGGATAAACGAAGAGCTGGCCATTCACCCTGAATATAACGACAACGTAGCCCTGCAAAAGGAGCACATTCCTTATATTGGCGAATTGTTTTTGGGTCATGTACGCTACGGAACATTCGGCAAGAACAGCATCGAGAGCGTACACCCGTTCCTGAGGCAGAACAACTGGATGCACCGCAACCTTATCGTGGCGGGTAACTTTAACATGACTAATGTAAAACAGCTGTTTGACAATCTTGTAGAACTGGGCCAGCACCCAAAAGAACTAGCCGATACCGTTACGATCATGGAGAATATTGGCCACTTCCTGGATGACGAAGTCTCTGAGCTTTACCAGACCTGCAAGAACGAAGGTTATACCAAGCAGGAAGCCTCGGCGGTAATATCCGAAAGGCTGAATATTGCCAGGATACTTAAACGCGCCTCTAAGTTTTGGGATGGCGGCTATGCCATGGCGGGACTTTTGGGCCACGGCGACAGCTTTGTATTCCGCGACCCGGCAGGTATACGCCCGGCATATTTTTACCAGGACGATGAGATTGCAGTAGTAGCGTCCGAAAGGCCGGTAATACAAACCGTGTTCAATGTTCCCTTCGAAAAAGTGCAGGAACTCGAGCCCGGCAATGCCATCATCATTAAAAAGAATGGTAATGTAAGCGTGCAGGAAATTATCCCGCCCGTAACCAAAAAAGCATGTTCGTTTGAGCGCATATACTTCTCAAGGGGAAGCGATGCTGAAATATACAGGGAACGCAAGGAATTGGGCAGGCTAGTGCTGCCACAGGTGCTGGAAGCCATAGAGGATGATACAGACAATGCAGTCTTCTCATACATACCTAATACGGCCGAGACTTCATTTTTCGGGATGGTAGAGGCGGCACAGGACTTTTTAAATGACAGAAAGAACAACCACATACTCGAAAACAGGCATACCCTTACTGCGGAAACACTGAAAGAATTGCTTTCGGTTAAGATCCGAACGGAAAAGATCGCAATAAAAGACGTTAAGCTGCGCACTTTCATAACCGAAGACAGCAGCCGTGACGATCTTGTAGAGCATGTATACGATGTTACCTATGGGGTTATCAGGCCGGAAGACAATCTTGTTATCATTGACGACTCCATTGTTAGGGGGACTACCCTTAAAAAAAGCATCATTAAGATGATGGACAGGCTAAATCCAAAACGCATAGTCATTGTCTCCTCAGCTCCTCAGATACGCTACCCCGATTGTTATGGCATTGATATGGCCAAGCTCGAGGGGCTTGTGGCTTTCCGTGCGGCAGAGCAGCTTTTGAAAGAAAAAGGGATGCAGCATATCATTGAAGAGGTGTACAAAAAATCCAAAGCACAGGAAAACCTGCCGGATGATGAAGTGGTGAACTATGTGAAAGAGTTCTACGCGCCATTCACCGACCAGGAGATAAGCGACAAGATTGCCCATATGCTGAAAGAGGATCATATAAAAGCTGAAGTGAAGATCATATTCCAAACGGTAGACAACCTGCATAAGGCATGTCCGAAAAACCTTGGTGATTGGTATTTTACCGGCGATTATCCCACCCCGGGAGGCAACAGGGTAGTGAACCGCGCCTTTATCAATTTCTATGAAGGTAACGACGCGAGGGCATATTAAAGCCCGAAACTGCATTTCAACGAGTTTATTAGGTGTTTCATCTAAAACAATTGTGGAAGGAAAAGAAACACCGTATGTTTGTACCAGAAAATAGCATTAGTAAATTTAATTTTACGGTATTTTTGGGGGCAAAAAAAGGGAAAACAAATCGTTTTCCCTTTTTTATTTTAAAAAGTTATTCGGCATGTCGATCTTTGAATCTATATATCGAAAAACAATCTGCGTGCATTTCATCGATTTTAATTGCACTTTGTCTGATTTGTTTTGCGGAAACAATAAACTGTGGTATGTTTGCTGTAGAAAATAGCATTAGTAAATTTAATTTTACGGTATTTTTGGGGGCAAAAAAAGGGAAAACAGATCGTTTTCCCTTTTTTATTTTAAGCCGTGCCCTTTTATCCCTGTAAGGTTCGCCGGAATGTAAATCCTACATCGCCAAACTGCGTTTGGAACGTCTCAACTTTATAATCGAATACCGGACTGCGGTGAGAAAAATAAAATCCACCCTCTGTGTCATAATGATGATGGAGATACCCGTTCCGAAAAGTCACGTAGGTTTGGCGCACTGCGAGATCCCTCTCCTCGCGCGAAGTATAGTCATACACCTTCACCAGCCACGTAGATATATAAAATCGCTGGTCATGTTTGGATATCACCAGCTTTACCTGCTTTCCCAGAGCCATAAAATCGGTCATATTGTAGTTATAATCCAAAGCACCCGTCTCATATGTAGATGTCCATTCGCCTTCAAGATCCTCAATAGGGGTATGCGAAAGTTCATAAAAAGTCCTCTTTTGAAGGGCGCGCTGCAGAATTTCAAAATGTTCTTTTACGCCAAAAGCTTCATCAAAGTCAATGTTGACGGCTAAAAAGCGTGCTACCTTTATCCTTTCAAATTCCTTCAGTTTTTCACTGGCTATCACTTTAGCACGGATTTCTTCTTTTGACATTGAATAGCTGTCCAGTAGAGCAGCAACGATCATGGAGAACCTATCAATATTGCTGTTATCAAGAAAATGATCCAGATTGAAACTGTCCCCTGCCAGTCCACCGTATCCCAGATGTTGATCCCAGAAAAAATAACTGGAAATTTCCGCAGATGCTTCGGGGAAGACTTTGGTAAAAGCTTCCTCTGACAAAATATAAAATTTCATCCACCTGATAATATTTACAGGTGTAAAATACGCCTGGTCCTTAAAAAGTATCGCTGTTTCTTTTGCCATGATTGATAAATAAAAAACGGGTACCTTCCGGAACCCGTTTTGATATATAAATTAAAAGACTATTTTTCTATGGCAAATCGCCTTGCTACTTCTTCCCAGTTTACCACATTAAAGAAAGCCTCGATATAATCAGGCCTCCTGTTTTGGTAATTCAGGTAGTAAGCATGCTCCCATACGTCAAGGCCAAGTATAGGTGTCCCGCCACAGCCAACTTCCGGCATCAGTGGGTTATCCTGGTTAGGTGTTGCACAAATGTCCAGCTTGCCGCCTTTGTGTACGCAAAGCCATGCCCATCCGGATCCAAACTGCGTAGCTGCCGCCTTCGCGAATTTTGCCTTGAATTCTTCAAACGAACCGAACGCTTTGTCGATCGCTTCCTCCAGCTCGCCAGTTGGCTCCCCACCGCCTTTCGGAGAAAGTATCGTCCAGAACAGGTTGTGGTTATAGAACCCGCCGCCGTTATTCCTTACGGGCTTATTCGACATATCAAGATTGATAAGGATGTTCTCGATGGTTTTGCCGGAAAGGTCGGTACCTTCGATGGCGGCATTCAGGTTAGTAGTATAAGCATTGTGGTGCTTTGTATGGTGAATTTCCATGGTGCGGGCATCTATGTGCGGCTCCAGGGCATCGTATGCGTAGGGAAGTTTAGGTAATTCAAATGCCATAAGATGGTATATTTAAAAGATTAGTACTAATTTTAAATCCAAATTTACAGATTTATAGCTTCTCACAAAATAAGAATTTGTGATAATTTAGTTAATGTAATGATAAACACTTCATTTTAAGTGGCTCAAACGGCTTTTTCCATATATAATGCCTCGGCGGGCTCGGGCAAAACTTACATGCTCGTCAAAGAATACCTGCGCATATTGCTGCAGGCGCCTGCTGATGATGCCTATCGCAAAATATTAGCTATAACTTTTACGAACAAGGCTGTAGAGGAGATGAAAGGCCGCATTATCCAGAACCTTTCTGATTTTGCAAAGGAGGAGCCTCCTGTTGGGGCTTACGAGCTCATGAAAGCGCTGTCTGCAGAAACTTCACTATCGATTGCCACCATCCATGACAAAGCGCGCTCCATCATTAAAAACATCATACACAACTACGCATCGTTTGATATATCTACCATCGACCGTTTTACGCACAAAGTGATCCGGGCGTTTGCCCATGACCTGAACCTGCCGTTGTCATTTGACGTATCGCTCGAAACAGATATGCTGCTGCAGGAGGCGGTTGATGCCATCATAGCCAAGGCAGGCGAGAACGATGTGCTTACCTCGCTGCTTGTTGATTTTTCATTGGATAAAACAGACAACGACAAGAGCTGGGACGTTACCCGTGAACTGTTCGATACCGGCAAATTGCTTATTGATGAGAACAATCGCAATGAGCTGCACCAATTTAAGGACAAGTCGATAGAAGAGTTTATTTTTATCCGCGAAAAGCTCAGGCAAACCATTGCATCTCTGGAACTGGAATGTAAAAACATAGGTACGGAACTGGGCGAACTCCTCGAAGTCAGCGGTATTGACCCGGCATCGTTTTCCCGCGGTACATTCCCTAACCACATTGGGTACATTAAAGAAGGGACTTTGAGCAGTTCGCATAAAAAATTCCACTCCCCCGAAGATGTACAGATAAACAAATCTGCAAAAGACCGTGATGCAATAGAGGCGCTGTTGCCCCGGCTGCTGGCGCTTTTGGCAAACGCTTATAAGAACTATGAGAAACGCAATTTTTACCATGCTTTTTTAAAGAACATCACACCGCTCTCGCTGCTCAACTCTATCGGGCAGGAGCTGGAGCGCATCCAGAAGGAACAGAACGTCCTTTCAATATCGGAGTTCAACGCCATCATCCATAAAGAGATACAAAGCCAGCCCGCGCCATTCATTTATGAAAGGCTTGGTGAGAGGTACAGGCACTTTTTTATTGATGAGTTCCAGGATACCTCTCAAATGCAGTGGCATAATCTAATCCCACTCATTAAAGATGTTCTTGCTTCAGAAGATCTTCAGGGTGTTAAGGGTTCATTAATGATAGTAGGAGATCCGAAGCAGTCTATTTACCGCTGGCGTGGAGGCAAAGCAGAACAATTTATAAATTTGGTTAATGGTTACAACCCATTTTCTAATCCAGATAGAAAAACAATACCATTAGATACCAATTACCGCAGCTATAGTGAAGTAATAAACTTCAACAATGAGTTTTTTGGTTTCCTCTCGGAAGAATTTGAGAATGAAGATTACAAGGCAATGTATGCTACAAGCAGGCAGGAACATAACACAAAAAAAGGCGGTTATGTTAATATCTCTTTCCTGCCCGAAATACAGCAGGACGATTTGGAAGATGAGGTAAGCAAAGAGGAACTTTACCTTCAGGCCACACTGGCAACCATCCAAAACCTTCGCGAAAAAGGATTCCAATATAAAGATATCGTGCTGCTCACCAGGAAAAGGCAGCCCGGTGTATTACTGGCCAATTACCTTACCGAAAATGCGATACCGATATTATCGTCGGAAACGCTTCTTATAGAAAATGCCACAGAGGTAAAGCTCATCATCAGCCTGCTGCGTTACCTGAAAAGCAATGCCAACATTGAAGCGAAGGCGCAGTTCCTGTATTTTGCAGCAAGCACACAAAACGATGGCCTGGCTGTCCACGACTTCATCGCCGAGGGGATGGAGCAGCCTGACGAGGAAGCGCTGCAAATTTGGCTTGGCAGGCATGATATACATATCTCCTTTAAAAATTGCAGGAAGCGATCGCTGTATGAAGCAGTGGAAACGATTGTGGATGCGTTTATCAAGGATAAGAGCAACCAGAGCTATGTGCAGTATTTCCTCGACCTGGTACTGGAAAGGGATATCCGCACGCAATCAGGCATTGGTGATTTTCTGGAATACTGGGACAATAACGGTTCCAAATTCAGCATCCCTTCGCCGGAAGGCAATGATGCAGTTCGCATCATGACAATACATAAATCGAAAGGGCTGGAATTTCCCGTGGTCATTTTTCCATTTGCCGAGGAAGATTATGCGCGTTCCCGCCGCGACAAGTTGTGGCTCGAACTGGATGATGAAACTTTTGAATTCCAAAAAGCGCTCATTGACAGCAGCAGGGCCGTCGCCGAATATGGTGAAAAGGCGGCAGAAATGTATTTTATGAAATCGCAGGAGGAACTGCTTGACAATATCAACATATTATATGTGGCGCTCACCCGTGCGGAGGAGCAACTTTATATCATTTCCAACAGGAATTTTACGGCAAAAGGAGAACTGACCAACAATATGTCGTCTTACTTTATAAGGTACCTGATGGAAAAAGGCTTATTTGAAAACCAAAAAGCGGAATATGAATTCGGCCATCCGGGAAAATTATCGGACAGGGAAAGCCACAACAGGCCGCAGCAAACCATTCAGGTAGTGAAGGAACGGTTTAACCCGCGTGCCGTAAAGATAGCACAACGCGAATCGCTTATGTGGGGGACAAAGCAGTTAAAGGCAATCGAGTTTGGTAACGTGATGCACGAAATATTATCATTCGTAAAAACGGCCCATGATATCCCCCTTGCAATCATGAAGGCGATTGAGAACGGCCTGATTGTACATTCGCAATCGGAGGATGTTGAGGCAATCCTTAAAGAAGTCATTAGCCACCCGCAACTTGCAGATTTCTTTGCAGAAGGCATGGCCATATTTGGCGAGCAAAGCATTATTGCCAATGGCCTGGCTACCATTAAACCGGACAGGGTAGCGGTAAAGGATGGTAAAGCATGGCTCCTGGATTATAAAACCGGTACACATTTGCCAAAATATGAGAGGCAATTGTCCGATTACCAAAAAGCTCTTGAGGCAATGGGATTGATTGTGGTTAAAAAATCATTAGTTTATATTGGAAACGGGGTCACAATTATGGAAATTCCGTAATAGAAAATAGTAAATTATAATATATTTGCAATAACCTTGTGCTTGCAGGTTTAATAAACAACAGACTAAAAATGTACGGAAAAATCAAACAACATTTAGCAGCCGAGCTCGAATCAATAAAGGAGAACGGGTTGTATAAAAAAGAACGTATTATTGCGTCGCCGCAAGGAGCGGAAATTACACTTGACAACGGCCAGAAAGTGCTTAACTTTTGTGCGAACAACTACCTGGGGCTCTCATCGCATCCGGAGGTGATACAGGCGGCAAAAGATGCACTTGACACTCATGGCTTTGGTATGTCATCGGTGCGCTTTATCTGCGGTACCCAGGATATCCATAAAAACCTGGAAAAGGCGATTGCTGATTTTTACGGTACAGAGGATACCATTTTATATGCGGCTGCTTTTGATGCTAATGGAGGTGTGTTCGAGCCTTTGCTTGGTGAAGAGGATGCAATCATTTCTGACAGCCTGAACCATGCATCAATCATTGATGGGGTTCGCCTGTGCAAGGCCGCACGCTATCGCTATGAGAACAGCAACATGCAGGAACTGGAGGAGCAGCTGATAAAAGCCAATGCAGAAGGCAGGCGCTTCAAGATCATTGTGACCGATGGTGTATTCTCCATGGATGGCCTTGTTGCCCCATTGGACAAAATATGCGACCTGGCCGATAAATACGATGCCCTTGTTATGGTGGATGAATGCCATGCAGCCGGCTTTATTGGCGAAACGGGCAAAGGTACACTGGAGGCTAAGAGGGTTATGGGCAGGGTAGACATCATAACCGGTACACTGGGCAAAGCGCTTGGAGGTGCCATGGGCGGCTATACAACCGGTAAAAAAGAAATCATTGAAATACTAAGGCAGCGCTCCCGACCATATCTTTTCTCGAATTCACTCGCGCCTTCAATCGTGGGCGCTTCAATTAAAGTGTTCGAGCTTCTTAAAAAAGACACTGCCCTCCGCGATAAACTGGAATGGAATACCAACTATTTTAAGGACGGTATGAAAAAAGCAGGCTTCGATATCATTGACGGCGATTCGGCCATAGTTCCGGTAATGCTGTATGATGCTAAGCTTTCGCAGCAAATGGCTGATGCGCTATTGGAGAAGGGAATCTATGTGATAGGATTTTTCTTTCCGGTGGTTCCCAAGGGCAAAGCGAGGATAAGGGTACAGCTTTCGGCAGCACATACGCAGGAACATTTGGATAAGGCCATTAATGCATTTACTGAAGTTGGCAAAGCTTTAACACTGATTTAACTACAATTTGGGCAAAAAGGTAGGATAATTATTAATAAAACGTTTTGCTGTGTTGTTTTAACACTGTAATTTTGTCACATATAACCTTTCGTAATTAAAACAAAAAAGTATGAGACATCTTAACAAACTATTTGTCGCTGCACTAATGGTTCTGGGACTTAATGCCCAGGCGCAGGACGAAGACAACCCTTGGGCAATCTCATTCGGTGTCAACGCGGTAAATACCCGCTTTGGTGCTGCGTCAGAATTCGGCGACCAGTTCAGCCAGTATTTCCAATTTGATGACTGGAACATCCTTCCGTCAATATCTTACATTAACGTGTCAAGGCACGTTGGTGATGGCTTCTCATTTGGACTTACAGGATCTGTAAACAAAATCGACAAGATAGTTACACGTACCCCGGGTACGCAGGACTATATCAGGACTGACGTTGACAACCTTACTTATTATGGTGTTGACGGTATGATCAAGTATGGTTTCCTGCAAAAAAGCTGGTTTAATCCATTCGTTCACGTAGGTGGTGGTTACACATGGATTGATGACATGGGTAATGGTACTGTAAACGGTGGTGTTGGTATTAACTTCTGGTTCTCAGAAAACGTTGCCCTTACACTACAGTCTACTTACAAGCACACGTTTGAAGACCAGGCTGAAGCTAACGTGCCAAGGCATATACAGCACTTTGCAGGTCTTACCTTCAAATTTGGCGGTAAAGATACTGATGGTGACGGTATTTATGATAAAGACGATGCTTGTCCGGAAGAACCAGGCCTTGAGAAATTCCAGGGATGTCCTGATACTGATGGCGATGGTATTCCTGATAAAGACGATGCTTGTCCGCAAGAAGCCGGCCTTCCTGAATTCCAGGGATGTCCTGACCGCGATGGTGACGGTATAGCTGACAAAGATGACGCTTGTCCGGATGTAGCAGGTCTGTCTCAATTCCAGGGATGTCCTGATGGCGATAGCGATGGCATTGCCGATAAAGATGACAAATGTCCTGAAGTTGCCGGTCCTAAAGAAAATGGCGGATGCCCATGGCCAGATACAGATGGCGACGGTGTACTTGACAAAGATGATCTATGTCCTAACGTGAAAGGTACTGCTGCAAACCGTGGTTGTCCTGAAGTTACTGAAGAAGTAATCAAGCGTCTGAACGAATTTGCAAGGACTATCCTGTTCAACAGTGGTAAAGCTACTTTCAAAGAAGAAACTATGCCGGTTCTTAACTCTATGCTTGCTATCTTCAAAGAGTATCCACAAGCTAAATTCAGCGTAGAAGGGCACACTGACAGCGATGGCAGCAACGCACTTAACCAAACGCTTTCTGAAAACAGGGCTGCTGCTGTAAGGAACTTCCTTATCGAAGGCGGTATCGCTTCAGACAGGCTAATGTCTACAGGTTATGGCGAAACTAAGCCAATTGCAACTAACAAAACTGCTGCGGGCAAAGCCCAAAACAGGAGGGTTGAAATAAAGCTTATCAAAGAATAAGTTTATATAACCAAAATAAATGAAAGGCGTCCCGATACTATCGGGACGTTTTTTTATTTTTATAGCATGGCAGATGCAACCTTTCTTGATAAGCTCAGCACCGAACTCACAGCCAATTACGGCGGTTCGCTATCTAATATTGTTATTGTCTTGCCCAATAAAAGGGCAAAGGTTTTCCTTATCGAGGCCCTGAAGCGCAAATTGGACGGAACCATTTTTGCCCCTGAGATCGTAAGTATTGAAGATTTTATACAGGACGTTGCAGGCATACGCTCTATTGATGCCATAGAACTGCTTTTTGAGTTTTATAATATTTACCTCGGACTCACCCCTAAAGACAAGCAACAGCCTTTTGAAACCTATGCCAACTGGGCTAAGACCCTGCTTCAGGATTTCAATGAGATTGACCGCTACCTGCTAGACCCCAAATATGTGTTAACATATCTTGAGAACATACAGGAAATAGAACACTGGGCCGTAGATGTGAACAAGCGCACCACGATGATCGCTAACTACCTGGAATTTTGGAAACAGCTCCCTTTGTATTACGATGCGCTGTATAAGCATCTGCTCGAAAAGGGTGTGGGCTACCAAGGGCTCATCTATCGTGAGGCAGTGGGCAATATCAACCATTTTTCGAATGCGTTCAAAAAGGAGCAGTTGGTGTTTGCAGGGTTCAACGCGTTGAATGCCGCAGAGGAAAAAATCATACAGCACCTGCTTTCTGTAGAGCAGGCAAGGGTATATTGGGATATCGATCATGCATTCCTTAATGACCCTTATCACGATGCAGGACTATTTATTCGCCGTTTCCAAAAGGAATGGAAACAGTACACTACACATCCGTTTGAGTGGATCGTGGACGAATTCAGCCAATCCAAGAACATAAAGATCATCGGTACGCCTAAAACTGTGGGGCAGGCCAAAATTGCGGGCGAAATCATCGAGCAGATACAGCGCGGCGGCCAAACCCTCGACAAAACGGCTTTGGTATTAGGCGAGGAAAATTTGTTGATACCTGTTTTGTACAGCCTCCCTGCAAGTGTGGGCAGCCTGAACATCACTATGGGCTATAGCAGCCGCAACAACCCTGCACAGATATTGATCCAAAAGCTCTTCAAGCTGCACACCAATTCCCTTGGCAGGAGCGAGAAGAGTTACACGCTGTACTACCGCGAAGTGCTTGACATACTCACGCACCCGTTGGTCGAACCGTATGTAGGCGCTGACAAGCTTGTCGACATTATAAACCGCAATAACTTTACTTTCTTTTCGCTTGCAAAACTGTTCGAGATACAGGGTGAGCACACACCATTCTTCAGCTTGCTTTTTGAGCGGTGGGAAAACAATGCCGGGCAGATACTGGAAAGGCTGTCACAGCTTTTGCTGATGATAAAATCGTTCCTTGGCACCGATGAAGAAGAGGATAAAATCACTAAGGCGTTTCTTTACTCGATTTTCAAGGTTATCAATAAGCTTATCAATTATTATGAGGCACACCCCGGGATGGACAACATTGCGGTGCTGCATTCCATATACAAGCAGGTTATAGAGCTGGCTGAGGTTTCGTTTGAGGGGGAGCCGCTTTCGGGACTACAGATCATGGGGGTGCTGGAAAGCCGCGTGCTCGATTTTGACAACGTGATCATCACATCGGTCAATGAGGGCAAATTTCCAACCGGCAAGGTGCAGAATTCTTTTATTCCTTATGATGTAAAGCGCGAGTTGGGCCTGCCCACCTACAAGGAAAAGGATGCCATATACAGCTACCACTTTTACCACCTGCTGCTGCGGGCCAAGAACATTTACCTGCTTTACAATACCGAAAGCGAGGGGCTTGATGCCGGTGAGCGCAGCCGTTTCCTGACCCAGCTCGAAATAGAGAAGCAGCCTGCGCACAACCTTGAGAGCGTAATCTATAACGCTTACCTGCCCGATAAGGCCTACACGCCCATGACGGTGCCCAAGACCCAAAAGGTAATGGACAGGCTAAAAGAAATAGCCACGGACAAAGGCTTTTCGCCATCTGCGCTGACCGGGTATATCCGCAACCCGATACAGTTCTACTACCAACGAATACTGCGCATCCGCGAAACGGAAGAAGTAGAGGAGAGCATTGCCCTGAATACCCTGGGCACCATTATCCATGGGGCTTTGGAAGAATTGTACAAGCCTTACCTCAATAAATTCCTTTCGGTAAATGATGTAGATAACATGGCAGCCCTTGCCGATGATGAGGTGATGGTGCAGTTCAGGAAAGTGTATAAGGAAGGTGAGATACGCAAGGGGCGCAACCTGCTGGCTTTTGAGGTGGCCAAGCGCAACGTGCACAATTTCCTGAAGCAGGAAAAGAACGGATTAATCAATGGCGATGCTGTAAAGGTATTGGCATTGGAACATCGATACGAACGCTGGCTGAACGATGACCGGCTGCCTTATCCTGTCCTTATTTCCGGTAACATTGACCGTATAGAACAGCGCAACGGCAGGCTGCGCATTGTGGATTATAAAACGGGCAAAGTAGAGAAGCGTGACCTTACACTAAAAGCCTGGGAAGGCCTCACAGGAGATATAAAGAATGAAAAGGTTATCCAGTTGCTCACATACGTTTTTATGTACGAAGAGCTTGCAGGCGGGCTCGAAACCGAAGCAGGCATCATATCGTTTAAAAATATGAAAAACGGTTTCATGAGCTTTGGATTCAAAGACGGTTATGACAGGTCGGCGCCGGAAAGGGATGTGGTGGATAGTGAGCTGCTGGAGGAATTCAAAACGCAGTTGGTCGGGTTGATTAATGAAATTTTAGATCAGGAAATTGATTTTGTGGAGAAGGTTTAGATTTTTCGGTCACAGTTTCCGGCCCTGTCATCGCGAGGAGGAACGACGAAGCGATCTTTCAATATATCATACTAATTACAAGCGAATATAGATTGCCACGCTCCGTAAACTGCGATCGCAATGACGCTGAACGGAAAATAACTAGCAATTTTTAAAAAACTCCAAAACTTCTTTCAGCAGTTCATCCCGGCTTTCAATGTGGCTCATGTGACCGTGCGGATACGTCACGAACTTTACATCAGTACCCTCTGCCTGGCCGGCATGCTCATCATACACCAGGCTTTGGTCCTGTTTACCCAATACCAGCAGGATAGGATAGGGGGCAAAGTGCAATATGACCTCACGATCCTTGCGGACTTTCATACCCTCAAGCGCGGCAACAATGCCCTGCAAAGGTGTTTTGAGGGCTTCTGTGCGTAACGTTTCGATTTCGGCGGCAAATTGTTCGCGGTTATCCTCACTGAAAAGGTTGGTAATAGACATCCTTATAAAGGCTGTGTAGTTTTGCTTTACCGCTTTTATGGCACGGTCACGATTCTTTTTACGCTCATCGCTATCGGCCAGGGAGGTGGAGTTTTGCAATACGATGCCCTTAACCATGTCGGGGTATAATTCGGCGAAGGCCAAAGCCACATACCCGCCCATCGAATGCCCCATGAATACCGCCTTACGGATGCGCAGCTCGTGCAGCACGGCATGAATGGCATCGGCCATATCCTCCATGGTGTGGATGTAGCCTAAACACCCGGTTTGCCCGTGCCCCAGCAGGTCGACAGTAATTACCCGGTACTTCTTAGCAAACTCTCCCGCAAAATAGTGCCACATGGTGCTGTTCTCCAAAAAGCCGTGCAGCAATACAATGGCAGTACCTTTGCCGGTATCCGAGTAAGCGATGTCGATATTTTTATAGTTTATTTGGTTCATAGTTCGGGGTTTGGGGTTCAGGGTTGCTCGCTATTGTGGAAAAACATTATCATCGTGACAAAAATAAAAGTTATTGGAGATTTTGTGTGTTATAATAAACAAAAAACAGCCTGCAATGTGCAGGCTGTTTAGATTGATTTAAAACTTTATTCGTCAGGAAAAAATATTGAAGAGCTTTTACACGGACTATTGGGGTCACAATAAAATTTTTCTGTAGATGTCCAATAGTAGCGATTATCTATTATAAATACATGTGGATTGCAATCCCCTGAATCTCCATAGCAAGTAAAATATGTTCGAAAAAAAGGATGGTTAAGATTGCTTTCGTCAACAGGGCTTTTATAAAAATAGAAACTACCATCTTTTTTTATTAGCCATCTTGCAGTTTTTAGCTTACTTTCATAATCATAAGCCATTAGCATATAAAACTCCTCTTCTCTTTCACCCTTGGTAAATCCCCTGCGAATTTCAATTTTATCCAACTTCACATCCGGCAAAGGCAATATTTTTTCCCACTGCTCCTTGAACTTGATTGAGTCGATTGATATAATATTTTCTTTATTTTTCACAAAACCTATTTTATGTCCTTGTTCCAACTGAGTCAATGTTAAGCCTTTGGGTCCGTAAAAACAAGATTGTGATAAGAGAATAAATATTAGCAGATTTAATGACATTATAGAAAGTTTTAATTAGTTGGCGTAGGAGCATTAGTTAGCGTCTCAGTTTTCGTGCAAGTTGAACACGGGTCAGCACACCTGTATTTTAGTCTTCCGTTTCCCCCATAAGGTTCTATATTGCAACCTTGAGGACAGCCGCTGCACGCAACACTAAATGTTGGGTCCGCAGGAGCAAGAAAGTTATTCGATGGTTTAGAAATTGCCATTGCTATTCTGTAGCCGCCTGAAGTTTTTGCAACAATCAGGAATACATCATTACCACCTTGGTCGTTTGGATCTTCAGGACTTGCTACAGTTTTAGTTTTCTCAATTGAGAAATCTGTAATTGTGGTATTGTAATTTGTTTCCCATTGCTGTTTTATATATCGCACACTGTCTGTATAAACAACATAGTTAGAGCCTGAATCAACATATCCAATAATAATTGGATCGCCAGCTTTTCTGAATTTAGAAGCTTCAATGGATGAAGTTGAAGATTCGTCTGAACTGTCTGAGCAATTGTAGAGTAGTAAAGAAAGTACACCAAATGCAAAAATGCTTATTAATAGCTTTTTCATAATATAATAAATTATTGGTTGAGCCTACTTATCGTTTTCGGCTTTACGAAAAAACAATTGGCCAATGTTTGATGTATTAAACTTATAAAATTATGTTATGTAAATTATGATTTATGATTTATTTTCGATAAAATGACTTATTAATTTGGTGAATGGATAAAACGTTGTAGTTGTTGGTTTTGAGTTTGTTACGATTGCATTCATGTTACATTAAAAAATAGGCTGCCTAAATTATTCGGCAGGAGTAAGCAACTTTAAACCTTAAACTTGAAACTTTCGAACTAAGAATTCATCAAACTCTCAATCTCCTCTACCTCGATAGGAATATTTTTCATCAGGTTGAATGGCTCACCACTGGCTTGTACCACCACGTTATCTTCAAGGCGTATGCCGAAACCTTCGGCAGGGATATAGATGCCCGGCTCTACGGTAAACACCATATTGGCTTGCATCGGCTCGGCAAGCAGGCCATAGTCGTGCGTGTCGAGTCCCAGGTGGTGCGAGGTGCCGTGCATAAAGTATTTTTTATACGCCGGCCATGCAGGGTCTTCGTTCTGCACGTCGGCTTTATCGATAAGGCCGAGTCCAAGCAGTTCTGATGTCATCACCTTACCCACTTCTACATGGTACTGCTTCCATAATGTGCCCGGAACGAGCATTTTGGTGGCTTCGTTCTTTACGCGGAGTACAGCGTTGTACACATCCTTCTGCCTTTGCGTATAGCGTCCCGACACCGGGATGGTTCGGCTAAGGTCGGACGAATAGTTGGCATATTCGGCGGCTACGTCGAGCAGGATAAGGTCGCCGTCCTTACATTGCTGGTTGTTCTCGATGTAGTGCAGTACGTTGGCGTTATTACCCGAAGCTATGATAGGCGTGTAGGCAAACCCTTTGGAACGGTTGCGCACGAATTCGTGGATCAGCTCAGCCTCAATCTCGTATTCCCAAACGCCCGGCTTTACAAAGCCAAGCAGGCGGCGGAAGCCTTTCTCGGTAATGTTGCAGGCATTCTGCATCAGGTCCAGCTCCTCCTGCTCTTTAACCGAGCGCAGTCGCTGTAATATCGGGTTGCTTTTGGCGACCTGGTGCGCCGGGTATTTTTCCTTCCACCATTTGATGAAACGGTCCTCGCGCGTCTGTGTTTCCACGGCAGAGCGGTAATGCTCGTTAGTATTGATGTAGATGGTATCGCAATAGGTCATCACCTCGAAAAGCGTTTTTTCAAAATCTTTCAGCCACTGGATGTTTTTGATGCCCGATACTTCGGTGGCGCGTGCCTTGGTTAGTTTTTCGCCTTCCCAAACGGCAATATGCTCGTTGGTCTCACGCAGGAACAATATCTCGCGCAGGTGCTCGTATGGTGCATCGGGGCAAAGCAGCAGGATGCTCTCCTCCTGGTCGGCGCCGCTCAGGTAAAAGATGTCGCGGTGCTGCTGGAACGGCATGGTGCTGTCGGCACTTATCGGGTAAATGTCGTTAGAGTTGAATACAGCAACGCTTTTCGGCTTCATTTCGGCCATGAACTTTTTACGGTTCTTAATGAAAAGGCTGCTGTCTATCTGGTGGTATTTCATGATGTAGCTTTTTGTTTGGACATCAAAAATAAGGAGATTATTGCGAAATTTTATTGAGTTAGGAAGATTGCGCAGAAAAAAGGCTTTGTTCCGGGTATAATTTGCCAGAAATATTTGATGCTAAAAAGATAACATTCATCAAATATTATTTTGCATATATTTACCCATCAACACCTTAGTCATGAAACAGATAGCCATTCTCTTTCTCATCACCTTATCCCTCACAAGTTGCGCCCTGATGCCACGGGAAGACCGAATGGCTCGCAGTGGCGATGTTCTCAACCGTTTTTCACGCACCGTGCTTGTGGCGGAGCGATCGGATAAAATGGCGCTGTACAAGCTTAAGCTCAGGAAAAACGGGACGTTTGTATTTCGGGAGAACTTTCTCGGAGTTAATGCTTCCTACTACTGTGGCCGCTATTACCTCGAAGGTAATGTGCTGCTGCTCGAATTTGCCGAAGGCCGCCAGCCTGCTGACGTAGATCGGGTGATGCTGGTTACCGCCAAAAACGGCATGCCTTATTTTAAAGGGACTAATAACGGCATGTACATCAAAACAACCAATGACCTTAACGAAGCTGTCAGGTCAATTAAGGAAGAATTAGGCTTTACTCCGCCCACTCATAATATCTTGCACCCAGTAAATTCGGGTCTTGCTTTTCAATGCGATGAAGCGACCATTCGTTTTTAGGGGTAAGTAAACTGTTTTTCAATTCTTTTTTATGTAGTTGCAGGTAAGTCTCAAAACCGATTTCGTGGCTTTCGGCTAATGTCTGGAATAGCTGCGTTTGGGCAATGGCATCCTTCCAGCCGGGCTGTACCGTGCCTTCAAACACCTTCGATTTCGAGCCGCTGCCATAGGCCAGGAACCCAAATTTCTTCCCTGAGATTTCAGTGCCGTTTTGCGCATAGTGGCTTAACGCTGAAAGCAGCCCCATGAAAACCGATCCCGTGTACAGGTTCCCGATGAGCGAAGATGCAGTCTCGGCAAATTGCAGGCGTTCGGCTACGAACTTCCTGTACGCATCCGATTTGGCGATTTCCTTTATTTTTAATTGATATTCTGTTGGTTCCTCACTTCCGGTAAGCAGCGTAGATTCAGCATCGAGCCCGTAAATTTCGGGGAACATCCTGCGTCCCTGGAAAGCGTAGGGGAGGTGCATCAGGATCGCTTCCCACCTTTCATAAAGTGAGCCTGTTGTATTTGTAATTTCCTTAAAACGGAAATAAGCTTCTTTGGTCCTGTCGGTATAGCATTGGTTGGAATACTGCCCGTCGAATACAGGTTGGTCCTTGTGTATCTCGATTTCGGCTTCCAGCACATCAAACCACGGCTCGTTAGCGCCATTTCCGGTAATATCTCCCTTGGCAACCGTGCGGTAGGGCTTGAAGAAGTCGAATACGCCTTTGGTGCTTACGGCAACCTCGGCCGAAAATGCAATGATGCGCGGGTCAGCGGTAATGAGCATCGCCAAAGCACCCGCTCCCTGCGTGTACTCTCCGGTGGATCCAAGGTCGTATTTGGCAATGTCTGTCGTGACCACTATCGCTTTTTTTGTCGGATTAAGGCGTATGAAGTCGAGGCAGGTGTGCAGGGCGTCTACCCCGCCGATGCAGGCAAACGTAATATCGAGCGTGTCGCAGTGGGATAACACCCCCTCGCCGAATTTCTGCTCCATGAGCGAGACGAGAAACGAACCAATGGGCTTGGAACTGTCTATCCCGCTCTCGGTACCAACGTATATGCGGTCGATCTCTTTAAGGTCGATATTGTTTTGCGTGATGAGCTTCGTCAGTGCATTAGCCGCAAATACCACGGTATCCTGGTGCACGTCGGGTAAAGTCATTTTAAGCAGGCCGAGCCCTTTTTCGAGCTTTTCAGGCTCGATGCCCCGGGCTTCGGCAAGTGTTTTTATCGGGAGGTGCAGTTGGGCCACGTCGAAGGCGACGGCATCAATTCCAAAGGTCATGTCTGTTTGTTTTGAAAGGTAAAAATATGAAGGATGAACGGGAAAGTACCAAAGAACTTGCATGCCACCAATGTTTTTAGGAATTATAAAAAAAACAATGATTAAAATTTTATATTCCTCAGGTTTTCGGTGTAGAGACGCAGGCACTGCGTCTCTACATTACGGTTGTCGACAATATTCCCTATTTTTGCACTACAAAATAACTCCACCATGAAACTCCGCATACTCCTTGCTGCATTTTTCATGTCTGCATTAACCCTGGCCCAGGACAAGCAGCCCTACCAGCTTTACAATAAAGACGGTAAAAAAACCACCTATAAAAAACTGCTGAAAGCTGCCGGCGAAACCGAAGTGGTGCTTTTCGGTGAACACCACGACAATTCCCTTATCCACTGGCTGCAGCTGGAACTTACGAAAGACCTTTCTGAAATCAGGCCCCTTGTGCTTGGCGCCGAGATGATAGAGCGCGACAACCAAAAGCAGCTGGACCAATACCTTAAAGGGCAAATTGACCAGAAAGCATTCGACACCGTGGCGCGACTTTGGAACAACCACAAAACCGACTACAAGCCACTGGTAGATTTTGCAAAGGAAAAGAACTATCCGTTTATTGCGACCAACATACCGCGCCGCTATGCCAGCAAAGTATATAAAGGCGGTTTTGAAGCACTGGACGGCCTGACTGCCGAAGAGAAAAGCTGGATCGCCCCGTTGCCAATTGCCTATGACGCTGCACTGCCGGGTTATGTAAAAATGCTGGAAATGGCAGGTGGCCACGGAGGTGACAACCTCCCCAAAGCACAGGCGGTAAAGGATGCCACTATGGGTTGGTTCATAGCGCAAAACCTGAAGCCGGGAACAATTTTCATCCACTACAACGGCACCTACCACAGTGATAATTTCGAGGGCATCAACTGGTACCTGAAAAAAGCAAAACCGGGCGTTAAGGTTGTTACCATTGCTGCCGTTTCGCAAAAGGATGTGTCAAAGCTTGAAAAGGATTACCTGAACCTTGCCGATTTTATTATTGTGGTAGATGATGACATGACGAAAACTTTTTAGCAGTAAATGCGTATATTTACCAAATATATTTTTTTATGAAGAAAGACGGGCAGATAATAATAATTGAAGACGACAAGGAAGACGGCGACATACTGAAAGAAGTAATTGATGACTTGGGCTATAACAATGAAGTGGTGATACTGCCGGACAGCACGCTTGTCATGGAATACCTTAAAAGGCCTGAGAGTGCTCCGTTTCTTATCTTTTCAGATATCAATATGCCCAAGATGAGCGGCTACGAATTGCGCGACCTTGTGCTGGCCGACCCCGACCTGCACGACAAGACCGTTCCGTATATCTTTTTCAGTACCGCAAGCGATCCGGAAACTATAACCACTGCCTATAAAAAAGCGGCACAGGGCTTTTTTACAAAGATTAACGATTACGATACGTATAAGGACGTTGTCAAAAAAATTATTGAATACTGGAAAGCAGCCAAAGTGCCTGAGTAGAATTCCCTATATATTTTTACTCACATCGATACGGATTGCCGAAGTCTTCTTTGCTTTTGTCCTATGCCACAATCTTCGTACCTTTGCACCTCAGCAGCTAAGGCATTAAGCTCCTCAGCACCTCAAATAAATGATCGAAGACAAAAACCAGCAGCGCACCAGCCTTTCGGCAATGGGCGAATTCGGATTGATAGAACACCTTACCCGAAATATTGAAATAACCCAGCCTACAACTATAGCCGGCATTGGCGATGACGCCGCCGTACTTGATTTTAAGGACAAGAAAGCTGTAGTTTCTACCGACCTGCTCATTGAAGGGGTGCATTTCGACCTGGCTTACATGCCACTGAAGCACCTGGGCTATAAAGCTGTAGTGGTTAACCTTTCCGACATCTGCGCGATGAATGCCAGGCCCACGCAAATTACCGTTTCCATTGCGGTATCCAACCGTTTCCCCATCGAAGCTCTGGATGAGTTGTACGACGGTATCAAGCTGGCGGCTAAGATCTATGGGGTGGATATCGTTGGCGGCGACACAACATCGTCGACAAAAGGTATGATACTCAGCATTACCGCAATAGGGGAAGCAGAGGAAAACGACATTATCTATCGTAAGGGCGCAGGCACCACCGACCTGCTTGTTGTGACCGGTGATGTAGGCTCGGCCTATATGGGGCTTCAGGTACTGGAGCGCGAAAAACAGGTGTTCCAGGTGAACCCGAACAACCAGCCCGACCTGGATGCCTACAGCTATCTCATAGAACGACAGCTCAAGCCCGAAGCACGGAGGGATATTAATGACATACTCAAAGCCCTTGAGGTCCAGCCAACATCGATGATCGATATTTCGGACGGGCTTTCGTCGGAGATCATCCACCTGTGCAAAAACAGCGGCGTAGGCTGCAACCTGTATGAAGAAAAGATTCCGGTAGATCCGCAGCTGATCAATACCTGTGAGGAATTCAACATCGACATAACTACCGTGGCGCTAAACGGAGGCGAAGATTATGAGCTTTTGTTTACCATCAAAATGGAAGATTTTGAAAAGATAAAAGGCAACCCAAACTTTACCATCATTGGACACATGGTGCAGGAAACCGAAGGCATGCATTTAATTACCCGTGCCAATACAAAAATACCGTTGAAAGCGAGGGGATGGAACGCCCTTGAGGCAGAACAATAAAGGCATTCTGCGTCCTGCAATTACCACATAAAATTTTAGGTATCAACTTTTTGCATTACTAAAACGTTGTAGTTCATAAAATACACTTTTTTTGTAAAATTTAACAATTGTCGATGTTTTTGTTCTAAGAAAGATTGTGTTCCTTTGCAAAGGAATTTTTAAGAAAATGTTTGATATTAGTTAACCATGCCCTCAGGCTAACTCATATTTATAATATAAATTTTAAAAATACTGATGCTGCAAGCAGTGCATAAGGCCCCCTTTATGCACTGCTTTTATTTTATGGCCTACCTGTTTACTACTTGCTAACTTTAACTATATTTGCCGATTAATTAGCTACCTTTATGGAGGCCCGCACGGAACGCGCCAAATTTTGCCGTACCTGCATAACATGATAACTGACGAAGATGAAGAATATCAGGAATTTTTGCATCATTGCGCACATTGACCACGGAAAAAGCACCCTGGCCGACCGCCTGCTTGATGCCACACAAACGGTAACCGCCCGCGAGTCGCAGGCACAGCTGCTCGACAACATGGACCTGGAGCGCGAGCGCGGCATTACCATAAAAAGCCACGCCATCCAGATGGAGTACATGTACAAGGGCGAGCAGTACATCCTCAACCTTATCGACACTCCCGGGCACGTGGACTTCTCCTATGAGGTATCCCGTTCGATAGCCGCCTGCGAAGGCGCGCTGCTTATCGTGGATGCCGCCCAGAGCATACAGGCACAAACCATATCCAACCTGTACCTGGCACTGGAGAACGACCTTGAGATAATCCCTGTACTGAATAAGATCGACCTGCCAAGTGCCAACCCTGAAGAGGTGAGCGACGACATTGTAGACCTGTTGGGCTGTAAGCTTGAGGACATCATCCCGGCAAGTGGCAAGACAGGCCTCGGCGTAGACAAGATATTGGAAGCCATCGTAGAGCGCATTCCGGCACCGAAAGGCAACCCGGAGGAGCCATTGCAGGCATTGATATTTGACTCGGTGTACAACCCTTTCCGTGGGATCGAGGTTATATTCAGGGTTATCAACGGATCGATCACCAAAGGCCAGAAGATCAAATTCATGGCTACAGGCAAGGAATATTTTGCCGACGAGATCGGCACACTTAAACTGAACCAGGTACCGAAGCAATCGGTTAGCGCCGGCGACGTAGGCTACCTGATTTCCGGTATAAAAGAAGCGCGTGAGGTAAAGGTGGGCGACACCGTTACCGATGCCAAGAACCCAACTACAAACATGATCGAGGGCTTCGAGAACGTAAAGCCGATGGTATTTGCGGGTATTTACCCTGTGGACACTGAGGATTACGAAGAGCTCCGCAACTCAATGGAAAAACTGCAGCTAAACGATGCCTCACTGGTATTCGCGGCAGAAAGCTCTGCGGCACTGGGCTTCGGGTTCCGATGCGGGTTCCTGGGCATGCTGCACATGGAGATCATTCAGGAGCGCCTGGAGCGCGAGTTCAACATGACGGTGATCACAACGGTGCCCAACGTGTCGTACCTCGCTTATACCAAAAAAGAGCCTGAAAAGGCATTGGTCGTAAACAACCCGTCGGATCTTCCGGAACCGTCTAAGCTGGACCACGTGGAGGAGCCATACATCAAGGCGACCATCATCACCAAGTCGGATTTCGTGGGCAACGTAATGAGCCTGTGCATCGAGAAGCGCGGCATCATCACGAACCAGACGTACCTGACTACCGAGCGCGTGGAGCTGAACTTCGACATGCCGCTGGCAGAGATCGTATTTGACTTCTACGACCGACTGAAAACGGTGTCTAAAGGCTACGCGTCGTTTGACTACCATCCTATCGGGATGCGCACGTCGAACCTTGTGAAAGTCGACATACTATTGAACGGCCAGATGGTAGATGCACTATCAGCCCTGATCCATGCCGACAACGCTTACAACATCGGCAAGAAGATGTGCGAAAAGCTGAGGGAGCTGATCCCGAGGCAGCAGTTCGACATCCCGATCCAGGCGGCGATTGGTGTAAAAGTAATTTCTCGCGAAACGATAAAAGCACTCCGCAAGGACGTTACCGCCAAGTGTTACGGCGGGGACATCTCGCGTAAGCGTAAGCTCCTCGAAAAGCAGAAAAAAGGTAAGAAGCGCATGCGCCAGGTGGGCAACGTAGAGATACCGCAGGAGGCCTTTATGGCAGTACTGAAGTTGAATGATTAGTCTTTTTAGACGTTGAGATAAGAGATAATAGATGAGAGACCCGTAGCAGAAGTGTTACGGGTTTTTTTATTTAAAACAATCTGCCTAAAACTTCATTTAAAGGTGTAGTGAGATCAAAATATTTAAAAGATAGCCCTTTATTAGCCGCTAAAGGTTCAATCATTTTTGATAAAGCTTTTCGATCTTTTGTTATAAAAGCATCAATACTCCTATTTTGAATTTGAGAAAATAATTTCAAGTCATTAATAATTACTTTTCGCTCTTCAATTTCTCTAAGCGAATTATCATCTTTTAAGAATGCGAAATATTCGCCAGATAATTTAGCATCTCCGTAGTCAAACTCTAAAAGTTGAAATGACTTTAAAGCTAACAAATTGTCAGGATTATCAGCAACTGCATACTCGCTCACAACAATTGTAGATAGATACATTATTATGCCATTCTGTAAAAAATGTTCATAATATTCAACTACATTTTGATGGTATTGGTCGTCACTCTTTAATAAACGTGTAACAAAAGAATTATCTAATAGAATATTTGTAATGCTCCTCATATTCCATCAGTTTTTAAATCCTCAATCCATTTATCTAGGTTATTAATCTTGCTTAGATTTACTGACGCTTTCTTAATTACCTTATCGAGCAAGGATCTGTCAAAAATAGGTTTATATTCAATAAAGTCAATTAACTTTAAATCATATAACTTGCCATCTTCCAAGTTTTTTTTTCCTCTAACTTTTATTCCATAAGGCTTGTAAGTTTTCTTCTCGCCATCTAAAATTTGCTCTTTTGTCGCAGAAATTGCTAAATTCCCTTGCTTCGAAGTAGTAATATGTATATTAGGATTCTTACCGCCTTCCTGATAGATTTCTCCATATAAATAAAACTCACTTTCATAGAATTGTGGTGAAACTATATGGAAATTAGAACTCGTGTCTATAACTAAAGTAGGTCGTTCTGATAAGGAACTATTAAATTCAATTATATATCCTTCTCTATTCGCTTTCTGTTGAAATTTATCAATAACAGCTTGTCTTTTGTAGTCTAAAAAATCTAGAGTTTCCCTTTTTTCAATTTCTGAAGTTAAACCATTAAATAAAATTACCGCTGAAATTGGTAGAAAAAAACGATGCTTTGCTGAGCCAGATTCGATGTCGTATGATATTTGTGGTCGCAATCTTCTCTCATCACGGGTTGGATATAGGAAAACCTCGATGTCAGATATAATGCTTTTAATTTCATTAATATCCACATCTTTAGGAGATAAAGTTTTTGAAAAATTATCAATCCTTAACTCTATGTAACCTTGTTCTTCCACAATCACAAAAATAATAAAATACGTTTCATTTGCTGCATAATCTGAGAATAATTCCAACCATATGTTTACCAAATGGACCATCTCTATCACCACAAAAATTCAACATGATCGGTTTTCAAAACCCGCCCACAAACCAAATGAAATCCCAATACTTAAAAAACTTTGAATTATTTTAAGTATTTAACCGTAAAAAAATACAGAATATAATTTTAAAGGGAATAAACCTTAAATATTTCCCACTTTATATTCATTATAAATTAGCCCGAAAAGGTTGTAGCTTTTGAGTTTCTGCCGTAAATTTGTTTGATTTTTCAAAACTTTACCTTTTTTAAACAAACACTATGGCAAAATCTGCATTTTTGAAGTCGTCCATCGCAAAAAAATACTGGATGGCTTTAACAGGTTTATTTCTCTGCCTGTTCCTGGTCGGGCACTTAATCGGTAACTTACAGCTCATTTTTGCCGACGCAAAGGCATTCAATGATTACGCTGTATTCATGACCACCAACCCCGCCGTAAAAATCCTGTCGTACCTCACTTACGCCTCGATCATTTTCCACGCCATCGACGGTATCGTGCTTACGGTACAGAACCAAAAGGCAAGGCCGGTAAAATATGCCATGAACAAGCCTTCGAAAAACTCAATGTGGGCTTCGAGGAACATGGCGGTTTTAGGAACAGTAATCCTTATTTTCATCGTAACGCACATGGTAAACTTCTGGGCAAGGATGCACTTTGACGAGAACATGCCGCTTGCCAGCAAGGAGGTCACCAACATGGGCGGCACGCAAAAGGTAGCTGTTGGCGTACTGGGTTCGCCTACCCCAATGGTCCCGGTTAGGGAAGATGGCACGCTGGATCCTGCGCTTTTAAAGCAGTACAACCTTAAGCAGGTGCATGTAACCACGATTGTAGACGAAAAAGGCGAGGAAGTTTTCAAAGGCACCAAAGACCTTCACAAGATCACGGTGGATTTCTTCAAGCATAAAGAATACGGCCTTATCGCCACACTGCTATATGTATTCTCGATGATTGTGCTTGGGTTCCACCTGTACCACGGCTTCGGCAGCGCGTTCCAGTCGCTGGGCGCCAACAACCCGAAATACAATAAGGGCATCAAAGGCTTCGGCTATGCGTTCGCCATCATCGTGCCGGCGCTGTTTGCCGCCATCCCGCTTTACATTCACTTCTTACTAAAATAATCAACATCAGTAATTATGTTAGATTCTAAAATACCTGCCGGGGAAATTTCCCAGAAATGGACAAAATATAAAGACCACCTTAAGCTTGTTGCGCCAAACAACAGGCCGAAGATCGACATCATCGTGGTGGGAACCGGCCTTGCAGGCGCTTCGGCTGCCGCATCGCTTGGTGAAATGGGCTACAACGTAAAGGCGTTCTGCTTCCAGGATTCGCCACGCCGTGCGCACTCCATTGCCGCACAGGGTGGTATCAACGCTGCGAAGAACTACCAGAACGACGGCGACAGTATCTACAGGCTTTTTTATGATACGATAAAAGGGGGCGACTACCGTGCGCGTGAAGCGAACGTACACCGCCTTGCAGAGGTTTCAGGCAACATCATCGACCAGTGTGTGGCGCAGGGTGTTCCATTCGCACGCGATTACGGCGGTATGCTGGACAACCGATCTTTTGGTGGTACACAGGTACAGCGTACGTTCTATGCCGCCGGACAAACCGGGCAGCAGCTGCTTTTGGGTGCCTACTCGGCATTGTCAAGGCAGATAGGGCAGGGCAACGTACAGATGTACAACCGCCACGAAATGCTTGACATCGTAAAAGTAGGAGGCAAGGCACGCGGCATCATCGCCCGTAACCTCATTACCGGCGAACTGGAGAGGCATTCGGCACACGCGGTAATCATCGCTTCGGGAGGCTACGGAAACGTATACTTCCTTTCGACCAATGCGATGGGCTCGAACGTTACTGCCGCCTGGAAGATCCACAAAAAGGGTGCTTACTTTGCCAACCCGTGCTTCGTGCAGATCCACCCTACCTGTATCCCGGTACACGGCACCAACCAGTCGAAACTGACGCTGATGTCGGAGTCGCTTCGTAACTCAGGCCGTATCTGGGTCCCTAAAAAGAAAGAAGATGCTGAGGCCATCCGCGAAGGAAGGCTGAAGCCTACACAGATAAAAGAAGAAGACAGGGATTACTTCCTGGAAAGAAGGTACCCTGCCTTTGGTAACCTCGTGCCGCGCGACGTGGCATCGAGAGCCGCAAAAGAGCGTTGTGATGCCGGTTTCGGTATTGAGAATAACGATACTAAAGAGGGTGTTTACCTTGATTTCTCTTCGGAAATCATCAGCAAAGGCAAACAGGCGGCGTATGCTTCCGGTAACCACAACCCGTCTGAGGATGAAGTAATTAAACTGGGCAAGGCCTGGGTTGAAGAAAAATACGGCAACCTTTTCCAGATGTACCAAAAGATCACCGACGAGAACCCGTATGAAACCCCAATGAAGATATACCCTGCGGTACACTATACCATGGGTGGCGTTTGGGTAGACTACAACCTGCAAAGCACCATAGAAGGCTGCTTTGTGGCAGGTGAGGCCAACTTCTCCGACCACGGTGCGAACCGCCTTGGGGCATCGGCACTGATGCAGGGCCTTGCGGACGGTTATTTCGTATTGCCATACACGGTTTCTGATTACCTTGCCGCGGACATCCGTACAGGCAAGATACCAACTGATACTGCTGAATTTGAAGAGGCTGAAAACAGCGTAAGGAGCTCGATAGAGAAATTCCTGAACAATAAGGGCTCGAAGACGGTTGACCATTTCCATAAAAAATTAGGCCACATCATGTGGAACAAAGTAGGTATGGCACGTAACGAAATAGGACTTACCGAAGCTGTTCGCGAAATCGCTGAGCTTAGGGAAGAATTCTACCGCGATGTATATGTGCCGGGCAGTGCCAACGAGCTTAATCCTGAACTGGAAAAGGCGCTTCGTGTGGCCGACTTCATGGAACTGGGACAGCTTATGGCAATGGACGCGCTACAGCGTAGGGAGTCGGCAGGCGGTCACTTCCGTGAGGAGTACCAGGATGCGGAAGGCGAAACGCTTCGTGATGACGAAAACTTCAACTTTGTGGGTGCATGGGAATATGGCGGAAGCGACATCAATGCCGAAAGACTCCACAAAGAGGTGCTGAACTATGAATACATTAAGATTGCCGCAAGGAACTACAAATAAAATACACAGAGATGGCTTCTAATAAAAATATAAACATCAACCTGAAAATATGGCGCCAGAAGGATGCCAAAACCAAAGGTAAAATAGAAACATACAAGCTTGACAATGTGTCAACAGACAGCTCTTTCCTTGAGATGCTCGACCAGTTGAACGAACAGCTGGTGAACAACCGCCAGGAGCCTGTGGCATTCGACCACGACTGCCGCGAAGGTATCTGCGGGATGTGCTCGCTGTACATCAACGGGCGTGCACACGGGCCGGATACTGCGATCACTACGTGCCAGCTGCACATGCGTTCATTCAAGGATGGCGACACGATTTATGTGGAACCATGGAGGTCTAAGGCCTTCCCGGTTATAAAAGACCTTGTGGTAGACCGCAGCGCATTCGACAGGATACAACAGGCTGGTGGTTTCGTATCGGTAAATACTTCCGGGCGTACCATTGATGCCAACGCTACCCCGGTGCCTAAGCACGATGCCGACAGGGCGTTCGAGGCTGCGGCGTGCATCGGTTGCGGAGCGTGTGTGGCGAGCTGCAAGAACGGATCGGCCATGCTTTTCGTAGGTGCCAAGGTATCGCAGTATGCATTGCTTCCGCAAGGTAAGGTTGAGGCTACCCAGAGGGTACTTAACATGGTAAGGCAGATGGATGAAGAAGGGTTCGGTAACTGTACCAACACCGGCGCATGCCAGGTGGAGTGCCCTAAAGGAATTTCACTTGAGAACATCGCAAGGATGAACAGGGAGTACCTTTTCGCCAGCGTTAAATAAGAAATTACATCATCCAGATATATAAGGCATAAGGCATCTTTCGGGATGCCTTTTTGGTTTTAACACCACAAAGTTATACTGTTTTCTTCAGAAGGCACCTTCGGAGCGCTCATAAACCTTCTCTGTGAACCAGGCAAAAAGCGCAAACTTAAAATTTCTCCGTGAAACTCTGTGTCTGCTCAGTGCTTCTTTGTGGCATAGCTGCACAAATTGGTGGCAAAGAAAAAATGTCGTAATTTGGATTTCCGAAAACATCAAACATACTAAATTTCTACCATGCTCAAAACAAAACACATAGCGACTGGATTGTCGGCATTAATGATAGCGGGATTATTAACGGGCTGCGGTTCTGCCGCAAATAAAAAGTCACCGGGTGCGGGGCTGTGGGCGACTATGCCTGACAAATCGATGCTGTTGGAAAAACAGCCGGTATCTACCACTACTTCCTCCAACCACATCAAGCTTACCGTTAACCCTAACGTAAAATACCAGGAGATGGATGGCTTTGGCTGTACGCTGACAGGCGGCAGTGCCATGCTGTTGAGCAAAATGGTTGCAGCATCGCGCGCCGACCTTTTGAAAGAGATTTATGGCACCGGCGACAAGAGCATCGGGATGAGCTACATCCGTGTGAGCATCGGTGCATCCGACCTTGATGAACTGCTGTTCTCCTACAATGACCTCCCGAAAGGCCAGACGGATGTCGATATGAGGAAATTCGATCTCGGTTATGACAAAAAATATCTTATCCCTGTGTTGCAGGAAATACTGAAGATCAACCCCAAGATAAAGATACTGGGCTCGCCATGGTCGCCGCCGGTGTGGATGAAAACCAACGGCGATACCCGCGGGGGAAGCCTGAAGCCCGAGTATTATCCGGCATATGCCAAATATCTGGTAAAGTATGTACAGGAAATGAAGAAGAACGGCATTACCATAGATGCTATTACGGTACAGAATGAGCCGCTCCACCCGGGCAACAACCCCAGCTTATTAATGGAGGCCGCAGACCAAAAAGTATTTGTGCGTGACCACCTGGGGCCGGCTTTCAAAAAGAACAGCATCAAGACTAAGATCATCCTTTATGACCATAATGCCGACAGGCCTGACTATCCGATTTCTATCCTGGACGACAAGGAAGCCGCGAAATACATAGACGGCTCAGCGTTCCACCTGTATGGCGGTACAGTTGATGCCATATCAAAAGTACACGACGCACACCCTGACAAGAACCTGTACTTCACTGAGCAGTGGGTGGGCGCTCCGGGTGATTTTGCCAAAGAACTCAACTGGCATATCGAGAACCTGAGCATAGGCGCGCCACGCAACTGGTGCAAAACCGTACTGGAATGGAACCTTGCCGCCGACGAAAAACAAGACCCGCATACCGACAGGGGTGGCTGTGACCGCTGCCTTGGCGCTGTAACCATATCGGGCAATAAGGTAACCCGTGAGCCTGCTTATTACATCATTGCGCAATCGTCGAAGTTCATCAGGCCGGGTTCGGTTAGGGTGGACTCGAATACTGCTGAGGGATTGCCTAATGTGGCCTACAAGACGCCTGATGGCAAGATCGCGGTGCTGTTGCAGAATACCTCCAAAGAAGAAAAAACAGTCGATGTAAGCGCCGGAAACAAAAAAGCCACCGTAACCCTAAAAGCCGGAATGGTGGGGACGCTGGTGATGGAGTAAGCCCCGTTGAAGTCAGAAACTTTACAGGGAAAAGTTTAAATCATTTCAATAAATAAAATGCAATTATTCCATGTAATCTGGACGACCTTTAATGAATATCCTGTATATGATAAGAGAGGAAGCTTTCAGCAATTAAAAGAAACCAATAATCAACTTATAGCACAGCAAATAGGATATGTTTGCTCTAAAGATCTTCCCGAAGAATATATTTTGGCCTCTCCGCAGCCTGGTAAAGTACGCCTTACGGAACAAGCAACCCTGTATTTAAAAGAAGAAATCGAAAGGTTGTGTAAAAAAGATGCGGACAGGATTATAAATGAATTAGACATTAAAATGATCAAAATAGATGAGTCAAAAATTGAGCTTTTGGTCTACACAAATGCGAATGAGCTAAATCAAAAGATAGCACGTTTAAAAAGCAGGACATCAAGTTTATTAAGTTTTAAATTTCCCGACACTTATGTTGGTAAAAGTAATTATGGCAAAGGAATTTGGTATGCATCTATTTTAAATAAAGAACTATTAGCAATTTCAATCATTAAAAATGCAGGGTACAGCAAAGGGCAATAATTTACAAGTTGCATGTAAGGCTAAGTTGTGGCACTTATGTTAAATTCAGTTATGGCAAAACAATGAAAATCTCCCTCATACAAACCGCCCTGACCTGGGAAGACCCGCAGGCCAACCGTGCCAACTTCGAAAAGCTCATCAACGGCATTGGGGCAACCGACCTCATTATCCTGCCGGAGATGTTTGCGACAGGCTTTACCATGAAACCTGAGGCTGCGGCTGAAACCATGGGGGGCGCTACCGTTGCCTGGATGAAGGAGATAGCCGCTGCAAAAGACAGCGCCATAACCGGCAGCCTTGTCATTGAAGAGAATGGCAACTATTACAACCGCCTGCTGTTTGTGTTTCCGGATGGGGAGATCAAAACGTATAATAAGAGGCACCTGTTTTCATTAGCAGGCGAGGAGAAGGCCTATACCGCCGGAACTGAAAAACTGATCGTGGAATACAAAGGCTGGAAGATATGCCCACAGGTATGCTACGACCTGCGCTTCCCTGTATTCGCCCGCAATGTTGAGGAATACGACCTGCTGCTGTACGTTGCCAACTGGCCATCGCCACGCATTTTTGCCTGGGACACTTTATTGAAAGCCCGCGCCATTGAAAATATGTGTTATGTCGCCGGTGTGAACCGCATAGGAGAAGATGCCAACGGCCATCCGTATCCGGGGCATTCGCAGGTGCTGGACTGCCTTGGGGCAATGGTTGCTGATGCTTTGGGCAATGAAGGCGCTTTTTCGGTGGAATTGGACCGTGAAAAAATGTTGGAAACGCGTAAGCGTTTCGGTTTCCTGAACGACCGCGACCGCTTTACCCTCCAAGATTGATGGGCTGCTCTACGTCCCAGTTTTCCCGTACGTCAATAAGGTCATCGGTGCCGTTTTTGTACCAGATGACTTCCTCCGGCTGGCGTTTTTCGAGATAGCTGCCGGTATCCCACTCGCGGTTCTTATTGTCATCATAGATAACCCGTACTTGGTATTTGTCGGGCAATATAGCATCAAAGTTGATTTGTGTTTCCCCTTCGGAATAGTAAGAAGCTTTTACTTCGCCCTTATTATTGGTAAGCTGCAGTATCAGCGGGAAGCGATTGACATTTTCCAGGCGCAGCCTCAAATTGCCATACTCGCCGTATGTCCTGGTCGACAGGTTAAACTTCAGGGTGTCATTGGTGTTTCCGTAAAAATCGGTAAGCGCACCGGGATAAAGCCGGAAGGTATATTTTTCGCTTTCTTCTTTCGGAAAATCAAACTCCATTTCCTGTTTGAAGGCATCATAGGCATAGGTAAAGCGTACCGCCACCGAATCTTTATTGACAAGGTTTATTTTGGTGCTGTCTATTGTGACCAATGGCGTAGAAGGCCTTATCATGAACTTCTCCCTGAAATGGAGCCCTCCACGCTGTACAGCCTCCACACTGAGTGAATCGGCTGTCTTCATCTCCTTGAACTTTACCGTAAAATTCTTTATCGAGTCGCGGTGGCTCACCTGTACTTTCAGCGAGTCAGTAACAAGGCCGCGCGGAAGCCACACGTTCAGGGAATCCTTATCGCGCACTTTGGTCAGTACCGAAGCTATTTCTTCGGTACTAGCGGCGTTGCGTACGCTTACCTTCATCTCTTTCGGGTCGCCCTCGTAGCCCGCGTAAAGCCTGTTGGCTGATACCTGAGATGGCTTGACCGGTTTAAATACCGGAACCTCTTTGAAAAGCTCCAGCTGGTAGCCGGTGATAACGCTGTCGGGAACATTAACCGTTTCGTTCAGGAAAGCGATCTTGTCGGCTTTTGGATCGAATTTGTAGTTGTTGTTTTTGTCTTTTAGCGCAATGAGGTGGTATTTCCCTTCTTTGAGGTTTTCCAGCGAAAAGTTCACCATGCTGTCGAGCGTGTTGGTCACATACCTGGGCTTTTCCTTGTAGATGGTCGAGTCGTTGAAAGTCTCGTTGGCCTCATACAGCATCACGGTGACGAAATTGTCCGTCTCACGGGAAAAAGCATCTTTAATGCTTCCCCTGAGGGAAAGCGAGTCGATATAAGGGCCTGTTGAAAAAATGAACTTGAATTGCGAATAGGGGTTGCCCTCGTTGTTGTCGGTAATGCTCTGCCCAAAGTTAAAGCTGTAGGTGGTATTTTCCTGCAGGGTATCTTTTATCTTAATGCTGATGAATTTGCTGGCGCTGCCCATGGGGATGATCTCGGGCTGGTACTTCATCGGCGGCGAAATGATGAGCTGCTTGTTGATGTCCTTCACCTTAATGTATTCATTGAAGTCAATGCGTATTTCTTTACCCTTAAATTCGGTGCTCATGTTGCGTGGGGAACTGCCCACCAATATGGGAGGGATGGTGTCTTTTGGCCCGCCGGTGATGCTGCCCCGCTTGGCGCATCCGGTTAACGCTATCGAAATAAGGAATATATAGAGGAAAAATCTACTTTTCAGCATGTTGTATTCTTTGACTGCACAAAATAACGATTATATTCAGTGTAATTAAAATGTTTTTTTGGAAAATCTTTATGAATGCGCGTAGGCCATTGTTACGATGCTTACCCGTGCTCCGGGTACCTTCAGCAGTTCCCTTCCGCAGGCCTCCAGGGTTGAACCCGTGGTTATAACGTCGTCGATGAGCAAAAAGTGTTTGTTGTGGTCGGCTTCCGTATAATTTACCCCAAATGCCGTGGCTATTGCAGCCCTTGCCGCAAGGTTTTTCTTCGTTTGTGTTTTGGTATGCACGGTCTTTACCAAAATGCCTTCGTTGTAGTTCTTGCCTAAACCGGTTGCCAGCGCCTTGCCGAATTGAGTGACCTGGTTGTAGCCCCGCTGCCGCAGTTTCTTCGGGTGCATGGGTACGGGAATGATGTCGGTGACCGATTGTAATGTCTCCAAAGTTTTCAGGTCATGTACATACCATTCGCCTAAAAAACGTGCTACTTCCTGCTGTTTTCGATATTTCAGGTTATGGATCATCTGCTGTACAATGCCTTCTTTATGGAAATAGACAAATGCCGAAACGTGCTCCACCGGCAGCCTGCCATAGAACTTTTTGTACGCCTCATTCTCCGGGTTCAGGTGGTGCAGGGTAAAGGGCATGTCGTGGCGGCAGGCAGTGCATACTACGTCCTCGCTTTCCAGCAAAAGGCCGTCGCAGCCGTTGCAGGTTTTAGGGAAGAGGAGGTTGAAGAGGGCACGAAGCATGTATTTTGATTTGGGTAAATATAGTTTTTTTCAATGACTGATACAGAAGTGATTCCAATTGTTTTTTGTAGTATTTTTGGTGTAATAATTGCGACATTGCAATTACGGCTAATGAGATTATCATGGAAGACAGGAAAGTAGATGAACTAATCAATCTGATTGATAAGTTTGAGAAAGAGAATTTAATTGACGGCAAAAGTTCGAGGGAATTTTTGCGCAAAGCCGGTATTGTAAAACAAAACGGAGAATTGGAAGAGAACTTTAAGGATCTATGTATACCTCAAGGACAGGTTTGATATTAGGCTTTCACGGTACCGATCAATCGGTTGTCGATGCTGTACTGAAAGGTAAACAGGATCTGATACCAAAAAACAATCCCTATGACTGGCTTGGTTATGGGGTTTATTTTTGGGATAACAGTCCAAGCAGGGCGTTATCGTGGGCGGAAGAACTTAGCAAACGCCCCAACAGTGACATTAAAAATCCGGCAGTTATTGGCGCGATAATAGATTTGGGATATTGTCTGGATTTGCTGGACTATAAAAATTTGGCATTAGTCAAACGAGGCTATGAGTTTCTGAAAGACCGTTTTGAAATGGCGAACACACCCATGCCACAGAATAAAGGCAATAAAACAGACCTGTTACGCAGGGAACTTGATTGTGCAGTTATAGAAACCCTCCATGAAATTCTGGAACAGGCAGGACAGTTACCCTTTTCAACCTCAAGAGGCGTATTTTGGGAAGGTAAAGAATTTTATCCAAACGCCGGATTTTTAGAAAAAGACCATATCCAAATCTGTGTAAGGGATATCAACTGTATTAAGGGATATTTTTTACCGCTTCAGCGGGTTGAAAATTGACTTGTCCTGCCACTTCATCCAAAAGCATATTTTTAGCCTTAAATCTTTTAATTTTTCAACATATTTAAACGGTACTTTCCTATTTTTGCACCACTATGGCAAAACAAGACGATCAATTTAAGAATGTTATCTCGCACGCAAAGGAGTATGGGTTTATTTTCCAGTCCAGCGAGATATACGACGGGTTAAGCGCTGTATATGACTACGGCCAGAACGGGGCAGAATTAAAGAAAAACATCAGGGAATACTGGTGGAAATCGATGGTACAGATGCATGAAAACATCGTGGGCATTGATGCCGCGATATTCATGCACCCTACCACATGGAAGGCTTCGGGGCACGTGGATGCGTTCAACGACCCGCTCATCGACAATAAGGATTCCAAAAAACGATACAGGGCCGATGTGCTTATCGAGGACTATGCCGAGAAGCTGAACCAGAAGGCCCAAAAGGAAATAGAAAAAGCACGCGCACGCTATGGCGAGGCCTTCAATGAGGAGGAGTTCGTTACCACTAATGCCCGTGTGGTAGAATATAAAGCCAAACAGCGCCAGATACTGGAGCGCATGGCAGCATCATTGGGCAGCGAAAACCTGGCCGATGTAAAAGCCCTTATTGAGGAGCTGGAAATTGCCGACCCGGAAACCGGCTCTAAAAACTGGACGGAAGTAAGGCAGTTCAACCTGATGTTTGGTACCAAGCTGGGCGCAGAGGCTGCCAACGCGATGGACCTGTACCTTCGCCCGGAAACGGCGCAGGGTATTTTCGTGAACTTCCTGAATGTGCAGAAGACCGGCCGCATGAAAGTGCCCTTCGGTATCGCACAAACAGGTAAGGCTTTTCGTAACGAGATTGTGGCAAGGCAGTTCATCTTCCGTATGCGCGAATTCGAACAAATGGAAATGCAGTTTTTCGTCCGCCCCGGCGAGGAGATGAAATACTATGAGTACTGGAAGGAAACCAGGCTGAAATGGCACTTGTCATTGGGTCTTGGTAAGGAAAACTACCGCTTCCACGACCATGAAAAGCTGGCGCACTATGCCAATGCCGCTGCCGATATCGAGTTCAATTTCCCGTTCGGCTTCAAGGAGCTGGAAGGTATCCACTCGCGTACTGACTTCGACCTCAAGGCGCATGAGCAGCATTCAGGTAAGAAGTTGCAGTATTTTGACAACGAACTTAACGAGAACTACGTACCGTATGTAGTGGAAACGTCTGTCGGCCTTGACAGGATGTTCCTGGCGGTATTCTCAACAGCCCTGAAAGAAGAAACATTGGAAGACGGCTCTACACGTACGGTATTGAGCCTTCCGGCCGTACTGGCACCGACCAAAGCCGCCGTACTTCCATTGGTAAAAAAAGACGGACTTCCGGAAGTGGCAAGGGAGATCATCGAAGACCTGAAGTGGGACTTCAATGTAGCATACGATGAGAAGGATGCTGTTGGAAGGAGGTACAGGAGACAGGATGCGTTGGGTACGCCTTTCTGCATCACGGTAGACCACCAGACCCTGGAAGACCAAACCGTGACCATACGCCACCGCGATACCATGGCACAGGACAGGGTAAAGATATCAGAATTGAGAAGCATCATCAACGAAGAGGTTTCGGTAAGGAACTGGCTGATGAAGATGAAGTAATATACAACGCCTCCGTAAGGGGGCGTTTTTTTAGCATTAATATGAAAACCCAAATCATTCCGAAGCATAAATTTGATTTTGAAGCAACTGACAATCTTAAGCAATACAAAATTGAAGAAATAAAAGAAGAAATTCCATATTTGCTCGAATGGTTGCAGGATGGAAATTGGCCCGTTGCATATAATATTTCAGAATATTTTATGCATTATCTCAATGAAATTGAAATTGAGCTCATGAATATATTGACAAGTAATGATGTTATATGGAAATATTGGGTTTTACTGATGATTAATGCTTCTGGTTCGTTTTCTGGTGGAAGTGTAATGTCAGAAATTCATCGTATAGCCAAAAATCCTACTGAAATAGAAATTGTTGAAGGATTACACGAAACAGCTTTAGAAATAATTGATCAATTGAATAGCAAAAATGTTTAATAGATCTTTTGAACCAAAATCCTACTAAAAATCCCTGCAAAATTTCATAAAAACATTGCGTAAAAATCCTTTTTTGTGTCAAAATATTGTCATTAATTAGCGCCAGCAAAACAATAACTAATTTAATCAATGAAAAACAAATTCTTATCTATGCTTGCCGTGGCTTCAATGCTTGCCTTTACAAGCTGCAGCGACGATTCAGACAGCACTAACGGCCCTGGCGACAGCGACAAAAAGTACATCACGCACGTTACCCTTATGGGGGCAGACGATGACATGGATGACGAGCACCTTACTGTAACCTATGATGCCAACGGAAGGGTAACCAGCGCTTCTGACGGTGAGGACACCAGTATTTTTGCTTACCAAAACGGAGATCTTGCCAACATAAGCGGCGACGACAATGTGCTTGCTGTAAGCGATCTTATGGTAGATCCATATGATGGCTATGAGTTTGGCGAAGTGCTGGATTATGACAGCAACGGCAATCCGGTAGAAATACGCCTTTTTGAAAGGGACTGGGACGGCATGATCATTGCCGAGTACACGGCGACCGTTACCTACGACCAAAAGCCGAACCCATTCTACGCTACGCTTGAGGCAGCAGGCATCATCGATGTACTTGCCGATGTAGACCTTAACTTCAGCGCTACGCCACAGGCAGAAGAGCTTATTAAGGCCAAGATGCTGCTTCCTGTAAACAACCCTAAGAAAGTGGTTATTAAAAATGAGGCTAACGAAGTGGTAAAACAGGTAGTTGCCGACTATGTATATGCTGAAAACTATCCTGTAACGGCTACATTTACCGAGACCGGTGAAGATGGTACTTATATTTATGCCGCTACATACACATACAGGGATTAATTGCTGTAAAGAACCAAAAAACATAGGGCCGAATCGTACGATTCGGCCCCATTTTTTTTTGATCTATGCTTCTATTTTTTTTGCATCCCGCCTCAACAGGACATAGCCCATGGTGCATCCTGCAACAAGGAGCAGGCCTGTGTAGCTGTTTATCGGGGCCTCCGGTTCTTCAACTTCGTCGGGCACATCTTCCACGTCCTCATCGAATCCGGTTTGTGCCAAAGCAGGGCATATAAAAACAAAGTTGAGTAAGATTATTGTCATCAGATCTTTAATACGCGTATATTTCATAGTAATTTATTTTACGATTAGTTTTTGTACAGTAGTTTTCCCGCTATTGGTTACCCGCACCATATAGATTCCTGTTGCCGCCTCCGGCACTGTAACGTTAATAACAGTTCCCTGTGCTGTTACGTTGCAGGCGACCTTTTGCCCAAGCTGGTTGTAGATTTCCACCGAAGGACTTCCTGCAGTTGCCAGCTGTATGGTAAATGTCCCTGATGAAACGGGATTGGGATACATGCTGAACCCGGTGCCGTTAGTGCTTCCTGTACCGAGGGTTTCTGCGAAAATGATGCTGAAACGGTTTTGGGCCGTGCTCGCTTCCACTGCCGGATCGACATCGAAATCATACGCTGTTTCAGTATTGTTGGGGAGCTCTGTTGCAATACCCATATAATTATCCTGTAGGTAGGCGGTTACGTTCTCTAAGTCGTTCACGGTAACCTTATAGGTATATGCCGTTCCTCTGTACGCAGTGTTAACAAGCGGCAATACATCTTCAGGTGTTGGCATTTGCCTGCTTTCCACACTAAGGATTTTTCCCGAATTCATAATTCCCACGCCCTCATCCTGATTGGTTGGCTTTACTGCATCCTTATTGTCTGGCTGGTTGCTGTAGGCATCATCAAACCGGATGAGCAAACCGTCCAGGGCAGCCTCTACGGCAGCTCCGCCGGCATACATTGCCAGCCTTATTTTCGGTTCGGGTGTGTCTGTTGCTTCACGGTACAGATTTGGGGATGCGTTAGAAAAGACGAATTTGTGCGCTTCGGTAAATGTCAGTGACGTTGGCATTAAGGACATATCGGTTTGTACAAACACAGCCTGGTTGGGCTGCAGGTAGCGATTGGCTTCAGAACCGGGTGTAGTGTTAGAATTCAGTGCAATAGTGACTGTTGTATAGGCACCCCGGGTATTAAGGGTTGGATCCCATACATAATAAAAATCGGCGTTCAGGTTATTGGCATCTTCCAGTACGGCCCCCATATCCACTACGGCCTGGTACGGATTGCCAATCATGCTGAAATCACCGCCTTCAGGTCCAAAATCTGTAAGTACAACATCTCCTGTTGCCAGTGTTCCGGTGGTGCGCAGTATGGTTGGCGTAGCGGGAGAAGTGTTTGAGGCAAGATTTACCGTCCTGTCACCACGCACAAGCAGCCTGTAGGGAGTGCCTGCTGTCAGGGTTCCTGAGGTAGTGTTTGTAACGGCTTGCCATGTGGCATTGGCATTAGTGTGGGTAAACAATGAAGCATTGTTTGTAGCGGTAGTATCAAAGCCATTGGCAGCGCCTCCCGTTCCTGTTATGTGTGTCCCGAAACCCGGATCGGCAGACCCGCCTTCCTGCCAGTTGCTGTTTATAGTACCTCCTGTTGTAGAAGGGCTGATAAGGCGGAAGGCCCTTTTGCCGGGCAGGTATCTCTCAACGGTTACTTCACCATTGATTGCCGCAAGCATACCGTCTACTTCGCCCACCATTGCAGTGGCTCCGGGGGTGCTTTTCAGTGTCAGGAAACCGCCTGTATTTAAACTGCCGCCATTGATGTCAAGTATTCCGGTAATATTAAGTGGCCCACCCAGTGTAGTGCTGCCTAAAGTTCCTGTGTGATATATCGTGAGATTGCGTATCGTATTGTCCATCAAAGCATCCCCGGGGATTGTTTGCGGCATTGTGCCGGCCATAATGAGCGTGCCGTCGGTTATATCCAATATCCCATTGTTTGTTATATTGCCGTAAATGCGAAGCTTACCATTGCCATCGCTATTCACTAACAAGGTTGCTCCTGCATCTATAGTTATATCAGCGCAATCAGCAATTCCGCCGGAGCCGGTTATAATAGGATAAGTGGTAACATTTCCCGGAATTATAACATTCGTTGCAGAGTTAGGTATTGCCGAAGGAAGCCAGTTGCCTGATGTATTCCAGTTGGAATTTACGGCACCTGTCCATATACTTTGGGCATTCGAGGAAAACCCGCCCACGATAAGGATAAATAGCACGCATAATTTTGTAAGGGTAAAAATTTTAGCCATATAATAAGATTAAAGTAATTGATTAGTTAAATTCTAACTACAAATGAAGCTATTTAAACAGGCAAAATGTCTTTACCCTTTGTTAATAAAGAACCCAACATTGTTAATCTTGTAATAATTGGGCTATTTAAGAAGGGGTTTAATGTGAAAAAAATTATGTTAATCAGGTTTAACTAAGAATTTACTACAGAATATGAAGGTAGCGCTGAAGCTATCCAAGTGTACTCATTCCATGAAAAAAACGTAATTTTGCACAAAATGAAAACGATGGTTAAGATAGGAAACATAGAGCTGCCGGAATTCCCACTTTTGCTCGCGCCGATGGAGGACGTGAGCGACCCGCCGTTTCGCAGGCTGTGCAAAACGCACGGTGCCGACCTTATGTTCAGTGAGTTCATCTCGTCGGAAGGGCTCATTCGCGATGCGATGAAAAGCAGGCAAAAGCTCGACATATTCGATTATGAGCGTCCCGTAGGAATACAGATATTTGGCGGCGATGAGGAGGCTATGGCGCTTTCGGCAAAGATTGTCGAAACCGTGAACCCGGATATCGTTGACATTAACTTTGGCTGCCCCGTAAAAAAGGTGGTTTGCAAAGGTGCCGGTGCCGCAGTGCTTAAGGATATCGACCTGATGGTGCGCCTTACCAAAGCCGTGGTAGACAGCACACACCTGCCTGTTACCGTAAAAACCCGCCTCGGATGGGACGAAGATTCCATCAACATCGATGAGGTGGCCGAGCGTTTGCAGGATGTGGGCATTAAGGCGCTGAGCATCCATGGCCGTACCCGCGCACAGATGTATAAAGGTGAAGCCGACTGGAGCCACATTGCCCGCGTTAAGAACAACCCGCGCATCAACATACCCATCTTTGGCAACGGAGACATCGACAGCCCCGAAAAAGCATTAGAATATAAGAACCGCTATGGGATAGACGGTATCATGATAGGCCGTGCCGCCATTGGCTATCCGTGGATATTCAACGAGATAAAGCATTACCTGGCTACAGGCGAACACCTGGCCGCACCAACTCTCGAGGACAGGGTAGAGGCCGCCCGCAACCACCTGCAGTGGGCCATCGACTGGAAAGGCGAAAGGGTAGGGGTATTTGAAACGAGAAGACACTATACTAATTATTTTAAAGGCATTCCGAACTTTAAGGAATACCGCCAACGCATGGTAACCCACGATGCCGCTGCCGACGTATATGCGGTGCTCGATGAGGTAAGGGAGAAGTTTAGTCCTCAGTCGCAGTTTTCAGTTTAGTTTTCATTAAAATATAAAATGCCAGACAACATTGCCGGGCATTTTTTGTATGTATCAGCAGTACTGAAAACTGCGACTGAAAACTGTTTTACACTTGCACCTGCTTCCACCTCCCTTTTTTGAAAAGGATCACGCTGATTATGGTCATCGCGGTCTCTGCTATCGGTATCGCAAGGAACACGCCTGTTGGCCCCATTTTAAAATGTTTTGCCAATAGGTAGGCCAAAGGTATTTGCAATACCCAAAATCCAAAAAGGTTGACCCACGTAGGCGTTTTGGTATCACCCGCACCATTGAAGGCGTTGATGAGCACCATCCCGATGCCGTAAAATACATATCCGGCACTTAGTATGCGGATGGCCTCCACGCCAATATCATGTACTTCTTTATCAACCGTAAAAAAGGTGATCATCGGCTCGGCCGCCAATAGCGTTATGACCATGATGGCGGCCATGTAGATGGCATTGAACTTAGCAGTAACAAATACCGAGCATTCTGCTCGACCCACGTCTTTAGCTCCCAGGTTCTGGCCCACGAGCGTTGCCGCCGCGCCGCTAAGCCCCCATGCCGGCAACATGAAGAACATCATGATGCGCAGTGCGCTCTGGTACCCTGCCGAACCTTCGTCGCCTCCTGTCTGGGCCACCACACGTGCCAGGAAGATCCAGCTGCACGATGCAATGATGAACTGCAGTACACCCGGAGCGGCAATCTTAACCAGTTCTTTTATCTGGTCAAAGTTCGGTTTGAAGTAGGATACCACAACCTTGAGCATTCCCTTTCCGTTAAACAGATTATACAGTTGGTACAGTACACCCACACTACGCCCTATGGTAGTGGCAATGGCCGCGCCGGTAAGCCCGAATGCAGGTACAGGCCCCCACCCGTTGATGAATAGGGGGCAGAGGACGATATTGCAGATGTTTGCTATCCAAAGGCTTTTCATGGCTATTGCGGCATTGCCTGCCCCGCGGAAGATACCGTTGAACAGGAACAGCAGCATGATGACAAAGCTGCCGCCCATCATGATGCGCACGAAGTTGGTGCCGAACTCGGCCGACTCCTGAGACGAACCCATGATAACCAGTATGTCGGTAGCATAAATGAACCCAAATACAGCAATAACAACATTTACGGCCACGGCAATGATGATGGCCTGCATGCCTGCTTTGGCCGCAGCCACGGGATCTTTTTCGCCAATGCGCCGGGCTACGACAGCAGTGGCAGCCATGCTCATACCTATGGCTATGGAATAGACCACGGCGAGCACCGATTCGGTAAGGCCCACCGTTTGTACGGCAAAGCTGCTGTTTTCAAGATGGCCTACAAAATACAGGTCGACCAGCGCGAATACCGACTCCATGGCCATTTCCAGCATCATGGGTATGGCAAGCAATAGCACCGCGCGGCGAATGCTGCCTTGTGTAAAGTCAAGGTTTTCGCCTTTTAGGGATTGCTTCAGTAATGCAAAAAAGCGGGATAATGCACTTGAGGAGTTACCTTTTTGTGTCATGGTATTTTATGAATAAGATTGATAATAGGATAGCGGCATTGCGAGGCGCGAATGCCAAAAAATATTTGCGATAAGGTGGTTATGTCGTTACGCTTGGCGTGTGCGGACAAATGCAAATACTATCATATGATTTGAAGTAAAGCGCAAATATAAAAGTAATTTTTTATGGGAATGCTAAAAATTTTACGAATTTTCAAGCAGTTTCTTATTCACTCTGCCTGCGGCGATGAATGAGGCGAGAATGCCAAGAATGAAAATGGTTGCGAGTACGATCGCTACATTTTCTAACCGGAAAGCAACCGGGTAGGCCATTTGGTCAGTAATCATGAACAGTTGGTAATGCTGCTGGACTAGTATGAGCGCGGAGGCTATGGCCATGCCAAAAAACGTACCCAAAGCCGTAATGAAAATGCCCTGGTACAGGAATATTTTGCGCAGGCTCTTCACTTCCGTCCCCAGGCAGTACAGTGTCCGGATGTTCTCTTTTTTGTCGAGTATGAGCATGATGAGCGCACCGGCAAGACAGAAAAGCGTGAGCACCACTACCAGAGAGCAGAAAAGGTAGGTTACCAGGTTTTCGGCGTTAAGCATTTTGTAGAGCGAGTCGTTCAGCTGTGCCCTGTTTTTGATGATAACCTTGTTGTTGAAAATGCCTTCCAGCTGTTGGCGCACCTGGCCTTCATTGGCGCCGGCAGCCATCTTCAGCTCGAGCGAAGTAACCCTGTTGGGCTCAAAAGAAAGCAGGTCCTGTGCCAGGTCGAGGTTGCAGAAAACGTATTTGCTGTCGATGTCGTCATTGATATTATATACGCCTACAACAGATAACCCGCCTTTATTGAAGGCTTCTTCGGGATTATCGATAGGGCCCTTGCCCGGTGTTGGCACATACACCTCAAGCACACGGTTGTAGTCGAACAGTCCCAGCGATAATTTATTGAAAATTCCGGCGCCTGCCACTGCCTGTGTGGTTTCGGTAAGGGGCCATTGTCCGCCGGCCAGCTTTTCGGGCATTGTGCTTACCTGCGAAAAAAGGCTGTCGACACCCTTAAGCATGGCCACCTGCTCCTTGCCGTCAAAATAGAAGAGCACACGTTCCTCGGCCACTTTGCTGTATACGGCAATGCCTTTCAGGTTTTTTAGCTGCTGCTCCTGCTGTGGTGATAAAAGGAGTGTTTTTCCCGACTCCGGCGAAAGCTTGAGGTCGGGGTCTGTAGCATCGGTAAACGAGAGGCTGAAATCGCGCAGCCCGCTAAAGGCCGACATGATGATGAACAGCGCAGCGGTACTGGCCAGTATGCCCAAAGCGGCAATTGCGGTAATGATGTTTACGGCAGTGCTTTTGCTTCGGCTTATGGTGTAGCGCCTTGCTATGTAAAAAGGGAAGCCCAAATTATGATCTCTTGCGTCGTTCTAAAAGTTCAGGATTTTTAATCGGGTTGTTTTCGCCGCTTAGCTCGCGGTCTATCTTTTCGATCTGGTCCAGTGTGTCGTCTATGTAAAATACCAGGTTGGGCACTTTGCGCAGCTGCAGCTTTACGCGTTGCGAAAGGTCGTGCTTGATAAGCGGGGCGTTCGATTTGATGGCGTTCAGTATCTCGCCCCCTTTTTCCGAAGGGAATACGCTGAGGTACACTTTTGCGATGGACAGGTCGGAAGTTACCACAACCTTGGATACCGAAATAACCAGGTTGGAGATGCCGTTTTTCCTTATCTCACCCTGTAATATGTCCACCAGATCGTTCTGGAGGAGTGCGCCTATCTTTTTTTGCCTGTTTGTTTCCATAGTGCAAATGTAGCAATTATTAATGTGCCAATGTACCAATTATTTAATGTACCAATTTTCCCAATGCGGTTAATAAGGTAATTGTTACATTAGTAAATTGTGGAATTGAATAATTAACCGATCTCCTGGCACAGCTCTACCAATACCCCATTAGTGCCTTTAGGGTGCAGGAAGGCCACCAGCTTGTTGTCGGCACCACGCTTGGGTGTTTCGTTCAGTACGGTAAAGCCTTCCGATTTGAGGCGTTCTATTTCTGCAACAATGTCTTCCACGTCAAAAGCGATGTGGTGTATGCCTTCGCCTTTCTTTTCAAGGAATTTGGCAATGGGGCTGTCGGGGTTTGTTGCTTCCAGCAGCTCGATCTTGTTGGGCCCATTCATGAAAAAGGAAGTTTTTACGCCCTCGCTGGCCACTTCTTCTTCTTTATAGGCCGGTGCGCCGAATAGTTTTTCAAAAAGCAGGTTGGATGTCTGCAGGTCCCTGACCGCTATGCCGATGTGTTCTATTTTTCTCATAGCCCAAAGATATTCAATATTCTTAAAACATTTTCCGTCCGGCAAAGTAAGAAAATACCCCCTAATAGGTATGTTTTTGCGTTTTGTTAAAGGGTATTTTTGTCCCTAACTCAATTATAATTAAATACCTAACACAAAATGAGACCAACAAAAACACTTAAAAAACTACTGGCACTTTCTGTTGTATGCCTGCTGGTGATCGTAGCGTGCAGCAAGGATGACTCATCCGGCGATGGATTATCAGGTAAGCCGCTTACCGAGTATGAGTTTGCAGGGATTTTTACGGGTACGCTAAACAACAACGGGCAGATATCCGAACTGGAAGGGTACGTTACTATTGAAGATGATGGTGAGACAAAGCTGAACCTGTTGACAGGCAGCATGAGCGGTACGTCTGTAAAGGTAGGCGACAGCTATAATATTACGGTAGATGAAGCTTCGGGCGCTTTTCAGGGCGTTGAAGACATCACAGGGTCTATCGATGTGAATACGCGTACGATATACCTGAGCGGCACAAATGCTGATGGTTCTCCCATGACTGTTGGCGGTGAAGCCCAAAATCCCAACATCATGTATGATGGCGGCTGGGACGCCCTTACTAAGTCGGGTGTAACCTTTACGCATGATGAGTCATGCCTTGCCTCGGTTACCATCAATGGCGTTACTTTCAGCGGTCTGAACAAGTACTACCAAACTGAGGGTCGCTGCTCGGACTACTATTTTGCACACCACCAGATCCGTTTTAACCTGGATGATAAGGTATCGCAGATTTTCTGCCATGACATTACGCTACTCATGCTTAACGGGCAATATGAAACATTTACGGACTGTTCGGTGATCCAGTTCATACTTGAAGAAAATACGGAATACGATTACACTGTGGTTTGGGAAGACGGCACGACGGAGACCGGCTCAGTCACTACCCCTGACGGAGGGTTTGTTACCCCGGTATGCCTTGAAAAAGATGGCCCGGCATGCGAAGGCGGCGGCGGGCTTTCAGGCGAAAACGGCAACCCAAGGTTCAACCTGCAGTTTACCAACAGCGGCAATGTAGACCTTGACCTCTATGTGCAGACACCAAATGGGCAGATAATAAGTTATAACAATACTTCGGTTCAGGGCGGTACCCTGGATGTAGACTGCGCCTGCGGCGACAACTGCAGTCAGGAGAATGTATTTTGGGAAAACGGGCCATCAGGCACCTATACCTTCTGGGTAGATTATTTTGGCGATTGCGGCAGCGGCAGCACCTCGTCCAACTTTACCATAAGGGTTATGAATAACAATAATGTGGTGATGACCAAAACCGGTTCACTCAGCAGTGGCGAATCGACACACTGGACATATAACCACAATTAAAATATGTGTTACTTGGGTTAGTTAGGGAGAAATCCTGAACAGCGGTAATGAGAGTTACCGCTGTTTTTTTATGGCATACAAAACCTTAATGGTTTGCAACAGGTTGGGCTATATGAGACAAATTGCTAACAAAAAAGCCCTCACTACGTAGTGAAGGCTTTTGTAAAAACCAGTGGTCCCACCTGGGCTCGAACCAGGGACCACCTGATTATGAGTCAGGTGCTCTAACCAACTGAGCTATAGGACCGGTTTTGAGGTTGCAATATTACTACTATTTTTCATTGCATCCAAATTATTTCTGCTGATTATTTCGTTGCTGCCTTCACGGTCTTGTCAATCAGCGCAAAATGCTGTTTCAGGTAGTCCCTGCTGCTTTTTTTAATTTTGTACTCCAGCTTGCCTTCGGTAGTAATTATTGCTATTTCTGCAATGTCGGCGCCCAATAGTTTTTCAAAATTTTCCTTCATGGTATCCAGTTTCCCGCCTCTGGGCATCAGCGCAAAAGTCGCGTGGTACGCCACTTTGTCGCAATCGGACTCCGAAATCTGGAAGCATTCTATTTTAGTGCCGTCGGCAAGGGTCAGCACTATGCGGCTGTCAAGCTCCTGCAGGCACCCCAGGCGGTTGTCGTTGTGCACGATGTTGAGGTCGATGAAATAGGTTTCCACAAGCTTGCCGGATGTGGTGGCCGACTGGTAGCCTGCCGAAAAGAACACGGCACCGCCTTTTACAACACTGTCATCCAGGCTAAGTTCGCCACCCTTGTGGTTGTTGGTTTTAATTATACGGGTACCGGCAGCACTGTCGGTATTGTTTACCAGCAGCGTTTGTGCCTGTGCCGCAATGCCGCAAAACAGCAGGCATGCCAGGGCTATGAGTTTCATTTTCATTGCAGTTTGTTTTTTATTGGTGCTATAAAAATACAATTTTTCGGTTTTTATTCAATCCCCAAAAAAGATTTTTGTTACCCCCCGAAAACCACCTCGCTTACCGGCGAAAAATGCCCGGTAGTCCCTGCAATGCGCCGCAGGATAGTAATGCGGTCGCACAGCCATTCGCCGGAGAAATCGAAAGCCGAAAAATCTTCAATGCGTTCAAAATCGGCTGTGGCAATGTTGCGGGCTATGGTTACGTGTGGGTGTATTACTTTTTTGGCACGGGTGCGCTTGTCCAGTATGCTGGTCTGGCGGTAGCTGCGCCTGGTTTCGGGTGCAGGGTTCAGCAGCGCTACCAGGGCATTTATGGGTTCGGGGTTTTCAATCTTCAGGCACAGCGTGCGCGATACGCCACCATGCTTCAGTACCTCATGCCCGGCAAGGGTAATGGTAAAAGGCACGGCCCCCGCTGCTATCTTTTTCACCTGGCGCACCACAGGGCCATTCTCGGCGGCTTCGGTTTTGAATAAGGATACGTGCGCCACCGAGTTAAGGTTATACGGCTCCAGGCCTATCATGTCGTGCAGCAGCTCCTTCATGCGGTCTACCTCTTCCTTTATAGGGTCAGAAGGCGACAGCAATATGAGGTACTCATATACGGTCACTGCAAACAGGCTTAATTGTGCGGTATTCTTTTTGGCCATTCCGGGGTCTTGATGTGCAAAAATAAGATATTCAACTGAATTGGGACACTATGCATTTTAGCTTATAATGTGTAAATTTTGAAGTGATTAATTTAACCAAAGGCAGGTAAGCATCCCCGGGTACCAAACCCGGGCCTATAAACTTTTCTCTTTGACAACATTCCACTGCTCCCCGTTGTGCTGCAGCAGGAAAAAGCGGTCGGCCCTGAAGGAGGCGCTGTACTTTTTGTGCCGGTACACATCCATGGCGCGCTCATATTGTTCGGGTGTCAGGTCGCGGTAGGCAATGGTCATGTGCGGGTGGAAGCTGCGCTCAACATAGTGGATGCCAATTTCGGGATAATTGTTCTCGAAGGCATTGATTACCGAATGCTGCAATGCTTCCAGCTGGGGAGTCATGACAGGCTTTACATAAATAACCGGGTTGTTCTTGTTGTCGAAGCTCCCAAAATCTTCCAGCTCCACCGTAAATGCGCCGGTATTCGGGCGGATGCCGTCAAACCAGCTGAGCAGGGTGCCATGTTCGCGGCTGTCCAGCTTAAAAGGTGCCTTGAGGGTGATGTGCGGCATGTTGCGCAATGCACGGCTGCTGTCGTAGTTTTGGGCGAAGTCTTCCCGGAATGCGGTAATGTCGTCCGATACGGCATCGTGCGGCAGGAGCGCTATGAAATACAGGTTTTGCTGTGGCATATTACAAATATAATAATCCTGTGCAAATGGCAATAACCATCACTGTTGTAATGAGTTGTTAAAACATATTGGGAAGGTTTTTTATGTTAAAATTTAATGGCTCACTGTTACCTTTTAAGATTTTATACGTCTATAAAGAAATCATCAATCCAAATCATCAACCAATGAACATCCATTATTACGAATTTCCGCCGGCACCCCACCTGGCACCCCATGTAGAGTGCTACTGGGTGCAGGAGTTTGACGGCGAACCGGCAGAAGAGTCGCCTGTACAGCGTTGCGTGCCCCTGGGCATGCTCGAAGTGCTCATCCACCCCGACACGAATATATGCGATATCCTTCTCGACGATGCCTGGGAACCGCTTCCGCGCGCTTTTTTTCACGGCATTTACAGCAAGCCCGTATATTATAAGATGAAAGGAAAGGCGCGCATTTTTGGCATACGTTTCAAGCCCGAAACGTTTTCCATGCTGTTCAATGTGCCCGCCGCATCCTTCTATTGCAATTTTGTAGCGCTCGAAGCGTTTTTCGGCAAAGAGATTCAGGACCTGCACCTGCCGCTGTACGGCATGGACAATGAGGGCATCGTAGAGCATTGCAACCTGTTCCTCTCAGGAAGGCTGGAACAGATGAAATTCAGGCACCACTACATAACCCGCGCTGCCGACATGATCCGCCGGAGCAAGGGCAACATTAGCATCGGGGAAGTAAGCAATTCCATAGCCGTGAGCATGCGGCAGCTTCAGCGCGGCTTTAAGGAAAGCATGGGCACCAGCCCCAAGGGCTACCTGCGCATCATCCGGTTCCGGAATGCGCTTACCGCATTGGAAGACGTGCACCGGTGGGCCGACATTACTTATGCTTTGGGCTATGCCGACCAGGCGCACTTTATAAGGGAGTTTAAAGAGTTTTCCGGAGAGGCGCCCAACGGGGTGATACGCCATGCCGAATGCTTCCTGAAAAAACCGCTTGCCCTGACCGACCAGATATTTTTTAACGAAGCGGTTTAACTGCCGGCATGGTTTTTCTAACACACTTGTTTGGAAGGGGAAAAATGTTATTCTAACCACAAGGGGCACGAAGATTTACACAAGGTGCACAGTGAACGCCGCCAAAGGCGGGAGTTCACAAAGCTTTGTGTCCTTTCAGCGTAAAGATTTTATCATTTCTGCTTAGTGTTCCTGGTGAAAAACCTCGTGTACTTTGTGGTGAAATTTTTTCTAACCACAAAGTATGGTCCATAGAAGTTTTGTTGACTGTGTAGTCATCTAAAAGATATGTATCTATGTGGTTAAAATCAATCGTTGTTAAATTGTCTTAATAAAAAAGTTTCAATCACTTCATTTTGTCGCATTTATACAATAGCATCTAATTTTTCAACGTCATCTTTGCACCGGATAAAACAAAAGCAGGATGAAAAAATTTTTCAAAGTTGCCGGCATCGTCCTGGGAGTAATTACAGTGCTCCTTTTGGGTGCTGCGGCATACATTAAAATTGCATTGCCCGATGTGGGCGAACCGGAAGTTATTACTGTAGAGCGCACTCCGCAACGCATTGAGCGCGGCAAATACCTGGCCCATCACGTAGCGGTATGCATGGACTGCCACAGTAAGCGCGAATGGGATAAATATGCAGGCCCGATGGCAGCTGAAGGCATTGGGGCAGGAGGCGAGGTGTTTAACCAGGACATGGGTTTCCCGGGCAAATTTTATGCCCCGAACATAACGCCCTATGCGCTGGGAAAATGGACCGATGGCGAATTGCTGCGTGCCATTACGGCGGGGGTAGATAAGGAAGGGAATGCACTCTTCCCTGTAATGGGCTACCACCGTTTTGGCAAAATGGACAGGGAAGATGTATACAGCATCATAGCCTACATCCGTACGCTGGACCCGGTGGCAAAGGATGTGGCAGCGTCGGAGCCTGATTTTCCGGTGAGCCTGCTCATCAATACCATGCCGGTGAAGGCCGATTACCAAAAGATACCCGATGCGTCTGACAAGGTAAAGTATGGTGCTTACCTGGTAAACGCTACAGGCTGTATCGATTGCCACAGCAGGACCGATAAGGGGGCCATCATTCCCGGGACCGAATTTGGGGGCGGAATGGAGTTTGTACAGCCAGCCGGCATAGTGCGCTCGCCCAACATCACCTTTGATGCAGAGACCGGCATTGGCGCCTGGACAAGCGAGGCTTTCGTTTCGAGGTTTAAAATATATACAGCGGCAGGATATGTGCCTGCGCAAATGGGCAAAGGCGACCTGAACACACCCATGCCATGGGGAATGTATGCGGGTATGAAGGAGCAGGACCTTGAGGCCATATATGCCTACCTGAAATCGCTAAAGCCGATAAAGAACAGGGTAGAGCGCTACCAAAAAAGATAATTGAAGCATTTACGATAGTAGTAGTGAATAATAGGTTTTAGGTTATTGGTTATTCATTTAGTTTAGGGAGAAAGGGGCACCACATGGGCGCCCCTTTCAGGTTTAAAAATAGAAATAGAAATAAGGTTTAGGTAGGTATATGCAGTTTTTTGGTGATAAAAACATTGTCCCTGTCTACCGTTATGGTATAATAGGCCTTTCTCAGGAAACCGTGTACCGTGATCAAAATGTCTTTTTTGGAATCAGGACGTGCAAAGACATACCTGTTCTCGAACGTTTTTTTGCCATCGATATCAAAATAAATGGCATTGGTAAACCTGTACCTTATAATCAGTGTGTCGCTGCTATCGGTATCCGGCACATGGTTAAAATAGATCAGTCGTATTCTCTTTCTTTTTTTTGGCAGGATCCTTAAAGCCCGCCGTAAAATTTTTGCGCGCAGCAATACTTTGTCAAGTAAGGCATTCATAAGTGTTTTAGTAGTTTTTTGGCCGAAGGGCCAGATTTAGTTGGCGTTGCTAAATTACTCTATGCAGCTGTAAGTAGGGGGGTAAAATACCGTTTGTCTATAATTTGTCTATGTTTATAAATATCTATATGGTTGTTTAGCAGCGATTTGTATTTTAACATAGTTTAGGCTATTTGGAAATTTCTCATGCGTATCTTTATTAGCTATCCATAGTTATGGTGCGTAAGGACGTATGAAGGAAAAAATTACGGTATTCAGAAAATTCATTGCAAGCCTCAAAATGCCCCGCTGGGCACGGTGGGCATTTCGTGGCGTGCTCGCCATTTTCCTCTTCATGATTGTAGCTTACGTATCACTGGCATGGTATATCAATTCGCATCGCGACGAAGTGCTGGCATCGGTTACAGAAAAGCTCAACGAAGATATTACAGGCTCCCTTGAGATAGAGGGCATGGAAACCACTTTTCTTGGCGGTTTTCCCGGTGTTTCGCTCAGGCTTGAACAGGTGGTTTTGAAAGACAGCCTCTCCGGGCGCCATGGGAAAACACTCCTCAATGCCGGAAGCCTTGATATATCGGTGAATGCGCTGGCACTGATGCGGGGTACCATCGAAATAAAGAAGATCACCATCAGGGATGCCTCGGTACAGCTGTATACCGATGCGTCAGGGTACAGCAATTCGTCGGTGTTTAAAAAAGGGAAAAGCTCGGGCGGTGGCGGTGGCAGCTTCCCCGAGCTTCGCGGCCTCGACCTGGAAGATGTGGCTTTTACCATCGACAATCAAAAAAAAGGTAAGCTGTACAGCTTTTCCGTACGGAAGCTCAAAGGGTCGCTCAACGATACGCCTGTGGGCTGGAAAGCCGGGGTAAGCCTCAATGCCCTTGTGAACAGCATGGCCTTTAATACCCAAAGAGGGAGCTTTGTGAAAGGGAAGGAGGTAGCCGGCGACTTTGACATCACCTTTAATGAAGAAACAGGCGTGCTTGTTTTCGATAAGAACCGCCTGGACATAGGAGATGAAAAATTTTATATTGGAGCCTCGATAAAAACAGCCAGCCCCGATGCTGATTTTGCCATAAACATTGAGAACAAGAGCATTTTGTGGAAAGATGCCGGCAACCTGCTTTCGCCCAACATAACGGGTAAGCTTGAGATGTTTGACATGAAGAGGCCAATTGCGGTAAAGTGCGACATTATAGGCGGTTTCAATGTCGAGGGTGACCCCCTGATCCGTGTAAATGCCGAGGTGAAGGACAATGTGCTGCACACTCCCGGCGGAATAGTGGAGAAATGCAGTTTTTTTGGTGTATTTACCAATGAATACCGTAAAGGGGGTGGGTATACCGATGCCAACTCGGCCATAAAGCTTTTCAATTTCAGGGGTGAATATGCGGGGATGCTCATTTCCATGAACAGGGTTTTCATCCTCGACCTCGAAAAGCCTGTAGCCGTGGGCGATTTTTCCTCTACGTTCGAAATGCAGAAACTAAGGTCGGTCGTAGACGATGATTTACTCAAATTCTCCAAAGGGACAGCTAACGTAAAACTCGGCTTCCGTGCGGATATCGTTGACTTCCGCCTGTCGAAGCCCTACGTAAAAGGTCTTGTTGAGGTCAGGGATGCCGATGTAAGCTATGTGCCGAGGAAACTCGACTTCAGGGGCGTATCGGTAGCGCTTAATTTCACCAGCGAAGACCTGTTCATCAGTAAGATTGTCCTGAAGACGGGCAAAAGCATTGTCAACATGGAAGGCAGCATCAAAAACTTCCTGAATCTTTACTATACCGATCCGGAAAAAATCGTGATTACCTGGGATGTGTACAGCCCCAGGCTCAACCTGGGCGAGTTCGCAGGATTTTTAGGAAGCAGGAAAAAGCATGCGCCGGTAAAGAATCGTAAAGGCAATATGACCGAAGACCTGGATATCCTTTTCGAAAAAAGCAATGTGGATATGAAATTGCGGGTCGATGAACTGTATTACAACCGTTTTCACGCCTCAGACGCCAGGGCTGACATATTGCTTACCGATGAGGGCGTGCATATAAAAAATGCCGGTCTCAGGCACGGAGGGGGCAGTATTGTGGTAAACGGTTACCTTGCCCAAAGCGGAAAGACGAACCGCTATAACCTGGATGCAGTGATAAGCAATGTAGATATCAGCAAATTCTTTTATGCTTTCCATAATTTCGGGATGGAAACGCTCAGTTCAAATAACCTCAGGGGCTATTTTTCCTCTAAGGCCAAAATTAGCGGCAGCATAACCGATGCAGGGGGCATTGTGCCCAAATCGATGAACGGCAATTTGTCTTTTGTGGTCAACAAAGGCAGGCTGCTGGATTTTGAGCCACTGCGCAACATAGGCAAGTTTGCGTTTCCGTACCGCAACATGGAAAATATCGAATTTTATAATCTTGGGGGACGGTTTGATGTAAAGGGCGAAAAGGTAAGCATTCACCCAATGAAAATCAGCTCGAGCGCCATCAACATGGATGTAGAGGGGGTATACTCTTTTGGCAAAGGCACAGAGATCTATGTAGATGTGCCGCTCCGCAACCCAAAAAGGGATGAGGGGATTACCGATAAAGCAGAATTGGCCAAACGCCGAAACAGGGGCATAGTGCTCCACCTCAAAGCTGTGGATGACAAAGATGGAAAGGTTAAAGTGAAGCTGGGCGGCAAAAAAGATTGATTTGGAAAGTAACGCTACTCAAAAATCATCATGGCATTTCCCTGAAATCCTATCGGCCATCCTCAAAATTACCCATGTATCGCCTCCGAATTACCATAGCTTTGTATAAGATTACCCTCATATTCCAGCCATTCGGACCATCGCTTTTCTACATCAACATCTACGGCATATTTCCGGGCAAAACCTAAAAATGTGGTATAGTGGGTAGCTTCGGAAACCATCAGGTCATGGTAAAATTTTGCCAGTTCCTGATCCTTGATATTCTTTGATAACACCCTGAAACGCTCGCAGCTGCGGGCCTCGATCATTGCTGCAAACAACAGGCGGTCAATGAATGAGGTGTTGCGGCTGCCATCTTTTCGCGCAAACTTCATGAGTTGGTTAACGTAATCATCGCGTCGTTCGCGTCCCAGTGTATAGCCGCGCTGCTCAATGATTTCCACTACTTGCTGGAAGTGTTCCATTTCTTCCCTGGCGATCTCGGCCATCTTGATTACAAGGTCGGTATGTTCTGAGTTGTTGGTAATCAGGAATATGGCATTGGACGCGGCTTTTTGCTCGCACCAGGCATGATCGGTGAGGATCTCTTCCAGGTTCGATTCGGCAATATTGGCCCAGCGGGGGTCGGTAAGGAGTTTAAGTCCGAGCATAGTAATGAATATTATGGGGGCGAAATTACAAATTCTATCGGAAATGCTTTTATTTGTGGATTGGGTTATTTGGTAAAAACATTGCTGTATATTATCAAAAACCATTGGTTTTATTCAATTTTTCCCCTCTTTCTCATTCAGGTATTTCCAATATCGTTTGGGCACGTGTTGTATGTGCAATTTCATGTTTTTGCGCGCGGGTATGTTGGTGCTGTTAAAGTAGTCTTTCCAAAGGAGTGAGGCCAGTTGTTCCTTTTCATCGATGAGTTCGGAAGGGAGCTGTACTTTGCGCGTATCTACATTAGCAACAAACTCATAAGTAATTTCCTGAACCGTTTGCAGGTCGTAATACAAGCCATATTTTCTTTTTACATCATAAATGATCCAACGCTGGTCGGCATATCGTTCACGGAAAAATTTCGCGATGAGCGGCAGTACATTAAAGTCGGGTTCAACAGGGCAATAATAGATACCGTCGGCTGTCTGCTGGAACCGGATAAAGGCTTTCATACGGTGTCGCTCGCGGCTCACGCTCCGTTCCATTTTAGAGACCGCCATTACATATGCATTGCCAAAATTGCTGTACGCACCCTGTGTATTGTCAAAAATATAACAAGCAAAGCCAAAAAGGTCCTGAAAAGTTTTAGGGTTTTCGGATAGGTAGGCCCAATAAAATCTCTTCTGCCATTCAGGCGGGAGCTTTTTTTGCAGCCCTGCCCAAACCCGTTTTGCACGGGCTTCATCAGTTACAATTTCCAGCGTATCCTGCATAAGGCCGGGGACATAGTATTTTTGCCATACAAGCTGTACCTTTCCCGGCTTGCGGTCATAAAATTCAAAGATTGATGAAAGGAGTCCTTCAAAAGAGCCGTCGAAGATATAGATGGTCATGCTGATGGGTTTAAAATAAACTCAACTGGTTTTGCGGAACCTTGAGGTACTTGCTGGAACTTTCAGCCAGAATGAGGCTCTTCAGGTGTGGCGCATCGGGTTCATTTAGGATATACGTACTATCTGCACAACGGATAAAATGCTTTGCACGGCTATAGGCAATACCTATTTTTTGGAGCTGGTCGCTCCGCAGTTTGCCGAACCTGCGCGCCTGCACGATTTTTTGAGCTGATGTGACGCCAATGCCGGGCACCCGCAATATCATCCGGTAATCGGCAGTATTGATATCAATCGGGAATTGTTCCAGGTTGCGCAGTGCCCAGCTGAGTTTTGGGTCGATATCGGTATCCAGGTGCGGGTTTTTCGGATTAAGCAATTCTTTTATGCCAAACCCGTAAAACCGCATGAGCCAATCTGTTTGGTAGAGCCGGTTTTCACGGAGCAGCGGGGGCTGGCTGCCTATCACAGGCATACGGTTATCATAGCTTATGGGAATGTAACCGGAATAATACACACGCTTTAGGCTAAAATTCTTATAGTATTGGTCGGCACTGTACATAATTTCCATATCTGTTTCGGGTGTTGCCCCTATGACCATTTGGGTACTTTGACCTGCAGGGACAAATTTTGGCACATGTTTGATCAGTCCGGTCTTTTTCTCGTCCTTAAATTGGGTGATGGTATCTTTTATGAATCCAAGTGGGCGTTTTACTTCTTCATGTGACTTTTCGGGCGCCAGAAGTTTCAGTCCGGCTTCGGTCGGCATTTCGAGGTTAATACTCATGCGGTCGGCATAAAGGCCTGCCTCAGTTAGTAATTCCGGGCTGGCCCCGGGAATAGTTTTGAGATGTATGTATCCATTGAAACGTTCCTCAATTCGTAGTTTTTTTGCAATCCGTACGAGACGTTCCATTGTATAGTCGGCATTTTTAAATATCCCGGAACTCAGGAACAGGCCTTCGATATAATTGCGGCGGTAAAAGCTCATTGTTAAAGATACTACTTCATCTACGGTAAAAGCAGCGCGCTTTACATCATTGCTTTTTCGGGATACGCAAAAGGCGCAATCGAAAATGCAATGGTTTGTCAATAAGATTTTTAGCAACGATACACAGCGGCCATCCTCGGTATAGGTGTGACATATTCCATTACTGCTGTTCCCTATGCCTTTATTATCATTTTTCCTATTTCCTCCGCTGGAAGCACATGAAACATCATACTTTGCCGCATCAGCCAAAATTTCAACCTTTTCCCTTATCCGATTTTGCATAGATGAATATTTTCATCAAAAATACAAGAAAAAAGTATTATACCCAAATTTAACTGTGATATAGCTAGGGTTTAATTACCAATATCTGTTATTAATATAACAAATTACAAAAGAATAAGTAACAGATTGCCAAATTTTTGCTAACATTGGAGGCAGTAAGACACCCCTTTAGTAAGAAAGCAATATACGTTATTTGGAATTTAACAAATAAGATATGGTATTTGCCATAACTTGAGGGATTTTTCATTTTATCTTGAACAATATTAAAAAGTGGTAAACACCTTGTAAATTCTTATATGCGTGTAAAGTTTGAACAATTATTAAGTTTATATTTGCCCGCAGAATTAAGATTCTGTATACGAAGTTATTAAAACTGAATAATGACCCCGAAATGCTCTTAAGCTGGAAGTTTATGAAGAAAATTTTATTTTTTGGATCACTGTTATCATCCCTGCTGGGATTTGGACAGGTAATTACGGTCAACACTACTCAAACACCAACCCAATTGGTGAACAACGTATTGGTTGATAACTCCTGTTTGGTACAAATTTCAAATATTGTCACCAGCACAGGTTCTAACTTTGGGTCATCAAATGGTATTGGGTCTTATCAAAATACCAACCCGTCATTTCCTGTTACGTCTTCGGGATTGTTGCTTACAACAGGGCAGGCATCACTGTCACCAGGTCCAAACAATTCTGTATTAAGTAATGGAGGAGCGTCTGCAACATGGCTGGGTAATGCCGAACTTCAGGCAACACTTGCAGCAGCAGGAATAACGATGCAATCTAAAAATGCTACATTGTTCCAATTTGACTTTATTCCTAACTCTTCCAATTTCGGCTTTGATTTTCTTTTTGCCTCTGAGGAATATGGAGCATTCCAGTGTACTACAAATGATGCTTTTATAGTACTCCTTGATAATTTAGATGACCCTACTGCACCAGTAAATGTTGCGCTTATACCATCTACTACGGATCCGGTAACAGTTGCTAACATCAGAAACCAACTTTATAATTCAGATTGTACGTCACTCAATGCTAACTGGTTCGGTCAATTTAATGGCGGCTCCAATGCAGCAGGTGCAGCGATAAATTATAATGGACAAACCAAGCTTATGCATGTAAGTGGTACTCTTGTTCCCAATGCTCATTACCGTATTAAATTCATCATAGCTGACGATGCGGGCACTGATGGTACAGATGGCGATTATGACTCTGCAGTATTTATACCGGCAGGTAGCCTTAACCTTGGCCATCAGATTTTTGAGCAGGATTTTACATTTGCCAATGGCAATCCACTTTGTTATGGGCAGGAATATGTGCTTGATACCGAACTGGATCCGGCAATATATAACTTTCAGTGGATGCAGGGCTCAACAGTTTTAGCTGAAACAGGCCCTGCGCTAACAATAGATGAGCCCGGAACCTATTCAGTAACCCTGAACCGTCCTTCTTTAGGATGTGTTACAACGCAATCTATAGTAGTTCAGTATGCGCCCGAGATTCCGGCACAACAAGCAAATAACCTGTTTAAATGTGAGAATCCAACAGGCTTGTATACATATGATCTGTCTATTAATACTCCTGTGCTAAAACAGGGTCTTAATCCCAATACGATCATAACGTATCATGCCGACCAGGATAATGCAAGCGATGATACAAATCCACTGCCTCTTAATTACCTAAGCGCAACAGGTGCTACAATTTGGGCAAGGGTAGAAAACCCTGATAATGGCTGTTATACGTTAAGGTCATTCCAGTTGCTAACATCGCCACCTCCTACGGCGACACAGCCAACTGACCTGGTGCTTTGTGAAACAACACAAGGCTCAAATAGCGCAGTATTTAATCTTAATCAGCAAGACTCTGTAATTCTTGGTGCCCAGCCTATTGCAGAGAACGTTATAAGTTATTATACTTCTGCCGATGCTGCCAACGCCGGAACACCGGCAATTAGTACACCGGCAAGTTTTACAGGTACAAACCAGACAATTTACGCAAGGATAGAAAAAGCATTTGATTCACAGTGTTTTTCGGTTACCAGTTTCAACCTTGTTGTTAATCCGCTTCCGGTGCTTCCTGCCCCAACTACGGTTAATGCATGTAATAGTTATACACTTCCTGCAATAGCGGGGGGTAGCTATTTTACAGGTATAGGTGGTACAGGAACGGAACGACCTGCAGGTACAGTTATTACTACATCGCAAACGCTTTACGCGTATGCGCAGTCAGGTGGTTCGCCAAACTGTTCCAACCAGTCAGAACTTGTGATTAACATTATTACCGCTTCTACAGCGCCGAGCAATGTAACGGCGTGTTTAAGCTACATACTTCCTGCTCTGAATCCGGGTGAGGAATACCATTCTGCTCCAAACGGTGGCGGGATAACTTATCCGGCAGGTCATGAAATTACTGCTACCCAAACTGTTTATTTTTATATTCCTGCTGCTGCTGCCTGTACAGCAAACAATAGTTTCGTGGTTACAATTACCAATGCGCCAACAGTAGTTGAACATCCTGATATTACTCAATGTACACCTTATATTCTTCCTGTATTGCCAAACGGGCAACGTTATAGGACAGGCCCTAACAATACAGGTACGGTAATACCTGCAGGTACATCAATATCGACTCCTCAGACCATCTATATATATGCAAGCAATCCAAATAACCCTGCATGTACAGCGCAGAGTGAATTTATTGTTAACATTGAAATTGTAACTGTTCCGAATGTTGATGATGTAGAAGCTTGTAACAGCTATAACCTGCCAAATTTTCCGGGATTGTTTTTTTATAGCGGGCCAAACGGTACGGGTACACAGTATAACCCAGGGCAAAGTATAAATACTTCAATGACACTTTATGTGTACAAACAAGGTGTTTCTAACCCTGCCTGTACAGATGAGGACAGCTTTACTGTAACAATACATCCTCTTCCTTTTTTGCAGAGCCAACCGAATGTTACGGCATGTAATAGCTATGTTCTACCTGCCCCACCGAGTAATGGACAATATTTTTCCGGACCTAACGGGACAGGTTCTGTTTTGGCACAGGGCACGGTAATAACTAATACGCAGGTAGTTTATGTATTAAGTGATCCGAATGAATTTGGATGCAGAAGACAGCGCCAGTTTACTGTAACAATTATAAGCGTTGAGGCTATAACTCCTGCTGATCAGAATGTTTGTTATAATTATACCCTGCCTGCATTGGCCATGGGTGAATACAGGACACAACCCAATGGCGGAGGTACAGTATTAAGTGCGGGAACTGTAATCAGTACTTCTCAAACCATCTATGTTCGTGTTGTAACACAAACGACTCCCGTATGTATTACGGAGGGGAGTTTCGATGTAACCATTACCCCGAGGCCCAATTTCCCACAACCACAACCGGTAATCACTTGCGGAAGCTATACCTTGCCTGCACTTACAGTTTCAGGAGGTACCGGCGGATATTATACAGGCCCTAATGGTACTGGAACAATGTTGCCGGCGGGCACAGTAATAAATACGAGTCAGAATATATTTGCATACGCACAAACTGGTGGTACACCAAATTGTTTTAGGCAAAACTTATTTTCTGTTACTATTATTCAAAACAATTCGATAGCTCCTCCTAACGTAGTTTCATGTGGACCTTATACGCTACCGGCATTACCGCTTGGAAATTATCGTACGGCACCTAATGGTGGGGGTTCCCAGATCAATGCTGGCACTGTAATAAATACTAACCAAACCATATATACTTATGTGGCCACAACAAGCGGCCCTAACTGTACAGGTGATGACAGTTTTACGGTAACAATTAACCCTCTTATTACTGCCGATAACCCAAGCGATGTAGTTTCATGTACGCCTTATCAGTTGCCGGCACTCACAAACGGTAATTACTTTACAGGGCCTAACGGTACCGGAACGCAGCTTCCTGTAGGGACTGTAATAACTGACAGCCAGACATTATATGTATACAATTCGGTGCCAAATACCGCAAACTGTACTGCACAAAATAGCTTTGATGTAACTATTGAGATAATAGATGTTAACGATATGCCGGATCAATTGGTGTGCGGCGGGTATGTATTGCCTGAGTTGCCAGTTGGAAATTACTATACCGGTCCGGGCGGTACAGGCCAGCAGCTCAATGCAGGAGAGCTGATAGATTCTGACCAGACTATATATATATATGCGCAAACGACTACCACGCCTCCATGTAGTGATGAAGAATCATTTGAGGTAGTAATCAAGCCGGCACCGGTTATTGATAATCCGGGCAATGCAGGTGCATGTGGCCCTTATACACTTCCGGCCCTCATCGGTGGAGGATATTTTTCAGGCCCTGGTGGTACAGGAACACAGTATTTTGCCGGGCAGGTAATTACAGAAACTACGCAGTTGTATATTTTTGCGGCTACAGGCGGTACACCAAACTGTACTTCTGAAAATCCATTCCTTGTGGTAATTAATCCTGAAGCCCCTGATGATGTGGCGGTATGTGGTGAGTATGAACTTCCTCCACTTGAAGTAGGAGGTTATTTCACTCAGCCTGCAGGACAGGGCACCCAGCTTTTCCCGGGTGAAATGATTACTACTACACAGGATATTTATGTGTATGTGGATTTGGGAACCGGACCTAACTGTACCGATAACAATTTCTTTACCGTAACTGTTACACCTTATCCTGTTCTTGCTCCTGTTGAGGATGTGTTTATTTGTGATAATTATGAATTGCCTGCATTGGCAGTGGGGACGTACTATACCGCACCTAACGGAACCGGAAACGTATTGCAGCCTGGCAGCTTTATCACCTCTACACAACCTGTCTATGTTTATGCATTTAATGGAGAGTGTATCAGCCAGGAGATGTTTACTGTAACAATTTACAACACGCCAATGGTCGATGCACGTTCTGACGCGTTGGCTTGTGAAAGCTATACACTTGACCACCTTATTGTGGGTAACTATTTTACAGAGCCCAACGGACAGGGTACCCCATTGTTTGAAGGTGATGAAATTACAACTACTCAGACTATCTATATCTTCTCGCAGTCGAATACCAATCCGAACTGTGTAGGCGAGAACAGCTTCCTTGTAGAAGTGTTCCATGCGAATGCCGACGATCCTGCAGATGTAAATGCGTGTGATACCTATACGCTTCCTGCGCTTACTGAGGGGTCATATTATGCGAACTCAGGAGGGCCAAATCTTGCAGACCCTTCGGCAAACCCGGAAATTCCTGCCGGTACAGTACTAACAGCTCCATATCAGGGAACGCTGTTTGTTTATTCGCAAACGGGAGGTAACAGGATCAACTGTAATGATGAAAATTCATTCCAGGTTAATGTATATGAAACCCCTGTAGTTGACGAGCCAGCTGATGTGGCTCAATGTGAAGCCTATGCGCTTCCTGCACTGACTGTAGGAACGTACCGTACAGGCCAGGGTGGTACGGGTACCGTACTTCCTGTGGGCTATCTTGTAACATCTCCGATGACAATATATGTTTATGCGTCTGTGGGCCCTGTTACAAATCCAAACCTATGTTCGGATGAGCACAGCTTCTTTGTAGATGTGAACATTGTGACGGTACCTGAATATCAGGATCAGGTTGCATGTGGCCAATACATACTTCCTGCCCTTGCACCTTCGCAGGGCAATTACTTCACAGGTCCTAATGGTACCGGTACTATGCTGAGTCCTGGTGATGTGATCAATACAGTAGGAATTAATACCATCTATATTTATAAGCAGGCAGGTACTACAATTATTTGTGATGCTGAATCAAGTTTTGAAGTAAACATCATCGAAGCGCCGGTGCCAATGCCTACTGATCCGCTTGTAGTGTGTGGCATAGATGATTTTGGACACGGTATTTTTAATCTTGTTCCTGCAATGGAACAGGCTCTGGGCGGACAACCGTTTGCCAACGTGACTATTCACGAAACACTGGCGGATGCACAGTTTGATAATGAGCCAATTTCAGACGACCCTGCTGATGAAGTTAATGTTGGTGAATATAGGAATGTAACCGCTTACAACCAAACACTTTATATAAGGTTGGAGTCGACACTCACAGCCTGTTATAATGTAGGAACAGTGCAGCTCATCGTCAACCCGCGCCCTATCGCTACCGAGCCGGAGGCTTATGCGCTTTGCGACAACGGCAGCAACGATACGGACGGCATTGCGGTATTTGACCTTACGACCCTTGAGGCGGAGATACTGGGTACGCTGAACCCGGCACAGTTTGCCGTTTCGTTCTACGATGCGGACGGATTGATACCCACCCCTGCGAGCTACGCCAGCGCCAGCCAGGTGATCATCGGCAGGGTGACCAACACCGCTACAGGCTGTTATGACGAGGTGGATGTGGAGCTGATCGTGAACCCGCTTCCGCAGGCTGCCCCTCCGGCACCGTATACGCTTTGCGATTTGAACAACCCGGGCGACGAGGTGGAGGAATTTGACCTTAACACGAAAATAGACGAGATCATAGGCACGCAGGACGGGCTTTTGGTGACCTTCTTTAAGGA
>NZ_JAPCHV010000014.1 GCF_026107645.2 Flavobacterium sp. MFBS3-15 | reverse complement strand
GATTACTTTTGATTTATTATACACACCGCAAGTTAACAAACTTGCAGAATATAGGGAGCCCTCGGGCTCCCTTATTTGTTTAAAAAATTAGAGCTGCCTCACTTTTGAGACAGCCCCTTGGGGGTGAGGTCTAAAAAAAATAACCCTATCCCAACACACAAACCTGCACAGGTAAATTGGTAAAAGTTTATCTTTGTTCCACCAAAAATACAACCAATGACATTAATAAAATCTATTTCGGGTATCCGCGGCACAATTGGCGGAAAAACAGGTGATAACCTTACGCCCGTTGATGCCGTAAAATTCGCATCGGCATACGGTACATGGCTAAAAGGCCATGCCGGCAAAGAAAAACTAACTGTAGTGATAGGCCGCGATGCACGCATTTCCGGCCCCATGATCCATAACCTTGTGGTGAATACGCTTATCGGGCTGGGAATCGACGTGATCGACCTTGGCCTGTCTACAACGCCAACGGTAGAGGTGGCCGTACCGCTTGAAAAAGCTGACGGTGGCATCATCCTTACTGCAAGCCACAACCCAAAACAATGGAACGCCCTGAAGCTTCTCAACGAAAAAGGGGAGTTCCTCAGCGGCGCCGATGGCGCCAAAATACTGGAGATCGCCGAAAGCGAAGCCTTCGATTTTTCGGATGTGGACAGCCTGGGCGAAGTGACCGTAAACGATGCCTATATGGATATCCATATCGACGAGGTGCTCGAACTGCCGCTTGTTGATGCAGAAGCCGTCAAAAACGCCGGATTCAAGGTAGTGGTAGACGGTGTGAATTCATCAGGAGGCATCATCATCCCCAAACTGCTCGAGCAGATGGGAGTGGAGGTAGTGAAATTATACTGTGAACCCAACGGCCATTTTCCGCACAACCCGGAACCTTTGAAAGAACACCTTGGCGACATATGCGAACTGGTAGTGAAGGAAAAAGCACACTTTGGCATCGTGGTCGACCCCGATGTGGACCGACTTGCATTTATATCTGAAGATGGCGAAATGTTCGGCGAAGAATATACCCTTGTGGCTGTAGCCGATTATGTGCTGAGCAAAACACCGGGCAATGCGGTGAGCAATATGTCATCATCGCGTGCCCTGCGCGACATCACCCAAAAGCATGGCGGCACTTATGAAGCCAGTGCTGTAGGCGAAGTGAACGTGGTAGAGCTGATGAAGAAAAACAAAGCCATTATTGGCGGCGAAGGCAACGGCGGCATCATTTATCCGGAGCTGCATTATGGCCGCGATTCACTGGTGGGCGTGGCACTGTTCCTGACGTACCTTGCCGAGAACAACATTACTTCGGTGGCAGCTTTGAGAGCCTCTTACCCCCAGTATTACATGAGCAAGAACAAGATCGAACTTACCCCGCAGATTAATGTGGATGCGATTTTGGAAGGCATGGCTGCGAAGTACAAGGATGAGCAAATTTCGACCATCGATGGCGTGAAGATCGACTTTGCTGAAGAATGGGTACACCTCAGGAAATCCAACACCGAGCCGATCATCCGCATCTATACCGAAGCGCAAACGCAGGACAAAGCCGATGCACTTGCCGTACGTATAATTGATGAGATAAAGGCAGTGGCGGGAATATAATAAACTGTTACATATTATTTTATAATATTCCTCCGTTGTAATGATGGAGGAATTTTTATATTAGCTAATATGAAAAACTACATTCTCATTTTCATTTGCCTGATAAGCTCTGCCGGGTTTTCGCAGGAAGCAAAGTGCGGCTACTATGGTAAAAAGACGGTAGCGGAACGCAATAAACTATTTCCCTTTAATATCGCTAAAAGAGTGGTTTTAGTGGCTTACAAAAATTGTGAAATGATGTCACCGCTCGCAGACAGCTTGTCTATAGAAGAAGCGAGGCTAATCGACCCAAAAGTTATCAGCAAGTATCAATTTAAAATAAAAAATTCGCTTCCCCGGACTTTTTATTTTACACCGGCAACGTCTTATTTTACTTTACAAGAAAAAGAACTTGATAGTGCATGGATAAATGAATTAAGCCATATTTTGTGCAATTATATTTATTTAAAAGGACGCGGGCCAATATTGGTGGAAGAAATAAAATGCATGTTTACCCCACGGAATTCAATATTGTTTTTTGATGAAAACAATAATCTAATCTGCACTTATGATATCTGTTTTCAATGTGGGCAGAGTGCTTTTTCACCGGATCCTGATGGGCTGAATGCAAACGCAGAAATTCCCGAAGGCCATGACCGACTTGATGAAATTAAATACATCTTCAGGAAAAACGACATTATTTACGGGATTGACGTTCGATAAACAATAAACAATCCCTACTCCTTAAACCACCTGTAATACCATATCCCAAAATATTCATGCAGCGCTATTTGCGAGTAGAGTAGCTTATTGGCCGATGGCTTCCAGTTATATAAGTACTTTTGAGGGTCATGTTTAATGACAAACTCCGCCGGTACCGGTATGGGTTTCAGTCCGGCACATTTAAAGGTTTCCATAGCGCGTGGCATGTGCGAGGCACTGGTTACCAGAAGGAATTCACCCGAGGTACCAAAACGTTTTTTATATTCCTGCGCTTCATCCCATGTCGTTGCCGGTTCCGTCATCATCAGGGTGTCCTTTGGGCTGATTCCGAACGATACTGCTGCCAAAGCCATGGTTTCTGCCATCGATGTTTGTCCGGATTGCGAATACCCTGAAAGGATGAGCTTTGAGCCGGGCGTCAGGCGGTAATGCCGCATGCCCTCTGTCAAGCGGGCCAATGCAACATGCGAGAGCCGCTGGTGCGGGAGCAGGTCAGGGTCGTTGGTATGCCCACCGCCGAGTACGAGGATAGGGTAACGTTGGAGTGTATTGGGATTGTAGATGCTGTATTGTCCTTCCAGGTTTCTCATCATCCAGATAGGCAGGGGTGTTACCGAAAACAAGAAAAGTTCGGCCACGGCTACGATTGCCAATATTCGGCATGTTTTTTTACGCTTGAGCTTATAGCAGATGGCCGACAGTGCAAGCAATATCCAGAACAGGGTTAACGGGTTGAGCAACATTCCCATGGATTGGTTTTTACGGCATAAAGATAGCGACTTCCATAAAAAAATCCTGCCTCTGTTAGGAGGCAGGATAAAAAATTAAAATTCGCAAAACAACAACTATTACTTTACCAGTAATTTTTTGGTTATGCCCTCAGAAGTCTTTACCAGGTAAAGGCCTGATGCCAGGTTTGAAGTGTCTATCTTAAGAGCCTGCTTTTCTTTCAGGATCAGCTTGCCGCTGTAGTCATATACCTCTATGTCGGCAGCACGGTTAAAGTAAGCGATGCCATCTTCTACAGGGTTCGGGAATACCACAAAGGCTTTTTGGCTGTTGCCGAATTCACCGGCACCAAGGTTCTCCATGTTTATTTCGAAGATCGAAAGGGTACCGCTTATCTCATTGGCCACAATGATGTACGGCTTGCTGTCAGGGCTGTCGGCAGCGCTGATGTAGGTAATGCCTTCAGGACCATGGTCGCCTGTATATGCAGAGGTGCTCCTGCTGTTGTTATAGTCAACGAACTGTACGTTGGCAGGATCAGTTACATCATATACCATTACACCGCCGATACGCTCAAGGCCTATGAATGCAAAAGTCCTGTCCATTATGGCAGCAATGGTTACACCTTCCGGCTCAGGGCCTTTTGCGCGGCTCCTTGATTTTGGTGTGTTGCTTTCGCTGTCGGCGTTAAAGATTGCAGGCAGGGCAGAAGCTGTGTACATTTCAAAGTCGTCGGCACTGTCATAAGCAATTTCTTTCGTATCAGCATTAAAGATGGAGAAAGAACGCGTACCTACCGAATAAATCTGCTCAAATTCAGCATCGCCATCGGTGTTGCCGTTCAGGTTAGTTACCCTCATCCTTCCGGCGTTATGGTTCTTTTTGAGCATAGCTGCCTGGGGATAGTTCGCTGCATCAAGCAGGTACGATGATGCGCCTATTGTAGTCCTTTCTTCAAATCCGGTGTATTCTTTCTCGTCACCTTCATTGGCAGTGATGATATAATTAGTGCCATTCACATTATAAGTCGCAACGGCATCTGGAATAAAGTACGATTGTATCGGCCAGTTGGCGATAAGCACCTCGTTATTGTTGTCAGAGATGTCGAAACCGTTGCCCGGCTCACTCATGTCCTTAGTGCCAAGCGCCCATACGTCGGCAATGGTATTGTTGGTAAGGTCAATCTCTGCAATGGCGTTGTTCTCCTGGAGCGTGACCCAGGCCTTTTCTGAGTTGGCAGCGGTTGTGATGTACTCCGGCTCAAAGTCCTGCGACATCGTGCTGGTCAGTTTCAGTTTCCTTACGCCCGAAGAGATAAGTGTTGTTTCCTGTGAGTTATATGCCGTGAACAGCAAGGTAGTAGCGTCTGCTTGTGTAAGGGCAGGGATACCGCCTGATATGTCGATTATGCTTACCGATCCTTCAGGGTCGATGCTGTAATCGCTGTTTGGCTGGCCTTCGTTGGCAGTAAGTACTTTGCTTCCGTCCGGTGTAAACGAGATATTATCCGGTAAAGCGCCAACAGTAACCTGGTTAAGGTAGTCGCCATCAGTATCAAAGAAAACCACTTTTCCGTCAAGGTGCTCCTGTGCATTTGGAGAGGCTACTGCCACAATCCCATTTTTAACTGCTACGCTTGTTACACCGCCGTAGGTATTCATGTCAATGGAATTGATAGTTACCGGGGCTTGCGGGTTCTGGAAGTCTACGATATCCAGCCTGCCTTCGACAGCGCTTGTCGCGAAAAGCCTTTTGCTGGCAGGGTCATAAGCTACAATTTCACAAGTGCTGTCGCTGGCGCCCGATGGGTCAAAGCTCGTAATGTAGTCCAGTTGGATGTCCTGGTTAGGAACCGGGGCAAGGCGGTCGTTGTCTTTAATATAGATGGTAGCCAGGGTTTGTCCTTCAATGGTAAGGCCAACAGCGTTTTCAAGGCTTAGTACGAAATATTCTGCCTGCTGCTCCTCATTGGTATCGTCAATAATCGGGATGTTGATGGTTTGCGTAAGCGCACTCGATCCTGTAAAGGTAAGCGTCTGCGTGGCAAGGGTAAAATCTTCGCCTGCTGTAGCTGTGCTAAAAGGCGCTGCTTTTACGACAAGGTCTACCGTACCTGCCGATGGGCTGGTAAGGTTAAGCACAAAATCAAGTGAACCTGTGTTTTCGTTTACCACAATAAAATCAGTAGCGAAAGCAATGGCGGTATTGTAGTCAAAGCTGAAGGTGTAGGCACAAGCCATGGTAAGGCCGCTTTCATCTTCCAGGTTATTTACAGTAAGTACATAATCGGTACCAGCGGCAAACGGGGTAGTGTAGGTAAGGGTTACCATATTGCCATTGGCCGATGCCGTTGCAAGTCCTGCTATGCCGGTATAGTTGGCAGCTGTAGCAGCCGATGCAGCGTCAAGCTCGTTATTGAAAACAAGCTCGATGGTAGTGTTGTTCACCACGGTAGCCGATTGTACGGTTGGCGAACTGGGGAAAGCCCATGTTGGCCAAGTTTGTGCAGGCGTGCTTCCGCCAGCTCCTGTCCAGTTGGCAGGGTTTAGTATCGCTGTCCTTAGTTCGGCCGGGGATCCTGCCTGTGTGCCGCTGTAGTATGCATTCACTGTGTTTCCTGCATTGTTTCCGGGTGAAGTGCTTGTATTAAGCGCATTTGTGCCGTCAGTAAGCGTGGCCGGTATCATAGAGCTGCTGCCTGAACAGCTTGTGTTTGCAGTTACCCATCCGTTAGAAGAAAGTGCTGTAATGTAGTTAGGCGCAGCAGCTGTGCCGGTATAAACCATTACCTGGTCACCGCCGGAGCTAAGGCCAAAACCTGAACCTGTAGCGATACCTGTATTAGTGCCTAAAGCTTCAGTCTGTATCGTGATAACCGATCCGGCAGGTACACATGTAGTTGCAGTCCATACAATCCCGTTAGGGCATTGCGGCTGTGCATTGGTAGTATATTTTGAGTCGGTAAGGTTGATGAAAGTACCCGGTGCTATATCTACCAATGTAAGCAGCGCTACCTGGTCGTCGGCATCCGTATTGTTCATCCTGTAACCTACAAATACCATGTCTCCTGCTCCAATACTGCTTTGAAGGGCAATTGTAGTAAACGTTGAAGCCTGGGCTGCTGTAACCGCATTGCCGCTCATGTCCTCAACAACGTTTGGCAGGAGGGCTACATAATATTGCTGATTGTTAAGCAATGCAGCTACAGGGGCTATAGTGATTGTATTTCCTGTAATCGTAGCATCAAAAGGAACAACTGCACCTGTTGCGTTGTTCAGCCTAAGCTCAACGAGGGCATCAACGTTGATGTTGGTTATTGCTGAATCGTCTATAAGCCTTACCGCTTCATTAAATGCAATTGTCGGTTGTACTGATATGGCAGTGTAAACAGCGTTGTTTATAGGAGTAATTGCTACTGTAGGAGCTGTAGTGTCCTGTGTGCCTTCCATCGCAACCCCGTTAACGGTGATGTTGTCAAAGCGGTTGTTGCCGCTCGTGCCTGCCGCTGTAGTCCCGCCAAAGTTGATTTTCACAATGAAGTTCGGGTTGTTATTGGCACCTGCAATAGATGAGAAGTCAAGTGTCACAAGGCCATAGGTGTCAACTGTGGGGCTGAATGTTGTTACAGGAAGCCATGTTGTGATGAATGTCGTACCGCCATCCGTACTGTAAGAGTAGCTTTGTTCCGAAGCACCCTGTGTAGTCCTGGTTGTAGCGAAGTTCATTACGATGTCCTCATATCCTGTAGTAGGAAATGCGATAAGGAGTTCGCGCGTATTGCTCGGGTTACGCGGACGAAGGCCTTTTCCTGCGCCTTCAGGTCCCTGGGCGTTAAGCGCATCGCCGGCTACATCATCAAGGTAGCCTGCGCCTGTACCGGGATACGTAATTGACTTTGTACCGGCAACGATAGAGAAGTCCGTAGAAAGCGCTGCAGTTATGGTACCTGTTGGTAGCGTATTGAAATGCCAGTAGTGCAGCAGTTGCGGCACAGCAATTTCATTACCTTCAATCGTGATGTTGTCAAAACGGTTATTTCCGCTGGTTCCTGCCGCTGTAGTCCCGCCAAAGTTGATCTTAACAATGAAGTTCGGGTTGTTGGCAGCGCCTGATATGGATGAAAAGTCAAGCGTTACTAAGCCGTAGATATCAACCGTGGGGCTGAATGTTGTTACAGGAAGCCCTGTAGTGATAAAGTTAGCTCCCCCATCTATACTATAAGAGTACAGCTGTTCAGAAGCGCCTTGTGTAGTTCTTGTGGTGGCAAATTTCATTACGATGTCTTCGTAGCCTGTAGTAGGGAATGCAATAAGCAGTTCACGTGTGTTACTCGGGTTGCGCGGGCGTAGGCCTTTTCCGGCCACGATGCCGTCCGTGGCGTTAAGTATGTCTCCGGTAACATCGTCCAGGTAGCCTGCGCCGGTTCCCGGGTAGGTAATAGAGGTAGTACCTGCAATTTCAGAATCATCGGCTGCAACAGGGGCTGTTACCGTACCGGCAGCCAGCGTGTTGAAATGCCAATAGTGAAGAAGCTCCTGCGCTTCAGCGAATTGCGTAGCAAGGCTAAAGCCCAATAACAGCAATCCTTTTTTAGCATAGTTGTTTAGCATAGTTGTGTAGTTTTATTTATAAGGCACAAAAGTCCGCTATGTATTTTATGCAGAAATTACCCCGATGCTAAACAACCATTAAGATGACGCAGGCGAATGTTTGTTAAATGTAAAATTGAAGGGCAGAGGTTAATGGTGTGGTAATATTAACCCAAAATCAGCAATGTGTATTTACCTCACCTCTAAACCCTCTCTAAAGGAGATGGGAGCAAGACATGCCTGAAGTACTTGTTCAAAGGTTATTGCTTTACTCAAAGCAAGTAACCCAATTTAGGGGAAGAGTAAGTAAATCGAGTGAAGCTGCCCCTCTCCTTCGGAGAAGGGTTGGGGTGAGGTCAAAAAAAAGCAGCCCAAATACGGACTGCTCTTTCATGATAATATATAGAAACAGGATTACTGCATCCCATTCACAATCTCAAGGAAATCGCCTGCCTTAAGCGATGCACCGCCAATAAGGCCACCGTCAACATCCGGTTTGGAGAAGATCTCGCGTGCGTTGTCCGGCTTCACGCTGCCACCGTACAGGATAGAAGTCGCATCGGCCACGCCAGCGCCTATTTCGTTACGGATGAGGTTGCGGATGAACGCGTGCATTTCCTGTGCCTGCTCAGGTGAAGCGGTTTCACCTGTGCCTATTGCCCAAACAGGCTCATAGGCCAATACCACACTGCTCCAGTTTTCCCGGCTGATGTGGAAAAGCCCTTCCCTTAACTGCGACTCCACCACGTTAAAGTGGTTGCCGCCCTGCCTGTCGGCCAGTTCCTCGCCAAAGCAGAAGATGATGGTCAGATTGTGGCTAAGCGCAGTGTTAACCTTTTCGGCCAGCAGTGCATTGGTTTCGCCAAAGTAGGCCCTTCTCTCCGAGTGTCCCAATATGACGGTATTCACTTTGATGCCTTTCAGCATCCCCACCGATGTTTCGCCTGTATAAGCACCGCTCTCGGCCTGGTGCATGTTTTGCGCGGCCACGATGATGCTTGTGCCATGCGTTTGCTGTACAGCAGCCTGCAGGTTTACAAAGCTTGGGGCGATTACGATTTTAGCAACGCTATGTTCCGGTTTTTTGGACAGCAGCTCGCTAATCAGTGCTTCAGTCTGTGCGCTGTCGTTATTCATCTTCCAGTTTCCTGCAACGATCTTTTTTCTCATTATTTAAGTTGTTTTAAGGTAGCTATCAGTTTTTCGTCGTCAGCCTCAATGGCTTTAAACAGGGCAATCTTGCCGCTTTTGTCTACCACCATGTAGCGGGGTATCCAGTCGAGCTTAATCGCTTTGGCAAATTCGCCTTCCTTCATGCTTTTGCCTACGTGGTAGTTATCGCCGTTGGCGCCATATTTTTTGATGCCGTCCTTCCACTTGGCATCCTCACGGTCATACGATAGGAACAGGTACACGGCATTTGGGAACTGCTTTTGCAGCGCGTGCACCTTCGGCATGCCCTTGATGCAGTCGGGACACCATGAGGCCCACACATCAATCACTACGGTCCTGCCTTTGTATTGGGCCAAAATGTCTTTAAATGCAATTTCCTTACCGTCAAGGGAAGTCATTTTTGAGTTGAGCGCTCCCTCAGAAAACAATGTTTCCTGGGCTTCGGAACATGAAATCATCCCGAAGAGAATGAGCGGCAGCAAAAGTAATTTTTTCATTTTTTCGTATTAAGAGTACCAAATTTACGATAACTGCCACAAACTGCGATGCGCTACTACATCAATTTTATGTAATTTGTCACGTATGGGCAGCGAAACCGATATAGTTGGGCTTTTAGATAAAATTTTTGTTGCGACGTCATGATAATTTTTCTACAAATCATTTTTTCATTTTCGAAAAATATTCAACTTTTAACATATTATTTATTTGTTAAATAATTAATATTTATATTATGAATAATGTAATTTTTTCACATTATTTTATATAAATGTTATAAACTTGGCAAGTCTCTGTTTGTGGGTACTTTACTGGTTTTGAGGTTGGTTTCGAAATTATGTTAACGAAATATTAACTTTTCAGCAACAATCTTTGTAGTTACTTTTAAGAAAAAATGTAATCTTTTAACATTTTATCATATGAAACCAACTACTACTTCGGTGAAAAAAATGCTATTCGTCAAATTCCTTTTATTAACACTTTTAAACTGCAGTTATCTCTTCGCGCAGGAACCAATAACCATTACCTATGAAGGCGCCGTGCAATGCATGGAGTTTAGCAATGTTGAGGAACGCCTCAAGTATGCCGAGCTGGTTGAACAGTACGGCGAATGCCGCAGGGTATGCGAAAACAATACCGTGACCTACAGCCTGGCAGGCGGTACCGGTACCGTGACCAGTACGCAATGGCTGGTAACAGGTGGCACCATAGATTCCAGTACGCCAACCGAGTGTACCATAACCTGGGGGCCTGCAGGTTTTGCGGTTTTGAGCGCTGTGGTGGAAACTACCAATGGCCAGGTGACCATTCCTGAAATGTGCATCCAGCTGATAGTTTCGCCTGTGGCCAACTTTACGATTCCTCCGATGACCGGTAGTTTAAGGGGATGTGTAAACCAGGACCTTTACTTTGATAATACGTCTATCGATAATGACGGCAGCGACCTTTATTCCTATTATTGGGAATTTGGCGATGGCAACGTATCTTCAGAATTTGAGCCCGTGCATTCCTATGATCAGCCGGGGACCTATGAGATTACTCTAACAGTGCGCAACTTATGCAACTGTATCAGTAAGATACGCAAGCGCATCCGCATCGGGGCGGAAACATTCCCGATAGAATGTCCCAGTGTTGTGTGCGAGGGTGAAATTGCTACCTATAGCGTAGGTGCGATAGGTAAGGAGCGCTGCCGTGACTTTAACTGGAATGTTCAGGGCGGGCATATAGTGTCGGACCCTAATGATTACACCATACAGGTGCTTTGGGACCATGTGGATAACAGCGGCTTTGGATACGTTAGCTTTAGTACAAGCGGTTGCGAGGTGGAGTGCCCGGGTGTAACTACAATAAGGGTGCCTGTAATCAAGAACAGGGGCAGGATTGTAGGTGAGACAGAGGTGTGTGCCAGAAGCCAGTATAAGTACAGCCTGCCCCAGTGGCCTGCCACCCTTTTCAACTGGGTAATTGAAGACGACGGCGGAACCGGCGCTACCCTTGTGCTGATAGACCAGCGCAATGAGGTGGCCATAAACACCCAGAGCAACGGCGTAATCGTGCTGCGCTGTAATTACCAGAACACTGTTGCCAATTGCAGCGGTACTGCTGTGTTGAAAATTACCGTAAAGCCATCCAGCGCTATTGTGGGAGTTGAAGAAATGTGCCCCGACACGAACAATACCTATTACCTTGACAGCGGACTGTCTGGCGACTGGGTGCTGGTAACTCCCGACGGCCCGGAGCCTGTACATAACGGCCCCGACTATACCTTTAATTTCGAAGAACCCGGCAATTATACCCTGTCGGTAACAGGTGAGGACTTTTGTGCGCCAGACCCAATGATGATTACTGTGTATGCCAACCCTCCTGCGCCAGGCGCGATTGAACCGGATCCTGCCATACCGGTATGCCCTAACACGCCGCTAACCTATACGGTACCACCCGCACCGCCGGGGCATACCGTTCATTGGGATGTAATAGGGGGTGTGATTGAAGGGTCTACTACAGGCGAAGAGGTTACTATTGTGTTTAATCCGAGCCTGACCTCCTACCAGATCAAGACCTGGATAACACGCACTACCGACCCGCATTGTACCTCGCCGGTAAATACCACAACCATTAACAGGATCGTGTTTAGCCCTGTCATTACAGGACCTGTAGATGTGTGCGCCAATAATTATGCAACATTTAACACGGCATATACCGGTGGCGATGACTATCAATGGACGATACTGACACCAAACAAAGGAAGTGTGAGCAGTGGCAATGGTACGCCGCAGGTTGAGATACTGTGGAACAATACCAGCGTAAATACCACAGCCCAGATAAAGCTGGTAGTTACAAAATGCGGCATTGTAGAAACACGTTATTTTAACGTAAACATACTTACAGCGCCTTCCATAACGCTAAACGGGCCTACCCAGTTGTGCCGCGACCAATTCGGTAACTGGAATGTGAGCTCTTCCATGGCTATAACTTCAGGCAGCATTACCTGGGATTTTGGCGACGGTACCGTCAATACCTACACCATAACGCCGTCTACACCCAACCTGTCCAAATCACATGACTACAACACCGTGAACACCGGCAGCCTTAGCTATACCGTTACGGTAACACTTACCGGTGTAAACGGGTGTGACGGTACTGTATCTGCCAGCAAAAATGTGACGGTGCTTCCGGCACCGGTAGCGCAAATGACCCCTGACATCAACCGGACATTCTGCAACGCAAGCGAAATTGATGTTGAGTTTGAAGTAGCCGTTCAGGCCGGTAGCACCATCGGCACCTATCACATAGAGTGGTATCGCGGAGGTACGCACTTAACGGCCGAAGATGATAATACCAGCATACTTGCTGTCAATTACGGCTTTGGCACCTACCGTGCCAGGATCATCAATGGCAACGGCTGTTCGATATGGACCAACCAGATGACAATATCCCAAAACTGCCCGCAGCCGGGCTGCAGCCCTCAGCCTTCACTTGGCATTACGTGGGATAATGACTGCGGAACCATAACGGCTACCGGCACTGCTACCGGGGTTACGGTTACGTCGGCATTTTGGGTGGCCGGTTCGCTCACCCCGACTACAACCAACAGCAATCCTGCCGTGTTTACAACCGAAAATGCAGGGAACTATGACCTGGTTTATAATGTAAACTATACCGTGGGTGGCCAAACCTGTTCTGCCATGAAGAATGTAACGGTTACTGTGCCATACATTGCGGGCATTAATTACAGTGTTGATTGCGGCAGCTCGCCGGGGCAATACTCGGTAACCTTGTTCAATACGACCAATTTCATGACTTCGCACCAGCCTACCAGCATCCAGTACTATAACGGTGGCAGCCTCATTCCGTCGGGTACAGGCCTTAACGAGGTTACTGTGCAGCTACCACCGGGAACGTATACCTTCAAGATCATTGTGAACGAAGCGGGTGGGGAGCCATGTGAAGCAGAAGTGAGCGTTGTGCTGCCGGCCATGCCAAATTCTACCATAAATCCGCCAACACAAACAGTTTGCTTCAATACGCCTGCCATTTTTACGCCGGCGGGGGCTATAGATCCTGAATCGAGCTATTTCTGGACGTTTGGCGACGGAACAGAAAACAGGAACCCAAATGCCAGCAGGGTATACCAAACTGCGGGCTCCCGTACAGTTACCCTTACAGTAACTAATAAGTATGGCTGCCAAAGCACCAGTACGGCTACTGCAACAACGCTTCCTGACAGCATTACCGGCAGCGTCAATGCATCTGCAGAAGAGGTTTGTGCGGGCAACAGCATTACGTTCACCTATTCCGGAACTGCGGTGACAGGCTATGCCTGGAAAAAAGACGGCGCCTTTATACCGGGTGCAAACGCAAGCAGCTATGTGGCTACCGCCAACGGCAGCTACACCGTGCAGGTAACCGATTCGAATGGCTGTAAGAAGACGATGGAGCCTAAAAACGCTAAATTCCTGCCACTACCGGTACCTACCATAACCGGCCCTTCGCACATTTGCGGAAACGAAGAGCTGCACCTGGAAGGCGGGCCTGCGCCGGACGGTACCAATATCATATATAACTGGTTCATGAACGGCTACAATGTTGGGTCAGGATTTAGCCCCGACCTGTACATTACGCCGGGAGGATCGGGTATTTACAACTTTACACTGACAGTAGTGCAAAACAATGACGGAACCTCTTGCTCGGCATCGGTAACGCATATTGTTGAGGTGTATGAAGCGCCGGAAAAACCGGAGATCCATGTAACCATGGAAAACTGTGACACGTATGCCCTTACGCTCCATGCCACGTCACCTTCTTCGGGAACCTATACCTGGAGCAACGGTATGTCCGGCGAGGTGATCACGGTATTTGAAGGCGGCCCATACATGGTTACGCTTACCAATGCGGCCGGCTGCATGTCAAGCCACCAGGTATATGTGCCTAAGAACCCTGACTCCTACCTATGGGTGTTCCCAACAGGCTGTTACGATTTCTGTAAAGAGCTGGATGTGGCAACCCTGATAGGGCCACTGCCTGACTTTAGGTACTGGGAGTGGCAGGAAAGCGGAAACGCCATTCAAAGCGGACACGATTCGCCGGTAACACCATATACTGTATCGGGAAGTGGCAGTTACAGCCTTCACCTTGACAATGGCATGTGCAGCGCTACCAGTGACATAATGGATGTTTCGCAGGAAAGCTGCAAATGTAAGATCAGGTACGAGGTCAAAAAGATTGGAGTTAAGAAAGAGGGATATTGCTACTATACGGTCGATATGTATATTGACAACCCTAACGGTACACCAATGTCTGTAACCGTGTCGCTTGACCAGGGCATGGGCGTAGTGCAGCCATCTACGGTTGTTGTGCCTCCGGGTGGTGCCACTTTCAGCTTTAATGTAATCCCGATCTACATGACAGGAGGTATATATACTATCTATCTCGACAGCAACGTGAACGATAAAGGTGAAAAATGCTACAACGAGTTTGAAGTAGAATTCCCTCCGTTATGCGAACAGTCGCAATCGGCAAGGATTGCACAGGGAGACACCGGCATAGCGGTATCGAGCCTGATGGTAGTGCCAAACCCTGTTGAGGATGTGGCCGACCTTCATTATACCTATACAACGGGTAAAAATGCCAAGATTGAGATATACAACCTGCTTGGTGTATTGCTTGAAAGCTATGTTCCGGATGTCATTTCGGGCGCCTGGAAGCTTGACATGGGCAAATATGCTGCCGGGCAGTATATCGTTGTCATGAAGCAGGATGGCGAGGTCATCCAGCAGAAGCACCTTGTGAAAAAATAATGTGTATTAACTTTATTAGGAAAGGCAGCCGAAAGGCTGCCTTTTTTATATGCCCTTATTTGCATTGGGGATAATAATCTTCCTCGTGATAATATTTATCATTACTGTGTGCTTCCATCTCTTTTTTATATAAAAATTCAGATGGCAGTATGGTAAATATGTTATCATTATTCCTGCAGTAAACAAGGCTTACTGATTTTGATTCATGCAGAGTAACCCTTCCTGTATCTGTCAGGTAGCCTTTATCTATAAGTTCCCTTGTTTTCTTGTCAATTACAGGCTTATATTCTACAGTATCACTTTCGGATGAACAGAAAAATATATCGATCCCCTGCAGCGTTTTTATCCTGAAACGGCGTTCGAGGTTCATTGGCCCGGCATGGTCCATGTCTGACTGAAGTATTTGGAATCCCAACCTCCGGTGCTTGTCTTTGGTGATGATGTAGCAAAGCATAAAGTCAACGCCCAGCTCTTTCCTGAATTTTGCCAGCGTATCGTTGAATGGCTTGTTGCTTTTAGCCAATGCTATGCCTTTGTTTATATCGGCCTCAGCAGGAGTTATGGTTGCTTTTGGTTCTAAAGTTTCCTTTTTGCAGGAGGCCAAAATGCATAATAGCAATAAGCAGGTGAGTAATCCTTTCATCATCTGTGTATTGAATTTTATTGTATAACGCTTTTGCCAAATCTAATAAAAAAAGCACGACCCTCGCCGTGCTTATGTTTATATATTGTCACAGTCCGGTACCCAATGCCCGGCAAGAGCGAAGCTCAATCTGACCCGAGGGCATAGCCCGAACTGGCGAAGCAAATCTGAAATCTACAATCTGAAATAAACTAAAACAGCCCCGGAATGTTCGGCATCCCGTCTTTGGCTACAGCCGCAAGCTCGGCCTCATTGATGGCGGTAGCTTTTGCTATGGCTTTGTTCATTACCAGGACAAGGTAATCCTCAAGCTGTTCCTTGTCTTCCAGCAGTGCATCGTCTACGGTTATGGAGCGCACCTCCCTGTTGGCCGTCAGTGTTACTTTCAGCAGGCCGTCGCTGCTCTGCTCGTCAACCAGCACGGTATCAAGCCTTTTTTTGGTTTCTTCAATCTTTTGCTGGGTTTCCTTTAGCTTACCCATCATTCCCATGATATCTCCAAACATTTTTACGAATTTTATTATTTGTTTATACCACAAATGTATTAAATTGCAAGGTTATATACTAATTTAAAAATCTATGAAAAAACACGCACTCCTAAGTTGTGTTTGTGTTATTTTTGCGGCGGCAAATGCCCAGACTAATAAGACCAAAATGACCGAAAACCAAAAGCCGCCACTTGCCGCGGTAAAGCCAAAACAACTCGAAAAGCACGGCGATGTGCGTACCGATAACTACTACTGGCTGAACGAAAGGAAAAACCCTGAAGTTATTGATTACCTGAACAAAGAGAATGCCTACTATAATGCCATGACGGCCCATACGAAAGACTTCCAGAAGGAGCTTTTCGACGAAATGAAAAGCCGCATTAAGGAAGACGACAGCTCGGTGCCGTATTTTTACAATGGCTACTACTACATAACCCGTTACGAAAAAGGCAAGGACTACCCAATTTATACCCGTAAAAAGGGCAGCCTCGACGCGAAGGAAGAAATCATGTTCGACTGCAACGAGATGGCTAAGGGACATTCGTACTTCAGCCTCGGCGGGCTGAATGTTACCGAGGATAACGAATGGGCGGCTTTTGCCGTAGATACCGTGTCGCGCAGGCAATATACATTACAGGTAAAAAACCTGAAGACAGGGGAGATCCTTCCGTTCAAAATAGAGAATACCACCGGCGGCTCTACATGGGCAGGCGATAACAAAACGCTGTTTTATACCCGCAAAGACCCTGTTACGCTGCGGTCTGAAAAGATATACAAGCACAAAATGGGCACGGATGTAGCTTCGGATGCGCTCATTTACCACGAAAAGGACGAGACTTTCGATACCTTCATTTATAAGGAGAAATCGAAGAAATATTTGGTGATCGGTTCCAATAGTACGCTTACTTCGGAGTACCGCATTTTGGATGCCAAAAAACCGGACGGTGAATTTAAGATATTCCAGCCAAGGACACGCGGCCTGGAGTACAGCATTGCCCACTACGGAGACAAATGGTACATTGTGACCAACAAGGACAAGGCGACCAACTTCAAGCTCATGACCACTCCGGAAACTGCTACCGGAAAGGCAAACTGGAAAGACCTGGTACCACACCGCAAGGATGTGTTGCTTGAAGATATAGAGATATTCAAAAACTACCTTGTTATAGAGGAGCGTTCCAATGGCCTTAACACCATCAGGATACGCCCGTGGGACGGCAAAGGGGAATACTACCTCCCATTCGGGTCCGAAACCTACACCGCAGGCGTAAGCACCAATCCTGATTTTGATACCGATGTATTGCGATACAGCTACCAGTCGCTGGCTACACCGTCTTCGGTTATCGACTTCAACATGAAGACGAAAGAAAAGAAGGTGCTGAAGGAGCAGAAAGTGCTTGGCGGCAAATTCGATAAAGACAACTACGTAGAAGAGCGGGTGTGGGCTACTGCCAAAGACGGTACTAAAGTGCCCATATCAATGGTGTACCGCAAGGGCATTGCCAGAAACGGCAACAACCCATTGCTGTTGTATGCATACGGTTCCTATGGCGCGTCGATGGATCCGTATTTCTCATCCATACGCCTGAGCCTCCTGGACAGGGGCTTTATTTATGCAATTGCCCACATCAGGGGCGGCGAAGACCTGGGCCGCGAGTGGTACGAGAACGGCAAGCTGCTTAAAAAGAAAAATACCTTTACCGATTATATTGACTGCTCAGAATATCTTATCGAACAGGAATATACCTCTGCAAAGCACCTGTATGCCGAAGGAGGCTCTGCCGGCGGATTGCTCATGGGAGCGATCGTGAACATGGCGCCGCACCTGTACAACGGTGTTATCGCGCAGGTGGCATTCGTAGACGTTGTTACGACAATGCTTGACGACAGCATTCCGCTTACTACGGGAGAGTATGACGAGTGGGGCAACCCGAATGATAAAGTGTACTATGATTACATGAAATCGTACTCGCCGTATGATAACGTTACGGCACAAACCTACCCGAATATGCTGGTGACAACAGGGCTCCACGATTCGCAGGTGCAGTATTGGGAACCGGCCAAGTGGGTTGCCAAACTGAGGGTTACAAAAACCGGCAATAACCTTTTATACCTGGATACCAACATGGAAGCGGGACATGGCGGGGCTTCCGGTAGATTTGAAGCGCTCAAGCAGGTAGCCAAAGAATACAGTTTTTTATTAGATTTGGAAGGAATTAAAAACTAATTAATTTTTTTTTGTTAGATTTGCAGGGTTTTGAGGTCATTAAACTCTGTACAGGTTTTACCTTACTAACTTATTTTTTATGAAAGAACGAATAGCAGCCTATAATAATGTGTTGGAATTAATCGGGAACACACCTCTAATTAAGCTCAACAAAATTACTGAAGGATTAAAAGGCAATTTTTACGCTAAAGTAGAAGCTTTTAATCCGGGCCATTCAACCAAAGACAGGATTGCACTATATATTATTGAAGAAGCAGAAAAGAAAGGTATCCTTAAACCGGGCGATACCATAATTGAAACTACTTCGGGCAATACGGGCTTTAGCGTGGCAATGGTAAGCATCATTAAAGGTTATGACTGTGTGCTGGCGGTAAGCTCTAAATCATCCAAAGATAAAATTGACATGCTGCGTGCCATGGGGGCAAAGGTATATGTTTGCCCTGCCAACGTTTCTGCAGACGATCCACGCTCTTATTACAGTGTAGCCCAAAGGCTGCATGAGGAAATAAAAGGTTCGGTATACATCAACCAGTATTTCAATGACCTTAACGTAGATGCCCACTATAACTCTACCGGCCCTGAAATATGGGAGCAAAGCGCAGGGCAGATTACACACCTTGTGGCCTGCAGCGGCACAGGGGGGACCATATCGGGTGCGGCACGTTTCCTTAAAGAAAAAAATCCTGCCATCAGGATACTGGGTGTTGACGCATACGGGTCAGTACTGAAAAAATACCATGAAACAAAAGAGTTCGACAGCGAGGAGATCTATCCTTACCGCATAGAAGGCCTGGGCAAGAACCTTATCCCTACCGCTACCGATTTTGATGTTATCGACAAATTCATTAAAGTTTCCGATGAAGACAGCGCACATGCTGCCAGGAGCATCGCCAAAACCGAAGGTCTTTTTGTGGGCTATACCAGTGGGGCTACCCTACAGGCAGTAAGGCAATATGCTGAGGCGGGAGAATTTGACGAAAACAGCAACGTCATACTTATTTTCCCTGACCACGGATCACGTTACATGAGCAAAGTATTCAGTGATGAGTGGATGAACGAACAGGGATTCTTCGATAGCGTGAACCTTGAAGAGGCGCAGAAAATCGAATTCATCAAGTAATAGTTTTTATTTCAGATAATAAAAAGCTCCCTGCCAAACAGGGAGCTTTTCGCTTATTCCCCAAACGATATCTGTAAGATATTGTTGCTAAAGTAGCGCGGATGAACATACCAAACAATACCTATTAAAGGGTATTTTTGAGGTTTATGTTTAGTAAAACGTTCAATGGAAAATGAATCGAAATGGCCTTGATACTTCCGGACTTATGGAAAAGCGCCTTTGTACTTGCATTTCCATTTGCTTCCTGAATCATTTTGTAGTAATAAAAAAGAGGCCTGTTTCCAAGCCTCTTCTGTTTAAAATCTATTATCTAACAATCTAAAATTATCCCCCCATATATTCTTCTCCGCCGCCGTCCTGCTGCCTGTTTTGCTGGTTTTCCTTTTGCCTGTCGGCCTTGGACATGTTGAAGCGGTATGTGAAAGAAAGCGTTACCTGGCGCTGCCTCCATTGCATTTCATTGTACGACCTAAGTTCACCCGGGATATAGGTTTCATTTTTCCATTTTCTCGAATTAAATATATCCTGTACATTGAGGCCTAAGGTAGCCTTATCCTTCAGGATGTCTTTGCTCAACGAGGTATTAGCGCTGGCTACACCCACACGGCGCCCCTGTGCGGTATTTTGCGGGGCATCATATTGGCCGTTCAATTGCCAGTCAATCTTCCAAGGCAGGTTAATTTTTGAGTTTACTCTTGTTGTCCAGCTATAGGCCGAACGGTTGAAATCCTGGTAATCGGTGAATATTTCATCATCAATAGTGTAAGTAAAGGTATAATCACCCTTTGTCTCATTCCTGTAGAAGTTGAAGTTGCTGTTAATCCTCCACCACTTGAAAGGGGTGTAATTCACGTTGAATTCAAACCCGAAACGGTATTCTTTTGACAGGTTGATCGGCGTGGTAATGGTTACAGGTGTTCCGTCAGCGCTTAGACCGTTGTTTCTCCTGACAAATTGGAAGTTGTCATCGGTTAGGTTCAGGTAAGCCGAAGTGCTCAATGTTACCTGGTTCCACTTGTGAAGGTAGCCCAGGTCAAACGAGTTGGTCATTGCAGGGTTCAGGTCGGGGTTACCCACAAAAATATTGATGTTACTCTCAAGTCCGGAAAAGGGATTGAGAAACCTTCCGCGCGGGCGGTTGATGCGGCGGCTGTAACTGATGCTGGCGCTGCTGTTTTCTGAAAATTCGTACCCAAAGAAAGCCGAAGGGAAAAAGTTGTTGTAGTGCTTGTTGTTGTAATCGCCTTTGTCGATAAGGTTTACGTCAATGTTGCTGTCTTCCCAGCGAAGCCCGAACAGGTATGAGAATTTGCCCAGCTTGGAGCCGTATTGTGTGTAAAGCGCATTTACATATTCTTTATATTCAAGGAAATTGGTATAGTTGCCATTGTTTTCCCATATACCGTCTGTCAGTGTCTCGGCACGGGCATCGTTTTCAAGCTTTGTAAAGCTTCCGCGGTAACCGGCCTCAAAGCGGCTGTCTTTACCGAAAGGCAGCACATAATCGGCCTGCACCAGCCCACGGTCTTCATTCTCTATGTTGAAGGTGCGCTCGTTGCTGTTGATAATGTCAGGGCTGCCTAGGGTAATGTCGTTGATGATGGCATTCTCGTCGTCCTTGCTTTTGGATACCGATGCATCGATCTTCAGCTCATGGCCTTCCTTGTCGAATTTCTTGACCAGATTAGTCGAATACCTGAAATTGGTATCGGTCTCATCCTCATAATTGTAACGGAAACGCGTGTTCTGAAAGTTCCTGTCGGCATCAAAATTGTCGAAATATGTTTCGGTTGGATTACTGCCACTGCTTCTGCGCCCGGATATAGAGTTCGTCCATGTAAGGGTGCTGTCTATAAACCATTCAATGCCAAAGCTGGCGTTGAATGCCCTTTGAAGGCGGTCGTTTTCCCTGCGCTCGTTAACGTAGCGTGTAGGGTTGTCGTTTTCATCAAGGTACTCCGAGTTGTTCATTGAGTTACCTGGATTGTTCCTGTAATTATAACCCAGGTTCGAGAACACGTTGTAATGCTCGCTCCTGTAGTTCAGGTTGGCCGAAACGCCGTGGTTATCAGGAATACCTGTATTGGCGTTGATCGATCCGTTAAACCCGTCGGCTTTGCCCTTTTTCAATATGATGTTTACGATACCCCCGCCACCTTCGGCATCATAGCGTGCAGATGGATTGGTAATTACCTCCACTTTATCTACCGAATCTGCAGGGAGCAGGCGCAGTACATCGGCTACATTGCTGCCCGCAAGGGTAGAAGGCCTTCCGTCAATAAGTATTGTCACGCTCTGGTTGCCCCTTAGCGCCACGTTACCCTCAGCATCAACCGATAGCGAAGGTACATTATCCAGTACATCGCTCACGCTTCCGCCCTTTACCATCATGTCGTTACCTATATTGTATACTCTTTTGTCGAGCTTAATTTCAACGGTTGTACGTTCGGCTGTTATCTCAACCGCATCGAGCATGGTGGTATCGGCTTCCAGTGCCGTTACACCCAGGTTGGTATTTTCGGTAATAACCTTTGAGGCTACAACCTGCGATTTGAACGAAATGAAATCGAATTTGATGTTGTAGGTACCTGCGGGTACCGAGATAGAGAATTCGCCGTTTGCATCGGTCATGCCTCCGTTTACGGTTACGTTGTCTGTGGTTTGTACTGTAACAGTAGCAAATTCCAGTGGAAGCTGTGTTTCCTGCTCTATGATCTTACCGGTAATTTTGATGTTTCCGGGCTTGTCCTGTGCAAATGTGAGAAGCGTGGTAAATAAAAACAATAGTAAGACGGATGTCCTGAAATTTTTCATGTAGCGCATTATAGGTTTTTTTGAAAGATGATTTAGCTGATATGACTGGAAAGATGGCTAAGGGTTTAAAGGGGAAACCTTAAAGTTTTGTTAAATGAATTATAGGATTTCTTTTACCTTTTCCGACGGGCGGGCGATTATCGCCTTTTCGCCATTTACTACTATCGGGCGTTCCATGAGGTTGGGGTATTTTGCCAGGGCGGCAATAACCTGTGTGCCTGTGAGTTTTCGCCCGGCATACTTTTCTTTCCAGAGGTCTTCTTTCGTACGTACCAGTTCAATTGGCTTTATGCCGAGTTTTTTGATGAGTTCTTTCAGTTCTTCTTTGGAAAGCGGTTGGTCGAGGTATTTTACAATTTCAAAAGGAATGCCGAGATTCTCCAGCAATTGCACGCCTTCACGGGACTTGCTGCACTGCGGCTTATGGTAAATGGTGATCATTAAATTCTTTTTGCAAAGAAAGCCATTATTAACCGAAAATTCAGCTAACTTAGTGCAAACATTAGTAAAAATTAAACCTCAGCTCTTATGTTTATAGCACAGGCTTTTAAGCCGGGTAATGTATTCTGGAAATATCTTGTAGGGTCGGTCATTGTGATTGGCGCCTCTTTTGTAGGACAGCTGCCATGGATAGCATTCATAGCAGCGGAAGCGATCAAAACCGGAAAGCCGGTGCCTATGGATGAGGGAGAAATAATGAGGTTTCTTGACCTTAACCTTACACTTTTTTTTGTCCTCCTTTCATTTGCATTTGCTATGGCAGGGCTTTGGATTGTAGTGCGCAGGATGCATCATCAGAAATTTAAGGAAATCGTCACGTCGCGCCCCAAAACCGACTGGAAAAGAATTTTATTTGCTTTCACGGTGTGGGGCGTGTTCTCGGTGGGGATGATATTGTTGGTTTATTACACCGAACCCGGCAAGTACATCCTGCAATTCAATCCGGGAAAGTTTGCCATACTTGCCATTATAGCCGTACTCATGATCCCTGTACAAACCAGTGTGGAGGAGCTGGTATTTCGTGGTTACCTCGTGCAGGGCTTTGGCCTCCTGGCGAAAAACAGGTGGTTTCCGCTGGTCATGACCTCAGTGATTTTTGGAGTGATGCACATTGCCAACCCTGAGATAAAGCAAATAGGATACATCGCTTTGGTGTACTATATCGGCACCGGACTCGTCCTTGGCATCATGACCCTTATGGACGAAGGGACCGAACTTGCACTGGGCTTCCATGCGGCCAATAACCTTACTGCTGCATTGCTTGTAACTGCTGACTGGACCGCTTTCCAAACTCATTCGGTTTTTAAGGACATATCCGAACCAAGTGCAGGTTTTGACATACTATTGCCTGTAGTGGTCATCTACCCGTTATTGCTGCTTCTTTTCAGTTATAAGTACAAATGGAAAGGATGGAAGGAAAAGCTGACAGGCGATGTAAACCCGCAATCTAAACAAATTGACATAAACGAAATAGGACCTACCCATGAATAATCCTGACTACCATTTTGTGCATCCCCATTTCAAACTGAACGGCTTCCATTTTAATGAAGATGACCTGTGCCGTGTTGCTTACAGCTTTATCAAAGAAGGCGAGCCTTTTGAAAGGGCGGTGGGCGATTTCATCCTCTATTGGTTCGACCAGAACAGCTTTATTGAAATGCAGACCTCAGGTACTACAGGTGCGCCAAAAATCATACGTGTAGACAAGCAGGCCATGGTCAACTCGGCCATAGCCACAGGGGAGTTCTTCGATCTGCCATCGGGAATTAAGGTGCTTCACTGCCTGCCAACGCAGTATGTAGCAGGCAAGATGATGCTGGTAAGGGCATTCATCCTGGGCTGGGACATGGACATGGTGGCGCCTCAATCCAATCCGCTAGAACGCAATGAAACGGAATATGACTTTGCCGCGATGGTGCCGTTGCAGGCAGAGCATTCGCTGGGCAAGCTCCACATGATAAAAAAGCTGATACTCGGCGGGGCAAAGGTGAGCAAGGCATTGAGTGAAAAACTGTCAGGGCTGTCTACTGAAATCTACGAAACCTATGGCATGACCGAAACCATTACCCACATCGCTGCCAAAAGGATAGGAGAGGAGGCGTTTACCGTACTTCCCAATGTCAACATCAGCAAGGATGACAGAAACTGCCTGGTGATCGACCCTTACAAAATATGTGATGAGCCTGTAGTAACTAACGATGTTGTGGAAATCACGGGTGATACACACTTCATATGGCTTGGCAGGTATGATAATGTGATTAATAGTGGCGGCGTAAAACTGTTTCCGGAGCAGATAGAGGAAAAACTGTCGGGCAAAATAGACAGGCGTTTTTACGTGAAAGGTGTTTCCGACGAAGTGCTTGGCGAAAAGCTGGTACTGGTTGTGGAAGGCGAACCATTTGACATCGACAATGCCGCGTTCAAGGGGCTGGGTAAATTTGAGAAGCCGAAAGACATCATGTTTGTTGAAAAATTTGAGGAAACCGGTTCGGGTAAGATAAAGCGCGATTAAAATTTTAAAATAATTTGCAGTTCGCAAGATTTTTTGTTTTGTGTAAGCGTTGGCATTTTCCCGACATTCGAATGTAATGAATGAAAGCCCGCATATCTTAAGGCACAATTGCAAATCATGAGATTTTACGGCGGGGGGTATATGTGCTAAAAGTAAGAAAAATAGTAGTATCTTCGGCCTGTAAACAGTTGATCATTCCCTTAATGAAGATGCTGTACCTTGTTGCCGGCTATTCGGACATTCTTATTTCCTGTAGAAAGTTCTTCCGGTGAGGGATTTGGCAGATCGGTATGGAAGGCTTTTATTTTATGGGGTTTATAATGATGAAATTGTTGATTTGATTTTAAGTTATAAATGGAGGAAAATACAGAAACGGTTTTTGACCGTCTTAAAAAAAAGGGAATAAATTACAGCGTTGCCGGTGGCAGCTATCTAGGGAAGGCAATGCAGAATCTGTTGTTCCCGGCTTTATCGAATTTCAAAAGCCTGCCATACGAACGCAGGGTGCAATTTGAGATACCTGAAGAATACCTGGACTACCTTAGCACGGTAGACAATAATACCATAAAGCCTGTCGGCCAGGATCTTTATATTTATGGCCTTTTTGAAGCATTGTCATCCACGGTAAATTATACTGATCGTGAAGAAAATACTGAATACCAGCCTGTTTTCTGGCTTTCGGTAGGGCATCGGAGCGACAGGGGCAATTTCTTCATTTGCTGTGATAAAGCCTCAGAACTGTATGGCCAGGTAGGTGAGTTTTATGACAGCTCCCCCTTCTTGTTTTTAGAGGATTTTGCCCGGGTGGGCAACGGCTTTGCTGATTTTTGCGAAAATGTATTGGCAGGCAAGGTGTATTAAATATGATATATGGCACCGGATCGGAATGCATCTGCAACACAGGCGGGAGGAGCATTTACCGGTAAACTGCACATGATAAAGAAACGGGTGCTTTGCGCGACGAAAAAGTGATCCGGAATTAATAATATAAATATTTTACTACTATCCTGATGAAGGCTATTTTTACAATCACTTTATCTTTTTTATTTTCAATAACATCAATAGCGCAGTGCGCGGACAGCGATAAAATTCTTTTTCCGGATAAAGAACAGATCAGTGAAAGCATGGTGTTTTTTGCGGTTAACAATGATTACAGCAGCGCCAAACACTATACCTCAAGTATTCCTGAATATGCCACCCCAGCTATGGCCGCGGGCAAAAATTACATCGTGCAACGCTCGGGCGCCGCATTTGAAAAGAAGTGCAAAGTAAAATACATGTACATAATCTATCCCGATGGGATGAGTGAGGACTCGGCACCTGAAGATTTGTATAATTTATCCGGCTATGATGTTACCTATGTAATTGCCTATTCCCTAAAACACGGAGAGTTTGATTATGATTTTGAGATAGGCCTGGACAACGATTTCAACATGATCTCTGATGATGTGCTGCCCTCGGTAAAAAAGAATCCTGCATTTGATAAATTTATAGATGTATGCAAGGCACTGAAAACGGCCAAGACGGATAAGCGTTACAAAGGCATAGTATCCGGAATCGGTATTGCATACGAGCCGGGGTCCGACTCGTTTTGCTGGCTAATACGGGAGCATCCCGCATCGGTAAAGGAAGAGGGGGACTATCCTGTAAAGGATTACTATGTGAATGCCAATACCGGTAAAATGGTTTTTGTAGTTGAATCAGAAAGCTATTTCTTTCCAAGATAACGTTGCCATGAAAAAAATAATAGTAGGGGCTGCATTGATGGTATTTATGTTATCAGGCTGCCAGGGCCATGCCCAAAAGTATTGCCAACAGGTGACTGCCGAATTTTCCGATGCTGATGCTCCCGAGGAGCTTAAAAAGCTTACGGTAGAAAAGCTCATCCAAAATGTAAAGTATAAAAAGCAGCAGGCCGACATTAAGCTTGAAAACGGTGTCATCGTTGCCAAAATCCCTTGTGAGGGGGTATCACCCTCAACGTATTTCCGCAGTGGAAAATTTGCCATATATGAAACGTATGACGCTGCCGGACTTGCAAATGCGCTCGCCGGAATGGCTTCCATTAGTGCAGACATGGGAATACCTTTTGAACAATTGGTGGATACGCATTTTGCTTATGGCGCATCCATTGGCACCTGCCTCATAATGCGGATGGAACAGTTTCAGGCCCTGGTGAATCTCCAGGAAATCAAAAAACTGCTGCCGGACGGGCTTACTTTTGCATTCGGCATACCGGAAAAAGGCGCTAAATCAGTCCCCGTATTTGCAGTAAAGATTGTAAAAGATGCACCGATAACCCTCAACATGATGAAAGATGCAGCCATAACAGAATCGCGCAACGGCATGAGCTATGATGTTAATCTGGAATTTAAAAAAGAATACAAAAAGGCATGGGAAGAACTAACCCAAAAAAACACTAACAAATGCCTGGCCATCATGCTTGGCGATCAAGTGCTGAGCTGCCCGATGCTCATGGCTCCCATCGCCAATGGAAAAGCCACGATAGCTGCAAATATGGATAAGCAGCAAGCCGGGGAAATGGCACAGCGCATCAACTTCAGCCTGCCGTTGGAAGTGCTTATTACAGAAGTGAAAATGTTGGATTAGTTCCTTCCATTTCGAGCATAGAAGAAATATCAGATTAAACAGATTTCTCCTATCGTCGAAATCACACGAATTCCCTGTCATTTTGGGCGCAGCGCAGCGGAGTCGAAAAATCTCAGGTTAACAAAAACGCTTTTGAGATTTCTCCCATAATCGAAATGACATGCCGGAAACTGAGACCGCGACCTGCCTGGCCGGAGGCAGGCTGAAAACTGAAACTGTAAACTACAGCTTCTGCACCTTTACATAAAACTTCTGCTTTTGCAGCGCGACATCTTTTAAATCGGTAGCATCGGTTGTTACCGACTGCCAGTCGTTAGTAGCATTCAGGCGGAGGTCTTTGCCATTTGCGGTGATGCCTACAGGCAGCTTAAACCGTGCTTCATCCGTTTCCCAGCGGTATTCCAGTTTGCCATCATTCAGCTTCAGTTGGAGGATGGGAGGGTTTTTGTGGCGCAGGTATTGGTTAAAGAAAGGGGTAAGGTCCATGCCGGTCTCTGTATTGAAAAAGTCCACGACCGTTTCGGTATCAATCACTTTTTTCTTAAAGGTTTCGGAATATTTCAGGAGCATCTTCCACCATTTATCATCATCATTAACCATATGGCGCAGCGTATTCAGCATGAGGGCGCCCTTGGGGTACATATCTCCCGAACCTTCCTTGTTCACGCCAAAAATGCCTATTACCGGTTTTTGGTTCGACACATTCATCTGAAGGCCGGTAATGTATTTCATAGCCTTTTCGTATCCAAACTGGCATTCTACAAACACACATTCCGTATAAGTAGTAAAGCCTTCATGTATCCACATATCGGCAATATCTTTGGAGGTAATGCTGTTGCCAAACCATTCGTGGCCCGTTTCGTGTATAGTTATGTAGTCAAACAGCATCCCGATGCCCGTGCCGGTCATGTCGCCCCCCAAATATCCTTTCCTGTACTTGTTGCCGTAGGCCACAGCGCTTTGGTGCTCCATGCCAAGGTAGGGCGTTTCTACCAGCTTGTAGCCATCTTCCCAAAACGGATATTTGCCAAACTTCGCCTGGAAGCATTCCATCATCGGCTTTACTTCCTCAAAATGCTTGCGCGCTTTTTCCTCATTGGCTTTCAGTACGTAGTAGTCAAGGTCGAGGCCATCAAGGTTATCATGAATGTGGGCATAATCGGCCACATTGAGGGTTATCGTGTAGTTGTTTATCGGGTTCTTCACTTCCCAGTCCCAGCGGGTGTACCCGTTCTTAAGGTCGGTACTGCCCAGGAAACGCCCGTTCGATACGTTCATCAGGCCGTTGGGTACCGCTACTTTTACAGACGCGCCGCGTTCCGGTTCATCGGTCTGGTGGTCTTTAACGGGGTACCAGAGGCTCGCGCCAGTGCCTTGTACCGCAACGCCCACCCAGGGCTTGCCGTTGGCATCTTTTGAGAAAACAAACCCGCCGTCCCAGGGTGCATTTTTTGCAACAAGCGGGTTTCCTGAGTAATTGAAGCGCAAGGTTTCTTCAGCGCCTTTTTTCAGCTCTTTTGGAAAAGTGATGAACACGGCGCCGTTGTCGCGTTTGTATTTCAGCTTTTTGCCTTTCAGCTCAATGCTTTCCACCTTCATGTTCTCAAACAGGTCGAGCTGTATCTTGGAGGTGTTCTCCACCACTTTAAAGGTAATGTCGTTATAGCCTTTAATATGCTTCTTTTCAGGGTCGAGGGTTATGTTGAGGTCGTAGCGCTGCACGTCGAAATTGGTGCGCTCAGGCCTCAATCCGCCCTGCAGGCTGTCACGGCGTGTAAAAGTTTGCGCGGAAGCAGCGATCCCAAGAAGGGCAGCGGCAATCAGGAACATGTTTTTCATGGGCGGGGTGTTTGGCTAATTGGTCATTAAAAATAGCAATTTGTTACAGGACAAAAAAATTATGGCTCATCGCAGTCTTCCTCAACAGAAAGGAACAGTTTGTCAAATTCTTCACGATAATTGATGTTGGGAGTTTCATGGCCGATCTGCCTGTTCGCGCAGTTGTACCATCCAAAGGTCAGGAGATCCGTCCTCGCGGCGGCTATCCTCATTTTTGGGCTTAGGCTGTTTTTATATTTGTTGAAGCTGCTTTCAGAGTAGCTTCCCGTATCTTTTTCCGCTTTCAGCCTTTGCCATGCCGCCATCAGGAGTTCCGTGTCTTCCGACGCAAGTGCTTCAATGTATTGGGGGCAATGCTGCGCAAACCTGTTTTTCAATAATATCGATGGATCAGAATGTGCTTTCAGGCTCAGTTTGGACAGCTCATACGTTTCATCCAGGTCTTTTATCCTATTTTGGAGCAGGTCTTTCCATATCCTGCCCGGCGGAATTTTAATCACAGCATACACCGCTTTCTTCCCGGCATATTCTTTTTCCAGCATCTGCAGTTGGCCCTTGCTGTCAAAGTTGTAATATTCTTTGGCATTAAATACAACATATCTTGTATTTATTTGGTGCGAACTGTTGGTAAACCAAAGTTTGAATGCGCCCCTTAATTGTTCCTTGCTGTATTTCGACTTATCGAAAGTGCCAATGTGGGTGCAAAACTCCGTTTCCCAATGCAGGGTGTCGGTAGCAACAGCCTCACGCCCGGCCGCAGTTTTATTATGTTGATGCGAGAAAAACAGGAGTAAAGGAGGTATCAGTAACGAAAGTAGTGCTGGCTTCATGGTTTTTTCGCTGTAAACAGTACAAATTCCCTTTTCAATTTGTGTACCGCTATTACTCGTTACCCATTCTTTTTCGGTCACAGCCGATACTGCTTCCAGACCGGCGGCTTCCATTAAAGCTGTTACTTTTTCAACGCTGTACAGTGTAAAGCCATATTTTGCAAAAGGGATGTGCTGCATCGTGCTTTCGGGTATGAATCCTATGGTCACCGTTCCGTCTTTTGCCAAAACACGGGCAATTTCATTCGCATATCCCTGAGCATCCTGCCAAAAGTAAATGGTGTTGGTGGTAAGTATCTTGTCGAACCGGCCTTCGCCAAAAGGAATGTAACAGCCGTCGGCCAATTCAAAGGAAACATTTTCCAGCCCGGCATTCAGTTTCCTTGCTTCTTCTACCATAATCGGTGAGATGTCAATACCCGAGTAAGTAATGGTGTCTTCCTTACTAACGATGTCCCTGGCGTGGCTGCCGTTACCGGGGCCTATTTCGAGCACGCTGTTGGCAAAAGCGAGGTTAAGGCTTTCGATGGCTTTGGCGATCATGTTGCCGTTGGTAAAGTTCATCATTTCGCCCACTTTTACACCGGCTTCGCCATCGGGGCAGCGGAGTTGGGCGGCAAGTTTCTGCAACTGGGTTTCGGTAAGCTGGGGAGGCCTATTTTCCATACAAGAATTCGAGTATTACGTCCATGCGGTTTTGCCACGACTGCTCGTTGTGCTCTGCGCCTTCAAACTTACGGGTTACCCAGTTCCTGCCTTCAGTATAGCCTTTGGCGCGCATGATGTCGTCGACCAGCTTTTGGTGCGGCTCGTAGTACTGGTCAAGTGTGGCGGTGCCGTAGTCAAAATACACGCGGTGGTCTTTTGGCGAGGGGAAATGGTCCTTCATGTAGCTGCGTACCGCTTCCGACGGCTTCATGTTATTATTATCGAACAACAGCGGCCAGTGGGTCGATACGCACGCCGCCTGCCCGAAAACCTCAGGGTATTCGCAGATGGCATACATCGAGATCAGACCGCCCATCGAACTGCCGCAAACCGAGGTGTTCGCATTGTTGCGCAGCGTCCTGTAATTTTTATCGATGTAGGGCTTTAGTTCCTTAACCAAAAATTGCAGGTATTCGTCGGCAAGCCAATTTACTTTTACGTTCATTTGCTTTGCCAGGTCTTTAAATACTACCATATCGTCTTCGGTAAAATATTGCTTTGCCGCCTGCTCGGGGAAATACTCCATGTAGCGCAAATTGTTGCCGTGCGCCGCCGTCACGATGATGAACGGTTTTACCCTGCCTTCGGTAATGAGCTTATTGGCGATGCTATCAGCTTCCCATGCCACGCCAAAGCCGGAACTGCCTTTGTCGAACACATTCTGCCCGTCGTGCATGTACAGCACGGGGTACATTTCTTTATTGTTATTGTCATCATACCCCGGTGGCAGCCATATCTCCACATTGCGTGCATTGACGTATTTGGACCGGAAGTTGTCGATCTTAATGATGCGGCTTTTGGACTGGGCAGAAATTGCGATGCTGAAGCAAAGCAATAGGAGTGTTATGGTTTGTTTCATGGTCTGATTGGCAACGGCCGTTTTAGAGAACGCTGTTTTGTTTTGTACCAAATAAAAATACCGATAATTATTGTGTGGACAAAATTTAAAATGTTATGCGGCACCATAAGGTGCCGCATAACATTTTATTTAAGCATTGTTGATTCTTCGTTTTGCAATATAAAATCCCGTGAGAGCACAGGTAATGTGAATAATAATCATAAACCCGGTATTGGTAACAGGATGATTACCATTCCATGAAGGAAAATCGTACAACAACGAAATGATAAAATTTGGTTCATGGCTATGGTAATAGCAAGGATCAGGAAATACAATGTATTCTAAAAATAACATAATCACTAAACCGGCTATCAATCCTATAAACATGAATATAGTGTATAGTGCTATCCTGTAAGCCATTACACCTGTATCACGCCAAGATTAAACTGTTTTTCGATAGGCGCGTGGTTGGCCGCCTCAATGCCCATCGATATCCATTTGCGGGTATCCAGCGGGTCGATGATGGCATCCGTCCAAAGCCTTGCAGCGGCATAGTAGGGCGATACCTGCGCGTCATAGCGGGCTTTTATCTTGTTGAACAGTTCTTCTTCTTTCTCGGGTGTAATCTCTTCGCCACGGGCCTTGAGTGATGATGCTTCAATCTGCAGCAGCACCTTGGCAGCCTGCGTGCCACCCATTACGGCCAGCTCAGCGCTCGGCCAGGCAAATATCAGCCTTGGGTCGTAAGCCTTGCCGCACATGGCATAGTTGCCCGCACCGTATGAGTTGCCCACTACCACGGTAAACTTCGGTACTACCGAATTGCTTACGGCGTTCACCATCTTGGCGCCATCTTTAATGATGCCGCCGTGCTCTGATTTCGAGCCTACCATGAATCCCGTAACATCCTGCAGGAATACCAGCGGTATCTTCTTTTGGTTACAATTGGCTATAAAGCGTGTGGCCTTATCGGCGCTGTCCGAATAGATCACGCCGCCAAACTGCATTTCGCCTTTCTTTGATTTTACCACTTTGCGCTGGTTGGCTACAATGCCCACCGCCCAGCCGTCAATTCGTGCATAGCCGGTTATTATCGTTTGGCCATAGCCTGCTTTGTATTCGTCAAACTCACTGTTGTCCACAAGCCTTTTGATGATTTCCATCATGTCATACTGCTCGCTCCTTGATTTTGGTATGATTCCGTAAATGTCCTTCTCCGGGAGCGCAGGCTTCTCAGCCTTTATGCGGTTGTAGCCGGCTTTGTCATAATCGCCTATCTTGCTCACGATGTTGCGTATGGTATCAAGGGCATCCTTATCGTCCTTGGCTTTATAATCAGTCACACCCGATATTTCGCAATGCGTGGTTGCGCCGCCAAGCGTTTCGTTATCTATGCTTTCGCCAATGGCTGCTTTCACGAGGTAGCTTCCGGCAAGGAAAATACTCCCGGTTTTGTCTACAATCAGCGCTTCATCGCTCATGATCGGAAGGTAGGCCCCACCCGCCACACAACTGCCCATTACAGCGGCTATCTGGGTAATGCCCATGCTGCTCATGATGGCATTGTTGCGGAAGATGCGCCCGAAATGTTCCTTGTCAGGGAAGATCTCGTCCTGCATCGGCAAATACACCCCGGCACTGTCAACAAGGTAGATGATGGGCAGGCGGTTTTCCATCGCTATTTCCTGCGCGCGGAGGTTCTTTTTTCCGGTAATGGGAAACCATGCACCGGCCTTTACGGTAGCGTCGTTGGCTACCACCATGCATTGCTTTCCGCTAACGTAGCCTATCTTTACCACAACGCCCCCACTGGGGCAGCCGCCGTGCTCGGCATACATGCCGTCGCCGGTAAAGGCGCCTATCTCAATGCTTTTGCTGTCTTTGTCGAGCAGGTATTCAATGCGCTCACGTGCGGTCATCTTGCCTTCTGCGTGTAGTTTTTCGATGCGCTTTTCCCCGCCGCCCAATTTTACTTTGGCAAGGCGCTGCTTCATTTCGGAAAGGAGAAGTTTATTGTGGTCTTCGTTCTTGTTGAAGTTAATATCCATTATATTTGCTTCGGTTAATGATTTGCGCCGCTAAAATACGAAAACGATTGAAAGTAAAGGTAATTATTACGAATCTTCTATAAATTTGAATGTTTATAAGTTCTTATTTGGTAACTCCAAATTCATATCTGCTTAACTATTTCTTAACATTGGTAAAATACCTTTGTCCCGTAAAAATTAGTATATGTCTATAAACAGCATTTTTCAGTTCCTTGTACCGAAAGACAAGAAATTTTTTCCCCTATTTGAACAGGCAGCGCAAAACCTTGTACTCCTGGCCGAAACGCTCCACGAAGCCGTTAATGCTCCAAAAGAACAAAGGGAAGCTTATTACAGGAAAATCGAAGAACTGGAAAATATCATTGAAGATATTGCCCACAGGACCAACCTGGAACTGAGCAGGAACTTCATTACGCCATTTGACAGGGAAGACATCCACGCACTTATTTCTGCAATTGACGATGTGGCCGACTACCTTTACGGGGCAGCCAGCAGGATGAGGCTTTACCAAGTGGAAAAGATTACCAAGTCAATCAGGAAAATGACTGAAATCACCCTGGAAAGCTGCCAGCTTATACAGATAGCGGTAGCAGATCTGAAGGACATGAAGAACCTGAAAGGCATTGCCGATGCCTGCAAAAGGATCAATAAGCTTGAAAACAAGTCGGATAACGTTTTTGATAAGGCGGTAGCCGATATCTTTGAAAACGAGACCGATGTAAAGAATATCATCAAATACAAGGAAGTGCTTGCCGCCCTTGAGTCGGCTTCAGATAAGTGCAAAGGCGTGGCCAACGTGCTGGAATCAGTGACTGTTAAGTATTCATAAACCCATAGCTTCCAACGTATGTTTACGCTTCTCATAGTAATTATTGTACTGGCGCTGGTATTTGACTACATCAACGGTTTCCACGATGCAGCGAACGCCATTGCAACAGTAGTAGCCACCAAGGTGCTTACGCCGTTCCAGGCGGTGCTTTGGGCTGCGTTCTTTAACTTTCTGGCCTATTGGGTATTCGGGTTCGGTGTGGCCGATACCGTTGCCAAGACAGCCCATACCATGGACATTAACCTTGTCGTGATACTTGCAGGGGTCATCGCCGCCATCATATGGAACCTCCTGACATGGTGGCTGGGCATACCTTCCAGCTCATCGCATACCCTCATCGGGGGGTTTGCAGGTGCTGCCATCGCCCATGCAGGGTTTGACGTAGTGTCCTGGTACACACCCGGTAAAGAGGGAGGTTTTCCGTCGGGGGTACTTATCATCATTGCATTTATCGTACTGGCGCCGCTTATCGGGGCATTGGTTTCCTACCTTATTTCCATCTGGTTCCTGAACTCTTCAAGGAAAGATACTCCCTATCCGAAGATATTCACCGTGGTTCTGATGATTGCTACCATTGTGTTCGTTTATTTCAATATGGTAGGCTATGAAGACATCAAGAAGCCGCGCTTTGAGTCGGAATTCTGGTCAGTGGCTTTTGAACCGCACAATATCAAATGGTTCCTTGTTGCATTTATCATATTGTCAATAAGCACTTTCTGCCTGTTCTTCAGTACACTCAGCCTCGGCAAGGCCGAAGCATGGCTCAAAAAAATGCAGTTGCTTTCATCGGCAGCCTTCAGCCTTGGGCATGGTGGTAACGATTCGCAAAAGGTAATGGGTATCATCGCAGCCGCTGTAGCGGTATACATCCATACAAGTGGCCACGCCCAGGAAAGCCTTCCGGAATGGCTTGACGTAGTGCTTCCAAAAGATGGTGTAGACGGCAAAATGCCCGAGTGGATCCCGCTGGCGTGTTATTCTGCCATTGCAATAGGTACGCTAAGCGGCGGCTGGAAGATTGTAAAGACAATGGGTTCCAAGATTACAAAAGTATCGGCATTTGAAGGCGTTACCGCAGAAACTGCAGGAGCGCTAACCTTATACGTTACAGAGCACTTTAAAGTGCCTGTAAGTACAACGCACACCATTACCGGTTCCATCATCGGGGTGGGGCTTACCAAACGTGTTTCGGCAGTACGCTGGGGCGTTACGGTAAACCTTATTTGGGCGTGGGTGCTTACCATACCGGTATCGGCAGTGCTTGCCGCCCTTATCTACTGGATATTAAGTCTGTTTTTATAGACAATAAATATTGTTACTTTATCAAAGCCTTCCGCATAGCGGAAGGCTTTTTTGTTGCTTTTATAATCTTGTTAACCGATTGTTTTCCAGGTCTGATGCATCATGAGGAACCTGATAATTCCTGAATTCGTGGCTACAACCTTTTGAATGAATTGTGCTATTAATTGAACGAATTATGCTATCCTAAAACGTTATCGCTCGCTAATTTTGGGAGTAACCAAATAAACTTTTAAATTATGAGCATAGTACAAAGGCCCGAATTCAGGGAAAAGTATGATAATTTTATCGGAGGCAGATTCGTCCCGCCTGTTAAAGGGGAATATTTCGACAACATTTCACCTATTGACGGCAAAGCATTTGCCAAAGCGGCGCGTTCTACTAAAGAAGATATTGAACTGGCGCTGGATGCCGCGCACCAAGCGTTTGAGACCTGGGGCAAAACGTCGCCTGCCTACCGCAGCGGCATACTCAATAAGATCGCCGATGTGATGGAGGCCAACCTCGAGTACCTTGCCACTGTTGAAGCCATTGATAACGGAAAAGCCATACGTGAAACACTGGCTGCCGACCTGCCGCTGTGTATTGACCATTTCAGGTACTTTGCAGGCGTCATAAGGGCAGAGGAGGGCGCAATATCGGAACATGACGAAAATACGGTGAGCATCGTCCTGCACGAGCCAATTGGCGTTGTAGGGCAGATCATACCGTGGAACTTCCCATTACTTATGGCTACGTGGAAAATAGCGCCGGCCATTGCCGCGGGTAACTGTACCGTAGTGAAGGCTGCAGAGCAAACACCCGTATCCATTATCATCCTCATGGAACTACTGCAGGACGTAGTGCCGCCGGGAGTGATCAATGTCGTTAACGGTTTTGGTGTAGAGGCAGGCAAGCCACTGGCTACATCGCCACGGATATCCAAAGTATCATTTACCGGCGAAACTACCACCGGAAGGCTCATTATGCAGTATGCTGCCGAGAACATCATTCCGTCGACCATGGAGCTGGGGGGCAAGTCGCCAAACATTTTTTTCAAGTCGGTAGGCGATGCCGATGATGCTTTTTTCGATAAAGCTGTTGAAGGCGCGGTGATGTTCGCACTTAACCAGGGCGAGGTGTGTACATGCCCTTCGAGGATGCTGGTACACGAGGATATTTACGATAAGTTCATCGAGAGGGTCATTGCCCGTACCAAAGCCATAAAAACAGGCCACCCGCTGGATAAGACGGTTGCCATGGGTGCACAGGCATCAAACGACCAGTTTGAGAAGATTAAATCATACCTGAAAATAGGCAAGGAGGAAGGCGCCGAGGTGCTTACCGGAGGGGATGTGAACCAGCTGGACGGCGAACTGGGTGGCGGCTACTACATCCAGCCTACGATATTCAAGGGGCATAATAAAATGCGCATCTTCCAGGAGGAAATCTTTGGGCCTGTGGTATGTGTTACCACATTTAAAACCACAGAAGAAGCATTGGAAATTGCTAACGATACGCTGTATGGCCTGGGTGCCGGTGTTTGGACGCGCGATGCGCATGAACTGTACCAGGTGCCAAGAACTATAAAAGCGGGTAGGGTATGGGTAAACAACTATCATGCTTACCCGGCGCATGCCCCGTTCGGAGGTTATAAAAAATCGGGTTTTGGGCGCGAAAACCATAAGATGATGCTGGAACATTACAGGCAGACTAAAAACATGCTCATTTCTTACGATAAAAATAAACTTGGATTCTTTTAACGGTCTAAGGTTTGGTGAATGAGGCTGTCGAAGGGCAGCCTTATTTTTAACCTGCAAGTGTTTCAAACCTTGTAGGCTTATCCTAACTATTGATACCTACAAAGTCTTTAAGATCTTGCGGCCAAAATAAATAGCCATGCACAAACGGATTGACATAACACCCGAAGCCACTGCCCTCATCAGCCAACTGAAGGAGCGATATGGCGAACTCATGTTTCACCAAAGTGGCGGCTGCTGCGACGGTTCCCAGCCCATGTGCTTTGAAAAAGGCGATTTCAAACTCGGCTATAGCGATGTATGCCTGGGCGAGGTGGAGGGTTGCGAATTCTGGATGAGCCGCGACCAGTTCGAATACTGGCAGCACACCCACCTTACGCTCAACGCCATTGATGGGAGGGGAGCGAGCTTTTCACTGGAAATCCCGCTAGGCAAACGCTTCCTGATTGAGTCACGGCTTTTTACGGACGAGGAGAGGGGCAATCTGGAGCCTTTGCGGTATCTGGAGGAGTAAAAAAGACACTGTCTAGTTCACATGCAGCAATTGGTATTGCTTAGGCGTAATTCCTTCATATTTCTTGAACAGGCGGATAAAATAATTGCAGTCATCAAAACCTGCCATGAAACACACCTCGTTGATTTGTATGCCGGGGTTTTTGAGCAGCTGCTTTGCCTGTTTTATTTTTTCGTTTAAAATGTACTCGATAGGGCTCACCCCCAGTTCTCTTTTAAAATATCGATAAAAGGAGGTTGTACTCATACAAGCCTTTTCGCTCAGGTCTTTCAGGTTGATGCTTTTGGTAATGTTGTCGCGGATGTATTGGGTAATAGCATAAATAGGGCTTGCCGTATCGATGGCATTACTGTCATTTGTGCGCTGGACGGTCTGCGTCTGCACGATGCGTACCAGCAATTCCTGCAAGGCAAGATCTACCAGTGCATCCTTGGTTACCGAATAGCTCATGCACTCGCGGATGAGCTTATTGATGGTATTGGCAAGATCGGTATTGTTGTAAAAGAAGTAGTTTTCGTGGTACAACTTCCAGGTATCATCCTCTTTTGGGTAGCGCTCATTTAGGAATACCAGCGTTTCTTCAATCTTATTATGGTCAATAGCGAGGGCAAGGCATTGCGTAGGATTTTGGGTAGAAGCTTCAGGGAAGTCGATTTTCATTTCTACATTAGACGGCACGATGACGGTTTCTCCAGGCAGGTATTCGAAGGCCGGGTCGTCGAAGAGGTGCATTACCTTTTTTCCGCGTAGCATGCTCGTAACTACAAGGTCATTGAATTTGAGCGGCACGAGCGCTGACTCCTGATAGGTCTCGAACAGGTTGAGCTCGCAATTATCAAGCGAGTATACGGTACGGTTTTCTACCAGTGTTTTTAGCGATTTTTCGTTTGATAAGGACGGTGTGTAAAGTAAAGCCTTCTGATTATTCATATCCTAAAATTTGCCGCCATTAATTTAAGGATATATAACGAATGGGAGAAATTTTTACGAATTAAATTCAGGGACAGGATGTTCTTTTGAATATTTAAAAGGAAGCTTTACTATAAAGGAGGTGCCCTTATCTTTACCCTCACTGGATGCTGTAATGGAGCCGTTGAGCAGCTCGACAAACGATTTTGTTATGGAAAGCCCCAGCCCGTTGGACGTTTCCCTGCCGGTAGGCTTTGAACTTAGTTTGGCAAATTTGGTAAACAGCCTGGCAATATCTTCCTCATCAAGCCCCTGGCCGTTGTCTTTTACTTCAATTTCAATCGACGTACCCGCCTGGCGCGCCAGAATATGGATGGTGCCACCCTTATAGGAATACTTTATGGCATTGCTTACAAGGTTATGCAATATGTCCAATACCTTTACACGGTCGGCATAAAGGAATGGAAGCCCGTCCTCAATCTCAAAATGGAGTATTTGTGCTTTTTTTGTGGCTAAAAGCTCAAAACTGTTTTTCAGCCTGACGAATATTTCATGCACGTCGATTTCCTCTATATGCAGTATGATTTGTGCCTCTTCTGCTTCTGAGTATTTCAGCAGGTCTGACAGCTTCGATTTGATACGCCCCACCGATGACTTTATCATCTCGGTCATCTTGTCTTTTTTGCTCTCGTCTTTGGATATAATCTCGTTGGCCAGTTTAATTGAAGCCAATGGGTTTTTTATTTCGTGAAGGGCAATGTTCATCAGGTCGATTTGCGATTCGATGGTTTTACGGTAGCGCAGCCTGTTTTCGAGCTTATCTATTATTATTTTAGACAGGCTCTTAATGAGGTCGATTTGTAAAGGGTTTGCCTCTCCGGGTTCCGGGGCTGTAACTACCAATGCCCCAATCTTATAGCCTTCGGGTGTCTTTAGGGGTGAAGCCACATAAAATCGTGGGCCGTTGGTCATCTTGATGAACGGGCTGTCGCTATAGTGCGGATGTTCTCTCAAATCGTTAATAACAAAAACCTCGTCCTGCTCAATGACATGCGATACTACACTTGTTTCCTTGGGTACTTCGTTATAAGTTGTGTTGCTCAGGTTTGATTTTATAAATACCCTTTTTTCGTCAACAAATACAATGAAAGCATTGGGCGCATTGAAAATTTGCGATGCCATTAGGGAGATCTTGTCAAAAGTATCTTCAGAATGGGTGTCAAGTATTCTGTAGTCACGAAGCTTTTCGAGCCTGTGTTGCTCCTTTTTGGCAAGTTGTTCAGGAGAAAGGTCTGACATCGTTATATTGGTTTCTTTTTAGTAATAGGTTGGCTTGACGGGTCTGCAATGATAGGGTCGGGCGCTTATGTAGCAGTAATATCGGGTTCCAGTTCCGGTATGTATTTTATGGGGAGTGACACAATAAATGTAGTCCCCCTGTCTTTGCCGGGGCTCATGGCATATATGGTACCCTTATGGAGTTCCACGAATGACTTGGCTATCGACAGCCCCAAGCCGGTTGAGGTTTCTTTTCCTGTAGGTTTAGAGCTTAGCTGTGCAAACTTCATGAACAGCTTCTGCACGTCGTTACGATCCAGTCCCTGGCCTTCATCGCGTACTTCAATGTGGATGTTATAGCCTGCCTCACGTGCTTCTATCTTGATTTTTGAATCAGGGTAGGAATATTTTATCGCATTGCTTACGAGGTTGTGCAGTACATCAGATATTTTGGCCTTGTCTGCCTCAATCAGCGGTAAATTTTCATTGTATTTCAGTTCAATGGCCTGTTTTTTCCTGCGGGCAAGCAGGTCGAAGTTATTAAATAGCCGTGTAAGCACATCATTAATGTCAAATGCTTCAATCTTTAACAGCAGGTCTGTCTCTTCCAGTTCCGATTGCTTAAGAAGTTCTGACAGCCTTTCCTCTATGCGGTTTACTGATGTTTTTATGACATTATTCATCTTAACCTTGTCTGTGCCATTGCTTTTCAGCATATCATTGGCCAGATTGATGGAAGCGAGCGGATTTTTTATGTCATGAAGCGTAATATTCATCAGGTTTACCTGAGACTCTATCGATTTACGGTACCGCAGCCTGTTTTCAAGCTTGTCGATTACCATTTTGGAGAGCGTCCTCAGCATTTCCAATTGTTCAGGAGATGCCTCGCGCGGTTTGTCATCCGTTACGCAAATCGTACCAATGTTGTAACCCTCGGGAGTTTTCAGCGGCGAGCCGGCATAAAAGCGTATCCCGCCTTTTCCTGAAACGTAGGGGTTGTTCTGCAGCGCAGGCTTGTTATGGGTATCGTTTAGTACAAATATGTCATCGTTCAGTATCGCACGCGAACAGAGGCTGTCTTCACGCCTCACCTGGACGGCTGCCAATTTGCTAAGGTTGGACTTAAAGAAAACCCTGTCGCTGTCTACAAAGGTTATAAAAGCCCCCGAAGTTCCAAACAGCTTTTGCGCCATAGAAGCTATCGTGTCGAACACATCTTCCGGATGCGTGTCGAGAATACTATACTCCTGCAGCTTTTCCAGCCTCAGTTGGTCATTTTCCGGGATGTAATAATCGATGGTTTGATTCATACCTGCTTCAGATACAGAACGCTGCTTTTAAGAATTAGGCCGTTAAAATAAAAACTAAATTACAATTATTTTATTAAGAATAACTCCAATACACGATGTTAAAGTTAGGTTAAATACAAATCGGTTGCAATAATTGGCATTGGTAATTTATCTAACCGGGTTAACAGGTCATTATTTTACCACGTACCCACAAATTTTCATAAAATTCATGAAGCATTTTGCTGTATGCAATAAAGACACAAAGCTACGCTTCGCTTTATCAGCTTGAGCATGCAGCTTTGTGTCTTTTGTAAAAAAACTCTTGAGCTTTACGGTTAAATTAAACCTCCAACAAAGGATGTTAATTCTCCTCTGTCTTTTGACCCATCATCATCAGGTAGGCCTTGAGGAACTCATCAATCTCGCCGTTCATCACACCTTCCGTATCGCTGGTTTCATAGGCCGTACGGACGTCCTTCACCAGTTTGTACGGATGCATCACGTAGTTGCGTATCTGCGAGCCCCATTCGATCTTCATCTTGTTGGCCTCAATCTCGTCGCGCATGGCCTGGCGTTTTTTCAGCTCAATTTCATACAGCTGCGATTTCAGCAACTGCATGGCCTTGGTCTTGTTATCCAGCTGTGAGCGGGTCTCAGAGTTCTCTATGATGATGCCGGTAGGGTGGTGGCGCAGGCGCACTGCGGTTTCTACCTTGTTTACATTCTGGCCCCCTGCACCGCTGGAGCGCATGGTTTCCCACGATATGTCGGCAGGGTTAATCTCGATCTCTATGGTATCGTCGGCGAGCGGGTAAACATATACCGATGCGAACGAGGTATGCCTTTTGGCATTACTGTCGAATGGTGAAATGCGCACCAGACGGTGTACGCCGTTCTCGCCCTTCAGGTAGCCAAAAGAATAATCACCCTCAAACTCGAGTGTCACGGTCTTGATGCCCGCAACCTCCCCGGCCTGATAGTTAAGCTCACGCACCTTGTAGCCTTCCTTTTCGCCCCACATGATGTACATACGCATCAGCATCGAGGCCCAGTCGCAGCTTTCGGTACCGCCGGCCCCGGCAGTGATCTGCAATACGGCGCTCATGCTGTCTCCTTCGTCAGAGAGCATGTTGCGGAATTCCAGGTTCTCAATGTGGGCTAAAGTCAGCTTGTACTGGTCGTCCAGTTCCTGTTCGGTGGCATCGCCTTCCTTTACGAACTCATAGATTATCTGGAGTTCTTCGGCCATGTTGTTGCCCTTCTCATAGTCTTCCACCCATTTCTTTTTGGAACGGATGTTTTTCACAATGATTTCGGCTTCTTTGGCGTTGTTCCAAAAGTCGGGCGCGAAGGTTTTTTCCTCTTCGTTGGTTATTTCAATGATCTTCTTATCGATGTCAAAGATACCTCCTCAGTGCTCCCAGGCGCTCTATAATACCTTTAATTTGTTCGGTATTTGTCATAAATTAATGTAGTTTTGTAATACAAAAGTAAGGCATCCTTTTCAATATATGGAAATAAATTTAGTAAGCGACACGGTAACCCGGCCCGGCCACGAGATGATGCAGCAGATGTTCAGGGCCAAAGTCGGCGACGATGTTTTTAAGCAGGACCCGACAGTAAACGAGCTTGAGGAAACCGTAGCCGGTCTGTTCGGCATGGAAGCCGCCTTATTTTTTCCTTCAGGTACCATGGCCAACCAAACGGCCATAAAGCTGCACACCAACCCCGGCGATGAGCTTATCTGCGACAAGTGGGCGCATATTTTCAACTATGAAGGTGGCGGTGTAGCGGTGAACAGCGGTGTCTCCAGCAGGCTTATCGACGGCAACCGCGGCATGATCACTGCACAACAGGTAGCCGATGCCATCAATCCGCCCGACTTTTACCACAGTCCGCTTACAAGCCTTGTATGCATCGAAAATACGACCAACAAAGGCGGAGGCGCCTGTTATGACCTGCAAACCCTGCTGGAAATACAGGAAGTATGCCGCGCCAACAACCTTAAATACCACCTCGACGGCGCCAGGCTGTGGAATGCCCTTGTAGCCAAACGCCAGCATCCCAAGCAGTTCGGGGAGCTGTTCGATACCATATCGGTTTGCCTGTCCAAAGGCCTGGGCGCTCCGGTAGGCTCGCTGCTCATAGGCAGTAAGGAGCACATCCGTATGGGGATGCGCATCCGTAAGATATTCGGAGGCGGTATGCGCCAGGCGGGTTACCTTGCCGCCGCAGGACTGTATGCCCTGCAAAATAATGTGGGCCGCCTGGACGAGGATCACCGCCGTGCGAAACAGCTGGGCAACCTGCTCAGCCAGCTGCCGTATATCGATAAGGTTGAGCCCGTAGAGACCAATATCCTTATTTTCTCATTGAAGCCCCACCTCGACGAAAAAGCTTTCATGGAAAAGCTGAAGCAGAAGAACATTTTCATTTCATCATTAGGCAAAAACAAACTGCGTATCGTCACTCACCTCGATTATAAGGAGGTGATGCATAATTATGTGATTGAAACGCTGGGGAAGATGAGTTTTTAGTTTAAAGTTTCAGGTTTCAGGTTGCTGACTCGGATGTTTTAGCAATAATTATCATATAGTTTATTATGGCCCCAAAGAAACAGTTAGAATCCATTCTTGGTAATCGATATGAATCCGAAGATGGAGATTTGTATAAGGTAGAATTGCTGGGTGGAATGGATGATCATGAAATAACCAATTTTAAAAGTCAACTTCCTAATAACACTTTACCTGACGAAATTGAACAATTGCTTCGATTTAGCAGGGGATTTGAATTCTATAGTTTTGAAGAAATCCGCTTTGACACTTATGGTGTGTTCGGTATCGATGGTTTATTTCCACGTTCAATAGAGCTTGCAGGCGACGGTTTTGGGAATTATTGGATTTTAGACATAGATTCGTTGGGGAATTGGAATTCGGTCTACTATGTGTGTCATGACCCTGCGGTCGTGATTAAGCATTCTGAAAATCTTAGTGAATTCATAATGCACGTGGACGAATATGGGAAAAAAGGTAATGAATCTCATCTTGACATCATTCACGAAAAAACCGTATTTGAAATTTGGGATAGAAACTTGGGAGTACTTGAGCCAAACGATGTAAATTTTAATTTTGGTATTGTAGACGGGCTTCCTGAGTTATTCATTGTGGCAGACCTTATAAATAAACCGACTAATACCGGATTTTCCTGGGCAAAACATCATATAAATTCTAAGATTATTAGGCCAACTGATGAACCTTTATGGATTATTGAGAAGAAAGTAAAGCAAGGTCTTTTCGCAAGACTTTTTAAACGAAATAATTGAAAGTGCCCACACGAAAATATGACCTCAAAAAACAAAAAATGAAAGCCGGGGGAGCCTTTACTTTTATCCTGTGCACCCACGTCGCAGGGTAGGAAACTACGAACTGATCTTTACAATTCTTACGCGTTTTTAAACTTACCCCACATCTCATTCAACGTTGCAAGCAGTTCTTCATGGCTTGTTTTGAGTCCGTTTGCAGTGATTGAAATGGGAGATCCGTAAGCTTTGTAATTAAAATTCATGGCTTTTCTCTTTAAAAACTGCGTTTGCCTGTTGATATATTTTTCAGGATATGAAACACCAATCATTATAAATTTTTCACTCATTACCTGAGAGGTGTAGATATGCCTTATATCTTCCCACGGAATGAACCCTGCGTTTACACCGCTTGCATTATCAGTCAGCCCTTTTGAGTCGATTATGAAACCGGGCTTTTCGTCAGACATTTTGATGATAAAGAAGATCATTGCCGAAATACCCATAATGATTGCCGCAGCGGCAGCTCCATATTTTATGAATCCGTTGTTTAGGAACGTATCGGAAACCCCGGGCTTAACGGTTATAATCCAAATTCCCGCAAGGATAAAAATAACCGAAAAAATCAACAGCTTTATTAGTTTCCCTTTGTGTATTGGAATTATAATGGGTTGGATTGGCATAAAATAATGGTTTATTGCCAAATATAATGAAATTTAGAGGGTAAGAACTACTCCAGTTCCACAATCATGTACTCTTCATCCGATTCAATTATAATCCCATCCTCCAAAACAAGCGTTCCCGATACCAGCAATCCTTCATTATCAGCCAGGCCGGTAGTGCGCTCCGGGAGGTATTCCATCAGGGTTTCTGTATCCATTGGTGAAGTGAGGTAGCTATAGGTCACTTTTTGGGTGGCCGGGTCATAATCCATTTTCAAGTAGTCGAAGCCCCACCATGGGGTGTAGATGTCGAAATCCTCATCGCCGTTGCCCGGTGTCATGTCGTGGTAGGTTACGCCCTCTTCATCTACGGAGAATAGCGTCAGTACAAGCACATGCCCTCCTGTTGTGCCGCCACCCCAGGAATGGGTAATGACTGCGTATTTTTCCTCATCATACTTTTCGAGCGATTGTATTTTCGACGTCCACATTTCATGCACTTTACCTGACGGAAGCTGTACCAGCGTAGTGAATACAGTGCCGCAATGCGCGCCGCAGGCTTCACCTTCAAATACAAACATCTTGAATTTGCCGTCGGGCGCATAGTGTACTTCACCACCCCAATAGCCGCTGTTCAACGACCCTATAATCTTGTTTTCATCATCAAAATAGGCGAGCGCCTCCTCTCCGTTAAACTTATCCACGCCCCGCTGTATGATGATGCTGTCGTATTTTGAAGAAAAATCTGTGTCCTCAAATATATCAATATTGCTGTCCTTCGCCATCCCAAGGCGCACAAGGCGGTTATCGGCCTCAAGATTTAGGAGTGTACCAAGCAGGCCTTCAGTGGGGGCCATATATAGGCTTCCATTTTTAAAATGGAGCTTTTTCTTTTTGGTAACCGCTTTTAAAGCCAGTGTCTTTAGTGGTACGAGGGAGTCCGTGTACAGGATGTAACCCAGTTTTGGATCCATGTTCTTTACAACAACGGTATTTTCAAAGTTCAGGGTAATGCCTTTCTTATTGACGATATACCTGCCCGAACCCAGTGTTTCAACCTCTTTGCACTTAGTGATTGCGAGAAAGGAGGAATCCGATATGAAAAGTATCTTCTTTTGGGCGCATTCTTTTATCTTACCTGTTGTATCGGTAAGCGTGTACGTTTTATTTTTCAGCGAAAAAGCGTCCTGCCCCGCAACCTTTACGCAGGCAATAAGCAAAAGGGAGAGCAGCAGTTTTTTCATATAGTAATTTCTTACCCCAGCCTGATCTTAGGATCCAGCCATGCATAAATAAGGTCTACCAAAATGTTGATGACCACAAAAGTCGTCGCGATCACCAGCACCGACCCCATGATCACCGGGAGGTCGAGCGTGTTAAGGGCTTCCACCACCTCTTTGCCTAGGCCGTTCCACCCAAAAATGTATTCTACAAAAACCGCGCCCGCCAGCATCGAGGCAAACCACCCCGAGATTGCCGTAACCACAGGGTTAAGCGCGTTTTTCAGCGCGTGCTTGCGGATGATGCGTACCTCGCTAAGCCCTTTGGCACGGGCGGTGCGTATGTAATCCTGTCCCATTACTTCCAGGAGTGAGTTGCGCATCAGCTGTATCACCACACCCAGCGGACGTATGCCCAGTACGATGGCAGGCAGGAGGATGTTCTTCCATTTAATGTACGAGCCTTCGCCAAAATCGTCCACCTCATACAGGCTTCCGGTCATGCCGATATGGGTGTACTCGTGCAGCAGGAACCCGAACACCCACGCGAACAGTATCGCCGCGAAAAAGGAGGGTAGGCTCATGCCCAGCGTACTCACCAGTGCAATGGTCCTGTCTATCCACGTATCTTTATGCAACGCCGAAACAATGCCGAAAAATATCCCCACTATGATGGCAATGATGATTGCAAAGAACGCCAGCACAATGGTATTGGGGAGCGTATCGCCTATCACCTGCGTTACCTTCTTGCCGCTTTTCTGGAAGCTTTCCCGGAGGTAGGGCGCTTTAATGACTGTAGTCGTGCTTCCTATGGTAAACAGCTTTGCCGCAGTATACTTGCCTTCGGACAAATAAGTATAGTCCCCATCGTTGGTGCTGTGAAAGGAGAGGGGGGAGAGGTCGTTAAGGTAGTACAGGTACTGTTTGGATACCGGTTGGTCGAACCCGTATTTTTTCTTGATGATGGCCAGCTGCTCAGAATTCTCGTTTTGGTCCAGCATCATGCGGGCAGGGTCGCCGGGAAGCACGGTGAATAGAAAGAATATGACAGTAACCACGCCAAACAGCGTGAGCAGTGCATAACCCGTTTTATATAAAAGGTATTTTACCAATGTTTGCTTTTGTTGCCCAAATATACAGGTTTTTCTCCATCCTGTCCAGCACCTCAAAATAACTCTGATAAAAAAAGCACCCCGAAGGATGCTTTATATTGTTGTGGGTTTCCCCAATAATCAATAGCAAATAAAAAATAGAAAATTATTCCTGCATGGTGTGATACACGTTCATCACGTCATCGTCTTCCTCGATCTTCTCAAGCAGTTTCTCCACATCGGCTACCTGGTCTTCGGTAAGTTCCTTGGTCACCTGCGGTATGCGCTCAAAGCCTGAAGAAAGTATCTCAATGCCGCGGTTTTCAAGTTCTTTCTGGATTGATCCAAAGCTCTCGAATGGCGCGTACATAACGATGCCGTCCTCATCAGCGAAGATCTCCTCCACGCCAAAGTCGATCATCTCCAGCTCGAGTTCCTCAACGTCGCGGCCCTCGGCAGGGATACGGAAGTTGCAGGTATGGTCGAACATGAATTCTACCGAACCCTGTGTGCCCAGCGTACCGTTGCACTTGTTGAAGTAGCTGCGGATGTTGGCCACAGTGCGGTTGTTGTTGTCGGTAGCAGTTTCAATAAGGATGGCGATACCGTGCGGTGCATAACCTTCGAAAAGTACCTCCTTAAAGTTGGCTGTATCCTTGTCGGATGCTTTCTTTATGGCACGCTCCACGTTGTCTTTCGGCATGTTGGCTGCCTTGGCATTCTGGATCACTGCCCTTAGCCGTGCATTGGTCTCCGGGTTACCGCCGCCTTCCTTAACGGCCATTACAATATCCTTGCCTATCCTTGTGAACGTTTTGGCCATTGCCGACCAACGTTTCATTTTCCTTGCTTTCCTGAATTCAAACGCTCTTCCCATAATTAATTTGTTTGGAGGCACAAAAATAAACTTATTCCGTGTTTTTGCAAAAAATTAGATGATTGTTATTTAGGTGTAATTTTTTTGAAGCATTACCAATCAATCCCTCGGCACATGTTTCGAAACAAAGCCTTCACTGGACGTATTCCAGGCAGTAATGGCGTTGTTCCTTTCGGTATTGTACTTGTTGTTCAGCTTGTTGTAATTGCCCACTGCCTTGTTGAGCTCGTTAACCGTCTTGTTGTAGGCATCAATATCTTCCTTTGACGGCTTCCCCTTTGCATCCATGGCTTTTTTGCTTTCATCTGCTTTTTGGTTCAGCATCATGAAATCCGTAACGCCCGGAGCAAATTCCAGTGCTTCTTTCTTATAGAATTCCAGCGCTTTTTTGGTAGCATTCACCAGCATTGGGTCATTTTTATAGGGCGAGGCCTGCTTTAGCTTTTCAAGCCCTTCGTTTACGAACGATTCCAGTGCCGATGCATTCTGCTGTATCCTGTTGATGTCTTTGTCCTGTACCGCCTTCATCAGGTTGGCATCGGTAATGTACACTTTAAAGAATATCAGGTACATGTCGCTCTGGTGCTTAAACACCTGGTTGGAAATCTCCATTTTTTTGCCCAGTTCAGTTTGGTCGTCGGTAATGGTAATGTTGTATTTGTTGGCGAATTCCTTTTGGTGCCTGTTCAGTTTTTCAATCTCGTCGTTTATCTTTTGGTTCACCATGTCGCGCGTCAGGATGTAGGCTTCCATCAGGTCATACGATTGCTCGGCCACTTCCTGCATGTCGATGATCTTGTCGTACTCGTCGTTAATGTATTTTTCAGAAATGGAGAAGTAGGCGAGAAGCTGGTCGCGGTACTCCACATCGCCCTTAAAGCCATTGGTGGCGGCGATTTTTTTGGAGGCAGCCTGTATCGATTTTATGAGCGCCTTGCGCGTAGCATCAATCTTGCGCGCGCTTTTGCTGTGGGCTACAGCCTTGGTGTATTTCCACGTGTTGGCCGAAATGGGCTTGCTTTCCCTGTCGATGAAGTTGAGGTATTCGATTGGTGTTTTAAAATCCTGCGCTGCACAGGTAAGCGATACTATGAATAGTATGCCGAGTAACATTTGTTTCATTGGTTGTTGGTTATTGGTTAAGGTCTTTCAATATGTTTACCGCTTCGTTGATATACATATCGGTTTTCACAGATTTTATCTTGTACTCGTTGGCATTTTTCAGGTAGTCGTCGTAGCCCGTCACTTCCTGGTTGAAAGCGGTATTGCGGATGGAAAAGCCCAGTTCTTTCTCTGCAGCGGCGCTTATATCCTTCCATATCTGGTCCATGGAATGCACATCGTCAAACACACTGTCAAAGGTTACCGCTACCGGTTTTTTGGCATTGTTGTACAGTGCATTGATCCGGTCATTTACCGAGGTTACCATCTGGAAGCCTGCATCGGAGGCCGTGCGGTTGCGGCTCAGCTCAGCGGCTCTTTTTATGGGCTCTTCGGGCATTTTGCTGAACCTCAGGTGCAGGTCGGCTATACTGTCGTTCTTTATGGCTGTGGTCATGGTGCGTTCCCTGGGCAGCAGCTTGTCAAAAAAGGTTGGAAGCTCCACATCGGGCACTATTCCTATATACTGGCTACTTTTGCCGGTAATGCGGTAAAACTTGTCGATGGTCACTTTTACAAAATCCTCCGGCTTTTCATTTGCTGCCTCCAGTGGCAGTATAGTTTGCATGGTCGCCTTGCCTACCGTGGTATTGCCCACTATAATGGCGCGGTTGTAATCCTGCATCACACCGGCAAAAAACTCGCTTGCCGATGCCGAAAAACCATTAACCAGCACGACCATAGGCCCGTTGAAAACCATGCCGCGGTTAAAGTCCTTGATTACGTTATAATCCATATCCTTGTCGGTAACTACTGCCACCGGCCCAAAGTTGATGAACATCCCTGCCATGCGTATCACCTCGTCCATCGAACCCCCGCCGTTGTATTGCAGGTCGATGATGAGGCCCTTGATATTCTCTTTTTTCAGCTTTACCACTTCGCGCGCCACATCATCGGCGCAGCCCTGGCTTTTGTCCGAATCGAAAGCTGTGTAAAAGCTGGGCACCTTTATGTAGCCTACCGGGTCCTTATCTCCCAGTACAAAGCTGTATACGCTGTGGTCATCGGCTTTCATCACCTTTTTTTCAAGGCTTACCGAATAGACCGACCCGTCCTTTTTGCGGAGTGTCAGCACTACGGTCCTGTAGGTATCTGAATTTACAATGTCGTTTATCTTATCCATCGAGGCGCACGATACGGTATATTCCGTATCATTGGCTGCCAGCTTTATGATCTCGTCACCCTTTTTGATCTTGTCGGTTTTGTATGCCGGCCCGCCGGGAACTATGTCCTCTACAATGATCTGTTCTTTTTCATTTTGGGAAACATACAGCCCCAGCGAATAATTTTCGGTAGATATGGACGATACGAACGATGCCTTCTCGCTATAATTGAAGTAGGTGGAATGCGGGTCGAAATAGGAGCAAAATACCGAATAGAACCGGTTGTAAATGCTGTTTTCAAAACCCTCCGAAGGGTTCAGCAACAGGTTGGCCTTGCACAGGTAGCTTTCCAATATTTTTGGGCGTGATATTTTTCCTAACGCCTCAAGATGTACTTTGAGCGAATCTTTGTTTTTGCTCTGTTCGGATATGTCCTCGAGTATGTCGTAGGTGATCTTCTTGCGAAGGAAACTCTTTATGCGGTCTGCTTTGGAGTGAAACGGAAAGGTTTCCCTGGAGTAATAGATGGTGTCTTTGGTATTGAAGGGAAGCGGCTCGCGGCCAATTTCCTCTACAAAGCCCCTGCTGCGTTCCAGGGCCTTTTTGTAAATGGTGATAAAGTCGGAAAAGAACGAGCAGTCCTTGTCCTTTATGTAATTATCAATGGCATAGCGGTGCCTGGCCAGCTGTTCGTACTCCTCTTTCAGGAACAGGATGCGGTTATCGTCCAGCCCTTCCATGACCTTATCAAAAACATAAACCGATAAACTGTCGTCTACCGGTTTAGGCTTGTAGTGCCTCGACTGAAGCACACTATTCACTTTCGAAAAAACATCGCACGCCTTATCATGGTTTTGCGCCCCCATTGCCAGGGGAAGCAGTAAAGCGAATGCGAATAGTTTTTTCATGGCATTTATTTTTTATAGAACGGCAGCTTCACCACCCTGGCAGGGATATCATTCTTCCTTATGCGGATGAATATTTCGCTGTCCGGCGCGGCATAGGCTGCAGGCACATAGCCCAACCCGATGCCTTTGCCCAGCGATGGTGACTGCGTACCCGATGTTACAACGCCTATCACGTTTCCGTCCTTGTCTGTAATTTCATAATCGTGCCTCGGTATCCCCCGCTCGGTAAGCTCAAAGCCTACCAGCTTGCGGGTTACGCCGGCTTCCTTTTGCTGCTTCAGTGCCTCCGAGTTGGTAAAGTCCTTGTTGAACTTCGTGATCCAGCCCAGCCCGGCCTCAAGCGGGGAAGTGGTATCATTAATGTCGTTCCCATACAGGCAGAAGCCCATTTCCAGGCGAAGCGTGTCGCGTGCAGCAAGCCCGATAGGCTTTATGCCATATGCTTCTCCGGCTTCAAATACTTTGTTCCAAATCTGTTCTATCTCGCTGTTTTTGGCATAGATCTCAAAACCGCCGCTGCCGGTATATCCCGTTGCAGAAATGATCACATGCTCAATGCCCGCAAAGTCGGCCACTTCAAAATGGTAGTACTTTATGGCAGCAAGGTCTACCGATGTAAGCGGCTGCATGGCTTCCATGGCCATAGGCCCCTGTATGGCTAATAACGAATAGTCTTCCGATACATTGCGCATGTCCACACCCAAATCGTTTTTAGACGATATCCATGCCCAGTCCTTCTCAATGTTCGAGGCATTCACTACCAGCAGGTATTGCTCTTCTTTAATCTTGTACACGATAAGGTCGTCTACGATACCGCCCTCATCATTCGGCAGGCAGGAATATTGTGCCCGGCCTACAGTAAGCGTCGATGCATCATTGCTGGTCACCTTCTGTATCAGGTCCAGTGCCTTTGGCCCGCTAAGGAGGAATTCTCCCATGTGCGACACGTCGAAAACGCCTACGCCATTGCGTACGGTTTCGTGTTCGATGTTCACCCCTTCATATTGAACAGGCATGTTGTAGCCCGCAAAAGGGACCATTTTGGCACCAAGGCCCTCATGAATATGCGTAAGCGCAGTATTTTTCATTGTAACGTTAAAAATTTGAAATGTGTCTGTTGTTTGATTGTGCTAAAGTATTGAAAAAAACTGCATTTTCCGTAGGAAAAGGGCAACAATTAAGAATTATTTGGCGCAAGCACGTAATCCCCCTGATTGTCATATGAACCGTAAGGGTAGAGACGCAATGCCTTGCGACTCAAACATAGTATAAAAAAGTGGGGCGCATTCAACGCGCCCCTGTATCCTGTGAGATGCAGGCATTGCATCTCTACCGTATCGTTAAAAAGAAGACCTGCGTAAATCCATTTTACTGGCATGAGTGCAGCTCAATCTGAAATCTACAATCTGAAATCTGAAATAATTAAGACCACATCTCCCCAACCTCGTTCTTCAAATAAGCCACTGCCACACTGCTGGGGCTTTGCTTGTCGAAAAGGTCGGTAAGGATCATTTCGCGCATTTTGTTGGCCGAGTCGGCACTCATGCCTGCCTTGCGTATCATTTGTATGGTGGCGTTCTTGGCGGTCATGATCACATCCCATGCCTCGCCCGAAATGTAGATTTGCTGGGTAAGGTTGTGCTCATATTCCTGCTCGATCTGGGCAATGAGGTATTCCTCATAGTCATTTTTGTCGGAAGAGTGCGGTGCCACGCGTATCAGCAGTTTGGCAGGGTTGATGCGCTCCAGGAACAGTACCAGCCTTTCATAAGCCTGCAGGCGGAGGGGCAGGGCATTCTTCTGCGCTTCCTTATGGATGAGGTAGCGGCGGCGGCCCTCCTCGTTTTTGGTATGCTGTGCAAAAAAGTAGTAAGCTACCAGCCCGGTAATGGCTGCAGGCAGCGTATAGGCAAGAAGCTCGATAATCTTGTTGAAGTCCATGTGTGTTTAATGTTGTTTTTGAATGAGCGAAAATAAGGAATTATTCCAATTGATAGCCAATTGGTATTCGATTTAACCATATAGGGATGTGCTCCGCAAAGTCAGGTTTTATTTTTGTTTTCTCGTATAACCGGCATGAGTGTTACGTCCCGTCACCCTCTCCTTTGAAGAGGACTATTCGACAGGAGTGTAGCTGCCCCCTCTCCTTTGGAGAGGGGGTTGGGGGTGAGGTTTACACGGAACAGTAGCGGGTTTTAAGTTTGTTTTCCGTGGTTTTCCCGGTAAGAGCGTTACGTCCCGTCACCCTCTCCTTTGAAGAGGGCCGGGGAGAGGACTATGTTCATACTTTGATAAAATACTATTACTACACGCCGCCCAAAAACGATATTTTTATCCCTCAATCGTTATAATACACTATGAATGCCATACTACACCGCCTGTTTTTAGCCTGCTTTTTAATGATTACCGGCCTTGCTTTTGCCCAAAACCCGCGGGAGCAAACCCGCATTGATTCCGGGTGGAGGTTCTCGTTCGGGCATCCGTCGGATACGGAAAAAGACTTCAACCATGGCACGGCCTACTTTTCCTATCTCGCTAAAACAGGCAACGGTGATGGCCCCGCGGCCCCGGTTTTCGATGACCGTGCCTGGCGCCTGCTCGACCTGCCGCACGACTGGGCGGTGGAGCAGCCATTTTCCGAAAAAGGCAGCCCAAGCCACGGGTTCAAGGCAGCAGGTAAAGGATTCCCCCAAAAAAGCATCGGGTGGTACCGCAAAAAAGTAACCATTCCGCAAGCTGACCTTGGCAGGATCATTTCGCTGCAATTCGATGGGGTGTACCGCAACTGCAAGGTGTGGTTCAACGGGCATTTCCTCGGCACATGGGAAAGCGGCTACCTGGGTTTCCAACACGATGTTTCGGCCTATGTGAACTATGGCGGCGAGAATACCATTGCCGTGCGGGTGGATGCTTCGATGGAGGAGGGATGGTATTACGAAGGGGCGGGCATATACAGGCACGTCCACTTACTTAAAACCAATCCGCTGCACGTGGCACAGAACGGTACTTACATAACATCGGACGTAAAGAATGGCTTTGCAGATGTTACCGCACAGGTTACGATAGAAAACAAAGGCAACTATACGGGAGCAATCGAAATTGTCCGGACAGCCTATGATGCCGACGGAAAAGAAGTGGCGTCGGCAACCGAAAAGGGGAGCGCCCCGGGTTTTTACCAAAAGGGTGTTTTCACGTCGGCACTGAAAATAAACGGCCCGAAGCTTTGGGACGTGGATACGCCCAACCTGTACCGCATGGTGACGCAGGTAAGGCAGGAGGGCAGGGTAGTGGACAGTTACGAAACTGCCTTTGGCATCCGCAGCATACGGTTTGATGCCGAAGAGGGCTTTTTCCTCAACGGGAAGCCGCTGAAGCTTAAAGGTACCAATAACCACCAGGACCATGCCGGAGTGGGAACGGCACTGCCCGACGGGTTGCAGTACTTCCGCATCCAAAAGCTGAAGGAAATGGGGAGCAATGCCTACCGCTGCTCGCACCACCCACCCACACCCGAACTGCTCGAGGCGTGCGACAGGCTCGGCATGCTGGTTATCGACGAGACAAGGCTGATGGGCATCAACGATTACCACCTCGGGGCCGTGCGGCAGATGATAGAGCGCGACCGCAACCACCCGAGCGTGTTCTGCTGGTCTGTGGGCAATGAGGAATGGAAGATCGAGGGCAACATCACGGGAGAGCGCATTACGCATATCATGCAGGACTTCGCCAGAAGTATCGACCCTACGCGGCCGGTAACCGTGGGCATCAGCAGCGGGTTCCGGAGCGGGATATCATCCATGGTCGGGGTCATGGGCTACAACTACATGGGCAACGGCGATATTGATGCGCACAGGAGGCAATTCCCCAATCAGCCGGGCATGGGCACCGAGGAGGGGTCGACCTTCGCCACGCGGGGCATCTACTTTGACGATGAGGCCAAACACTACAAAAGCGCCTACGACCGCAAGCCTCGCCCAACCTTTTACAGCATAGAGGAGGGATGGAAATTCTACGCCGAAAGGTCCTACCTGGCGGGGATGTTCATCTGGACAGGGTTTGATTACAGGGGGGAGCCTACCCCGTATGGCTGGCCTTCGGTCAATTCCTATTTTGGGATGATGGACATGTGCGGCTTCCCGAAGGATAATGTGTATTACCTGAAATCATGGTGGGGGAACGAGCCCGTCCTGCATATCATTCCGCACTGGAACTGGCAGGGGATGGAAAGTAAGGAGATCGATGTGTGGGTGCATTCCAATTGTGATGAGGTGGAATTGTTCCTGAACAAGAAAAGCTTGGGAAAAAAGAGGATGGAAAAATTAGGCCACCTCGAATGGAAAATAGCCTACCAACCCGGCACTTTGGAGGCCATTGGTTACAAGGGTGGAAAAATACTCCTGAAGGATACCCAAAAGTCCACCGGCGCACCCTCTAAAATCATCCTGGCTGAGAGCAAAATTCCTCATGTAAAGGACCTAAAAGTCCTCACAGTGTCAGTGACCGATAAAAACGGCCTGCACGTACCAAATGCGAATAACGAAATTTCGTTTTCGGTAAAAGGAGGGAAGATCATCGGGGTAGGGAATGGCGACCCGACATCACCCGAAAAGGACAAATTTATTGAAGACATCGCCCTTGTAAAAATCACAGGCCTGCAGGAACAGGCTTTGGCTGCAGCGGGTTTGCCGCAGGAACTGCCATCATATCAGGAAAGCAGATGGATACCCGCTTTTGAGGGCAGGGACTATAAGAATCCGGCTCCGGCCTATGTTTACAGGGGAAGCTTTAAGCTTGATAGCGTTGAAAAAAACGCAGTAATAACCTTCTTTTACCAAAAGATTGGGCCGGAAGCGGTAGTTTTTGTCAACGGGAAAAAAATGGCGGCCTCACCGGATGATGCCCAAAAATATATCCTTGCTGCTGATGTATTGAAGAATGGCGATAATACGCTCCACATCATCGCTGCCCCATTGCGAAAAATTAACGATTGGGATGCCGCCAATACCGATCCCGGCGTGGTTCAGGTTTGTACGCCGGCCGAAACATGGAAAAGAAAGCTTTTTAACGGCTATGCGCAGGTAATCGTACAGCCCGACGGTAGTGGAAATGATGTAGTATTGACTGCCAGGGGTTCAAATCTGGATACGGCAACAGCTATAATATCCAAAAAATAAATATTGAAATTCATGAAAATTCATGCCCCGATATTTACTGGCGAAAACGGTGTAGTTGTAGTGTTGTTGTATAGGTAAAACCGTTGTTTTGTAGCGTGTTTTTTTGGTGATGTATGGTTTGTATATACCTCTTGTTAAGGAAATGTGAAATTATTAGAGGTATATTAGCAAAAAAATCAAATTATATGAAACAAAATTATCAAAAATGCATGAAGTTCCTTTCGTTACTGATTTGCATAGTAATTGCAAATTATTCCGGCTTCGGCAATGTCGCTGCACCATTCAATACGCCTTGTGCGGGAACAGGTACTGCGGCATCAGAAGGAACTTTTTCAACAGGCTACAGTTATGAGTTCTCTACAACCGGGACAACTGTAAATGTAACCGCCACGATGCTTGATACTGACAAAGTAGGCGTTGTAGCTTATGTGCGGACGCAAATGCCATTCACTGAAGCGCCTATGGCCAATGCCGGCGGGCTTAGTTTTACAGGCACTATCGCCGGACAGACTCCGGGAGCAACAATAGGCATAGCGGTCAAGTTTGCCTATGCAGGAGGCCTGGTCGTAACACAATATATTAATTATGTTGTGGGTGAAAACTGTACGGGCGGTGGGGGAGATACCCAGGCTCCGACAGGTTTTACGGCTACTGTGGGCACGGTAACGGCAACCTCGGTGCAATTGCTGTTAAACGGATCTGATGATTCGGGCAACATTACTTACACCATAACTTACGGAAGCAATACTACCACGGCAACAGGCACTTCGGGCACACAGCTACCGGTTGTGATAAATAACCTTATGGTCGGGACTGCATATACTTTCAGCGTCACTGCTGCTGATGCTTCAGGCAACGCTGCGGCAAATAACCCTATAGCTTTGACTGCAACAACCCAGTCAGGCCCAGCCAACACAGCCTGCGCCGGCACGGCTACTGCCGCGTCGGAGGGAGCTTTCTCTACCGGTTACAGTTATGTCTTTTCCACAACGGGAAATACGGTGAACGTATCCATGACGATGCTGGATACCGATAAGGTTGGTGTAATTGCCTATTTGCGCACGCAGACACCTTTTTCGGAAACCCCTATGGCTAATGCCGGAGGGCTGACCTTTACAGGAACTATTCCCGGACAGACTCCCGGTACTACCATTGGCATAGCAGTGAAATTTGCTTATGCAGGAGGCTTGGTTGTAACACAGTATGTTAACTATGTTGTGGGTGAAAACTGTACAGGCGGCGGTGGCGACACGCAGGCGCCAACCGGTTTTACAGCTACAGCAGGAACGGTTACCGCAAACTCGGTACAGCTTCTTCTTAACGGCACAGACGATTCCGGAGCTGTTATCTATACGATCACTTACGGTGCAACCACCACTACGGTTAACGGGACTTCCGGAAGCCAGCAGGTTGCGCTGATTGAAGGGCTTACGGCAGGCACGGCCTATACATTTACTGTAACTGCTGCTGACGGCGCCGGAAATGCTGCGGCAAACAACCCGCAGACTGTTCAGGCTACCACATTGCAAAACTCAAGCAGTGTGCCATGTACAGGTACAGGTACTGCCGCATTGGATGGTACATTTACCACAGGATACAGCTATTCTTTCCAAACAGTAAATGGCAATGTGCAGGTTAGCATGACCATGCTTGATACCGATAAAGTGGGAGTTGTAGCCTACTTATGGCTGCAGGCCCCTTTTACAGAAACACCGATGGCCAATGCGGGCGGGCTTACCTTCACCGGCACGATACCGGGGCAGGCCAATGGCGCAACCATAGGCATTGCTGTTAAGTTTGCTTACGCAGGAGGCCAGGTTGTTACGCAATACATCAACTATGTGGTTGGGCAGGATTGCGAGGCTGAAGAAGATACAGAGGCGCCGACAGGTTTTACGGCAACCGCAGGTACAATCACAGCCAACTCGATAGCATTAGTGCTTAACGGTACAGATAATTCAGGTTCGGTAACGTATACCATAACCTATGGGACGGAAACAATGACGGTTACAGTTGCTTCGGGTGAAACAGAGACCGTAGTGATTGACGAACTTGATGCGGATACCGACTACACCTTTACAGTGACGGCTGCCGATGCCGCAGGCAATACAGCTGCCAACCCGATTGTTATCCTTGCCACAACCGCTGAAGAAAGCGGGGGCGGTGAAACAACACCGTGTTCAGGAACTGCAAATGCCGCACAGGACGGCACTTTCTCTACAGGCTATAGCTATGAGTTTGAAACAGTGGGTAATAACGTAAATGTTACAATAACCCTGCTGGATACCGATAAGGTAGGTGTGGTTGCCTACTTATGGCTTCAGGCACCATTTGCCGAGACTCCTATGGCGAATGTGGAAGGCCTTACTTTTACAGGAACTATCCCCGCACAGACTTTAGGAAATACAATTGGCATTGCAGTCAAATTCGCTTATGCCGGCGGACAGGTAGTAACTCAGTACATTAACTATGAAGTAGGAGAGAACTGCGGTACCGGCGAGGAAGATATCGAAGCCCCAACAGGCTTTGAAATCAGCACAGGAACGGTTACCGCAACTTCAATTGAGTTGGAGCTAACGGCATCCGACAATTCAGGCGATGTGATTTATACGATTACTTACGAGGGTGGAACATCGATAACTGTTACAGGTGAATCCGGTGTGACGGAATCGGTAATAATCAATAACCTTTTGCCTGAATCGGTATATGTATTCACTATCACTGTTATGGATGCAGCAGGCAACATGGCTACCAATGTAATCGAATTACAGGCTGCTACAATTGAAGATACGAATACCGAATGCGAGGGCATGAGCACGACTGCAGAGAACGGAAGCTTCTCTACAGGTTACACATATCATTTTGAAACAGTGGGCAACGATGTTGTTGTGACAGTCGAACTGCTTGATACCGATAAGGTAGGTGTTGTAGGATATGTTTGGCTGCAGGATCCGTTTACGGAGATTGCAATGACACAGGGTGAAGGCCTTTCATTCTCAGCAACGGTTCCGGGGCTTACAACGGGCCAGGATGTGAATATTGCTGTTAAGTTCGCTTATGCAGGAGGCCAGGCGGTAACGCAATACTTTACTTATACCGTTGGTGAAGAATGCAGCCTGGGAATCGACAGGCCTGAGTTGGGCGCATCAGTAAGGATGTTCCCTAACCCGGCTACGGATATCGTTCATTTTGTTTCTGAAACAGCAGATATTACCAAAGTTGAGATTTACTCGGTTTTGGGAAGCAAAGTAATGGAAGCTGACGCTGATTCGGTTACTATCAGTGCATTGCCAAAAGGAATGTACATTGCCAGGATATATGCAGGAAGCAAATCGACTTCTAAGAAACTAATTGTTGAATAAAGTTTTGAGTTTTTTAAGGAAGGCTGTCATTAAGTTGGCAGCCTTTTTTACTTAGATTTTTTTAGCCAGCAACATAACGGCAAGCCCTGCACCGGCACCGGCCAGCAATGCCAACCCTAATGTTTTTGCCGATGAGGGCACAGGCGGCTTACCATATACCCTGAGTGGCTCTGCCGATGGTGTCAGGATGTTTCCGGCATCGTCTTCCTTCGATTTGTTCATTTTCATTTTTAGCCGTACTGCAGCCGATGCAGCATTTATTACAGGTTTTGGGAACAGCCTGTAAAGGTTTGTGATCGCTGCCGCCCTGAGATCAGGGAACATATCTTTTTTGGGATGCCTGGCCAGCTTGACCATTTTTGCTGCAGTTGCCCGCGGATTGGAGGCAATGGGAGGTATTTGCATAGCAAAGCCCGAATACTTTGCTGAATGCAGGTTGCCTGTAGAATTCTGCAATTGCGGATAGAGGTTGCACACATGTATGTCGCTCCTGTTGGATATTTCACCCTGAAGGCACTCCATCATCCCCCTGATGCCATATTTGGTCGCCGAATAGACAGCGCTGTACGGGGCAGGCATAAACCCGCCGATTGAGACATTGTTTATCAGTATGCCTTCATCTTGTTGCTTAAACACCCTGATGGCATTGTAGGCACCGTGCATGTACCCGAACAGGTTTGTCTTAATTACCTGCTCGTGGATCTCCATGGGGATTTCCTCAAATTTCCCGCTGGCCATTACACCGGCATTGTTTATCCACACATCCACCCTGCCGTTTATTTTTAAAGCTTCTGCCATTACTTTTTCCACGTCCTCTGCAACCGACATATCTGCCGAAATCCCTATGGCTGCCGAATTCATATCCCTGCAAATCGCTACAGTTTCATCAATCCCTTTTTGGCCACGCGCCACTATAACGACATTAGAGCCTTCCTTTGCAAATGCTTCAGCTGCTGCACGGCCCACACCGCTGGTTGCGCCGGTAATTACGACTGTCTTGCCGTAAAGGCTTCCTTTATGTTTTGCTGTATTTTCCATAGTATTGAATTTAAGCCGGGAGTCCGGATATTTTATACTTCAAATTACTAAGAATAAATTGGCCTTCCGGCCTGTTTAAGAAAACTTTAGTTTGTGTCTAAGCCTATGCGAAAGGAGCGGTTCGCCTATACAGGAAGTGTTACTGCTTAGTAACAGGTATAAACAAAAAAAAACCTTTAAATATCTCTATTTAAAGGTTTTCGGTTTTCAGCGGAGGAAGAGGGATTCGAACCCCCGGACCTGTTACAGTCAACAGTTTTCAAGACTGCCGCAATCGACCACTCTGCCATTCCTCCAGTATGTTACAATGATTTCCCTCATTGCGGTTGCAAATATAGCAACCTTTTTCGGTTTTCCAAAAACAAATTTAACTTAATTGCTAAATTATTTCGTAACCTTTTCTAAACATTTCATAACCTTTATTTTAGGGTCAAAAATATTTTTAAAATTCTACGTATTCCGTTATTTCAAGGCCGTAACCAATCATTCCGACACGCTTTGTCTGGCCCGAATTGGTCAGCAGGCGTATCTTGCAAATGTCAATGTCGTGCAAAATCTGCGCACCGATTCCGAAATCCCTTTCGTCCATCTTTATCTGTGGTGCTTTGCAAAGCCCTTTTTCAGCCTGTTGCTCTTTCAGCTCCTTGATGCGGGTAAGCAGCTCGGCAGGGGAAACCTCCTGGTTGATGAACAGTATAGCCCCTTTGCCTTCCTCGTTGATGCGTTTAAACATATTGTCCAGTTTCCTGTCGGCATCATTGGTAAGCGTACCTAAAATATCATTATTTACCTGTGTCGAGTTGATCCTTGTCAGTACCGGGTCGCCAATGTTCCAGCTGCCTTTGGTCAGGGCAATGTGCACCTGCTTGTTGGTCGTCTGCACATAGGCCCTCAGCCTGAAGGTGCCAAAGCGCGTTTCCATCTCAAAGTCTTCCTTCTTCTGGATAAGGCTGTCATGCTGCATGCGGTAGGCCACAAGATCTTCAATCGAAACCAGCTTAAGGTCGAATTTCTTCGCCACCTCATACAGTTCCGGAAGCCTTGCCATGCTGCCATCCTCGTTCATTATCTCGCAAATCACACCGGCAGGCTTAAAACCGGCCAGCCTTGCAAAGTCGATGGCTGCCTCGGTATGGCCTGTACGCCTTAAAACACCGCCTTCTTTGGCTATTAATGGAAAAATATGCCCGGGCCTTGCCAAATCTTCCGGCTTTAGGTTGGGATCCATCATTGCCTCTACAGTCTTGGCCCTGTCGTGGGCTGATATGCCTGTAGTAACGCCATGGCCCAGTAAGTCGACCGATACGGTAAATGCTGTCTGCATAGAGTCCGTATTACGGACCACCATCACATTAAGTTCAAGCTCTTTGCAGCGCTTTTCGGTAAGGGGAGTACAAATGAGCCCCCTGCCGTGGGTAGCCATGAAATTGATCATTTCGGGAGTTACCTTATCTGCGGCAGCAAGGAAATCACCCTCGTTTTCGCGGTCTTCATCGTCCACCACTATGATGATCTTGCCCTGGCGGATGTCTTCTATGGCTTCTTCTATTGTGTTGAGTTGTATGCGGTCTTCAACAGGTATATTAAGCATCTTTAGTTTTGATTTTGAACACTTTATTAAATATCTTCTGCGCAGGCTTAACAAGCGGATCCCAGTTGATGGTTACGTTCATGTCATTGGTCGCCCTGTAGGTAAGGAATACCGCCAAAGGTGTCAGTACGAAGGATGACATCCATGATCCGAGGAAGGGCGGGATGCCGTTTTCCTGGGCCAGCTTTTTGCCAAAAGTATTTATAAAGTGGAATGTTATGAATATGAGTACTGCAAATACGATAGGTAGACCCAGGCCGCCTTTGCGTATGATGGCTCCGAGTGGTGCGCCAATAAAGAACATCAGGAGGCAGGCATAGGCGATTACAAACTTGTCGTAATAAGCTATCCAGTGGCTATTGATGGCCTTTATCCTCTCAAACAGGGCTGCCTTACCCGAACTAATGCTGCTTTCGGTACTCCTTACGCTGTTTTCGGCAATGTCCAGTATCCTGCCTTTATCTTCTTTTGTTTTGATAAGCTCAATGAGCTTTGCAGGAACGCTGTCTTTCTTTACGGCTGCAATGGTGTCATTTTTAGTAAGAATCGAAGGTCTTGAGTAGGCCAGTATGTTGTTTGGCCTTTGCGCCATATTGCGGGCGTGGCTCTTTGCTTCTTTGGTATAATTGCCTTCGAGTGAATCCAGCGTATAGGTAAGCTCGCTCAGGTTGAGCATGTTGTTGGTCTGTGCTATCTGTTCTTCATCGGTGCTGGCATTGTTCAGCATGCTCAGGTCGATGTTCATGATCTGACGGGTAAAGCTGCTCTTGGCGAACGGCATCTTCTTGCGGTCCCCCGGATTTTTTGAGTTGACATCCTCATAATAATACCCGTCAAACAACTCCAGTTGCAGTACATTGGATGTCTCACTGCTCTTCAGCAGGCCGGTTTTGGAGCGGATGATGGTTGCATTCATATTACCGGGAATCCTTTTGTGGATGGTAACACCCTTCAGCTTCTCGCCATTTTCGCCTGATTTTTTATCTACCTTGATGTTATAGCTCCCAATTGAGTTGAACTGCCCTTCCACAATGGCCATCGCAGGCTTGCGCTTTACGATGTTTGCCCTCAGGTTGATGAACTTGTATTCGGCTTTTGGGATGATGTCATTGGCAAAGAAGAAGGCTACTATGCTGAGGCCGAAAATGAATATCATAAGGCTGCGCATGGCCCTGCTAAGGGAAATGCCTGATGATTTCATGGCAGCAAACTCATAATTCTCTGCAAAGTTGCCAAAGGTCATGATCGAGGCCAGCAATATGGAAAGCGGCAATACCAGCGGCACTACCTTAGGCGCATAAAAAATGAGGAATTTGGCAATGATGCCCGCGTCGAGGTCCTTACCCGCAAGCTCGGCAATGAACAGCCATATCGCCTGTAAAATAAAGATAAAGAACAGGATGATAAATACCGACGCAAAGGTCTTTATGAATGAGGTAAGGATGTAACGGTCTAATATCTTCACCGGAAATTAGTCTAATCTATTAATATAGTAATTAGGATATTTACTTTCGGTAAAGGTAAAGTGATTTTTTGACAAAGGCTGGTTTGTTTTGAAAGAATTTATCGTAATGATGGTTTTCGTGCCATCCTTGTCGGTCCGTATGTAATTATAAATGTGCTTGGTCTGGGTATCAATGCCTATAAGTACCTCTTTTGTGGCATCTTTCGGGTCAAGCGGGTTCAGTTTTACATACTGTATCTTCCTGCCTTTTACATTTTGCAGGATGTCCCAGGAATACTTGTAGCCAGAATTGAAAAAAGTAAGCATTTTCGATGGCGTAAGCTCATCCGACTTTTCGTCATCATATTTGGAAATGGTGATTTCCTCATCTTCCGGTACTATGTTATATACCTTTTTGCCGTCAAAAATACGTGTCATTCCCATAAAGTTAAGCACATACTGGTTGCCTTTCTGTACTACTGTCCCCTTGCTTTCCTGGTTGAGGTTTTTCTTTGGGTTGCTTACCGAGAATTTAAAGTCGATGGAAATATTCTGGTAGCTTTTTACTTTGGCGCTCACCTGGTCGAGCAGCGCCTTGGCCTTAGCGGCATCCTGTGCCTGTACCGGCAAGGAGGCAATGAGTAAAAAAAGCGCTATGACCCTGATAATCCTTTGCATGTCTAAAAATTGTTTTCTTCGTTTTTGAAAAATTGCTCAAGGGACACAAGGTCGGGGATAAGAACGCTGCGGGCTTTACTGCCTTCAAACGGGCCTACAATCCCGGCGGCCTCCATCTGGTCGATGAGCCTTCCGGCGCGGTTGTAGCCCAACTTTAATTTGCGCTGCAGCAATGACGCCGATCCCTGCTGGGCCGTAACGATCACTTCGGCAGCTTCCCTGAACATTGAGTCTCTTTCGGATATGTCTATATCAAGATTGATGCCACTTTCTTCTCCGTAGTATTCCGGAAGCAGGTAAGCTTCGGGATAGGCTTTCTGCGAACCGATGAATTCGGTTATCTTTTCGACTTCAGGCGTATCTACAAAGGCACACTGTACCCTCACCAGGTCGTTGCCCTGTGTATATAGCAAATCACCGCGGCCTATAAGCTGGTCGGCGCCCTGGCTGTCGAGAATGGTGCGCGAGTCGATTTTCGAGGTTACCCTGAACGCTATCCTTGCCGGGAAGTTCGCCTTGATGATACCCGTAATTACGTTTACCGATGGCCTTTGTGTCGCAATGATCAGGTGGATGCCAATGGCCCTGGCCAGCTGTGCCAAACGCGCAATCGGCGTTTCTACTTCCTTGCCGGCAGTCATGATCAGGTCGGCAAATTCATCTACCACCAGGACAATGTAGGGCAGGAAGCGGTGGCCGTTCTCGGGGTTGAGCTTTCTCAGGCGGAATTTCTCGTTATATTCCTTAATGTTCCTTACCGATGCATCCTTCAGCAGGTTGTAGCGGTTGTCCATCTCCACGCAAAGGGAGTTGAGTGTATTGATAACCTTGGTATTGTCTGTAATGATGGCATCACCGCCATCAGGAAGTTTGGCGAGGTAATGCCTTTCGATTTTATTGAACAGTGTGAGTTCCACCTTTTTAGGGTCAACCAGTACAAACTTTACTTCAGCAGGGTGCTTCTTGTAAAGGAGGGAGGTAAGCACGGCGTTAAGGCCAACCGATTTACCTTGTCCTGTAGCTCCCGCCATCAGCAGGTGGGGCATCTTGGCAAGGTCTACCACAAAGGTTTCGTTAGATATGGTCTTACCCAATGCGATAGGGAGTTCCATTTCGGCCGACTGGAATTTCGGGGAACCTATAACCGACTTCATCGAAACGGTGGTCGGGTTTTGGTTCGGCACCTCGATACCTATAGTTCCCTTGCCCGGTATTGGCGCAATGATACGGATGCCCAGTGCTGCAAGCGAAAGGGCAATGTCGTCCTCGAGGCTTTTTATTTTCGAAATGCGTATGCCGGCTTCGGGTACGATTTCATACAGGGTAACGCTTGGGCCTACAGTCGCCTTTATTTGGGCGATGTCTATCTTGTAGTTGCGCAGCGTTTCAACAATCTTGTTCTTATTTTGTTCCAGCTCTTCCTGGTTGATGGTAATGCCGCCCGAAGAATAATCTTTTAACAGCTCTATCGATGGGAACTGGTAATTGGAAAGGTCGAGTGTAGGGTCGAACTCGCCAAAATCCTTAACCAGGCGTGCAGCAAGGTTTTCTTCCACGACATCTTCCTCAGCAAATTTTTCGATTACAAAGCTCTCATCATCGGTTTCAATAACCTCGTGGAAGGAGGCTGCAGGCTCTGCCGCCTTAGGCTTTACTGCCGGGTCAAGGTTCAGTTCTGATGAATGCTCTATGGTAGGTTTAAGTGCCTCGCGGTTAATTTCAAATTGTGATGGCGGCGGGGCGGTAGGGGTTACCGGAGGGACGGTGCGCAAAACCATTTCCGGTTCTTCGTCATCTTCTTCATCATCACGCAAAATATTTTTATCCTCCTGTGCCGATGCATCGGTTACGGAGTAGGGCGCTGTCACCGTAATGTTTGAAGTATCCTGTAAAGGTGCTGTTTCCGGTACGCTGTCAAGGTCTTCCTCAATTTCCTTGCGCCTGTTCTCAAAAAAGGTCTTGATGGCATCCGGAGACATCCTGACGCGGAATATCAGGAACAGGAACAGCCCGAAGATGAGCACCAGCAAAGTACCGGTGCTGCCCAGGTAATCCTGAAGGAACAGGTTCATTTCATAACCTATGATACCGCCCAGCTGCGGAATGGCATAATTGAAGAACCCGCACAATACCGAAACGATGATGACAAGGTACAAATCCCAGAACAATGTTTTTTTAAGCTTCCTTACCGGAAGGTCGAGCACCAGGTAGGAACCCGCCAAAAAGAAAAAGCGTATCAGGATGAAGCTCGCAACCCCGAATCCCTGATAAAGGAACAGGTCGGCCAGCCACGCGCCAAATTTGCCCAGCCAGTTGTGTACGGCCTGCTGCCTGTCGCCAAAGGCGGTTAGCACGCTCTGGTCATAATCCCAGTAAAGGAAATAGGAAATGAATGAGAGCAGCAGGGCTATTGAAAAGAGGAAGAGCAAAGCGCCAAGCAATACTTTGTGCTGGCGGGAAAAGCCCCATTTCTTTTTTTCGGTTGCCGGTTTTTCTGCTGTCCTGGTTTCTTTTTTGCTTTTTGCCATTTATGTATTTTTCCTGACTGTAAAAATATCAATAAATTTAAAAAAGCAAAGCTACTTTAGGGTAATAAATTATAATGCCTACTGCCATTGCTGCCAGCGCCGCAAAACATACGGCGCCCGAAGCAATGTCTTTTATGAACCCGATCCTTTCGTGGTAATCGGGGTGGATGAAATCGCATATTTTTTCTACAGCGGTATTGGCGCCCTCAATGGCCAGCACCAGCCCTATGGCAAATATCTGCAGCATCCATTCTGTTGCAGATATTTCAAAGTAAAAGCCGGCAATGGTTATGGCCACACCTATAAAAAACTGCACCATGATGCTATGCTCGCTCGTTACGAGCCTGTAGGCGCCTTTTACCGAATAACCAACACTTTTAAGCCTTCCTTTTACGAACCTGTTGTCTTTCATGTAGTCAATCACGAATGGGATATCTGTCCCGGGGTTATTTTGTCCGATTAATTCAATTACAGGCTTTTCAACGCAGCCTTATAGTTTGGCTCATCCCTGATTTCGGGAACCTGCTCGGTATACACTACCGTTCCTTCTTCATCAATAACAACTATTGCGCGCGAGTGGAATCCTTCAAGCGGGCCGGTAGTAATGGTCAGTCCGTAATCCTTACCGAAAGCGCCTGTATTGAAGTCAGAAAGCGTAACTACATTCTCAAGCCCTTCCGCACCGCAAAAACGGTTCATCGCAAATGGAGTGTCGCGTGCTATGCAAAGCACCTTAGTGTTTTCAAGGTTCGCTGCCTGCTCATTGAACTTGCGAACCGATGTGGCACATGTTCCTGTATCAATGCTCGGGAAGATGTTCAGTACCAGCTTGCTTCCTTTAAAATCTGCCAAAGATGCTTTGGAAAGGTCGCCTTTTACAAGGTTGAATTCAGGAGCCTTTGTTCCGGTTGCCGGCAGTTCGCCAATAGTTTCTATGGGATTGCCCCCAAGTGTGATGGTAGCCATTGTGTTTATTTTTTTAATGAACACAAAAGTAGGAATTAATTGGAGTACAAGATTTTTTTTTGCCACGAATTACACGAATTACACAAATTTTCAGGAAGAATGAATTTAACTTCTGAATATGTTTTTCAGAAGAATTAGAGAAATTTGTGTAATTCGTGGCTAAAAAACTTACAAATACATCAGCAGCATACCTATGCTCATCGCAATCATCAGTCCATCCTCAATAATGGTCACGGTACTCATGGGCAGGTTGAATACCGCACCCAGGCAGGCGCACTGTATTTTCTTCTTGTTGAGTACGCTCTGCAGCACCCCGATGAGGCTTGCCGACATTACCACTACCGTAAACGCATTGGTGAATACCGGCTCGAAGTTGAGGGCGAAGGCAAGACCCAACGCGAGTTCGATGAAGGCATAGATGTATCCCCAGGCAGGGAATTTCATGGCTACTACGTCATACATCGCGTAGCTTTCGGTAAAAGCTTTCAGGTTGAGCATCTTGAAGAAAGAGAACGCCAGGAAGAATCCCGCCATGAATACCCGCATGAACAGCATGATGCTGAATCCCTCTCCTGAAAATCCGGCTATAAGCGAAACGATGCTTATGTACCCAAACAAAAGCAGTATGGGCTTGTAGGTTTCGGCCCAGCTTTTTTCCTCTTCGGGCGGGTTGCCAAACAAGTCCACCGCAGCCTTGTGCCCGTGCTCGTGGCCGGTCAGTTGGTATTTGGGATATTCTTTCAGGGCCTCCTGAAGTTCGGGGGTAGGGATGTGGCTGTCCATCGTCACATCGGCGGTGCCATTTTCCAGGTCGATGGCCACATCGGTTACGCCGGGTACTTTTTTGAGCAGGAAGCCCACTTTGGCAGAACAGCCGTCACAGGTCATTCCGGAAAGTGTATAAGTATGTCGCATTTTTTACCGTATTTAAAATTGATATAGCAAAGTTCGGATTTTATGCGTCAGGGAGCTTATGCAATTTTTGGAAATAGCTATGAAATTTACTGACACTTTAAACCTGATAAAATATTCAACCACATAGGCACATAGGTTTAAAAAGGGGGAAAAAGTTATAGTTTGGTATCACAGAGTTTGAAGCTTAGCTTCATCTATGTGAGAATATGTTACCTAAACAGTTTATAAACTATGGATTCTATGTATCTATGTGGTTAAAATAGATAAAGTGTCTACTACAGCTCATCAATCTTCCTGCGCTTGCTTTCCTTTATGGATTTATAGAAAGTAGGAGTGAGGCCGGTAACTTTTTTGAATTGGCCCGACAGGTATGCGGCGCTGCTGTAACCCAGCACATCTGCAATTTCGGCTAATGAGAGCTCGTCATATACCAGGAGCTCCTTTACTTTCTCAATGCGCTGGGCAATGTAGTATTTCTCTATGGTAGTGCCCTCCACTTCAGAGAACAGGTTGCTCAGGTACGTGTACTCGTAGTGCAGCTTATCGGCCAGCCAGACGGAAAGGTTGGTGCTGAGTATTTCACCTGAATGGTGTATGAGGTATACTATTTCTGTCTTTATCTGCTCAATAATGCGGCTTTTGCGGTCGCCGATAAGTTCAAAACCCAATGCCTGCAGCGATTGTTCGGTATGGCGCAACTCTTCCGGTGTAAGCTCGTTTTTGATCTCCGCTTCGCCCAGCTCTACCGATAGTACTGTGATTCCGGCTTTTTCCAGTTCGCTGCGCACGGCCGTTATGCACCGCGGGCATACCATATTTTTAATGTACAGATGCATTAGTTATATAAATTTATCCAGTCTACAATGTTGTCATAGGCTTCCTTTTCGGTGTCGGCGTCGTTCAGGCCGGCATCGTGGTCTTTGCCTTTCATGGTGAGTAATCTCGATTCGACATTTCTTTCCTGAAGGGACATGTATAGTGAAGAAGACTGTTCATACGGAACCAAATGGTCATTGTCACCATGAATGAGCAGTGTTGGTATCCTCATGATCCGGTAGTACGGACTAACCAGTGTAAATTTTTCGTCCTGCCTGCCGTCCGGTTTGAATTTCGCATCCGCCAAAAGCTCAACGACGTGATCCAGTTTTACATTTTTAAGGTGTTGGATAATATCCCCATCGTCCAGTTTTGTTGGCGGGCATATGGCAGTAATGGAATTCACTTTTCTTTTCGTAGTATAGCCATACAGTAGCGACAAATGTGCCCCCGCGCTTATCCCGGCCATGTTTACCTGATCCGTATTATAGCCGTGCTTCCTGCCTTCCTTTTGCACATACGCTACAGCATTGTCCACATCTTCCAGTAAATCGTTGCAGTGTACTGTTTCGCTCACATAGCGGTAGTCAATATTAGCTACAACAAACCCACGGTCGCGCAGGTCTTTCGCGCGCTTGTCGGTATACTCCTTGCCGCCCATCATCCAGGCACCGCCGTGTATCATGATGACAACGGGTGTACTTCCGGAATAATGCTTTGGCAGGAACAGGTCGACCGTTTGCTGTGGGTGCTTGCCGTATGCCAGGTTAATCAGGTCCTTTTGGGCCAGGCAGCTCGCCGTAAAAGCAATCAACGCTATGATGGAACAGAATATGTTTTTCATTTGTGTGTAATTATGAAGCTACTAAAGTAATGCAATTGACCGATGATACAAAACAAAAACGCTCCCGGTGTGGGGAGCGTTTGCGACTGGTTGGTTTGCAATGCTTATTGTCTTTCATAGATTTCATCCGCAATTTGGATTTTATCTGCGGTGATAAATTGTACCGGTACGGATACCTGGTCGCCATCCTCCGGGCTGAAAAGCGTCAGTATATTTCCTTCGACAGTATATGTCCCTCCCTCTTCATCAAAATCCTGTTGTTCGGTATCTTCAGAATCCATTGATATTGTACAATCACTCTGAACAACTACATTTAAATTTTTAGTCACCACATTTCCTGAAAAATTAAAGGTGTTTTCGGTAAATTGCAATGTCCTGTTCAGCCATTTATCCTGTAGGATTACAACATTAGGGCATGAGGGGGAGTAAACATTTATCCATTCCCCTATGGCAACGCCACCAATGTTAATTGCATTCCATGACCCCTCTAAAGGTATTTCAACGATTATGGGAAATCTACCTGTAAATGAACTGAACCCATTGTCAAATGTATAATTAAGGTTTGTTTCTATTTCGCGCGAAGGAGGTATACCAATTACTTTTATCTTTACTTTCAACTGGCCGTCCGCAAGGAGCGATGCTTCCTCAAGTACAAGATTTGGGTGCGATAATGAAAATGTGATGTCTCCAAAAGCTTCTTCATCTATATTTGCCATGCTAAAAGTCGTGTCGGCAGATAATGTAGCAGCAGAAAAAGCATGGAGATCGGCTGATTCCAGTTCATTGTTTATAATACCGATGCTATTGTTAGTTATCCCTACATAGTTATTAAAATGGCTAAAATTTTCAAAGAATTCTGAAGTATACTCGTCAGTTCGGGATGAATCGCTTTGGGCTAATTCCCTTTGGTTTGCCTGCAGGGTGATATTCTGCGAAACATTGTGAATGAACCTTGGCATCTCGGTCCTGTCAGTAACACCCCACAAGCCGCCAAGATTTAGGTTCTCTTTGATTACATTTACCTCGAAAATATCGCTAACAGTGTTATTGATCAGCACAAGCCCTGCGTAAACAGTAACTGCTCCGAGGGCTGCGGGTGCAAGGGCTGCAACGGTTGTTGCACTTGCTACTGTTGCTGCAACCAATGCCACGCCCTCAACAATTGCTGCTGCAGCCAGGCCAACCTTCAAAACTGCCCGCGACGCCTCATGGTCGCTGGTACGTTCCATGCTTATTGCCAATACGCCGTCAAAGGCCATTTTATTAACCTGGTAAGTGAGTGCCATCTCATTTTTTTCTTCATCGCTTAGAGCGTTGTAGATTGTCTCAAGGTTTTCAATGTTGTGCCTTAACGACTGTGCCTGCGGAGAATCACCAAAATTTTGGGCATATAGATCGAGGCTGTTGATATATCCGCTAATTATCTCATTTGCAGATGCATTTAGTACGGATTGCTGAATGTTATAATCAATCGTCATATTAGACAATGCCGGGATAACTAATGCGGCATTGCCTGTGGGCATATTCGTCGGAAGATAAAATGCCAGCATATTCCCCGGAGCTTTTACAAGCTTTACAGGGATGCCGCCAATCTCACCGTCATACATTGTCTGGGTAAGCTCCGTTCCTTCAGGAATCTGGATTTTTACCACCTGCGCCGTGAATATTTCACCACCGATAGGGTTTTCTCCATTGTTGCCATCGCCATCATCTTTTGAGCACGAAATCATTACAGCAACAAATGCCATGATCAATAGTAGTCTTTTTTTCATAATTAGGGATTTTTGGCTGTAAAAATATACACTGGATTAATTGCAATCAATCCCCATTTTTGGGTATTTTTTGGCCTTAAATGGCTATAAAACAAAAAAAACGCCCCCTCAATGGGAGCGTTTTTCAATTTAAACCTGATTATGAAAAAGCTATTCTTTATCTATGGCACCAAGTACGCGCATCATAAATGCGTTGAGCGCTTCCTTTTTGGTCATCCCTTCTTTTATCATTTTGTTTACCTCGAGTGCGCCATACATGTTTGAGATAAGCTCCCCAACCACATCCAGCTCTTCATCCTTGAGCGAAGGCACTTCTGTCAGCGCTTCAAGTACTTCAAGCGTTTCGATGATATAGTCCTGGTCGTTATCTTCAATGAACTGCGTAAGGTGCTTAATTACTGGTAACTTCATTGATAAGGTCGGTTAAGATTTCTATTTTATTCGTCTGTACCTGGTTTACCAGCTGCCCGCCCCTAAAGGCTGCAAATGTCGGCAGGTTATCCACTTTGGCAAGTTTCCTTGACTCCGGGAAGTTTTCAGCATCGGCAAGGATGAACTTTACATTGGTATTCTCAGTAGCCATCTTTTTGAACTTAGGCTTCATGATCCTGCAGTTGCCACACCATCCGGCTGAATACTGAACTACTACCAATGGTTCACCGGCAACGATTTCTGCTAAATTATCTTTTTCAAGTTCCTGTATCATGGTACGGTGAATTTTTAGTTATTAATTAGTTTGAAGCAAGGTATGAAGCCACACCGTTACGGTCGGCAGTCATTGCCTCTTTTCCTTCTTCCCAGTTCGCCGGGCAAACCTCGCCTTTAGTCTGTACGTGCGTGTAAGCGTCAATCAGCCTCAGGTACTCGGCAACGTTACGGCCAAGTGGCATGTCGTTTACGCTCTCATGGAAAATTTTTCCTGTTTCGTCAACCAGGTAAGTAGCCCTGTAAGTAACGTTAGAACCTGTAACCAACAGAGTGTCGGTTTCCTCATTGTATTCAGTAGACTCAATGTCAAGGATTCCAAGTATATTGGCAAGGTTCCTGTTGGTATCGGCAATGATCGGGTATGTTACACCTTCGATACCGCCATTGTCTTTCGGAGTATTAAGCCATGCAAAGTGTACTTCGTTAGTATCGCATGAAGCGCCTATAACTACAGTATTCCTTTTTTCAAATTCGCCAAGGGCAGCCTGGAAAGCGTGAAGCTCGGTAGGGCAAACGAATGTGAAATCTTTAGGGTACCAGAACAAAAGCACTTTTTTGTTGTTGTTCACCGCTTCCTCAAGGACATTGATCCTCAGGTTGTCACCCATTTCAGAAATTGCATCTACAGTAATGTTTGGAAATTTTTTACCTACTAATGACATAGTGTATTATTTAATGATTATTAATTTTCTATTGCAAATTTAGCGTTTACAAGCGTTTTCGAAGGTTTATGTCCATTGTTATTACTTATGGAAGGATAGAGAACGCTTATGTAAATTGTAGTTAGCAAAAAAAATATCTATATCAAAATTATTGGGGGGCATTTTTTTCAATTTACCCTTATATTTGTTTTTTTTCAATAAAACTGACAATTGGCAAATGGGATTAAACGCATTATTTCGTAAGAAAAAAGTTGAAGACATACTCAATCAGGTCGATAACGATGAGCACGGCCATTCGTTAGGCAGGCATTTAACGGTGCGCGACCTTGCTGCCTTCGGTATTGCCGCCATCATCGGGGCCGGTATTTTCAGTACGATAGGCAAGGCCAGCGCCGATGGCGGGCCGGCCGTAATATTCCTGTTCCTGTTTACTGCCCTTGCCTGTGGTTTTGCGGCTTTTGCCTATGCCGAGTTTGCCTCCATGGTGCCGGTATCGGGCAGTGCCTATACATATTCCTATGTTGCTTTTGGCGAAATTATCGCCTGGATAATAGGGTGGGCGCTCATCATGGAATATGCCATTGGCAACATCACGGTCGCCATATCCTGGAGCGATTACTTCACGGGGCTGCTCGAAAGCGGGGGGCTGCACCTCCCGCAGTGGATACAGATGGATTACCTTACTGCCTCCAATGGCTTTGCCGATGCCACTGCGTTGATGCAGGGGGGCAAAGCTTTCGAAAACCTCGATGCCGGGCTTCAGGATGCTTATACCGCCTGGACAACCGCGCCAACGCTGGGTTCTTTCCATTTTGTAGCCGACCTTCCGGCATTGCTTATCATCATTATCATAACCGCACTGGTGTACAGGGGCATGAAGGAGTCGCGCAATGCCTCCAACCTCATGGTGGTGGTTAAGCTGTGCATCATACTGCTTGTTATTGCCGTGGGCGTATTTTATGTAGATACTGCCAATTGGGACCCGTTTGCGCCGAATGGTGCTTCAGGCGTGCTCAAGGGAGTATCTGCTGTTTTCTTTGCCTACATCGGTTTTGATGCCATTTCCACCACTGCCGAAGAGTGCAAGAACCCGCAGCGCGACCTGCCACGCGGGATGATGTGGGCCATCATCATCTGTACTGTGCTGTATGTAATCATTGCGCTTGTCCTTACCGGGATGGTGCGCTACAACGAGCTGAATGTGGGCGACCCGCTGGCATTCGTGTTCGAAAAGCTCGACCTCAGGTGGATGAGCGGCATCATTGCCGTGAGCGCTGTAGTAGCCATGGCCAGCGTACTATTGGTATTCCAGATGGGCCAGCCAAGGATATGGATGAGCATGAGCCGCGACGGGCTGCTGCCTAAAAAGTTTTCGAAAGTGCACCCACGTTTTAAAACACCATCCTATGCCACCATCGTTACTGGATTTGTAGTGGCCGTGCCTGCATTGTTCCTTAACCTTACCATGGTAACCGACCTGTGCAGCATAGGTACGCTGTTTGCCTTTGTGCTGGTATGCGCCGGGGTATTGGTGCTTCAAAACCGTAAGGATGTGCCACGGGGCAAGTTCCGCACACCCTATGTGAACGCTAAATTCATCATGCCGGTATTGCTCATTGCCGGGCTGGTATTTTCATTCACATACAATAAGGAGGCTACCTGGGCATTCCTTAATAATGACAAGCAGATCAATACACCCGCAACCATTGTGACATCACTGACAAAAGAGCAGGCCGATGAAGTGTACAATTCGCTGCTTGCGCGCGATGTTGCCAACGGTACACAGGACCTTGAGCAGATATTGGGCACTTACGAACATGATGACGAAGCTTATAAAAGGCTCGTTGACGAATTGCCCGTAGCCGAAAACGTGAAATATGAAAGCGGCTTCGACCTTTTCAAGCACAAAATACCAATGTACATATTCCTGATTGCACTGGTTCTGCTCGCAATTTGGGCCTTCCGCAAAAACCTGTCACTCATTCCGTTGCTGGGGCTCATCTGCTGCCTGTACATGATGGCCGAGCTCAGCGTTTGGAACTGGATCTATTTCACGGCATGGCTGCTTATAGGCTTATCCATTTACTTCGGCTTTAGCCGGAGGAACAGTAAGCTCAACAGGGTTAAGGTGTAGTTTTAGTTTTCAGTCACAGTCTGTGTGTAGGCTATATAGTAAAATTATCCGGTAAGAGTGGACATCCCGGCTCCCTCTCCTTTGGAGAGGGTTGGGGTGAGGACTAACCGGCATGAGTGAAAGTTATAATCAATGACCCCCCAAATAAAATCCATACCTCCCAAAAAGCTCATCGGCAGCCGCCTCAACATGTCGTATGCCAATAACTGGACATTCAAACTGTGGAATGGCTTCATGCCGCGCAGAAAGGAAATTGCCAATGCTGTGGGTACTGATATGTTCTCATTGCAAATATATCCTGAAGGCTTTCATGCTCATTTCAGTCCTGAAACTGAATTTGAAAAATGGGCTGCTGTTGAGGTAACGGATTTTGATGCACACCCGGAAGGGATGGAAACGCTGGAACTGGCGGGAGGGCAATATGCTGTTTTTAGTTATACAGGCACTCCTGAGGAGGCAGTCCCTTTCTACAGTTTTATCTTTAATGACTGGCTCCCGTCATCGGGCTATGTTTTGGACAATCGGCCGCACTTTGAAGTGTTGGGGGAGAAGTACAAAAATGGCAGTCCGGAATCGGAAGAGGAGGTATGGGTGCCGGTGAAGGAAAGATAGCAGCGAAACTATTTTTTCAGCAATCCCAGGAGCTTTTTCGGGTTTTGGCGATTGTCCCAAAACGCCAAAACGTATATGGAATTGGCCACCAATTTGTATACTAGGCTATAATGTCCTAAAGAGATCATCCTGTAATCGTTGCCATCAGAAATTTTTCCGATTTCCGGATTCAGTGCGGCAGTTTGAAGATTTTCTTTTATTCGGCCATTTAGTTTTTTGGAATAGGATGTGCTTCCGTTTCGCTCATTCCAATATTCGAATGTTTTATTACGCTGCCTGATGGCGATGTTTGCCCCAAATAATTTTTATTTCAGCCATTCCTCGTCCATTTTGTCAAGGTCTTCCTGCGAGGTCACATTGCCATACTTGATGTCGTCTTCAGCAAGCATGAGCATCTCAAACTGTTCGGGTGTGTAAGTGACAGGTTCTTCAGTGACAATGAAGATATTTTCTATTGCCGACAAAAGCTTCTCATTTTTACTTGCCGTTATTCTGTCGATAAGCCTGCTTTTAATAGTTTCTAATTGATTCATAATCATTATTGCTTTATCAAACTTAATAAAATAGAACTATAATAACAAAAAAAATCCCGCCATCTGCGTGAGATGACGGGACTTAACAAACCAACCAACCAATTATTATAAACCTCATGAAAAGAGATTCATGATAATTTATATTTAGCAACTTGCGTGCCAAAGTGCAAATGTAGTGTAATTTTTTTTATTACAATTTTATATCTAATAAAAATGTCTTTTTTCTGACAATATGATGTGTAAACCCTTGTAACAATGCTGTTTTTGTGTATCTTTTATTATCTCGAATAGAACAGTTGCCAAAGGAATAAATCAATTATGGTTTTTTTACCAAAATTTTTTCTGCCAAAAGAACTATGGCAATCCCAATAACATAGGTAAGCATGTCCATCCAGGCGAAGGATGTCCCGATGACTATCCTGAAAAATGACGAGTCCTGCAGGCCGAGAATTTCGATGATTTTAAAGTACTGCATTGTCTCTACTAAAAAGGCAAATAGGAGTGTGCCAACGGCTACGGGCACAACCCGCCAATTGAAGAACGTACGGACAAAGCAGTAAATGAGGATGACTACCAGCACATCGCCCCCATAGGGCCTGATGATCTTGTCGTGGACATACAGGGCGATAAGCACTTCGGTAATGAAAAGGAGGATGGTCAGCAGGAAGTAATTTCTTTTGAAGGTGAGCATGTTCTGTTGGTTTAGGAAAAAACGCACACAAACGGCAAAAAGTATGCGCAGTGCAAAAATAAGAAAAGCCGCTCCTGAAAGCGGCCCTTCGGCTATTGATTTGCAGATTATCCTCTTGTGGTTTCGGCAGGCTTGCGGTAGTACACGTCGCTGTCGTCATCGTAATGCGAACCCCCGGTGCTTCCGCCGCCATAGTTTCCGCTGCCCTGGGTGCCGCTGTAGTAAGGCTCGTAGGCGCCGCGGTTGTAGGCATTAACATAGCCTGTAGCATCTACTATCTGTCCTGACCTGTTATATATCAGGCGCAGGTTGCCTATTTGTGCCAGCGCAAAGCTGTTATAGCTCATGTATACTGTGCCTATGCGTTTTACGCGGCCCCTTGCATCGTAGTTGATGAACACGTTGCCCACCCGGCGTACCCGGCCTGCGTAGTCATGTTCTATCCGTACGCCGCCGCCACGGTTTGGCGCGCCATAGGTGGCATTGGTGTTGTAGCGCCCGCGGCCGTAACGATAATAGGTATCAGAAGGCCTTGTTGAAGGCTCCGTGTTGAAGTCGAACTCACCGTTAGGGAATACGAGGAACTCAACGCCCCGCTCCATGAACACCACCGGCTCAGCCTCGCGGTAGTCGATTGCATAATGTGTTGGCCTGCCAGAAAAAAGTGTTGATTCTGACGCCAGGGCCAGGCTACCGCTCATCAGTAATCCGGCAACTAAAAGGGTAATTTTTTTCATGACATTTAAAATTTAATGTGGTGCCTACTCTGTGCTTTTCGGCTTCCGCCGGAACTTGTAATTTGTGTTCCTGATTACCATAATCCAAATGCCGTGCCAAAATACGAAAACGATTTAGCTTAAAATTTATCTTACATTTTTATGCCTGATTTTCAGTGAGATATTGTTTTTATTTTTCCACCGTAATGGAGCACGAATATCTTTTCAATTTCTGCTTTTTAATTGCACCGCTTTGTGGGCTTCGTATAATTCTTAAGAACTCTGTGGTAAAAAAAACAGCCGGAAATCAACGCTTATCTCCCAAAACCCAACGAATGTTCATTTGCTAATGTAATATTCGACTTCATAATATATTCTTAAAGCCAAATTGACTAAATTCGGCCCAATAACCGATAATACTATAGAATGAACCCATCTGCAGAACATTTGGAACTTATGCAGCGCATCACTGCGCACCTTGAGCCGCACTTAAAAGAAGGGCGTACCTACCATCAGGAATTTTACAAATCAAAATACGGCAGCAGTGGCGGCAGCGTATTCCTCAGGCATGAAGGAAAGAACTATACCCCGTGGCATGCTGAACAAAATCCAGATGACGTAATTACCCAGGGCCTTAAAGAACTTGATGTGGTGATTCGCAACATGCGTGGCAAACTCGACATCAGCGACCTGTACTACGGGCTTCCTGAAAATACCAAGATACGCTTTACTTATATAAAAGGACAGCCTATGGAAAGGCTCGTGATGGATGTACCGCACCTTTTGGCCGATTTAAAAAACGAAATCAAGGCAGATGCCGTGCGCTACACCACCGATAATCCTGAATTCGTAAAGGCCGAGGCCATCATCAGGTTTGAGCAGCAAGCCGACGAGTTGGGTGTTTATACCGACGAGACCACCGTGCTTTCTACCCGTACCCGTTCGGGCTCTTCCCCGGCAGATACTAATCTTATAAAGTGCCTGTACAATGCCCTTGGCGGCAATGTAGAAAAGCTCTACTACAAGCTGGAGGGCGATGATTTCGTAATACAGTCCAAACCCGGCTTTCCGCAGTACGGCATTCCGGAACTCGAACCTGCCAACGAAACCATCGAGCTGACCCCGGAATACAAAAAACGCATGGATGCCCAAAAAGAAGCCATCCGCATCAGGACAGAATTTTATAAAACCCTGGGTACGGTACTTCCGGTGCCGATATACCTTAGCGTAGGCGGTTTCCGTAGCAACAGCTGGCCCGAAGGCAGCCACTACCACACCTCGGAAGTGTTGCGTGTTATTTATACCAAAGATTCCACTATCGTCATAACAGACGGTTTGAGCGACGTATATACGTCCGAACGCTCCGACGCCAACCTGGAGTACAACGGCATTGGCGCCGAAATGTACATTGAGTTCGACGGCCACATTTCCTACGAAGATATTTACGACCATTTTTGCGTGGCACTGCTCAACAGCGTTACCCAGATAGCCATTGAGCACGGCGACATCAAGGCACATATTGAGAAAAACGAGCATATCACTATCGAGTTCAGGCAGGATAATGTAGAGCTGTGGTGCATAAAAGGCCGTATGAGCGCCAGCAATGACATCAGCACCTTCTTCAACCACGGGCAGTATGCACCGGATGATTTTGGCGCGTTCCTCAATATGCCGTCGAAGAACGTCCCTGCGAAATTGCAGCTGAACCTTGAGGAGATATTGCTGGTAAACGTGAAGCCGTTTACCAACGAATGGCTTACTTCGTACAAATTGAGAAACGAAGAAGGGGAGGAGGCTATAAAAGAGGTACGCATCGAAATGATGGCGAAATTTGAAGCTTCGGGTGAGGGCAATAAGATTCCTTTGACGTATGTAGTCAAGGGAGCAGATAACAAGTTCGCCAAACTCTTCCCGCTATCGGATGTGGCGCCAAGGGAAGATGAGATCAATATGGACCTGATCTTCAGCATGGCTTCCGGCAGGGAACTGACCGCTGAAGAGGACGAGGAAATGACAGCCGAACACCACACCTTCCTTGCTGCCGGTGGCGAAAACGGCCATTTTGAGCAGATGCACGTAGGCGGGATGCCGCTTAATATCTATGTGACTAATGTTAAGGAAGGCAAGCAGTACAAAGTGGGCCGCAAGACCATTCCGCCGCACATCCCGTACAGCGAATGCGACCTTCCGTCATCGGAATTCACAGCGTGCATTGCCAGGGGAGTTGATTTCAGTTATGCCGACCTTAGCGGGTCGCTGTTTACCAATGCATTCCTTGAGGGTGCCAATTTTGAAGAGGCCGACCTGAGAGGCGTGGACTTTACAGGTTCGAACCTGACAGGAGCGAACTTCAGGGGGGCGCAACTGGATGATGCCGACTTTGAAATCGCCAACCTTACAGGTGCCGACTTTACCGGTGCCAACACCACCGATGCCACTTTTAAAGGCGCCAACATAACGGATGTGAAGTATTAAGCATCACATAAAGTAAAAATTATAACCTGCCTGTTAAGGCATAAAACCATAAAAAATGACCTATGTATACATTGGGGGAGGCATAGTAGTCCTCTTCATTATCTATTCGCTCTTCGCGGCTAAGAACAACCTGAAAAAAGCGCCGGAAAAACTGGCCGACGCACAGCAGAAATTTGCCGCAGGCGAAAACAACGCTGCCCTGAGGGCTTTGGGCCAGGCTTTCGTCATTCCGCTGAACGACCATGTAAACGCCGAGCACAAGGCGCACCTTCTGGCAGTGCTCGACCTGTTGCGCAAGGTACTCGCCGAAATGAACGTTTCCGGCAACAAGCTCATCGACCCGCTGTATGACAAGCTGAAAAACTCAGTTAACGCTACCGTGGTGCTGAACGAAGGCAACTACAAGCCGCTGCAGGACTTTTTTGACGAGACCGACAGCGACGAGAAGCTGGCGAAATACCTTGCAAATTCGGTGTTCGGCGGTGAACTGGCTGTGGCCGGTTCGGCAACGTCAGACACGTCGTCATCTCCTGAAACCAGCAGCAGGACGACACCCTATATCAACAAGGCAGGAAAGCTCATCATGGGCCGCAAGTACAAGGACGCCATTGATGTTTATAAAGATGCCCTGGCACAGGAGTGGGACGATACCGACAGGGCGTTCCTGCACGACCAGCTGGGTTCGTGCTACCTGATGGATAAGGACCTTGCCAATGCCGAGGCCAACTACAAGGAAAGCATCGCCATAAAGTCGTACTTCCTGAACAACTGGAACTATGCCGACTTCCTCATCTACCACAAACGCAAGGACGATGCCGCGCTACAGCTCCCTAAAGTGGAAGCGCTTGTAGCATCGCCGGCCGACAGGAAGGAATTCAACAAGCTGCAAAAAGGTTTTGATGCGCTGAAATAGACGCTGACCCTATAATTACTAAGCCCGTGGACATCCATGGGCTTTTTTTATGGGTTAAGAGTAGGGGTGAGGCTTTTTGCTTTTGAGGGGTACCTGAAAGGCGGGGGGGGGGTAAAAATTACAGTTTTTAGGAGCAGCTGGCTAAGCACTTATTGCTAAAAGCCTGTCCCGCCATCGCCTTTAACTGCAATAACCTTAATCATTTTAGAAGAATATAAAATCTGATATTGAAATAAAATTAACAAAATTTATATATTAGCATAAAATAATTAAAAAATGGCACTATCTCCATTATTAGCAAGAAAAAGTAGTGAATATAAGAATCATTTACTCGTTGCTCTAAATTTCTATTTTAAAAAACAGTATGAGCATTGCTGTGGTGATTTAAGAAAAGCAGGTGAAGCTTTAATGAAATGTATTATTATTAAGCATTTTGGTGATAATGAAGGTGAGGAAATAATTTTAGGCAATTGGGATCATAAAAATCAGATCTCAATCATTCCTGCAAAAAATATTGAATATCAAGATCTTTTAGATGTTGTTAAAGATTCAAAAATTACTAACGCAAGTAATTTTTCTAGATTAATTGATATTCAAAAAAAATGTAATCCTTCTGCTCATAACCCTAATAAACCTATAGATTTTAAACAAAGTGCTGATTTATGTAAACAACAATTATTTGAATTAACAAAATTCTTATATGATTATATTTCTGAAACTGTCCCTAATGATCTACAACAAGCTTTTAATGGCGAAATTAACGAGGCGCAGATCCAAACCATCACGTCAAATGACTGGGATCAATTGCTCCTACATGTTGATAACTTTTCGCATCATTCTAAATATATCTTAGTAGCGCCTCCAAAATTTTCGGTTAAATCAAATCATATAGAATTATTGTCTAGAATCAATTGGTCATTTATCATTGATTTTGATAGTAACACAAAAAAAGAAGGGCTATATCAAGCTTTTGAAGTAATATATAAAGATCGCATATTACCATTAACTATTAAACAAAAAGGGCTTAAAAATATTGTAGGTTCAGGAACTCATGGAAACGTGAATTGGCTATTTGCAAATGGTTTACAAAGCATTTCCGATTCTGTTACTAAAGATATTAAAAGTTGGCGTAGTGCAAAATATCATATTTTTCTAAAAGACTTATTTACTGAATATTTCTCTAAATCTCTTAGTCGTTACATTATAATTTATCTGTGGGATGATTTAAATTATTTAGAAGAAATTGTTCGCGCTATATCAGAAATTGAAAATGTGTCAAAAGACTTGGTGCAACATATATTTTTATCAATTGATCAAGACATTATTAGTAAAATTCATGAATTTGATAAATTTGATATTAAATATAATGTTTTCAATTTATCGCATCAAAATTTTATAAGTGAATTGTCAAATGTTATAGAGAAGAATAACAGTGAAAATGAAAAAATTTTAGTTCCGGCTCGTACACGACTTGAAGAACAAACATTCATAGACATATCAAACATTTACAGTAAATTATTGGATAATGATTTACAAGTAGTTTATCAAAATATCGAATTAAATAACATAAAGGATTTCAGTGATTTAGTTCCACCTTTTTTTGAAGGAGAAAAAGTAACTTGGTATGAGTTATCTATCGATATAGAGGCTAGAAGATCTAAATATGATGAACTCCTTGCGAAAATTCAATCACAATTATCCTCATTAAAAAGATCTGTAAAGTTTGACTTATTACATAAACCTGGGGCAGGTGGAACAACTTTAGGAAATAGGTTAGCATTTGATTGTAGAAGTCAATTTCCGGTAGTAATTATTGGAAAATATGATAAAGTAAATACTTTTAGATCCCTATCCTTATTTATTGATAAAGTAAATAGGCCAATTTTGGCCATAGTAGAAGCTTCAGATATAGGATTAAATGATTTGGAAGATTTGCAAAGAATTTGTAATGCAAACAAATTAAATGTACTTTTTGTTTACGTAAGAAGAATTTTGAAAATTGATCGTGCAACAGATTTGTCTTTTTACCTAAATGATTATATGTCAGATATTAATGAGCGTAATAGATTTTTGTCAAAAGTTGGTCAATATGCTAAGCATAAAACCACTCTTGAGATACTATCGAAACAAGCTCCATTGTCATCGGAAGTTATAGATTTTGCTTTAGCTGTTAATGAAGAAGAATATAACTCAGAAAGGCTAATAAATTATCTTCAGTCATATATTCAAAAGATGAAAGAACACCAAGTTCGGTTTACGGCTTACGTTTCGTTAGTATACTATTATTCACAAAAAAATGTTTCAGAATTAATTTTTAGGTCACTATTTAATAAAAGCTTAACCGAAGAGTTGCGTCAAACATCTGTTGCAGAACAATATATACGAAAAATATTAATACAAGAATATGATCAAGATAATTTAGTGTATACAGAATATTGGAGACCGAGGTTTAGTAAGTTTGCCACCGTAGTATTAGAAATAGTTTTAGGAGCAGATAATTCTGAAAATTGGAAAGATAATTTATGTTTGTATTGCTTAGATTTCATAAAAAGTATTAAAGAAAATAATGAATATTTAGTCGAAGAAACTAGAGATATATTAAAAAGTATTTTTCTCGAACGAAATAATGAAGATCTATTAGGAGTGGAAGAGCAGTGGAATACTAATGTGTCTACTGAGCAATTTTCTTACTTATTAAGAGACATTGCTAATAAAAAACAAATGAAATCTGTTCTATTAGCTCTTGTTGATGCATATCCTACAGAAAGTCATTTTTTAGGCCATTTAGGTAGATTTATTTATGAGACTGCGGAAGAAGAAGAAGAATTTGCCGAAGCAGAAAAATATATTGTTAGCTCATTGGATTACGCCAAATCCGATTATAATCTACAACATATTGGTGGTATGTGTAAACGTAGGCATATAGAACTTCTTAGAAGAAATTACAGTAAAGATGGAAGTTCAGAAATTGTTGATGAGAAAAAAATTAAAGACTTAACAGAAGAAGCTAACGTCTATTTTAATAAAAGCCGTTCAATAAATCCATATAATATTCACGCATATATTGCACAAATTCAAACAATTATTTTAACGATAGATTTTGGTCGTGAATTATCGGGTATAGATAAAAAAGATTCATTTATAACGAATTCTAAATACATATGGTATCTAGAGCAATATGAAAGATTAGTTGAACTCATAGATGAGGCTCAAATTGTTATTGAACAGCAAGAAACATTAGGCAAAACCAATAAAATTCTTAAGTCCAAAAACTATTTGGAGTCTAGTGAAGGTCGTTCATTCGAGCTATTGGGCGATTACCGAACATCAATTCAAATGTACAAAACTTTGATTGAAAAAGCTGACAGGAGTTTCAGGCCGCGATTAAGATTGATGTATATTAATTCTATATTGATGGGTAAAGTAAAAGGAGATCGATCAAAAATAAATACTGCGTGGTCATTATTAACAATAGATGAAATCAAAGATTTTCAAAAAAATCTTGATGACAACATTTTGCAAGAACCAGGTAATTTATATACATTGAGACTATGGCTAAAATTAGTTAGATATTCAAATATTAGTATTTCAATTGAAGAGATTATTTCGCGTCTGAAAATCTGGTATGACCATAGTGAAGATGCGAAAATACTGCATCTAGAATCAGCTTACTATCTATATGTTCTAAACGCGTGTATGGCTATCAAAGCTGGCGATACTTTTAGTAGTGAACATCAAAAAGAGGCGGTAAAATATATCGCTAAATGCAGAGAACTATCTAAATACGACAAATTTTCATTTGAGTTTTATGGACGTCAAGATGGTATAGACTGTCTCATAAATCATAAACTTCGAGCAAGTAATGATGGAGATTTAGAAAGAGTCAAGGGGACTATATCACTTATAAATAGCAGACAGCAAGGAAAAATTATTTTACAATCTGGTTTAGAAGCATTTTTTGTGCCGCATGTAGGTAATTTTATACAAGGTAAAGAAGAAACCTCAGAAGTTAATTTTTTTATTGGATTTAGGCATGATGGTCTGTTTGCAATTGATGTTAGAAGAGATGCCGAAGAAAATCAAATATTGGAAAGTTCAAATCATAAGATTGACAATAATGTCATTGACAATGAAGAAACTCAACAAGTTTTACCAGTAGAAGAGATACGTGAAGAATTGTCAGAAAAACGAGACAGAATAATTATTAAAGCACCAAAAATAGTTGGTACAATTGACCTATCTCAAATAAAAAATAGTAGGAAAAGAAAAAATTAGCGGTGTATTAGCAACCTTAAATATTTTATTATTCTAATCATGATAGTATTTATGTATTTTTTCATGTCTACTTATCAAAATCTGTCATTCATCGTAACCTAAAATCCTTTCCCTATCTTTACACCCTCTAAAAAAGCAAAATGAAATTTGCTTACTAGCAAAGGACCCCCAGTCGAAAGCAAGGGTTGGGAGCATCACCCAGCCCCCACGCAAGCGTCATGTTCATCGCTGTAATATAAACTCCTATTTAGTCACCTTACAATAACACACCCCATCCCTTTTTGTTTCAAAATTGTTTTCAAACAAACCACCCAAAATCACATTATTTACGAGAGCGAAAAACGGCAATTTTTCGCTCCGTATTCCGGGCCAAAAAATGGGTTTCTCAAAAATCATCAGGCACACCCCCTAAAATCATCATAACCCGGCTCAAATATCTGCCTGCTACTACCTAAAAGTCTCCCTCAATGGCCTGAAAATCTCCCTGTCTTTCCCTATCTTTGCCCCTCGTAAAAAAGGAATATGAAATTTGACCTGTTAGCAAAGGACCCCCAGTCGAAAGCAAGGGCCGGGACCCTCACCACCGACCACGGAACCATCGAAACCCCAATATTCATGCCCGTTGGCACGGTAGCCTCGGTAAAAGGCGTGCACCAGCGCGAGCTTAAGGACGACATCAACCCCGACATCATCCTGGGGAACACCTACCACCTGTACCTGCGCCCCCAAACCGACATACTGGAGAAGGCGGGCGGCCTCCACAAATTCATGAACTGGGACCGTAACATCCTGACAGACAGTGGTGGTTACCAGGTGTATTCGCTTTCGGCCAACCGCAAGATCAAGGAGGAGGGCGTGAAGTTCAAGTCCCATATCGACGGGTCATACCACTTCTTTTCCCCCGAAAGCGTGATGGAAATACAGCGTACCATAGGGGCCGACATCATCATGGCCTTCGACGAGTGTACCCCGTACCCGTGCGATTACCGCTATGCCAAGCGCTCTATGCACATGACGCACAGGTGGTTGGACCGCTGCATCAGCCATTTGGAGAAGCTGCCGTTCAAGTACGGCTACAGCCAGTCGTTCTTCCCCATAGTGCAGGGGAGCACCTATACCGATTTGCGCAGGGAATCAGCGGAATACATAGCCAATGCAGGGGCTGTGGGCAACGCCATAGGCGGGCTTTCGGTAGGAGAGCCGGCCGAGGAGATGTATGCGATGACCGATGTAGTGTGCAGCATCCTCCCGGAGGACAAGCCGCGCTACCTTATGGGAGTGGGTACTCCGATTAACATACTGGAAAACATTGCTTTAGGTGTAGATATGTTCGACTGTGTAATGCCCACGCGCAACGCCCGCAACGGGATGCTGTTCACGGCACATGGTACCATCAACATCAAGAACAAGAAGTGGGAGGACGACTTTTCGCCCCTCGACGAAATGGGCATAACCTTTGTTGATACCGAATATACCAAGGCTTACCTGCGCCATCTTTTCGCGGCTAATGAGTTTCTGGGCAAGCAGATAGCGACGATACATAACCTCGGTTTCTATATGTGGTTGGTTCGTGAGGCAAGAAAGCATATCTTAGCGGGAGATTTCCGTGAGTGGAAGGACAAGATGGTAAAACAAATGAGCAACAGGCTGTAAAACAATAACATAAGCGTGAAAATAATAGACTGGTATATCCTGAAGCGTTACCTGGCAACATTCTTTGTGATGCTGCTGATGTTCATTCCCATAGGGATCGTTATCGACGTGTCGGAAAAGATTAACCGCATACTGGAGAACAGGGTGCCGTTCCTGCAGGTAATGGGCTATTATGGCGATTTTACCATCTATTTTGCCAACATGCTGTTCCCCATATTCCTGTTTCTTTCGGTGATATGGTTCACATCCAAGCTGGCCAATAATACCGAGATCATAGCGATTTTGAGTTCGGGCATTTCTTACATGCGCTTCCTCAGGCCTTATATAGTAGGGGCTACCATCATTTCGATACTGGCATTGCTGATGGGCTTTTTCTTTGTACCTAAAGCCAGTAAGGGCTTCAACGACTTCCGTTTTACTTACCTTAAGAAAGGCGCTGAAGTACGCAAGAATACCGATGTTTACAAGCAGATAAGCGACAATGAATATATTTATGTGAGCAGCTTCAACTATATGTCGAAGATGGGCGTAAACTTTAGCCTTGAGACCTTCAAAGGCAACCAGATGGTGTCGAAAATGAATGCTTCGACCATCAAATGGAACGATGCGGACAGCACCTATACACTGGCCAATTACACCAAGCGTACCATTGGCAAGATGGAGGACAAAATCGAGTCGGCTGCAGAGAAGAAGTTCAGGTTCAACTTTAAGCCGGATGACCTTACGCCAACGATCTATGCCGCCGAGACCATGACGCTCTCTGAGCTTAATAAGTTCATTGACAGTGAAAAGCAACGGGGGTCTGGTAATATTAATGCTTATCTCGTGGTAAAGTATAAGAAATACAGTATTCCAATTTCAGCATTTATCCTGACGATTATTGCCGTGGCAGTATCATCTATGAAGAGGCGTGGGGGTATGGGGGTTAACCTTGCGATGGGTATTGGGCTGGCGTTTACTTTTATATTCTTTGATAAGGTTTTCGGCACCCTGGCCGAAAAATCGAGCATGTCGCCGCTTGTTGCGGTATGGATCCCGAATGTTACATTTGGCATATTAGCTATATTCCTGCTGCGCAATGCCCGCCGATAATATAAAAAGCTACATCCACCTTCACTTTATCGTATTTGTGTGGGGGTTTACGGCGGTGTTGGGGGCGCTCATCACGCTTGATGCCTTTCCGCTGGTATGGTTCAGGATGTGCATTGCAGTTGCCCTGATATTTCTTTTTGCGATCGCCACGAAAACCACCATGAAAGTTTCGGCTAAAGCACTGCTGTGGTTCATACTTGCCGGTTTGATCATCGCGCTGCACTGGTTTACATTTTTTGAGGCCATAAAAGTCTCCAATATATCCATAACATTAGCCTGCCTCTCAACAGGGGCGCTGTTTGCTACATTGCTCGAATCGGTAGTATATGGAAGGAGGCTCATCGGGCAGGAAATTGTAATGGGGCTTGTTGTGGTGATGGGTTTGTGTATTATCATTTATGGAGAGCATATCCCAAAAATTATTGACAACCCTTCGCAATGCTTGGAAATACTGGCAGGCGGAGCTGCAGGCCCGGGCCATTACTGGGGCATAGCGCTGGCATTGACATCAGCCTTTTTATCTGCATCTTTCTCTATCATCAATGGTAAATTTGCAAAAGAATATAACCCGGTAGCCATATCGTTTTACGAGCTTGCAGGAGGCATATTTTTCTTTTCGCTTTATCTGCTTTTTGCGGGTAAATTCACAGTGGAGTTTTTTACGCTTACCGCTGAGGACTGGATGTGGCTGGGGATATTAGGGTCGTTTTGTACGGCCTATGCGTTCATTGCTTCGGTACACGTAATGAAGGTAATATCACCCTATACTGTAATGCTTACCATCAACATGGAGCCGGTTTATGGGATTATTCTTGCACTTATCGTTTTTAGCGAAAAAGAAAAAATGGGGACTGCATTTTATGTAGGCGCACTGGTTATTTTGAGTACTGTGATTATCAACGGGATACTTAAAAATAAGCCTAAAAGTGAAAGTAATTAGCCATTGCGGGTTTGTATACCAAATGAAACTTTTATCTTTGTAGTTCGAACCAAAAATGAAAATCTGCCCATACTATGGAATATTTAGATTTTGAACTCCCTATCAAGGAGCTTGAGGACCAGTTGGATAAGTGTACGATCATTGGACAGGAAAGTGATGTCGACGTGTCCAACACCTGCAAGCAGATCGAAAAAAAACTCGAAGAGACCAAGAAAAAAATATACAAGAATCTTACTGCATGGCAAAGGGTACAGCTGTCAAGGCATCCGAGCCGTCCTTACACCATGGACCACGTGCGTGCCCTTACAGGTAATACCTTCTTGGAGCTGTTTGGAGACCGTGCTTTCAAAGACGATAAGGCGATGATAGGCGGGCTGGGTAAGATTGGCGGACAGTCATTCATGATCATCGGCCAGCAGAAGGGTTATAATACCAAAACGAGGCAGTACCGCAATTTCGGTATGGCCAACCCTGAAGGTTACCGCAAGGCCTTAAGGCTGATGAAGATGGCTGAAAAATTCGGCATACCGGTTGTGACTTTGGTGGATACTCCGGGAGCTTATCCTGGACTTGAAGCCGAAGAGCGCGGGCAGGGCGAAGCCATTGCAAGGAACATTCTTGAGATGGTACGTCTTAAAACCCCTATTATTACTATAATAGTAGGAGAGGGTGCATCAGGAGGTGCATTGGGTATAGGCGTTGGCGATAAAGTGTACATGATGGAGAATACATGGTACTCGGTCATATCGCCAGAATCCTGTTCATCAATCCTTTGGAGGAGCTGGGAATATAAAGAGCAGGCCGCCGAGGCATTGAAGCTGACATCGTATGACATGAAAAAACAAAACCTGATCGACGACATAATCCCTGAGCCACTGGGAGGAGCGCACTACGACAGGGAAACCGCTTTTAAAAGCGTAGAAGAATACATACTGAAAGGCTATAACGAACTCAAAGATTTATCAACATCCGAGCTTGTAGCACAAAGGATGGATAAATACAGTAAAATGGGTGAGTACAAGGAATAACAGGGCAGGAAATGCATAAAACGTCCGAAGCCTTGCTGCTTCGGATTTTTTTTGGGTTTTCAACAGGAAAGACTTGTTTATCAACAGGTTTTCAACACTTTTTGAACGATTACACTTAACAATTACTTAACCTTTTCCCTTCAAATTTATTTACATTCGCAATATGGAAAATATCAGGAATATAAACCCCGTAAAAGTTGATAAGGCAACCATTATCAACCTCGAGAAAGGCAAGCTGCCACCGCAGGCGCTCGACCTTGAAGAGGCGGTATTGGGTGCTATGATGATCGACAAAAAGGGGGTTGATGAGGTTATCGACATCCTCCAGCCTGATGCGTTCTATAAAGACGGCCACAAGCATATTTTTGAAGCCATTGTAGCGCTTTTCAACGATACCCAGCCCATTGACTTATTAACCGTTTCGGCGCAGCTCAAAAAAATGGGCAAGCTGGAACTGGCAGGCGGCGATTTCTACCTGATACAGCTTACGCAAAAGATATCCTCATCGGCTCACATAGAGTTCCACTCGCGTATCATACTTCAAAAATATATACAGCGCAGCCTTATAAAAATATCCAGCGAAATCATTGAGGAATCGTATGACGAGACTACCGATGTATTCGATTTGCTTGACAAGGCTGAATCACGCCTGTATGAAGTAACACAGGGCAACATCAAGCGTAGCTCTGAAACCGCTCAAAGCCTCGTTATTCAGGCTAAAAAGCGCATTGAGGAGATTGCTAATAAAGAAGGCCTTAGCGGTATTGCTACAGGTTTCCATGATCTGGACAAGCTCACTTCGGGATGGCAGCCAAGCGACCTTATCATTATTGCGGCAAGGCCGGGTATGGGTAAGACCGCGTTCGTCCTTTCCATGGCCAGAAATATTGCTATCGACTTCAACCACCCGGTGGCAGTATTCTCCCTGGAGATGTCATCTGTCCAGCTTATTACGCGTCTGATTTCCAGTGAGACAGGGCTTTCGTCAGAAAAGCTGCGTACCGGTAAACTTGAAAAACACGAGTGGGAACAGTTGAGCATCAAGGTAAAAGACCTTGAAAAAGCACCGCTTTATATTGACGATACGCCTTCACTATCGATCTTTGACCTCAGGGCTAAGGCGCGGAGGCTGTCATCGCAGTTTGGCATCAGGATGATTATCATCGACTACCTCCAGCTGATGACGGCCGGTGGCAGCGGAAAGGGTGGGGGGAACCGTGAACAGGAGATCTCGACCATTTCCCGAAACCTTAAAGCATTGGCAAAAGAACTGGAAGTACCGGTTATCGCCCTTTCGCAGCTTTCGCGTGCGGTGGAAACGCGTGGGTCGAGCAAAAGGCCACTCCTTTCCGACCTTAGGGAATCGGGTGCGATTGAGCAGGATGCGGATATCGTATCGTTCATCTATCGCCCGGAATACTATAAGATCGAAGAGTGGGACGATGAGGAGCAGTCGCCAACACAGGGCCAGGCCGAGTTTATTGTGGCCAAGCACCGTAACGGCGGGCTTGACAATATCAGGCTGAAGTTCATCGGAAGCCTTGGTAAGTTCGATAACCTTGATGATTTTGGTTCGCCTTTTACTGACCTGCCTTCGAGCATGAACGACAACACTGCGTTTATCACCAAAAACCTGCCTTCGGCCAATGAAGCCTTTGGCAGCAACATGAACAGTAATGATGGCGACGACGATGTGCCATTCTAAAAACATACTAAAACTAATACCGACATTATGGGAAAAACGACTAACGAATTTGAACTGAATGAAACAATCCTGGAAATGGTGGTGCACGGCGCCGAATTGATTTCGATAAAAGAGTAAACAGAAAGCGCATTGAAGGATGCGCTTTTTTGTTGGGTTCAATTATCCAAGATGGTCAATGAATAATAATTTCCCTTTCTTCAAGTTATAGATAGAACTATCTATTTGCTATCTTTGAAAATACATAAGAATAAGAAAATGCCAGTAAAGAAAATCCTTATACTTTTCCTGCTTGTCGTTTCATCTGGCGCTAAAGCTTCGATGATACTGCTGCCGATGGACGAGAGCACGCAGCAAAACCACCTTAAAGCCTATGGTATCACCTATTGGGCACTTGACAAAAGTTATAAAGCCAACTGGCTGCTCAATTACCGGGGGGGCTCCTTCCTGCTGCCCGATGCGGATGAGATAAGGCGCGAATGCCAAATACGCGGCGTGAGTTTTGAAGTGATAAGCGACAGTGAGGCAAACAGCATTCTTGACGAGATAAGCAGCCCCTCTCAAAACATGGAAAATGTAGTACTTGAGAAAGCGCCCAAGATTGCAGTGTATACGCCTGATGGCAAGCAGCCCTGGGATGATGCGGTAACGTTAGTGCTTAGCTATGCCGAAATACCCTTTACACCCATATATGATGAGGAGGTTTTGAGTGATGCTTTGTTGCTGTATGACTGGCTACACCTGCACCACGAAGATTTTACGGGGCAGTATGGCAAATTCTTTGGGATGTACCGCAATGCGCCGTGGTACATTGAACAGAAGAAGGCGGCAGAAGTACTTGCCTCCAAACTGGGTTATGATAAGGTTTCGGATGAAAAACTTGCCGTAGCCCAAAAGATCAGGAACTTTGTTGTGGGGGGCGGCTTCATGTTTGCCATGTGCTCGGCTACGGACAGCTTTGATATCGCGCTTTCGGCAGAAGGTGTGGACATTTGCGAACCTATGTTCGACGGCGATGCCAGTGAGGCCAACTACCAGTCGAAAATTGATTATAATAACTCCTTTGCCTTTAAAGATTTTATTTTGGAACGCAATCCTATGGTATACGAGTTTTCGGACATCGATACTACAAATAAACGCGCCATACTTCCTGATAATGATTATTTTACGCTAATGGAATATTCCGCAAAGTGGGATCCGATCCCATCGATGCTGTGCCAGAATCATACCATGCTTGTCAAGGGATTCATGGGTCAGACTACAGCTTATTATTCTGATAAGGTGAAGTCAAATGTTCTGGTTATGGGCGAGAACAAGCAGACTGGTGAAGCACGCTACATCCACGGTACTAAGGGCAAAGGTATGTTTACCTACTATGGTGGCCATGATCCTGAAGATTACCAGCACAGGGTAGGGGATGCACCTACAGTGCTCGACCTGCATCCCAATTCACCGGGCTACAGGCTTATCCTGAACAATGTATTATTCCCCGCGGCAAGGAAGAAGAAATTGAAAACCTAATAAAGATATTGAGGTTCTTAGCTGCTTAGTAGCTGAAATATTGAAATGAAAAAAGCTGCCCGTAAGGACAGCTTTTTTGGTATTAGTTAACCACTATTTTTTTCGTGGCTGTCTTTTCGTCTGCTGTAACCCTGAGCAGGTAGAAGCCTTGCGGAAGGTCTTCTATCCTGTAGGTGTTGCTTTCGCCTTTAGGTTTTTTGATGTATTGTATCAGCTGCCCGTTCAGGTTGATAAGCTGTATTTCGTCAAGTTCAGCTTCCGAATAGATATTTACCTCATTGTTCACCGCAGGGTTAGGGTAAACAGCCAGGCTTGTAGCCAAAAGATCCTCTACGCCGGCTATGCCCCAACGGTCTTGTGCAACAGGCCCGCCCCATATAACGGTGGCAAGGTAAGGATTGTCAATAAAAGGGTTGCGGTTGCCTTGTCCGTAAGCATTGTTGGCATTGCCAAGATAGGTGTTCCTGTAGTCTTCAAAAGGGGTAACAGGATCTTCGGCATTCCATTCCAAAAGTAGTAAAGGCATGTTGTTATCAGTAGATACAGTAGCTCCGTTAACCACTACCTTTGGGATGCATTGGTTGCCATAACGCAGGTACATATACATGAGAATCCTTGCCACATCGCCTTTCCACTCATCGCCGGGATACCATCCAGAACCCACCGAACCTGAGTTGCCGCTGCCATCCACATATAATTTATTACCGCGCTGCCCGTTACGGTCTACATCGCAGGCGCGCAGGTGATGGGCATCAGCACCGGGACCATCCTGTCCAAGATCAGGATTGCCTAATGATTGCGGGTAAACGTGTTCCCTGTTCCACTCACAGCTTGTAGCGCCACCGTTGCTTTCCTTGTTCCTTCTTCTATGGTCGTTGTCGCTCGAAGAGGCGGCAGGACAAAGTCCGGAACTAAAGCCATAGACAAGTAATACATTTGTAGACGGGGCATCCGGGTCACGGTCAACGATTTTCAACGCATCCCATAATTGAGAATAGGTAAGTTGGTCAACGTGTGTATTGGTAATTTTTGTGGCCAATGCATTTTTGAGTGCTGTACCGGTCTGGTTAAAGTTAAAGCCATTATAGTAAGGCGATGCAGGTGCACCATCCTGGGCAAACGCAAAACCGGTAATTGTGGCCAGCAAAAAAGTAGTAATTCTTTTCATTGTAAAAATTTTGGATGTCAAATGTAGGACGATTATTTTAATATCGCCTGGAATTTAACATCGTAAATAGTGAATGTTATTTTTTTCGTTCAAGCAGGGCCATGTAAAATCCGTCAAAGCCGCTTTCTGAAGCCAGTACTTTATTCTCTTTTACAAAGGTGAATTCCTTGCCTATTTCTGTTGTAAGGAAATGTTTTACCTGCTGCTCATTTTCGGATGGAAGTACTGAGCAGGTGGCATACACCAGTTTTCCGCCGGGTTTCACGATTTTGGAATAGCTTTCCAAAACTTCTGCCTGCGTTTTCCTGATGTTGTCTACAAACTCGGGCTGCAGCTTCCATTTACTGTCCGGATTACGCTTGAGTACACCGAGGCCGCTGCACGGCGCGTCAATAAGCACGCGATCGGCTTTTTCGTGTAGTTTCTTTATAACTTTGGTGCTGTCGATAATGCGGTATTCAATATTGAAAGCGCCATCGCGCTTGGCACGGAGCTTCAGTTGCTTTAGTTTGCTTTCATAAAGGTCCATGGCTATGAGCTGGCCTTTATTTTCCATTAGCGATGCCATGTGCAGGGTCTTTCCGCCGGCACCGGCACAGGTATCTACCACGCGCATGCCCGGCTCCACTTCAAGGAATCGTGCAACAAGCTGAGAAGATGCATCCTGCACTTCAAACAGCCCTTCCTTAAAAGCATCGGTAAGGAAGACATTCGCACGCTCTTTTAATATCAGTGCATCAGGATATTCTTTCGGCGCTTCAGTAACAATATTGAGGTCCATGAGTATTGCCCTCAGTTTATCGCGCGTTGTTTTGAGTGTGTTGACACGGAGGATTACCTTAGCCTGTTCGTTTTGTGCAGAAAGTTCCTTTTCCCATTTCTTTTCTCCAAGCTCTTTTACGCCCAGTTCGTCCATCCAGTCAGGAATGGATTCACGGTACTTACGCACTTTCGAAAGCTCGTCAAAACGGCCTTTGATGCGGCGTACGGGAGTTTCTTCAAAATATTTCCAGTCCGGCAGGGTTATGCCGCGAAGCACTGCCCATACGGCAAAAATGCGCCATAGGTTATCACGGTCATATGGTTCCCTGACTTCGGCAATTTCGGCATAAAGCCTTTTCCAGCGTACTATTTCATATATGGTTTCGGCTACAAATTTGCGGTCGGCACTGCCCCAGCGTTTATCTTTCTTCAGGGCGCGCGCCACAACTTTATCGGCATATTCGCCATCATTAAAGATAAAACCGAGTGAATCGATAACCGTAAAAACTAAATTCCTGTGTAATCTCATTATAAAAAATTGAACGGCAAAGGTATTGAATTTTTAGGTTGGTTGAAAAGTTTGGCACTAAGTCCTGTAACAGTGTTATTTCAAAGCAGTTTTTCCTGTTTAATTAATTGCCGGGCAATAGATTTAAAATAATACTCCCTGAACATTCTCTTCATGATACCCTTCTTTCAGTTTTCCAACCCTGAAGAGGTTAACTTTTTCATGTGCCAGGCGGGTGGGTTCGGGAATCCGATGTTTCAGCACACATTTTTTCATTACTGCAAGGCTGTCTTTTACCGAGACCTTATGTCCCGGCGAAATATATACGGGCTTTACACCGGATTTGGTACGTAAAGCATATCCCATGACCTCGTTGTAGCTGCTGATAGGGCTTGTACTCATTTTCTCCAGACCCAGTGGGGAATAACTGCCAAAGAGCATGTTCTTGGCACATCCTATAGCAGCGTGGTTGGCCAATACGCCAAAATGAGAGGCGATGCCCATGCGCCTTGGGTGGGTTACACCCTGGCCGTCGAGTACGATCACATTGGGCTTTTGAGGAAGCTGTTCCCAGGCTTTCAGTAATGCCGGTACTTCCCGAAAGCCGAGGTATTGGGGTACATAAGGGAATTTTGTTTCGGCGATTACTAGCGAGTAGGATAATAATTGCATAGCGGGATAGGAGAGGACTACAATGCCGGCATATATCGTGTCGGTATCTTTGTTGTGCGATATGTCGCCCCCCGCAATCGTAGTGATATTGCGCGTATCGGTTACTAATGAAACACTGTGCCGCATTTCATTTTGGATATCCGTAGCTTCCGGAATTGAAGTACTGTCATAATTCAGCATAAATCCCTCCTTCATTTTTTCAAATTTAAGGATAAATCACTGAATAATAATCATATTGTAAAATGTTGTAATATTTTTAAATTAAAGAACAATCTTTATGATTTCGTAAACAAATAAATCGATGTAAATCTATATTTTTGAGGATTGACACAACACATGGAAAGAGACGACGCTGAAGACAGGAAAGAACTGTACCACTACCAACAGGAAGATATAGACGCCATTTTTGAGAAGTTTGAAGGCAAGCCCGGTAACTACCACCTGCTTTACCAGCTACCCACGGGGGGAGGGAAGACGGTGATCTTCTCAGAAATTGCCCGCCGTTTTATAGAAAAGTATGACCGCAAAGTACTTGTGCTTACCCATCGGATCGAACTAAGCAAGCAGACTTCGCAGATGCTGAAAAGCTTTGGTGTAAAAAATACTATCATTGACAGTGCTGTTAAGGACCTGCCATATGACAATGACTATTCATGTTATGTAGCTATGGTAGAAACGCTCAACAACCGGCTGAAGGATAAAAAGTTTCATATGGATTATGTGGGACTTGTAATTGTTGATGAAGCCCATTATAACTCTTTCCGCAAGCTGTTCACCTACTTTAAAGATTCCCTGTTTCTTGGCGTAACGGCAACCCCCCTGAGTTCTAATATCGATTTGCCAATGTATGAGACATATAATGAGCTTATTGTGGGAGAGCCTATTCAGTCGCTTATCAATAAAAGCTATCTGGCAAAAGCTGTTATGTATGGTTATGATGTGGAGCTAACTTCGCTGAAGCTGGGCATTAATGGTGATTATACTGTCAGCTCATCAGACGAACTGTATTCCCGTTCATCCATGCAGGATTTGCTTTTGCAATCTTATGATTCGCGGGCAAAAGGGAAAAAGACCCTTATTTTCAATAATGGTATCAATACCTCGCTCTATGTATATGAAACCTTTAAAGCCGCTGGCTTACCCATAAAGCACCTTGACAACCGAACGCCCGACATTGAGCGTAAAAAGATATTAAGCTGGTTCCATAAAACACCTGATGCGATACTGACTTCGGTATCCATATTGACTACCGGTTTTGATGAGCCCACCGTAGAGGCAATAATACTGAACCGGGCCACACGCTCCCTGACGCTGTATTTCCAGATGATTGGCCGCGGATCGCGTAAACTGCCCGGCAAGGATATTTTTACCGTAATCGACCTTGGCAACAATGCCCAGCGCTTCGGGCTATGGAGTGATCCGATAGACTGGCAGTATATCTTTAAAAACCCCGAACAATTCCTGGAGAACATCCGTACCGATGCCGAAATAGAAAGCTATCATGTGTACGCCATGACCGACGAAATACGTGCAAAATTTGAAAAGACCATAGATGTGAGTTTTGACGTGGAGGAAGAATTCAGGAAAGCGATGGAAGAAAAGCATAAGCCCAAAACGGTGATTGAACACTCCATACGCCAGCATGCATTCATGTGTATTGAGAATGCAGATACTATATCTGAAGCGCGTAAGTTGGCAAAACTACTCGATGGCGACATAGAATATCGCGTTAAAAAGTACTCAAAACTCCTCTCCAAGACCACCAAGAATTACCGTGAGTGGCTAATAGAAGACTATAAAAACCGCTTAACTGTCATGATTGGCCGGATTTTCCATAAGTATAAGGAAGGCGAGGACGACGAGGAGCCGATAGCATTAAAAAAGCTGTAATTGACATCCGTCAGCCCCTTTGGCTGGCTTTGCGTGGCCAAAAACGGTACGGCCACCATATTTGTATGATTCATCACGCTCTTTTTGAATAACTGCATCGAAGTTATCATTCGGTGTAAAATCCTTCTCGGCCTGCCATGAAAGTTCTGACAGTTTTTTGATAGCCTGCATTTTGTCGCTATTACCAATCTTAGCGCGGTGTATGGCAGTTTGCAAAGTAGCTATTGTTTCATCAAATACTTTAACCGGCACAGGAAAGGGGTGGCCATCCTTGCCGCCATGGGCAAAGGAAAAACGTGCTGGATCGTCAAAGCGGGTAGGAGTGCCGTAAATTATCTCGCTTACCAGGGCTACCGATTGTAACGTTCTTGGCCCCATACCTTTCAGCATCAGCAGTTCCTTAAAATCTTCAGGTTTTTTTTCATGGGCGAGCCACAACATCGCCCCAAGGCGTTTCATATTTACATCCTTCTTTCGGACATCGTGATGGGAAGGCATAGTAAGATGGACGATTTCCCTTATAATTTTATCGGGATGCTCGTTTACGATGAGAAGTGATTTTTCGCGGGTAGATGCTGCCTCTGCTGCGGTAAGATTAAGTATCCTTCCACGATTTTCCCCGTAAATGAATGTGTGGGGCTCGTTGATGAATGACTGAAGGTTTTCGCTGTGCCAATGGTAGCGCCTTGCTGTGCCCGAAGTGTTATTCATTCCTTGCTGGATCACGCACCAATCGCCTTTGCTGTTAACGATAAAATTGTGCTGGTAGAGTTGGAACCCATCCTGGATGGCGGTATTGTCTACCTTTGCGGTCAGCCGGCTCAAGCCTGCAAGCTTTGTACCGTCGAGCCCGGTGCGATTGCCTACAGCCAGAAGCTCTTCCGGCGTTTTCATGGAGTGTTTTCCCTTACCCCCGCAAATGTAAATGCCAAGTTCTTTTGCATGCGGGTTGACGGAACGTTTCAAAGCTCCGAGTACAGATGTGGTAATGCCCGACGAATGCCAGTCCATACCCATTACAGCGCCAAAGCTTTGAAACCAGAAAGGATTTGCCAGCTTGCTGATAACGGCTGAAGTTGAGAACTCCATGGCAATGGTCTCTACAATAGCCAGGCCCAGCTTAGCCATTCTTTCAGACAGCCAGGGAGGTACGTGCCCGCCATGGAGCGGAAGGTCGGCAGAGCCGGAACGTTTCATAATTTAGGCTATTATTTTCTGTAAATATAAGAAAAAAATATTACTTATAGTTTTTTTAAATCCTGTAAAGTAACAGGGGAATGAAGCAAGGAATAAATAACCGGAAAAAGAATTGTTATTAGTAATTCCTAAGGTATTGGTTATCAGAAGTACCGGCAATATTAAAAGATTTGGCTTTAATTTAATACTCTTTTATAGTATAATTACGATTTAAGTGAGTAATTTAGGAGAACATAAAACGCCTATTAACCTATACAATATTTTGTGCCATGGAACATACTTATACACATGACAAAAGCCTTAACGCACACAACGCTGTGTCTTACAGGGACGCAGTTGCCGAATTTGAAAAAGAAGCTAAAGAAGAAGAGCTTTCCTGCAGCCTGCTGCTTAGGAACCTTTTAAAGACAAATTTGAAGCTTACAAAGCTAAACGAAATCAGCATGGTGCTGTTTTTCTAACTTAAACTGCATTGCTATGGAAGACCGGAAAAAAAACACTGAAAATGAACAGTTGGGTAATCCGCTGGGACAGGATAATGGTTCCGGCAGGGATGCGTTGCATAATGACAATTCAGGGAGTGACAGTCTGAATGCCGGAAGGAATGCATCAGGAGGCAGCACTACTGAAGACGATGCTACCGAAGGAACAGATAAATATCTTGCTATGGAACAACCCGGTGTGCAATATACCGAAGATACTGATCCGACACTAAACTCTGATCATGCCGATTTTGGCAGTGACAGCAATAAAAGGCAATGGAATGACGAAGGTGGAAACAGCCGCAATTCTGATGCTTTTAACCAGGACGATTACCTGCTTGATGATAATGTAGACCTGGACGAAGACCAAAACCAGTCTGTTTCCAGTGACGATGAGGATTTTGAAGAAAGCAACGAAAGATATACGAACTAAGTATTCATTTAGTTATTGTTTCATCCCCGATATCATATGATGTTGGGGATTTTTTTAAGCCCATGACAGGAAATTCTAAAATAGCTATTTACGGTGCACTGGCGGCCAATATTGGCATTGCAATCGTAAAATTTATTGCCGCGTCGGTAACAGGCAGCTCAGCAATGATAAGCGAGGGCATCCACAGTACTGTCGACAGCGGCAACTCTCTTTTGCTCCTGTTGGGCATGAAGCGCAGCCAGCGACCCCCGGACAGGGGGCATCCCTTTGGCCATGGCAAGGAAATTTATTTTTGGTCGCTCATAGTGGCCATACTTGTTTTTTCCCTCGGAGGTGGAATGTCACTTTATGAGGGAGTAACCCACCTGCAGCATCCTGTGGAAATGCGTGACCCGTTTTGGAACTATATTGTACTCGGGGTATCTATCCTTTTTGAGGGCTCTTCACTTATTTATGCCGTTCGCGAATTCAACAAGACGAAGGGGAAATTCAGTTTTTTTCAAGAACTGAGCATGAGTAAAGATCCGGGGCTATTTGCAGTTATCTATGAAGAAAGCGCAGCTATTGCAGGCTTGCTTATTGCCCTCGCAGGCGTATTTCTGGGCCATTATTTTGAAGAGCCTATGTTTGATGCAATAGCGTCCATGCTTATAGGTGTAGTTTTGATATTGGTGGCCATTACAATGGTTAAAGAAAGCAAGGGGCTGTTAGTTGGTGAAAGCGCGAATGCAGAAATTGTGAAAGGTATCTACGATCTGGTAAATGCCGATAAGCGCGTGGAAACACTCTACTTTCCGCTCACCATGCACCTGGCGCCCAATGAGATTCTGCTGGCCCTTGATGTAGAGTTCCAAAAAGAAATGACTGTTGAGGCATTGTTTGAATCGATAAATGGCCTGGAGGAAAGGATAAAAGAGGCTTTTCCGAATGTAAAAAAGATTTACATAGAAGCAAGGAACTTTGGCGGCAGGCAGCGGCCGTGGCAGATTGAAACGATAGATTAAGATACGATCAATCAATAAAAAATGGGCCGAAGCCCATAATCAACTCAACTCAAAAACGGAAAACTATTGTGCTGCCTTTGCTTTTTGGTAAAAGTATACCGGCAGGAAACCGAAGTTGAGTACTATGAACCCAACGATGAGCTGGATGCTGGCCGACGGCCAATGCATCATTTTAAACATAATACCGGAGCTAAGCAGAAAGCTTGCTAAAAAACCGAATACATAAACACTTTTTTTCATAAGGTAAAGATTTATGGCTTTGCAGCCGGTTAATGAATTTGTTGTATATTAAAAATGCATTTTAATTAAATGTATTAACTCCAAAAAAGAAAGACCGTAGCCTTGTTGCTTATGATATGAGCTGCTTCATTGTGAGATAATCTTTTTATGGTAGTTTTTGTATCGCTGGTAAAAGTAAAGTGGCAAAAACGCAAGTATAAATATCAGGCAACCGACAAAAAATGTAATGCTTGCCCCGGGCCAGTGCATAAACTTGAACAATATCCCAATCATAATCAACATTGCAGACATGCAGCCTGTAACATTAACCAGCTTTTGCCTGAGCAGGGTGCCCTTTAGTGATACCATGAGATACCTGTCGCGCTCTATGCTGCCCAAAGCCTGGTACCCGCCAAATTGCTGTATCGCACTATTATACGCTGTGTCGAAATCTTTAAAATTACCGGATTCTATATGGGTGCATATATGGTCCAGCACATCGCTTCGCAGTTCATCTGATGCCAGGCCATAAAACTGAAGGTTGTTGGCAATATATTCTATTTGCTCTTCGGTAAGTATCATTTTGCAAGTTGTTTTTCGTTAAATATCAATGAAAGTGTTGCTATGAAGTCATTAAGCTCATCAGTAACGTCTTGTACGGCTTTTTTGCCGGTACCGGTTACTTTGTAGTATTTGCGTACGCGCTTGCCTATGTAGACTTTTTCCGTGTCCAGTATACCGTCGGCTTCCAGCTTGTGCAGGATAGGGTAGAGAGCGCCCTCGCTTATATCTATTTTGCCGCGTGTGAGTTCTTTTACTTTTTGAGTTATCTCATAGCCGTACATTTTATCGCTTTGGCTGAGGAGCTTCAGGATAATCGGCAGCAGTGTTCCTTTGGTAAGTTCTTTACTATACATAGTACAAATATACATTTTGTTTAGATGTATACAAATAAAATGATAAATATTTTTTGCCTATTTAAAAAACAGTCAGTAAAACCTATATATTTGAAATAAAAATAACTATGAAAGCCATTTTGCTTTTCCTGTTTACTTTTCCTGTAATCTGTAACGGGCAGTCTATACCTAAGGATAAGCAACTGTACAGTATAAATATTTTTGTCTGGTCGAAGATAGCTGAAGACAGCTTGGCGGATAAGATAGTCTATATCGACAGGGACGGCAATGTAAACATTAATGGCAGGGATAACCATGCTAAACTTGACATGGCTGCGGTTACCGATGGGTTTAACAAGTTTATTTCAGGTGAGAAAATAGAAAAAACACCTGCATATGGGGAAGATGCGATTGAGGCGGCCTATGATCCGGAAACCGGCGAGCAGGCATTGCATATCACTATTGTGAGAATGGAAGATTATCAAAGGGATAAGGATAATTTTACTTATCCCGCTGAATACTTTAAGCTTATGGTACTTCCTGTAGGCGAGCCGCCAACCGGGCTTTTCAAATACTTTCGTGCGGATATAGTGAAAGCACTTGCAAAAATGCTGGAAGAGTAACCTTAAAATACACTATGAAAAATATTTATTTAGTACTTATTTCCCTTGTTAGTGCGGTATCAGTGGGGCAGGTGAAAGGCGACCTTGAATTGGGTTTTGGCATTGGCACGAGTGGCTCAACCGTAAATTATGAAAATAACCGGTATGATGCTCAAACGGATAACAGCATGAATTTTTCTGCCTCAGCAGATTATAATTTTGCCAACCGCTGGAGTGTAAAGACCAAGGTAATATACGATTCTAAGGGATGGGAGAACGGTACGCTGTTTTTCAGGGGCGGTGAAGTGGGGAATGCAGAGGTAACCCTGAATTATATTACTGTCCCGGTAATGCTAAGCTGGCATTTTGGAGGGAAACGCAACTGGTACCTGAACTTTGGAACTTATGCAGGCTTTTTGATGGAAGCCGGGGAGGAGAACTTTGATGCCGATGTAAAGGAGGCCTTCCGGGATACGGATTTCGGGATTACCTTTGGCATTGGGGCAAAGATACCTGTATCAAAATTTATAAAGTTGTACATTGAATATGATTTCCAGACAGGTTTCAACAGCATTTATAAAGACAATACCGTTCCGGAAGTTTATTCGGTACGCAATGCGCTCAACCTGGGCATAAATTTCCTTGTTCTATAACGCATTAATTACAGTTTAAATAAGTAATTATTTATTAAATAAAACTTTAACTATTTTGTTAAATAGCTGGTAATTAATATCATAACTCCATTTGTTGTTATTATCTTTAAGGTAATAAATACCCTTACCTATGGAGACGTATTTTGTAGTGCTTCAGCTGCCAGGCAGTGAAGAGCTGAAATTTGCAGAGGGCAGGTACAGTCCTGAGAATTTTTGGCATTATGCTGATAAGGCTATTCGTAATGGCCAATCTGATATTGTATCTGTGAGGCAGGATACAGGCATATCAGAAGAAGTGCGTACGCATGCCCATGCGAGCGGCGACTTTGAAACCTACCTGCTTTTTTACCTGATGCTGAATAAGGAAGAAGTGCATAGTAAAAATACCATACTCCAAAAAATAGCCGACCTGATGCAGGTAGCCAACCATGAAATAGTTATAGACACATCGGATAATTACCAGCTCGTAATGCGTGATTACCTTGATATAGGCAGCAGGGATATTAACGGTCATTACCTGGGCGGCACGCATTTGTCTGCGTAAGTGTAAGTTTTATGAAGTCCATTCCGGCTCCTCTCTTTTGAAGAGAGCGGGGGTGAAGGCTCCTACTGTAAAAAATTATATTACATTTTACAATTCCTAAACTGTAAATTGGTAATTTAGGGGTATGGAAAAAGAAAGGAAAAAAGGTTTCGTGTTCCGCACTTACGAAGCCCCGAATATAGCGCCCTTCGACAAGCTTTTTGAGATATTTACCGAACTTATCACCTATACTTCGGGCGACCTTGATGAAGCCCTGGACTGGCTGCGCCAACTCGACAAGGAATATAGCCTTACCGATGAAAACTATACCATAGACGACTTTGTTGAAGACCTCAAAAAGAAAGGCTACATCCGTGAGGAGATAAAGCCGGATGGTGAAGGCGGGCTCAAGATAACATCAAAGACAGAGCGTTCCATACGCCAACAGGCACTGGAGCAGATATTCGGTAACCTCAAACGTGCCGGTTCGGGCAGCCACAGGACAAAATATTCCGGCAGTGGCGACGAGCATACGGGTGAGTTCCGCGAATACCGCTTTGGCGACAGCCTGGAAAGGATATCGCTTACCGAAAGCCTGCGCAATGCACAGGTAAACAACGGTATCGATGATTTTCAGTTGTTTGAAAATGACCTTGTGGTGGAAGACTCGCAATACAAAGCGCAGATGAGTACGGTACTGATGATCGACATCAGCCACAGCATGATATTGTATGGAGAAGACCGCATAACCCCCGCCAAAAAAGTCGCCATGGCTTTGGCCGAACTCATAACCACCCGCTACCCGAAAGATACCCTGGACATACTGGTATTCGGCAACGATGCATGGCCCATAGCAATCAAGGATTTGCCGTACCTGCAGGTTGGCCCTTACCATACTAACACGGTGGCCGGGCTGCAACTGGCAATGGACCTGCTTCGGCGAAAGCGTAATACCAACAAGCAGATATTCATGATCACCGATGGCAAGCCCAGCTGCGTGCGCCAGGCCGATGGTACCTACTACATGAACAGCTACGGCCTTGACGATTACATTGTAGACAAATGCTACACTATGGCACAACAGGCGCGCAAGCTGCACATTCCCATAACCACATTCATGATTGCCCGCGACCCGTACCTGCAGGAGTTCATACAGCATTTTACAGAGGCCAACCAGGGCAAGGCTTTTTACACAGGTTTGAAAGGGCTTGGCGAAATGATATTTGAGGATTATGAGGCGAACCGGAAAAAGAGGGTGAAATAGCGATTATTAGATAATAGACTTAGATAATAGATGATAGACAAAGCAATGAACACACAAAACATAAAAACATTAGGTGAATTAAAAAAGGCAGGTTACCAAAGCAAAACCATTAAGGATGAGCTGCGTGGCAACCTGCGGGACAAGATAAAGAAAGGCGAAAAAGTATTTGACGGTGTTTGGGGCTTCGAGAATACGGTAATACCCGAATTGGAACGCGCCATACTATCGCGCCACAACATCAACCTGCTTGGGCTTAGGGGACAGGCCAAGACCCGCCTGGCAAGATTAATGGTCAACCTGCTGGATGAGTACATCCCGGTAGTGGAAGGCTCAGAGATTAATGATGACCCGTTACAGCCCATTTCGCGCTACGCCAAAGAGCTGATTGCCGAAAAAGGCGACGACACCCCAATAAGCTGGCTGCACCGCAGCGAGCGCTTTTACGAAAAGCTCGCTACGCCGGATGTTACTGTGGCCGACCTGATTGGCGACATCGACCCGATAAAAGCCGCGAGCCTGAGGCTGTCGTATGCCGATGACCGCGTGATCCATTTCGGGATGATACCGAGGGCCAACAGATGCATATTCGTAATCAATGAACTGCCCGACCTGCAGGCACGCATACAGGTAGCGCTGTTCAATATTTTGCAGGAAGGCGACATTCAGATACGCGGGTTTAAGGTAAGGCTCAACCTTGACATACAGTTCGTGTTTACCGCTAACCCTGAGGATTATACCAACCGCGGCAGCATCGTGACCCCATTAAAAGACAGGATAGGCTCGCAGATACTCACGCATTACCCTGAAACGGTTAAGATAGCCCGCACCATCACTGAGCAGGAAGCCAACCTGGATGGCCGCCAGAGCGAAACGATACACGTACCCGGACTTGCCCGCGATCTGCTGGAGCAGATAGGCTTCGAGGCACGCAACAGTGACTTTGTAGACTATAAGAGCGGCGTGAGCGCGCGCATGAGCATTACGGCATTCGAAAACCTGCTGAGTACGGCGGAACGAAGGGCATTACGCTCGGGCGAGGATAAAACCACGGTAAGGCTGGCCGATTTCATGGGCATTGTCCCTGCCATAACTGGTAAGGTGGAGCTGGTATATGAAGGGGAGCAGGAAGGCGCGGCAGCCGTTGCCGAACACCTGATTGGCAGCGCGGTAAAAACGGTATTTGCTGACTACTTCCCGAAAATTGAAAAGCTGGAAAAGAATGACGGTAAAGGTCCATACCAGGAGCTCATCGACTGGTTCTTTAACGAAAGCGGTGTGGAGATGGAAGACGATACCACTGATAAGGAGTATCATAAGCTATTGGACAGCATTATCCCTTTGAAGCAGTTGGTTCAGAAATACCAGCCCGATACACCGAAAGAAGATATGTACTTCATGAAGGAATTCATTCTGTGGGGACTGGCAGAGAACAACAAGCTGAGCAAGGACCGTTTTAGCGAAGGCTACCAGTTTAAGGATATTTATGGGAGTTATATAAGTAAGCTCTAGATTTACATCCCCCGTCCTCGGGGGATTTTTTTTTAGCGATGTTGTTCTGCTTCCTTATTTCCTGTACCTTTCCCGATACAAATAAAACGATATGGGCTTTAATTATATTGAAATAGAAAGGGTTGAGAAGCTTACAAAAAAAGAGTTTATAGAAAACTATTACAAGCCTCAAAAGCCGGTTGTCATTACGAACCAAATTGAGGATTGGCCCGCCTTCAGCAAATGGAATTTTAAATTCCTTAGAGAGCTAGCAGGCGATAAGACTGTTCCGCTATATGACAGCAGGAAGACAGATTACACCAAAAAAGTGAACGAACCCGACTTTACCATGACAATGTCGGAGTACATAGACATCCTGGAAAAAGGCCCTACCGACCTGCGCATTTTTTTATATAACCTCATGAAAGACGTTCCTGCCATGAAGGCAGATATGAAGTGGCCGAAGTTGGGTTTACGGCTGATAAAAAGCCTGCCGCTGGTATTCTTCGGTGGGCAGGATGCCAAAGTCTTTATGCATTATGATATCGACTTTCCGAATATTTTCCATATCCATTTTGAGGGCAAAAAACAATGTGTACTTGTCGACCCGAAAGAGACAAAGTACATGTATCGCCTTCCGTATTCATGGATTTGCAATGAAGACATTGATTTTGACAACCCCGATTTTGAAAGATTTCCCGCACTCAGGAAGGTTAAGCCCTATATTACCAACCTGCAGCACGGAGAGATGCTTTATATGCCCGAGGGATGGTGGCATTACATGAAATACCTCACTCCTGGTTTTTCGCTGAGCCTGCGCTCACTGGCCGGCAGTCCTGTCAACCTGTGGAAAGGCTTACTGAATGTAGCGGCTATACGCTATTACGATAACTGGATGCGCAAACGGAAAGGCCAGGAGTGGCTGGACTATAAAGACATGGAATCTGTACGGCGGACCAATGCGCTGTTCGAAAGGGAAGAAGCGAAAGTTTAATTAATGATCAACCTTAAAAGTTTATGAGAGTACCTGAAATCCTTACCCACCTCGAGTCCCTGCGCAATGAGAGCACCTTTACCCACAATGCCAAATATGGAGCGGTAAAACAATTTGGCGTAAAACTCGGTGATATTCGGCCCATTGCCAAAAAAATAAAGGTAAACCACGAGTTGGCGTTTGAGCTTTGGGATACAGGCTATGTTGAAGCAAGGTTATTGGCCACGCTTATCGTCAACCCGAAAAAGCTGTCGGCAGAGGAAGTGAGCCGCATGGCACACACGATGGATTTTGTGCATGAGGCTGACTGGTTCAATTCCTATGTGCTGAAGGATTTTCCGGATAAAGAGCAGTTCAGGGAGCAATGGATGGACTCGGATAATAAATGGGCGGCACGATCGGGCTGGAGCCTCATGGCAGGAAGGGTGGCCCGCGAACCGGAAGGCATCGACATTGATGCCACTCTCAGCCGCATCGAAAAAGAAATGCCAACCGCACCGCCCGAAGTACAGTGGACAATGAACACGACACTGGCCAACATAGGTATCAACCACCCGGGATTCCGACAAAGAGCACTGGAAATAGGGGAGAAGCTGGGCATTTACAGGGATTATCCGGTGTCGAAAGGGTGTACGTCGCCCTTTGCCCCGATTTGGATCAACGAGATGGTGAAGCGGCAGCAAAAATAAGTTTCCCGGCCACACCCGAAGTGATATTGCTATAAATGAAAAAGACCCGTGGGTGGAAGCCCCTGGGTCTTTAATATTGCCTACTCATAACATAGTTGACAATAGTACAAATGTAAGGCATTTAAAAATATTTACCTAATATCTTTGGAACTATTTGACAATATGTATTGCCTTGATAATTAATAGTTAAAAGCGATTTTTATTTAGAATGGGCTTGCTACCTTTAAGTTATGGAAAGGACTGTAGCCGAAAAAATGGGTGTAAAGCAACATTCGCGGGCCTATATCGCAAATCCGGACGAAAATGCCATCGCCGGCATTAGGCTGCCGGAATTAAAAATCATCAAAAGGCTTATCGGCACGTTTGACTACATTCATCTTTTTGCTAAAAACCAACAACAATTGGAACAATTTTTCCCTAAACTGAAGGGGTACCTTGCCCCAAATAGTATGTTATGGGTATCATGGCCCAAGGCAAAGCAGCTCGGCACCGACCTGAACATTAAGGAGGTCATCAGGATCGGGTATGATTTCGGTTTTGTGGAAAGCACTGCATTGAGCGTGAATGAAGTGTGGTCGGCACTGAAGTTTACCCGGCCTAAAGAAGGGAAAGAGTACCACAACAGTTATGGGACACTAAACAAAGACTAATGATTTTGCAATCTACCAAAAACATAAAGCATATCAAGGCGCCGGTCACAGTAGTTTATAATGCCTTTTCTTCCGCCGAAGCGCTGGAACAATGGCTGGCTCCCGATGGCATGACGGGCAAAATCCATTCATTCGACTTTTCTACAGGAGGAGGTTATGAAATGTCGTTGTATTATGCCGAAGAGGAAACTGGATTTTCAGGTAAAACCAGTGATCATGAAGACCGCTTTACAGCCAGGTTCCTCGAAATCATCCCTAACCAAAAGATTATTCTGGTTACTGTTTTTGATTCGGAGGATGAAAGCTTTACCGGCGAAATGAAAATGACCGTATACTTTGAACCTAAAGAAGAGGATACTTTAATCACGTTGCTTTTTGATGACATCCCATCGGGCATAAAGCCGGAAGATAATGAAGAGGGTACGCGCCAGTCGCTCGACAAGCTGGCAAATTATGTTGAACAACAAAATTAAATACCATGGCCATACAGTTCCTAAACCCTGACACGCTGATGAAAAGCCCCGCGTTTTCGCAGGTGGTTACTACTTCCGGCAATGGAAAAACCATTTATATCGGTGGGCAGAATTCGGTTAGCCCGAAGGGCGAAATCATCGGAAAAGGCGACATTGCCGCCCAAACGGAGCAGGTAATGCTGAATATCGAAAATGCACTAAAGGCAGCAGGCGCTACCTTCAGGGACATCATCAAAATGAATATCTATATTACCCAGGGGCAGGACATCCGCAAAGGGTTTGAGGCATCGCAACGTTTCTTTAAAGATAATGAAAACCAGCCCGTGATTACGGCATTGTTCGTAGCAGGCATGGGCAACCCTGATTACTTACTGGAGGTTGAGGCTGTGGCATTTATTGCCTAATAACATCGTGCAAGACACAAGTCATTGTGTCTCTACCATTACATAAAACAAGGCTATTTCCATAACACCAGGCAACCCTGAACCCCGAACTCTAAACCCGAAACCAATTAACTGATCACATCCAGCTTCGCAAAACGCAGCAACAGTTTTTTAATTCCCCCAACTTCAAATCGTATTTCAGCCTTCTTGTCGGCGCCCACGCCTTCAAGATTGAGCACTTCACCTTTGCCAAAGCGTTCGTGCATCACTATGTTGCCGGGAACCAGTTTGGTGTCGGGCATTGGCGTGCTGCTTACTGAGCTGCGCCCGTCCACAGGCTTCAGTCGGCGGATGCTGGTGCTTGGTGCCGGGTCATTGGATGTTACCCATGCCGGAGGCGGGGTGTTGGTTGGTTTTACCTGGCGCAGCTTCGACTTGTCCACATCACCAAAAATATCGGCATCGATCATCGGCTTATAGCGGTAACTGTTTTCCGCGGGTGTAAGGTATTCCAGGAAGGTATCAGTAATCTCTTCAATAAAGCGTGACGGCTCGCTGTCTACCAGTTTGCCCCATCGGTAGCGTGATTGTGCATAGGTTAGGTAGGCCTGGTGCTCAGCGCGGGTAAGGGCAACGTAAAACAGCCTGCGTTCCTCCTCCAGTTCACTGCGGGTGTTAAGGCTCATGGCGCTCGGGAAGAGGTCTTCCTCCATCCCCACGATAAATACATACGGGAATTCCAGCCCCTTGGCGAGGTGTACCGTCATCAGGGCTACGCGGTCGTCGTCACCGGTGTCTTTGTCAAGGTCGGTAGCAAGGGCAACGTCCTCAAGGAATTCGGCCAATGCTCCCCTGGCGCCGTCCACTTCGCGCTGTCCTTCCACAAAATCACGTATACCATTGAGCAGCTCTTCGATGTTCTCTATGCGCGCAATGCCTTCGGGGGTGGCGTCTTTTTTAAGCTCCTGTATGAGGCCGGTTTTTTTGGCTACGTGCTCGGCAAGGTAAAAGGCATCCTGGTTTTCGTTGATAACCTGGAAGCTCTTGATCATGATGACAAAATCCTGCAGCTTGTTGCGCGTTCCGCTGTTCAGCTTCAGGTCGATCTTGTCGATGTTCTCCATCACTTCATAAATAGAGCGCTTGTAGTGGTTGGCCGCAACGGTAAGCTTCTCTACCGTACTGTCGCCAATACCGCGCGCAGGGTAATTGATAACCCGTATCAGTGCCTCCTCGTCCTTCGGATTGATCACCAGGCGAAGATAGGCCAGCACGTCCTTAATCTCTTTTCTCTGGTAGAAGGACAAGCCGCCATATATCCTGTACGGTATGTCGCGCTTGCGCAGGGCATCTTCCATGGCGCGCGACTGCGCATTGGTGCGGTACAGTATTGCAAATTTGTTATTCGTCAGCTGGTTGCGCATCTTTTCTTCAAAGATGGTGCTGGCCACAAACCGGCCTTCCTCGGCATCGGTAAAGCTGCGGTGCACTTTTATCTTGTGGCCTTCGTCGTTGGCCGTCCAAACCACCTTGTCCAGCTTGGTCTTGTTCTTATCGATGATGGCATTGGCTGCCTCCACTATGTTTTTGCTCGAGCGGTAATTCTGTTCCAGGCGGTACACCTGAACATTGTCGTAATCCTTCTGGAAGTTCAGGATGTTGTTGATGTTCGCCCCACGGAATGCGTAGATACTCTGCGCGTCGTCGCCTACCACGCAGATGTTCTGGAACCGGTCCGACAATGCTTTAACGATAAGGTACTGCGAGTGGTTGGTATCCTGGTACTCATCCACGAGAATGTAGCGGAAACGGTCCTGGTATTTGGCCAGCACATCGGGGAAACGGTTCAGCAGTTCGTTGGTACGCAGCAGCAGGTCGTCAAAGTCCATCGCGCCCGACTTAAAGCAGCGGTTTACATATTCTTCGTAGATCTCGCCCAGCCGCGGTTTTTTCGACATGGCGTCGGCTTCCTGCAACTCCGGGTTATTGAAGTACGCTTTAACCGTGATCAGGCTGTTTTTATATGAGGATATGCGTCCCAAAACCTGTTTGGGTTTGTAGACGTCCTTGTCCAGCTGTTTTTCCTTGATGATGGATGAGATAAGGCGCACGCTGTCCTGCGTATCGTATATGGTAAAGTTGGACGGAAAGCCGAGCTTAGCCGCTTCAATCCGCAATATCTTCGCAAATACCGAGTGAAACGTACCCATCCAAAGGTTTTTCGCTTCGGGGCCTACGATTTCGGTAATACGCTTCTTCATTTCCTTGGCCGCCTTGTTGGTAAAGGTCAGCGCCAGGATGTTGAACGCGTCCACTCCCTGGCTCATCAGGTAAGCAATGCGTATGGTGAGTACCCTTGTTTTACCCGAACCCGCACCGGCTATCACCATCATGGGGCCGTCCTTCTGTAAAGTTGGCGCCTGCTGGGCATCATTCAACTGGCTTATATACTTGTGGATATCCATTTTCATAATTGCAAAAATAGCGATTTTGGTCGAGATTTGTAACGTAAAAAGCGGATGAAAAAGTCCTCTCCCCCGGCCCCTCTCCAAAGGAGAGGGGAGCAGCGCCCGCTCACTCAAACCCTGCTGCAAATCTTACCATCAGTACTGCAGATGATTTTTTAGAAGCAGCCATCTAAGCGCATTTTTGCCATCGTTAGTCCTGCCATACGCTGTATCCCTCCTTCGTCGGGGATGCCGCTGCTGTCATGGCTAAAGGGAAAAATCCGTGAGCATCTGCAACATCCGCGTCATCCGCGTTCCATAAATCAATACTTTTACCCCATGGAAAACTACATTATCGACCAGCAGATAACAGGGAAAATATACAATCAGGACGACATCATGTACAAGGATTTTGAGCGCTGTACCTTTACGCAATGCGATTTTACCGCATGCAACTTTACCGGCGTGGCCTTTATCGACTGCAATTTTATCAGCTGCAATTTCAGTGAGGCGAAGATCAACTATGTGGGGCTTAGGGGCGCGTTCTTCGATAACTGCAATTTTACCGGGGTGAATTTCTCGATGGTCGACAAGCTGTTTTTTTCTATAGAGTTCAAAAACAGCACGCTGGATTATGCCAAGTTCTATACCCTGAAGATAAAAGGAACCATATTCACCGATTGCTCCCTCATTGCTGTCGATTTCATGAGTACCGACCTTACCGAAGTGCTGTTTGATAACTGCAACCTGCACAAGGCGGTGTTCCATGACTCCATTGCGCAAAAAGCCGATTTTACGACAAGCTATAACTACTCCATCGACCCTGAACGGAACAAGCTGCGACGCGCACGATTCTCGCAGGAAGGGCTGAAAGGGCTTCTTGAAAAATATGAGATCGTGGTGGTAGAGTAGGGGAATGCAATGTTTAAGTTTGCCTTAACGCCTGTTTCCTGATTGTTTCGTAACTTTAAGGCTTTAAACAGAAGCAAAGAATTATGGCGCAATTCATAAAAATATACCCCGAGAATCCCAATGAGAAAGAAATTGCCAAAGTGGTAAAGATTCTCCGCGAGGGGGGCCTTATCATTTACCCGACCGATACCGTGTACGGCCTGGGCTGCGACATCACCAACAGCAGGGCGTTGGAACGCATTGCCAAAATAAAGGGAATCAAGCTGGAAAAGGCCAATTTTTCCTTTGTATGCAGCGACCTGAGCAACCTTTCCGACTACGTGAAGCAGATTGATACACCCACATTCAAAATACTGAAGAAGTCACTGCCGGGCGCCTATACGTTCATCCTTCCGGGCAATAACAAATTGCCAAAAGAGTTTAAAAAGAAGGATACTGTAGGTATCCGTGTGCCCGATAACAACATCGCACTCGAAATAGTACGCCAGCTGGGCAACCCCATTGTTTCCACCTCTATACACGATGACGATGAGGTACTGGAATACTCCACCGACCCGGAGCTGATTTTTGAGAAATGGCAAAACCTTGTGGATGCCGTGATCGATGGCGGCTATGGTGACAACACTCCCTCAACTATCATCGACCTATCCGGCCCCGAACCGGTTGTCGTTAGGGAAGGCAAGGGTGATGCGGATATATTTTAAAAGTAAAGCCGGGCAACAGCCCGGCTTTCATCATTCATATTTTTTATAAAGGTCTAATAGTTCCGGATTTGAACTATGGACATCAAGGCATACATCGGGTAGCAGGCTGTATTCCTTGTGATATAGTGCGCAATATTTTATGTAGTCATAAAACTCACTGTTATCTTTAACCTGATTTGCCGATGCAACTCCGATTGCCTCATATTCGTTAACGGCGGCCTCATAAGTTTCGAAGTCGGTACGCTCAAGGTTTTCTTTTATCCATTTTAAAGCACCTTCCCTGGTGGCAAGAACTGTACTATCACCAAAAAAGTTGAGCTTATCACGAAACTCGGCACCAAGTTTATTCAAATGCATTGAACTTTTGCTATGTAAGCTTTTTATATAGAGAGCCCTGGCTTTGTTGTAGCGATAGGATGCTGTGAGGGTGTCCTCTACAGAAGTTTGTGCTTTTCCCGAAAAGGAAAACAAAAGAAACAGCAAAGATATTTTTAGAATGTTTCCCATGCATTTCGAATGAACCATAAAGTTACACATAAATCGTAAAGTAAAATAGTTTGCATAAAAAAATCCCCACCGCTTTCGCAATGGGGATTTCCAACTTCTGGAAGAAAAAAATTATTGTTCCCTGTTTACATAAACCCATCCGGTCCTGCTTTTGCCGGAATTTTCGATTACGTAGAAGTAGGTGCCCGTTGGCAGCTCATCGCCGCTGTTCGATTGCCCGCTCCATTCGTTGGTATAATTGTTCCTGCTGTAAATCTCTTCGCCATAGCGGTTAAAGATGGAAACCTTATTCGCACCCATGCCCGAAATGTCGAAGCTGTCGTTCTTACCGTCGTTGTTTGGCGATATACCCCTTGGTATGCCGCAGAAGGTGCCATCCACTTCAAAGATCTGGCTCCTGATGCATCCTCCGGGTGTAGTCACGGTAAGCATAAAGGCAAGCGGGTATTGTGCCGGCGTTATACCATTGGCATCGGCATAAGCTGTGGCATCAAATGATGTCCCTGTAGCGATCTCGTTGCCTGCTGCATCCTTCCATACAATCGTTGCTGTGTTTTCATCTGTACCGCTTACCGATGCATTCAGCACATAAGTAGTATCAAAGCCGGAACCTTCACAACCTTGTGTTCCTGTGATCACGATGTTGTTTACAGGCTCAGAAATTGTTATCGTAGTTTCTCCCGACTCGCAACCTGCATCAGTCATAACGATTACGCTATAGCTGCCCGGTGCAAGGCCTTCAAAACTGGCCTCATCCTGCCATGTTGAACCGCCGTCGATACTATAAGAGTATTGTGTACCTACAGGAGCAGTTACTGATACCGATCCTGTTCCCATATCGCAAGTAGCGTCAACAGCTGTCAGGGTAGGAGCTGCCGGATTCGCAGGTTGGGCATTGATGGTAAACGATGCTGTTGATGTACAGCCTTCGATGTTGGTTACAGTAACGGTGTAGCTTCCCGGAGCAAGGTTGATAAACGACGTTCCGTTTTGGAAATTAGTGCCGTCTATGCTATAAGTAAAGCCCGAGCCTGTAGGCGAAGTCACGTCTATACGCCCTGTGCCTGTAAAGCAGGTAGGCTGTGTCAGGTTGGCCTGGGCAGCAGCCGGTACAGGCGAATCGTCAACATTGATAACTCCTGTAGTCGAAGTACATCCGCCGGCGTTCATTACGGTAACAAAGTAAGCTCCTCCTGCAAGGTTGGCGAATGTAGTGCCGCTCTGGAAAGTTGTACCGTCGATACTATATGTGAATCCTGCACCGGTTGGTGCGTTAACCACGATAGTACCTGTAGGTGCGGCACATGTAGGTTGTGTAACCGTAGTGTTGGCCACAACAGGGACTGTCGGTACAGGGTTTATCGTAATGGTTCCGGTTACCGACTGGCAGCCGCTATTATCTGTTGTAACAGTATAGTTGCCCGGCGCGAGCCCTGCAAAGGTTGTCGATGCCTGGAAGTTGGTACCGTCAATACTGTAGGTATAAGTACCGCCTGTAGGGCTTGTAATCTCAATTGTTCCGGTTGTCACACCGCTGCAGTTAGGCTGCGTAACGGTCGTAGCTGCAACAGCAGGAGCTCCCGGTGCCGGGTCTACAACTGCCGTAACAGTCGATTTACAGCCATCGGCATTCTGTGTTGTGATGGTGTATGTACCCGGAGCGACATTGGTAAATGTAGTAACGTTCTGGAATGTCGTATCGTCAATGCTGTAGGTAAGGCCTGCGCCTGTCGGTGCAGTAATTTCAATAGTACCGGCCGGGGTGGCACAGGTTGGCTGTGTTACGGTAAATGTTGCCGCTACAGGCGAAGCCGGTACAGGGTTTATTGTTACCGATGTGGTAGAAGTACATCCGTTCAGTTGGGTGGTAAGCGTATAATTGCCGGGTGCAACGTTAGCAAAGGTTGTCGATGCCTGGAAGTTGGTGCCGTCAATGCTATATGTATAGTCATTTCCTACAGGTGCGGTTACTGTTACAGTTCCCGATGTAAGGCTGCATGTAGGCTGGGTTACAGTGGCTGTTGCAGTAGCCGGCGATCCCGGTGCAGGGTCGATGGTTACAGGGGCTGTTACCGATGTACATCCGTCGGCATTGCGGGTAGTTATGGTATAAGTACCAGGGGCCACGCCGGCAAATGTTGTACCTGTCTGGAATGTGGTGCCGTTTATGCTGTATTCAAGGCCGGCCGGTGCAGTAACTTCGATGCTTCCCGGTGTAGTACAGGTTGGCTGCGTCACTGTAACCGTTGCAACGTCAGGTGTAGCAGGAGCAACATTTATAGTAATGGAAGTTGTAGCAGATGTACATCCGTCGGCGCTTTCTGTAGTCACAGTGTAGCTACCCGGTGCAAGGTTAGCAAAAGTAGCTGAGCTTTGGAATGTTGTACCGTCAACGCTGTACGTATAGCCGGCTCCAACAGGTGATGTAACTACAATAGTTCCTGTAGCGGTAGTACAGTCGGGCTGTGTCACAGTAACAGTCGCTACGTCAGGGACAATCACAGCCGGGTTTACGGTAATGTTTCCTGTAACCGATGTACATCCGTCAGTATTTTGCGTAGTAACGGTATACGTACCGGGAGCCAGCCCGCTAAATGTTGGGGAAGCCTGGAATGTTGTACCGTCAACGCTGTAAGTATATTCTGCGCCAACCGGGGCTGATATTGTAATGCTTCCCGTGGCCGTGGTACAGTCCGGCTGTGTTACGGCAGTTGTAGCTACCGCCGGTGTCGCAGGCGCATCCTGAATTGTAATTGCTGTTGTTACCGATGTACATCCCAGCGCTGTCATAACAGTCACTGTATAATCACCCGGCAACAGGTTGGCAAATGTAGTTCCGTTCTGGAAATTCGTACCGTCAAGGCTGTAGGTAAGGCCCAATTCAACAGGCGTATTTACAGTAATGCTCCCTGTTGCGGTTGTACAGCCGGGCTGGGTTACGGTAACGTCGGCTACCGCAGGTGCCAGTGGGGCCGGAGCTACCACAAATGGCACTATGGACACACAGTTGGCTGAAGATTTTATTGTAAGTGTGTAGCTTCCCGGGGCAAGGCCGTTGAAAGCCAGCCCTGTTTGAAAATTCACGCCGTCAATGCTATAGGTAAGGCCGTCGCCTACAGAAGGCATGATAAGTATTCCGCCGGTAGGTATGGTACACGTTGGAACTACAGGAACCAAAACTGCCAAAGGCTGCGGCGATACCGTTAGCTGCACCGCGTTGCTTATAAGGGTACATCCTGCAGAGGTAGCTTGGCAGTAGAATTGTGCGCCATTAAAATCCATTGGTGCATCAATTACGGTAAGCTCTGTAGTAGTGCTTCCTGAAAAGTTAGGCCCGTCGGTAATGTTTACCCAGTTGCCTGATGCATTCAGCATTTTCCATTGATAGGTAAAAGTTGAAACAGAACTCAGGGTAACGGTATATTGTACGTTGTCGCCTTCACAGATGGCAGCGCTCAGTGGCTGTGCAGAAATATGGTCTGAAGGTGATGAAGTGATATTGTGTATGCCAAGGTTGGCGCAGTCTTCAGTGTTTGAAATAGCCCAGTCGGCAGCATTGAAAGTTGTCTGGGGCACTGCCGCATTACTGTTGCGTATCATGCTGAAGCCTACGTTATCAGGAGTAACTACCCTGTCGATCACCAAAGAGTTCTTAACAAGCTCCAGTTCGTCATCTTCATTAAAGCCTGTAGGAAGCATATTTACCGGCGTGCCCGTAAGCCCGCATACTGTCGTGTTCGTGCGCACGATATGGATGCCGCCTGCCGCAAGCGTACCTGTCAGGTTCAGCGTAAAGGTAGCCGGACCGCCCACAGAACCGTGGCGAACGATGCTGTATTGCGAAAGGTCTATAGGGCCGGATGTGCCGTTATATAGTTCGATGGCTCCACCCTCACCGGAAGGAGCATCATAAATTTCAGAGATAAAAAGTTCTGTAGGAGCTGCAAACGTTGGGCAGTTGGATGATATGACTGTAAAGGAAGACGATGTCCCCACACAGGCATTGGTAGTCACGGTAACGTTGCCTGTAACCGCCGTGGAAGGCAGTATGGCTTTAATTTCGGTATCTGAAATTACAGTAAAGCCTGCCGATTCCACCCCGCCAAATTTCACTGAAGTCGTTCCTGCCTCAAACCCGCTTCCTGTAATGGTCACCAGTGTATTTGCCGGACCGGAAGTTGGATAGAACGACGAAATTACAGGTGCGGTGCATCCTGAATTTACTGTACCGTTAAGAGTAAAGTCGTCCAGCCTGAAAGTACCGCTGCCCGAAGCACCGCTTAGTGTAATTACCACCGTTACAGTGCCGGTAATGCCATTTACAGGGTTGGCCACAGTAATGTTACCGGTATTCACGCCGCCACCCTGGGCTATTGTTCCCGAACCAACGTTAATCCCGTTGATGGTCATAGTCCAGTTTTGGGCACCCGAATTGCTTCGCTGCCTCCAAAAGCTGAACGATGTAACGTCCAGCGTCTTGCCGGCCGCTACGTTGAAGGTGAGCGTTATAGTGGGGTTGCCAGAACTGTTGTTCAGCGCTATGGCCTGGCCTGCAGAACCTGCAAAGCTGGTCCATGATCCGGTACTGTTGGTCCATGAGGATGAAGAGAGATCCGGGTTTAATATAGCCGGGGCTACATTGTAAGGATGTGCAGTTATGTTAGTTGTACCAAAGTCATGCTGGTACACCTGCGCATAGCTTCCGGGCGTTATCATTAATGCCAGTGCGAGTAATGAAATAAGCCTGATGAAGGTAATTTTTCTTTCCATAAATTGTTCTTTTAGACTGTTCTTTTAGCAAGGATTTCTCTGCAAAATTAGATACTATTTACACTAAGGTGTTTTGCCCTTAAGTAACATTTATTAAAAGATTAACCTCTATTTAAGAGTTGCACCCCGTGTCCCGTTACTATGCAGGCATAAAAAAAATAGCCCCCAAAAGTAGGCTATTTTTTATTAAAAAATACTTTACAATTACAAAATAATCACACAGGCTTCAGTATTTGTTATATTAATTTAATATTAATAGTCATGTGTTTCAGCGCTTTACAAATCGCACCGCTGCCCCCCCAGACACCTTCAAAAGATACATACCCGATGGGAGCTGGTCAATAGTAATGGGCGATGTGCCGTCCGTTTCAAAAGCCATGACCTGCTGTCCGATGGCATTAAAGATAGCCCCGCTTGCAGTGCCATTGATGCCCTCAAGGAAAACCTGGCCCGAAGCAGGATTGGGATACAGGAATATGCCGTTTGCCCCTATGTCCCTGCCGCCCATAGTGGTGTTGGACAGCTTTGCAAGGTAGGGGATGTAGTTAAACTGCCCGTCGCCTGTAATTTCCAACTCATCAAACGCTGCCGGCCCATTAACCATGCCCGTCAGGTAGATGTTACCGGAGGTGTCGAGCGAGATGCCGGCCGCATTGTCATAGCCTGTGCCGCCGGCAGTTTTTGCTAACATTACAGTACCTTCCGGATTGTATTTCAATACAATGGCATCCCTGTTCATGGGCGAGCTTACTGTCGTAATGCCGTTACCCCAATTTATTGTCCCTGTGGTAAAGCCGGTAAAGTACACGTTGCCGTCGGTATCAAGGGCCAAAAAATTCCTGTTACCCTGTGCAGCACTGCCATTGCCCAACACCTCCCGCACCCACTGGTAGTTGCCGGAAGCATCAAGCTTAGCCAGGAAAAAGTCATCAAACATGCCATCCAGCGGCCCTTCGGTAGTGGTGGTGCCAAATTCAAAGGAACCGAAAAGGTAAGAGCTGAAATAGACCTCATTGGGCGTGCGTGCCACCACCTGGGGCGCAGGGCAGGTGATGTCCTCTACAAACCTGACCCACTGGTATGCGCCCTGAGGGGAGTATTTTATGACGAATGTGTTGTATTGCATGTCGGTAGGTACAGAAACACCACTAAAGAAAGCATTGAATTCGGCGCACGAGCCGGCAGCATAGATGTTACCCTCGCTGTCAATGCTTACCGAGGTGATGCGGCTCACATTCTCGTTTGCAACCGAAAGCAGCTTTGCGCCATCGGGCGAATATTTGTCGATGAAGCTGTCCATGAAGTTGCCGTAGCCGATGTAAATGTTGTCGTTGGCATCCACGGTAAGGCCATTCATTTCTGAGGTCCATGTAAACTCCTCCGCGGTGGTTATTGGCTTGTGCCACAGCAGCGTGCCCTGCGGACTGAATTTTGCCAGTACAAACTGGTCGCCCTGGTCGGTTGTGGATAGGGTAGTGCCGTCCATCGTAATGTTGCCCACATAGCCCAGCGACAGGATCACGTTGCCCTGCGAGTCGGTTACCATGTTGTGGTTGCAGGCTTTCCCGCCAATCACGGTAGAAAATACCAACCCTCCGTTGCTGTCATATTTGTTGAAGTACAGGTTGCCCATCATGTCGTTGTAGGCATAAGGCTCGCCCGCAAAGCCGGTAAAATAAATGTTGCCCGAAGCATCGGCGGCAGAGGAGTACCCCACCATGTCAGGATTGAAGTTTACCGTAGAGCCGGGGGTGCGCACCCACTGGAATTCCTGTGCGCCGGCGGCCATGCCCGAAAGCAGTAGTGCTAGTAAGGTAATTTTTTTCATGCTTGTTTTTTGCAGTAAATGTAGCAAAGCTGCCTTTTTAGCCATGAGAAATTACGTGGATGGAGGATGTTATTTAGAATTTGAGGGGTACGGGTGAGGATTTGGAGACATACTTTACGACTACTAAGCAAATGTTAGTGGTACAAGTTAGTTGTAAAAGAAAAATTATTCAACTTAGATATATCGTTCAATAATCCTTTTTATTCTTCTATTTACGAGATTAATAAAAGGATTAAATTTTATGCTATTTTCATCAATGCTAATGATATATGGGCGAATCTCTTCAATCTCTTCAAAACTAAAGCCATATTTTAAAAGCCAAATTTCGGTCAAATCATTAGTTCCATATTTAATATAGTTTTTCATATATATTGCTCTTTCATCATTTGTTTTTTCGTAATATAATTGAAATGCTGCTGATAATGGATCAGATAATGATAAAGAAATAACTTTATCTATATAATCATAAGTATCAAAAACGACTAAATCATATTGAATTTTAGAAACAGGAGTATCATTTTTAAAAAGTGTAGCACTTGAAGCATTAGAGTCGGGTAGTGAAGTCGCAATATTCGATCTTTTAATAAATAACTTTTTTAATAGATTTTTTGCTTCTTTCTTTGATATATTTCCTTTTTTTAGGTCAGATTGAATTTTCTTTCTTTCCTTCTCCTGAGATAAATATGCTAATCTTAACGATACAATTTCTCGAAATGATTTTCCTTGTATTTGCCATAATAAGATTGGAATAGAAGTGCTTAATATAATTTGTTCAGCTTTTGTTAGAATGTCTTTTCTTAAATGTGCTAAAAATATATTTTTAAAAGCCAATTTTATTTCTTCCCGTTTTTTTTGTCCTAAATCATAATATTCGCTGGCTTTTAATGCCCTTTTATTTATGAGCATACCGTCAAGTATAATTTTTATATGATTATCAATGTTTGATTTATTTAACCGTTCTATTTGTTCATTTGTAATGTTGAGTTCATTATTGAAAGTATCGTTTTTTATTGCTGTAACTAAGTCTTTTTGATCGTCAGGTATATCGGAAATATCACTTTCTAGGAGGGATGTAGTTTTTAGCATTGCTTTGTTTTGCATTCTATTACAGAATTTTGATAAACTACTTTCTTTAATTATCACATACCCAAAGTCAAAAAGATTTTTTTTTGTAGTTGTTCTTCCCGCTCTACCAATAAGATTTTTTAAATTTAAGTTTTTTTGATCATCGCTACCCTCAAATCTAAAATTATCAATCCATACGATATCGAATGGCATATTTATGCCTTGTATCAAGGTAGAGGTAGCAAAACATATTCTTGCAAAATTTTTATTTACAAAGTCTTCAATAATTAGTCGAGCTTTTAATGGTATGGATCCATGATGAATAACAATCCCCTTTTCAATTAAATCAATCATTATTGAATGATTTCTAGAATGATATTTTGACGCACCAATATATTCTCTTAAGTCATTTATTAATGATAATGCTGCTGAATTAATAATTGGTGGGCATAAATCAATGTATTTCTTGAAAATATCCAAATATTCGCCACTGTAGATTTTTGACTTTGCTATATAAATCAGGACATTTCCTTTATTTTTAAGTATTTGTTCAACTTCATCAACATGATTATTTACTCTATGTGATTTTGTAGTATTTGAATAAGGTGAAAAAAAGCTAAATTCACCGTTATTATATGATAAAAATATTTTGCCAACAGCGTTTTGTTCATAAGTTTTCGAGGCAGCGTTAATAGTAAAATTATGTTTTTGTAGTTGAGCATTTGGATTGTCAATAAACGGATGTGTGAATACTTTTTTAGCATGCGGTAAATATCGATGTACACGTCTTACAAAAGCATCAAATGTTAAGCCTCTTATAGGTTCTTCAGATATTTGGGCTTCATCAAAGAGGAATAGCTCTATATTAAAATTGTCCAAGTATTTAAACAAATCTTTGCCTCTTTCCGGAGTAACAATATAAACTCGGCGAGTGGTTTTGGCCTTATTAATATCTTCTATAAACTGTAGAACTAAAACCTCATTTACATTTCTTAAAATATCAGATTTAATCACTTTGATGTATTCTGCTATAAGAGCTCTTGATGGTACTATAATTATAATATCTCCTTTTGCACTTTTAATTAACTCTCTGAAAAGGAATGATTTTCCAGCACTAGTAGGGGCAGAAAATGAAAAAAATATTTTCTTCTCAATGTGCTTGTATGCATCGGCTTGAACTGGTGTAAAGGGTTTGCCGGTTTCTGATATAATACTTTTCGCAAATATATCATAGACTTCCTCTAAAATACTATTTGGTGCATTTACTTTATAAAATAGTCCAAGCAGATATATTACTTTACTTTCATATAAAGTAAATACATTCTCGTGAAACTTTTTAATATAGGCTAATGATTCTAAATCTTCTAATGATATAGGACCATTTGCATGAAGTCTGTCTAAGATTCCAACAATAGTATTATTTATATCAGAGCTTGGATTAATTAAGTTAGCTATTCTCATATTTCTATTCCAATAATGTATAGTTCAGGAAAAGTAAATAACTCGTCAATCTCAATGCTTTTAATGAGGTTTTTAAAAACTAACTTCGAATTTTTTGTATTGAGTGAAAATGCAAGAATATAAGCTTTGCGATTATTATTTATATAATTGTCAATACAGCCACTAGTACAAAATGGTTGTAGTTGTAATAACTCAGAATCATCCTTTTTTGCTTTTATAAATCCATTTACTTGCTGTAAAGCTGCTGAGTATGGATTAGAATTCGAATTGTATTTGGCTTCTCCAAAACAAATTAAATTTGTATGACTTTCTGTATGAAAATCAAAACCATCATTTCCGGTGACCTTAGATTTCCATAATTCAGCAATTGGAAACTTTATGTGTGCATGTACTTTCTGTAATGCGTTTCCTGCCATATCTGATATTAAATATTCTCCGAAATCTGATGTTACCTTTGAGTCAATCTTTTTGAAAATGTCTTCAACAAGTTTTTTAACTGTTTTTTCAGAATTAGCTTTAAATGTCTTTTTCTCAACTGCACCTAGTTTTTCAATCCAACTTAAATCAGATATTATATTTATCATATCATCAGCACTACCTTTAACGTCGTTTATCTTCACGTGAATGCTGTATACATTACAATCAAATGATTTTTTATATGTGCTTAAATCTACTTTTTGGAAGTTGATGATCTCCATATCAGATATTTGCTTAAAAATATAAATATTTAAAGCTAATTATATAAATTATTTAACGGTGCAAATAATAAAATTTTATTTTGATTTATGGTAAGTAAAATTACCTGTTTTACAAAAACAGGTAATTCCCGCAAAAGTTTGGAAATTTATCACTAATAAATTAAGCCCACAAAAAAAGCCCCTTCCGGGGCTTTTACATTTTTAGATCTATTTCTTATAAGGCGGTAGCAACTTACTGCATACCTCGCCAAAACCAATCCGCACATCGTCGTTCTCACAGTAGCCGCGCATGATTACGCTGTCGCCGTCATTGATGAACTTGCGTTCGGTGCCGTCTTTCAGGGTGATGGGGTTCTTGCCGCCCCACGTAAGCTCCAGCATCGAGCCGTAGCTGTCCGGCGTCGGGCCGGATATGGTGCCGCTGCCCATCAGGTCCCCGCTGTTCACGCGGCATCCGTTTACGGTGTGGTGCGCCAGCTGCTGGGCCATGCTCCAGTACATGTATTTAAAGTTCGAGTTCGAAATCACCGTCTCTTCGCCGCCTTCCGGCTCTATGGCCACCTGTAGCTTAATGTCGAACGCGTGCGCACCCTGCTGCTGCAGGTATTCCAGCGGTTGCGGTTCGGTTTGCGCCGGCCCTTCGGTACGGAAAGGCTCCAGGGCATCCATGGTCACGATCCACGGCGACATCGACGAGGCGAAGTTCTTGGCAAGGAACGGCCCCAGCGGCACGTATTCCCATTTCTGGATGTCGCGCGCGCTCCAGTCGTTGAACAGCACCATCCCGAAGATATGCTCCTCGGCTTCCTCAACCGGTATCGATTCGCCCATTACGTTGGCATCGGTAGTGATGAACGCCATTTCCAGCTCAAAGTCTACCAGGCGCGACGGCCCGAAAACCGGCTTGTCGGTACCCGGCGGCAGTGTCTGGCCCATCGGCCTGTGCACCGGTATGCCCGAAGGCACAATGGTAGACGACCTTCCGTGGTAGCCCACAGGCAGGTGCAGCCAGTTGGGCAGCAGCGCGTTCTCCGGGTCGCGGAACATGATGCCTACATTGGTGGCGTGCTCGCGGCTCGAATAAAAGTCGGTATAGTCGCCAATAAGCACAGGAAGCTGCATCTCTACATCTTCTATATTAAAGATGATGATGGCTTTGTGGTTTTCGTTGTTTTTCAGTTCGTCATTGTTGGCATCAAACAGTTCGGCTATGCGGTTGCGCACCAGCCTCCAGGTCTTTTTCCCATCGGATATGAAGTCGTTCAGCGTGTCCTGCATGAACATGTCGTCGGTCAGCTCGATGCCTTCAAAGTAGTTCAGCTGCTGCATTGCGCCCAGGTCGATGGCATAATCGCCAATCCGTGTGCCTATGGTTACAACATCGTCTTTGGTGATGAACACGCCAAAGGGGATGTTCTGTATAGGGAAATCGCTGTCTTTGGGTACGTCCAGCCAGGATTTACGGGATGGGTCATTTGCTGTTATAGGCATAGTATGGATATGTGTTTTATTTGTTTTATTGAATTGTCAAATATAGTTTCCCCCGTCGTTTTACCAAACGTTTTTTGTATTTTTGACGGCAAATTAACGAAAAATTATAAAATGCAACGCGACGAACAAATTTTCGACCTTATCCTGGAAGAACAGGACAGGCAGATACACGGACTTGAACTAATTGCATCAGAAAATTTTGTGAGCGACCAGGTGCTGGAAGCCGCAGGTTCCATACTGACCAACAAATATGCCGAGGGCTACCCGGGCAGGCGCTACTACGGCGGCTGCGAGGTGGTGGACGTTATCGAGCAGATTGCCATCGACAGGGCCAAAGCGCTTTTCGGTGCCGATTATGTGAACGTGCAGCCGCACTCGGGGTCTCAGGCCAACACTGCTGTTTTTGCCGCGGTATTGAAACCAGGCGACAAGATATTGGGTTTCGACCTTTCGCATGGCGGGCACCTTACGCACGGTTCGCCGGTTAATTTTTCGGGCAAGCTCTACAATCCCGTATTTTATGGGGTAGAGAAGGAGACAGGCCGCCTCAACTACGACAAGATACAGGAAATAGCCGAACAGGAGAAGCCACAGCTGATCATAGCGGGTGCTTCGGCCTACTCGCGCGACATGGACTTTAAACGCTTCCGCGAAATTGCCGACAGCGTAGGCGCACTACTGATGGCCGACATCGCGCACCCTGCCGGGCTTATCGCCAAAGGGCTGATGAACGACCCTATACCACATTGCCACATTGTTACAACCACTACGCACAAAACCCTTCGCGGGCCACGCGGCGGGATGATCATGATGGGCAGGGACTTCGAAAACCCGTTTGGGCTTAAAACACCGAAGGGCGAGATCCGCATGATGTCGTCGCTACTGGACGGCGCTGTATTCCCGGGCAACCAGGGCGGGCCGCTGGAGCACATCATCGCTGCCAAGGCAGTAGCATTCGGGGAGGCACTGTCGGATGAGTTCTTCCGTTATGCGATGCAGGTGCAGAAAAATGCCAAGGCTATGGCTGCGGCGTTCGTAAACCGCGGGTATGACATCATTTCCGGCGGCACCGATAACCACATGATGCTTATCGACCTTAGGAACAAAGGCATTTCGGGCAAGGAAGCCGAGAATGCACTGGTAAAGGCAGAAATCACGGTAAACAAGAACATGGTGCCGTTCGATGATAAGTCGCCGTTTGTAACCTCCGGCATCCGTGTAGGTACGGCAGCAGTAACAACCCGCGGGCTTGTAGAAGCCGACATGGAAACCATCGTTGACTTCATCGACCGTGTAATTGTGGACCACACCAACGAGGAAAACCTCGAGCAGATCGCCGACGAAGTGAACGACATGATGAGCGAAAGGCCGATATTTGTTTTTTAAGCAATAACCATAGTCTCTTGTCACTTCGAGCGCAGTCGAGAAGCCTTAATAACGAAATCCCTCAATCGAGGGATTTTTTGTGCTTTATGTCTATTTCTAAAAGGGTGGATTAGAACTTGCTTGCTTCCATTTTCCTCCTTAGGTCAGGGTTTTCATTTTCAGGTACCAATTGCTCGAGTATCTTACTCGTGATTTCGATATACATTGTATAGGTGCGTGGGTCGTTCATTAAAGGGCCTGCATCTTTCGACCCCTGGTTGATGAAATACCCCACCTGGATGTGTTTGTTTTCAAGGTCCCACTTGTATCCGGCATATTCATAGCAGGTGCCAATATGGTATTCGTTGTACCTTAACTTATCACGCAATGAAAAACAGGCCTGGTTTCTTTCGCGTTCTTTTGGGTCTTTTATAAAGTAGTACTGGTGAAGTATATCATAGTTGGGATATTTCACAGTGATGATATTCTTGATCCCCTCAAGCACCGTTTCTGCATTTTCGGTATTGTCTATTTTGGTATCGCCAACCAAAAGCAGGCTGTATACCCTGCCATCGGGAAGCTCCTTGGTACACGAAACCGAATATTTCATTTTGTCGATGATGTGGTACTTCTTGTAGGAGGTACTTTTGTCGCCAAAGAACATTTTGTCGAAAGCATGAAACTTCAATGTGTCAAAAGGTGGCGGTGTGTGCGCAATTTTGTTGGCTGAAGCCAAAGGAGGATTAAAATCACTCGTTTCGGCCTCGCATCCCGCAAACGGGGACACAACAAACGTTACTAATACGACTACAGTGCCGACAACGGCAACAGTGTGCAGGGTGTTCCAGATTTTGTGCATAATTAGTTTTTGCAATAATAAAATTATCAATAGCGCCTGATTTTTGTCAGGCCTTCAATAAAACTAATAATACAGTATCGTTTTGGGGCGGCAATAGTAAGGCGTGGACTGTAACGGTTGCTCTTAAAATACAGTTTTCGGCCTTTTGTTCCCAAGCTCAAAATTTGGGGAGAGCCTAGGTTTTCATGTCATTTTCTTACAGGATAAACTTACAAATTAATTTATTGTTCTGACAAATCAAAAGTTAACTTTTTTCCTGCAAATTATCAATAAATTGTTATGACTTTAACGTGGAATTTCTGGTATTTTCATATTATTTACCTTTAATTAACACGCGTTCCGTTAATGCCTCCCAAGCCAGAAGGTTAGGTTTTGCTGCGTGTTCAGCGAGATGTTTGACTTGTGGACAAGCCATAAACAACAGTTTCCGCCGGAGGGGCGGAAACACTGTATAACACTTTTTTTTGTAAGTAAAATGGATAGATAAAAGAAATTGTAAATTATAATTCTTACAAATTCACAATCATCTTATTTGAGTGTTGCCGGACACGAATGGTCCCTTTATATGAGTCGGGGGATAATCACTTCCTCCAGTACACTCCTGTTAATATCCGCCAGTTTTTTGAATTTGATGCAGTACCCTGTAATCGTAGCTTTGCCCAGCCTGCCGCCGAGGGTGTTGCGCAGGTACTCTTTGTCCTCAAGGCCCATCACGTAAACCGATATCCCCGCGGTGTTAGCGCTCAGGCCAATCCTGAAGAACTCCTTTGACGACCCGTCCGCATATTTTATGGTAATTTCCCCATAGCCGATGTTGGGGTTCGAAACCACCTTGCCCTCATCGTTCCGGCCATCCAGGAACCACAGCCTGCCTCCCGGAAGGAGGTGCAGGAAGCGGTCGTGAAGGGTTTGCATGTCGCTGCGTTTCGCCTCGGGGAGGGAAGAAAGGTAGTTATGGATTTGGGCTTCTGTGGCCATTGTTGCTACTCGCAGTTTTCTTCAAAGAAAGCGATCACTTCATTAATGTCCTTGGTCTTGAATTCTCCCGACTTGCTTTTTTCCACCAAAACCGGGCAACGGTCAGGGAAATGGGCCTCGATCATTCTCTTGTACATTTTCTCTTCGCCCACCACTTTCTGGTTGCCGTACAGCTCGAACAGGAAGCTGATCGTGTAGTCGTCGCCCGGCGTGTGCAGGTAGTAATACATTCCCGGTGTGCTGGTAGCAATGTTCCCTTCCAGCGAGATGTACAGGAAGTTGGTCTTGCCCTGGTACACGCTGCCGAACCATCTTTTCTTGCTTTCCTTTTTCGGGCCTTTTTTCGTCTGTACGGCAGGATAAACGCAGAAGAACGTTTCGGTCTTCTTATCAAAAGTGATGTCGACCGTACTGATGAGGCTGCTCTCGATTTTCTCGGTATCGCCGTCTTTGGAAGCCCTGAATTTTAGTGTGGAATCTTTGTGGCCCGGTGCCTCGGCAAACCCGGATCTGGAAGTGCCATCTGTCATGTGAACTGTTGCCTCGTAAAATTTAGCCTGCAGGGTAAACGAAACCAGCAGCAGGAGGAAAGCGAATTTTTTCATTTTGTGTAATTGATTAGTTGGTGTGGCTAAGGTATATATTTTTTTGTGTCGCCTTTAGATATAAAAAAAATTAAATTGTAAAATATTGTACTAATGTAACAAATGTGTTGTATATTAGCAGTAAATATGTTGTTGCATGAAAACTGAAAAAAAGAGAAAGATCTTCAATCCCGCAAAAAGCGTTGAGCGCGCCGGAAAAGTAAAAGCAGGGCTTCCTGTATGGAAGCTCGTTTCCGAAGGGAAAGTGTATAGCTGGACTTCCAAAATGGAGCGTGTAAGTATTATGAGGGGTGGTGTGCCTTACGCTGCCATTGAAGTGATTGGCAGTAGTATCAATATGCCTGTAAAAGATGTACTGCATATCTTTGGGTTGCCACAAACCACTTATAATAAAAAACGAAGGGAAAAATCGCTGCTCGGCCAGCGTGAAAGTGAGATCATTTTGCTACTGACCGAACTTATTGATTTTGGTAAACGGGTGTTTAACGGTGAAGAAGATAAGTTCCAAAGGTGGATGAAGAAACCGAACACATCACTTGGAGGCAACACGCCGGAAAGCCTGCTGGATTCGGTAACAGGGATACAGGAAGTGAAGAACAGCCTTAACAGGCTTGAATTTGGCAACCTGGCCTGATGCGGGTTTACAGGATCGAGCGGGAAAAATACCTGCCAACCACATTAACAGGCACGGGTGCATCTATGACAGAGGGCTACCGCTGGAACAGCCTAAACACTTGCATGGTGTATACTGCCGAATCGCGCGCGCTTGCCATGCTGGAAGTTTCGGTACACCTGGACCTGACAAAAGACCTTCCTACAGACAGGTTTTATGTGGAGGTTGAAATTCCTGATGACATTATTATCATGGAGTTGCCTGAAGACGCCCTTCCCGAAAACTGGGATGCTAAGCCGCCTGCCCTTGAAACACAGTTTATCGGTGATGATTTTGTACGGCAAAATGAGGCAGCGGTATTAAAAGTACCGAGCGCCATCGTACCGCAGGAATACAATTACCTTATTAATCCAAATCATCCCGATGCTAAAAAAATAATGGTAATATCAGAACAACGGCTCGCTTTTGATGGCAGGTTTAAGAATGATAAGGGAAAATGATGCCTATTTGCTTACTCAGTCCGGCACGAGCCCGAAGCTCGCGTTAGCGAGTGGAATCAACCCGTCTCCATATTTTTGTAGTATCGACTGAAAAGCCGACGAGTTCCCCATCGCTGATATAAATGTTATCCATCGGACTGTTTTTACCGGTAAAGCCGTAGTGGCCTGTTAGTTTCACCCCGATTTCGCCCTTCCACGAAAAATGCAGTTCTTCAGTATGTTTATCATGAGGTGTATTCATACGGAACAGATAGCCTTCATCCGTCCTTAAAAAGTGCATCCAGAAGCTGCTCTTTAGCGTATTGCATACAACCTCGGTACTAAAGCCATTTTTACATTCACCCTTTGCCGCAAAACCGCCTGTACTTTTCTCTGTTTCGTAAGCATCGAAATTCCGGAACTCCACCATCACAGTATCGCTGCCATCAGTAAAAAGGCGATAGCCCTGATAGTCCAGCGTATCAATCCTGGTTTCCCCGTAATCGAATAACTGGCACTCGTGCTGAGAACAGGACGCCAGCAGGAAAGCGAGGATGATTAGTAGGGTAATTTTTTTCATAGTTGTTGTGCTCACTCAGCCCGTCACGAACTGGAAGTTCGCGCTAGCGGTGGAGGTTAATATGGACTATAAAATTGATCTTCGGCTTTTTCATATTCTACAAGACGAGCATAAATAAACTGCTCGAAATCATTTTTTGAAAAGTCATAGGGTTTATAATCAGCAATTATCATCACATGTATTTTTGCATCATCCAATTCGTCCTTTTCTTGTAATATTGCTTCAACTAAAAAATGTGAAATTGTTTCATCCTCCCAATCTATTTCATTTATTATACCTTTTGCAAAACTATCTTTCATTTCTGGCAACTTTCTAATATTTGTTTTTATATTATCGGTTAAATATAGAAATCTCTTATAATGAGGTTTTAATGTGTCCTTGATTTTTTTTCCATTCTCATCCCATTCATCATCAGGCCAATAACGTTCAGCATAGCCTTCCGGGATTTTTTCTTTTATTTTTGTACGCTCTGCTTTTTCATCACTTATCAATTGCTCAATCGAATCAATTTCTTTTTGCAAATTGTTATTATAAGATGCTGCCAAGTCTTTATTGCTGATTTTTTTAATAATTTTTAGTTCTAAAATATTAAGATTGGATTTATCATATCCCATCTCCATAAATGAACCTTCAATTAATTCAAAATGAACTTTTTTTAAGACCTCTTTTTCAACCTCCTCAATTGTCCATGGTTTTGGATATATTTTTTTTACGTTTTCTTTATTTTCTTTTCCGAATCCCAATGCTGACAGCCATCGCCCTTTCGTTTCAGGATCCATTGCGTTTAATTCTGATACGAGTAAGTTACTTGCTATGCGCTTTTCGGTATTATTCATTTTATTAAACTTGTCTAAAAAAACTTTTGCTTTCTGTTCAATAGTTTGACCATACGAAAAAGTCGTAAATATGTTTATTATTAGTACAAATAATATTTTTCTCATATTAGCAGTTTGAAATTTTGATAAAAAGTAAGTATTCTGACGAGTATAAACCTACAAAAAATTCTCCTACAATTTTAACAAAAATAAAATCCCATAACATTTTCACCTACTTCCTGTTATTTTATTACTTTTGACCTGCTTTAACGATTATTCAAAAAACAGCGATGAATTTCGATAGAAAACAGTTATCCGACGGGAAATTACTCGATTTATATACCAAATTATTAAAACCAAGGCTCATTGAGGAGAAGATGCTTATCCTCATCCGCCAGGGCAAAGTGTCCAAATGGTTCTCCGGCATAGGGCAGGAGGCCATCTCGGTAGGTGTTGCCGCCGTGCTGCACAGGGACGAGTACATCCTCCCCATGCACCGCAACCTGGGCGTGTTCACCGGCCGCGACATCCCGCTGTACCGCCTGTTCTCGCAGTGGCAGGGCAAGGCCAACGGCTTTACCAAGGGCCGCGACCGCTCGTTCCACTTCGGTACGCAGGAGTACAAGATCATCGGGATGATATCGCACCTGGGCCCGCAGCTTGGCGTTGCCGACGGTATCGCGCTGGCGCACAAGCTCCGCAAGGAGGGTAAGGTGACCGCGGTGTTTACCGGCGAGGGCGCTACCAGCGAGGGCGACTTCCACGAGGCGCTCAACATTGCCGCCGTGTGGGAACTTCCGGTAATGTTCATCATCGAGAACAACGGCTACGGCCTTTCGACCCCAACCAACGAGCAGTACCGCTGCGAGAACCTGGCCGACAAAGGCATAGGCTACGGCATGGAGTCGCACATCATCGACGGGAATAATATACTGGAGGTATATACGAAGCTGGACGAGCTGGCCGTATCGATGCGCGAAAACCCGCGCCCGGTGCTGCTGGAGTTCAAGACCTTCAGGATGCGCGGGCATGAGGAGGCGAGCGGTACCAAGTATGTGCCGCAGGAGCTGATGGATGCCTGGGCCGTAAAGGACCCGGTGGAGAACTACCGCCAATTCCTGAAAGCCGAAGGCGTGCTGACCGACGATGCCGACGCTGCCATCCGCGCGGAACTGAAAAAGGAAATCGACGAGAACTACCAGCAGGCTTCCGCCGAACCGGCCATTGAAGCCAGTTTGAGCGAAGAATTAAATGACGTTTACAAACCGTATCAGCATGAAGAGGTTAACCCTTCACCGGAAACGGAAAACATACGCATGATCGATGCCATCCAGCAGGGGCTGAGGCAGTCGATGGAGCGCCACGACAACCTCGTGATCATGGGGCAGGACATCGCCGAATATGGCGGGGCGTTCAAGATCACCGACGGCTTTGTGGCACAGTTCGGCAAGGAGCGCGTGCGCAACACCCCAATATGCGAGTCGGCCGTAGTGTCGGCAGGCATGGGGCTTTCGATCAACGGCGCCAAGTCGGTTATCGAGATGCAGTTCGCCGACTTCGTATCGACGGGCTTTAACCCGATCGTGAACTACCTGGCCAAGGTGCATTACCGCTGGCAGGAAAACGCCGACGTGGTAGTGCGTATGCCTTGCGGTGCCGGCGTTCAGGCGGGGCCGTTCCACTCACAGACCAACGAGGCGTGGTTTACCAAAACCCCCGGCCTCAAGGTGGTGTACCCGGCGTTCCCGTATGATGCCAAGGGCCTTTTGGCGACGGCCATCAACGACCCGAATCCGGTGATGTTCTTTGAGCATAAGGCGCTCTACCGCAGCGCTTACCAGGACGTGCCTAAAGATTACTACACCATACCTTTCGGCAAGGCAGCACTGCTCAGGGAAGGGGAGGACGTAACGGTGATTTCCTTTGGCGCGGGCGTACACTGGGCGTTGGAAACACTGGACAAGAACCCCGACATCAAAGCCGACCTTATTGACCTGCGCACGCTGCAGCCGCTCGATACGGAAACGATATTCCAATCGGTGAAGAAGACCGGAAAGGTCATCATACTGCAGGAAGATACGCTGTTTGGCGGCGTGGCCAGCGACATCTCGGCCATGATCATGGAGGAATGCTTCGAGTACCTCGACGGCCCTGTGAAACGCGTAGGCAGCCTCGAGAGCGCCATACCGTTCACCAAGGCGCTGGAAGACCAGTACCTGTCGAAAGGCAGGTTTGAAGGGGCGCTGAAGGAGCTTCTTGCTTACTAAAAAGTTTATAGGTTGATGCGTTAATTTGTTTATTTGAAGCGCAACGTATTATAACAGGACCACATAGTTTTAGGATTGTGTGGTTTTTTTGTCCTCACCCCCGGCCCATCTCCAAAAGAGAGGGGAGCAGCTACACTCATGCTGGCTAAAATATCGATTAAACACAATGTTAACCGCTCATGAGTGAAGCTTGGCCTTAAATTTTTCGCGTAAAAATCAAGGCAGGGATTTTAGGTAAGAGTGTTACGTCCCGGCTCCCTCTCCTTTGGAGAGGGTAGGGTGAGGACTAAAGGGCAGGAGTGGAAACTATCTTTCGGGCGTGCCGCCTCCGCAGGATGACGCCTCTATCCCTCACGCGAGCTTCACTCGGACGTCAGTCGCGCCTGTCATTCTGAACGAAGAATCTCTTGCGGCCCCCACTTTACGTCTTCGCGCCTTTGCATGAAATTAATATAATTCTGCTTTAGCAGAATAAACTTTGAGGCCTCTTCTATCTTAAAAACCTTTGCGTATTCTATGACTTAAACAAGTTTAATTTCATATTTTTTACTAGCTCTTAAGCAGCATATTTCATCAGATCTACATAAGGTGTTTCACGTTTCACCACAGCAAAAATTCTTGC